>JAEYDD010000003.1 GCA_023404095.1 Pseudomonadota bacterium | reverse complement strand
GGTGCCGACACTCGTTTGCTACTAATCTGCATAATGCCGGAGTGGATATGGATTATATCTCTGAAAGCATGGGGCATTCAACTTCTGATCATGCCATTACTCAAATCTACATTGAGCATTATCCTCTCGATATACAGATGCAAAACAATTCAAAACTGCTAAACTTGGATAACACTTCTGAAAGGGATGCTCTGTTAGCGAAGCTGGCAAGCATGTCCACAGAAGAATTGCTCAAACTATTCAGATAACCTTAATCAGTAATACAATGATAAACTTCATAGAGAGGATAAAATCCTATTCCAAAAGAAAGGATACTGCTGATATGGCTATTCGTGCGTGGAAATCGGCCAATGAGGAAGCGTATGCCAACTTTTGTAAGCGCATAGATGCTGTGGCTAAAGGTAACATATCAGTTATGATGGACATGTATCTGATGATGCGGGATTGCGTACCACCTGAAGCCCTGATGATGTATAACTGGCTCTCTGATTTTGTAAACGGCAAGGATGTGTCAGACATTGCAAACCAACAATGGGCTGGCCAATATACCGAGACCATCGCCAGATGTATCACCAACATGCGTTTGTGGATAGGCATCAATGTGAAAACAGGTACGGTAGAACTGCTCACTTCTCCAAAGTCAGGGCTACTGATGGTTCATTCTGAAACACCTATTGAAATATGGAATCGTCTGCCGCAGGAGTTAAGGTCCTACTTGATTGGGCAATTAGATATGTTCATGAGAAACAGCAAAGGATGTTATCTGTTGAGCAAACTGGAAAGAAAAATGGTTTATCAGTTCCTGACCTATATCTCTCAAATTATTTTCCTCTCTTATGCGGTGTTCATTGGTGGGTTCATGGCTAACCTGTATGACCGTGTAATGGAAAAGAAAGAGGATTTGGCTTATTGTATGTATTATTTCGTGGTATTTGACCACGGTCTTTCACGTATGGCCAAATTACTTAACCGTCTGTTGAACAGTGAAGAGGTTGACCATGGCGATATACTTCTTGTAAAGTCATGCGTTACCCTGCTTGTAAATGGAAGTATAGAGATGGGCGCAGAAACCAAAGCGGATTGGGAAAACACCGTTGAGAAGTGTAACCCAGAAATCTGGAAGGAGGTGATGTTTGCCTTACGAAAAGTAAAAGGCAGGCGAGGCAATAGAAAGGTGATACAATCATTGGATGATATTCTTTTGGGCGACAAGGAACGTATCAAGCTGGGTATCCTTTTGTTTCTTGAAGAGAATACAGAGGACATAAGTCTTGCCTATCTGTTGAAATCATTGGTAAAGTCTGGCAAGATAAAAGCGTCCACAAGATACATGACATTCCACCGTGCCATAGAACAGTTCTCTCAACGACATTACGGGCACGACATTCCACAGAAGCGGTACTGGGAAATCAAAGAACTTACGTTGAACTCACCTCAAAGAGGAAGCAGTTACACCAAAGCAAAACGGATAATAGACCGATGGACGGACTATTTTGCCAATAACGGGTAGTTGGGAAATCCAGCTATCCGTTTTTTACAGCAAACATCTGTTGTAATTCGGTCGGTAAAATTAAGGTATAAATAAACCGACCAACACACAGAGTTTCATACACTACCTTTGCTTGCGAAATCGGTTTCACAGAGTTGAACCGAGGCTTAAAGTATTTAATCATCAAACAAGTAAAGATATGGAAGAAAAACTCAATTTTACCCAACTACTCCAAAAGCCCATCGCCATGATGACGGGTGAGGAGCTTTGCTTTCTCATCACTAAAAGTGTGGAAAGTACAGAAGTGGCCATTCCCCCAAGTGGCATCCAAAGGCAACTACTATGGTATAGAGGGTATCGCCCGTGTATTCGGTTGTAGCGTACCCACCGCCAACCGCATTAAGAAAAGCGGTATCATAGATAAAGCTATCACACAGATAGGACGAAAAATCGTAGTGGATGCAGACCTTGCGTTGGCTTTGGCAAAGGAATCAGGTGGCATTCGCATCAAAGAATAGGTGTATGGAAGATGATTGGAAAAAGAATCTGGCAACAGACAGTTACGGAAATCCTGCTCGTTCCATCAGTAATCTCCGGCTTATTTTCACACTGGATGAGAATCTTAGTCAGATAAGGTACGATACCTTCTGTCAGGACGATGTATGTTTCTGCCCTTTGTTCCGCAATGTCAACGGAAACAAGATAGATGAAGAGTCGGCAGGAAAGATACAGGATTATTTGGAAAGGACATACAGAATACGTCTGACGCAGAATAAGGTATTTGAGATATTGAAGACCACTTCTTCTGAACGGAGTTTCAATCCTGTACAGGGATTCATCGCACAAGAGACATGGGACGGACAACCTCGCATAGCCACAACCATCATAGATTATCTTGGAGCGGATGACACTCCGCTTGTTAGGGAACAGACAAAACTTTGGTTCGTGGCGGCTGTAGCAAGAGTATTCAATCCAGGTTGCAAGTTTGACAACGTACTGACCTTGCCCGGTCCCCAAGGTATTGGTAAAAGCACCTTCTTCAAAGCCATCAGTGGGAGATGGTTCAACGATTCATTCTCTTTCGCCAGTGGTGACAAGGAGAAAGTGGAGACCATAACCAACGGTTGGATTATTGAAATCAGTGAGTTGAATGGTTTAAAACGGGCGAATGACGCGGAAGCAGCCAAGGCTTTTCTAAGCCGTTGCAGTGATTATATGCGTCCGGCTTATGGGCATAAGGTGGTGGAGTTCATGCGGCATAATGTTTTTGCTGCGACTACTAATGAAATGAACTTCCTACAAGGAGACAATGGAAACCGCCGATGGTGGATTATCCCTGTCAAAGGCAGCGGTCATGTGTCAGATTGGTTGGATGATTTGCAGTGTTCCGTTCCTCAACTTTGGGCAGAGGCATACGCATATTATCGACAAGGAATGAAACTCTACTTGTCACCGGACATGGAGAATGAGGCCAACGAGGTGCAGATGCAACATTCCAACATTCTTGTTGACCCAATCATGGAGGACATAGAAATGTATCTGGAACGTGAGGTTCCCGTGCAGTATGCAAATTGGATGATTCCGACACGACTGGCTTATCAGAAAGGAGCATACTCAGAACCAAATTCCACAATGACCTCACTCAATATGGTTTGTGCCCGGCAGATTATAGAGGAACTGCCCAATGATTTAGTCAGACGAAATCCGTCCAAATACACTTCGCAATACCTCAACCGCCTGATGTCCATGTTTCCCAATTGGAAACGGAGTGAACAGGAGAAGGTCAAGGGGCTGCATCCAGCCTACTGCGATAAGACGGGACGGACGAAATACCCATGGGTGAGGGTGGACGCTCCAAGTGAAGAGTCCTGCGCAACGCTGCCAAGTGAACTGGAATTACCATTTTAATTTCAAAATAAGGGAAAAGAAAAAACCAATGTCCCCTTGTCCCCCTTTTGCCCTCGAAAAAGAATAAAAACAGGAAGTAAGCAAAATAGAAAATTATAAAAAACGCTTGGGACACGGGACAATATAAACCAACAATATGAGGAAAGAAGAACTTATCAAACAGCTACAAGAATGTGACCCGTTGTTGGCAAATGCGGTCAGCCACATGGTTACGTATGTTCAAGACCGTTATCCCTCCACCTTTCCAAGCAAGGAACAGACCGAGGCGGTGAACAATTACCTACGAAGTGTCCATGCCGATGGAGACGGAAGTATATCAGAACGGAATTGTGAACACCGCCGTATCGCTTCACAGAACATTACCATTGCCGCCATCCGTATATTAGACAGCCGTCAACTTGACAGGCTTCAAGACGTGCTTGACCACATCGCATACGACAAGGAGTATTATGTGCCGGAGAGAGGTTACGGTATGCACCGCTGACTTTCTCTTTTGGCTGCACCATTTATAAACCATCTCAAATTATACAGACGATGAAAACAGATTTGAACTATTGTATAGTGCTTTCGTCAGAGCAACTTGCGTATCTGGCAGGAAGCAAATACGGCATTGACCGTATGAAGATATTGCACCGACTTATTGAAGCGGCTGTGTTGGAAGAAACCGACTATGCCATAAAAGGATTTTCCACAACCTTACAAGTGGGGCAAGCCATCCTTTCGGAAGTGGATTTGTCCTGCAAGTTAGGCTATGACAAAAAGACCATATCCCGCGTACTTAACAAGATGAACCAGTTGGGAATTGTCGCATCTACGCAGAACAACCGAACAAGCGTTCATACCCTGAAATGTATATCGGCATGGATGGAAAATGGCAATCGTATAGACAATCCTTTCTATGTTCGAATCAAAAACCGACAAGAGGAAGGAGAGAATACAGGCGCACTATCCAATGATGCGAAGCCTCTTTTACCAACACCCCCGCTGGAGGAAAACGTTTCCAATTCTAATGATTACAGTCAATCAGAAGTAATGAATGAGGGCTGTATTTCTGACACTGATTTTTCCTTTGAAGACAAATTACCTGTTATATCAGACAAAGGGGAACTACTCTCGTCCTCTTTTTCTTTCCCTTCTGCTTCGGTTTCTCCACCGCCTGCGAGAGAGGAAGAATCTAACGAGGATGTTTCAGCAGATGGTCAGACATAATCATATTGGATATGGCGGTAGAGCCTATATTTTGTGCGGGGTCTTGCAAGAAGTTCCTATGTCGCACAAATTCGTTACACTCATCCGTACTACATAGGCGTATTCCGGCAGTCGCAAGCTCCCACCCTGCTGTCCCTTTTTAGATTGATGTCTCACCCATAACATAACAAAACATGAAGAAAAAGAATATCAACAATGAAGCTGACGAAGAAAACGACAAGAAAGTTATAAAGCGTACCCTGCGACTTGAAGCCAGAGTAACGGAACAGGAATACGCCAAAGCGAAAGAACTTGCCAAGACCTGCGGTTTATCCATGAGCAACTATGTGCGCCGCACTGCTTTAGGGCAGCATCCACGGCAACGGTTGTCTGAGCGTGAGGTAGAAGCCTTATGCAGTCTGACGGATGCAAGGGGCGACCTTATCCGTATTGCGGCAGCCGTGAAATCCATCCAAGCGGACAAACGAGCCATATACTTCCGCGACACACGCTTTGTAGAGCGATGGATGATAGCAGCTACACAGCTTATTAACCGCTGGGGCCAGATAAAGAATTACCTAACAGAATAAAAATCCTTACCTATTATGATAGCAAAAGCCAGTACCATTCCACATGGTGCAAATGCCATAAGATATTCCGTCAATAAAGACAGAGCGGATATAGTCAAAGCCAACCTGTTGCCCGATGATATTTCACCGGAAGCGATGTACGGTCGGATGATGCTCGTGCAGAAGATGTTTACCGAGAAAATCAACAAGGGCAGACCTCTTGGCAGAAACGTGATAAGAATTGAAATTTCCCCGTCCGAAAAAGAGAGCCGAAACTGGACAATGGATGACTGGGCTCGTTTGGCAGATGAGTTCATCCGGGTATTCGATTCCATAGACCTTTCCCAAAAGACCAAACGGGCTTCCTCAAAACAAACCAATCTCAAAGGTTCGCAGTACATAGCCGCCCTGCATCGTGATTCTAAGAGTGGCATTCTACACCTGCACATTGATGCCAACCGTGTGGATATGAATGGGAAAATAAATGATAGCCATAAGATTGGTGAGAGGGCAGTCATGGCTGCGAATATCATCAACGAGAGACGTGGCTGGGTGCAGTCTGAAGAAATAGGTATACGGCACAAGCAGGAAATCTCAAACTGTTGTATGGAGATACTTCGTACAATGGACAAATTCAGTTGGCGACAATATGAAATGGAACTGACAAAACGAGGTTACAAAGTACACATACAAGAAAATGATAAGGGAAAAGTTTATGGTTATTCCATCAAACGGGGTAACTCAAATTATAAATCATCCGTGTTGGGTATCGGGAGAAATCTGACTCCATCAAAGATAGAGGCTACTTGGGCAAAACTGCATCAGCAGGAAAGGAAATCCGAGCCAACAAAATCTATTCCTCAACAAACACGGACAGCAGATTTGACTCCTATTTTACTGCCTGTTATAAAGCATTACGATATTGCGACAGACGAATATCACAGCTACCATGTAGAGATACCCGAAGCCGCTGACAATATCATCCGGCAAGATTGTTCTTTGAAGGAAGCTCATCCGTTAGCTAAGATTAAAGAGATACAACACACGGCTCTTTTACTCTTTGCAGGATATATGGATGCTGCTACCAGTATAGCTGTTTCAAGTGGCGGTGGCGGTTCTGACACTGGAGGTTGGGGAAAAGACAAGGACGAGGATGAACTTGAATGGGCACGCCGTTGCGCACGAATGGCAAACAGCATGTGCAAACGCAGGAAAGGGCTGCACAGATAATTCACTTTTTATAAATACAAGAACATGGGTATAGGAAAATCAAGAGGCACATCGCCTATAAATGTCAATGACATGCTGGAGAAGGTTGAAATGAACCAACAAATTGAGTCAGAAAAGCAAGAAATTGATAAACTTCTCGTAGAAATCAGAGAGGCAAAAGAAACGCTGATAAAGTTCAATGAGGATTTGGAGAAAGCTATCGCTGCCGAATGTCACATTGAGGGTGCGCTCAAAGCGGCAGTTGGCAGTTGCGATAATATTGTCAATGGCATCTGCAATGCCATTGTGAAAGCTGAACGAGACACGAAATTCAAAACAACAATTACCCCTGACCAACTTGCAAAGCTTAAGCAACTGATAGACCATTCTGTAGAAAGTTGGATTTCGGTATTGGCAAATCACCGTGCCGAACAATCGAAACTTATTACTGAACATGAATCCAACATGCGTAAAATCCTCAGACGGAATGAAGGCGTTTGGTTCTCGGATTTTTGGATGAGAGGCTTGGTGATATTCTTACTCGTTTATACGTTGGGATTAGGGCTGGTTGTATATTATGTAACATACAACTAACAGGGACGGTGTTCCGCCCCTGTTATAGTCTACTTATTGTGGTTTTTGTGTTTATCGGCAAATTGCCGGCAAATGAAATTATGCCTAAGTTTCTGTATACCGAAATCAAGATATAGGATAAGATGCATGCCAATAAATCAGAATTTACCGATACTTGACCGTTCATCAGAAGTGGTAGAAGTTCGTCACGCTGCTTAATTAAATATGATATTTCCTCATGCAACTTCACTACCTGCTCAAAGATTGGTGATATCAGTTCCTCAAATCTAACCGCAATATCTTTATTATCAGGTATGGCAATTGTGCTTTGTTGTAAATGATCTTGCGTAATATGTCCCATCGTTGTTTTCCTTGCTTCTGCCACTTTCTTAAATACATCAATATAATCCAAAAGTTGAAAATAGTAAAATGACTTCGGGAAATCATTTGCAGAAGTAACCTTAAAGATATGCTGATTAAGTCCTCCAAGTCCATAAGCCCAAAGCATAACTTCCAGTGATGCCGACCATGAAAATAGCACATCACCATTATACACCTTTACTGACTCTGGTATATTTGACGTTACCTCTTCTGTGTCATCGGAAATACCATCGTGCATTTCTCGTATCTTAATAACAGGCAATGACTCTTCATCATCCTTTGGTCTGAATTTCTGACAAGCCAAACCATTTGTAAAAACAGCAATTTCAAAGAGGTTTCCACAATGCCAACCAACAGGAATGTTGCGTTTTAGTTTCTCATTCCAAACCATCTTACCACCACTTGATTTATAAGGTTTGCCCTCCTCATTCGGGAAGTCAAACTGCACGAACCAGTAATCGTAGAACTGCTTTGCCATTGCTTCTAAATTCTGATTTATCGACTCTTTTTAACCCGTTGTGCTGCTAAATTACTATTCATATATACATGGGCATATTCCCACATGACCTTTAATAATTACATTATGAGGTATAGAATTATTCGAAAGAGATTCCTTAGAATCGTTTGTGAATGTTGTGGACATGAGTTCTATGCAGAATCTAGCGTCAATTGCTGTCCTGAATGTGAAAGGCATTGGAACGAAGACTAATTAAAAATGCACAAGAGAGGCTATCAGGTCTCTCTTGCTTATATTCTATATTATAATACATCATTTTTATAGAATTATGAAAGAAAACATCATTCAGGCAATAGTTGCGGAGATGCAGCGTGACTTGGACTGCCGACAAATGGCACGGCTTAAAACTGTGCTTGCATCAGAGTTACATAATGTAGAAATAGTCGAAAAAGAAGATTGTTCCAAACAACAAGCGCAAGAGAATGAGCATCTTCTAAGCTCGTTTATTTCGGCAAAGAAGATAGAGGGGTGCTCAGAGAAGACATTGGCATATTACCGTAATACTATTGAGCGATTATTACTTACGCTTTCAGTAGCGATTTGTCATATAACAACATCAGATATTCGAGCCTATCTATCCGGTTATCAGGAAGAGCACCAATCCAGTAAAGTGACCATAGACAACATGAGACGCATCTTCTCCAGCTTCTTTGCATGGTTGGAAGATGAAGATTATATTGCCAAAAGTCCCGTTAGACGTATCCACAAGGTTAAGACAGATTCGCTTGTTAAGGAGGTGCTTTCTGACGAGCAGCTGGAGCAACTGCGGGATAGTTGCACCAACAAACGAGACCTTGCCCTTATAGACATTCTTTCTTCCACGGGCATTCGTGTGGGTGAATTGGTTAAGTTGAATCGTGAAGATATTGACTTCCATGAACGCCAGTGCGTGGTATTTGGCAAGGGCAACAAAGAACGTGTTGTTTACTTCAATGCCCGAACTAAACTACATTTGCAGCAATACCTTGATGAACGCACAGATGACAATCCTGCTTTATTCGTTTCCCTCCACTCACCTCATACTCGCCTAACAATTAGCGGTGTAGAAGTAAGAATCCGGGAATTAGGAAAGTCCCTTTCTATGCCTAAGGTTCATCCGCATAAGTTTCGTCGTACACTTGCAACAATGGCTATTGACAAAGGTATGCCCATTGAACAGGTGCAACGTCTGCTCGGTCATGTGCGTATAGATACTACCTTGCATTATGCCATTGTGAACCAAAACAATGTAAAGTTAGCCCATAAGAAATACTTGGGATAAGTAATCATGCTGGATTCTGCTTGAAAATGTGTAACTTTGCATCCAAATAGGATGCAAATGGATAAACAGAAACTGGGAGATATTGCCACTGTAGAAATTAGTGGGGTTGACAAGAAAACAAAAGACGGCGAACAAGAAATCCGGCTTTGCAACTTTGTTGATGTCTATTATAACTGGGCTATAACCACAGCTCAGCATGATGGCTTTATGTTTGCGACTGCCCGTCCCAATGAGATTTCCAAGTTCCAATTAAAGAAAGGTCAAGTAGCTTTAACCAAGGATAGTGAGACTCGTGATGACATTGGTGTTCCCACTTATATTGCCGATGATTTTGATGATGTTATCTTGGGGTACCATTGCGCCCTGATTACTCCAAACAAAGATATTTTAGATGGACGTTACCTAAACGCCCTTCTGCATACTGACTATGCAAAGAAATATTTCGCTTGTAATGCTTCTGGAAGCGGACAACGCTATGCGTTATCCGTTGAAGCGCTCAATTCGTTTCCAGTTCCAATGATTCCATTACGTAATCAAGAGCGAATTGGCGAAATATTCTCTGCATTGGACAAGAAAATTGAACTCAACCGTCGGATAAATCAGAATTTACCGATGCCTGACCGTTCATCAAGAGTGGAAGAAGTTCGTCTCGCTGCTTAATCAAAGCGTTGATTTCTTCAATACATAGTTTGCGTTTCTCCCATAATGGAGATATGATACTTTCATATTTCTCAATCAAAATTGAATTAGGTAATACCATATTATACTCACAGAGGTTTTCTTGACTGATTTTTTTCTGAATAGAACCAGTTTCTATCTGCTTTGCAGGAATGCTCCTAAGCATTTGATAGGTAAACATTAAATATTGTTCGTTTTTGGGAAGAATTATATGTGCGTGATTGTTCACCCAATTCTTACCCCATATATATTGTACGATAGGGAATCCTTTTGAATCAGAAGTTGAACCATCTTCTGCCAACAGAATATAATCTCCATCAAAGATATATTCATTTACATAGTCCATAATACCTGTTGCACCATAGTACGGATAGTTGCCTTTTCTTTCCTCTCTATCTTTACTTGATAAAGGAATGCGTTTTGAATCAAAAAGATTGATAAAATCTTTTAGCTTGCAATTGTCCCATTCATTTGGTATCTTACGTTTCAACTTTTCATTCCAAACCATTTCACCACCGCTCGACTTGTATGGTTTGCCCTCCTCATTCGGAAAGTCAAATTGCACAAACCAGTAATCGTAAAGCTGTTTTGCCATCGCCTCTAAATTCTGATTTATCGCTCGGTTAAGTTCTATCTTGCGGTCAATGGAGCGCAATAACTTACCGATGCGTTTTTGCTCAGATAATTCGGGAATCCACACTGTGCAATCCTTGATTTTATCAGGTGAAGTGTGACGAATTTTAGTCTGTTGGGCAGCAGCACTTAGCTGTTGCTTAACGAGGGCGGAGGATATGAGATAAAATGCGAAATCCTTATCTAACAAGTCTTCCTTGCAGATAATCTTTGCTACATCTTGACTTTGTATGTATTTGCCGCTTTCAGGAATAATGGCAGTAGAACCAAGCAAGCCTATTGCCTGTTCTGTCAAAGGGGTAATAATATCTCCCTCTTCCATTAGAAACTCAGATTTGAAGTCTCCGACATAATAAAGATTGTCCTTGGACTTGTTCTCCTTAAAACAGTTGTTCTGATAGTCGAAATTGCCACAAGTCAGACGGATATATTCACCCTCAGTGGCGTAATACTCGCCACTGAGACTTGCACCTCTTGTAACATCAAGGATTTCTCCCAATTTATATTTCGTCAAAATCATAATAATCTATTTTGATTTTTTAGATATGATTTGGCTTCATGTTCAAAGCAATTCAAAAAGTATTCTTGTCCATTTTTTACATCTTCTTTATGCTCTGTAGTCCAATATGGATTTTCTTCAACTTCTTTTTTCATCTTAGCTTTTAGCCATTCTACACCATCGTGCAAGTCTTTTTCGGATATAGAGTAATGATTGTCTAACATTTCATTTATCGCAAATGCAGACAACTGAAAACCACCATTCGCATTCAATCCCATAGTGGTTATATATTCGGTTATTTTATCATAATCTATCATATTTTTCTTTCAACTTTTATCTTTATTGCCCAATTTTGCTTCTATCTCTTCAATCGTTGGTATTGTTCCATCCACCTTTTTAGGATAGAGTTTAGATAACTCATATTCAGATATTCCTAAAGGAAGATTACTTCCCTCCAATGCGTATTGCGCAAGTAATGAATCCTTTTGACGACAGATGAGTAAACCGATTGTAGGATTATCTCTTCCCTCTTTCTTGAGGATATGATTGCATGCAACCACATAACCACTTAACTGACCCAAGTCTTGAAAATCAAACTCACCAATCTTAACCTCAATTACCACATAGCATGATAAATTTATGTTGTAGAAAAGCAAGTCAATAAATTTTTCCTTTTGTCCTATCTGAAGTCGGTATTCTTTGCCAACGTATGCAAATCCCGTACCGAGTTCCAGCAGGAATTGGGATATGTTGGCGAGCAATGCATCTTTGAGAATTTGCTCATTGTAGGGTTTCGTTATTCCTGTAAAGGCAAAATTGTAAGGGTCTTTCGTCAGTTCTTGTGCGAGGTCGCTTGCCTCGTCTGGCAATGTACGTGTGAAGTTTGTCAGGGCCTTGCCCTCTCGTTCATATAGTCCTGAGTCCATAAAGTTGAGAAGCACATCACGACTCCACCCCTCTTTCATTGTCTTTTTTACATAAAAGAAAGCCTTTTCTGGTTCAGTTCCATATCTGTCAATCAAATAACGATGGTGTCCCCAAGGTATTGAAAAAAGCATCTCTTTCAATTGTCCCACAGGCTGTGGGACAACTTCAGAAGAGTCTTCCGCAGATTGTGGCCCATTTTCATCCTCTAATTGTCCCACAGTTTGTGGGACAACCTTTAGGTGTTGAGAATAAAGCAAATAGAATTTTTTTGCATAATAGATGTTAGTACGAGAAAGCCCCGTTGAATTCGGATTCTTGAGTTGTAAATCCACAGAGAGATTCTTAATGACACTCTGTCCCCAACGCTCTTCAACGTGCATTTCTTCTATGTCTCGACCAAGTTCCCAATAATACTTGAGCAATTCTCGGTTTACTCTTACGGCGGCTTTGATTTGACTTTGCCGATAACGCACACTAAGATTTTCTACCCACTGGGTATAGTCCTTGTCTATGATGGTCAATCCTTTACTCATTGTCGCCTACATTTACGTTGAATTGCAAAGCATTCAACTGTTTCATGATTTCTTCTTCCAACCGATGGCTTTCTGCAAATTGTTCGGAAAGGGTTTGCTTATAGTTAGCCATACGTTGGTTAAATTCCTCCTCGGTAATATCTACATAATCAATCTTGATGTCGAAATATTGTCCGGCTGAGAGCGAATATCCTTTTTCCTTAATCTCATCGTAGGTAACGGCTACAGAAAAATCATCTACGGCCTCCTTGCGTTGGAATGTGCCGACAATCTTTTCTATCTCCTCATCGTTTAGACGTACTTTCTTCAATCCGTTGGCATCCTTGTATTCCTCACCCAATTTGCTGGCATCAATCAGAATTACCTTATCTGTGGTTGCCGACTTGTCGAAGAATAACACACTTACATTCGTACCCGTATTGGCAAATACATTGCTTGGCATGGAAACACAGCCATATACAATCTTATCATCTACTATTTTATGAAGTATCTTGTTCTCAATACCACTTTTAGCTGTGATAAATCCGGTTGGGATAACAATCGCACCCTTGCCTGTCTTTTTCAGCGAGTTGATAACATGCTGGATAAAGCAAGTATAGATTGCCATTGATTCTTTTTTCTTAGCAGGCACATTAGGCACTCCTGCCCAGAAACGTGCAGGCATGGCAGCTATCTTTTCTCTTGTATCTGAGAAATCCATCTTGAAGGGCGGATTGCTGACAACAAAGTCGAATTGGCGCAGTTGCTGTCCGCCATCGCTCTTATGATAAGGATTAACAAGGGTATCACCTTGAATAGCATTGTCAAGTGAAGAGACAAGCCCATTAAGCAGCAGATTCAGCTTCAGCATCTTGTTGCTTCGTTGAGAAATATCTTGCGAGAAGATGGTACAACGGTCTTCACCAATCTGGTGACTAAGTGCCATAAGAAGGGTTCCTGTTCCTGCTGATGGATCATAACATTCCATACTATGAAGGTCAGCATTGTCACCCACCAAAAGACGGGCCATAATCGTGGCAATAGCATGAGGAGTATAGTATTCCGCGTACTTACCACCTCCGGCTGTATTGTAGTCCTTTATCAGGTACTCAAATATACTGGAGAAGAAATCGTAGTTTTGAGCAAATGCCTCTTCAAAAGAGAAGTTCACAAGCTTGTCCACCAAAGCACGAGCGAATGGCGCACGTTGTGCCGTGTCAGTCACAAACGGTGTTAAAGCCTCAAACAAAGGAATCTTTGTGTTGGCAGTTGTTTGCGTAGAGAAAATATCCGCATTTTGCTCCGCAATGTCTGTCATCGTGGAATCAAAGATTGTATCGAAATCCCCTTTACTTTGCTGGTTCCAAAGGTTAGCTATCAGGTGATAAGGCTCAAGCATAGGAACATCGGGCGAAATGGCACTTTGGATAAGCATACGCTCATCATCCGAAAGGTTCTCGTATGCCGTTTCCCATTTCACATCCCCTATCAGTTTCTTGGCAATATCGCTTTTGGCGTTTTTCAACTCATAGCCAAACTTGTCGTTCAAGAATTTATAGAGAAACACCTGAGTGATTATCTTATATTCGTTGCCATCGTTGCCCATACCGTAAGACTGGCATGTCGCTTTCAGTCCGTCAATGAGCTTTAATGTTTTTTCTTTTATATCTGACATAATTCCTTCTTTTTAAGCCATGCCGTATGTGGCATTGTATTGGTTGATATATTGTTGTGAAATTCGTTGCTGGATGAACTTATAATCGTCCATTTCCGGCCTTATTTGTGGAAAATGATACAAACACCCATTGATAAGAGCCATTACCGTGCGCCCGAAGTATGCATCTTTTTTCAAAATATCGTTACGGTCATATACTTTGGCATCCACATCCTCTTTGATAATATTGAGAATGGCTACAATCTCATCATCAAGGAATGAGAACATCGGCTTCTGCCCTTTCTCTTCTCTTTGTTTGTTGACCTCACGGATGCGCTTGTGTACTCGGGCAAACTTCTCATCCCCTTTATATTTCTTTACCAAAGCATTATTTCGTTTTTGCAAGTCCTGCAAACGGGTTATGATTTCATCCAAAGCCTGAGTCTCTTCGTTGAACTTGGCTATGCTGTCAATCACAAAGCCATGCTCCTTGAAGCGTTCCATAAAAGCATCACGCAGCGACATAAATTCAGGATCGTCTTGGTCGAAGTTCTGGGTAAACGAGGCAATGGTGCGTTGCCATTTCTCTTTCAGCTCCGCTCCACCCGAAATAAGGCGCATTTCTTCCTGTCCAATCTTAGAGAAGGTGAACTCTATATCCATCATCGCCTCATTGATTAGTGTCTTTGTTTCATCACCGATGCTAAAAGCTTCCTTTTGGTTGATGATGCCAATACGCCTTTGTACTTCGGAAAGCAACTGAGGCAACTTCGTGATTTCAAGTTTGGCGAATTGTTCCTTCATGTCCTCATCGCCGAAAGTACGCACGAGGTTTGCCATATTTTTCGCAGATTCCAAAGCCTGTTTTAGGTCAAGCAGAACAGCCTTGTCTTCTTCCGTGGAAATCTCCGAAGAAAACTCTTCCGCATTATCGTAGGAATAATCGAAGAGGGTCTGGCGTACTTTTTTCATTTGTGCCACAATCTCGTCCTTGTCCTCAATCACTTGAGTGAAAGTGTCTGTGGCATTGCCGTCACCAGTCTCTTCCACATCGTTAAAACGATTCAACTCTTGCAGATAAGCCTCGTTTGTTTCTTTGAAGTTACGTTTAATGTCGGCAAAGTCAATGACAAATCCGTAACGCATTCCCGGATATGGACGATTTACACGGGTAATGGCTTGAAGTAGATTATGGTCTTTCAGCTTACGACCGAAATACAAACGCTTCAAACGAGGTGCATCAAAACCAGTCAATAGCATGTTGAAGACAATAAGAATATCTACGGTCATATTCTTTTTGAAATCCTTGACTGTCTGTTTTCTTGTTTCCTTGTCGTCTGTGTCGTGGAGAATGATTCCGGCTTTCAGTGGTCTATACTTTGATTTGTAATCCACTTCGGGTTCACCTACCACAAACGTCCCGTCAGGGAGCTTAATCTTGATAGGCTTTGGTTGGTATTTCTGCCACTCCTCTTGGAATACATCATAAAGCCGTCTTGCTTGTTCACTGGTTTCGCAGATGACCATACCGCCTAATGTATCGTCTCCTTGTATCTTACGGAACTCTTTCAAGTCCTGCATGATATAGTGAGCCAGCTCGTTCACATAGCTGGGGTGCTCTATGATTTCCGATTTGCGGATGTCTTTCTTTTGCACCAATGTGTCCAGCTTGTCGTACACGTCCGAAAGTCGCTCTTTGTAGGATGTTTCTATATCCTCACGAATGATTTTCAGCGTATAACCGTCTGCAATGGACTTGTCATAATAATAGGTATGCAGGTAAGTGCCGAAGACCTTGCAACTTGCACGTTCCTCTTTTAACAGCGGAGTACCCGTGAGAGCTATCTTTATCGAATCAGTGTCCGCATCAAAAAGGTTGGCAAGAAAACATCCACCGGGTTTATAGCCACGGTGTGCTTCATCGAGAATGAAGATACGTTGCAGATTTGTAGCATAGTCATTGATGCGTACTTTTTCCTTATCCTCTGCAAAGCGTTGTATATTCACGACTGTAATCTCAGCTTGGCCGCTTGTTCCTTGTTGTGCTTGGTTGCTGCGGAACTGCTCCATCAGTTCCGCCCTTGTGTTAGCAGTTGAAACCACCAGTCCACGGGCTTCAAATTCCTGTGTGGCTTGCTCCAACAAATCAAGGCGGTCAACAATGAAATAGAATTTGGCGACCTTGTTCTGCTTAGAATAGAAGTCATTGAGAATATAGGTCAGATAATAAGACAAAGCTGTCTTTCCACTACCTTGTGTATGCCAAACAACTCCTGATTTTATTCCCTCGGCAAGTTTCTTACGAATAGCCAATGATGCAAACAATTGCTGGTAACGCATGATATGCTTTTGGTCGGTAGATTCAATCTTGCCGTCCACCTCTCGCTCCATGCGGACGTAAGCGATACCATATCTAATGATGTACAATAAGCGTTCTGGCGAACACATGGAAGTCAATATACGGTTGGTGGGCGTATTGAAATCGAGGTTCGTTTGATATTCGGGACTGGTATGGATTACCTGACAGTTGTAATCAGACAGTATTTTCTTTTCCGCTACCCTGTCAATCTCCTTATATGGATAATCATGATGGTATGGAGCAATTTTCTGGCCGCTTGGGTTTTCCTCACGAAAGCAATTGAATGGAGAATAAGTGCGTGCGCCTGTACAATAGAAAGCCCCTTGTATGGGTACGATACCACCCAACGCATCGTATTCCATATTATTACTGAAAATCATCAGTTGGGTTATATTGATGAAGCGACGGAACTTCTTATTCGGGAAACGCTCTTTGTTCATCCGTGCGCTTTCTGCCAGCATACCACCATGATTATTTGGTTTCTTTACTTCTACGAAGCAAAGCGGCAGTCCGTTTACAAACAGGGTGATGTCTGGCCGGAACTCATCCTGACCATTCTTGCAAGTAAACTCAGCTGTAAAATGGAAAGTATTGTTTTCGATATTGTCAAAGTCAATCAGTTTTACAGGAGATACGACTTTAAGGCGGTTGTAAAAGCCACGTCCAAGGTCATCATCGTTCAGTTCTTTGCGGATGTCTTTCAGCACTTGCATCCATTCACCCTCATGACCAGGGTTCAGTTTTTTGAACTGTTGCTCAAAAACAGGTAAAAGAATATTCGTGTCACCGTCATAGACTGTGCCGTTCTTATCTTCACTCAGCTTACCAAAGTAAGTATATCCTATTCGGGTAAGATGAACCATTGCAGGCATCTGTACCCGAGTCGCTTCAGAAAACTGCTTCATGCCTTTTGAGACAATATATATGATTTATACTCGCGAACTATCAATTCTTTAATATCTACTTCCAACAAATCTGCAATCCTTAGCAAACTGGTTATATCTGGCTGCGATGTGTTTGTACACCATTTTGACACAGTTGATGGATTAACCCCCATTTGTTCTGAAAGCCATTTGCTGGTACGTTTTTTCTCTACTAAAACGAGTTTAATTCTGTTTACGTCTTCCATTATTGCATCTTTTGATTGCAAAAATAATGATTATTTTTCATTTTCGTTATTGTTTGGAAATAAATTTATTAACTTTACACTCGAATATTTAAATCAGATAGGCTATATGAATATTATATTTACTGCCAAAACAATTATTGATGGAAACTTTGCACTGAAAGAGCCAGTACAGATATTATATTGTTTACATAAAATTAGTTTATATCTTGAGGGCGGAATGTACATGTTATCTGTTTCCAAAGAGATTAGTATTGAGCATTCAGATTTAGTCGAATTGTCTAAAAATGGAGAAAACAAATCATTTACCATGAATGTGGACAAATACCTTGACAGTAGGGTGCTTGATATATTTCGTAATATAGAAGTTTATGGTGGATTTCAACATGGCATAATGAAAGTCTATTATAATGAATACTTAGACTTATCATGGACAGACAAGGCTAAAAACGAGTTATTGTTTTCTATGAGAAAATCATTAAACAAACAGAAAAAGGTATTAATTACTAGTGACAATTTCTCTAAACTAATGCTTGATAAGACATTTATACCAGAAGCCAAAGTTCCATATAATTTCTTTCGAGAAGCTAATAGCTATCTAGACAAACTAGATTATATTTCTGCTTATATTCATTTTTACATGATTTTAGAATATTGTTTTGCAAAGGGTAAATTTTCTGGAGAGCAAAAACAGAATTTTAAGAAATCTAACATGCTTAAATATGCTGTATTATCGACAATAAGCATGATTAAAGAGCGGAACTATGATTTGTATTTAGAGATTAAACAGGAATGCACCGATAAACACAAAGAACTGAATTTTGATTCTCTTATTGACATAATGTATTGTTATCGCGGAGAATTGTCACACGCAACGAAAAGAGCTGTTTATGAAGAAAAGCAAGAATTGGTAAAACCAATAACACTCTTCATTTCATCTGTTTGCTTTTCTGTTTGTGGCAACATAAAAGTATATTGTGATAAATTTGTTTCGGAAGATACACGAAAACGCAGAGTGAATGATCACATTCAAGAATTAGAAAAGCGACTTGGACTTGAATAACATCAAATTCTACCCAATAACAAATAAAATATCACAGAGATTAACTAATATTCTATTTGTAATAATGTGAAACTCAAACCTTTTGTTTTCGCATTGTTTTCGCAAAACGAAAATCAGCGATTTACGCACAAACGTAAGTCGCTGATTTCTAAAGTGGACCAGCCTGGGCTTGAACCAGGGACCTCCAGATTATGAGTCTGTTGCTCTAACCAACTGAGCTACAAGTCCGATGTATCCTTTGTTGGATGCGGTGACAAAAGTAGTATTTTCCCTCGAATT
>JAEYDD010000051.1 GCA_023404095.1 Pseudomonadota bacterium | reverse complement strand
TCTCGACGCTGAGGTCGTAGTACTTCAGGTCGATGTCGAGGTAGGGGTGGATCAGCTTTTCCTTGATGAACTGCCAGATGATGCGGGTCATCTCGTCGCCGTCGAGCTCGACGACCGGATTTGCGACGTTGATTCTCTTCATTCCACACTCCCTGATGAATAAATTTGTGGTTTCGCGATCGTCAGATGCGATTGCGCATATGGGTTTCGACGCTGCGGAGATGCCGGCGCATGGCGTCCACGGCTCCAGCGCCGTCACGGTCGGCGATCGCCTCCACGATGCGGGCATGTTCCTCGAAGCTGTGGTGGTCGGCCGGCGGACGCACCGGCGTGTCACGCAGCCGACCCCAATTGACAGCGCGGCGGACCGCATTCAGCGTGTCGAGCAGGCCAAGCAGCAGCGAATTCTGCGAAGCCTCGCCGATCGTCCGGTGCAGCCTGTTGTCCCACTGCTCGTATTGTCGCCAGGTGGGAGCCTGCTGTGCCTTCAGCACGCAGCTGCGCATCTCGGCGACCTGGCTTGCCGTCGCATGCAGCGCGGCATAGCGGGCGACCTCGGGTTCGAACGCGATGCGAGCGGCCATGACCTCGAGGGGATTGGTCCGCTGCACCATTGCATTGATGTCGGCCACCGTGTCGATCGGGCGCTCCCCCGTGAAAGTGCCCTTGCCGACATGACGCCAGACCGTCCCTTCGGCCTGCAGCGTCGCCAGCGCCTTGCGCAGGGCTGCCCTTCCCACATCCAGCGACTGCGCCAGCTCGCGCTCCGGCGGTAGCCGCCCCCCGTCCGCAAGCTCTGCAGTCGAGAGGAAATCGCGCAATCGCGTCAGAACCGTTGCATCGCTGGCTTCGATCATTTTTTCAAACCAATTTCATATTGGTTTTGCTTATATTGAACATTCCGAGCGCTGTCAACGCAAACGGCTTTGTCGACCGCAATGAGGAAATAAGTAAGATATATCAATAGTATGATCCATATGCCGCGATGCGGGAATGTCGCGATGCTGCCCCGCAGCAACGGTTGGCGGTTGACACAATGCCAGATTAATGAAGAATTGGTTCAATATTGGGTTGAGGAGCCTGATTATTGGGAGGAAAGAGAATGAACATGCTTGCCAGACGAATGAGGGCATCGGCGGCTGCGGCCGTCTTCTGCCTTTCCGCCGCAATACCGGGGTGGGCGCTAGCCGATCCCATGCGCGTTGCCTTCGGCGACATCGCGACCGTGGAATCCCTGCATCTGCTGGCCGCCATCGAGCGTGCCAAGGAGAAGGGCGTCGACGTACAGGTGACCTTCCTGAAAAGCGAGGACATCGCCGCGCAGGCCGTCGTCAGCGGCCAGGCCGATATCGGCGTCGGCGGTCCCTATGCGCTTCTCCAGAAGGTGAAGGCGCCGATCCGCATCTTTCTGCAGCTGTCGAAGCTCCAGTTCTATCCGGTCGTCAATTCCGAAAGCTACAAGGAGTGGAAGGACCTGGACGGCCAGGAGATCGCGGTTCACTCCCGCGGTTCCGGGACGGAGGCCATCATGAAGCTGATGGCCGACAAGAACGGCATCGCCTACTCCAACATCTCCTACGTGCCGGGCGCCGAGGTGCGGACCGGAGCGCTGCTGCAGGGCAATGTCAAGGCGACGATCGTCGACTCGTCCGGCAAGCGCGTCCTGGAGAAGGAGGCTCCCGGCAAGTTCATCTTCCTGCCGCTGGGCGAGGTCAGCGCGACAGACGAGGCGCTCTTTGCCAACACCGAATACCTGGAGAAAAACCGCAAGGACGTCGAGATCCTGGTGGAGAGCATCATCACCACGTGGCGCGAGGTCGCGGCGGACCCGAAGGCGGCAATTGCGCTGCGTGACAAGTACAAGCTCTTGCCCGATGCGACGCCGGAAATGATTGCCGACATCGAGCCTTATTTCACGGAGGCCGCTGCGACGCTGCCGTTGAACGGCGGCGGCGAGGATGCCGCGCGCGATGACTTCGACTTCTACACGATCTCGGGCGCGCTCCAGGGCAAGGAGGAGGAACTGAAGGTCGAGGACTTCTGGGACCTCACCGCGTTGAACGCGGTTCTTGCCAAAACCGGAACCAAGTAGATGCACATGACCGCTTCGCCCCACAAGGTGAGCGCGACGGGAGGGGCCGGCAGCGGCTCCTCCAGCATCGTCGAAGCGCTCGCCGAATTCGCCCGGCGCCGGAAATCCTTCTGGGTCGTGGTGTCGCTCGCAATCCTGTTCACCGCATGGGAGATCGCAGGCCGCGTTCCGATCAGCTTCGCCTTTCCGACATTCCTGGAAACACTGTCGGCGCTGATCGAGATGGCGCTCGACGGCACGCTGCTGCCCGCCTACCTCATCACCTTCCAGCCGCTGCTTCTCGGCGTTGCCGTCTCCGCCGTCCTCGGCATCGGGCTCGGCATCGTCATGGGGCTTTCCGACAAGGCGGAATGGCTGCTCGCACCCGTCTTCATCGTGCTGCAGGCGGCCCCCATGGCCGCGCTCGTGCCGCTCGTTACCTTCGTCTACGGCATCGGCCTCGTCGCCAAGACGCTGGCGGTGATCATGCTGGCCCTGCCGGTGATCGTGCTCAACTCGTACAAGGCCGTACGCCACGTCAATCCGTCCCTGGTCGACATGTGCCGCTCTTTCCAGGGCACGCGCCTGCAGCAGATCTTCAAGATCATCATTCCCGATGCCACGCCGGTGCTGTTTGCCGGCCTTCGGCTCGGCATCGCCGCCGGCTTCATCGGCGTCATGCTGGCCGAACTGCTGATCACCCCCACCGGCATCGGCGACCTCATCACCTATCACCGGTCGGTCGCCAACTACGCGCACATGTATGCGGCCGTGGCCTCCATCATCGCCGTGTCGACGCTGACGCTCGCGGCCCTGCAATATGTCGAGCTGCGCTTCCTGCGTCCCGAAAAGAGGAGAAAGTGACATGGCCAACACCATGCCCATCCGGGCGGTAGACAACACGCCGGACGCCATCGTCGAGGTACGCGACATCTGCAAGCGCTACGGCGATATCGAGGCCCTCCGCGGCATCAATCTTGATTTCCAGCGGGGCAAGCTGACCACCCTGCTCGGTCCTTCCGGCTGCGGCAAGACCACGCTTCTCAAGATCATCGCCGGCCTCGTGCCCGCGACCTCCGGCCAGATCCGCATCAACGGCAGGGTCGTGACCGGCCCAGGCCCCGAGCGCGCCTTCGTGTTCCAGGATTTCGCCCTGATGCCGTGGGCGACCGTGCTGCGCAACGTCGCCTTCGGCCTTGAGTTGAAGGGCGTGTCGCAGGCCGAGCGGCACCGCATTGCCCGGCACTACATCGCCGAGGTCGGCCTGTCCGGCTTCGAGGAGAAGTATCCGCATGAACTTTCCGGCGGCATGCGCCAGCGCGTCGGCATCGCCCGCGCATTTTCTGTGAATGCCGATGTGCTGCTTCTGGATGAACCGTTCTCGGCCGTCGACGAGCAGAACCGGCGCAAGTTCCAGGAAGACCTGCTGCGGCTGGTCGACAAGGAGCGCAAGACCTTCCTGTTCGTCACCCACTCCATTGAGGAGGCTGTGTATGTCTCCGACCGGATCGTGCTGCTGTCGCCGCGCCCCGGCCGCGTCTCCCAGATCATCGAACCCGCTATCGACCGCTCCGCCGCGCCGGACGTGATCCGCCGCGACAAGGGCTATCTCGATGTGGTGGAGGAGATCTGGCAGGGCCTCAGGCAATATGCGGAGTAAGGCGCCATGACACTCTTCGGCATTAGAATTCCGATGATGACCTCGCTGATCTTCTGGATGCTGGTGTGGGAAATCGTCGGCAGGATGGACATCATCTTCCTGATCCCGCCGATGACATCGGTGATCGCTGCCGGGTTCGAGCTGGTACAGACCGGCTCCTGGCAGGCCGCGACGCTGATCACGCTGCGTTCGTTCATCCTCGGCATGGCGCTCGCGATCGCCGTCGGCGTGCCGCTCGGGGTGGCGATGGGGCGGATCAAGGTGGTCGACAATATCTTCGGCCTGTGGGTCAACATGTTCGTCAGCGCGCCGCTGTCGGCTCTCGTTCCGATCCTGATGATCCTCTTCGGCCTCGGCGAGACGACGGTGTTCGTCACCGTCTTCCTCTTCGCGGTCTGGATCATCGTGCTCGACGCCCGCGCGGGAGTCATGCAGGTGCCGCCCTCGCTCATCGAAATGGGGCGCTGCTATGGCGCCTCGCGCTTCACGATCTTCACCAAGATCATCCTTCTCTCCGCACTGCCGGAAATCCTTGCCGGCATCCGCATCGGCCTCATCCGTGGGGTGAAAGGCGTGGTGATCGGGCAGATCCTCGTATCCGTCATCGGCTACGGCGAACTCTTCGAACTCTATTCCCGCAGCTTCGACATGGAGCGGTTCTGGGCTCTGACAATCATCCTCTTCGCGGCAGCCATGCTTCTGTCCGCGGCCGTGGAACACTTCGAAAAACGCATCGAATATTACGCAGGAGCGCGATAATGAACGACATGACCTCCATCAATGCCGCTTACGTCTTCAAGCCGGCGCCCGTGCCCACCTTGCCTGTCGCCGGCAGCCAGGCGCTCTTCCCGGTGCACCGCATCTACTGCGTCGGCCGCAACTTCGCCGATCATGCCATCGAGATGGGCCACGACCCGAACAAGGAGCCCCCCTTCTTCTTCCAGAAGAATCCGGACACGCTGGTGCTGGCCGGCAGCGACTTCCCCTACCCGTCCGAGACCAAGGACGTGCATCATGAGGTCGAACTGGTCGTCGCCTTGAAGAGCGGCGGCGACAACATCCCGCTCGATAAGGCGCTCGACTGCGTCTACGGCTATGCCGTCGGCCTGGACATGACCCGGCGCGATCTGCAGGGCGAAGCCAAGAAGCTTGGCCGTCCGTGGGAGACCGGCAAGGCGTTCGAGGCTTCCGCTCCATGCGGCCCTCTTCACCCGGTCGAAAAGGTCGGTCATCCGAGCGAAGGAGCGATCTGGCTCAAGGTGAACGGCGAGATCCGTCAGAACGGCGACCTGAACCAGATGATCTGGAAGGTGCCGGAGATGATCGCCTACCTCTCCCGCCTTTTCACGTTGAAGCCAGGCGATCTCATCTTCGCAGGCACCCCCGCCGGCGTCGGCGCGATCGTCAGGGGCGACGAGATGGTGGCGCATGTAGACGGTGTCGACGAAGTCAGCTTCAAGGTCGCCTGACGTTGTGGCCGGCGCGCGCGAGCGCTCCGGCCAGCCCCTTCTTCATTCGATCTGTGATCGCGATCTTCGCGATGAGGCATTCGGCTCGCCCCGGTGGCTGGGTGCCTGAGGCGCTCTGCGTCGCGCCCCATTGGCGGCCGGAGATCGGCCGTCACTCAAAATAGGTGGCGATCCTCTTGCCACGATCTCCTGCACCACGAAGGAGGTTCCAGTCGGGCCTGACGAGCTCCCGGGGCGTGCCTTTGCAAAACACGCGGCCATCCTGCATGGCCACGATCGAGTCCGAATGGCAGGACGTGAAATTGATGTCGTGCAGGACGAAGACGATCGTCCTGCCAAGCTCGTCGCCGGCGCGGCGCAATAACCGCATCATCGTCACGATAACGGCCGTCGCGCTGATGGCGCTCGAACATGGCAATACCGCCGATTTCGACGCGGGGGTGGCCGGCGACTGAGCCCTTGACCGGTGGGCGGCCGCTGGGACGCCATTGTTCACGGCCGCGGGCGTGACGAACCGGTCCGGGGGGGGGGGCGCCGTCGGGCCTTCGCCTGACCCCCGCCACGCGTCGCGGTCAGTTGACCGGCGTCAGCAGCGGCCTTCCGGCGAAAAACGCCTCCAGATTGTCGATGACGAGCTGCGCCATCCGATCCCGCGTTTCCTCCGTGCCGCTGGCGTGGTGGGGGTATAGCACCACATTGTCGAGTGCGGCGAAGGCGGGATCGGGCTTGGGCTCGTTCAGATAAACGTCGAGCCCGGCCGAAGCGATCCGCCGTTCCTGCAGCGCCCGGATCAATGCCGGCTCGTCGACGACGGTGCCGCGGGAAATATTGACGAAGCTGCCGGAAGGCCCGAGCGCGTCGAGCACGGCTGCCGAGATGAGCCCCTCGGTCTCCGGGCCGCCGGGTGTTGCCACGAGCAGGATGTCGGCCCATTCGGCCAGCTTCACGGGATCGTCGAAATAGGAATAGTCGATCCCTGCCTTTTTCGACCGGCCGTGGTAGCCGATCGTCAAGCCGACGGCCTCGCAGCGTTTGGCGATTGCAAGCCCGATCTTTCCGAGGCCCACGATGCCGGCCTTCTTGCCCGCCGTTGAGGTGGTGAGCGGCATCATGCCGAGGTGGCCCCACTCTCCGGATCGGACATAGCGGTCTCCTGCCACTAGTTGCCGCCGCGCCGCGAGCATCAGGAGCAGTGCCGTGTCGGCGACATCGTCGAGGAGCACATCTGACGTATTGGTCAGGGTGATGCCGCGCCGCGTCATGGCCCCCATGTCGATCTGGTCGTAACCGGCGGAAGAGCAGGCCGCTAGCTTCAGCGCCGGCAGATTCGCAAGAAAGGCGTCCTCGATCGTCACGTGCCCGTTCACCACCATGGCGGTGCATTTGGGGCCGACCTCGGCCAGCAGGGCGTCCCGCGCATCGCCGGTCAGAAGATCGAGGCGATGAACGGTGTAGGCTTCCTCCAGCATCGCCATCTGGCTGGGACGAAGGGGATAGGCGACCAGTACGTCAGGCTTCATGCGGGAAGGAATCCTTCTTCAGAGTTGCGTGTGGCGCGCCGGGCGGCCCGGATCTCGGGATCCGGATCGAGGCTGGCGGTGCGGACCGCGCGGGTATCGGACTTTCCGGGTGCCTCGAAGATCTGGCGCACGGTGCATCCTCGACAATCTCGCCCGCCTTCATGACGATGACGCAATTGGCGAAGTCCCGTACGACCGGCAAATCGTGGGCGATGAAAGGATAGAACAGGCCGAACTCGCGCCGCAACACCTGCAAAAAAAATGGGCCATCGGAAAACCGAGGCCCATAAAGTGTGAAGGTCAAGAACCTCCAGAGGGGAACAGCTGCTGCGGCGGCACTGGGAGGAAAACCGCCATGTGCATCAGCTGCGGGCACTATGATCGTTTTTTGACCAGATGGAAAACATTTTTTGTGCAATGCAGCTATGCGGTCCCTGCGTTGCTCAATAAGGGCGTTACCGATTGATGAAGGTGAGGATGTCGCCATTCAGGGTGTCGGCAGCCCTGGATCGATCTTTCGCGTCCCGTCTTGCTGAAGCTTCATGGCTTCAAGCGCCGAATCGCCAAGGGCGCGGTCTGGTCGTCATTGCCATGACGGACGCGCGTCGTTATGGCGATTGCCTTCAGGTCATTTTCCGCCGGAGGAAATGCCAAACGCCTACGACCGGCAGGATATCATCCTGCCGGTCGCTGATGTCGTGTAATGGCTGTTGCGCTTACTTCGCGGGGTTCGGACCGATCCGCTTTCCGTGGGGGACACGCTCGGCAGCCTTGTGGACCATGGTGTAGGCGTAGTCGATACCCATGCCGTAGGCGCCCGAATGCTCCTTCACGAGCGAAGTGACCGCGTCATAGGTTTCACGGTGGGCCCAGTCGCGCTGCCATTCGAGCAGGACCTGCTGCCAGGTGACCGGGATGACGCCGGCCTGAACCATGCGGTCCATGGCATATTTGTGCGCGTCGACAGAGGTGCCGCCGGAGGCATCCGCCACCATGTAGATCTCGTAGTCGGTATCGTTCAGACAGGAGAGTGCGAAGGTGGTATTGCACACTTCGGTCCAAAGGCCGGACACGACCACCTTCTTGCGGCCGTTGGCGGCATTGCGGGCAAGGGCGTCGCGCACATTCTGGTCGTCCCAGGAATTCATCGAGGTGCGCTCGAGAATGTCGTTCTCCGGGAAGACGGCCAACAGTTCCGGATAGGTGTGCCCAGAGAAGGATTCGGTCTCGACCGTCGTGATGGTGGTGGGGATGTCGAAGATCTTCGCGGCCTTTCCAAGCCCGACGACATTGTTCTTCAGTGCCTGGCGGTCGATCGACTGTACGCCGAATGCCATTTGCGGCTGCTGGTCGATGAAGATGAGCTGGCTGTTTGCGGGGGTCAGGACTTCGAGCTTGGACATTTCGGTTCTCCTCTGAAGCAGGATGCCGCACTTGCGGCGGATTTCAATGGGGTGGATAGGCGGCTGCCGAAGTCGTCGGCAGCCGTCGAAGGCAGGTGCAGGAGCGGGATCAGGCGGCCAGCGGCGCGAGGTGCGCCTCGATCCTTTCGCGGAAGGGCTCGTAGCGGGTCGGCAGCTTCAAAGCTTCGCCGAGGTGGGCCGTATCCTCGTCCCGGTTGAAGCCGGGCTCGTTGGTGGCGATTTCGAACAGGACGCCGCCCGGTGTCCGGAAGTAGATCGCCCAGAAGTAGTCGCGGTCAATCACCGGCGTTACCTGGTATCCCGTGTCCATCAGCGCCTTGCGGACCGCGAGCTGGGCTGCGCGATCGTCGACCGCAAAGGCGATGTGGTGCACCGAGCCTGCACCCTGCCGTGCATAGGAGGTCTGCGACAGCGCCTCGAGGTCGATGGCATCGGCACCATTGCCGCCCGGGATGATGAAGCGCGTCACGTTGCCTTCGCTTTCAGCCTTCTGGTAACCCATGAAGCCCAGCAGTTCGGCGGTGGCATCTGCCTCGTGCAGCCGCAGCCTTGCGCCGGAGAAGCCGCGGATCGCCGTTTCGCCCTGAATGCCGGCCCCTGTCCAGGGCTTGCGGAGGTCGCCCTCCGTTTCGATCAGGGCCAGGCCCTCGCCGTCCGGCCCGTCGAAGCGGAGCCTGCGAGCACCGAAGGTCGTGTCTTCCTGGAGGCCCTTGACGCCCTGGGCGACCAGCCGTTCCTTCCAGAAGGGCAGAGATCCGGACGGGACGGAGAACTGCGTTTCGCCGACTTCGCCGACGCCTGCGCGACCGCGCATGATGTCCGGGAAGGGGAAGTAGGTCATGACGGTGCCGGCCGAACCGTTCTCATCGCCGTAATAGAGGTGATACACGCTCGGCTCGTCGAAGTTCACCGTCTTCTTCACGCGGCGCAGGCCGAGCGTGTCGGTGAAGAAGGTATTGTTCTTTGCTGCATCCGCAGCCAGGGAGGTGACGTGATGGAGGCCCTTGATTTCGGTTATCATGGTCTTGCCTTTCTGCATCGTTGTTTGCCGTCTTTCGATGAGGGCATATTCGTCCGAATTGGCCTTCGGGTTAATTGCAATAATAATTGCGAGTGAATTGCGGATTAGGGAATAATCGGATGAGCGACGGCAAGGTGCTGCGAGCCGTCCTGCTGATCGCGGTAAAGCGGAATTTTGCCCGGATGGCCCGGGAGCTGGCCGGAGGCAGCTACGCGGCCGATCGCGGCAATTGAGGAGGATCTCGGCGTGGCGCTGGTGTTGCGCGCTAGATCGTCGCTGACGACGGGCGCGGTCTTGGCCGCGCATATTCAGCAGGCGCTGCAGGCCTTTGAAAACGCGCGCAATGAGGTGGTGAACGCCAACAAGACCGGCCAGCCTTCATGGTTTCACGGGGGCCGTCATGGCTGGAACAGAGAATCTGCCGCGGCGCCGTCCGCGTGGACAGTCCTCCCCGCCCCGGGATTAGAGCCGGGCCTGTACCTCGGACATCAAGGGGATCGCTGGCTGCGCTCCAGATTTCGTGCATGCAAGGGAGCCGGCCACGACTGCGCGGCGCAATGCAGATGCGAAATCGAGGCCGGCGTCGAGAGCGGCGGCAAGATATCCGCAAAAAGTGTCGCCGGCGCCCACGGTATCAACGGGCGTGATCTTCAAGCCCTCGGCGCGGTATACGTCCCCCGCATGGATTGCCACCGCTCCGTCGGCGCCAAGCGTCACGACGAGCGTGCGGCCGGACTGGGCATGAAGCCTCTTCATCGCATCCAGCCTTTGTTCTTCGGAGTGGACCGGTGCACCGACCAGCGCCTCGAACTCGGTCTCGTTTGCGACGACGATATCGGCGCCGGTGTAAAGCCGAATGGCATCGGACGTCATCGGCGCAACATTGAAGATGGAGACGACCCCTTTTGCCCGCGCCGCCACGAGAGCAGCCTCGACAGCGCGCGGCGGAATTTCCATCTGCAGAACGAGCGTCTCGCCTGCCTTCATCCCTTCGAGCACACAACGCGCGTCGCTCTCTTCGACCTGACCGTTGGCTCCGGGCACGACCACGATCGCATTCTCGCCACCGGCATCCACGACCACATGTGCGGTTCCGGTGGATTGTTCGACTGCGCGAACGAGCGACAGATCGACGGATGCGTCCTTGAGAAGGGCCAGAGCTTCGGCACCAAAGGGATCATGGCCAACGGCTCCCGCCATGCGCACGCCCGCACCGGCGCGACGAGCCGCGAGTGCCTGATTGGCGCCCTTGCCGCCGGGCGATGCGGAGGACTGCAGGCCTGCCACCGTTTCGCCGGGGCGCGGCATCTTGCTTGCGATGGCAACGAGATCCATGTTGATCGAGCCGAATACCGTTATCATTTCTGTCTGTCTGCCTGCCTTGTTCAAATCACGTGTCGCTGCTGTTGTCTTCACGCTCGGCGGTCGCATCGTCCTCGCCGATCTTTCGCAGGAGGTACAGCAATGCCACCTGTTCGGCGACGTTCAGCCTGCACATGGTCTTTTCAGTGATCGTCTTCGCTTTCGGGTACATTTCCTCAAGGACGGCCTCGCCCGCCGGCAGCAGCGACATGATGACTTTCCGGCCATCGTTGGCATCGCGCGAAATGTCGATCAGTCCCCGCGCCTTGAGCCGGTCGACGATGCCGCGGATGGTTGCCTGATCGACTGCCGTCGCCTTGACCAGTTCGGCTTGGGAAACCGGTCCCAGGTCATGCAGGGCGCAGAGCGTCACGAACTGGACCGATGTCAGGCTGGGATCGGTTGCATTGTCCTGAAAGATGGCGAGGTGTCGCTGGTAGGCCTTCCGCAACAGGTGCCCCACCTGTTCGGTTACGCGGTAGGGCTCCTGTCCATCATGTTCGTTCATGTCTTTCCCTACCGCCTTCGTCTGCCGATCCGGCAAAGTCGCAATCGTGCCATCCAGACGCCGAAACGCCGCAATAAAGATCGCCCTGGTCCGATGACCTTTAGAAAAGGCGTAGCGACCTTACAAGCGTTGGCAGCGTGGTCTTCAGCCCGAGTAACCGCGATGGTGCAAGGCACCACCGCGGATCAGCCACCGGTTCATTCGAGTGCCTGGCTCTTCGTCTCAACATCGATCAGCCAAACGCTCAGCGCCCCCAGCAGCAAAAGGCCTGAGATGATGCCCAGCGCCAGCCCGAAGCTGCTGCTCATGATTGGTGCGACAATCGAGGGCGCAAGCAGTCCGCCGAAGCGTGCCACCGAGCCTGCGGTTCCCATGCCGCTGGCGCGCAGCCCCGTCGGATAGACCTCCGGCGTGAAGGCATAGATTGCGCCCCAGGTTCCAAGCAGCGCAAAACTCATGAGGAGCGACGCGCTCACCACCACCTCCAGTGTCTGCCCCAGCCCGTAGGCCAACGTGCCGACGGCGCTCAGCAGAAGGAAGCCGATCAGGGTCGGCTTGCGGCCCCACCGTTCAACGCCATAGGCAGCCAGTGCGTAGCCGGGCAACTGGGCGATTGCCAGGAGTACCAGAAAGAGCTGGCCGCGGAGGAAGCCGAACCCATCATTGGCGAGCTTGACCGGCAGATAGACGAACACGCCGTAGTAGGAAACCGAAATCAGCAACCAGGCCAGCATCAAGAACACACTGCGGCGACGGAGTTCCGGCGATAGCAGGGCGGCGAGTGATTTGCTTTCGGGCTTCTGCGGCATCAGCGGTGGAATTTCTATGGGATTGCCGTTTGCCTTCGCAACCCGCTGGAGGACCTGACGGGCCTCCGCCGACTTTCCTTTTCGGCTGAGGTAAAGTGGCGATTCCGGCACATAGAACCGAAGCACCACACCGATGAGGGCCGGAAGTCCGGTGACAAAGAAGATCGTTCTCCATGCCTCACCGCCTTGGCTGCCTGCAGCAAGCGCCAAAAAGGCGAGTGCTACGGTGCCGACGGCCCAGAAGCCCTCAAGCAGAACGAGCCAGCGCCCGCGACGATCGGAGGGCAGGAATTCGGCCATCATGGCATAGTCGACGGGCAGTGTGCCGCCAACGCCAACACCCGTCAGGAAGCGTGCAACATAGAGCCACTGCAGGTCGGGTGCGAAGGCCGAGGCGACGCCAAACACGGCATCCAGGATAATGGCGGCAAAGAGAACCGGACGGCGACCGATACGATCGGCGAGGCGACCGAATACGAAGGCGCCGATGAGCATTCCAAGAAAGAACATCGTGCCGGTCTGCAAGGCTTGCGGAACGGTAATGCCAAAACTTGCGGCAATCGATGGCGCAGTGAAGCCGATCGCCAGGACCTGCATGGCGTCCGCGGCCCAGACGAGACCGAAGATGATAAACAGGCGACGCTGGAACGTGCCGACGCCGGCGGTTTGGATTGCTTGTTCTACTGAAACTGGTGTTTGCATGGAGACCCCTCATGTCGATTGATGCCAGATTGTCTTGTCGCGCCTCGCTGTGCGCGTCCCGTGATCTATCGTCACGTTGCTGGCCGCCATCGTCGGGCGGCCAGGGAATTGATCGGCTGAACTCGGGTCAGCCGAAGTTGTGCTGCATTTCCTTCACGGCGATGTCGCCGTCGAGCACCATCGGCTCGTCATCGAGGAAGAGGCTGCAACCGCGCATCGGAATGTCCAGATGGCATGCGGTGTCGTTCGGGCCGCCCAGCTCGTTGTTCGGGCCGGTGGAGAACATGACGTTTCCGTAGAAGGAGCGCAGTTCCATGCCCATGCCGCCGCCGAAGTCACAAAGCCCATGCCAGTTGGCGCGGTGGTCCAGCCCCCAGCCCACATGCGACATGCCCATGCCGCGCGGATCGTTGAAGGTCTTCATGTAGGATTTGATGAGGTCGGCCTCGAGGCCTCCGCGGATGTCCTGGATGAAGCCCTTCTCGATCGTGTAGATGACCGGTTCGCGCACATAGATGTTGAGCGGCAGAAGCACATCGCCCGGGGCCAGGACGATCTGGCCGTCGACGCCGTCGTCTGCAGCACCCGAGAAGACGAAGGCCGCCGGCCAATGGTCCCAGCGACCCGCCTCGTCCGTGCAACCGTATTCGCCGACCGTCGGATAGACGCCCATCTTGTAGAGAACGTCGGTCCCCGCCTTGCTGGTGATCCGAAGGGTCTTGGCCTTCTTCATGTATTCCACGCCGACTTCGACGCGTTCGCGAAGCTGCTTCGTCGGCATGAGCCGGCCGAGCAGCGGCGCCGGTTCGACCGCCGTCAGGACACGCGCACCGGCGGCCTGGATAGCCATCTGTTCAGGGCTGAACAGCAGGAAGATCAGGTCGACCACCATGTCCGCCTTCTTCAGGGCCTCGACAGCTTCGGGGTTTCCGGCAAGCCCGGTCTGGCCGACGGCCCAGCTTCCGTCGCCGGGAAGCGGAGCAGGCAGCCGCAAATGATACATCCGCGCGCCCAGGCGCTGGCCGGCTGCCAAGAACGCATCGGCGTAGTCGAGCCGCTCGTCTCCCTGCGAGAGCACGACGACCTTTTCACCTTCATGAACGCCGCTCTGCTTCAATTGCTCAAGGCACAGTTCCGTGAATACACTTCTGTCCATCTTTGTCGGTCCTCTGGTTGGCTGTTCTTGTTTTCGTTCGTAACGCTGTGTCGAAGGCTACGGACAGCGCGCGCCGCCGAAGGCTGCGATCGCATCCTCGCGGGAGACGACGTCGCCGTATTTGCTGTCGATGTCGAAGAGATTGGCGTTGTGCGGATCGGGATGACGGTCGCCGACGCAGTCGCCGACGACGATCGTGCGGAAACCATACTGGACGGCGTCCACGGCGCTCGCCCGGATGCAGCCGCTCGTGGAGCAACCGGCGAGCACCACCGTGTCGATACCCTGCGCGTGAAGATGCGGAGCGAGGCTGGTGCCGAAGAATGCGCTGGCGTACTGCTTCACGATCACCAGTTCGCCGGCGGCCGGCGCCACCTCGTCGCAGAACTCGGCCAGTTCGTTGCCCTCGACCATGGCCTTCATCACGGGCGCCTTCTGGACCCAGATGCCGCCGTCGGCGCAATTTTCCGCCAGGTAGAGTATCCGCGTATGAATCACCGGTATGCCGGTGCGGCGGGCCGCCTCGATCAGGTGAGGCGTGCGGGCGACTGCGTCGACCACGCCCGGCGCATAAAGCGGGGAACACTTGATCGTGTAGCCCTTGAGGAAATCGATGACGAGAAGTGCCGGGCGCTGGCCGAAGCCGATGCGGTTTCCCCAGACACCCTTGTAGTTGGCTTCGGCGCTTTGCATGGCGGGCTCCTCAGTATGCGCCGGAGAGCAACGCGCCGGCACCCGGCACGACCGCCTCGAGGCCAAGCGCCTTCAGCATGCAGTATGTCGTCGCGACTGCTGCGGTCACGACCGGCTTGCCCGTCATCGCCTCGACCTTGGAGATCACCGGCAGCGAAGGCATCTGCACGCATGCCGATAGCACGATGACGTCCACCTCGGAGAGGTCGAGCGTCTGGACGATTGCCGGCAGGTTCTCCGGATCGTGGCGGGCGACGTCGAGATTGTCCGGGATTTCCAGGGCCCGCCAATCCATGACCTCGAAGCCTTCCTCGCGAATGTAGTTCACGACGAGTTCGGTCAGCGGCTTCATGTAGGGCGCGACGACCGCGATCTTCTTGGCGTTCATCACCTTCAGCCCTTCGACCAGAGCGCCGGCGCTGGTGACGACCGGAATGTTCGTGTCGTTCTCCTGCGTGCGTCCCCTCAGCCGCGCCTCGGACTGGCGATGATAGCCGAGGCCCATTGCCATGATGGCGACCAGGCAGGCATAGCCCAGCACGTCGACGCGGGCATCGGAGAGTTCGACGGCGCAGCGGTCGGACTCGGCGTCCATCGCCGCCAGCTCTTCCTTCACGACCTTCTTCATGCGCATGCGGCTCGAATGAAAGGTGAAGCGCTCCGGGCGGATGGACTGACGCGCCGTCAGCATCGCCGGGATTTCGGTTTCCATCGTGGTGTTGGAACTGGGAACGATCTGGCCGATTCTATAGATGTTCTGCACGGAATTTGTCCTCTGGTGTCAGGCTTGCATTCGAACGAAGCGGCGTCCAAAGAACACCGCAGCCGTCATCATCAGCGGGAGAGAAAGTCACCGAGTGCGGCGAAGAAGCCTTCGAAATCATCCCAGGGGATCATGTGCCCGGCCTTCTCGACCCGGGCGATCTCGATTGCGGGATTGAGCCCAAGCACCTCGTCAATGTCCGCCTGCTCGATCACGCCGCCGCGTCCCGCCACCATCAGCATCGCAGGAACCGAAAGCTTCGGCAGGTCGGGGAAGATGTCGTCCTTGTGGAAGTCCTCGAACGCGGTGACGATCGCCGGCTCGTAGCAGGTATGCAGCCACTCGGCGCGCAGCTTCAGTTGCTCGTCCGTCCAGGTCGGGCAGAATGCCTTCATGCCTTCGGCGTCGATGCCTCTCAGGGAAAGCCGGATGGAATCGACGTACCACGGCAGCTTGCTCGGATAGGGGCGCCGTCCGGGACCGGATACCGGGGGATCGACGAGCACGAGACGAGAAAACGCCGCAGGCCTCATGTTCGACGCGCGGATGGCGATGCGGGCGCCCATCGAGTGTCCGAGCAGCGCAGGAGCGTCGAGCTTCAGCGCCTCGGCAAAGTGGACAACGTCGGAGGCCATCGAATCCAGGCCGTAGTCGAGATCGGGCCCGGTCGATGACAGTCCCCGGCCGCGAACATCCAGGACATAGACATCGTGGTTTGCCGCCAGCCGTTCGGCGACGAACCCCCAGGTGATGGCCGGGCTCGTGATGCCCGGAACAAGCACGACCGGCGTCCCCTTGCCGCCATAGCGAAGATAGTGCTGGCGGATGCCGTTGGCGAAGATATTCGCGCCGTACAGGAACTGGCCACTCATGCTGCGCTCTCGCTCTTCAGCGGCTGCGCATAGACGTCATAGCCGTAGACCCAGGACGGGTCCTCCTGGTGCAGCAGGAACGTATTGGCGTTGGACACCGTCTGCACGCGCGTGGCGCGGTCGCGGCGGTTGACCTCGTAGAGCTTGAAGGCGGTGTCGTAGCCGCTGACTCCGGTCTCCTCCAGGCAGCGCGTCAGCATGGCGGCATCTTCGATCGCCATGGCAGCGCCTTGCGCCATATGCGGCTTCATCGGATGACAGGCGTCGCCCAGCATGACCAGGCGGCCGCGGCTCCAGAGCGGCAGCGGATTGCGATTGAAGAGCGGCCACTTCGTCACCTCGCCGGTGGATTCGATGAGCGCCTGAATGATGGGATGGTAGCCCTCGAACTCGGACGCCATTTCCTCGCGGCTGCTTTCGACGAACGCCGAGTCGAACTCCCAGGCGGGATGCGGAACGCCGGTGACGTAATAGTATTCGTCACGCCGGTGGGTGGTGTAGTAGACCATCATGTGACGGTCCGGACCCCACCATTTCACGCAGTCCTCGAACTCCAGGTCGAATTTCTTCAGCTTCTCGGCGGAGATGAGGGCGCGATGGCCGACCCAGCCGCTATAGTTCGGCTTCTCGAAGCCCAGCAAAGCTTCGCGCACCTTGGAATTGATGCCGTCGGCACCGATGACGATGTCCGCGCGCACCGACGTTCCGTCCTCGAATTCGAGCATGACGTCGGTGCCGTTGTCGTCGAGTCGGACGAGCTTCTTGCCGAAGTGCAGCGTGCCCGGCTTCAACTGATCGCATTGCAGCGCCTGCAGGTCGCCTCGGTGGACCGTGCAGTAGGTCGCGCCATAGCCATCGAGGGGAATGCGGGACAGGTAGTCCCCGGTTAGGCCGTCGCGGCTGAACCAGTGGCTCGGTGTGCTGCTGATGGCGACAACCTGCTTGTCTACGCCGAACCGCTCGAAAATCTTCAGCACGTTCGGACCCATGTGAATGCCCGCTCCGAGTCGCGCAAAGCTGGGCGCCTGCTCATAGACATCGACATCGAACCCGGAATGCTGAAGGAGCGCGCCAGCGACAGCGCCGCCGAGACCGGCCCCGATAATTGCGATTTTCTCTTTTCTTTCCGTCATGATGACCCCTCGCGGCGACGAACCGAATGCCGCCTTTTTGGCTTTTGCTATTGGCGCGATAATAAGCGTGTACGCTTTAAATGACAATAGCAAAATGGCGGAAGGGGCGACAGATCGTGCATATGTTTCAACTTGATGCGCTTGTTTCTGTTGTTTTGTCATCCTTATTTGTCATTGCCATTCCTCAAGTTATAGCGTATACGCTTTTTATAAATATAAGGGGCGCACCCGAAGAACGCGTGGCGGAAGATCGCGCGTCGCATCGGAGTGCAAATAGAAATCTGACGTCGACGGCCGTCGTCCGTCGCGGGAATGGGAGTGATTATGGCCATTATTGCCATCTCGCGCCGGGTAGAGCTCGCGCAGTCGGGCTGCCGGGTACCCTGCTGTTGCGATCGGGGATGATCCGGTGGTCGCAATACCGATGCAAATCAACGTCAACGGCGAGGCCTGCAGCATCGAGGCCGATCCAAAGACGCCTCTTCTTTACATCCTGCGGAACGATCTGGCCCTGAACGGGCCGAAATACGGGTGCGGGCTCGGCGAGTGCGGGGCCTGCGCGGTTCTGGTCGATGGGCGTGCAGTGCGCTCCTGCACCATACCGCTCTCCGCGATCGGAGATCGCCAGGTCGTCACGTTGGAAGGGTTGGCCACGGGCGAGGAACTCCATCCCGTGCAGCGTGCCTTCATTGAGGAAGCGGCCGCGCAATGCGGCTATTGCCTGAACGGAATGATCATGGCCACTGCGGCCCTTGTCGCGGCAAAGGTGAACGCCGACGAGGCCGATATTCGCGAAGCTTTGCGGCATCACCTCTGCCGCTGCGGAACACATATGGAAATATTGGAAGCGGCGCGGCGGGCGGTGCGCTATGCGCAGTCCGAGCGTCCAGTCGTACAGACGTCGGAAGCGGAGAAGCAGGCATGATCCGGGATGAAGAACAGCACGGATCCGCTACGGCGCAGGCTTCCGGGCAGCTTTGCGTGTACGCTGCCGGCGCCGATGGCCGCATCTATCTTTCGATCGATCAGGCCGGTGTCGTCCGTGCCTTCAACGGTCACGTCGACCTGGGCACCGGGATACGGACTTCGCTGGCCCAGATCGTGGCCGAAGAGCTGGATGTTCCGTTCAACCATGTCGAGATGATCCTCGGCGATACCCGGACCGGCCCCGACCAGGGGGCCACGATCGCGAGCGAAACCATTCAGGTCACTGCGATCCCGCTGCGGCAGGCTAGCGCCACGGCCAGAGCCTATCTCCTCGACAAGGCAGCGGCGCACCTCGACGCGCCAAGGGACAGGATCATCCTCGACGAGGGGATGATCCGGGGGAGCGAGGGCGAGAACTGGAACATTCCGATCGGCGACCTGATCGCCGGCGAGGACATAAGGCTGGAAATCGACCCGGAAGCTCCGGTCAAGCCTGTCTCGTCCTATCGGCTGGTCGGCGCGTCGCGGCCGCGTGTCGATATCCCCGCCAAGGCGACCGGAAAATGGACCTATGTGCACGATGTTCGCGTGCCGGGCATGCTGCATGGCCGCGTTGTTCGCCCGCCTTATGCCGGCTTCGATCACGGCGACCACGTCGGAAACAGCCTGATTGCAGTGGACGAGGCATCTGTCGCTCATATCGACGGCCTCGTCGCAGTCGTGGCGATCGGGGACTTCGTCGGCGTGGTGGCCACGCGCGAGGAGAATGCTGCCGAGGCAGCGCGGAGCCTGAAGGTCGATTGGCGCCCTGCTCCCCATCAGCCGGACCTCAATTCGCCCGAGAACGCCCTTCGCGCCAATCCGGCGACGCCGCGCAAGCTTGCCGACAGGGGCAATGTCGATCTCGCGCTGGCGGCCAGCCCGCAGCCGATGGACCGCACCTATGTCTGGCCCTACCAGATGCATGCCTCCATCGGCCCGTCCTGCGCGGTTGCGGACTATAGCGACGGCCGGCTCACGGTGTGGTCCGGCACGCAGAACCCGTTTCCCATGCGCCGCGATCTGGCCCTTCTGCTCGATATCCCCGAAGATTTCATCGTGGTGGAAAGGCTGGAGGCGGCCGGCTGCTATGGCCGCAATTGCGCAGACGACGTGACAGCCGATGCCGCGCTTCTTTCGCGCGCCGTCGGCGCGCCGGTGCGCGTGCAGCTGACCCGCGAGCAGGAACATGCCTGGGAGCCGAAAGGTGCGGCCCAGGTGATGGACGTTCGCGGAGGTCTCGATCTGGAGGGCGGCCCGGCGGCCTACGATTTCCAGACGCGCTATCCTTCAAACCTTTCGCCGACGCTGCCGCTCATTCTGACGGGAAAGGTGCCGCCTGTGGCGGACGTCGTGCAGATGGGCGACCGGACTGCAATCCCGCCCTACGCCTATGGCAATCTGAGGGTGACCGTCCACGACATGCCGCCGATCGCGCGCGCCTCGTGGTTTCGCGGCGTCTCTGCGATGCCGAACACCTTCGCGCACGAATGTTACGTCGATGAGCTTGCAGCCGCAGCCGGCGTCGACCCCATCGAATACCGGTTGCGCTATCTCCACGATCCGCGCGCGGTCGATCTCGTGCGCGCCGTCGCCGAACGGTCGAAGTGGGTTCCGCATACCACGCACGGCACATTGGGCGGCGAGGGCGACCTGCTTTACGGGCGCGGTTTCGCCTATGCGGTCTATGTGCACGGCAAGTTCCCGGGCACCGCGGCGGCCTGGGCGGCCTGGGTCGCCGACGTCGCGGTCAACAAAAAGACCGGCGAGGTCGCGGTGACCAAAGTGATCTGTGGCCAGGATTCCGGCCTGATGATCAACCCCGACGGTGTCCGGCACCAGATCCACGGCAACATCATCCAGTCGACAAGCCGCGTGCTGAAGGAAAAGGTCGATTTCTCCTCGACCGCCGTGACCTCGAAGGAATGGGGTGGCTATCCGCTGATCACGTTCCCGGAGGTGCCGGATATCGACGTGCTGATGATCCCGAGGCAGGACGAGCCGCCGCTCGGCGTGGGCGAATCCGCATCGGTCCCCAGTGCGGCTGCGATCGCGAATGCCGTATACGACGCGACCGGCATCCGATTTCGAGAGTTGCCCTTCACGCCGGAGAAGATTCTCGCAGGGCTGAACGGTGACGAGCCGATGCGCCCGCAAACGGCTTCCAGGAAGCGGTGGTGGCGCAACCTAGGCCTTTCGGTGGCCGGCAGCGTTGCGGCATTGTCGGGGCTTTTGACGATGGCCTCGCCCTGGCGTCCGGCCATTCCGAGCATCGAGCGTCCGGGCAGCGACGTCTACAGTGCGGCAACGATCGAGCGGGGCCGCCTTGCATCGGCGGCCGGCGCCTGCAACGTCTGTCATGTCGGGAACGACGGAACCCCGTTTGCCGGAGGGCGTCGTTTCGACACGCCCTTCGGCGCCGTATATGCCACCAATATAACCCCCGATGTGGAAAACGGCATTGGCGGCTGGTCATACACCGCCTTCGAACGTGCGATGCGCGAGGGTGTCAGCCGCGACGGGCGCCACCTCTACCCCGCCCATCCCTATACGTCCTTCGCAGGCGCAGACGACGCCGACCTGCAGGCGCTCTATGCGTATCTGACAACCCAGCAGCCGGTCGCCAAGCCTGCGCCGGAAACCCGCTTGAGGTTCCCCTACAGTTTCCGGCCAATGATGGCCGGATGGAACGCCATGTTCCACAAGGCCGAGCCGTTCAAGTACGATGCGAGCCGCGACAGCCAATGGAACCGCGGCGCCTATCTGGTGGAGACGCTGGGCCATTGCTCGGCCTGCCATACTGAGCGGAATGCCCTCGGTGCGGAAAAAGGCGGCGCAGCGCATCTTTCCGGCGGCTTCGCCGATGGCTGGGAAGCACCGGCGCTGAACGCCGTCGCCAAGGGGCCTGTCGGTTGGACCGAGGACGCCTTCTTCGACTATCTGCGCAAGGGGCATTCGAACCAACACGGTAGTGCTGCAGGGCCGATGGCCGATGTCGTCAAGGCGATGCAGCCGCTTCCCGACAGCGACATACGCGCAATGGCCAACTACCTTGCCAGCCTCAACGCGGACGCCGCCCCTGACAAGGCCGATGCTCAGCGCGAGGCGGCCATCGCCGCCAGCAACGCCGCCAGGGCTGAGGCGGCGCGGATCTCGCCGCGCGGCGAGCGCCTCTTCAATGGCGCCTGCGCTTCCTGCCACGGAGACGACAAGATCCTGTCGTCACTGGCCCTGAACTCCAATCTCCATGCCAACACGCCGGACAATCTTCTGCAGGCCCTGCTGAACGGCGTCGAGGCTCCCGCCATTCTGGCGCAGACGACGGGTCGCGAGGCTCCGGAGGTCATGTCGATGCCGTCGTTCAGGCAGACACTTGACCATCGGCAACTGGAAGACCTCGCTGCCTATGTCCGTGCGCGCTTTGCGCCGGACAAGCCTGCGTGGGACGACTTTGCAGCGGCCCTGCAGCGTGTTAACGCGGCATCGCATTGAAGGGGTTCGTTGTGCAGCAGCAGTCGCACTTGGAGCGGTCGGGGGAGGATATTTTCCGCAAGCCTCCTCACGCGTTCATGCCGTCGGCCTATTGGTTCTGGCATTCGGCGCCCGACGAGGCGACCACCCGGGAGCAGCTTGCAGACTTCAAGGCGCAGGGCTTTGGCACCGTGCTGATACAGGCGCGACTGGCGATGCCGATTGCGGACTACCTGTCTCCCCCCTTTATCGCCGCCTATCGATGCGCCATTGGGATTGCTGCTGAACTCGGCCTCAAGACCGGCATCTACGACGACTACAACTGGATCAGCGGCCATGCGGGCGGAAGAACCGTCGCACGGCACGACCATCTGCGGGAACGTCACCTGTTCTGGTCCGCCGGCAGCGATCGTGAGGGTACGATCAGCGGCATACGCCCGCCGTTCGTTGAGGGCATGGGCCCCGATATTCTTGCCTGGCAGTATGAGGGGGGCCGGGTCGAATGGTGCGAGTGGAAGATCGAGGCGGCGATCCTGAGCGCTACCGCAGTCCCGCTCGATCTGGAGGAGATCGTAGACGTTACGCCACAGACGCACATCGTCATCAGCGATGCCACCGGCTGCCGCTTTGCGTTTGAGGGCACGGTTCCGGACGGGCATGTGCTCACAGTCTTCGTCAGCGCCCGGTCGGCGACCTCCCGCCTGATCAACTATCTCCTCCCCGAGGCCGCCAGGCGCTTTATCGAGGTCGGCCTTCAACCCTTGATCGAGCCGCTGCGGGCATTCGTGCCGGATACGCTGGGCTTCGTCTTCTACGACCAGCCTGCCGCCGGCTTCTATCGGTGGGACCAGATCTCGGGACATGTCGGAAACAGCCTGCTCTTCTCAAAGGAACTGCCGTCAACCGTGGAGGCGGAGACAGGACTTTCCTTTTCGCGGGCCCTTGCAGCGCTGGTTCATGACGTCGGAGGGGGCGCGGCGAGATTGCGGGCGCAATTCTTCGCTGCCTATTCCGGGGTAATGAACGAGGCATTCTTCGGCACGCTGCGCAAGTGGTGCGCGCGTACCGGTATCGCGCTCACGGGACATGAGATCCTGCCGCATGTCAGTTCCTGGTCGCTCAACGGCGGCTTCACCAGCATCGATCCGCGCGTCGCACCGGCGGTCGATTTCTTCGGGATCGATGCATTCCGGGACGGAACTGCCGTCGACGCCAACAATTTCATCCCGCAGCTTGCTCCGAAGCTCGGCGATTCCGTTGCCCGCGCCAACGGTCGAAGCCGGTGCGCTGTCGAAACCTATGCCAGCGCGTTGCGCACCCCGGTGCGGGCGGCTGGACAATGGGAACTGACGCTCGAGACCTTGCGCGCCCACGTCATCCGCCTTCATTGCCTCGGCATGCGCCAGCATGTCTGGCACGGGGTCTACCAGACAGACGGGCGCGACGACGATCCCACACCGTTCACCAACCCGCGCTTCGATTTTGCCCCCGGCATCAACTTCGAGCCCTGGTGGCCCTATCATGGACTGTTCGCGGAAGAGTCGGCGCGCCTTTCGGCCTTCATGGAGCCGGCGAAGCCGCTTGCGCCCGTCGCCATACTCTATCCGCTGCACACGGCTTGGGCGGAGGGACCGCGCCACAGCCATGCCAGCCACGTCGGCGCGTGGTGCGAAGGGCTTCTGGAACTCGGTTGCGACTTCATGTTCGTCAGCGAAAGCGATCTTGCCGCGGGTAAGGCGAGCAACGGGCAGATCCAGGCTGCCGGCCTCACATTCGATGCGGTCGTCCTGCCTTCGGTAACGGTCCTCCAATCAAACGCCGTGCTGCAAAATCTCAAGCGCTTCGGCAAGGATGGCGGGCGTGTGTGGACCTCGGGCGATCTGCCGCACATTTGTTGCGAAGCTACGACCGGGTCCAGCACCGTGTTGCCGTCGACGCATTCTGTGAATGCGCCGACACTTCAGGCGCTCGCAGAACTCGTCTCCGACCTGCCGGACCGCGGCGTGAAAATCAGCACGACCATGCCACGCAAGCCCTGGACATGGATCGGTGCCGAACCCGATGGCGGTTGGCGGGTGGTGCTGTTCAACGACGACGACAACCGCGGTAGTTGCGACATCACGCTCGGTTCTGAGATGCATTGCGAGATGTGGTCGCCGCCGGACGGAAGTATTACCCCGCTTGCAGTTTGCGAGAAGCTCCAGGTCGTGCTGGAGGCACAGGAACTGCGATGCCTTCGCTTTCTGCCTGGCGCGGCCGCTGGCAAGTGCGCCGCCTCGGCCATGTCGTCCCTGCCCTCGGCCGATGGCATGTCGACGGTTCTGGACGGGGTCTGGAACTTCGCTGTCGATGAATGCGCTGCATCCGTTCTGATGTCCGTCGATGCCGGATGGGAGGAGCAGGGCTTTGCTTCCTTCTCGGGAACCGGCGTTTATTTCCGAGAGATCGCGATCGAGACGGACGGCGAATGGCTGCTCGAGGTGCCGGAGGCACATACTGCGGTCTCGGTGCGGATTGACGGGCGCCTGTGCGGGCGCCGGGGCTGGCGACCCTACCGTTTTGCGCTGGGACGGCTCGCCAGGGGTACCCACCGTCTGGAAATTGCCGTGTCCAATACGGCGGCCAACCGCTATTACCGCAACACACCCTATCAGGGCGACATACTGGATCGGAGTGGGCTCACCGCTCCTCCCCGCCTCGTTCTAATCGACCAGGAAAGCTGAGCGACCATGCTGAAACATGCGACTATCCCGATCGAACGCGCCTGGAACACCTGGTCCGACCGACCTGCCGAGATGGTGTTCTTGCCGCTTGGCGTGCGGGTGACGCCCATCCTCTATTCGACACGGACGCGAACGACCTCGGCGATCGAGCCGCGCCGTGACGCTGTGAGGTTGGGTCGACACGCCATCGACGGTTCGCTCATAGAGCTGGAAACCGATCACGCCGGAACCACGCTTGCGTTTTCCTGGGACAAGACCGATCCCTTCGCCATAAGAGGCGAGTGGCATGGCAAGAGCAGCGGCGAGTGGGGGCTCCGATTCTGGATCGCTCTGGCAATTTCGTGCGAGGGCGGCGAAAGCGTACAGTATCGTGTCGATGATGGTGTGGCCCTGGTCAAGGTTGGAACGCGCTACGTCGCGGTGGCGAGCGCCGACGCTCCGGTCCAGGTGACGGGGCATGACGATCTCGGTGCCCTGCGGGCCGACTTCGAAACGAACGGCTATTTCTATCTCGGCAGCCGAAGCAACGAGGCTCCCGTTCTCGCCCTTCGCTTCAACCTGGAAATGATGCGCCATGGTGCATATGCGGCGGCCGTCGCGGACAGTGCCGAACTTGCCGTCGAAAATGCTCGGGCCGAACTGGCGCGAAAGACCGCAGCCGGCCGTGCAAATCATCATGCCGGCCTCTACGCCGGATCGCTTGACGCCATTCGCGACGTCGTTGCCTGGAACACGATCTGGGATGCGACCAACGCCCGCCCCTACACGGCAGTCACACGGATCTGGAATCTCGGAAAGTTCGCCGTCTGGTACAACGACCAGATTTTCGCCGCTCAATTGGCAGGAACGTTCGACGCCGATCTGGCGCGCGAGAACCTGGCTGCGGCACTGGCGGGAGCGACGCCGCAGGGCAACATTGCCTGCATCGTCACGTCGAACGATGCGTGGGTCGATCGCAGCCAGCCGCCGCACGGCGCCCTTGCCGTCTGGCAGCTCTATCAGCGCACCGGCGAGCGATCCCTTCTGGAGGCCAACTATGTGGCCCTCGCCCGCAATCAACGCTGGTGGCGGAAGAGCCGCGACCCCGAAATGCGGGGGCTTCTCTCCTGCGGTACATCCGACGTCGGCGAGGCGCTCTACAAGGGCACAGCCTTCGGTGCCCGCAACGAAACTGGCATGGACAATTCGCCGACACATGACGAGGCGATCTACGATCCGGCGACGCGTACGCTTTCAACCTTCGATCTCGGCCTGAACTGCGCGGCCGCGCTTGACGCGGAAATACTGGCGCGCATGGCGGAAATTCTCGGCCATGCCGAAGATGCGATCGAGTTCGCCGGGATTGCGGAAAACAGCCGCCGGCTGATCCGCGAAGAATTGTGGGACGACAGCCGCAAGATCTTCGCCAACCGGCAGCGCAGCGGCGGCTTCGTCCGGTCGCTGTCTCCGACCAGCTTCTATCCGCTGTTCTGCGGCGCGGCCAGCGACGAACAGGCCGCCTTCCTGCTTCAACACCTTGCGGACGAGCGCACGTTTGCAGGCGCATTCGGCCTGCCGAACGTCACGCGCGACGATCCGGCCTTCGCCGACAACGTCTACTGGCGCGGACGCATCTGGCCGAACGTCAACTACATGGTCTGGCTGGGGCTGCGGCGATACGGCTTCTACGCCGAAGCGACGAGGCTCGCGGAGATGAGCCACGCGCTTTTCATGAAATCCTGGCAGCAGGACCGGATTGCCGCCGAGAACTACAACGCCACGACCGGCGAGGCCATGGACCAGGGTGATACGGACCCATTCTACATATGGGCGGCCTTGCTGCCGCTGATGGCGGTCTGCGAGGTGGTCGATTTCGATCCCTGGAAGGGATGGGAAATCCGCAATCCCGGTCGAGATACCACGATCGGACCGATGCTGTCGCCGATGGGAGAACTCCGCATCCGCGTCGAGAACGAGCTTCTCACCCTGGAACTCGGCGGCAAGGCGCGGCTCGCCACCGACCTCCAGGCCCGGCTGTCAAACCTCGCGTTCTGGCCCTGCGGGTTCAGTTGCGTCATCGATGCGACAGATGCGGCGGGCAGTATCCGCATCATCGATGTCGAAGCCCGGTCGGTTGTGGCCGTCCGCATGGACGGAGCGGACGCACGCTGGAGCCGCGTGGGTGGCGACCTGCAGATCGAGGTTGGGCGTGCAGGTGCTGCTCGGACGCTTGAAGTTCATTTTTCGTCCGCGCGCACAGCACCTTCATCAGGAAGAACTTGACAGAAGGAAATTCTGTCTTATTAATTTGTACACAAATAAAAATAACAAACGTATAGCCGACGTTCAGAGGGTTTGAGCAGGTTTCGACCGAGAGCAGAATGTGTCTCGTCGCAACAATTGGGATAATGCGCATCGAAGACAACTGAACCCTCTGCTTCGGCAGGAGGGCGTGGTTTCCTGCGCGCGGTATTCCCTTTCTACTCTTCCGGACCTTCTTGAACATTTAATTTGTATACAAATTAAATTCGGCATCTTTTCCCACTGTCCGCCAGTTCCGGATAGTGTGGTGAACAACCGCAATCGATGGCTGTCGCCGCGATTGTTAACAACAGCAGGTCCACCAGAGGGGTGCAGCAATGGCTGAATTTTCAAGACGCAACACGCTGAAGCTCATGACGGCTACACTGGCCGCCGGCGCCAGCTTCTCACTCTTGCCGCGCAAGGTTTTTGCTTCGGGTCAGATCACGGTACTCAACTGGCAGGGCTACGGCACGGACGAGGCCTGGTCGCTGAAGCAGTTCACCGAAAAGACCGGCATCAGCGTGGTGCATGACTACTACAGCTCCGAATCCGAGATGCTGACCAAGCTGCGCACCAATCCCGGGGCGTACGATCTGGTCGTGCTCAACGCCGCACGCTGCGCCCAGGCCGTCGCCGAAGACCTGCTCCAGCCAATCGATTTCGCCAAGGTGCCGAACGCGGCGACCGTCGATGAGACGCTGCGCAGCAACCCGAACTTCTCCAAGGATGGCGTAGGTTTTGCGGTTCCGTGGGTCTGGGGCATGACCTCGCTCGCGATCCGTGAGGGCAAGCCGAAGCCGGAGAGCTACAAGGCGCTGGCTGACGAGACCTACAAGGGCCGCGTGGCAATGGACGACGATGCCATCATCAACGTCGGCATTGGTGCGCTCATGACCGGCCAGGACATGAACGATCCGCAGGATCTGGCCGCGGTGACCGAGGCCCTCAAGTCGATCAAGCCGAACGTCAAGCTTCTGTGGTCGACCGAGGACCAGTGGAACAAGTCGTTCGCCGCCGACGAGTTCGATCTTTCGGTCTTCTGGTCGGGCGGCTCGGTCCGGTCGAAGCGCAATTCGAACCTGCCTGTCGAATTCGTCGTCCCGAAAGAGGGCGCGGTGGGTTGGGTCGACGGTCTCGGCATCCCCGCTACCGCACCGAACCCGGAGGGCGCGCTTGCCTTCGCCAACTGGATGATCGACCCGGCCTTCTATGTCGAATGGGCAACCAAGGTCGGCGCCCCCGCATCCTCGAACTCCGCTGCGCTGAACAGCTTGCCGGCCGACGACCTGAGCCGTCAGGTGCACAACCCGGATTACCTGAAGACGATGAGCATCATGTCGGCGCTGCCCGACGATCGCCGCGAAGCCTTCAACAATGTCTGGCAGGAAGTGAAAGCCTTCTATGCAGAATGACCAGCTCGCCCTGGCGCAGACGCGCGGATCAGTCGATCCGCGCGTCAAGCGCCCCCTCCCCGCCTGGGTCTCGACGACGGCGCTTCTTTTGCCGACGTACGGCTGGCTCACGCTCGCCGTCTTCCTGCCGCTGCTTACCATGCTGGCCTTCAGTTTCATGTCGGCCACCCCGATGGGCAAGACGCCGGTCGAATTCACGCTGAAGCAGTACCGCGCCTTCATCGATCAGCCGTATCTTCTGCGGATCGGTTTCAACTCGCTGATGATGGGTTTCTGGACGACGCTGTTCTGCGCCATTCTGGGCTTTCTCGCGGCCGTGGCCCTGGTGCGCGCAACGGTCGGCAAGGCGCGCGAGGCGCTCCTTGTGCTGATCCTGCTGCCGTTCTGGACCAATGGCCTCGTCCGCGTCTTCTCCTGGACGATGGTGCTTCGGGAAAACGGCTTTCTCGACAATATCCTGCACATGGTTGCTCCTGATGCCGGATCGATCAGCATCCTTTACACGCGCTACGCCGTCGTGCTCGGGCTGGTGCATGGCTATCTGCCTTATATGATCCTTACCTGTTACATCGCGCTCGTAACCATTGACGACGCCATCATCGAAGCTGCCGCCAGCCTTGGCGCGCGCTGGTGGACGATCCTGTACAAGATCCTCATTCCGATGGCCGCGCCCGGCCTGATTTCCGGCGCCGTGCTGATCTTCATTCCGGTTATCGGCTCCTTCATGGAACCACGCATTCTCGGCGGACGCGTCGGCGTCACGATGGGAACAGTCATCGAGGACCAGTTCACGCAAGCCTTCAACTGGCCGCTCGGCGCTTCGCTGTCGTTCACGCTGCTTGCCGTCGTTCTTGCAATCTTCGCTACATTCTCCGGCGTGCTGCGCGGCAGGACGGCAGGTTGAGGAACGCACCATGAGACAACTCGGACGCTTTTACCTGATCGCGATTCTCCTGTTCCTGTACACGCCGATCGTCGTGATGATGGCGATGGGGTTCAACGAGTCGCCGCTTTACGAACTGCCCTTCACCTTCTCCACGCGTTGGTACGAGGCTCTGCTTTCGAACCAACCCCTGCTGAAAGCCGGAGCGAACAGCATCATCATCGCGCTGATCACGGCGGTGATCGCCACCACGCTCGGTACGATGGCCTCCGTCGCACTGTCGCGCCGAACTTTCCGCGGAAAAAGCCTTCTGCAGGTCCTGCTTCTGCCGCCGATCGCCATTCCGTGGCTCATCACGGGCACCGCGATGCTGATCTTCTTCTATTGGAGCGGCATCGGGCGCGGCATGCACGCCTTGCTCATCGGCCACGTCGCGCTTGCCATTCCGTATGTCGTCCTCGTGGTGGGAACGGGCTTCAAGACGGTGCGCGCGGATCTCGAGGAGGCTGCCATGAGCCTGGGTTCCACGCCCGTTCACGCGTTCTTCTCGGTCACGCTGCCGTTGCTCTACCCGAGCATCCTTGGCGCCGCGCTCTTCGCCTTCGCGGTCTCGCTGGACCAGTTCGTCATTTCGTACTTTCTCGCAACGCCCGGCTACACAACCCTGCCGGTGCAGATCTACTCGGCAATCCGCAAGGGCTTCACGCCTGAAATCAACGCGATCTCGACCTTGCTGCTGCTCGGTTCGATGGCCGCCATCCTGATCTTTGCGCGCTTCGCCAAACCCGGAGACACCCGTGACAAACGTTAAAGTCAAGTCCGTCGCCAAGACCTACGGCCCGATCCCCGTCCTCACCGATATCAGCACCGAGTTTCCGGAAGGCTCTTTCACCAGCCTTCTTGGCCCTTCCGGCTCGGGCAAGACGACGCTCCTTCGCATCATCGCCGGCTTCATCAAACCAGACGAGGGTGTGATCATGATCGGCAACAACGACGTGACGAACGTGCCGGTCTGGGGCCGCAACATCGGCATGATGTTCCAATCCTACGCCTTGTTCCCGCACATGACGATCGCGCAGAACGTCGCTTTCGGCCTGGAACGCCGCGGCATCAAGGGAGAGGCGGCCCGCAAGGAGGTGGATCGCGCCCTGGAGATGGTGCGCCTGTCCGGCTTCGGCGATCGCACGCCCAAGCAGCTCTCCGGCGGGCAGCAGCAACGTGTTGCCCTGGCGCGGGCCATCGTCATCAAGCCGAGCGTGCTGCTTCTAGACGAGCCGCTTTCCGCACTCGACCGCCGCCTGCGGCAGGAGATGCAAGTGGAACTGCTGCGGATCCAGCGCGAAAGCGGCCTGACGACCATTTTCGTCACCCATGACCAGGAAGAAGCGCTGACGCTTTCCGACAAGGTCGCAATCCTCGATCGCGGCCGCATCGTACAGATCGGCGAGCCGGAAACCGTCTACGAGAAGCCGTTGACGCGATTTGCAGCCGAGTTCCTCGGCGATTCCAACTTTCTTTCCGGGAAGGTCGAGAACGGTGCGGTCCGGCTCTCCAACGGCACGGTCGTGCGCAGCGACAGCGCGCTGCCGGGCAACGGTGCGGACGTCACGCTGGCGATCCGCCCCGAGAAGATGTCGCTGGCGACAGCGGACAGCCACCCGAACCGGCTCTCGGCGCGCATTACGACGGTCATTTATGCCGGCCCCGTTCTCTCCTACATCCTGGAGACTCCGGATGGGCTGCCGTTGAAGCTCTTTGCGCAAAATCGCGATGGCCGTGTCCTGCGGGAAGGCGAAACTGTCAGCCTGAGCTGGTCGCCGGAGCACACGATCGCAGTGGCGAACTGACCAGATGCCCGGGCGTGGACTTTGGGACACTGCGCTGCATGTCACGATCGACATGCAGCGGCTCTTTGCGGAGGACACGCCTTGGCACACGCCATCGCTCGGCTCCATTTTGCCAAACGTCGTTCGGCTTTGCGAGGCGCAGCCTGACAGGACCGTCTATGCCCGGTTCGTCGTGCCTGCCAATGCGCAGCAGGCTTCCGGCAGTTGGAAGGCCTACTACGACCGCTGGAACATGATAACGGGAGATGTGCTCGATCCTTCGATGCTTGATCTGGTCGAGCCGCTTTCATCCATCGCCGCCAGGGGTTGGGTCGTGGACAAGTCCACATACTCGATTTTCGCAGTCCCCGGCTTCGCAGAGAGGCTTGCTGGCGAACGGGTGGACACGCTTATCATGTCAGGCGTCGAGACGGATGTGTGCGTCTACGCAAGCATGCTGGCGGCAGTCGATCTCGGATATCGGGTGGTGCTTGTAACTGATGCATTGGGAAGCGCCGACGCCAAGGCTCATGACGCCGTGTTGCAGCATCTTGTACCACGACTGCCTGAGCAAATCGAACTCATGACCACCGCCGCCGTCCTTGAGCGGTGGAAACGGTAGCTAAGCGTTGGCCGCGGCAATGAAGACCGCCCAACCATTGAGGAGCCTTTGGATGGACATCAGCTCGAACGAGCAGCACCTGTCCGGCAAGCCAACCAAGAACGGCACGGGGCCGGCGGGAGCCGACCAGTATGCGCTCGGCGAACAGATCGGCTTTTTCCTTCGCCAGGCCAACCAGCGTCACGTTTCGATCTTCGCCGGACTTATGCCCGAAAAGCTGACGACCACGCAATGGGCGGCTCTCGTCAAGCTCAAGGAAATGCAACCCTGTTCCCAGGGCAGCCTCGGACGGGAAACGGCCATGGACATGGCGACGATCAAGGGCGTGGTGGATAGGCTCGTAAAGCGCAATCTCATCAATACCGCCCCCGATCCGAGCGACGCGCGACGCCTGGTGCTCACGCTGACGCAGGAGGGCGTCGCCATCGTTCAACGCAACCTTTCTGTTGCGCTGGAGATATCGCGCGAAACGCTCAGGCCCCTGAGCACGGCCGAGCAGATGATGTTGATGGAATTGCTGCGGAAGATCAGCTGAGCGCCAGGCCGACAGACAGAAATTACAGGAAATCGTAATGTTCCAGGATGCCAACGTCGCTGTCGCGGATGTCGTTGCGGCCATGACCGACGAGGAGAAGGTCGATCTTCTCAGTGGACGGGGGCTTTGGAAGACTGCCGCTATCGCGCGCCTGAACATTCCGTCGATCATCATGACGGATGGAACCTACGGCGTGCGCTATTCCACGACGCAGATCGACGCGGGCGACGACGACGAAGACAGCTTGCAGCAGTTTCTCGCGGTCGTGAACCAGGACGCCGAAGACGACACCGGAATGTTCGGCACCACCCTTCCCGCGACCTGCTTTCCAAACGGAAACCTGATCGGCTGCTCTTGGGATTACGATCTGACCTACCGGATGGGACAGGCCCTGGCCGCGGAGTGCCATCAGATGGGTGTCCAGCTTCTCCTCGGTCCGGGCATCAACACCAGGCGTACGCCGCTGGCCGGTCGCGCCTACGAATACTGCTCCGAGGATCCGGTCATCAACGGCGATCTTGCCGCAGCCCTGATCAGCGGCCTGCAGGACAACGGCATCGGCGCCTCGCTGAAGCATTTCGCCTGCAACAACTCCGAAATCGACCGCACCAACACCAGTTCGGACGTCAGCGAGCGGGCGCTGCGCGAAATCTATCTCGCCGGGTTCGAGCGGGCGATCGCGAAGAGCGCGCCGTGGACCGTGATGAGCGCGTACAATCCCGTCAACGGCGTGCAGGCGGCGGAAAACCCGTGGCTTCTGACGCAGGTGTTGCGTCAGGAATGGGGATATGACGGGATTGTCGTTTCCGACTGGCATGCGATCAAGGATCGTCCGGCGTCGCTGGCAGCGGGGACCGAGCTGGACATGCCGGAAAGCAAACCCCGCAAGGCGCAATTGCTGGCCGCCCTGAAAACCGGTGAGATCGACCGGCAGGCTGTCGATGCCGCCTGCGGGCGGATTCTCGATTTCGTGCGCAAATGTCTCGCGGCAAAGCCCAGCGCGCCGGGTGCAGACCTCGACCGACATCATGCGCTTGCGCGCGACATTGCAGCGGAGTCAATCGTTCTCCTGAAGAACGAGAGAGCGGTTCTGCCGCTCGCCCCGGCTACGACAAGGCGCCTCCTCGTTGTCGGTGACGGCGCCGTCAAGCCCCAGATCCAGGGATCCGGGTCGGCAACCACCAATCCCTATCTCGTCGATGTACCCCTGTCGCAGATCGAACTCCGGGCTCCCGGGCGGTTTGTCCTCGAGCACCTGCCCACGCCCCACGGCACGGCAACGGAAATCGAGGCGCATATTACCGGGATTTGCAAACGCGCGGGGGAGGCTGACGCAGTCGTCGTCTTTGCCGAAAACGAAAAGGGGCGCAACGGCGAAGGTAACGACCGCGATACGTTGGATATCGTCCCCGCGCAGAACGCCGTGATAGCAGCGCTGGCGGGTGTCGCAGACAAGCTCGTCGTCGTGCTCACCATGCCCGATGCCGTCGAGATGCCGTGGCTGGAGACGGTGCCTACCGCACTCGCCTGCTTCTACCCCGGCCAGGGTGGCGGCGAGGCCATTGCGCGCATCCTCTTCGGGGAACAGAACCCCTGCGGCAAGCTTTCGGCGACGATGCCAGCCAGGATCGAAGATATCCCCGGCTGGCACAGCTATCCGGGCGAGCACGGCCGTCACCTCTATAGCGAGGGGATCTTCGTCGGCTATCGCTACTACGACCTCAAGAGCATCGCGCCGGCTTTCCCTTTCGGCCATGGCCTGAGCTACACCACGTTTAGCTATGAGGATCTGGCGGTCGATGCCGGCGAGATCTCGCCCGGCAACAGCTGCAACGTCACGCTGACGATCCGCAACATCGGCACGGTGCCTGGAAAGGAAATCGTGCAGATCTATGTGCGGCCCGTTGCGCCCGGACTGAAACGGCCCATACGAGAACTCAAGGCGTTTGTGAAGATTGCTCTTCAGCCCGGGGAATCCAGATCGGTGACCTTTTCCCTCACGCCCCGCGATTTTCAGTATTTCGACACGTCGCGCGGGAGTTGGGTCCTGCAGGCGGAGGCGTTTGTCATCGAGGCGGCGGCATCATCGCGGGACGTCCGCCTTTCTCAGCACGTCCCTTGCCGAAGCGAGCCGCTCCGCCCGCCCGCCTTTACCGCCCATTCTCCAACGTCGGCGATCTTGGCCGATGCGGCAGCGGCCGAGACCGTGCGCGCATTCATCGCGGAGAAGCTTGCCGTTTCCGACGATGAAGCGAGGACCATCACCGAAAAGGTCCGCGGCTCTTTCCTTGGTTTCCACGAGAGCCTGAGCTGGTTCATCGGCGACAGCATCTCCAAGGACGATGTCGTAGAGTTGCTTTCCGACCTCAATAACGGGAATTGCGGCTGACCGGATGGCGCCCAGACTGACGCGCCTGCCTGCAGAATCGCCCAGATGTTGCCTGCCGCACCATGGCGACGTCTGCGATGTGGCGGTAGCGCTCCGCGGAAGGGAGCGGGGATTCGACAAGGTGCGGCAAGATTGTCGCATTGAGCTTGCGCCGCCGCGAGGATATGGTGCGCGCCGTGTCGGAGGTGGCACCGGGGAATCGATGAGCAAGCAACGGGACTTTGCCAAGCAGTGCATGGTGCGCATTATCTGCGCGCTCGCCCTGCTGTTCGTTGCCTTTGCCCACAAGCCGCCGGCCGTTGCCGGGCCTTCGATCCCGCTCAATGAGATAGCCCAGTACACGCTCCCGGACGGCTCCTTGCAGGTCCTCTGCCTCCCCTCCGAGGATGGGACTGTGAAGCACGACCAGCATGACGCGGCTTCTGGCTGCGAAGCGTGCCGCCTGGCCGCGTCGGTCCTGTTGCCTGCACCTGCGGACGTTTCCGGCCAGTTGATCCGGAAGCAGGTCTATCGCTTCACACCGACGCGTCGGGAAGCCTTCTATCGCCAGCTGTTTCCTCCCAATACCTCGCCACGCGGACCTCCATCCGGCCTCGCTGCCTGAACCGCCGCTGTCATCAGCGGAAATTTCAGCCTGCGCCGGTTCGTCCGCATTGAGCGGATCGTCCCGGCGCTTTGCCGGACGACATCCATGCTCAGAAAAGGCACGCAAAAGCGCACACATCATTGTCTCACCGAGAAGGTGGGAAACGCCATTGCGTCGGCTGTCGTAGCCGAAAGCTCTCCACCCGGTTCGCCCGGAGGCAGGGAAACGCTCGATCAATTGAATCCATGACCGCATGAGACCGGCCGCGCCTTCGGTGCTTCCGGCCGCGCTTGCATGCGCGCTCGTTGCGAATTCAAAAACCGCTTCAGTTGTCAAAGGGGACAACAATGACATTGACCGCCGATACTTCATCACCGACCCGCGATAAATCTCTCGCAAAGGCATTCTATACGACAGCCTGGCGGTGGCACTTCTATGCCGGGCTCTATGTGGCACCCTTCCTGATCATGCTGGCCGTGACCGGACTGATTATGCTGTGGTCTTCCGTGCTCGTCGGCCGGGATGGTGAGAAACTCTACTCGGTTTCCCCGACCGCGCAGACCGTTGCGGTATCCGCACAGGCCAATGCGGCGGTCGCAGCCGTTCCCGGCAGCGCGCTTGTCCAGTACATCGTTCCGCGCACGGAGGAACAGCCCGCCGTCTTCCGCGTCAACAAGGACGGTCAATCGACCATGGTCGCCGTCGATCCCTATCGTGGCACGGTGCTTGGAACATGGGAGCGTCGCGATGCGCTCTACGATGTGGCAAACCTCATCCACGGCACGCTGTTGATCGGCACCGTCGGGGATCGCCTGATCGAGATCGCCGCAGGCTTCGGCATCGTCCTGATCGTCACGGGCGTCTATCTATGGTGGCCTCGCGACGGCCGCGGTCTTGCCGGCTCCTTGCGGCCGCAACTGTCTGGCCGGGGGCGACAGGTCTGGAAATCGTTTCATCAGACCGTCGGTATCTATGCCGCAGCTCTTCTTCTGGTGTTTCTGATCTCCGGCCTTTCCTGGTCCGGCATCTGGGGCGAGAAGCTTACCCAGGCCTGGAGCACGTTCCCGGCGGAGAAGTGGGACAACGTCCCGATTTCCGACGTTACCCATGCCAGCATGAACCATGGCGGCGTGAAGGATGTGCCGTGGGCTCTGGAGCAGACGCCGATGCCGGCCTCAGATCCCCATGCGGCGCACAATGGTCACGCGACGATGTCTGAAAACCAGCCGGGCGATCTCGATGCCATCGTCGCCCAAGCCCGCTCGCTCGGCTTCGACGGGCGCTTTCAGCTCGCCTTCCCCAATGGGGAGACGGGCGTATGGACGATTGCCCGCGACACGATGAGCAACGACAGTGCTGATCCGCTGTCCGACCGCACTGTCCATATCGATCGGTATAGCGGCAAGGTCCTCGCCGACGTCAAGTTTGCGGACTACAGCGCCGCCGGCAAGGCCATGGCCATCGGCGTCGCTTTCCATGAAGGCGATATCGGTGGCGGCTGGAACGTCGCGCTCAACACCGTTTTCTGCCTGTCCGTCATCTTTCTGTCCGTCAGCGGCATCGTCATGTGGTGGAAGCGCCGGCCGTCCGGCGCGGGCCGACTTGTCGCTCCTGTGGTGCCGGAAAAGATGTCGATCTGGAAAGGCGGCGCGATCGTCATGGTCGCGGTGTCTCTGCTTTTCCCACTGACCGGAATTGTCCTTGTCGCCGTGCTTGCGCTGGACATGCTGCTCCTCCGGCATGTGAAGCCGCTGAAGCGCGCCCTGAGCTAACCTTCTCTACAAACCGACTGGAACGATCATGATACAGAACCTGTTCAGACTGCTTGCCATCCTTGTCTCCATCCTACTTGCCGGGGCTGCACATGCGCACGGCTTCGAAGTCGGAGACCTCAAGATCGGCCATCCCCATGCGCGCGCCATGCTCCCGGGCGCCAAGGTCGGAGGCGGCTATCTCACGATCACGAACAACGGATCGGCCGACCGCCTTCTGAGCGTGAAGGCAGACCGGGCCGCCAGCGCTCAGCTTCATGAAATGAAGATGGATGGCGGCATCATGGTGATGCGCGAATTGAAGGACGGCATTGCCGTGCCTGCGAACGCGACCGTCGAACTCAAGCCCGGCGGCTACCACGTCATGTTCATGAACGTCTCCCAACCCTTCCAGGAAGGCGAGATGATCAAGGCCACCCTCACCTTCGAGAAGGCAGGCACGGTCGAGGTCGAATTCGTCGTCGGCCCGGCTGCAAGCGGGGCGGCGGAAATGAAGCACGACGATCACGCAGCGCATGCGGAAGACGGTAAATGACGGTGCGCAATCCGGCCGCCATCGCGTTCGCTGGCATATCGGCACTCTTCGTCGCGATCCTCATCGGCGTGATGGCGTGGGTGGGCATCGACAGCCCGCGCACCGGGCGCTTCGAGGCTTCCTTCTCGCTCGTCGACGACCGGGGCAACCCGGTCGATCAGTCGATGTTCAAGGGCAGCCCGTCGCTCGTGTATTTCGGCTACACGCATTGCCCCGAGGTTTGCCCGACGACACTCTTCGAAGTCGCCGGCTATCTGAAGGAGCTTGGCAAAGAGGGGATGCCGCTGAAGACCTACTTCTTCTCCGTCGATCCCGAACGCGACACGCCTGAGGTGATGCACGGATACGTGACTGCTATCACGGACCGGATCACGGGCGTGACCGGCACCCCGGCAGAGATGCGGAAGGTTATCGACGGCTGGAGGGTGCACGCAGCGAAGCTGCCGGGCGCGGACGGTGACTACCACATGAGCCACACCATGTCGCTCCTGCTGATCGGCGCCGACGGGCGACTGAAGGGGCTTCTTCCCTACGGTGCGGATCAGGATCAGGCGCTGGAGAAAATCCGCGATACGCTGCTTTGAGATGCAGCTTTCCGGTGTTGAGCCAAGTGGCAAGTTCGCGTCATATGCTTCGCTGAAGGTCGGGGCCATTTCCCGACGGCATGGACAGGATTGGGATGATCGATCTGAGGGATGCAACCTATTTCGTGGCCATTGCCGAGGCTGGCAACCTCGCTTTGGCCGCCGAAAAACTGGGTCGCACCCAGCCTGCGCTGACGAAGTGCATTCGGCGGCTGGAGGACGATCTGCGCACCGAACTGTTTCGGCATGAAGGCAGGCGGCTGGTCCTGACCGAAGCGGGGATCGTCTTTCTCGCCAGGATGCGCAGCCTCATCGGCCATGCGGCGGAGATCCGGCGCGAAATCGCCGATCTTGGCGTCGGCATCGCCGGCCACATCCGGATTGGGAGCGCAGCGACCGCGGCGGAATACATGCTGCCCCTTCTGACGGCCGAGCTGATTCGACGGGCCCCCGCCGTGACGCTCGACCTGACGGTCGGCATGAACGACGTTCTGGTCGGAGCCCTCATCGAAAAGAATCTCGACCTCGTGTTCTGCCCGCTGACCGAGGCGACAGCGGATGGGGACCGGTTCGAATCGTTTTCGCTGGCGACGGATGCCGCAGTCGCCGTCGCAAGCCGTGACCATCCGATCTTCGACAGCCCCATTACGATGGAAAGCCTTGCGGCACACAAATGGGTTCTGTCCAGACCGGCCGTCGCGACACGCCAGTGGTTGCAGGAGAGGTTCCGGTCGCTCGGCTTCGACGGGCCGCAGGTCCAGATGGAGACCAGTTCGATTTCGCTTCTTCCCCGGCTGATCGCGGAAACGAAGCTTTTGAGCTTCATTTCACGCCGCAATCTGGGAGCAGGTGCCGCGGGCGCTCAATTGAAGGAGATTCCGCTGGAAGAGACCACCATGCTTCGCGAATTCGGCATCATCAGGCTACGCTCGGCCTATTTCACGCCCGCCGCGAGACTGCTGGTCGAGATTGCGGAGGCGAGGAAGTCGGCGTTTTCCGGCGCAGGGGAAGCCTGATGATCGGAAGTTCGGTGATGAAAGGTTCGTTGCCCGGCGGCGCAATCGCCGGGCAATGATGGTCGCATCTCCTAGCGGTAAATGGGGATGATACCGATCAGAATGGCTACGATGAGCATGACGAATGAGGCGCCCACCGACCAGCGGATGGTGAATTTCTGCGTTTCGCCGTAGTTGAGGTCAAGCCGGCTGACCAGAAGATAGGTGGATGCGACAAGCGGGCTGAGGATGTGCACGGGCTGCCCTACCAGCGAAGCACGGGCCATTTCCGCCCCGGTGATGCCGTAATGTCCGGCCGCCTCCGCAAGGATCGGCAGCATGCCGAAATAGAAGACGTCGTTGGACACGAGCCAGGTCACGGGAATGCTGAGCAGCGCCGTGATCACCGCCATGTACGGGCCGACCTGCTCGGGAATGACGTCGACGATCGACTGCGCCAACGCGCTGGCCATGCCCGTTTCATTGAGGATGCCGATGAAGACGCTGGCGGAAAACAGCATGGTCGCCACCGAGAGAATGGCTGGCGCGTGCCTGGCGAGCACATCCTGCTGGGCCTTGTACTGGGGGAAGTTGACGAGCATGGCAATTGCTGCGCCGATCATGAAGAGATAGGAAAGTGGCAGGATTTCGAGGACCAGCGAGGCCATCAGAAGGACCGTCAGAGCCCAGTTGAAATAGAGCTTCCAGCCCGCATCGGCGCGGTGCTCGATCAATTGGGTGGTATCGATCGCGACGACGCCTATTCTTTTGCGTTCGCGCATACCGAAGATCCAGGCCATGAAGAACGCCCAAGCCACGCAGGCAAGAAGCGGCAGGATGAGAGGCGTGAACACTTCGCTCATCTCCACCTTCATGGCCGCGGCAGCTCTGGCGGTCGGGCCGCCCCAGGGCAGGAGATTGCCGATGCCCGTGCATTGCAGGAGAAGACAGGCCACCATCGGAAGCGACAGTCCGAGCCGGCGGTAGAGCGGCATGAATGCCGACAGCGTGATCATGTAGACCGTTGCGCCGTCGCCGTCGAGCGCCACGATATAACCGAGCGCGACAGTTCCGATGAAGATCTTCACCGGATCCCCGCCCACCGCGCCGACGATACGCTTGACGATCGGATCGAACATGCCGGCATCGGTCATCACCATGAAATACATCATCGCGAAAATCAGAAGGACACCGGTTGGTGCGATGGTCTTTATGCCCTTCACCACCATGTCGCCCATGTCGGGAGCAAAGCCGCCAATCAGGGCGAAGACGGTGGGCACGAGGATCAGCACCGTCGTGGCCGACATGCGGCCGCTGATCAACAGATAGATGAAGCACGCGAACATCGCGAAGCTGAGAGCGACAAGCACTACAATACTCCTCCACCCATAGGTTGTGACACCCACGAGGAATAACGTTTCGAATCTGGTTTGATGCTGGCGACTTTGCAGGTGGCGAGGCCGACGGCATTGGGGGAAGCGCGATCGCCGACGCGCTCCCAGCCGGACGGCTTACCGGATCGACGGTTGACTTGCGTCAGACCGGAAGTCCCTTGGCCCTCAGGATCGCATCGAAGCGCTCCGGATCAGCGGTGCCCTTGAGGTTGGTTTCCCGGATCTTCGCTTCCCGCTCGAGGTGAGCCAGCGTTCTTGGCAGAAGGGCAGCGGCATCCTGCGCGCGGATGGCGATGACGCCGTCGAGATCGCCGAGGACCAGATCGCCGGGATGCACGACAAGGCCGCCCACAGATACCACCACGTTGATTTCCCCGGGGCCTTCCTTGCTGGGACCGCGATGGGTGTGCCCACGGGCGAAGACCGGCATGTCACCCTCAGCCCATTCGGCGAGGTCGCGGATCGCCCCGTCGATGACGAAACCACCGAGTCGCTTGGCTTGCGCCGTCGTGCGCATGAGACCGCCGATCACCGCCTGGGTAAGGTCGCCACCGCCGTCGATAACGATGACGTCGCCTGCCTGCGCCATCATCAGGGCCTTGTGGACCATGAGGTTGTCCCCCGGCCGCACGCGAACGGTGACGGCCTGCCCGCACATAGTCTTGTTGCCGTGATAGGACTTGAGGCCCATGGTGCCGGTCGAACGGCCCATGCAGTCGCCGGCAACCGCTACCGGGATTTTACCGAAGGCTTCGAGAAGATCCGCCGGGAGATCGTCGTGGCGCGGATTAATACGATATCCTGCCGGCCAGACGACTTCGTTCTGCTTTTCACCACTCACTGTTTTCACTCCTTGATGGATTGCAAGGTTGCCGGGTTCACGCAGGCCGACGCCGGCGGCCGGTCGCCCGAAAGAAACCCGAGCACGTTGTCCGCAGCCCCCCGCGCCATCGCGGCCAGCGCCGCCGGTGTCGACCCGCCGACATGCGGCGTCAGGACCACGTTCGAAAGCGCCAGCAGTGGATTGCCGGGCGCAATGGGCTCCTCAGCGGTCGTATCGAGGCCGGCGGCATAGAGCTTTCGCTCCCGCAGCGCATCGATGAGTGCAGCCTCGTCAACGACCTCGCCCCGCGCCGTATTGATGAGGATCGCATCGTCGGGAAGTTTGGCAAATGCGTCGCGGCCGATCAGGCCGCGGGTCTGCGCGGTCAAGGGTATGTGTAGGCTCAGTACGTCACTCAGCGGAAGCAGTTCGTCGAGCGACGACATCATCGGTACGCCGTCGACCGGGGATTTCAGGCCAAAGCCCGGATCGTAGGCGACAACTTTCATCCCGAGCGCCAGGCACGCCCGCGCCAGGCGTTGACCGATCTGGCCGAATCCGACGAGGCCGAGCGTGCGCCCCTGAAGCTCCACTCCGTCCTGCGCGCGCGACCAACGGCCCGATTTGATCTCTTGATCCATCCACGCGATCCGGCGTGCACTGGCCAGGAGCAGGCCAAGCGCCATTTCTGCGACAGACTGTGCGTTTGCGCCCGGTGTGACAAAGACGGGAATATTCCGGGCGGTCGCGGCTGCAACATCGATGTTGCTGACCCCGACGCCGTGCTTGGACACGACCTTCAGCGTCTGGCAACTGGCGATCGCCTTGCCGGAAAGGTTTACGGTGCGCGAAATTACCGCATCGACCGGGTTCTCGCCCATGATGCGTTCGACGGCGGCCTCATCGCCTCCCTTTTCAAGATAGATCAGGCGGCAGCCGGCATTTTCCAGAATTGCGACGCCATCGGGATGCAGGGACGGCGCGGTGATGAAGATCGTATAGGACAAGAGGCGTGCTCCATATCGCCGACGACGGCATCGGAGCGGAACACCGCTGCGAAACGTCCTCGATCATTTCAGGGCATGGAGCATCCGGCTCTGTCTCGACAGGCTCTGGCGACGGAAATTGACCGGGTCCTCCACGCGGTTTCCTGTTTGTAGATCTGATTTACATGAAATCAATTTCATATTTTTTATAATAATATATCCGGGAGGAATATACTGGGCCATGCAACCGCGAGAACGCGGACACCGGATCAATGGATCGCCAGCGTCCGCATCCCCTGCTTAGCGACTTGAACGCTGTCCGTTCAAAACGGCGGTGAGCGCCGCAACGATCGCACCACGACTATAGGGCTTGCGGACGATCGGAACTCCGGCATGGGTGACAGGCAAATCCGCACCCTCCCCGTAGCCCGTTGCAAATACGTAGGGCGTTCCCCGTTTCTGTAGTTCGTCGGCGACTGGGAAGGAATTGGTGGTGCCGAGATTGATGTCGAGAATGGCGAGATCGGGTGGAGCCGCCTCGATCTGCACCAGGGCCTGTCGTACGGAACTGGTTGTCGCAACCTTGGAAAGGCCTTCGTCCGCGAGCATGGTTTCAAGGTCAAGTGCGATCAGCATCTGGTCCTCGACGATCAGGACTGACGGATCGGCAGTCTTGAGCACGGCCCGGTTCACCGTTGCCTGCTCCGAAGTCTGCCCGGAAGTCTGCGCTTTTGTGATCGCTGCCTTGACGTGCGGCGGAGGAATGCGGAACGTCGCCTCGACGCCGGACGGTTCGAACCGGATCGCGCTTTCGCCGCTGAGATCGTAGGGTACGCTGCGCTCGATAAGCGCGCTGCCGAAACCGCTGCGCGACGGGACCGTCACCTGCGGTCCGTTTCGCTCGCGCCATTGGATCTCGCAGCCGCTGCTTTCGTCCATTGTCCACGAGATCTGCAGCTGCCCGGCCGGCAGCGAAAGCGCGCCGTACTTGGCGGCATTGGTTGCCAATTCGTGAAAAACCAAGGCGAGCACGGAGAAGGCGCGGCTGTCGAGCCAAATCGACGGACCGTCGAGAACCACGGTCGAAGGGCTCGTCCGGTAGGGCTGGAGCTCGGCCGCCAGAAGGTCGGCGAGCATGCCGCCCCCGTCACCGCGCGCGACCTGATCGTGGGCGACGGACAGCGCCTCGATGCGCCCCTGAAGTGTCGCCACATAGTCTTCCAGCGAGTTCTTTTCCTTTTGCGGGCTCGTTACCAGCGATTTGATGACGGCCAGGATGTTCTTCACCCGATGGTTCAGCTCCTGGTTCAGCATGCGCTGGCGAACCTCGGACTTGCGTCGCTCGCCGGCCATCAATTCGTTGTGCCGCAGAACGACCTCCACGATCGCAATGCGCGCGATCTCGGCGATCTCGCGATCGGCTTCGCTCCAGGCTTGTGACTGGGCCTTGACCGTTTCCTTCCAGATCGCAAAGCTCTTGCGCGGCGTCAGACGATCGCCAAGCGGTCCGGTCTCGTAGGTCTTTTCCGGATTGCCCGCCCACTCCAGCGTCTGCACCAGTTCCTTGCGAAAGAATAGCAGGCAATCCGAGCCCGTATGGGAGAGCGGAATGGCAAGCAGCCCCGACACGCGGTCGCCGTAGGCTTCTGCCTCCGGCACCTTCGGCGCCACGGCGTGAGTCGCCCAGATTCGGCCCTCGCTGACGCTGCGAATGAAGTCGAGAAGAACGGTTATCCCTTCCGGCGGCGGTGTCGTGCCCACGGCGGTCCATTCCCCGTCGAACATGACGCCGATGCCGTCGTTCGGCAGCAAGCGGGAGAACTCGCGCAGGCTCTGGCGAAGGAGCTCGCCGACATCCTCGTGATGGGATGAAAGGATCAGAAACCGGTCAAGCGCCTCGCGGGTTCCGGCGACGGCTGCCACGCGGCCTCGCTCCTTCAGCGACTTCAGATGAAGAGAGAAGAATTCGCCAAACACCTCCATCGCCACGCGTTGCGCCATCGGCAGGGCACGCGGCGAGTAGTGGTGGCAGGCAATCAAGCCCCAGAGGCGCCCGTCGAGAATGACGGAAATCGACATGGAGGCGGCAACGCCCATGTTGCGCAAGTATTCGCAGTGGACCGGCGAGACGCTGCGCAAGTGGGCGAAACTGAGGTCCAGCGGCTCGCCCGAAGCATCTAGCACCGGCTCGACTGGAACCCGCGCCCCGCCGGCGTCGGAAATCACCCGGATGGTGTTCTTTAGATAGAGCGTGCGCGCCTGCTGGGGGATGTCGCTGGCCGGAAAATACTGGCCGAGAAAGCTCTCGAGATCGGGCCGCTTCGTCTCGCTGACAACTTTGCCCGATCCATCCTGCTCAAAGCGGTAGATCATCACCCGGTCGTAGCCGGTGGCGCCGGCGACGATACGGCAGCCCCGCTTCACCAGTTGATCGACGTCGGTGATATCGCTGATTCGGCCGATCATCTCTCGCGCGATATGCAGCGGTTGTCCCACGGCCGGAGCCGGCTCAAACTCGACGATCACCGACGACTTGTGCCGGTGAACGGCGATATCGAACACGCCCTGCCCGAGCGATACGTCCATCAGGAGGGCCGGTCGCGTGCCCGCACTCGCAGATGCAAGCGCGTTTCGCAGGTCGTGCACCAGCGTGCTGCCCAGCACATCGCTGACCTTGCGGCCCAGCAGTTCTCCCTGATGGCCGATCACCTCGCAGGTATTCGCCGACGCGCGCTCGATCGTCGTGAGGTGAATATCGCAGGCAAGGAGGCAACCGTGCGGCTGGATGCTCCCCGGAATATGAATCGGTTCGCGATCGCAGGTGTCGAGATTGACGGTTTCAGTGTTCGACAAGGAGCTCACTTTCAAAGCATCGCAACGCAAGGGCGAAGACGTCGTTGGCAGACGCGGCGGCACGTTCGATGTCGAAATCGCGGGCACCGTCCAAGAGTAAGAGAAAAGACCGCCACTGCGCTATGTCATTCGACATATGGTCGAGATGACGGGCGCCGAAGTCTCCATCCAATCCGAGCGTGGCAGCCCGTTGGCGAAGCACCTGCGCACCAAGGGTGGAGCCTTCGAGGACGTAGAGGGCGCCGAGCAAGGCGCTGAGATCTGTCAGATCGACTTCCGCCTTTCGATCGCTTGCCGGCTGCAGGTCCAGATCTTTCGCATCCCGTGCAAGCTGGTCCACTATCCGCGTCGGCCGCCAGCTCCAGCCTTCCGGCCAGGCGATATCCTGCAAAGCTCTGTCCATGGCTGCCCGGAACGCGCCGAGACACGCGAGATAGCGGCGATAGTCGGCAAGGGTCTCAAAGACGCCGACAGCGGCATCGAGGCGTTCGTGCCCCTGCCGCGTTCGGTTTCTCAGATCAAAGCGTCTTCCACTGTGCGCCATGCGGCCCTTACCTCTTCAACGCCGCGGCTGGTGCCCCGTTACTCGCCGCTACATCCCAAAATAGCGCTAAAAAGGGCAGGTTCGTGCGAGCGAACAGAATCTGAAGAAGAGGTACGGCGTTGCCCTCAATCGGACAAGGTCGGTTCGGGAAATTTATAAGCGGCGCGCGAAGGATCGCTCCGGCAACAAGGATGCTGACCGCGAGGCGCTCGATGGACCGGCACACAGCGGGGGTGGTGAGAAGCGCCAGCCTTCCGCGGCGCGACAGATGAACCACGTCCGATGCAGAGGAGTCCTTGGCCAGGTCGACCTGAGCTTCTCCCTTGCAACGGCCCGCGGCTCATCGTGTGTGCGGTCGAAAGGTCAGCTGGCCTTTCGAAGCAGTGAATAAAGCGGCTGCTGCCCTTTGAGAATGCGAATGACATCCTCTGCGGCCGTGGTCGCCATGCGGATGCGGGTCTCCATGACGCTTGTGCCGAGATGAGGAGAAAAGGCCGTATTCTCCAGCTTCAGCAATGGGTTGTCGGGGGACGCGGGCTCTTCCTCGAAGACGTCCAGGCCCGCTGCACCCAGCTTCCCCGTCGACAGGGCTTCGTAGAGCGCCTCTTCGTCCACGATGCCACCGCGGGCGGAAAGGACGATCACCGCCGTATCCTTCATCTTGGCGATCGCCTCGCGTCCGATCATGCGGCGCGTCTGATCCGTCAGCGCGCAGTTGATTGAGATGAAGTCGGCGCGCGCGTAGAGTTCATCGAGCGTCACGAAGGTGGCGCCCAGTTCCTTCTCGGCGTCTGGCTGACGCATGACGTCGTTGTAGAGCACTTCCATGTCGAAGCCGCGGGCACGCTTGGCCATGTGCTTCCCGATCTTGCCGAAGCCGATGATGCCGATCGTCTTGTAGGAGACGTCAAAGCCCATGAAGCGCTGCGCGACCCAGGTGCCGGCTTCCGTCCACTGTCCGGAGCGGACGAACGCATCGGCATGGTGAAGCTTGCGCGCAGCGTTGATCATCAGGCCGAAGGTGAGGTCGGCGATCGTGTGCGTGTGAACCGGGGTCACGGTGACCTCGACACCGCGCCGCTCTGCCTCGGCGATATCGATATTGTCGTAGCCCACACCGCGCCGGGCGGCAATCTTCAGCTTCGGCGCGTGGTCGAACGCTTCCTTGTCCAGAATTTCGGTATGCCAGACGAAGATGACGCCGTCCGCGTCGCTGATCCCGTCCAGGAACTCCTTGCGTGTCAACGGCCGGCTGACGCCGCTGCAGGCAACCTCGATGCCAGCATTCTCCAGGACCTCGACGGCTTCTTTTTCCAAGGGTTGCGTGATGAAAACCTTCATGGATGCCTCCTCAAGGAGCCGCCTGTATGGTGGTAACGATAACGCCCGTCTCCGGATCGCGACCGCGAACGATCTCGACGCCGTGCACCTCCGTCACGAACAGGTCAAGCGTGGTGAGCGTGATCGTACCCGGCTCGATATGGCCACCATAGATGACGTCGCCTTCGCCGCTGATGACGGCATGATAGTGGATATTGAGGCGCCCCGGAGCCTCGCCGGCAGATACCAGACCTTGCCCCGTCAGCAGGCTGAACGGCCCCTCCATGATGAGTTGTGTGGTATAGCCGAGCTTCGGGTCAGGTTCGACGCGGCTGACATAATGCAGCGCGACACGCTTCAGGCTGCCGATGGTCGTGGTGATCTGACCGCAGGTTATGCCATGCGCAACGCAGACTTCCTCGATCGACTGCAGGACGTCGCGGTTGGGATGGATCCGTGCGGCGACGACGCGCCCGCCCTGGCCGGCGGCGGAAGAAAAATGTGCCGATGTCATGTATCGTTCCCCTCGGGTGATCAGATTGCCGCGACGATCGCTTCGATTTCCTGCAGGGAGAGCAGCCTGTAGGGATCGCGCTTCAGCAGCAGCGGCAGTTCGTGCATGGTGCGCGCGTCGTAGGTCGGGTTTTCGGTGGTCAACCAGTACCGCGTGCTCGGGATGAGCGTGACGGTGGGGTTGAAGGCCCAGGCGATGTCGAAGATCTTTTCAGGTGTGCGGCCGAGGAACACGATCTTGCCGTGCATCTGCCCGCGCATCTGGAACGCAACCGGAACCGCATCCTCGATATCCCAGCCGCGCTTGGCCATCGCCTTCAGGGCCGCTGCCCTGATCAGGTCCGGATGGGCCGAAGTCTCGACGTTGGCATGGATATGGACGACATCGGGATGCTCGTTGAGCTCGCAGTACTTCTGGAAGGCGGCGCTCTCGAAGTAGGCGTCGAGTTCCGCGCTTTCATCCGCGTTCAGTTCGTTCTTGAATGGGTATTTGGTATAGAACTGGTCCATGTATTTCTGGCCCCAGTATTCCACATTGTGTTCGCGGCGGGCCGGTGCGAGAAGTGCGTCCCGCGAATATTTCCAGAGCAGGTCGAAGTGCGGCATACCCTTGGGTTCGATGCCATGGATCGAACCCGAATCGGCGACCTGGCCCGAGGTGAATATTTCGATCTTGCGGTGGACGGGCCGGCCGATCTTGGCGAAATAGCCCTTCACGATCTCTTCCAGGCTGAGCGGGTGGATCTGCGTTTCGACATAGACATGTGCATGGTAGATCGGCTCGTCCGCAATGGTGAGGACGGCGAGCGCCTGCTGCCAATGCTCGGAGCGAAAGTAGCCTGCGATCGTTTCGACGAGATCTCCGCCTTCCACGGTGATGTCTTTTGGTGCGACGTTGGTGTTCATTTCAGTTCCTCCTGGAAACGGGATCCTGCCGCCGGCAGGACTAGGATTGCATGGCCCATCGACGGACGGTGCGGTCTTCGAGCAACTTGAAGAGCACGCCTTCCACGAACAGGCCGATAAGGATGACGCTGAGGAGCCCGGCGAATACCGCCGGAATGTCGAGCATGTTCTTGCTCTGGAAGATGAACCAGCCGAGGCCGCCTTGGCCCGAGCTGACGCCGAAGACCATTTCGGCGGCAATCAGCGTGCGCCACGCAAATGCCCAGCCGATCTTGAGACCGGTGACGATGCTCGGAAGCGCTGCCGGGATGAGGATGCGGCTGACGAACCGCCAACCCTTCAGGCCGTAGTTCCGCCCGACCATGCGCAATGTGCGGGACGTCGACTGGAAGCCGGAAAACGTGTTCAGCGCCACGGCCCAGAGCACGGAATGGACGAGGACGAAAACCAGGCTGGACGCACCGAGACCGAACCAGATGAGGGCCAACGGCAGAAGCGCGATCGCCGGCAGCGGGCTGAACATCGCGGTCAGTGTCACCATGACATCCTCGCCCAGCCTCGTGCTGATCGCCACCACCGTCAGCGCTGCGGCTGCGGCAATGCCGATGGCATAACCGATGAGCAGCACTTGCAGCGACGCCCAAACCCGCATCAGGAGGTCCCCGCTCGCGAGGCCGGATACCAGCGCGGACGCCGTTTCTCCGAATGTCGGAAACAGCAACGGATTTCCCACGCTGCGGCCGTAGACCTCCCAGATTGAGGCCAGGACCAGAAGAATGAAGGCCTTGCGCACCGGGCCTGAGCCGTAGAGCTGCTCCCAGACCGTCAGCCTGCGCTCGACGATTCCGAAGGCCTCGGCGCTTGCCGGTTCGCGGCGAATCTCTGGGCGATAATTGTGAAGGTGCGTTGCGGTCGCGTCAGCCATGGTGGCGGATCTCCTCGCTGGCCTTGTCGGCAAAAAGCATGTCGTGGATGTCGCGCTCGAGCGCCTTGCCCTTGGGGCCGGCGGCATCCGCCCGGCAGAGGCCGTTGAGCTCGGCCTTCACCTGGCCGGGATGCGGTGAAAGGAGGAGGATGCGGTTGCCGATCTTGATCGCCTCGGCGATGGAATGGGTGACGAACAACACGGTGAAATGCGTGTCGTCCCACAATTCCAGGAGTTCGTCCTGCATCTTGACCCGCGTCAGCGCGTCGAGAGCGGCGAAGGGCTCGTCCATCAAGAGGATGTCGGGCTCCATCGCCATGCCGCGGGCGATTGCCACGCGCTGCTTCATGCCGCCGGACAGCATGTGCGGATAATTGTCCGCAAACTTGGTGAGGTTCACCTTGTCGAGATAGTGGCGCGCCCGCTCCTCGGCTTCCTTCCGCGTCCTCGCCCTGCCGGATTCAATGAGCGGAAACATTACGTTCTGAACGACCGTCTTCCACGGAAGGAGTTGATCGAACTCCTGGAACACCATCATGCGGTCAGGGCCGGGCTCGGTCACCTTGCGGCCTCGGAGCCTGATCTCGCCTTCGCTCGGTTTGTGAAACCCGCCGATCGACTTCAGCAGGCTCGACTTGCCGCAGCCGGAGGGTCCCAGCAAGACGAAGCGGTCGGCCTCGAAAACCTGGGCGCTGACCTTGTACGTAGCCAGAATGGACAGGTGCCCGGCGGTGTATTGAAGCGTGACGTCGCGAATGTCGAGTATCGGCCGTGATGCGGCGACATCATCGACAAGCGTTTTCGGTGACGACATCATGACGTTCATGGGAACCTCCTTATGGGGCGGCCGCAGCCATCAGTTTGCTGCTGCGGCGCCGTCGAGCGACTGCAGGTCGGCAAAGAAGAAGTCGCGCCAGCTGTCCGGCTTCGTCTTGATGAGGCCGATCTTCGCCATGAACTCGGCGGTCTGGTGGACGCCAAGCGGCATCGACTGGAAGACGTTGCCTTCTTCCTTGAATATTGCCGCCAGTTCCTCGGGCGTGAATTTCTCGCTGGTCGATGCCAGATAGAGTTCGGCCGCCTTCTCCGGATCGGAGTTGATGAGGGCCTGTGCCTCGCCCAGCGCCGCAAGAAACACCTTGATCGCTTCCGGGTTGGCGTCGTGATAGGCCGTCGTGGTAAAGGCGAGCAGGTTTGTCGTCGGGCCTGCGACGTCGAGCGTCGTCAGTACCGCGTGCATGTTCGGCTGTTTCAGGAGTTGCTGGTAATAGGGCGGGCCGGCGAACATCGCATCGGTCGGACCCTGCGGGTTCATCATCGACTGCACGCCGTCGGCGAAACCGAGCTGCACCATCATGGGGTCGAACCTGGTCGGATCGCCGAACTCCTTGTCGAGCGCCATCTGCAGGTAGATCGCCTGGTTGGACACCTTGAGCGAAGTGACCGAGATGCGGCTGGTCTCCTTGAAATCCCTGAGAGTCTTGACGTCCGGATCCTTGCTGATCAGGACGCTCTTGGTGCCGCTGACTGCAGCAACCGCCTTCACGTCACCATTCGTGCGTGACCACAGAAGCAGCGCGTTCGACACTCCGGCTGCGACAATGTCGACATTTCCGGAAAGGAGTGCGTCGGTGACCGCGCTGCCGCTTGGAAAGCTGACCATTTCCAGCGTCAGGTCCTGCCCCGCCGCCTTTGCGTGCTTCTCCAGAAGCTGGGCCTGCTTCATCACGTGAATGGGCGCGAAGAGCACGCCGACGCCGCCTGCGATGCGCAACTGGGCCGCCTCGACCATGCCGGCCATGCCTGCGGACAGAGAGACAGCGAGAGTGGTCGATGCGAAAAACTTCTTCAGGGCGTTCATGCGGTCCTCCCAACCAGCCATCAAACGGGGGAGACTGCGTGGCTGCCGAACTCCTCTTCGGCATGGTCCAGCACGGACATCCGCCCCTGCTTGCAATCTCATGATGGAAGGAGTATCGCGGACACATCGATGACGTCCAATGGATAATTTTCCAAATTCGATAACCAACAGGAATTGGTTCCTTGAATGAACGCGACCTCAGATATCTTGTCGCCATCAGCGAATGCGGCAACCTGCGCCTCGCCTCGGCCCGCCTGAACATCACCCAGCCGGCGCTGACGAAATGCATCATGCGCATGGAGGAGGAGACCGGAACGAAGCTCTTTCAGCGCAAGGGGCGCCTCATCGTTCCGACGTCCGTCGGCAACGTCCTCATCCGCAGGGCGCGCACCATCATCCAGTCGATCGACGAGACACAAAGGGAAATTCATGACTACGTGAACGGTTCGCGCGGACACGCGCGCCTCGGCGTGGTGGCGACGATCACCGAATTCCTGATGCCCGACATCCTCAACGATCTCACGCGTTCCAATCCGAATGTCACCTTGAAGCTGACGGTGGGCATGACCGATTTCCTGTTGGACAATCTCAGGCGTGACGAACTCGATGTCGTCATCAGCCCGGTCTATGAAAGCGATGAGTTCGATTGTCTGCCGATCATGAAGGATCAGGTGGTGATTGTCGCGAGCCGCGATCACCCGCTTGCCGGCCGGCCGGCTTCGCTGGAGGAATTGAAGGAATACAAATGGATACTGCCGCAGTCGAGCGTTGGGCTGCGCGTCTGGCTGGAGCGGGCATTCGAACGTCTGTCGCTGCCGCCGCCGCAGGTGCAGGTCGAGATCAACTCCCTTCCGCTGATGCCGAAGCTGATCGCACGCACGGACCTGCTAAGCTTCACCTCACGCCAGAACCTGACGCGCACCAATGGTGGGGAAAACCTGGTCGAACTGGCGTTTCCCGACATCACATGGGAGCGGCACTTCGGCATCTTCACGCGCAAGGGTGGTTACATTCCCACTGCGAGCCAGGTTCTCGTCGACCGCATCATCCAGGCGACGGCAAACGTTGACTGACGGGCGGGCCTGGGTTTGCGTCAAGCGCCGCCCTTGCCCGACGACGAAGGCGGCCGACTTCCTGGTAGCGCCCTCTGGCCTTTCGCGAGGCGCCGGCAATCCGACCCGGTTAAGCCCCGCGCTGGCAGCCTGTAGTTGAAGGCTCCCGGGCGGGGTTAGCGGTGCGAGACCTGGCTATTGTTCCACGCAACATACCGGCGGGAGCAATAGAGCAAGGCGGCTTCCTGATCGCTCCTGCGGACGTTCAGGACGCGGCCGAACAGAACGCGATGCGTACCTTCATCGAAGGCGCGCGTAAGCTCGCATTCGAAGCTCACCAGCGCATCCTCGAGCACCGGCGCATCGGTCTTGCCTTCCACCCATCGCCCGGCCGAAAAGCGCTCGGCCATGGAAGTCTTGCCGCCGAACAGGTTGGACAAGTTCTCATGGGAGGGCGAAAGCGTATTGACGCAAAAGAAGCGCGCGCGCTCGAAGGCGGGAAAACAGGAGCTTGTCCGGTTGATGCAGGCGAGCAAGGTCGCCGGTGCGTCGCTCACGCTGCACACGGCCGACGCCGTGAAGCCGAAGGGTCCGTCAGCCGCACGGGTCGTGACGATGTTTACCGCGGCCCCGAGGCGCGACATGCCGTTGCGAAAATCCGCGCTTTCCACGGTCTGGAAGTCATACGTCATCATACCCACCTCCGGATCCCCTCAAGCCCGTGCCGGGCGTTCCAGGCCCATGCGGTCGCGTAGCGTCTTGCCTTCATATTCGGTCCGGTAGAGGCCACGTTCCTGCAGGATTGGCACCACGAGATCGACGAAGTCCGTCAGGCCCGAGGGGAAATGGGACGGCATGATGTTGAAGCCGTCGGCGGCTCTCGTCGCAAACCAGGTTTCCAGCGTGTCTGCCACGTATTCGGGCGTGCCACACAGCACCCAGTGGCCGCGCGCGGCCGCCATGAGATTGTAGACGTCGCGCAGTCTCATGTTTTCGCGCTTCGCCTTGTCGAGCATGACTTTTGCAAAGGCATGGTAGTTGTCGGAGGGCACGAGATCAGCGGGGACCGGGCCGTCGAGGTCATAGGCGCTCATGTCGATTCCGAACCGGTCACTGAGCAGCGACAGTGCATTCGTTTCGCTGATGAAACCCTGGAGCTCCGCGAGCTTGTCGTGCGCTTGGCGTTCCGTCCGTCCGACGATCGGCATCACGCCGGGCAGCACGACCATGGAGTCCTCGCTGCGTCCGTATTTTGCAAGCCTATCCTTCACCGACCGGTAAAAGGCGCGTGCTTCGTCCAGATCCTGGGTGACGGAAAAGACGACGTCGGCCGATTTCGCCGCCAGTTCCTGGCCAGGGCCAGACCCGCCGGCCTGGAGGACGACCGGCTGACCCTGCGGCGACCGGCCGATGTTGAGCGGGCCCTTGACCTTGAAATGCGCGCCCTCGTGGTCAAGCGGGCGCACCTTCGCGGGATCGATGTAAATGCCGGTCTCCCGATCGGCCACGATGGCGTCGTCTGCCCAGCAGTCCCACAGACCACGCACGACGGCCAGGAACTCTTCGGCGATCTCGTAGCGCTTGGAATGGTCCGGGTGGATTGTACCGAAGTTGGCCGCGGCTGCCGGGTTGGCCGTCGTCACCGCATTCCAGGCTGCGCGGCCGCCACTGATGTGATCGAGCGAGGCGAAGAGCCGGGCGACGGTGAAGGGATCCGAATAGGTGGTCGATACCGTGGCCCCGAGCCCGATGTGCCTCGTCGCACCGGCGACGGCCGAAAGCAGCGTGAGCGGCTCCAGCCGGGCAGTGTAGGAAGGATGAGCAGCCGGGTCGGCGTTCAGGTTGTCTCCCATGAAGATAAGGTCGAACAGGCCGCGCTCGGCCTCTGCCGCGATCTGCCGGACCATTTCTATGTCCTGGAAGCTGTCCACCGCACCGGGTACGCGCCAGCCCGCGACGTGGCTGCCGGTTCCGAGCAGGAAGAGGCCGAAATGGATCTTGCGTGTCATGCTATTTCATCTCCAGAAGACGTAACGGCGCTCGACAAAGCTGATGGCGCCGAAGAAGGCGAGGCTGATGGCGGACGCTACGATGATGGCGGCCCAGACCTTCACGAAATCGACCTGCAGCACCGCCTGGTAGATGACCCAGCCAAGCCCGCCATAGGCGCCGAGCATCTCCGTCACGATGGCGACGATGACGCTGCGTACGGTAGAGACGCGCATCCCCGCGAGCACGAGCGGCAGCGCCGTCGGCAGGCGCAGCCGCCACAGGACGGCAAGCCGGCCTGACCCGAAGGACCGGATGAGATCGACCGACTTGCGATCGACGCGGTCCAGGCCGGCGATCGTGCTGAGGAAGATGGTGAAGGAAACGGCGATCGCCACCATGACGATCTTCGAGGCCATGCCGATGCCGAACCAAAGGAGGACCAGCGGCGAATAGGCGACGACCGGCACCGAGTTGATCGCGGTTGCCAGCGGTACCACGACGGAGCGCGCACTCGGGATCATGGTGACGAGGACTGCCGCAGCCATGCCGGCAAGGCAGCCGATCGCATAGCCTGTGAACGATTCTGCTGCGGTGAAGCGGGCGGCGGCCAGGAGAGAACCGGCATCGTTTGCCAGCCCTGCCAGGATGCTGCTGACGGAGGGAAGGACATAGGCCGGAAGGTCGAGGCCACGCGCGCTGAGCTCCCAGACGGCCGCGACCAGAAGCGCGCCGGCGATGCCGCGGGAAAACTGCCGAAGGCTGTCGGACGAAACGGACGCGCTCATTGCTCGCCTCCCCAGAAGACGATCCTGCGTTCGGCCCAGGAAACTGCCCCGTAGAGACCCATGCCGAGGCAGGCGGATACGACGATGGTAGCCCAGATGCCCGCCACGTTTTCGTTGTACATGGCCTGCAGCAGGAGCACGCCGAGGCCGGTGGTGTCGCCGAACCATTCGCCGACGATCGCGCCGACGAGAGCAAGCGAGGAAGCAAGCTTCAGCGCGACGAAGAGCTGCGGCAGAGCGGCAGGCAGGTAAAGCCGGCGGAGGATCTGCGCATCTGTGGCGCCGAAGCTGCGCATGAGCTGCACCTGGCGCGGATCGACGGCGGAGAAGCCGAGCATCGTGTTCACGGTCACCGGCAGAAAGCTGATGTAGAAGGAGATCACGGCCTTGGCGAACAGCGTATTGCCGAACCAGAGGACGACAACGGCGCCGAAGGCGATCACGGGTATGGTCTGGGAAACGATGAAGAGCGGAAAGAACAGTTCCCGCAGCGTCTGCCAGCGGTGGAAGACGACAGCCATGGCGACGCCGAACAGGCTGCCGGCGACGAAGCCGAGCACCGTTTCAAGGAAGGTGCGCCAAAGACCTGCGAGATAGGCGCCGGGCGTGGCCATAATGGTCGACGCGATCACGCTCGGGCGCGGCAGGTAGTATGTGCGGATTCCGAACACGACGACCACCGCCTCGACGACGACGAGCGCAAGCAGAAGCCAGAGAACCGGCTTGAGAACGACACCGATCCTGCCCGTCGATACGACGGGCAGGTTGGAAGCAAGGGTGGCTGTGCCGCTCATAGGCGCCTTTCCTCGGCGGGAATGCTCTCGATAAAGCTGGCGTTGAATGCGGCATCGAGATCGACCGGCTTGGAGATCACGCCATAGTCGGCGAGCAGTTTGTTGGCCGAGCCGACCGCATCCATGTCGATGGAGAAGAGGCCGTCCGTCGAGGCCTTGCCGGCTGTCATCAGCGTCTTGACTTCCTTCAGCATGAATTCCTGCTGAGCGCGGTCGAGCGTCGGCGAGATCTTCATGATGATGTCGATCGCTTCTGCCTCGTTGGCAAAGGCTTCCTTCCATCCCTTGACGCTGGCGCGCAGGAACTTCGTGACGAGTTCGGGCTTTTCGGCCGCCGTCTGTTCCGAGACGATCAGCGTGTCGCGGGGGAAGGAGACGCCGCTGTCCTCGGGTACGAAGAGGTTGAGATTGTCCTTACCGACGCGCTCGTTGATGACGTAGAGCTCGTTGTAGCGCGTGGCCGTGACGATATCGATCTGCTTGTCGACGAACGGGGTGACGGAGACCTGTTGCGGCTGGATGTCGACGTCGGACGGACTGGTCCCGGCCTTGGAGAGCATCGCCGACAACACGTGATTGGCGCCGGTGAACCATGTGGTGGCCGTCTTGCCCTTGAAGTCGGCGACCGACTGGACCGGACCGTCCTTGTGAGAGACGAAGACGAAGGGCGTGACCTGATGTGCAACGCCAATCGAGACGATCGGCAGATCCTTGTCGCGCGCGGCGAACACGCTGTCCGTACCGCCGGAGAGACCGAATGTGTCGGCACCGGTCGCTACCAGGTTCTCGGTCAGAAGGTTCGGTCCGCCGGGGTTGATGGTGAGGTTGATCCCCTCGTCCTTGTAGTACCCCTTTTCAAGGGCGACATAGAAGCCGGCAAACTGCGCCTGGGTCAGCCATTTCAGGCGAAGGCTGGCATCGGCCAGATCCTGTGCGCTGACCGGAGAAAGCCCCTGGAGGCCAAAGGCGGCGGCAGCGAAGGCCGCGAATAACGTACGTCGTCTGAACATGGAACCTCTCTGTTGGTTTTCGTCGTTGTCGATTCTCCTCCACCCGCACTCATTGCCGGTAGTCCGCGCCCTCCCTGTCGAGCTGCCTCAGGAAGGCCGGCCACTCCCGCTCGCCGGCAATGAGAATGTCGCCCTTGCTTTCCCAGAACTGTCGCGCGGCCTTTTCGCAGACCTCGTGCGGCGGCACGACGAGCTTCGTGCCGGAGGCGGTTGCCGCCTGCAGATCGAGCTGGATGCGCGCGGCGCGTTCGAAGTAATAGAGCAACATGAACGCTTCACCCGGCGTGCGGCCCACCGTCAGGATGCCGTGATTGCGCATCAGCATCACCCTGTTGTCGCCCAGGTGGCCGATAATGCGTGCCTGTTCGTCAAGGTCGATCGCCACGCCTTCGTAGTCGTGAAAGGCCTGGCGGTTGTAGAAGCGCATGGCGAACTGGCTGAGCGGTAGCAGGCCGTCCTCCTGGCAGGAGACGGCGACGCTTGCGTCTGAATGGGTGTGCAGCACGCAGACCGCGTCGTGGCTCGACTTGTGGATCGCCCCGTGAATGACGAAGGCGGCCTTGTTGACAGTATAGGGCGTGTCGTCGAGCTTGTTGCCTTGGATATCGATGCGCACCAGGCTCGACGCGGTGATTTCCTCGAAGAGGAAACCGTAGGGATTGAGCAGGAACTGGTCCTCGTGGCCGGGCACCCGCATGGAAATGTGATTGTAGATCAAGTCGTCCATGCCGAGCCGCGCCACCATGCGGTAGCAGGCGGCGAGATCGACACGCGCCTTCCATTCGCTCTCGGAGATGTGGGCGGGGCGGCCCGAATAGTGGTCGGTCATGTCAGTTCCTCGTCTCTATCAATGTCCGGCGACCTGGAAGGACTTCATGCTCTCCTCCTCGATCGCCTCGAGCAGGGTCTTCTTCAGGGCGATGAATTCGGGAGAGGTCACGATGTCGGGCTTGCGCGGGCGCGGCAGCTCGACCACCTGCTCGAGCTTGACGCGACCTGGCCGGGCCGTCATCACCAGCACGCGGTCGCCAAGGAAAATCGCCTCGTCGACATCGTGGGTGATGAAAAGGACCGTGCGCTTGTGCTTCTGCCAGACGTCGAGCAGCCAGCGCTGCATCATCGTGCGTGTCAGCGCGTCGAGCGCACCGAAGGGCTCGTCGAGCAGCATCAGGTCGCGCTTGAACAGGAAGGTGCGCATCAGCGCCACGCGCTGGCGCATGCCGCCCGAGAGCTGGTTGGGATATTGGGCCTCGAAGCCGGCAAGGCCGAATTCGGGCAGCATTTCCATCGCCAGCTTGCGTGCCTCGGCACGTGGCATCCCCTCGATCTCCAGCGCGAGGATCGCGTTGTCGATGAGGTTGCGCCACGGCAGAAGGAGGTCGCGTTGCGGCATGAACGAGACCTTGCCGAGCAGGTCGGAGGCCGTGGAACTGACGCCTTTCAGCCTAAGGATGTTGCCCGGATCGGGTTCCTCCAGGCCGGCAAGGATGTTGAAGAGCGTGCTTTTGCCGCAGCCTGACGGGCCGACAACGGTTACAAGCTCACCCGGCCGAATTGACACTTCCAGGTCCTGGAGCGCTTTCACGCTGCCGAAGGTCTTCGAGACCTGCCGCAACTCGATCAGCGGGCGCTCCCCTCCGGCGGCATCCTGCACGGAGGTGAGACCCTTTTTGCCTGCCTCGCTGGCGGCACTCTGGAAATCCCCGTCAACCAATGTCATGGTTTGCCTCCGTCATCGCAAAGATCCTTACGTATGCAGTTTTTGTCTATAGGGATACAAGCAAGCGGCATGCCAAACTGATGGCCGCCACGGGAATGATGCAAATTTACGTTTATTTCCCATTTCCGGCTCATTCGTGCCGATTTTGGCGATGTGATGCGCATCGCAGCGTTGTCCTGCATCCATATTCAATATTTTTGCATACATAAATTAATTTCCTGCGTGCAGAAAGTTCCATTTATTGTGCATTGAATGGTCGTTTTTGAGGCATGCACCGCGGGTGGCGACCCAGATCTTCCCGCAGCTTGTGGCCGTCCTGGAAAGCTCGACGATCGAGGTTGGCGCTGGCCTGCCTGCCCTCGGCAGGACGTCTACGAAAGCGCCTGCTTCATCATCCGGAAGAAACCATCGTTCGACGCGCGCTCGATGACGCGGGCATTGACCGTGTAGTCTGGCCACCGATTGCCGAGCACCGGCGGATGGATGGCTGAAAAGCCCCGCGTGATCTCGCCGGCGGTCTCGATCCGCACCACGGCCTCGCGCGAAGCTTCGATGAGGGCCGGGTTGAGCGCGCAGGCGCAGGTTAGTGAATCCGGATGCGTGCTCATGGGGCGGCCGTAGCGCGCCTGCGCCGTCCGCCGCGGCACGGCGGAAACCTTGCGGTAGAACTCCGACAGCGGCGTCCTCATCGCGAAGATCTCTTCGAGTTGTTCCGTCTCGAAGACGCTCGATTTCAACGTCAGCGTCCAGGTCGACAGCGTGATGTTGAAGCCTGCCTCGAAGACGATCCGCGCCGCCTCCGGATCGATGAAGAAGTTGTACTCCGCGCAAGGGGTGATGTTGCCGACGGAATTGTCCGTGCCGCCCATGATCCAGAGATGGCGCACCGCCCGGGCGATGCGCGGCTCCTTCATCACGGCCAGTGCGATGTTGGTAAGCGGCGCCTGCGCAAGGATGTCGATTTCACCCGGCTCCGCCATCACGCGCTCGATGATCGCGTCGACGGCGTGCATGGTCTCCGGACGTTGGCGGGCGATGGGAAAGTTGGCGCCGCTCATGCCGTCGTTGCCGTGCATGGTCGAGGCCTCCCATGGCTTGACCATGGGGCGCCGCGCGCCGCAATAAACCGGAACCCTCCCGGAGAAGCCAGCCGCCTCGATCGTCGCCAGCGCGTTTTCGACCTGCTGGTCGAACGGCACGTTGCCGACGCAGATCGTCACCGCTTCGAGGGTCGAGCCGGGCGTCCGCATCGCCAGAAGCAGCGAGTAGGTGTCGTCGCCCGCCGTATCCGTATCGATGATGAGCCGCATCAGTAGAACTCGAAGCCCATCGTGCGGGCATGGTAGTAGAAGCCGCCGTCCTGCACGATCAGAAATTCGGCGCGGGTATTGCCATCGTTGTGGTGGCTGTGCTTGGCCGCAGGCGGCGTGACCAGTGTCGCCCAGGGCGACCAGTCGCATTTCTGGTCGGCAACCATCGAATAGGCCGGGTCGCCCGCGACGACCAGCGTGATGGCAGCCGAATTGTGCTTGTGCGGCGGCTGCTCGCTGTTGGGCTTCAACGTGTTGAGCGACAACGTCATCGTCGGGGTGATGTTGCGTGCGGCCTCCGTCTTCTCGGCGGAGAAGATCAGCGCGTGGCCGGACGTGCCCTCATTGGCATTGCGGCTGTAGACGACATCGAGCTGGTGGACGATCTCGTCGGCCGGATAGTGGACGAACTGCACCGCGGCTTCTGCCCCTGTAGCCGGTGCCGACGCATCGAACATGAGCTGTGGATCGTTGCCGACGGCCCATAAGACGCTGTCTTCCCTGGCGGTGATGGAGGACGCTACGCCACCCGGAAGGAGGAACACATCTGCCTTGCCAAGGGCGGCGCCTTCGCCGCCAACGGTAAGATCGGCGCTTCCCTTGATGACGTACCAGATCGACGCGGTGTTCGGCAGCGTCGTGTCGAGCGTCTCGCCCGCTTTGACGACGGCGTAGCGTGCCAGCATCAGGGGCGTCGTCGCCGGGAAGGCGCACTGCATCCTGTCGGACTGGTCGCAGTTGATGAAGCCGGTTACATCCGACTTCATCGCCTTGGCCGGCTCGTCGATGAAGATGTGCCCCGGCACCGGCGGCAGCTTGATATTGAAGGCGTTGCCGGAGTTGAAATAGCGGCTGCGCGCCTGTGCCGCGCTTGCGGGATCACGCGGCAGTTGGACCGGCATTTCCGCCATGTCGTTGGCTGTGCTCATCTTTCATCTCCTTGGTTCGACAAAACGCCCGCCTCCCGCATGAGGAGGTCGAGAAGAACGGTGGCACCGGCGGCGACATGGGCGGGCTCGGCCCATTCGTCGGGATGATGGCTGACGCCGCCGCGGCACGGAATGAAGATCATCGCTGTGCGGGTGAGCGGCGCCATCTGTCGCGCGTCATGGCCGGCGGCGGAAAGTAGGTCGAGGCGAACAAGGCCGTGCCTGTCGGCCGAGGTGCGGATCGCCTCTTGAAGGCCGGGATCGAAACCGTTCGATGGGGCATCGACGAGGCGGCGGATATCGACGGCGCAGGCGCCCGCCCCTGCCTTCGCGATTTCCTCGATCCGCGCGGCGAAGGCATTCAGCGTGGCGTTGTCGGGATGGCGCAGGTCGATGCGGAACGTCACCCTGGCCGGCACGACGGAGGGCGCATTCGGCTCGACCACGACGCGGCCGATGGTGAACTTTACCAGGAGGTCGCCAGCCATGGCGGCGTGCATGCGCGAGGCGATCTCCGCGAAGGCTTTCACCGCATCCTGCCGCTGTGCCATCGGCTCCGTGCCGGCATGGGCTTCCCGACCGGAAAGCGTGATCTCAAAGGTCTTCTTGCCCTGGATTCCGGAAACGACGCCAATGACCGCACCTTCCGTCTCCAGCAGATCGGCCTGTTCGATGTGCGGCTCAACGTAGGCGTGTACCGGAAAGCCCAGCGGCCGACGCTCGACATCGGGGAAACAATCGTGAAGCGCTTTCAGCGCTTCGCCGACGCTGATGCCGTCGGCGTCGCGAACCGCCAAGACCTCGCCAAGCGGACGCAGGCCGGCAAAGAGCTCCGAGCCCATCATGCCCGGCGCGAAACGGCTTCCCTCCTCGTTCATCCAGCCGACGACAACGATCGAACGTTCGGGCCTAAGCCCCGCTTCGGCGATGGTGGTAACCGCTTCAAGCGCGGCAAGCGTACCGAAGGCTCCATCAAAAAGACCGCCCGTCGGCTGGCTGTCGATATGACTGCCGGCGACGACGGGCGCCAGGTGGGGAGCAGAACCTTCCAGCGTCAGGAAGAGGTTTCCGGCAGGATCGGTCGAGGGCTTGAGGCCGGCTTCCGCGCCCCAGCCGATGATGCGACGCCAGGCGAGGACTTCTTCCGCCGATAGCGCTTGCCGGTTGACGCCGCCGCCGGGCAGCGCGCCGTCTTCGCCGAGCGCCATCAGGCGCAGCCAGAGCCGGTCGGCGGAAATCCTCGGCACCGCCATGCCCCTACTCCGTCCGCATGACCTGACCGGGATCGGCGCGTGGATCGCGCACCTTCCAGGCACCCTGTTCGGCCTGCGCGATGAAATCGGCGACGAGTGCATTGAAGAGTGCGGGTTCTTCGAGGTTCAGCGTGTGGCCTGTCTTCGGCAGGATCGCGAGGCCGGCGGCGGGCAGCATCTTCTTGAGGTAGATCGACGGCTGGAGGCAGTGGTCATCCTCGTCGCCGGTCATTACGAGCGTCGGCACGGTCATGCGCTTCAGCTCCTCCTCGAGGTCCCAGAATGACGGGCGGCGGCACTGCACGCCGCGCATCGTGTTGGCGGCACCGATCGCCGAATGGCGCGAAAGGCGTTCGGCGAAGGCAGCCCAGCCGCGCGGATCCTTGTTCTGGAACTGCACACGGCTTGCGCCGAGCGAATAGATCTTCGAAAAACCGGCCGGGTCCCTTTCGAAATTCTCCGCCACCTTCAGCGAGGTATTGCGGAAATAGTCGGCCGTTTCCCGCTCCGTGCCGTAGCCCGCACCCGCAATCGTCAGCGACAGAGCGCGTTCGGGATAGCGCAGGCCGAAATGCAGCGTGGCAAAGCCGCCCATCGACAGACCGACGACATGCGCCTTCCCGATGCCGAGCGCATCGAGCACGGCAAGCGCATCCGATGCCGCGATCGCCTGGGAATACCTTTCGACATCCTCGGGGATATCGGACGGCGCATAGCCGCGTGCCGCGTAGGTGATGCAGCGGTGGCGGCGCGCGAAGAAGCTCATCTGCGGCTCCCAGGCATCGTAGTTGCCGCCGAACTCGTGGACGAAGAGAATGGGCGTGCCGCCCTCCCCTGCGGTCTCGTAGTAGAGCCTGGTCCCATCGCGCGCGGTCGCATACATGCGGAGCCTCTTTCTCGATCAGTTGCCGTATCAGTGCCGGCCCTAGAACAGGGCCGGTACGTCGTTGAGCGTGCGTGCCGTCTCGATGTAGCGCGGCAGGCCTTCGCAGAAACGCTCGGCCCAGGCGCCCGGCACCGAGGTCGAGACCTTGATGAAACGGTCGCCGAAGGCGGCGGTGTGATAGCGGCCCTGCCGGATCATCACGCCTTCGCGCCGTGCGGCCTCAACGATCGCTTCCGGAGACACCCCGGTCGCAGCGGTCTCGAGCACGAGGAAATTGCCGTGCGAGACAGGAATCGGTACCGAGAGGCCGGCGTTCCCGGCGGCTTCGACAATCATCGCCTTGTTGGCTCGATCGAGGCGACGAACCTCCTGCATCCATTCCGGCTTGACCGAGAGGCCCGCCATGGCGGCACGCTGGGCGACCACGGAGGCACCGAGGACCGAGGTCGAGGCGGCCGAGAATTCGTCCACCAGCTTCGGTTCGGCTACCAGGGCGCCGATGCGCATGCCGGCCAGACCCAGCCACTTCGAGAAGCTGAGTGAGACAACGGTGCCCTCCGGCGCAACCTGCAGCACCGGCGTGTGGCCGTCGGCGAAGTCGCGATAGGTGCAGTCATGGATCATAAGCGCGCCGACCGAGCGGGCAATCTCGGCGAAGGCTTCGATTTCCTCCCGCTCGTAGCGGATGCCGAGCGGATTGTTCGGATCGACGATGTAGATAAGCGCGCAACGCTCGTCGACGGCGGCACGAAGCGCTTCCGGCGTCAGCTTGTAGTTTGTCGCTGGATCGTAGATCGGGATCTGGATCACCTCGGCGCCGGCCTGCTCGGCGAACATGCACGGCCATTTCCAGGTTGGATCGGTGGTAACCAGTGTCGTGCCGGGCTTGGCGCGCGCCTTGCATATCATGGCGAGCGCGTTGACGCCGCCCTCGGTAACGAGCGCCTCGCCGGCCTTGACGCCGAGATCGGCGACGATGGCGCTGCGTAGCGCCTCGAAGCCCATCGGCGGCGCATAGGCGTTGAACTCACCGGCTTCCACCGACCTGACCATCGCCTCGACGATGGCCGGATGCGCGGGGACGTGGTTGGTATTTTGGCCCATCCACGCCAGGTCCGGCGTGGAGAAAAGGTCGTCGAAATAGCGGTTGCGGGTGCGTGCGTCGGCCATGGCGATCAGATCACCGAGCCGCGGGCGGCGATGCCGCCATCGATCGTGACGACCGTACCGCTGATGTAGCCTGCCTTCGGCGAGGCGAGGAAAACGCAGAGATCGGCAACCTCTTCGGCCGTCGCCGGACGCTTTCCGGGATACTTGTCGTAGAGTTCCTCCCAGCGCGATTCGTCGCCCAGCATGTCGATCGCCTTGCGCTTCATGATCTTGAACATGCGCGGCGTGTCGACGGGACCGGGGTTCACGCCGACGACACGAATGCCCTCGTCCATGCTGCGTCCGCCAAGTGCCTTGGTGAAGCTCATCAGGGCGGCATTGCCCGTCGAGCCCGCGAAGTATGCCGCATCCCAGTTTTCGCCGGAATTGCCGATGACGTTGATGATGACGCCACCCTTGCCCTTCCGCCGCTTCCAGAACGCGCGGGAGAGCGTGATGTAGCCGAAGACCTTGAGATCGAAGCCGCGGCGGATCGATTCGTCGGTGACGTCCTCGATCGAACCGGCCGGGATGTCGCCGGCATTGTTCATGAGTATGTCGTAGTCGCCGCACGCCTTGTCCAGTGCGACCATCGCTTCCGTCGTGCCGAGGTCCGCCTCATGGACGGTGACCTCGACGGGATAGATGGCAAGTTCCTTCTTCAGTTCTTCCATGGCGGCGCGGTTGCGCGCGGCGAGGTGAAGATGGCACCCCTCCGCCGCCAGCACCTTGGCGATGGCGTGACCGATCCCTTGGGAGGCCCCCGTAATCAGCGCCGTCTTTCCAGCCAGATTGAGTTCCACCTGCATCTCCTGTCTGAATACATATTTCTATTTCCTGCATACGTAATTTTTCCGCAGTGTCCATACTTTTCCGCCGTGACATGGAATGTTTTTTATTTTCGGCCTGAGCAAGGGGTTCATTTTCCACCTTTGCCCAGTGTCTGGGCACAATGCGTGGGCAAATCGCCTCATAATTCGCCATTTGTGTCAAATATCGCCAGTTTCCATTTTTTGTATACGTAAAGGTATTGCGTGAATACGAAAATGCCATCAAAGTGCCGCAGGCCTTCGGGTCGGCTTTTGATTGGACGCTCAGGAAGATTCCCATGGCAGACGTCTCCCTCAAACGTGTCGGAAAGACCTACGAGAACGCCTCAGCCAATACGATCGAGGACCTTAGTCTCGATATCCGCAGTGGCGAATTCGTCGTCCTCGTCGGCCCGTCGGGTTGCGGTAAATCGACAACGCTGCGCATGATCGCGGGCCTCGAGGAGCTCTCCGACGGCCAGATCTGGATCGGCGATCGCCGTGTCGACGAACTGGAGCCGCGCGAGCGCGATATCGCCATGGTCTTCCAGAACTATGCGCTCTACCCGCATATGACCGTGGCGCAGAACATGAGCTTCGGCCTTCGGCTTGCAAGCATGGACAAGGTGGAAATCCGTCGCCGGGTCGAGGCGGCGGCCGAAGTGCTCGACATCGGTGCCCTGCTTGACCGCCGGCCCAAGCAACTTTCAGGCGGGCAGCGACAGCGCGTCGCGATGGGCCGCGCCATGGTGCGCGATCCCGCCGTCTTCCTCTTCGATGAGCCGCTTTCCAACCTTGATGCCAAGCTGCGTGGCCAGATGCGGGCGGAAATCCGCCGCCTCCACAAGCGGCTGAAGGCAACGACGATCTATGTCACGCACGATCAGGTCGAGGCGATGACACTGGCCGATCGTGTCGTCGTGCTGCATCGCGGCAAGATCGAGCAGCAGGGTACGCCGCAGGAACTCTACGAGCGGCCGGCAACGCGGTTTGTCGCCGGGTTCATCGGCAGCCCGACCATGAATCTCCTGCCGGCGGAAGTTGTGATGTCCGACGACGGCGTGGCGCTGAAACTCGACCAGTCGATCATCCCTGCTCCCGCGGCGAAGGCCGAGGGGCTGGCAAAGCGCCTCGGGCAGTCGGTGGAAATCGGCGTTCGGCCGGAACACTTCGTTGTCGACGCGGCGCCCGCGCTTACCGTCACGGTCGATATGGCGGAACTGCTCGGCCCGACCACTCTCGTCCATTTCAGGTTCGCGGGCGTCGCCTGTTCGGCCATGCTGCCGCCCGAGCACGCAGCGGGTGAAGGCGAACGGCAGGATCTCCGCATCGCCTTCGACCGGATCTCGATCTTTGACCCCGCGACCGGGCGCGCCCTCTAGAAGAGCCTGCGGCCGGACAAACCCGCGACGTTCAACAAGACCAAGGAGAACAGCTGATGAAGACCCGCAATCTGCTCCTCGCCGGCCTGCTGGCTGCGACGGCGCTCGGCAGTCCCAGCGTGGCCCACGCTCAGGACACGGCAGCCTGCACGGGCGAGACCGTAACGCTCCGGATCCTTCGCACACCCGGCAACTATCCCTATCCGGCGCCCATGGAGGCCTGGCAGAAGGAAAACCCGTGCGTCCAGTTCGACATCAACGAGGTGCCGTTTGCCCAGCTCGCCGATACGATCTCGGTCCAGGCGGCAAGCTCCAACCCGCCGGATATCCTGGTCTACGACGGGCCGAACACGCAGTCCTATGCTGCATCCGGCATCCTCTTGCCGCTGACAAAGTACCTGCCGGAAGGCTGGGACGAGGACATCCTCCCGGCGACGAAGACCGAACACAGCTATCAGGGTGAGGTCTATTCGCCGGGCATCGAACAGACCACCGTCGCAATGTACTACAACAGGGCGCTCGTGGAGGCGGCCGGCATAAAGCCGCCGCAGACCCTGGAGAAGGCCTGGACCTGGCCCGACGCGCTGGAAGCCTTCAAGGCCTGCCAACAGGGCCCGGCCAGCTCGCCCACCGTCTGGGGGCTCGGCCCGACGCGCTTCGGCAACGGCCAGCCCGGCCTGGTCTATCAGGACCTGATCTACCAGCGCTCGGCCGGCGACCCGAACGCGGACCCATCGAGCAGCGCCTACAAGACCTTCTGGGCGCTTTCGCCTGACGGCAAGTCGGTCACGGGTTACCTCAACACGCCGGAGGCGGTTGAGGCGCTTACCTTCTATCGCTCGCTCTTCAACTCCGAAGGCGTGGCGCCAAAGGTCGGTATCCCCAATGCGTTCTTCGACGGCAAGGCCTGCTTCTACATCGATACGCCGGCTGCGGGGAACGCTCTGCTCAAGGATCCCAAGTTCGACTGGGGCATCACGCCGATTCCTCATTTCAAGACACCCATCGTCCATACGGGATCGACGACGATCGGTGTGGCCGCGCGCTCGCGCAACCTCGATGTCGCCGCGAAATTCGTGGTCGACATGTCGTGGGGTGAATACGCCTACATGAACGTCAGCCAGCGCGGCAACCTGCCGACCCTGAAGAGCCTGTTCCCCCGCTTCGAGGTCTACAACGGCTATCCGATGAAAGTCTTCGTCGACCAGCTTCAGGAATGGGGCCAGCCGCGTCCGCCGGGAGCGAAATTCGCCCAGTACGACAAGCTGGTCACGGATGCGTTGCGCGCTATCGCCTTTGGCGGCGATCCGGCCGAGCTGATGGGCGACGCGGAAAAGAAGGTCCAGCGGGTTCTCGACCGCTAACGAACGGATGCAGGCATGTCGGTCCCGAACATCCTAACTGCGGCTTCGGCCGGAACGAAAGCCAGGGCTCGCAAGCCGGTTACCCGCCGACAGAAGCGGGACTGGCTTTTCGCGGCCGGGTTCCTTGCGCCCTTCATGATCCTGCTGCTGGTCTTCCAGTACGTGCCGCTGGTCGTGATGGCAAGGAACAGCGTGCTCGACTACAGCCTGCTTAATCCGGCTGCGGCGAAGTTCGTCGGGTTGCGCAACTTCACCGACATGATCGAATACGAGGATGCCGCCGTCAGCTTCGGCGTCACCTTCCTCTTCGCGCTCGGCGTCGTCTTCACGGTGATCCCGATCGCCTTCCTGCTGGCGCTGTTCCTGAACTCGAAGCTGCCGGCGCGCGGCCTCGTGCGAACGATGATCATGCTGCCGGTCGTCACCTCCGCGGTGGTGGTGGCGACCATGTGGTCGTTCCTGCTCGATCCGTCGAACGGCCTGCTCAACGGTGTGCTCAACCTCGCGGGTGTAGGCAATCAGCCCTTCCTGACCTCCACCGGCCAGGCGTTGCCGGCGCTGATCGTCATGACGCTCTGGCAGCAGGTGGTTTCGGTGCAATCCTGTTTCTCGCAGGGCTCCAGGGTCTGCCGGCGGAATTGACGGAGGCCGCCCGCATCGACGGGGCGACGAAGCGTCAGGTCCTTTGGAACGTGACGATCCCTCTTCTTTCGCGCACAACGCTCTTCGTGGTCGTCATCATGACGGTTTTCTCGCTTCAGGCGTTCGCTCCGGCCTTCCTCATGACGCAGGGCGGCCCGCAGGAGGCAACTAACCTCGTCGTCTACCACATTTACAACACCGCCTTCATCATGCAGCAGGCCGGTTATGCCTCGGCGCTCTCCGTCGTACTGCTCCTCGTCGTGCTTGCCATCTCGACGCTTCAGATGGCGCTCTTGCGCTCACGCTGGAACTACTGACATGAAGACGCATCCCCTCCAGCGCGCCCTCTTCGTCGCCCTCGTCATCGCCCTCATACTGTGCTGCTTCCTCGCGCCCTACGCCTGGATCGTGGCGTCATCCTTCAAGAACCAGCTCACGCTCTTCAACGACGTCACGCCGCTTTCCTGGAAGGCCTTCTTTCCCGTCGAAGGTACATGGGAGAACTACCGCACGCTCTTTGAACGCACCAACGTGCTCAGGGCGCTCGTCAACACCGCGATCGTCGCTGGCGGGCAGGTGGCGCTGACGCTGCTGCTCTGCGCGATGGCCGCCTACTCGCTGACGCGCATCCGCTTCCCCGGGGCAAAGATCGTTTTCGTGATGATCCTGCTCACCTTCCTGCTGCCGATCGAGGCGCTGATGGTGCCGCTCTACCAGGTCGTCTCGGGGCTCGGGCTCTCCAACACGTTGCTCGGCATCATGATTCCCTGGATCGCCAGCCCGTTTGGCCTGTTTCTGCTGAAGCAGGCGTTCGAAGAGCTGCCGGTGGAACTGGAAGACGCCGCTCGCATTGATGGCGCCGGGCATGTGCGCATCTTCTTCTCCATCGTCCTGCCGAATGTGAAGGTGCCCATGCTCACCCTTGGGCTCATCACCTTCCTCTTTTCCTGGAACAGCTTCCTCTGGCCGCTCGTCATCGTTCAGGATCCCGCTCACCAGGTGATCCAGGTAGCGATCGCCCAGCAGGGATCGCCGACCCAGTTGCCGAACTGGGGCGAAACCTTCGCCGGCGCGACTGTCGCCACCTTGCCGCTCATCCTGCTTTTCCTGCTGCTGCAGAAATACTTCACCCAGGGCATGACCACGAGCGGCATCAAGGGGTGAGCGATGACCGTTGAAAACTTGCCCGCACTCGAAATGTTGAACGCCCCCATGGGCGGCCGCGTCGGCTACCGCACGGTTGGAGACGGGGACTGGCTTGTGCTTGTTCATGGATGGTGCGGTAATGCCGATATCTGGAATCCGATCGTGCCGGCCCTCGCCCGGGACTATCGCATCCTGGCACTGACGCTTCCGGGGTTCGGCGGCATGGCGCCGCCTCCGAAGGAAGGGCAGACGATCAACGCCATGGGTGCCGCCGTCTCGCAGGTGCTCGCCCATCTTGGTATCGACGGTGCCGTGCTCGTTGGCCATTCCATGGGCGGGCCGGTCATGACGGAGGCGGCGATCTGCGCGCCGGCGCGGATCCGCGCCCTTGTGGGTCTCGATACGCTGACGGACCGCGACTATTACGGCCGGGTGCCCGATGCTGAAATCACCAGACGGCATGCCGACTTTGCCACCGACTATACGGGGCGGATGCGCGGCATGATCGACAACATCGTCCATCCGGACACGCCCGAAACGCTACGGCAGTCGATCACCGACGACATGGTGTCGGCGGCACCGATGGAGTTCGCGCTCGACGTCAAGGACAGGCTCTTTGCCTGGGACGCCGAGGAGCGCTGGCCGCTTGTCGCCTGCCCGGCCGTGATGCTCAATTCCACCTGGGTTGCGCGCCGTGCCCATCCCGAACCGATGGGCTGTTTCGCGGCCACGGAGGTCATCCCTTACGACTCCGGCCATTTTCCGATGATCGAGGCGCCAGCGATGATTGTGGAAAAGATGAAAACCTGCCTCGCCGGACTGGTATACCGCCATGCGCGAGATTGAATGCACACCCGAAAGAAAAGTATAAATGGCACTTCAGAAAACCCGTTTAACCTTCGCAAGCAGTGCGAGAGGAGTGCCCGCCGTGGATCAGGATGAAATCCGCTCGCCCAATGCTTCGGCTGCGGCACAGGGAACGACGCGTGCGCCGACGCGATCGGGCGAACTGCGCGAGCAGCTCGAGCAGATGATCCTCGACGGCCGCCTTGCCCCCGGCGAACGGCTGGACGAGATGGAACTCGCCCGCCGCTTCGGCCTGTCGCGCACTCCGGTGCGCGAGGCGATCAAAGCGCTTCTGGCGGTCGGTCTCGTCGAGACGCGCGGACGGCAGGGCACCCATGTGGCGCTGCTGTCCATTCCCGCCCTCCTCGAAATGTTCGATGTCATGTCCGCGCTCGAAGGTCTCTGTGCCCGGTTGGCGGCACGACGCGCCACGCCTGCCGAACGCGCCGCCATGCGCAAGGTGCATGAAGAACTCATCCAGGCCTACGAAGCCGGTGATCCGGTCGCCTTCTACAAGGTGAACCAGAAATTCCACGACCTGCTCTACGAGGCTGCACACACGCATTTCATCGCAGACCAGGCGATACAGCTGCGCCGCCGCATCGGCGCCTATCGCATGCGCGCCACCTATCAACCGGGGCGGATGCTGAGCACGCTCAGCGAGCATGTGCGTATCATGGACGCGATCGACGCTGGCGACCCGGAAACAGCGCGCCAGGCCGCGAGCGAGCATGTGCAACTGCTCGGCGACCAACTCACCGATTTCATATCCTCGCTCCCGGCCAATCTCAGCCGCGCGCAATAGGTGGAGCGACCGCCGCGCCGCCCGCAGAGCAAGCCGCGCCGCCGGCGCGGACAAGGAGAGACATGCCCGCACGCAGGAGACCCGTGATCGTCAATCATCTTGGTGCGGAGTTCGGCCGGCTTGCCGCCGCACATCCCTCGCAGCCGCTGGTGATCGACGATTTCGCGGCAGCCGAACCGTGGCGCATCTGCCCGGAGGCGGAAGTTCTGGTGACGAGAGCCTTGCCTGGATGGAGCGGGACACCGGTCGACCACCGATTTCCCGACACGCTGAAATGGGTGCAGGTTCTGTCCACCGGCGTCGAGACGTATCCGCCAGCGCTGATGCGGGGGCGGCTCGTCACCTGCGGACGTGGGCTCAATGCGTTGCCGATCGCCGAATTCGTGTTCGCGGCCATGCTGCGCGTCGAGCGGAAACTTGAGGAAACACGGGCGCGCGTCGAGGCGGACTGGCACGCCCAGCATGTGATCGGCCGCCTGCACGGCAGGACGCTTGGCCTTGTCGGATACGGTTCGATCGGGCAGGCAATCGCGCGGCGCGCGCTGGCCTTCGACATGCGTGTGCTTGTCAATCGGCGCACCCCTTGGTCAGGCGGCGACGGCCTGACCGCCTGTGCGGATCCCGCTGAGGTTTTCGCAGGCTCCGATCATGTCGTCATCGCCGCGCCGCTCACGCCGGAGACAGAAGGCATGGTCGGCGTGGAGCTGCTGAGTGCGGCAAGGCCCGGCCTGCACCTGATCAATATTTCCCGTGGCGGCCTCGTCGACCAGCATGCGCTGCTTGCCGCGATCGAAAACGGCCGCATCGGCCATGCGACACTCGACGTCACCACGCCGGAACCGCTGCCGGACGACCATCCGTTCTACCGCCTGCAGAATGTCTTCGTCAGTCCGCACATCTCCTGGTGCGGAGGAACCGGAGACGCGGATTTCCGCGCGCGGTTCCTGGCCAATCTCGATGCCTATCTTTCCGGCGAGCGGCTGCAGGAAGTGGTCGATCTCTCCCGAGGCTATTAATACCAAATCTGGATGATGGCTGATCGCCGGCTGGGCGCGGCGCGCAGGCGATACTGTCGCATCGGCCAAGCGTCGCAACGGCGCCGGAGACCAGCCTGGGCCACCTGCGGCCGGCTTCTCTGGCGTTGTCGAGGTCCTTGAAGTCCAGGGCTCAGAGATCCGGCCGGCGGCGGTGGAAAGCGGTGACGCTCTGGTAGGCCCCGCCGGCGCGGCAGAGCAGCGCCTCGGCAAACGGCCTGCCGACAAACTGCAACCCCATCGGAATCCCCTCGCTGCTCTGCCCACAGGGAAGTGTGATCGTCGGATAGCCGCAGACATCGAACGGCGCCGTAAAAGGCCCGATGGCGAGAATGGCTGCCGGATCCTCGCCCAGCGACGCCATGAAATCCATCGATGGGCCGGCGACCGGCAGGCCCGGAACCAACAGCAGGTCGATGGTGGAAAAGAGCCGCGCGATCCGACCGTTGAAATCGCGACGATCCTGCAGTGCCACAGCCATGTCGCGCGCCGTATGCCGGCGGCCGCGCTCGATAAGGGCTGAAAGCCGTTCGCCGTATTCGGCGCTGCGCGAGGGATAGGTTCCTTGGTGCGCATGCGCACATTCGACGGCGCATTGTACGGCCCAGCCGCGCAGGATCGCATCCGGATCTGGAAAGTCGACGGCGACGAAGCGCGCACCCAAGGCACTCATCACCTCGACGGCTGCCTCGATGGAGGCCTGGACCTCGTCTGTGGCGCGCGAGGCGATGAAGGTGCGATCTATGCCGATGGTCAGTCCGGCGACGTCGGCCGACAGTGCTGCCTCGAGATAGTCGTCGAGCGGGGCCGGTGCGGACGTCGGGTCGGCGGCATCGGGACCTGCGATTGCACCAAGCAGGGCGGCAGCATCGGCAGCGCTCCGTGCCATCGGCCCTACGTGATCCAGCGATTCTGCGAGCGGAAAGACGCCGTGGCGGCTGACGCGGCCCCAGGTCGGCTTGATGCCGACCACGCCGCAGCAGGAGGACGGCAGGCGGATCGAACCGCCTGTATCCGTGCCAAGCGTCGCATAGGCGAGCCCCGATGTCACGGCAACGCCGGATCCCGAGGACGAGGTGCCGGTCCAGTGTGCAGGGCCGAACGGGTTCACGGGCGGGGTGATCGACGGGTGGTGATCCGCATAGACGCCTTCGGTCAACGTAAGCTTGCCGAGCATCACAGCACCTGCCGCCCTCAACCGGGCTGTGGCCGTCGATTCTTCGGCAATCGGCTGTCCGGCGAAGACGGGACTGCCGAAGCCGGTCGGGATGTCGACGGTGGCGAATGCGTCCTTTACGGCCAGCGGAATGCCGTGCAGCGGTCCACGCCAGTTGCCCGCGGCAATCTCGGCATCGGCTGCCCGCGCGGCCGCGCGGGCCACGTCCGGTGCCACATCTGCGTAGGAATTGAGCCTGGCATCATGAACGGCGATGCGTTCGAGCATGAGCTCTGTCAGTTCGCAAGAGGTCACCGCGCCGGAGCGGATGGCGTCGGAAAGCCGGGTAAACTCGGCGGCCCAAAGGGGCTGTTCGGTCATTCTCTGTCCTCTCGAAACGGCACATGGCCGGCTGCCTGACCGCTATTGAGCCTAAAAAATCACAATTGTCAAAATTGCATACATAATAAGCATATCGCGCATCCATAATCTGGATTTGGTGAATATTTAGCGGCGCGACTTAGCGAAGGGCCGTACTTGGATGCGAGGAACGGTTGGCACGTATATTGCAGATGGCTTTATGCATACACCAACGAAGGGGAATAAAATGAACCTCCCGCTCAAGTGCAGCATCGCTGCCATCGCATTCGCCGCCGCCTTGGTCGGCGGCTCACTGCCCGCAAAGGCGGCGGAAGCCGTTTCCGTCCGGCTGAAATGGGTCGCGCAAGCCCAGTTCGCGGGAGTTTACGTTGCCAAGGCCAAGGGCTTCTACGAAGAAGCCGGTCTCGATGCGACCATCAATCCCGGCGGCCCCAACATCAACGTCGAGACGCTCGTCGCCTCGGGTGCGGACACGTTCGGCATCGCCAGCGGCACGGAGGGCGTACTCTATGCCCGCGAAAAGGGGTTGCCGCTGACCTGCATTGGCATGTCGCAGCAGATGACCCCCTTCGCCTATGTCGCCTACGACGATTCCGGCATCAACTCGGTGAAGGACTTCAAGGGCAAGACGGTTGCGACCTGGATGACCGGCCCGCAGTTCACGCTCTATTCGGTTCTGGCGCATGAAGGTCTGGCGCAGGACGATGCCAACATTGTCTCCCAGCCTTTCTCCATGCAACCCTTCATCGACAAACAGTACGATGTCGCGACCGTCACGCTCTACAACGAGCTGAACACGCTCAAGGAACAGGGCATCAACAACATCAAGGTCTTCCTTCCCGACGACTCCGGCGTCACGACCCAGCAGGATTCGATCGTTACGTCTGAAAAGATGATCGCGGAAAAGCCGGAAGTCGTGCAGGCTTTCCTCAACGCCACGCTCAAGGGGTGGAAGTACGCCTTCGAGAACAAGAGCGAGGCCGTGGATATCGTCATGGCCGCCGGCTCGGGCCTCGAGCGCAAGCACCAGGAACTGATGCTTGAGGAGATCGAGAAGCTGATGCGTGCCAAGCTCGGCGGCAGCGAGGGCCTCGGCGCCATCGACATGGCCTCGATCAAGGCCGTGCACGACAGCCTGAGAGAGTACAAGGCGTTGAATACCGAAATCGATCTGAATGCGGCCTTCGACCAGAGTTTCTGGGCCAAGGTTCCCGCAGACGCAAAGTCCATGTGAGGCAGGCGCAAATGCCCGGCGGCCGGATGTCGCCGGGCAGATCCAAGACGGAGTTTGCATGAAACGACATCTCCCGCTGGCGCATCCCGCCGTCGCCCTGGTCATTGCGGCGTGCGCCTGGCTCGTCCTCGTCCCGCTCCTTGGCATTCCGCCGCGCTATCTGCCTTCGCTCGGGCGCGTCTTTGCGGATGCCGTTTCGGTCTGGCCGGAACTCCTGAACAGCTTCCTGCGCACGCTTGCGGAAGCCTTGCTCGGATTCCTCGCTGGCGCAGCGTTCGGCATTGCCTTCGGCATGGCTTTCGCCCGCAGTCGCGTGCTGGAACGCTCGGTCTTGCCGCTCTTCATCGCGCTGCAGAGCGTCCCGGTCATCGCCTTCGGCGCGGTCGTCGTCATCTGGTTCGGCAACAGCCTCTTTTCCAAGGTGATGATCGCGCTCTACCTGTCCTTCTTTCCCGTTGCGGTCTCGACACTTCGCGGCCTGCAGGCGATCGATGAGAAGCGCGTCGCGCTCTTCCTCAGCTTCGGCGCCAATCGCACGCAAGTCTTCCTTCGGCTCGCGCTGCCCACTGCCCTGCCCTCGATCTTTACCGGCCTGAAACTTGCCGTGTCGCTCAGCCTTATCGGTGCGATCGTCGGCGAATGGTTTGGCGATACCGTCGGTCTCGGCGTCATGCTGCTGCAGGCGCTCTATTTTGAACAGGTCGAGCGCATCTGGGTGCTGATCGTCGTCTGCGGCCTGCTTGGTACCTTGCTCTATGGGCTGCTCGCCTTCATTGAAAGGAAATATGTATGGTGGCGTCCCGCCTGAATGCGCTGCTCAACGCATGCCTGCCCGTTGCGTTCCCCGTCGTCGTCATGGGGTTCGTCTGGGAGGCCGCCGTTGCCTTCGGCAAGGTGCCCCAATATGTGCTGCCGAGCCCGAGCGACATCATCTCAGCCGCGGTTCAGCGCTTTCCGCAGATCGCGGACGGCCTCTGGATCACCACCTTCGAGGCTCTGTCGGGGTTTGCTGTCGGGTCGGTGATCGGCCTGGCGCTCGCATGCCTTTTTCTGCTGGTGCCGCCGACGAGAGCGCTTCTGCTCCCGCTGGTCGTGGCGCTGAACAATGTTCCCTCCATCGCCTTCGTGCCGCTGGCGCTACTGTGGTTCGGCATGGGCCCTGCTTCGAAAGTCGCCATCGCGGCGCTTGCGGTGAGCTTCGCCGTCCTGCTGGCCGCGCTTGAGGGATTTTCACGGACCGAGGACGGACAGGTAAACCTGTTGCGCAGCTTCGGAGCGAGCCGGCCTGCAATCCTCTGGCGCCTGCGCCTGCCGGCCGCCATGCCCTCCATCGTCACCGGCCTGCGGATCGGCCTTGCCAGAAGCACCATCGCCGTGATCGTGGCCGAAATGCTGGGTGCCTATAAGGGAATCGGCCAGATCGTCTACCGCGCAACGGCCGAGATGGACTCCCTCACCGTATGGTCTGCCATCCTCGTGTCATCGGTAACGAGCCTGATGCTTTACGGTGTACTGGTGCTGATCGACCGGCGATTGGTCTGGTGGCAATAACAATGCCAAGGCTGGTGTGCATCCGCCCTTTCCGGAAGGCGGATGCGAACAACAGGCGAGCCATAAGAACTCAGGTATGGGTGAAGTCGGCCATCTGATGGGCCGGATCGTGCTCTCGCGGCAGGTTCCACGACCATACACGCCGTGTCGCCGCGCGATGTGGTCAAGAGGCCTCGCGTTCTAAGGTCTTTCCGCTCGATTGCCGATTTTCCCGGCTGGCACTGCGCGCCCATGGCCAATGGCCGTCGATTTCCGCCTCGAGAGAGAAGCTGAGGAAGGTTCGGATCAGGACGATCAAGCCGAGCAGTCCGACGCTTTCCCAGGTCAACGGTGCAATGATCGTTGCGATAATGTCGGCGCCGATCAGAATTTCGAGTCCCAGCAGAATGCCGCGCCCGAGATTGGCACGATAGCGTTCATAGGCCACGCCCCTGCTGCCGAAAAACAGATCGCGAATATAGCCGATCGTGGCCACGACGACGCCAATGAGAATGACGCCTACGCCGAAAAACTCCAGCCCCGTCGCCACCGGCCGCAGCACGGGCGCAATCAGGCTGACCAGTTCTGTGGGGTCGCTGCCGATGTCCATGAAAAACCGCTCCTTGCATCTGTTTGATGGAGCGATATTGGTCGAGAAAGCAACAATCGACAATGCCGTCGATGCCCATGAATTTATTGCTGTTTTCGCAATGAAACGTAGACGCCAAGCACCATGCTTATGGCGATGAAGCCGAAATGGTCAGAGTGCGGCCCGTTTCAGTCGGGGTTTTGTGGTTACTCGCGGTGATCAATCCTGTTCCAAATGAAGACGCTCACCGAGCTGCAGTGCCTACGCACGTGTCGCGTTCAAGTGCAGGCCTTGCCGGATAGGTCGGCCGTTCTACGCAGCATCGGCGCGGAACACTTTTTCTCTGCCTTCGGAACCCCCTCCTGCCGGGAACGTTCCTTCTCTTCCTCGCACAAGCGGGGATCTCACCAATGAGGAGTACTGTGATGGGAAACCAGGAGCAAGGACGGTCCGACCAGAAGAAGGACCAGCAACAGCAACGGAGCCCGCAACCGCAGGATCAGCAGCAGCAACGCCAGCGTCGGGAGCAGGAAGACCATGAGCGCCGCGACGACCAAGAGCGCCGCGACGATCAAGGCAAGCGGTCTCCGCAGGACCGGTAAATCCCCTTGAGTGTGATGAGCGGGGAGGCGATCTGGCCTCCCCTTCTACCGTGATAGATTCGGTCAGCGTCCCGGGCCTTGTGGATCAACCGCGCGTCGCTGCGTTACTTCAATCTATTTCATCTGCGGTTCCGGTGCGAGGCGGTTTTCGTTGCCGGGCGGGTATTCAGGGTTTGAGGTCGCGCAACCCCAGCAAGTCGAGCGTGAGTTCGCCGCTTGCAATTTTAGCTCGCATCTCTGCTTCCGAGGCTACACGCGCTGCTGCGGTGTCGCGGATTGCGGCAAGTTGCGCAGCCGGGAGGACGACGACACCATCGGCGTCGCCGATCACGGCGTCGCCTGTGCGGATCGTGATGTCGCCGATCGTCACGGGTTCGCCCACGCTGCCCGGATCTCGCTTGACCGTGCCGTTTATCGAGCATCCGCGGGCAAACACCGGAAACCCCATCGCGATCAGGCTGTCGCTGTCGCGGACGGCGCCGTCGATGACGAGCCCGGCAATGCCGCGCACCTGTGCAGCCAGAGCGAGCACATCCCCGAACGGACCATACGACAGCGTGCCGCCATGATCGACCACCAGCACATCACCCGGCCGCGCCAGTGCAACGGCGCGGTGCACCGCAAGATTGTCGCCGGCAGGAGCAAAGACCGGCAGGGCAGTTCCCCATAACCTCATCGCCCGACTGAGAGGGGCGATGCCTCCCGGCAGGGCCCCGATCCGGCCCGCGGCTTCGTGGAGCGTGGCCGTGCCGAAGCCGGCCACTTCCTCCAGGAGTTCGAGGGAAATCCGCATGCGTTCTGCGGCCCCGGTCACCGCGTCAGGCCGCCGCGCCGATGGCAATTTCAAGCGGTGCGAGCCCTTCGAAGGTGGCGACCAGCCGGTCTCCGGGCGTCACGGGGCCTACACCATGCGGCGTGCCGGTCAGGATGACGTCGCCAGGGTGCAGTTCGAAGAACTCCGACAGGCGGGAGATGATCTCGGGAATGCGCCAGATCAGCAGCGAGACGTCCGACTGCTGCACGACTTTGCCGTTGACCGTCAGTTCGATCCTGCCCTTGTCGATCCTGCCGGTCTGCGAGATCGGCGTAATCGCACCGACGGGGAAGGAGTTGTCGAAGGATTTCGCGATTTCCCACGGCAGCCCGCCGCCCTGGATGTCGCGGCGGGTCATGTCGAGGCCGACGGCATAGCCCCAGATGTGCGATTCCGCCTCGGCCTCGGGAATGTTTCTGCCGCCCTTGCCGATCGCCAGGACCAGCTCGACCTCGTGGTGATAGTTCGCGGTCTTGGTGGGATAGGGGATGGTCGCACCACTGTTGACGACAGCGTCCGTGGGCTTCTGGAAGAACAGTGGCGGATCGCGATCCGCGTCTCCCCCCATCTCCTCCACATGGGCGACGTAGTTGCGGCCGATACAGTAGATGCGGCGCACAGGGAAGGTCTTGTCACTGGCCACAACCGGTATCGTGGCGGTTTGCGGTGCGTCGATCACGTGACTGCTCATGCGGTATCTTCTCCTCCTCGATGACTAATCAATGCCCGGTCTCGATCAGCGCATAGGGCGAAAAAGCTCCCGGTCACTCCGGCTTTCTAGCATGTATGATTTCGCAAGCAAACAAAATCATACATTATTTACGCATTGACACGAAATAAGATATGCCGCAGGTTTGACTTTGTCAGACGGAAGAGGAGCCGGCCTGACACCGGGCATGGGGCTGGTGAAGCTTTGCCGGATCCGGAGATCATTACAGGCGCGAAGCCTTCAGGGAGGAAGATAATGACTGGAATGAAGCGCATGGGCGCAGCACTTCTGCTTGCCATGAGCATGCTCTCGCCGGCCTCGGCGGAGGTCAAGGAACTGACCATCGTGGTCCCCAATCCCTCGGCGATCAACGTGTATCCGCTGCATGTTGCCGTGGGAGAGGGGTACTTTGCCGAAGAAGGCCTCAGCGTGAAGGTCGAGGCTGTGAATGGTTCGGCCTCGGTGCTTCAACTGCTCGCCTCGGGCCAGGGCCATATCGGCCAGCCCGGTCCGGCACCGCTCCTGGCAGCGCGTGCGCGCGGTGAGGACGTCGTCTTCATCTACAATCATTTCAGCCGCTCGGTCTTCGGCCTCGTCGTACCCGAGGATTCGCCCGCCAAGACTCCCGCCGACCTCAAGGGTGTAACGATCGGCGTCGGCACCGCAGACGGCGCAGAAGTGGGCTTCACCCGCGGCATCATGAACGATCTGGGCCTTAAGGATGGCGCGGACTATGAGTTCCTCGCCATCGGCGACGGGGGCACGGCGGTGGCAGCCTTCCTCAACAAGGAGGTCGGCGCGTATGCCGCGGCCGTGGCGGACGCAGCCATCATCTCTTCGCGTGGCATTCCGTTGCGGGAGATTACGCCCGAGCCCTATCTCGACTACTTCGGCAATGGTTGGGCAGTAACGCGAAAGTTCCTCGATGAGAACAAGCAGACCATAGAAGGTTTCGGTCGTGCGCTGGTGAGGGGCACGAAGTTCGGCCTCGATCCGGCAAATCGTGATGCGACGCTGAAGCATGTCGCCGCAGGAAACCCGCAGGAAAGCGAGGATCCGGTGTTTGCGGCGGCATTGCTGACCGCTATCCAGGGCAGGACGCTGCCGGTCGAGTCCAATGACCCCTTCGGCTACATGCCGCCGGCGGCCTGGGTGAAGTGGCAGGAGAGCCTTGTGGCGAGCGGCGGCCTCGAAAAGCCTTTGGACAATATCGAGGACGCCTACACGAACCAGTTCGTCGAAACGTGGAATGCGGCCAAGTAAGATGATGCAGAGCGCCATTCCCGTGGCGGAGCAACCGGTCGGGCGATCCCTCGCCCGACCGGTCTATCAACTCCGCAATGTCTCCAAATCGTACGGCTTCGGCAAGATCCGCGCGCTTGACCCCGTTGACCTCGATCTTCGCCAGGGCTCGTTCTCGTCTGTCATCGGTCCTTCCGGCTGTGGCAAGTCCACGCTCCTGAAGATCATGGCCGGCGTGACGCCGCCCACCACGGGCAGCGTCATCCTGGACGGGAAACCCGTTCTCGGTGCGCGGCGCGAGATCGGCATGATGTATCAGCAGGCGACGCTGTTTCCATGGCTGACCGCACTCGACAACGTGCTGCTGCCGATCAGCATCCGTGACGGCAAGGCGGCGGCAAACGCCCGGCGCAAGGAGGCGCAGGCGCTTCTCGAACTGGTCGGCCTGAAGGGTTTCGACAAGGTCTATCCGCGCCAGCTCTCCGGGGGCATGGCGCAGCGAACTTCCATCTGCCGCATGCTGATCACCGAACCGCAGGTCCTGCTGCTGGACGAGCCCTTTTCGGCTCTCGACGAACTGGCGCGCGACTTCATGAACATCGAGTTGCAGCGCATCTGCCTGTCGCGCAACGCCACCGCCTTCCTGATCACCCATTCGATCCCCGAGGCCGTGCTGCTTTCGGACGTGGTCTACATCATGTCGCCGCGGCCGGGAAAATTCCTCGAAGCGGTGCCCATCGAACTGCCGCGTCCGCGTACGCTTGAGATGATGACCGCGCCGGAATTCGGCGAGTATGTCCGTTATATCCGAAGCCGCCTGGACGAAGGGGCCGTGACCGCATGAAACCTGTCGCCACCGATACCGCCCCGCCGGCTCTGGGTCGACCGATCACCGTCGAGCCGGGCACATTCCCCGAAACGATCTGGAGCGAACAGGTCGCCTGGATCGATCGCGTCCCACGCGTTGTGGCGATGGCGGCGCTCTTGTTCATCGTCCTCTTCCTGTGGTGGGCGGTTCACCATTTCGAGGTTGTCTCGCGCATCATCCTGCCGTCTCCGGCAGAAGTGGGCAGAGACATCGTCGTCGTCGGCAAGAACATCCTCTCCGGCGGCTATATGCTCGCCGCACTCTGGATGACGACGAAGGAAGTGCTCTGGGGCTTCGCCTTCGCCATTGCCATCGGCTTTTCGCTCGGCGTTCTGGTGGGCGAAACCTCCTTCGGCGAACGCGCGGTCCTGCCTTACCTGGTCGCGATCGACACCATGCCCAAGGTGGCCTTTGCCCCGCTCTTTCTCGCCTGGCTGGGTTTCGGCATCGCGTCAAAGGTGGCGCTGGCGGCCTTCATCGCCACATTCCCGATCGTGGTCGGAACGGCAGCGGGATTGCATGCCGCGGACGAGAACGCCCGCATGCTCTTTCGCACGCTCGGCGCCAGCCGCTGGCAGACGCTTGTGCGCATGAAGATCCCCACGGGCCTGCCGCAGATTTTCACCGGCCTCAAGATCGGCGCGGTCGGCGTCATGGCCGGTGCGATTACCGCCGAGTTCCTCGGTGGCGGCAAAGGGTTCGGGGAACTGATCCGGGTGGCTGCGAGCCAACTGCAAACACCTCGCGTCTTCTCGCTGATCCTCTATCTCAGCGTGCTCGGTTTCCTGCTATTCTGGAGTGTAATCCTGATCGAACGCAGACTGGTGTTCTGGCATCGCAGCTCGGTTACAGGTATCGATGACCGGCGCTAGCCCGTGGCGTCCTGTTTCGCGGTATGAAGGAGAGGAAGTCAAAGCCGATGACGACCCGCACCATTGCACCCCGTCGCGTTGCTCCGCGGCGGGTCGAGAAGGAGACCGCGGCGACAACGGTCTATCATGCCCTGAAGCGAGACATCGTCCACGGCATACTCGAACCCGGGCACAAGCTCCTGATCGACCAGATCGCCGAGCGCTATTCGGCCGGAACGAATCCCGTTCGCGAAGCCCTCAACCGGCTCTCCTCCGAGCGGCTGGTGGACCGCGAGGATCTCCGCGGATTCTTCGTGCCGCCGATCTCGCTTGACGACTTCCGCGACATCGTGCGCACGCGCTGCTGGGTCGAGGGCAAGGCGCTCGAGGAATCGATCCGCAATCGAACCGAAGCCTGGGAAGACGCCATCATCCTCGCCAACCACCGTCTGCAGAACACCCCGATCCATTACTACGAACACACCGAGCCCGGCATGCCGCCACCGGATAACAGCCCCTGGGAAGAGCGTCATCGCACCTTTCATCGCGCCCTTATCGCCAATTGCGGCTCTCGGCACCTCTTGCGTTTCGCCGACGAACTGATGCTGCTCGGTGAGCGATACCGTTTCATCTCGATGGCCAACAGCTATCCCCGCCGCCGCAGCGTCGACGAGCATCAGGCGATCGTGGACGCCACGCTGGCAGGTGACACGATACGAGCCGTCGAAGCGCTCCAGGGGCAATATCAACTCACACTGAAAATCTATGAAGAAACGATGTCGGGCGAGTGAGCCTGTCCTTCCAGACCGGATTACCTATGAATTTTGATATTGAGACACTACTGGCCCTCGGCGGCCTGCTTTTGGTGGCGGGTGCCGCCGTTGGATTTCTGGCCGGTCTTTTCGGTGTGGGCGGAGGGGCGGTTTCCGTTCCCGTTCTCTACGAGGCCTTCGGCTTCATGGGCATCGACGATGGAGTTCGGATGCCGCTCGCCGTTGGCACGTCGCTGGCGTTGATCGTTCCGACCTCCCTGCAATCGGCCCGCAGCCACTATCTGCGCGGCGCAATGGATCTGCGGGTCCTTCGGCAGTGGGCTGTGCCAATCCTGATCGGCGTCAGCATCGGTTCCGTCGTGGCGCGCTATGCCGATCCCTGGGTATTCAAGCTTGTGTTTATCGGGGTCGCGGGGCTGGTCTCGGTGCGGATGCTGCGCGGCTCCGGCTGGAACGTGGCAGACGCCCTCCCCGGGAGGGGGCTGATGAGCATGTTCGGTATGACCATCGGTTTCCTTTCCTCGCTGATGGGCATCGGCGGCGGGGCTATCTCCAACCTCATCCTGTCGCTGTTCGGTACGCCCATTCACCGCGCGGTCGCCACCTCTGCAGGGGTGGGCGTTCTCATCTCGATCCCCGGCGCCATCGGTTACATCTATGCCGGCTGGGGCAAGGCGGGATTGCCGCCGGACGCGCTCGGTTACGTCTCGATACTCGGCTTCCTGCTGCTTCTGCCGACGTCGTTTCTCACCACCCGGTTCGGCGTGCAGGCGGCCCACGCGCTCAAGAAGCGCCAGCTCGAGGTGCTTTTCGGCCTCTTCCTCATGACCGTCTGCCTGCGTTTCATCTACGACATGTTCATCGGCGGCGCGTCCTGACGGCAGCTGCCGTCGCATTCCCGCCCGTTGCCAGACGGGTAGCTTGGCCCTCTTTCGCCAAGGCTACCGCCAATTCAGTGTTCTCGGCAGCGAATCCGGGGCGGTACGGAGCGCCAGTTCGCCTTGCCGCGCCCCTGCGATGCGCGTCTTTCAGAGCGACTGAAATGCGAAGAAAATTCCAAGTTTCGCAGCGGTTCCGTGCGCCTGGTGGAATTATTTTCCCATTTGTCTGGACGTGAAAGCAATCATGTGCAATTTATGTTCATATTGCGACGCAGTATCGCATATGCGAAATGGCGCTTCGCGCACATTTTTCATCTCGCTGATTGCTTCATCGGCTGACGACAGACAAAGGAGAGCGCCCCGCTTCCGGAGCCGGGCCCGAGAAATATGGCTTATACAACTGAGAGCGACCTTCCGGGAAACGACCGGCCGGTCAAGATCAGTATCAGGAACGTCTTCAAGGTTTTTGGCGATCGGCCGGAGAAGGCCATCGAGCTGCTCAAGGCCGGAAGGACCAAGTCGGAGATCCATGCGGCAACGGGCTGCACGATCGGCGTCAAGGATGCGAGCTTCGACATTCTGGCAGGTGAGATCTTCGTCATCATGGGGCTGTCGGGTTCAGGCAAGTCCACCATGCTGCGCCTTATCAATCGCCTGATCGAGCCTACTTCCGGATCGATCGAGATCGAGGGCCGCGACGTGGCGCGTATGCCGCGCAGCGAATTGATTGCCCTGCGTCGGCGCGACATCAGCATGGTCTTCCAGTCATTCGCACTGCTTCCCAACCGCACCGTTATCGACAATGCCGCGTTCGGCCTGGAGGTCGCTGGGATCAGCGAGGAAGAGCGCCGGCAGCGCGCCCGCGCCGCGCTCAGGGCCGTTGGGCTGGACGGACATGACGACAGCCGTATCGATCAGCTTTCAGGGGGCATGAGGCAGCGTGTCGGACTTGCAAGGGCGCTGGCCAATGAGCCGACGGTGCTTTTGATGGACGAGGCCTTCTCCGCGCTCGACCCGCTCATCCGCACGGAAATGCAGGACGAGCTGGTACGCCTGCAGGCCGAGCACAGCCGCACCATCGTCTTCGTCAGCCACGACCTGGACGAGGCCATGCGCATCGGCGATCGCATCTGCATCATGCAGAACGGCGAGGTAGTCCAGGTCGGCACGCCCGACCAGATCGTGCTGAAACCGGCCAACGACTATGTCCGCTCCTTCTTCCGCAATGTCGATGTCTCGCAGGTGCTTCGCGCCGGCGACGTCGCGCGCAAGACGCAGGTGACGATCATCGAGCGCCAGGGCATGTCCGCCGCCGCTGCGCTGGAGCGCATGGACCATCACGATCGGGACGTCGCCATCATCTTGGGCCGCGACAAGCGCTATCACGGCATGGTCAGCCGCAATTCGCTGATCCGGACCAGCCGCGAAGGCGCAAGCGATCCCTATCGACACGCCTTCCTGCCCGACATCGAGCCGATCTCCGCCTCGGACAGTCTTTCGAACGTGCTTGGCAAGGTAGCGGCCAGCGCCTTTCCCGTACCCGTCGTCGACGAGGAAAATCGCTACCTCGGCTCCATCAGCAAATCCGCGCTTCTCGAAACGCTCGATCGCAGCGCCTGATCCAGCCCGCCCGGAGAAAATCCATGACTTTCGATATCGGTGACGGCGTCGACAGCGCCGTCAACTACATTCTCGACAATTTTGCCCCCCTGCTCGACATGATCGCGGCAGCGATCGGCACGGTGACAAACAGCATCCAGGCGACGCTTCTGGCGACGCCGATAGTCCTCGGCCTTGCCATCTTCGTGCTGCTTTCCCTCTGGCGCGTCGGCTTTGGCTTTGCGCTCTTCACGGCCCTGTCGCTATGGCTCGTCGAGCATATGGGCCTTTGGTCCGCCATGATGGAGACGCTGTCACTGGTGCTGGCCTCGACGCTCGTCGCCATGGTCATCGGCCTGCCGCTCGGCATCGCAATGGCGCGCAACGACCGTGTCGCCGCCGGCGTCCGGCCCGTGCTCGATCTCATGCAGACGATGCCCGCCTTCGTCTACCTGATCCCCGCGGCGATGTTCTTCGGTCTCGGTGCGGTTCCCGGCACGATAGCGACGGTCATCTTTTCGATGCCGCCCGTCGTGCGCCTCACCAATCTTGGCATCCGACAGGTCCATGCGGAGTTCATCGAGGCCGGTAATGCCTTCGGCTGTACTGCTACGCAGCTCCTCTTCAAGGTGCAGCTTCCCAACGCCATGCCTTCCATCATGGCCGGCATCAACCAGACGATCATGCTGTCGCTATCGATGGTGGTGATCGCCTCGATGATCGGTGCCGGCGGTATCGGCAACACCGTGTTGACCGGCATCCAGCGCCTCGATGTCGGCACCGGCTTCGAGGGCGGCATCGCCGTCGTCATCCTCGCGGTGATCCTCGACCGGATCACGCAGAGCCTCGGAAAGGAACGCGCCGGCCTCTGGCGCGCACTCTTCCGCCGTCAGGCGCAACAGCCTCTGGCCTCGCCCGCTACGGCCTGACGCCTGAAATGGCGGCCTTCGCGCCGCCGATGCAAACCTTCAAAAAAGGAGCAACCATGTTCAAGACACTTGCTACAATCAGCCTTGCGGCCGGGGTTTTCGCCGGAACGCTGGGCACGGCGCTCGCGGAAGACAAGGCGCCGGTGAAGATCGGCTGGTCCGCCTGGTCCGACGCCGAATTCGTGACCAAGCTGGCGGCCAAGCTGATCAAGGACGAGCTTGGCCGGGACGTCGAACTGGTCCAGACGGACGTCGCCCCCCTTTACCAGGGCGTTGGTCGCGGCGACCTCGACGCCATGATGATGGCCTGGCTGCCGGAAACGCACGCCGACTACTTCGCCAGGGTGAAGGACAAGGTGACGACGCTCGGCACCGTCTATGACGGGGCGAAGCTCGGCTGGGTCGTTCCGACCTATGTCCCCGAGGATGCGATCGCATCGATCGAAGATCTCAACAAGGACGATGTGAAGGACAAGCTGAAGGGCCGCGTCGAGGGTATCGACCCGGGTGCCGGCCTGACGCGCCTTTCCGAACAGGCGATCAAGGACTACGGGTTGGACGACTACAAGCTGCAGATCTCCAGCGAGGCCGGCATGCTGACGTCCGTCGACCGCGCAATCCGCAACAAGGAGTGGTTCGTCGCCACGTCCTGGAGCCCGCACTGGATGTTCGGCAAGTATGAGCTGCGCTACATCGACGACCCGAAGGGCTCGCTCGGCAAGGCGGAGCATGTCGACGTGCTCGCCCGCAAGGATTTCGAGAAGGACAATCCGAAGGTCGCCGCCTTCCTGTCGCGCATGAAGCTGCCGATCGACGACCTGGAGGCTGCGATGTTCAACGCGCAGGAAACCTCCTACGAGGAGGCCGTCGATAAGTACATCGCCGACCACCCGGACCAGATCAAAGCCTGGCTCGAAAACGAAGAAGGCTGACGCCGCCAATCCCGTCGCCCTCTCGCCCCGCGGTCGTTTCCGCGGGGCGCCCGTTCTGTAAAGGAAGGATCCTGACATGTACAAGAACGACACCCTCGCGCCGCATGCGCCGATCGACGGAGCTTGCGACACGACCGGCGGAAGGATCTCGCTCGCCCGCGACGCTGCCGGCCTCACGGTGGAAGAGATATCCGCGGTCGCCGGCGTGACTGCCGAGACCTGGGCGAACTGGGAGAACGACAGGTCGGAACCACGCGCCAATCGCCTCGACATGCTTGCGGGCATCCTGCAGGTCAGTATCGCCTGGCTGCTTGTGGGGCAGGGTGAAGGCCCCGTACCCCGCAGCCGATAGCGTTATTCGCAAGACAGTTTCACGACCGCGCCCAGCAGGGCGCGGGCGCCGATAATGATGTGGTCGTCGGACACGAACTCCGCCTCGTTATGGCTGACGCCGTTGCGGCAGGGCACGAAGATCATCGCCGACGGCGCGATCCTGTTGACGAAGAGGGCATCGTGGAAGGCGCCTGAGATCATGGGCCGGCAAGCGATGTCCAGCGCGGTGCAGGCGTCTTCGATAGCCCGAGCGACATGCGGTGAGAAACGACCGGGCGGCATGTCGACGCGCAGTTGGATGACACTCCTGCAGCCCCATCGCTCGCCTGCGGCCTGACACGCCTCGCGAACCCGCCGTTCGATCGCAGCAAGGATGGTGGCGTCCGGATGGCGGATATCGACCGTGAAGGAAACCCGACCCGGAATGACGTTGATTGAGCCGGGTTCGGCAGCAATCCGGCCGACCGTCAGTCGGGCATCGGGGTCGGAGGGCATGATGTCGCTCTGGATGCGCGCGATGGCCGCCGCCGCCGCCGCCATCGGGTCCTTACGAAATTCGAGCGGCGTGGTGCCGGCATGGGCAGCTTCGCCCGAAAAGGCGACCTCCAGCCACTTGGTGCCCTGAACGGCCTTGACGATACCGACCGGCACGCCCTCGCGTTCGAGAATCGGGCCCTGTTCGATATGCAATTCGACAAACGCCGAGATAGCGTGCCCGACCGGCCGGATCTCGGCTTCAGGCAGGTCATTCAGCGTTGACGCCAGTTCGTCGGAAAAGAGCGCGCCATCCGTTGCCCGCGCCGAACGCCAATCCGCTACATTCGCGACACCGGCAAAGGCCATGGACCCCATGCAACCGGGCGAAAAGCGGCTGCCTTCCTCATTGGTAAATGCCACGACCTCGATGGTCCGATCAGTCTCGTTTCCGGCATCAGCAAGCGCTTCGAGAACCTCGAAGGCCGTCAGCGTGCCGAGCGCGCCATCGAACCGCCCGCCGGTCGGCTGGCTGTCGAGATGGCTGCCGATGAGCAGCGGCGCAAGCGCCGCCTTCCTTCCCTCCCGACGGATGAAGAGATTGGCAACCTCGTCCTGGAACACCGTGAAGCCGCGGGCAAGCGCGCGCTCGGCGAGCAGCCGGCGCGCGGCGCGGTCTTCGACGCTCAACGCCTGCCGGTTCACGCCACCGGCAGGCGTTGCGCCGATCGCCGCGAAATCGGCGACGGACTTGAGGAGGCGCGCGGCGTTGACCTCCGGCTCTTTGTTCATCGGCCGAGGCCTGCAATGAAGCGCTTCACCCGGTCCGGCTCGACAGCATTCCACCAGACGCCATCATACTTAAGGGCGCTTGCGATGATAACCCCGTCGGCGACGGAGAGAATGTCGTTGGCATTGTCGTGGGTGACGCCGCTGCCGACCAGCGTCGGCAGCGAGCCCGCCTCCTTGATCATGCGGATGTAGCCGAGATCTGCGGTGTGGCCGGTGCGCTGGCCGGTGGCGATGACGACATCGGCGTCGAAGAAGACGAGGTCCTTGACCTGTTCCTCGACCGGCCGGTCGGCGACAATGGCATGTGCCCCGTGCTTGACGTGGGCATCGGCAAAGATGCGGATGCCGCGGGCGCGAAGATGGGCGCGGTAGCGCATGGCGCGCGCGGACTCGCCCTCCACGATCCCTTCGTTTGCGACATAGGCGTTGGCCCACTGGTTGACGCGGATGAAGGATGCGGACGAAGCCGAGGCGATGGCGAGGGCGGGGATCGATGCGTTGGCGAGCACGTTGATCCCGATCGGCCGTCCGAGTTCGCGGCGGATGCGGTCGGCGACGACGGCCATATGGGCGGAGGTCTCGTGACCGATATCGTCAGGCTTGGCAAAGGGTACGTCGCCGTGGTTCTCGACGATCACGGCATCGCAGCCGCCCGAGAGATAGGCCCGCGCATCCGAAAGACCGCGGTCGTAGATCGCCTCCACGCCTTCGTCGTCATAGCGCGGCGCGCCGGGCAGCGGCATGAGGTGCACCACGCCGATCACCGGCTTGTCGCGCCCGAAAAGCGTCTTCAGCGTATCGTTGTCCTGCCGTCCGATGGGGTTGCTCATGGTGATCACACGTTTTCCAGTTTGAATGTCTTGGTGAGGGCGGCAAGTTCCGCCCGGGAGGGGAAGGAGGCGAGCGTGCCTGAACGGCCGACCGCAATCCCCGCCGCCTGTGTTGCAAGTTTCGCGGCGTCACTGAGCGACGCGCCCTGTGCGAGAAGACCGGCGAGCGTTCCCGCAAAGCAATCGCCGGCGCCACTGGTGTCCACCGCCTCGATCTTCTCGGCCGATATGTAAAGGCAAGAAGATGCGTTCAGTACCAGAGCCCCTTCAGGGCCAAGTGTCACGATGACGCTTTCGGCACCCATTGCTTGCAGCCGACGGGCCGCGCTCTCGGCATCTGCCACGCCCGTCAACGCCTCGGCCTCGGGCCGGTTACAGACGAGAAGCGACACCGTCGCCAGATCCAGCGGTTCGACGGGAAGCGGGCTGGGATTGAGAACCGTAAACAGCCCGGCTTCCCTTCCCGCCTTCAGGCAGGCGGCCGTAACCTGGGACCGAAGATTGCCCTGCATCAAGAGCATGTCGCCGGTTCGCCAGGTTTCTCCGAGCGCACTCATCGTGAGCGGGTCGAATGCCTCTGCGCAGCCGGCGGCGGTGATGATGACGTTCTCGCCCTCGCCATCGATCAGGATCACCGAGCGATCAGAGGGCAGATCAAGGCGCGACGGGCGCAGATCGGGGATTTCAGCGGAAAGCAAGCCTTCCATCCGGTCGCCGGCGGCATCGTTGCCAATAGGGGGCCAGAACGTGACTGGCGCACTCGTGCGGGCGGCGGCGACGGCCTGGTTTGCGCCCTTGCCGCCCAGTCCCTCGCCGGCAGCGGCTGCGTTCAGCGTTTCACCCGGCTGCGGCAACCGCTCCAGGCGAAAACTTGTATCGACGCAGACATTGCCGACGACGTGGATGGTCATGTTGGGGACCTTCCGTTCAGTCCGTTGCCCAGGCGAGCATCTGCTCGAACAGGGTCTTGTAGCCAGGCCAGGCGATGAATTCCGGCGGCAGCCAATGCGGACCGACGTCGGAGGTCCAGACCAGAGTGCGGCCTTTCCCATAGGTTCCGGTGACCAGAAGCGGCAGCGAGCCGTATTCGGACGAGACTGTCATGAGCTGGTTGGCCCCGTCCTTCAGGGTCACCTCGTTGAAGCCGAGCAGATACGGGAACTCGCCGGAGATGCCTGCAAGGATCGGATGCGATGCGTCCCCGGAGACGACGGGCGTGAAACCTTCCGGCACCTCGACACGGTCGTCGACGGACAGGCAGGCCACCGGCAGAACCTCTTCGACCGCCGTGTTGCGAAAGCGCGCGCCACCATTGATGCCCTGGAAGGAATAGTAGCCGCCGAACATCAGCAGCGCGCCACCGTTGGCGACGTAGTCGCGCAGCAATTTCAGCCGGTTTGGCGTGCGACGGGAATGGATCCAGGTGTCGGGATGCAGAAGCAGCGTGTTGGCGCCGATATCGGAGAGCACGATCGCGTCATAGGCCTGCAGTCCTTCGAGCGTGCTTGGAAACTCCTTCTGCGCCTCGTGCGCCGGCATGAAGGTCACGTCGAACCGGCTGTCCTTCAATGCCTTCAGCAGCTCGTCGGCACCGGTATGGTAGGTGACGGTCGGGAACTGGTCGAAACCCTTGATGTGGGTCGCAGTCGAAACCCAGGATTCGCCGGCGAGCAGCACTTTCTTCTTGGTCATGGAAACTCCTTGAGCAGTTGGCCGACACTCAGCGCGCGGCGGAAAAGACGGATTTCGGATTGTCGACCAGCATTTGGTCGATGGCCGCCTGGTCGACGCCGTGGCGCTTCAGCCGCGGCAGGAAGTGCTTGAGGATGTAGCCGTAGCCGAAGCCGCCATAGCGCGTCAGCATGATCTTCAGGAAAACATCCTGCGACAGCAGCAGCCGGTCGCCAAAACCCTTGTCGACAAGGGCGGCGATGGCCCGCGCGTTCTCCTCGTCGGAAGGCGACTGGGCGTCCTGATCGGCGTAGTAATAGTCCATGCCGATCATATCGTATTCGAGGAAGGCCCCGCGCCGGGCGAGTGCCATCTGGTAATCCAGATCGTCGTGGCTGGGGTTCATGTGGCAAAGGACGGTGTGACGCAAGTCTGCCCCCTCCTCTTCCACCACGTCGAGCACGCGGTGGGCCAGACGCTCCCAGCCCGGCAGGTGGATGGAAAGCGGCAGGCCGGTGATGCGCGCCGCCCGTGCCGAAGCGCGCAGCGACTTTTCTTCCTCGGCGGTGAAATTGCGGCTGACGCCGACCTCGCCGATGATGCCGGCCATGATCTCCGGCTGGCACTCGCCACCGCCGACATCATCGACGATGAACTGCGTCACCTCTTCCACGCCCATGGCCTTGAGCCAATCGGGATGAGTGTGTTCGAGATAGAAGCCGGTGCCCATGATGATCCTGAGCCCCGACATGCGGGCGATACGGGCGAGGCCCGCTGCATCGCGGCCGATGCCGAAATTGGTCGTCTCGACTACGGTGCAGCCGCCGAGCGCCTGGAAACGCTTCAATTCGCCGAGCGCAAGGTCTCCATCATCGAGCGACACATTGTCCCGGTTCATATAGGGGTTCATGCGCAGTTCGCCGATGATCTCGATCGAGACCTTCTGTTCGGCGATAGCCTTCTCGTCCGGATGGCAGGGGCAGATCCAGCTGGTGGCGCCGTCGAGGAAGATATGCTCGTGCATCAGCGTCACGCCGAGATCGTCGACGGGCACCGGGCCGGTGACGGTCATGGCGGTGCCGGAGTTGACGCCGATCGGATGGCGCGGCCTTGGAGTGTCGGTGAAGAGGTCGTCGAGCATCTTCAGCGCCCCTTCGTGCCGCCACGGAACAGGCGGAAATTCAGCCAGATCGCGACGAGGATGATGAAGCCGGTAACGATCGGGGTGAAGAAGGGCGACAGGTGCGAGAGGATGAGGCCGTTTGCCAGCACCGCAACCGTAAGCGCACCGAGGATCGTGCCGGTGAGCGAGCCGCGTCCGCCAAAGAGGCTGGTGCCACCGAGTACCACGGCCGCGATGACGTCAAGCTCGAAGCCCTGCCCTGCATTCGAAGAGCCGGAACCGAGACGGGCGGAAAGGATGACGCCGGCCGCCGCAGCCGCCGTGCCGGAGAGCACATAGACCCAGAGAATGACCCGGCGCGTGTTGACACCTGCCCGCCGCGTTGCCTCGGCATTCGCCCCGACGCCCGTGACGTATCGGCCGAAATGCGTTTCGTTGAAGGCGATATAAGCGACGGCGAGGATGACGACGGCGATCAGCGCCGGCGCCGGAATGCCGAGCACCCAGGCGCGGCCGAGTGCCACGAAGGGGCTCGTCGGCTCGATCGGGATCGAATAGCCGCCTGTGATGAGCAGTGCAAAGCCGCGGATCACGGAAAGCCCGGCCAGCGTCACGATGAAGGCGGGAATCCGCTCATAGGCGATGAAATAGCCCTGGATAACGCCGACCAAGCCGCCGAGCAGCAGCATGAGCAGGATGGCGAGCGGCCATGGTACACCGGCCTGAAGTGCGGCGGCCGAAAGCGTAGCGGTCAGGGCCAGCACGGAGCCCACCGAAAGGTCGATGCCACCGGTGGTGATGACGAAGGTCATGGCGGCTGCCACGATGAGCAGCGGGGCGGATTGCCTGATGACGTTGAGCAGGTTCGGCGCGGTGAGGAAGGCGTCCGTCGTCACGGAGAAAAACAGGCAGCAGACGACGAAGAACAGCGCGATCGACATGACGCCGCCATTGGCCACGACCTTGTCCAGGATCGTCGCCTCGCGCATGCGCGGCGGATGGCTGGCATAGGCGTTGGGTTCGGAACTCATGCGGAGGCGCCTTTCTCCCGGTTGTGGCCTGCGGACCGGGCTGCAAACTTTCGCCCGACGATGAGATTGACGACGTCCTCGATATTGGTGTCCTCGATACGCCGCTCGGCGACGTTGCGCCCCTCGTACATCACCTGGATGCGGTCGCAGACGAGGAACAGATCCTGCAGGCGATGCGTGATGAGGATGACGGATACGCCGCGTTGCGACACAGTGCGGATCAGTTCGAGCACCGCTTCCACCTCGGCGACGGCGAGTGCCGCCGTCGGCTCGTCCATGATCAGCACGGACGGATTGAAGGAAGCGGCGCGGCCGATGGCGATCGACTGGCGCTGGCCGCCCGAGAGATTCTCGACCTTCATGCGCGTATCGGGGATGACGATGCCGAGATTGGAGAGCATGTCGCGTGCCCGCTCGTGCATGAGCTTCTTGTCGAGCATCGGCACGCCCACTACCCGTCGCTTCGGCTCGCGGCCGAGGAAGAGGTTGCCGGCCACATCGATCGTATCGCAGAGCGCGAGGTCCTGGTAGACCATCTCGATGCGAGCGGCGCGTGCGTCCGCCGGCGAGGTGAAGGCGACCTGCCTGCCGTCGATCTCGATCGTGCCCGCGTCGGGGATCACCGCGCCTGACAGCACTTTGCTGATGGTGGATTTGCCCGCGCCATTATCGCCCACGAGGCCGAGGACTTCCCCGGGCTTGAGGTCGAGCGAGGCGTTGTCGAGCGATTGCAGAGCGCCGTAGCGCTTGGAAATGCCGGTCATGCGGACGCGGCTGACATGGGTATCGATCATGTTCAATGGCCCTTGCAGGAAATCCGGCCGCCCAGTCTACTCTTCATTGCGCAATTCCTGTCGCAAAACTGCTGCGCAATTTTGCTGGAATTGCCGGTAAACCGGGCGGCGGCAGTTCGGCTTATTTGAACATTTCGCGATACTGGTCGACGTTCGCCTTCGTCACGATGGTGACGGGCACGTTGATGATCGGCTCGATCGTCTCGCCCTTCTTTACCTTGACGAGCGCCTCCACGGCGGCCTTGCCCTCGCCGGCGGGATCCTGCTGGATCACGGCGGTGACGAAGCCCTGGTCGATGCCGTCGATGGCGGACTTGGTCAGGTCCCAACCGAACACCTTGATGCTGTCGCCGCGGCCCTGGCTTGCAACGGCGGAGACCGCGCCGAGCAGCGCCGGTTCACCAGTCGCATAAAGCGCATTCATGTCGGGATTGGCGGTCATCAGGTTTTCTGCGGCCGATAGTGCGACGTCCTGCACGTTCTGGCCATCGACCGTGTTGAGGAATTCGACCTTCTGGCCACCCTCGGCGACTGCGGCCTTGAACCCGTCGAGACGCTGGTTCTGGATGAAGGAATTGAGCGCGCCGACGACGCCGACCTTGGCTGCGCCACCCATGTCGCTCTTGACGTAATCGGAGAAGAACTTGCCGATCTCTTTGCCGGCTGCGGTGTTGTCCACGCCGACGAACGCGATGTTGTCTCCATCGGGGATCTGCGCGTCGATGGCGATGACCGGAATGCCGGCGTTCTTGGCGGCGGTGATTGCGGGCTTGACGCCGTTGACGTCGATGGCAACCAGAATGATGCCATCGACCTTCTGGGTGATGTATGTCTCGATCGCGTCGTTCTGGGCGGAAGGCACGTTGTTGGCGTTGAAGATGACGAGGTCGACGCCGGCCGCCTTTGCAGCCTCGTTGGCGCCGTCGTTGATCTGGTTGAAGAAGAGTGCCTGCTGGTTGATCGTGACGAGGGCGAAAGTATCGGCGAAGGCATTGGCGGCGCCCATCGACAGCGTCATGGCGACGGCTGCAGCGCAGCCGAGCAAATATTTGGTCCTACCCATTTTGATGTTCCCCTTGTTTGAAGCCTCGGGCGGCAACAGGAATTTACGGACGGCATTATTCAAGTTACTTGAATTTATGTCAAGCAACTTGAAATTCCTCACCCGCGTATAGGGGAGCTTGGATATTTCGCGTGGAATATCAAAATGTTGGCGGTGTGTTGACCCAGAAAATCGACGCCCGCTCGGTGCCCAGGTTGCGATACCAGTGGGCGAGTTCCGAATTGAACACGAAACTGTCGCCGGCGGAAAGGCGGAAGGTCTTGTCGCCGATCATAAGTTCGATCTCGCCGACAAGCACGTAACCCACTTCTTCGCCCACATGCTGGATCGGCCCGGCGCTCTCGCCACCTGCGTCGATGTGGTGAATGTTGCACTGGAGCAGATGCCCCGGCGAATAGGGGATGATGCGCTCGAGCGAGATACCCTCGCCGCGCCGCAACGGGTCTAGGGCGATCAGCGGACGGGTTCCGGCGCGAAAGACCACCCCCTCCTCGCCGTCGGTTTCCTCGAACATCCAGCCGATGTTGGAATCGAGCGCCTGCACCAGCCGGTGCAGCATCGGCAGCGAGGGCGACGCCTTGCCGTTCTCGATCTTCGACAACAGGCTTTCCGAGCAATCCGCCGCCTGCGCCAGTGCCTTCAGCGTCAGTCCCCGTGTCTGGCGAGCGAGCTTCAGACGCGCACCGAGCCGCACCGGGTTCGATTGGGTTTTGTCCTCCCGGCTGCTTTCAGACGGCGAAGGCGGCTTGACCATATTCATGTGACGATATCGCGTTGATCGAGGAGACGACAATAATTCCTTCAATGAAGGCGTGTCCAGAGAGGAGGCCGCCCATGTCCCATTGCGCGTCCGAGCCTCGCCGGACTTTTCGTCACCCGCGGCGGGCGTAGAGAATGCCGCACAAGACGATCACGCCGCCGATCGCCTGGATCAGGCCGATGCCTTCACCAAGCACGACCACGCCGAGAAGGGCGGCCACGACCGGCTGCAGCAGCAGGGTGAGCGCGGAGAAGGATGTCGGAAGATAAGCGAGCGCGTAGCTGATCGCCACCTGCCCGCCGGCATGGCTGATCAATGCGAGGCCAATGAGCATGCTCCATCCGAAGGCCGTGACCGGGAAAAGCTGGTTCTCGGTCAGAAGGGCGACCGGCAGCAGGCAGATCGCGGCAGAAGCCGTGCTCCACAGCATGACGCGCAATGTATCGAACCGGGTTCGCAGCCGGGCGACGCACAGCATGTAGCCGGCATAGAAAAGGGCTGCGAGCGCCGCAAGGGCGTCACCTCCCCGGTCGCCAGCGGAGAGGCCGCTAAACCCGCCCTTCAGGACGACGATGCCGGTCATGGCAACGCCGAGGCCGAGGAGGAAGGTACGGGTAATCCTGGCGCCGAGGAACAGCCAACCGATTGCGGTCACAAAGACGGGGGCGAGATTGGCAAGGAGGGTGGCATTGGCAACAGTGGTCACATGGATCGAGGCGTGCCATGCCACGAGATCGGCGGCAAGAAACAGCCCCGGCAAGGCCAGCATGGCTGCGTCCCGCACCCTTTCCGGTCGGGCTGACTGACGCCGGTCGACGCTCCGAAAGAAAAGGGCGAGCGGCACGAGCGCCAGTGCGACGCGCCAGAAGGCGGTCGCCATCGGGCCCACCTCCGAAAGGCGCACGAAGATCGGCGAGCCGCCTATGGCGATCCCGCCGGCCAGAAGTGCGAGCAAGGCCAGCCGGTTGCGGGCGACGGGGGCCGTGGCGGCGAGTAGTGTTGTCGACACGGCATCATCCAGTTCTGCAGGGATCCAGGCGGCGCAGCGTTAGACGCTTACGGCAAAGACCGCAACACAATCGCCTGCCTTGACCAGGCCCGGAAAATGCCGGGCGCAGAGCATGCCGTCCATCCTGGCGCGCACGTCCGAGGGGTCCACGCCCGTTCGCCCCAGCGGATAGATGCGGGCGACGACCTGGCCCTTTCGGACCGTTTGCCCCAAGTCGACCATCGGCTCGATCAGTCCGTCGCCCTCGGCAAAGGCAAAGCAGTCGCCGTCCGGCATGTCGAGCCAATGTGTTTCGGAGATGTCCGGCTCGCCTTCGATGATGCCCGCCTGGCGCAGCACGTTCCGGACCCCGCGCTTGGCGATGCCGGCGCTCCTTGCAGTTGCCGTGCCTCCGCCGCCAAGCTCGGTGGTGATGAACACCTTGCCCATTTCCTCGGCCGCCGTGTCGTACATGCCGACAGCGTCGATCTCGAGCATCTTCATCGAATAGGGCGCGGAAAACGCCTCTACGAGCGAGAAGGCGCGCGCCTCCAGCACCTTGTCGGGCACGATATGAGCTGCGCAGAAAGGCAGGAAATCCAACGTCTTGCCGCCCGAATGGAAATCAAGCACGACATCGGCAAGCGGCAGGAGTTCGCGCTGGAAATAGTCGGCGATCTTCTGCGTGGCCGTGCCATCCGGCCGACCCGGAAAGCTGCGGTTCAAATTGCCCTTGTCGATCGGCGAGGTGCGGGTGGCGGCGACAAAGGCGGGATAATTCATTGCCGGAACAATGATGACCCGGCCGGAAATTTCCTCCGCCTTCAGGGTCCGGGCAAGGTCGAACAGGGCGATCGGTCCCTCGTATTCGTCGCCGTGGTTGCCGCCGGTGAGAAGGGCCGTCGGCCCCTCCCCGTTCTTGATGACGGTGATCGGGATCATCACCGATCCCCAGGCGGAATCGTCCCGGCTGTAGGGCAGGCGAAGAAAGCCGTGCTGGACGCCATCTGCCGAATAGTCGACCGTCGGCGTGATCGGCGATGGCCGCAGTTGTGTCTCGCTCATGGTCGGTCTCAATCCTTGACCAGCAGCTTGCGCGGAACGTTGGCAAGGCATTCGACGCCGGTCTCGGTGATCAGGATGCTTTCCGTCGTCTCGAAGCCCATGTCTTCCAGCCAGAGCCCGGTCATGAAATGGAAGGTCATGCCCGGCTTCAGTTCGGTTCGGTCGCCGGGGCGCAGGCTCATGGTGCGCTCGCCCCAGTCCGGCGGATAGGAAATGCCGATGCCGTAGCCGGTGCGGTTGTCCTTGACGATGCCGTACTTCTTGAGGATTGCAAAGAAGGCATTGGCGATGTCCTCGCAGGTATTGCCGGGTTTGGCGACGGCGAGTCCGGCCTCCATTCCCTCCAGCGTTGCCTTTTCGGCATCGAGAAAGGCCTGGGTTGGCTTGCCGAGGAAGACCGTGCGCGACAGCGGCACGTGATAGCGGTTGTAGCAGCCGGCAATCTCGAAGAAGGTGCCTTCGCCCTTCTTCATCGGCCGGTCGTCCCAGGTCAGGTGCGGCGCGGAAGCCTCCACGCCCGAGGGCAACAACGGTACGATGGCCGGATAGTCGCCTCCTATGCCGTCGACCCCGCGCGTGCCCGCATCGTAGATCTCGGCCACCAGATCACATTTGCGCATGCCGACCTCGATTTTGTCGAAGATGCGCTGGTGCATGCCTTCGACGATGCGCGCGGCATTGCGCATGTACTTTACCTCGGTCTCGCTCTTGACGGCCCGCTGCCAGTTGACGAGCGCCGTGACATCGACGAACCGGGCATTCGGCAGGTGCTTGACTAGGGACGCGAACGCGGCGGCCGAGAACCAGTAGTTGTCCATTTCGACGCCGATGGTCAGCGTATCATAGCGGCGCTCGATGAGCTTTGCCGCAAGATAGTCCATCGGGTGGCGCTCGGTGGACTGCACGTAGTGATCGGGATAGCCGATAATGTTCTCGTGCCTGAGATAGGCGGTGAACTTGGCGCCATTGGCGTCCTGCCCGCGCCCGTACCAGATCGGCTCGCCTGTCGGCGGGACGATAACGGCCTGGTGGACGTAGAAGGACCAGCCGTCGTAGCCCGTAAGCCACGCCATGTTCGAGGGATCGCTGACGATCAGCAGATCCACCCCTTTCGCCTCCATCGCCTTGCGCGTCCTGGCGAGACGCGCCTCGTATTCCCCAAGGGAAAACTTGAGGTTGGGTTGGGTCATGTGTCTCCCTCATTCTCCGGCCGCGGCCGGTCTCAACTGTCGAATGACGTGCCCGCGCCGGCCGATCCGGCACGCGCGAAGGCGAGTGTTGCAATTGCGGTGTCCTGAATGCCCGTACCGGTAAGGTCGGCCAGGGTGATCTGGTCGGGACTGCCGCGCCCTGGTTTCAAGCCGGCGACGATCTCGCCAATTTCGGTGAAGCCGGCGTCCGGCTCCACCAGTCCGGCCTTGATGGCATGATGCAGTTCCCCCAGACGGCGGGTCTGCTTCAGGCTGTCGGCAACGTAGAGATCCGCCCGCGCGATGATCGCCGGATCGATCTCGTTCTTGTGCTCGGCATCCGATCCCATCGCCGTGACGTGCTGGCCGGGCTGGAGCCAGCCGGCCTGAAGGATCGGCTTTTCCGAAGGGGTCGTGGTGACAATGATGTCTGCGCCGGCGACGGCGGCGTGCGGGTCGGCAATTGCCGTCACCGGAATGCCGAAGGCGCCCGTCAGTTCGCCGGCCAGCTTTTCCGCCTTCGCGGCGTTCCGTGCCCAGATCCGCGCCTCGCGGATCGGCCGAACCAGCATCAACGCTTGCAATTGCAGCCGCGCCTGCATACCCGCGCCGAAGATCGCGGCGACGGCTGCATCCGGTCGGGCCAACTGCCTTGCGGCGACGGCGCCGGCGGCCGCTGTTCGCACATCCGTCAGATAGCCGTTGTCGAGCAGCAGCGCCTGGATGAGGCCCGTTTTCGCCGACAGAAGGACCATCATGCCGTTGGTGCTCGGCAGGCCGATGTCGGGGTTGCCGAAGAAGCCGGGGCTGATCTTGATGGCGAAGCCGTCGAGACCGGGGACATAGGCGGTCTTCACGTCGACCTCGCCGCGGTGCTCGGGGATGTCGAGCCGGAGGATCGGCGGCATGGCGACCGCCTTGGTCGCCAGCGCGTGAAAGGCATCTTCCACGCAGGCAACGGCTCCGGCGTCCAGCTCCACGATCGATTTCAGATCGGCCTCGGTCAGTATGATCATCCGGCTCATGCCGCCACCTCTCCCTGAACAGGCATTGCGCCGTTGATGATCTTGCGATGCAGCGTCATGTCGACGTTGCGGCCGGACAGAATGGCGACGACAGGCCCGGACGATCGGATCCGCCCGGCAAGAAGTGCGGCGATACCGACCGCGCCGGCTCCCTCGAGGATCTCACGTTCGACGCCGTAGGCGTGCCGCATGCCCCCGGCAATCTCCTCTTCCGAAAGCAGCAGCACATCGTCGAGCAGATCGCGGCACATGGAGAAGGTCAGCGCATTGTCGAGCCCGATTCCGCCGCCGAGCGAATCCGCAAGGCTTGGCACTTCGTCCACCTTGACCGGGTGTCCGGCATCGAGGCTTGCCTTCATCGCAGCACCCCGTTCCATGGTGAGCCCGATCACCCGCGTCTTCGGGTTCCGGCTCTTGACGGCCGCCGCCACGCCGGCCGCAAGCCCGCCGCCGGACAGCGGCACGAGCACGGTGGCGGTATCCGGCTGTTGCTCCATGATTTCCAGCCCCAGCGTTCCCTGCCCGGCGATGACGGCGGCATCGTCGAAAGGTGGCACCATGACCATGCCCTTTTCCGCCACCAGCCTGTTGACCTCCTCCTGCGCCTCGTCCTGCGAACCGCCGACGATGCGGACCTCCGCACCGAGCCGGCGGATTTCCGCGACCTTGTTTTCCGGCACCAGCCGCGACATGCAGATGGTCGCCACCGCACCTTCCGCCTTCGCCGCATGGGCCAGCGCCCGGCCATGGTTGCCGGTGGAGGCGGCGACGACGCCGCGGGCGCGCTCTGCCGATGTCAGCGTCAGGATCGCATTGGTCGCCCCGCGCAGCTTGAAGCTGCCGGTCGTCTGATGGTGTTCGAGTTTGAGATAGGCGGGAACTCCGGCCATCTCCTGCAGCGCGACGGACTGCACCATCGGCGTTCGCAGGACCCGCCCGGCGATACGGGCGGATGCGGCACGGATGTCGTCGAGCGAAACGGAGGCTGGTTGCGCGCACATAGGATCAACCTGCCGCATAGGGCTTGGTCATGAGCATGCCGAGCTCCGGTCGCGGGGTCGCGTCGCCGCACAGGCGCAGGCATGCCCAGGCCGTCGCGAGGTTGCTGCTGACCACGGGCTTGCCAAGCGCCGTCTCGATGCGCGGGACGACCTCGGCTGCGCGAACGGCGGTGCAGGAAATGAACAGTGCGTCGGATTCCGGCGCCATTGCTTCCCGTGCGAAGGCTGTGATCTCGTCGTGCGAGATCCGCGCCATCTCCCGGTCATCGGTCAGCCCGAGGCAGATGAAGCGATCGATCTGGAAACCGCGATCTGCGAAATAGCGCGCCATCGGCCTGCTGGTCTCGACCGTATAGGGCGTCAAGACCGAAATCCGCTTCGCATCCACAGCATTCAGCCCGCGGACGGAGGCCGCGGTCGGCGTGACGACGGGAACCCCCGGCTTTGCCGCCTGCACCGCCGCCTCGATCTGCCCGTCGCCGATGACGACGGAAGCCGAAGTGCAGGAATACATCACGACATCAAGCGGCTCGTCCGGCAGGATGAGGGCTGCGCCAGCCGTCAGTTCCGGCTGCATCTTCATCAGGTTTTCCGGCGTCACCGGATTGGCGTAGGGGATGCGGGTCGCATAGACGCCGATGCGATCGCTCGCCACCATGCGCTGGAAATCGACCTCGGTCGTGTGATCGGTCGCCAGGATGATCAATCCCACCCTCTTGGCTAGCGGGCGATTGTCCAGCCGCGGCGGGCGGCTTGCGCTGTCAATTCTAATGTCGGTGGCAGTCATCGCTCATCCACCCGTGCGTAACGATTTTCCAGGAACCGCAGCCCAACCACGGAGATCAGGCTGATCACCAGGAAGAACACGCCCACCAGCGTCATCGGCTCGATGTAACGGTAGCTGCTGTTGGCGACGCTCTTTGCCTGGTTCATCAGTTCGAGCACGGTGATGGCCGACAGCAGTGGCGTCTCCTTGAACATGGCAATGAAATAGTTGGCGAGCGCCGGGATCATCGGCGGGATGGCCTGCGGCAGGATCACATGGATCCAGGCCTGTCGCGTGCTGAGATTGGTGGCCCGCGCCGCCTCCCATTGCCCACGCGGCACATTGTCGATGCCGGCGCGGTAGACCTCGGCCGCATAGGTGCCGTAGTGGATGCCGAGGCCGATCACGCCGGCAACCAGCGGCGACAGCCGGATGCCGATATCCGGCAGCACGTAGAAGATGAAATAGAGCTGCACCAGCAGCGGGGTGCCGCGAATGAAGTCGGCGAAGAAGCCGACCGTGCGCGAAACTGCAGCGTTGCGCGAACGCCTCGCGATGGCCAGCACCAGACCGAAGACGGCGGCGACAAGCGCGCCGAGGACCGTGGCGAGGATCGTGATCTTCAATCCCTGGAGAAGGGTCGGCAGGATCTGCCAGACGAATGTCCAGTCCCATTCCATGCTCAGGCCCTCACACCGTCGAGGCCGCGCGTGGCCCGACGTTCCAGCGATCGCATGCCGGCGGAGATGGCCGATGCCATGACGAAATAGAGAACGAGGATGGTTGCAAAGGGAATGAGCGTGTTGCCGGTCTGCGCCCGTACCACCTGCGCCTGGAATGTCATGTCCGTCAGGGAGATCAATGAGACGACAGCGGTGCCCTTGAGCAGCTCGATGGCATTGTTGCCAAAGGTCGGCAGCATCAGCGGCAACGCCTGTGGCAGGATCACGTGGCGCATCCTTTGATAGCGACTGAGATTAAGAGCCACGCAGGCCTCGCGCTGCTCGCGGCCGACGGCCCGGACGGCGCCGCGCACGACTTCCGCTCCATAGGCCCCAACGTTGAGACCCAGCGCCAGCACACCGGCCTGCATCGGCGTCAGCGTGACGCCGGCAAACGGCAGCACGAAGTAGACCCAGAACAGCTGCACGAAGATCGACGTGCCGCGGAAGAATTCGATATAGACGGTGGCCAGCGTGCGAACGACGGCAAAGCGCGACAGCCGTCCGAGCCCGGCGGCGAATGCCATGATCAGGGCCAGGGCCGAGCCCAGGACCGTCAATTCCATGGTCACGAGCGCGCCCTGCAATATCAGCCCTATGTATCCGGACCAGTCGATCATCGTGCCTTCCCAGTCTTTAGCGTTTGATCTCGGGGGCGGGTTCTGGCGCCCCCGAGGCAGATGTGAGGGGGCGGAGCCCCGCCCCCAGCTTCACCGCGTCAGTTGGTAGCTGCGCAGAGCTTTTCGCGGGTGGTCGACATGGCGGCGGCAGCCGAGAAGCCGTAAGGCTCGATGATCTTCGCGAACTCGCCGGATTCCTTCAGTTTCGCCAGCTCCACATCGAAGGCGTCTCGCAGTGCTTCATCGCCCTTCTTGAAGGCCGCGCCATCGCAATAGACCGGCGCGCCCTGTACCGGCGCCACGACCTCAAGGTTCGGGTCGTTGGCCTTCATGACGAGATCGTTGATCGAAAGCACCGGCAGCGAATAGGCGTCGATGCGTCCGTCCTGCAGCATCTTCAGCCCGCTCTGGCCATCCGGCACGACAATGACGCGTTCACGCGGAACCCCTGCTTCCAGCGCAAGCTTCTCTTCCGTGCCGCCGCCCGGCGCACCGATCGTTGCCGACTGATCCTTGGCGATATCGGCATAGCTCTTGAAGCCCTTCGGATTGCCCTTCTTGACGAGCATGGCCTCGGCGTCGCAGAGAACCGGCTCTGAATAGGCAACGGCTGCGCAGCGTTCCGGCTTCATGAACAGACCGGCCGTGACGGCGTCGTGGCGGCCGGCCTGCAGGCCGGGGATCATGGCGCCGTATTCCGAGATCGAAGCCACCACATCCGCAACGCCGAGACGCTTGAAGATCTCGCGGGCGACGTCGGGAGCAGCACCGGAGACCTTGCCGTCTGTGCCGACTGCGGTAAAGGGCGGTTCGTTGGCGATTGCGATGCGCGCAAAGCCTTGGGCCTTCAGCTGTTCAAGCTTGGTGTCATCCGCGCTTGCGGGGGCGGAAAGAAGCGACATCAGTGCCGCGGCGCCGGCTGCCATCGCCATGAGATATTTCAACGTCATCGTTCCAACTCCTCTGGATTTTCTGTTTTTTATCGGGGCATCGCCTGATCGACGGGCGATCAGACGCGATGTCCCGCCGCGATTATCTTGCGCAGGAAGGTTTGTGTGCGTTCCTGCCTGGGATTCTTGAAGATGCTCTCTGGCTTGCCTTCCTCGACGATCCGGCCCTTGTCGAAGAAGAGCACGCGATCGGCGAAATCGTGGGCAAAGCCCATCTCGTGGGTGACGAGAAGCATGGTCATGTCCGTCTCCGCGGCCAGTCTGCGCATGACGTTCAGGACTTCTTCGACCAGTTCGGGATCGAGTGCCGAGGTCACCTCGTCGAACAGCATGACCTTTGGAGAAAGGGCTAGTGCGCGGGCGATGGCCACGCGCTGCTTCTGTCCGCCGGACAATTGCGCGGGCATGCTGCGGGCCTTGTCGGCCATGCCCACCATGTCGAGAAGCTCCATCGCCCGCTTCTCGGCTGTCGCCCTCGCCACGCCCTTGGTCAGCATGGGCGCGAGCGTGATGTTGTCGAGGACGCACTTGTGCGGGAAAAGATTGAAGTGCTGAAAGACCATGCCGATCTTCTCGCGCATCTTGTGCAGGTGCTTCTCGTCGGCGGGAACAAGACTGCCGGCCCTCGGCATGTGATAGAGTTGCTCGCCGTCGATCTCGATGTGACCGCCATCGATCGTCTCGAGCGTCATCAGGATGCGCAGGATCGTGGTCTTTCCGGACCCTGACGGGCCGATCAGCGCCAGCTTTTCACCCGGCATGACGTCCATCGAAAGACCGTCGAGCACCGTCAGCGGCCCGTAGGTCTTCGTGATGTTGTCGATGCGAATGATGGGTGAAGGCATGCATGTCTCTCCCTGTTGAGACGAGCGATGCCCGCAACGATGACGAGCTTATAAAATCATGTCAATTATCAAAATAATATCATGACAATTATTCTGCATCTGCCTAATTGCCGGGCGGAACCGTCAGATTGCAAGCAGAAACGCTTCCGGATCTCCCTGGGCCAGGGATGCGACCGTTCCCAGTCCGGTGCGCAGCTCGGCCTCCGATGTGGAGCCGAGCGAGATGCGCACCGCAGGCGCGCGGCCGTGCTCTGCGGTCTGGAACGAAGCGCCCGGCGCGATGGCCACCCCATGCAGCCGGGCCTGCGCGACGAAGCCTTCTTCCGTATGTGCCGCGGTGAGCGGCAGCCAGACATGCAGGCTTTGCGGGTGTGCGCGATAGGACAGTCCGCCGAGCGCTTCGGCGGCGATCGTATGCCGTCGTGCAAGGGCGCGTCTTTGCCAGTTGACGAGTTCCATCGCCGTGCCGTTGCTCACCCAGCGCGTGGCGATTTCGGCGATGGCCGGCGTCGCCATCCAGTTTGAGACGAGGTGGCGGTTTGCGACGGCGGCGACGTAGCGATCGGGCGCCACGAGATAGCCGATACGCAGGCCAGGCACGGTGATCTTGGTAAAGCTGGTGACGTAGAGCGTGCGCTCCGGCGCAAAGTTGTGGAGGGGGCGCGGGCGGTCTTCCACCAGCGGCCCGAGAATGTCGTTCTCGATGATCGCGATATCGTGCTTGGCAGCCACCGCCGCCAAGCGTTCGCGCCGTTCGGCACTCATCAGCGTTGCCGTGGGGTTGACCACGGAGGGCTGGAGAAACACGGCCCGCACGGGACCTTCCCGGCAGGCAGCGTCCAACGCTTCGGGAAGCATGCCGTCCGAGTCTATTGCGATGCCCTCGAGGTGAATTCCCAGATAACTCGACAGCGGCACAAGCGTATGGTGGCTGATCGCCTCCGCCACGACGGTCGAGCCGGGCGGGGCCACGCTCATCAGCGCAACCGTCATTGCGGAAGTCGCGCCATTGGTCAGGTTGACGTTCAGCGGCGAGACCTCAAGCCCACAGAGAGACAGCCACTCGACGGCGACCAAACGATGGCGGGGAAACACCATGTTGGGCCGGAAGGAGAGCGCAGAACTGGAGGGCAGGTTTTCGGCGAGCCAGGCAAAGGCTTCCCGCATCCGATCGAGATGGATCTGCTCGCAGACGGGCTTCAGGATCGACAGATCGATGACCTCGCCCAGTCGCTCCGGCAGATAGGGAGGCTCCGGCTCCTTCTGCGCCGTCTGCACGAACGAGCCGCGACCGATTTCGCCGGAGATCATGCCGCGGCGGATCAGTTCGTCGTAAGCACGGCTTACCGTCTGGATCGACAGTTTGAGGTCTTCGGCAAGCTTGCGATGGGTCGGCAGGCGCGTGCCGTTGACAAGTTTGCCGTCGTGGATGGCATTGGCGATCTGCTCGGCGAGGGATAGATAGGCCGGGCGGCGAAGCTGCTGAGGATCGGGACGCCAATTTGTCATGATTTGACAGTGATGAAATTCAGTTCAATTGACAATCTCAAAATTGCTTTCGGCAGATCATTTTCATAGTCTTGTCCAAGATTCTGATAGGGGAAAACCAACGGCATGAAGCTCGACGCTATCGACCTGCGCATCCTTGAGGCGGTCCAGAGGGATGGTCGGATAACCAAGGTGGCGCTCGCCGAAGAGGTGGGCCTGTCGCCCACGCCCTGCTGGATGCGGCTGCGCAAGCTGGAAAAGGCGGGCATCGTGGCGGGCTATCATGCCCGCGTCGCGGTGCGCCGCATCGCCCCCGTTGCCAGCGTCATGATGGAAGTCACGCTCGAAAACCATCGGCAAGGCGATTTCGAACGCTTCGAGCGGACGATCGCAAACATTCCCGAAATCGTCGCCTGCTGGTCGGTTGGCGGCGGGGTCGACTACATTCTCAAGATCATGGCCGCGGACATCGATGCCTACCAGCGGCTCGTCGACAGCCTGCTCGATCGGGAAATCGGGATCGCGCGCTATTTCACCTATATCGTCACCAAGACGGTGAAGGAGGAAACGACGCTTCCGCTGCCCACCCTGCTGGCAGATGCCGCGTCGGACTAGACGATTCCTCTGCGACGGCCGCAACGTTTGGACGAAACCTCTCTTCATCGCCTGCTCAAAAGACCATCTCTCGCCGAGATGCTGACAGACTTGCCGGCAACCCGAACACGAGGAGCCGGAGATGAACGCCGTATTTGCACGCCCCGACTGCCACGATGCGCTTGAACGCCTGAAGGACAAGCATCTCCTCAAGTCGCTTTCCTATGTCGGCGGCCGCTGGGTCGCGAACGGGGCGAACGTCACCTTCGAGGTGCGCGATCCGGCTTCTTCCCTGCCGCTTGCCTGGGTTTCCGCGTTGGATGCCGAGGAAACGGGTCGGGCGATCGATACGGCTGCCGCCGCCTTTTCCGCCTGGCGCGCGCTGCTGCCGCAGGAACGCGCCTGCATCCTTCGGCGCTGGTATGAACTGATGCTCGGGGTAAAGGACGATCTCGCCCTGATCATGACGCTCGAACAGGGCAAGCCGCTTTCGGAATCGCGCGGCGAGATCGACTACGCGGCCTCCTTCATCGAGTGGTACGCGGAGGAAGGAAAACGCCTCAACGCCGAGGGCGTGACCAGCCATCTGCCCGGCGCCGAAATGATCGTGCGTCGCGAGGCGCTGGGCGTCGTCGGCCTCGTCACGCCTTGGAACTTTCCGTCGGCCATGGTCACCCGCAAGGCGGCAGCCGCGCTCGCGGCCGGCTGCACCGTCGTCGTTCACCCGTCCTCTGAGACGCCGCTTTCCGCGCTGGCGCTGGCGGAACTTGGCGAGCGCGCCGGCCTCCCGGCAGGGGTCTTCAACGTCGTCACCGGCGATGCCGCAACCATCGTCGGGCGTCTCTGCGCCGATCCGCGGGTGCGTGCCCTGAGCTTTACCGGCTCCACCGCAATCGGCAAGCTGATTGCCGGGCAATGCGCGGCCAGCATGAAGCGGCTGGTCATGGAACTCGGCGGGCATGCCCCGCTCATCGTCTTCGACGACGCGGACATCGCCAGGGCTGTGGACATAGCCGTCAACGCCAAGTTTGCGACCTCCGGTCAGGATTGCCTCGCTGCCAACCGCATCTTCGTTCAGCGCCCCATTCTGGAAACCTTCAACGCCGCCTTCAAGGCGCGCATCGAAGCGCTGATCGTCGGCAATGGCCTTTCGGCGAACACCGAGATCGGCCCGCTGATGCATGCCCGCGCCGTCGAGAAGGTCGACGAACAGGTCAGGGATGCCGTTCGGCGCGGCGGCCGCTGCCTGACCGGCGGAACGCTCCACGAGGCCGGACCGCTTTTCTACGCTCCGACCCTTCTGGTCGACGTTCCCGAAGAGGCGCTCATCATGCGCGAGGAGACCTTCGGGCCGGTGGCCGCAGTGACCGCCTTCGATACGGAAACCGAGGTGATCGCGCGGGCCAACGACACCGAATACGGACTGGTCGCCTACGTGGTCACGGAGAACGGCGCCCGCCAGATGCGGCTGGGCCGCGCGCTGGAATATGGCATGGTCGCGATCAACCGGGTCAAGATCACTGGTGGCCCGGTTCCCTTTGGCGGCTGGAAGCAATCCGGTCTCGGTCGCGAAGGCTCTCGCCATGGCCTCGAGGCGTTCAGCGAACTCAAATACCTCTGCATCGATACCGCGGCCTGACCGCTTCGATGCAGCGACCATCATAGACGAAAGGGAAACCGGACATGTCCGAGAACAGCAATGAAATCACCGCCTGGGATCGAGACCACTTCTTCCACCCCTCGACCCACATGGGCATGCATGCCCGCGGCGAGACGCCTACGCGCGTGATGGCCGGCGGCGAAGGCGTCTATGTGACAGATGTCAGTGGCCGCACCAGCCTCGATGCCTTTGCGGGCCTCTATTGCGTCAATGTCGGTTACGGTCGGCAGAAGATTTCCGATGCGATTGCCGAGCAGGCGAAGAACCTCGCCTACTACCACGCCTATGTCGGCCATGGCACGGAAGCCTCGATCACGCTGTCGAAGATGATCATCGACCGCGCGCCGAAGGGCATGTCGCGGGTGTATTTCGGCCTTTCCGGGTCGGACGCCAACGAGACCAACATCAAGCTGATCTGGTACTACAACAACATCCTCGGCCGGCCGGAGAAGAAGAAGATCATTTCGCGCTGGCGCGGCTATCACGGTTCGGGCGTCATGACCGGCTCGCTGACGGGCCTCGAACTGTTCCACAACCTCTTCGATCTTCCGCGGCCGCCGATCTTCCATACCGAAGCGCCGTACTACTTCCGCCGTGCCGATCGCTCGATGAGCGAGGAGCAGTTCTCGCAACATTGCGCTGACAAGCTGGAGGAGATGATCCTGGCGGAGGGCCCCGACACGATCGCCGCCTTCATCGGAGAACCGATCCTCGGAACGGGCGGCATCGTGCCTCCGCCGCAGGGATATTGGAAGAAGATCCAGGCCGTTCTGGAAAAATACGACATCCTGCTGGTCGCCGACGAGGTGGTGACGGGGTTCGGTCGCCTCGGCTCGATGTTCGGCTCCGATCACTACGGCATGAAACCGGACCTGATTACCATCGCCAAGGGCCTGACGTCCGCCTATGCGCCGCTTTCGGGCTCGATCGTCTCCGACAAGATCTGGCAGGTTCTCGTACAGGGTTCGGACAAGATGGGAGCGATCGGCCACGGCTGGACCTATTCGGCCCACCCGATCTGCGCCGCAGCAGGCGTCGCCAACCTTGAACTGGTGGATGAACTCGGTCTCGTCGAGAACGCGGGCTCCACAGGCGCCTACTTCCGTTCCGAACTGGCCAAGGCGGTCGCCGGTCACAGGCATGTCGGCGAAGTGCGCGGCGACGGGCTGATGGCGGCGGTCGAATTCGTGGACGACAAGAATGATCGCGTCTTCTTCGACCCCGCAAAGAAGATTGGTCCGCAGGTCTCCGCCGCACTCCTCGAGCGCGGCGTTATCGGGCGTGCCATGCCGCAGGGCGACATCCTCGGCTTCGCACCGCCGCTGTGCCTGACCCGCGAAGAAGCCGATACCGTCGTCAAGGCGACGGCGGCGGCCATCGAAGCGGTGCTCGGCAGATAGGAGTTTTTCCGGTGATTGCTGTACCGAAGACGATGGCTGCCGTGCGGCTGATGGGGCACGGCGGGCTTGACAAGCTCGTCTACAGCCGTGATGTCCCGGTCCCTTCCGCTGGGCCTGGGGAAGTGCTGATCAAAGTCAGCGCCTGCGGCATGAACAACACCGATGTCTGGGTGCGGGAGGGCGCCTACGGCACAGAAGACGATCCGGCAGCGGTTTCGACCTGGCGGCGCCAAGGCAACACCCTGACCTTCCCGCGCATCCAGGGGACCGATACGGTCGGCCGGGTCGTCGCGACCGGCGAGGGTGTCGACTGCGGCAGGATCGGTGAGCGCGTCATGGTCGATTTCTCGATCTACAACCGCGACGACGACAGCCTGGCCGACATAGACTACATGGGCCATGGTCGGGACGGCGGCTACGCGGAATATATGACGCTGCCAGCCGAAAATGCCCATGTCGTCTCCACCGACATGAGCGATATCGAGCTTGCCACGTTCTGCTGTGCCTATCTGACCGGCGAGCGCATGCTCGAGCGCGCACGGCTTGCTGCCGGCGAGATCGTGCTTGTCACCGGTGCTTCGGGCGGCGTCGGATCGGGTATAATCCAGCTTGCCCGCGCCCGCGGCGCCATTCCGATAGCTCTGACTGCACCCGGCAAGGAACAGGCCATGCTTGATATCGGGGCAGAATTGGTGGTCACGCGCGGCTCCGGCGACCTCTTCCAGGCCGTGGCAATGGCAGCGAAAGGCCGCGCCATCGATGTCGTCGCCGATCTCGTCGGCGGCGTCATCTTCAACGATCTCCTGAAGATCCTGAGGCCGGAGGGGCGCTATACCACGGCAGGCGCCATCGCGGGGCCGGTGGTACAGCTCGACCTGCGGACAATGTATCTGAAGCAGCTCGAACTGCACGGATCGAGCCAGGGCAGTCGTGCCGACTTCCGCCGATTGGTCGGCTATATCGAAGCCAGGAAAATCAGGCCGCTCGTCGGCGGCGTCTATCCGCTATCGGAATTCCACCGCGCCCAGACGGATTTCATGCAGAAGAATTTCGTTGGCAAGCTGGTCGTGGTGCCGGACGCTATCGCGTGAGCGGGTCAAATGAACCGGCGATTGGCCCTCGCAAAGGCATGGGGAGTGATGGCGCATGGCAATAGAGCTCGATCCGGCGGTCGATATCTGCGGGAAGCGGTGGCCGGTTGAGCACAATCTATCCCGTTCATTTCGCCAGGCGTCGGCGAAAGAGCTGATCCCAGATGTCGTAACCCGCAGGGACAATCCCGATCAGCAGCGCAGCGGCCAAATCGAGCCGTGGAACAAACGCCAGGATGACCGCGCAGAACGCGACTAGCGTCACGAATGCAAAAACTGCAAAAAACCGGCTTCTGTTCATCGGTTGATCCTGTCGGAATGGGTCGGACATTTCATCATCTCTGTCCTCCATAGAGGAGATCCGGCAGCATGTAGACGATGTCCGGGAACACATAGATGATCACCATGCAGAGAATGACGATCAACATATACGGCATCATGCCGCGGAAGATGTCGGTCAGTTTGACATGAGGGGGAGAGACGCCCTTCAGGTAGTATGCCGACATCGCCATCGGTGGTGATAGGAAAGCCGTCTGCAGATTGATGGCCACGAGGATACCGAAGAACAGCGGATCTATCCCGAAGTGCGGCAGCAAGGGAATGAAGATCGGGATGAAGATGACGATGATCTCGGTCCATTCCAGCGGCCAGCCGAGAATGAAGATGATGATCTGGGCCATGATCAAAAACATCAGCGGCGACATGTCCAGGCCGGTCACGAAGTCACTTATGAGTTGCTGCCCGCCGAGATAGGCGAACACCGACGCAAAGGTCGCCGAACCAACGAACAGCCAGCATACCATCGCGGTCGTCCGGGCCGTCAGATAGACGGACTCCTTGAGGCGCCGCCACGTCAAGGCTCTGTAAGCCGCGGCTAGAGCCAGTCCGCCCAATGCACCGATTGCGGCGGCCTCCGAAGGGGTCGCAAGGCCGAAGAGAATGGCACCCAAAACCGCAAGGATCAGAAAGGCGAGCGGAGCGAAAGACGTCAACATCATCCAGGCAAGCTGGGCCGGCGTGTGCTCACCGACCTCTTCCTTCGTTGGCCGCGGCGCCAGTTGTGGCTGCAGGATTGCTCGCACCACGACGTAGAGGAGATAAAGCCCCGCCAAGGCGAGACCGGGCAGGAGCGCCGCCGCATACATGCGGACAACCGAAATCCCGGAGGTGGCCGCGTAGACGATCAGCAGGATGGAAGGTGGGATCAGGATTCCGAGCGTGCCGCCCGCACAGATGACGCCTGTCGCGTACCGCACGTCGTACCTTGCCTTCAGCATCGCCGGCAGGGCGAGCAGTCCCATCAGCGTCACCACGGCCCCGACGATGCCGGTTGCCGTGGCAAAGAGCGTACAGGTAACCAGGGCGGCGACCGCCATCGAGCCTGGTAGCCGCCGCGTGACGCTGTAGAGTGTCGAGAACAGCCGATCAACGATGTTGGCTCGCTCGACGATATAGCCCATGAACAGGAACAGCGGGATGGCCGTCAGCACGTCGTTCTGGATGACCGAGTAAGTCTGGTTGACGAACAGATCGAAGATCCGGTTGTTGAAGAAGCCGCCGATCCAGGTTTCGGTCAGCGTAAAGGCATCTCCGCCGGAGTCGAGCGCGCGCTCATAGGCGCGCCACATGCGGGCGGCATCGAAATAGGCGTAATATCCGAAGCCGACGCCCAGAGCCATCAGCGTGAAAGCCACCGGAAAGCCGAGGAAGATGGTGAGGATCAGGATGAGCAGCATCCCGACGGCAATGTGTGCATCCGTCATTGAGCGTCCCGATCTCGTGGTTCGCGTCCACCGGCAAGCTCCCGCGGCGGAAGAATGCCCTCGTCCTCGGACTTGAGGGCGTCCAGGCTTTTCGTTTGCAGCAGCACCTTTTCCAGTTCTTCGACATCCTCGGCCGCTTTTGGCCATTCGCCTGTCTTTATGCAGAGAATGCAGCGGAAGACCTGCGCCACGCCTTGCAGGAACAGGAGAATGCCGGCGGCGACAATGACGGTCTTGAACTGGAAGATCGGCACGCCGGCGGGGCTGTTGGAACTGACCTCCAGGTAGCGCCAACTGCGCTCGGCGTATTTCCAGCCCGAGAAGACGAGCGCGGTTATGCCGGGAAAGAAGAAGATGAAGTACAGGACCAGTTCCAGCCTGGCCTGCGTGCGCGGCTTCCAGAGCCGGTAGATGAAGTCGCCGCGCACATGGCCATCACGCGACAGGGTATAAGCTCCCGCCATCATGAAGAGCGTTCCGTAGAGTATGTAGCTCAGGTCGAAGGCCCAGGGGGTCGGCGCGCGGAAGAGGTAGCGTGCGACTACCTCATAGCCGACGCCGAAGGCCATGATGAGTATCCCCCACGCGAACACCTTCCCGAACCATGCCGACAGATCGTCGGCGAATGCAATGTAACGGAGCATGCAAGCGCCTCCCCAGCCCCGGTGAACATGACGAGGCCCGGGATACCGGGCCTTCGCCACTTACTTTCCGAGGTTCAACTTTCCGGGGAAATAATGCTCATAGGCGAGTGCCAGATCGGCCGAGTTCATCAACTCGTAGTACACGACCCTCTCCACCCACTGCCGCTGACTGTCGAGCACCTTCTTCATGAACGCATCCGCTTCAAGCGTGGGGATGATCTGATCCCAGGCCTTCAGTTGTGCATCCAGAATTTCCTTCGGTGTGCGGTGGACGGTCACGCCATGTTCGGTCTGAAGCTTTTGAAGGTCACTTGAATAGTTGTCCATCGCGGACGCAGTATTCGCCGTGCTTGCGGCCTCCACGCCATATTCGAGGATCGCCTGCAGATCGTCGGGAAGGTCGTCAAACACATCCTTGTTGAACAGGAATTCGAAAGACTCGCTCGCCTGATGGTAGGACGAAAGCATGTAGTTCTTGGCGACATCCTGCGAACCAAACCGAATGTCAGAGGATGGATTGTTGAACTCGAAGGCGTCGATGACGCCCCGCTCCATCGCCGGCACGATCTCGCCGCCCGGAAGCTGAGCAACGCTCATGCCCATGTTTTGCATGAGATCGGCGGCAAGCCCGACGGTACGATATTTGAGACCGTTGACATCGTTCACGCTCGCCACCGGATTCTTGAACCAGCCGAAGGGCTGTGCGGGCATCGGGAAGCCATAGAAGCCGTAAAGGTTCAGCCCCATGATGTCCTGGGTGAGTTCCCGGTAGAGATCCTTGCCTCCGCCTTGATGGAACCATCCGAGCATGGTGGTTGCGCTACCGCCAAATACCGGCCCGGTGCCGAAGAGGGAAGCTGCCTTGTGCTTCCCGTACCAATAGACGGGAACGGTGTGGGCTGCGTCGATCACGCCATCATTGACGCCGTCGAGCACCTGAAACGCGCCGACGACCGTACCGGCGGGCATGAGTTCGAACTTCAGGCGTCCGCCGGACATTCGTTCGACGCGTTCGACGTACTGACGGGCAAATTCCATCCAGATATCCGACGCGGGCCAGGAAGTTTGCATTTTAATGACGACTGGTGCCTGCGCCAGCACGGGCGGGGCCGCAAGAGCCCCCATCGCAGTTACTCCGACAAACGTCGATGCACCCAGCAACTCTCGACGCGATACGTTCTTTTTGTTCATTGCTCTTCCTCCCTGGATTGTTGTCGAATTCTCCCTGCATTCAATGATAGTTGGCTACGTTGACGAAGATGGCTCCCAACCTCTTCTCAATCAGTCTCAACAACTGATTGTTCCCGTTTGCCAATTATGCACACTTTCTGGCGTTCTGACAGACGTTCAACTGTTGTTGAATGACAGCTTGCGGCTGTGGTCCCACTAGCCGAGGCCAAGTTCTCCTCAGCCAGAGCATGGCTTCCATGGGGGCGTCGCCCTCTCTTGTCGCCGCAGCGGAAGGAGCCACACGGCATGGGCAATAGTCTCGGCTGGAAAGCGAAGGCGGCGGTAATGGCTGAGCAGTTCTCGGTCATGCTGGTCTACTTTCATTTCCCCCAGCACAATCCGTTAAGGCGACGTCACCGCGCGAGATCGGCTATCGATCAGAGGCCGCCCAGCAGCTTGAAGGCGATCAGCCACATCGTCGCCGCAACGAGCCCTTCCATGATGCGCCAGGCGGCGGGATTGGCAAAGATCGGTCTCAACTTGGTTGCGCCGTAACCGAGCGAGAAGAAGAACAGGAACGAGGCCGTCACGGCACCGGCAGCGAAGGATGCCTCCATGCCGGGAAACCGTGTCGAGATCGTCCCGAGCAACACAACAGTATCGAGATAGACATGCGGATTGAGCCATGTCAGCGCGAGAGCGGTGAGAAGCGCCTTGCGGAGGCTGGATGCTCCGCCCTCGCCTACCGCGAGCGCCCCCGAGGCGTTCAGGGCGGACAGAAGGCTCCTTGCGCCGTACCACATGAGGAAGATCGCCCCGCCATAGCGCATCAGCGAATCGAGCCAGGGCAAGACCGCGGCGATCTGGCGGAAACTGGTTATGCCGACGACGATCAGCAGCGCATCGGACAGCGCACAGGCAAGGCAGATGGCGAAGACGTGCTCGTTGCGCACCCCCTGCCGCAGCACGAAGGCATTTTGCGCGCCGATCGCGACAATCAGGCTGAGTCCCATGGTGAAGCCGGTGAAATAGACGGAGAAGCTCATGCGCAGGGTCTTTCTTCTTTGCTGCGCATTTCCCTATCGCGGCTAACGGATTTAGAGTAGTTAATGTTACTTACCCTAATTAAGTAAGACTTATTCATGCTCGACTATTCCGCCCTACGCACCGTTGCTGCTGTGATCCAGACCGGGAGCTTCGAAAGGGCCGCCGACGTTCTGAGCGTCACGCCGTCCGCTGTCTCCCAGCGCGTCAAGCAGCTGGAGGAGCGGCTCGGCATCGTGCTGATCATCCGTGGCAACCCGTGTACGGCGACCGAGACCGGCGAATGGCTGTGCCGGCACATGGAGAACGTCGGCATGCTGGAAGAAGAGTTGCTAAAGCAGTTGCCTACGCTTGGCCCGCCCGACGAAGCACGACAGCGCGTGACGCTGCATATCGCCACCAATGCTGATAGCCTCGCCACCTGGTTTCTGACAGCAGTCGCAAATTTTACCAAACAGTCGCCCTATCTCGTAAACGTTGCCCTCGACGACGAGGAGCACACGGCAGAATGGCTGCAACGAGGACGGGTCCTGGCTGCGGTCACCAGCCTCGAAAAGCCGATCCAGGGCTGCCGGCACCTTTCGCTCGGGGCGCTGCGATATCGGGCGACGGCAAGCCCGGACTTCATGGTGCGGCACTTTCCCCACGGTGTGACTGCAGAAGCCTTGATGAGCGCGCCATCCCTCCTCTTCAACCAGAAGGACAGGCTGCAGGCCCGGTGGATCCGCATGACGATCGGGAGGGAACTCATCGGCCCGGTGCACTGGCTGCCGTCGACGGAAAGTTTTGTCGATGCAAGCCTTGCCGGCATGGGGTGGGGCATGAACCCGGAGGCCTTGGTGCGCGAGCATTTGAAGGCGGGCCGATTGGTGGAACTGCGCGCGCAGACCCCGCTCGACATCCCGCTCTACTGGCAGATGAACCGCCTCGCCGCCGACCGTCTGGCCGATCTGACGCGCGAAGTGGTTCAGACCGCACGTCTGCTCCTGCGTCACGAAGGCCAATAGAAGATCGGTCAACCCTTGTCGGAGGTGAGCGCTGCAGACCGATCGGGAAACCTGTTTGTCAGTTCGCACGATTTTGTTCTTAATGATGACCGAACGGGCAAAAGAATGGACAAAATATTTGAAATACGGTCATAATTGAGATACGTTCAGCCATGCCCTGATTTCACGAGGATGCGATGCCCCTTCAGTCGACGCCGGGACACGCGTCATTCGACGTCGCCGTAATCGGCGCGGGCGTGGTTGGCTGTGCGGTGGCGCGCCGCTTCGCCCTGGCGGGCGCCAAGGTGGTGCTGGTGGAAAAGGGCGCGGACATCCTCTCCGGCGCCTCCAAGGCTAACAGCGCAATTCTGCACACCGGTTTCGATGCGCCCGCTTCCAGCCTGGAGCTGGAGCTGGTGCGCGCCGGGCGGGAGGAATATCTTGATATCCACAAGCAGCTTGGCCTGTCGCTTGTCCGGACCGGAGCACTTGTTTGCGCCTGGAGCGAACGGGAAGCGGGCATGCTTGAAGATATCGCGCGACAGGGACGCGAGAACGGGATCTCCGAACTGGGACTGATGACCGCCGCGGCCGCCCGTGCCACGATGCCGACGCTTTCGAATGGCCTGGTGGCAGCCCTCGAGGTGGAGGGCGAGCATATCATCGATCCCTGGTCGGCGCCCCTCGCCTATCTTACGCAGGCCATCGCGCTGGGTTGTGTATTCTTGCGCGGTACGGAAGTCTTGCGTGGAGAATTCGACGGGCGATGGAGACTGGTGACATCGGCCGGCGCCCTGGAGGCTGGCGCGGTCGTCAACGCAGCAGGTCTTTATGGCGACACCGTCGACGAGAGATTGGGCCTGGGTGCCGAATTTCAGATCAAACCGCGCAAGGGGCAGTTCGTCGTGCTCGACAAGGCGGCGTTTCGCCACGTGCCGCGCATCGTCCTGCCGGTCCCCACCGAGATCACCAAGGGGATCGTCGTCTGCCCGACGGCCTTCGGCAATGTTCTCATCGGTCCGACGGCCGAAGAGCAGGATGACCGCGTGCGTGCCACCGTCGAGACGCAGACGCTGGAGACGCTTCTGGCCCGCGGCGCGGAGATCGTTCCGGCACTTGCCGGCATTCCCGTCACAGCCGTCTATGCGGGCTTGCGTCCCGCCACCGAGAAGAAGGCTTATCGCGTGATCGCTCGGCCGGAGAAGCGTGCGATCACGCTTGGCGGCATTCGCTCGACAGGGTTGAGCGCCGCGCTGGGCCTGGCCCGGCATGCGCTTCAACTGTATGAAGGTTTCGACGCCGCCTTTGCTCCGTCCGCTCCCCTGCCAGCGGTCAGCGTGCCAAACCTGACGGAGACCTGCCAGCGTGACTGGCAGCAGCCCGGGCATGGCGAAATCGTCTGCCATTGCGAGCTTGTGACGCGGCGCGAGATCGAGGCTGCGCTGGCGAGCCCGGTTCCGCCCGGCGATTTCGGGGGGCTGAGACGGCGCACACGCGCAGGGATGGGCCGCTGCCAGGGCTTCTACTGCAATGCGCATCTGGCGGAGATGACAAGGGGCAGGCTCGCAACACCGCTCGCCGTCGACCAGGGACAAAAGCCATGAGTGCGCTTGCAGATGTCCTGATCGTCGGCGGTGGACCGGCAGGCGTCGCCGCCGCGCTGGAAATGCGCCGTCGCGGCGTGGAGAAGGTCGTCCTGCTCGAGCGCGAGGGCCATCTCGGAGGCGCGACCCGCCATTGCAGCCATTCCCCGTTCGGTATGCGCGAGTTCGGCCGCGTCTATTTCGGTGCCGGCTATGGCCGCAGGCTGGAGCGCGAGGCGGAGCAGGCCGGGGTCGACGTGCGGTTCGGTCATTCCGTCGTTCGCCTCGGCGAAGACGGATCCGTGCTCGTCACCTCGCCTCAGGGTGTCGACACACTGCGCGCGCGCCGGATCATCACCAGCACCGGCGCGCGGGAGCAGCCCCGCTCTGCACGGCTGATCTCCGGGGACCGGCCGATCGGTGTCGTAACGACTGGCACGCTGCAATCCTATGTCGCCTTTCACGGGCTGATGCCCTTCCGCCGCCCCGTCATCGTCGGTTCGGAACTCGTATCGCTGTCGGCGATCCTGACATGCCTGACGCATGGCGCGCGTCCCGTCGCCATGCTCGAAACCGGGCCGCATGCGCTGGCACGGGCACCGCTCGCCTGGCTTCCCTCATTGACTGGCATCCCCTTCCTTCGTGGCGCAGATGTCGTGGACATTCGTGGCCGCGAGCGGGTCGAGGCTGTTCAGATCCGCCATGCCGGCAAGATCAGGACCTTGGAATGCGACGGCGTTCTGCTCACGGGACGTTTCACGCCGGAAGCCTCGTTGTTCCTGCAATCAGACGCCGGTGTGGACGCCGGCAGCGCCGGACCAGCGGTCGATCAGGATGGCCGCTCTGCCAATCCGCTGCTTTTCGCCGGCGGCAATGTATTGAGAGCCGTCGAGACCGGGGGATGGGTCTTCCGAGAGGGACGTTCGATCGGCGCCGTCGTGGCGGCGGACCTGAGACGCGAACCGGCGGCGCGGGAGTTCGTCCCCGTCACTTACGACGACCCGGTGAAGTTGACGGTGCCTTCCCTGTTGCGGCCCAGTCACCTGCGCGAGGGTGCCTTCCGGCATTTCCAACTGCGGTTTTGCAGACATGCGGTTGGTCGCCTGTCGCTGGAACTCGACGGGCAAACGATCTGGTCCCGCCGGGGGCGCTGGCACCCGGAACGGCGCGTGCTCGCACCGTTGCCGCCGCGGGCCCTGCTCGCCGCCCATGTCCACTTCGGCTTCCAGGAGGAGAGCTGAATGCGCGTCGCCGCCATCGATCAGGGCACCACGTCCACCCGATGCCTCGTCGTGCAGGACGGTGGGACGTGGCACGTCGCGGCAAACGTGCGACACAGGCAGCATCATCCCGCGCCGGGCTGGGTCGAGCATGAAGCGGAAGAACTTCTCGCCAACGTCAAGGCCGTTCTGCAGGCGGCAGGTCGGGTCGATGGCATCGCGATTGCCAACCAGGGGGAAAGCTGCCTCGCCTGGGACGGTGAAACCGGAAAACCGCTTTCCCCGATCATCGTCTGGCAGGATAGGCGGACGGCTGACGCGCTTGCAGCGCTCGATCGGTCGGCCGAGCAGCGTTCCAAGGAAGTTTCCGGGCTTCCGCTCGATCCCTATTTCTCCGCCAGCAAGCTCGCATGGCTGTTGAAGAACATTCCAGCTGTCGCCGAGGCGCATGGGCGGGGTCGCCTGCGGCTCGGGACGACGGACGCCTTTTTCCTGGATCGGCTGACGGGAACATTCGCAACGGATCTTGCGACTGCCTCACGCACAGGACTGCTCGATCTGTCAACGGGTGGATGGAGCAAGGAGATGTGCGCGCTTCATGGTGTGCCGATGGAATGCCTTCCGGCGATCCGTCCCGTCGACGGAGGTTTCGGGGAGCTCGACGGCGTGCCGGTCAAGGTCTCGATCGTCGATCAGCAGGCGGCCCTCCACGGTCATGGCTGCCGCAAGCCCGGCGATTGCAAGATCACCTTCGGCACCGGTGCGTTCCTTCTGGCCGTCTCCGGCAGCGAACGCCCGGCCGCGGCGGACCTGCTTCCGACCATCGCCTGGCAGCGGGCAGGGGAACGCCCGGTCTTTGCCATCGAGGGCGGTGTCTACGATGCCGGTTCAGCCGTGGAGTGGGCCGGCAGGCTTGGCCTGTTCGCCGATCCGGCTGAGCTTAACGATTTCGAAGGACCCTCGGCGCTGAGCCGCGGCATCGTCTTCGTACCAGCGCTTTCCGGACTGGCGGCCCCCTACTGGGATCGGCACGCCGCACCGCTCCTCATCGGCATGGACCACGCAACGGACAAACGCGATCTCGCGCGCGCCGTCCTGGAAGGGATTGCGATGATGACGGCGAGCCTCGTCGAAGCGGCGTCTTCTGTCACCCCGCTCGGCACCAGCATCTCCATCGACGGCGGGCTTTCGCAGAGCAACTACTTCGCAGCCTTCCTGGCGTCGGCCAGCAATCGCACGATCCGCGTCCCGCAGATGCACGAACTGACGGCGCTGGGCCTGGCGGAACTGTGCGGGATCGATGTCGAGGCGGCACGCGCCACAGCCTTGACCTTTATGCCGGATGGTTCGGTGGGCGCAGAAGAGCATGCGCGTTTCGCCGAGGCCGTTACGCGGTCGAGAGGCTGGCGGCAGGGCCATCCAGCTTCCTGAAATTCAAGTATGAGTCGCTTGCCTTGCAGCGCGCGACGCGGGTGGACCGCCGCATGAAGCGGCGACCAGCCACGTTGAACGCCAGCCCGTCAACTTCCTATCGAGCCCCCCAGGTATCGGTCAGGCGATAGCCTTCGGGCCAGGGGTCGCTCGGATCGAGCATGTGCTGGTGCGTTCCGGTGATCCAGGCGCGGCCGGAGATCTCCGGCAGCACGGCCGGGCGGTCGCCAACGGTCGTCGTGCCGAGGATGCGGCCGGAGAAGGTCGAGCCGATCAGCGAAACAGCCGTCAGCCGATCTTCGAGGCCCATCTGCCCGCGGGCGTGCAGAACCGCCATTCGCGCCGAAAGCGCGGTCCCGGTGGGCGACCGGTCAACCTTGCCGGGCTGGATGGCAACGGCCGCACCCGCGCGCAGCCCTTCTGCGGTCCGTTCCACCGGGCCGGCGAAGAGGCAGAAGGAAAAGTGCTTCCAGTCCGGATTTTCGGGATGGTTGAAGCCGAGCGCGGCATTGGCCGCGTTCGTGATCCGCACCCCGAGCCTGGCAATGTCGTGCGCCTCGTCGGGCTTGAGGGCAAAGCCCATGCTGGCCGCATCGACGATGACGAAGCTGTCGCCGCCATAGGCGGTATCGACGGTCAGCGTGCCGAGCCCCTCGACCTCGAGCTTGGCATCCAGCCGTTCGGCGAAGCTTGGCAGGTTCTGCACGAAGATGCGTTCCGCCTTGCCGTCCCTGCATTCGGCCCGCACGCGCACGAGGCCGCCGGGCGCCTCGAGCGTGATCTCCGTCACGGGTTCTTTCATCGGCAGGATGCCGCTGTCGAGTAGCACGGTCGACACGCAGATCGAGTTGGAACCGGACATCGGCGGCGTGTCCTCGGGTTCCATGATGATGAAGGCGGCATCCGCCTCGGGATGCTTCGGCGGCACCAGAAGGTTGACGTGGCGGAACACGCCGCCGCGCGGCTCGTTCAGGACGAAGTTGCGCAGCGTCTGGTCGCGCGCGATCCAGCGGCTCTGCTCCCAGATCGTGTCGCCGGGCGGCGGAGTGACACCGCCGACGATGACGTCGCCGACTTCGCCTTCCGCATGAGCGGAAACGACGTGAATGGTCTTGCTGCTGCGCATTTCTATCTCCTCAGGAAAGCCAAGCCGGAAGCCTGGCCGGAACGCGGCCGGTCAGTGCGGCGGTAACGCAATCGGCAAGGCTGCCGAACCGGACCGCACGTCCCGAAAGGCCCGGACCGTAGTGGGCATACTTGCCGGAATTCGTCATCACGGCGCGCGTCTGCGTGGGGAAGACGGGCTCGGAGATCGAGCACCAGCAAAGGTCTGGCAAGACCTGGACGCCGCACGCGGCAAGCCGGCCGAGCGTGCCATCCTGCTCGGCCTTTGCGATTACATCGTTGCCGGCCGTCACGATCACTGCGACGTCTTCGGCGCGCCTTCGCCCGGCGAGGCAATCCGCCAGGTCACGACATTCCTCGAGCGAGGCGTGCGGGCTGCCGATCGCAACGAGTTGCACCTCCTCCGGCCCTTCGTTCAGAAGCGCCCAGGCAGATTCCATGTCCGCGCGGGTGATGCTGACGCGGTCGGCATCGTCGGCGACACATCCGTCCGCTTCCGGCGTGACGCCTTCGATATGCAGCATGGGCGCTGCCGATGTCGTGCCGAAGGCAGCGCAAAGAGCCTTCAGATCGTCGCGTGAGGGGCGCCCCGCCGACAGGCCCCGAAGCAGCGGAATGCGATCCGGTGCCACCCGCCCGGCGAGATAGCCGATCAGCGGCCAGAACGCGTCGTCGATACCTCCCGGCAGTTCCACATCGATGACACGACGGGCCTTGCGATTGCGATCCAGATAGACGCCGGACAAGGGCGCGCGTCCCGTGAGCGCGATGCACAGGTCGAGAAAATCCGGATGCTTCGCCGTGCGCGCGCCGAGTACGGTATTGGCGAAGATCACGGCGTTGGACTCGGCCCAGGCGATGGCCTCGCCTGCCCGCGGGGCACTGTCGAGCAGGTAGGGAGAACAGGTGAAGGTCGGGCGACAGCCCATGCGGACATAGGCGTCCGCCAGCCGTGCCGCTGGATCGCCAAAGCCGAACGGGACGCCCTGAGCTTGCCAGTTGGCCCGATCGACCGAGATCGCGTTCATCGTGGTCGGAACGCGCACGCGCGCTCCAAGGTCGGCCATCTTTTCGGCGAAGGTCAGGTTGGCGGGGCTTGCATAGATACAGCCGTCGATGTGGCCCTGCGTCACGTCGACAAGCCCGGTTGCCCCCTGCTGGGCGGCCATGGCGCAGATGATCCGCATAGCCTGGCGCACTGCGACACCCTCTCCGCCCTCAAGCATGGACCGGTCGGCGTCGCTGAGCTCCAGCGCCGCAGTTGCAGCGGGCTGCACTGGAACAAGAAGACCCTCGCTCTCGATGGCCGTAGCGCCGATCCGCGCAGTCCGTACCTGCGACAGGGCTGCAAATGCCTCCGGAGACAGCCTCAGGACTGGTATCGCCCGGTCGAACATCTCCGCCGCAATCAGCGCGCCGAGCGTGAGCACGTCCTCGGCCTCCGAAAACACGAGCGCCGCGGGTGATCTGCCGGTCAGGATCAGGTCGAGCAGTACGCCGGAGCCGGTGCAGGAGCCGCGGCTCGACGGCATCAGGAGAATTCTGCCGGTAAGACAGACCCCGTGCAGCGGGTGATGGACGTCGATCACCGCGCCCGTTGCCGGATCGACACCACCCCAGAAGCTCAACGCTTCCTGCGTGCTGATCACCTCTCCCTCGGCCGTGCCGGGGAGAATGCTGCGGGCGGATCCGGAATGGCTCATGTCAGTCGACCTTCATGGAGTTGGTGCTTTGGCCGCGTGGCGGCCCCTGTCTGGCGGAGTTTCCCGTCGTACCGCCTTCCGTCAGAAGCGCTGCGGCGAGAAGGGCGATAGATCGATGGCGGGATGACGCCCCGTCAGCAGGTCTGCGACCAGACGGGCGGTTCCCGCCGACTGGGTCAAGCCGAGATGGCCGTGGCCGAAGGCATAAACGACCCTCGGTGTGGCACGGGCGCGTCCGATCGCCGGCAGACTGTCGGGCAAGGACGGGCGGAAGCCCATCCACTGGACACCGCCCTGCGGCTTCAGCCCCGGCAGGAAAGCCTGCGCCTTGGTCAGCATTGCCTCGGACCTGCGGAAGTTGGGCGGCAACTTCAATCCGCCGAGCTCCACCGCGCCACCCACCCGGATCCCGGTCGAGAGGCGGCTGACCACAAAACCGTGGCCACCGAAGGTGACCTGGGTACGAAGATCGAAGGCCTCTGTGGGAAGCGTCGTGTTGTAGCCGCGCTCGGTCTCGAGCGGAATGATATCGCCGATAGTGCGGGCGATGCGGTGCGAGAACGCGCCTGCGGCAAGCACGACGTTTGCGGCGTGTAGGAGCCGCCCATCCGCCGTCTTCACTTCGACGCCGCCGTCGACCGGCCGCAGGGCCGCCACTTCGGCCCGTTCGATCATGCCGCCCTGGGCCTGGAAATGATCCGCCAGCGCTAGGGTGTAGAGCTTGGGATCGGCAATCGAGTACCACCCGGGGGTGAAGGTGCCGTGCGTGAAGCGCGGCGCGATACCCGGCTGGATCTCAGCCATGCCGGCAGCGTCGAGGTGATGGAACTCGATCCCATGCGCGGCGCGGGCCTTCCATCCCGGAAGGGAGGCCTTGAACTCGCCTTCTCCTTCATAGACCTGCAGGTTGCCGTTTTTCTGCAGCATCTTCGCCGTTCCTGTCTGCGCCAGGAACGGCTCCAGCTCGGACCTGGACAGATCCATAAGCCTGGTCTGTGCCGTCGTCGACTGGGTGACGCGCCGCGGGGAGCAGGCCCGCCAGAAGCGGAACATCCAGGGCGCGATCTGCAGGGCATAGGCCGGCGGCACCGTCAGCGGACCGAGCGGATCGAGCAGCCACTTCGGCGCCTTCTTCAGGATGCCGGGCGATGCCAGCGGCAGGATGTCGGTGAAGGCGAACGCACCTGCATTACCGGCCGATGCGCCCGCGGCCGGCCCCTCCCGGTCGACAACGACAACCGTCAGGCCGCGTGCTTGCGCCGCGATCGCCGCGGAGAGCCCCACGACGCCGGCACCGATGACGATGACATCGGTCTGAGCCTGCTCTTTCATCATGCCCTCAGTGCGTTGCAGCCAGGAACTTCTTCGTTTCGGGATGCTGCGGCGCGTCGAAGAGCTGTTCCGGTGCTGCGATCTCGGCCATGATGCCCTGATGGAAGAAAGCGACGCGGTCGGAGACCTCGCGGGCGAACTTCATCTCGTGGGTGACGCAGATCATCGTCATGCCTTCGGATGCCAGCATCCGCAGCGTGTCGAGTACCTCGCCGACGAGCATCGGGTCGAGCGCAGAGGTGACCTCGTCGAACAGCATGTATTCCGGCGACATGGCAAGCGCACGGGCGATCGCCATACGCTGCTGCTGGCCGCCGGACATGCGGTTCGGATAGACCGAGAGCTTTTCGGCGAGGCCGACATGCGTCAGTTGCTTGACCGCGATTTCCTCGGCCTCGGACTTGGAAAGGCCGAGCACCTTGCGCGGGGCGAGCATGACGTTCTCGAGCACGGTCAGGTGCGGGAAGGCGTTCCACTGCTGGAACACGATGCCGATCTTGCGCCTAAGCTTGTTGAGGTCGGTGCCCCGGGCATGGACATCGGTGCCATCGACGACGATGCGCCCGGAATCGATCGGCTCCAGTCCGTTGATGCAGGTGAGCAGCGTTGACTTGCCCGAACCCGAACCGCCGATGACGGTAAGCACCTCGCCCTTGTCGACGGTGAGGTCGATTCCCTTGAGAACCTTCAAGTCGCCGAAGGATTTGTGAACGTTTTCAATCTCAATCATTGGGGGACCACCGTTTTTCGAGATACCCGCCAAGCCGGGCGATGGGGAAGCTGATGATGAAGTAGATGGCGCCGCAGATCAGCAGGATGAACAGCGGCTCCTGCAGGCGGGTGACCAGGATCTGCGAGGCACGCAGCAGCTCGATGAGGCCGAGCCAGAGCACGAGGGCTGAATCCTTCATGACGCCGAGCGTCAGGCCGATCCAGGAAGGCAGCGAGACGCGCGTGGCGAGCGGCGCCACGATGTAGCGCATATCCTGCCACCAGGTCATGCCCAGCGAGCGCGCCGCACGGCGTGTCGTGGGAGGCACGGCGCCGATGCCGCCGCGCACGATCTCGGTGCAGTAGGCCGCAGTATAGAGCGAAAGCACCACGCAGGAGGTCGTAAACGGCGGCCAGCCGAGCTTCATGATCGACTGCAGCGCATTGCCGAGCACCAGCTGGATCAAGAGCGGGACGGAGCGGAACACGTCGAGCGCAAAGGTCAGCGGTGCCGACCAGTACGGTCCGCACTGGACGCGGATCAGCCCGAAGACGATCCCGAGCACGGTGCCCGCGGCCACGGACACGGCGGTGACCATCAGTGTCATCCCTGCGCCTTGCGCGAGGAAGACGAGGTCATTCCAGGTGAGGGCGGTGTTGAACATCTCTCACCTCTCCTTAGTAGCGGAACATGCGCCAGGCGAAGGCGCGCGCAGCGAGCGTGACGGCCTTGGCGATGACGTAGTATATCACCGCGGCCAGGGCGAAGAATTCGAAGGTACGGAAAGAGCGTGCATTCAGTTCCTGGGTGACGCCGGCCAGGTCGGTGTTCATGCCGACGGTGACGCCCAGCGAGGTCATCAGGATCGCCCAGACCATCTGGTTGGTTGCCGGCAGGAAGGCGATGCGCAGCATCTGCGGCATGACGATATACCGGAAAGCCTGCAGCGACGTCATGCCGAGCGAGCGGCCCGCCCGCGCCTGCGTATCCGGGATCGCCTTGAGCGCGCCGCGGAAGTTCTCGGCGAGATAGCCGGCATTGTTGAAGGCGATACCGACCAGAAGCGCGGTGTACGGGCTCAGGTGAATGCCGAAATTGCCGAGCCCGAAGTGGGCCATGTAGATCTGGAACAGCGCCGGCGTGTTGCGAGCGACCTCGACCCACGTCGTGGCGAAGCCGCTGAGGATGCGGTTGCCGGACAGGCGGAACAGTGTCAGCGCGATGGCGATCGCCAGGCCGATAGCCATGGACAGGATTGCGATCTGCAGCGTGACCAGCGCGCCGTCCAGCATCTGCGGCAGCGACCGCAGGGCCTGGTTCCAATGGAAGGTGTAGTTGAACATTGCTGTTTCACCTCTCGGAAACGAACAATGGCGCGAGGCAGAAGCCTCGCGCCATCGGAGAAGCGGTCAGATCAGCGGTAGACGCCGTTCACCGTCAGGTCCGGCAGTTCGCCGCCAACCCACTTTTCGTAGAGTTCGGCGTAGCGGCCGGTGCGAACCTGCTGGTTGATGAACAGGTTGAGGTAGTTGATCAGGCCGTATTCTTCGCGGTTCGTGAAGAGGGCGACGTAGTCGACGTCGAACGGAGCCTTGCCGACGACCGAGATGCCGGCGAACTTGCCGGTCTTGACGTTCGCCTGGGCGACGGTCGAGGTGGAGACGGTGGCGTCGATCTGGCCCTGGCTCAGGGCGAGGAAGACGTCTGCCTGGGTCTGGTAGGGACGGAACTCGCCCGCACCCCATTCCTTGACCTGCTTTTCGAGCGCGATGGCCTCGAAGGTGCCTGCGGTGGCGCCGACGATCTTGCCCTTCATGTCCTCGAAGGACTTGATGCCGGACTTGTCGTTAGCGGTCACCGCCATCTCGAAGGCGAAGTAGGGAACCGACATGCCTACGGTCTTGGCGCGCTCCAGCGTGTCGGAGGTGGAGGCGACGCCGACATCGACGCGGCCGGACATCAGCGCGGGGATACGCTCGGGGAACGGGGTTTCGACGATTTCGGCGGTGACGCCGAGGGCCTTTGCCAGATCGTTGCAGTAGTCGACGTCGAAGCCGATCGGGTTGTTGCTTTCATCGCGCGATCCCATCGGCGGGAAGTCCAGAACGACGGCGCAGCGCAGCGTACCCGATGCGATGATGTCGTCCAGCTTGTCGGCGTGGGCCTGGCTGGTCAGGGCGGTTGCGGCCAGCAGGCCGAGGGCGATCACCGAGGCTTTCATTTTTCACTCTCCCAGAGTTGGTCTGTCAATTCATGCAATCCCACTATTCCGCTTTGGCGAGCACAAATCAATTCAAAAATACAAGTAGTATACAAAAAGTATTCTATGAAATGCCCAACTGTCTGAAAATGAACGAGGGCTCCCCTTGCGGAGAGCCCTCGCATATTAGGTCCAAGACCGGAATCAGGCGAGGAAATCCTCGGGCAGTAGCCCTTCCGGCATGTTCTGGTAGGAGACCGGGCGCAGGAAACGGCGGATCGACATGGTTCCGACGCTCGTGGCGCCAAAATTGGTCGATGCGGGATACGGCCCGCCGTGAACCATGGAATCGACGACCTCGACGCCGGTCGGGAAGCCGTTCACCAATACGCGGCCGGCCTTGCGCTCCAGAACCGGGCGCAGACGACGCGCGTCTTCGAGGTCGGCCGCGTCCATATGAATGGTAGCCGTCAACTGGCCTTCGAAGCCGCGGGCGAGCGTTTCCATCTCGTCCACCGAGGATACGCGAACGACGAGGCCCAGCGGTCCGAATACCTCTTCGCCGAGCGCATGGTCCGCCAGGAACTGGTCGCCCGTCGTCTCGAATAGGTTAGGCGAGGCCGACCGATCGGACGACTTCGTCGTCAGCAGCGGCTTCACGGCGTTGCGGGTGGAAAACCTTTCCTGTCCATCACGGTAGGCCTGAGCGATGCCGTCGGTCAGCATGGTCTGCGGGGCGACCTTGCCAAGTGCTTCGACGGTTGCGGAGGTGAAACGGTCCGCATCGGCGCCATCGACAACGACAGCGATGCCGGGATTGGTGCAGAACTGGCCCGCGCCCATGGTCAGCGAGCCGGCCCAGCCCTGCCCCAGCGTCTCCGCGCGTGCCTTCATCGCTTCAGGCAGAAGGAACATCGGGTTCACGGATCCGAGTTCGCCGAAGAACGGGATCGGCTCCGGGCGCGCGGCGCAGAGGTCGAAGAGGGCGCGTCCGCCGGCAAGCGAGCCGGTGAAGCCGACAGCCTTGATCAGCGGGTGCTGGACGACGGCGTGGCCGACATCGCGGTTGCCGCCCTGGATGAGCGAGAAGACGCCCGGGTGTACGCCCGTCTTGCGGATGGCGGCCTCGATGGCCTGGGCAACGATCTCGCCGGTACCGGGATGAGCGGAGTGGCCCTTCACGACGACGGGGCAGCCGGCGGCCAGGGCCGCGGCGGTATCGCCGCCGGCGGTCGAGAACGCGAGCGGGAAGTTCGACGCGCCGAAGACGGCCACAGGGCCGATCGGGCGCTGAACCAGACGGATTTCCGGGCGCGGGGCCGGCTGACGATCAGGAAGCGCCGCATCGAAGCGGCGGTCGAGGTAGTCGCCCTTCTCGATGTGGTCGGCAAACAGGCGCAACTGCCCGGTCGTGCGGCCACGCTCGCCCTGAAGGCGCGCTTCCGGAAGACCGGTCTCCTGGCTGCCGATCTCCGTGATTTCGGCTGCGCGTGCCTCGATCTCGTCGGCAATGGCGCGCAGGAAGGCGGCGCGCTCGGCGCGCGTGGAATAGCCATAGCTCCAGAAGGCTTCCTCGGCCGCTTCGCAGGCGCGGTTGACGAGGTCGACGGTGCCAACGGCGAACGGATAGGAGGGGCCGTGCGCGGGGGCGGAATCGAAGGTTCCCGCGCCGTCGAGCCATTCGCCAGCGACGAGATGTTTTCCTTTGGGGGTGAAGTCCATTATGCCGATCCTTTCTTGGGTACCCGGGTGCACTTGAGCGAGAATTGGATCAAAGCCGAATTGCACGCGTCAGAAGTTTGTATACTCTATGTATGCAGAACATCAACCATCCTGCCCTCCCCGGTCAGGTTCCAGCCAGTAGAGGCAAATGATGAGCGAGACAACCAAAATGACGATCACGGCGCTGCAGGAGCGCGTCGAGGCGATCTTCCGCAAGGCCGGCCTGAATGCCGTGCAGGCAGGGGCACTCGCCAGGGTGATCGTCGCTGGCGAGCGCGATGCCTGCAAGTCGCACGGCGTCTATCGGATCGAGGGTGCACTGCGTACCGTGAAGGCGGGCAAGGTTAAGGCGGATGCCATTCCCGAACTCGTCGAACAGGCGGGGTCGGCCATCGTGCGGGTCAATGCGAACGGTGGCTTTGCGAACCCGGCCTTCGAACTCGGCGTACCCGTTCTTGCGGAGCGGGCGCGCAGTTGCGGCCTGGCAGCCCTTGTGATCAACGACTGCACGCATTTCTCTGCGCTCTGGCCCGAGGTGGAGGCGTTGACCGACCAGGGCCTGGCCGGGCTCGTGATGTGCCCGAGCTATGCGACAGTGGCGCCGACGGGTGGCAACAAGCCGCTGCTGGGTACCAACCCCTTCGCGTTTGGCTGGCCGCGGCCGGGAAAGTCTCCCTACGTGTTCGATTTCGCCACCTCGGTTGCCGCGCGCGGCGAGATCGAGCTGCATCGTCGCGCCGGCAAGCAGCTGCCTGAAGGCTGGGCGATCGACGCGGACGGCAATCCGACGACCGAGCCGGAGGCCGCGCTTGCCGGCGCCATGCTGCCTTTCGGCGGCCATAAGGGGTCCGCGATCGGCACCATGATCGAGCTTCTGGCGGGCATCATGATCGGCGACCTGACCAGCCCCGAAGTTCTCGACTATCTCGGCACCACGACGCTCGCACCGTTTCATGGCGAATTGATTCTGGCCTTCTCGCCGGAAGCCTTCGCCGCCGGCCGGCCGGGCGATCCCTTTGCGCGCGCCGAGGTGCTGTTCGAGGCCATCGTCGGCCAGGGTGCCCGCCTGCCTTCCCAGCGCCGCTATGTCGCGCGCGCAAAGTCCGAAGCCGATGGCGTCGAGCTTAGCGCCGCAGAAATTGCACAGCTCGAACGCCTGGAGAGGCTTGGGCTTGATGCGGTTGCCTGAATAAAGGAGGGGCGGCAACGCCCCTCCCCTTTTGACGCGTGACGGCAAAAGAAAAGGCCCTCGCGAAGGAGGGCCTCGTCGGAAGATCGAAGTCTGGACGGCGCTCAGACCTTGTACTTCTGTACGGCGCCCGGCAGCTTGCTCCACTCGGCGTACCAGGTGTCGAACAGTTTGAGCTGCGCCTCGACATAGCCGCGCTGGCTTTCGGACAGTTCGTCCGTCTCGTTGAAGTGCAGCGTGTATTCCTTGTCGCCCTTCAGCACCATCATGTGCTTGAAGTAGAGCACGAGGTCCGGTCCTTCGTCGAAGGAGGAGAGCACGGCGAGCGCCGATTCCAGCTCCAGCGCACGCTGGCGGGCGTCCGCATCGCCGGTGGCTGCTGCCTGTGCGAGGTTGCACATGTGCAGCACTTCCTTCGGAAGCACGCAGCCAATGCCGGTGATGGCACCGGTGGCGCCGCAGTTGACGAAGCCCTGGAAGACGCAGGTGTCGACGCCGATCATCAGCGAGACGCCGTCGTCGCGGCTGGTGATGTTCTCAGCGGCATAACGCATGTCGGCCGCGCCGCCGAATTCCTTGAAGCCGACAAGGTTCGGATGTTCCGCGCGCAGGGCGAAGAAGAGATCGGCGCGGGTGGCGAAGCCGTAGTAGGGGCTGTTGTAGATGACGGCCGGCAGGTCCGGTGCGGCCGAGAGAATCGCCTTGAAGTGATTCTTCTGGGCGGCGACGACCGATCCGCGGGAGAGAACGCGCGGGATGACCATCAGGCCCTGCGCACCGACCTTCTGGGCATGCGCGGCGTGGGCTACGGCGGAGGCGGTATTGACGGCGCCGGTGCCGACGATGACCGGAACGCCGGCCTTCACGAGACGTTCCACGCCTTCCATGCGTTGAGCGTCGGTCAGAAGCGGCCAGTCACCCATCGAGCCACAGTAGACGACGGCGGACATGCCCTTCTCGATCAGCTCCTTGCCCTTGCGCACCAGCGCGTCGAAGTCGGGCGTGCGGTCGTCCTTGCAGGGGGTCATCAGGGCGGGAATGACACCGGAAAAAATCTTTGCCTTCACGTCGGTCTCCTTTCGGCCGTTCTATGTCGGGCGGGCGGCCGGCACGGTGCACGAAGCCTTCCCACTATCTCGATAGCGGTTTTACCAGCTTGTATTTTATTTGTCGACAAGAAAAATACAAGCTATCAAAGGCTGATGTCGAGCCTGTCATCGCGGCTGAAAAGCTTCTGGACCTGCAGCACGATCTGTTCGGCGTGCGCCTTGCCGATCCGGTCCGCGGCTTCCACGTCCCGGGCTTCGATCGCGGCGATGATCTCGGCATGTTCTTCCACGAAGCGTTGCGGAAATTGCTCCTCGTACGACTGGTAGTAAAGACGCAGGATGCGCCGGGCCTCGTCGAGGAGACGGCGGAAGAGGCCGGTAAAATAGGGATTGCGGCCCGCATCCGCGATCGCGGCATGGAAGGCGGCGTTCGTGGCGATCATCGCGAGCGTGTCGCGCGACTGGACCGCTGCCGCATAGTCCTCGTGAAAGCCGCGAATAATCACCAGATCCTCGGGACGATGGTACTGCGCGGCCAGACGCGTGGTGACTCGATACATCAGCACCAAGGCATCGAAGAGCGTGTTGAGGTTGAGGAAATCGATGTTGGACACCATGGTCGAACGGTTCGGCAGGGTCTCGATCAGTCCCTCGCCCGAAAGCCGGACCAGCGCTTCGCGGATCGGAGTACGCGACATTCCGAACCTTTCCGCCAGTTGAACCTCGTCGATCGGACTGCCCGGAGGCAGGACGAGATCCAGAATTTCGTCGCGCAGCAGGTCGTAAACCATCTTCACGCCGGAGCCGCGTTTGCGTTCGGGAGCGGTGGCGGTATCGGTATCAGTCATCGGCAATCCTCTTGTCGACAAAAGAAATACTTTTATGAAACAGTCGGATCAACCGTTTCAAAAGACAATAACGATCGCAATAGGCATTTTTCCGTAGAGACCGCTTTTCGGGGGCGATTTGGCTCAGACCCGCCATTGCGGCGTTCTGCCTGCAAAGGGCTGATCCGGGCAGTTACCGCCCGATCTCCAGCTCGACCACCACCGGCAGATGGTTCGATCCGAATTCGGGGCCGGTTCGCCACGATCGCAGGGCGACCCGGGGCGAGACGGCGAAATGGTCGATCGGAGCGCCGATGAAGAGATAGCTCCGCAGCCGGAGACTAAAGCGCGTGATTGCCGGCAGCAGCGTGCGCGCGGTCGACAGAAGACCGCTGTCGCCAAGGAAATCACGATAGAAGGGAGACCAGAGTGGCGTATTCCAGTCGCCGGCGACAATGATGTCGGACGCCTTCGGTTCGTTGCGGATCGAAGCCGCAGTCAGGGCGAGGTAGTCGTTGCGGTCGTGCCACTGCCGTAGCGTTCTCGGCGTATCTGGGTGGATGGCATAGAGCACCAGCGGTTGCGCACCGGTGGCGATTGTCAGGCGAAGCGGCTGTTTGAGGCGGCGCCCCTTTGCGGACGCGTGCGTCAGCGAAGTTTCGCTGAGGATCGGACGGCTGGAAAAGACCTTCATATGGTCGCGGGTCGGCAAGATGCGACTGCTTTCATAGGGGAAGAGTCCGGAGGCCTCGATCGCGGCCTGCCAGGCGCCCGTCGTTTCCTGCAGCACGACGATGTCGGGGTTTTCGCTGCGCAGGAAGCCGACGAACTCGGCGGGCGATCGTGCGTTTTCCACGAATAGATTGGCGGTGACGATCTTCAGATTTACCGGGCCGCCTGCCTCGCCTCCGGTCGGCAGCGTGTAGATCGGCCATGCGGCAATGGCCATTCCCGCGACCGCGATCGCGACGACAACGGACCGTCGCGTCCACAGGGCGAGGATCAGGAGAGCCGTGCCCGCGGCGAGGACGTAGCTCCAGGCAAAGGTCAGAAGGTCTACCAGCCAGAACTGGTGCGACAGCAAGCCGACCACAGAGGCAATGATGGCGAAGGCGACGGCGGCAAGGCCGGTCAGCTTCCTGACGATCGCGGCGATGTCGAGGCGACGTCGGAAGGCGGCCATCTATGTCTGTCTCCGGGAGGCGCTGCAAAGGGATGCCACGGCGGATGATCGACATGGCTGTGGTGTCGGTGTTCACCTATCGCGGTAGTCGGCGATGCGCAATCACGTTTACCGTGCGAACCGTGTTGGGATTGTGATGGTCCGGCACCTGTCTTCGGAGGCTGTTTAAAAAGACCGGAGATGAGATCTCGCCTGCGGGCTTTCGGTCGTCACTGCGATTTTGCCAGCCGCCCCTGCAGCGACTGGATGATACGACCGGCAATCGCCTTGTAATCGCCGTCGAAGTGGTGGCCGCCATCGATGCCGATGGATTCCACGCCGCTGGCCGCGAGCATCGGGCAAGGATCCTGGTCTTCGTCCTTGCCGTAGATGCACTGCACAAGGTGTGGGTCGATCTTGCCGATGTCCTCCACCGGATCGCCGGACTGTGCCGCTCCGGCAACGCCCAGCCAGCCCTCGACGGAAACCTCGTAGTCCACCTGCCGTGACAGGGCAAGGAGAGTGATCTGGGGCACGCGCGCCTTGTCCTTCTGCGAAAGCAAGGTGTAGGTGCGGGGGAGGACGTCCGCCCCGAATGAATAGCCGACGAGCAGGACATGCTTGACGCCCCACTTCACGCGATAGGTGTCGATGATGCGGGCAAGATCGTCGGCCGTTTCCTGAGGCTGGCGCTCGGACCAGAAATAGCGCAGCGAATCCACGCCGATCACGGGAATGCCACGCTCCTGCAACTCCCCGCCGATCTGCTTGTCGATGTCGCGCCATCCCCCGTCACCCGAATAGATGATCGCCATCGTGTCGAACTTCGGCGAGGCATCGAGCACGGTGATCGGAAGGCCGAGCGGGTCGTCGTCAGAGCCGGAGGCGCCGATGCGATCTTCGAGCACCTGCGCCAGCGTTTGCTTTGCACTCTTGCCGGAATCGCTGACGTCGATATCGGAGTGGCCGGTTGCGAGCGCGGTGGCGTGGTTGCGTCCCGCAGCGGGCGCTGCAGCGGAAAACCGGATCGACACGGGAGCCGGAAGGTCGCCATCGACGAATCCGTAGATGGTGCGGCCATCGACCGTCTCCTTCGAGGCCGGCGTGCACAGCTGTTTTTCCAATGGAATGCCAGCCAGCGGATCGACTGCAATTGCCTCTCCGATGGTGGCGGCCGGACTCTGCGAGATCATCGCCAGCGCCAGTGCCCCACCCTCCCCGATGCCGGCAACGATCGGTGGCTTGTAGCTTGCGGCCCCGGCTGAGCGCTGAACCTGATGGGCCAGCGCCTCGATGTCGGAGATCATGTAGACACAACTGCCGTCATCGGCGCGCAACGCCTTCAGATATTGGGCGAAGTCGATGCCGACGACTGCCGCGCCCTTTTCCTTTAGCGCCTCGGCCTCGGCTTGCTCATCGGCGCCCCAGCCGCCCGCGTCCGAAATGAGGAAGACGCTGGCGCGCAGTTCGCCGTCGGGGATCAGGATGTGGGCGCCAGGGATCATCCCCGTGTCAAAGCTGTTCTGCTGCGCTGCCACAGGCAGCGAGAGCGCTGTGACCGCCAAGGCGGCAACAACGGACAGAAGCATGGATTTCATTTCCCGAGCACTCCCTTGACGCCGCCGCTGATGAGGAACGTCGCATCCATCAAAGCCAGTGCGGCGCTTGTGCCGTTCGATACGGCCAGATAACGCGGCTCCCAACGCGGATGGAACTTGGACTTGAAGGCGCGCAATCCCTTGAAATTGTAATAGCGCTCGCCGTGTTCGAACAGGGCTCCGCCCACCCGGTCCCAGACCGGCGCGGCATCGCGGCGCGCCATGCCGGAGAGCGGCGCCATTCCGAGATTGAAGCTTCGGTATCCCGCGTCCCTCAGGTGCTCCAGAATCAATACGAAGAGGAAATCCATCGTGCCGCTGGGTGCATGCGCCGCGAAGCGCATCAGGTCCACCGTCGCCTCGGCCATGGTGTCGGTCAGCATCAACGTTGCGAAGGCGACGATGTGCCCGTCTTTGCGCACCACTGCAACCGGTTGCGACATCACGTAGCTGCGATCGAAGGCCCCGAGCGAGAAGCGCTTTTCGCGCGTGTTGTGATGGGCGAGCCAGGCATCGGACACCGCCTGAAGCTCGTCGATGACGGTGGGGACGTCGGCCGTCTCCACGATCGAAAAGACGAGCCCGTCACGGGTGCCCCGGTTGAGCGACTGGCGAAGGCCTGCGAGCTTGCTGCCCTTCAGCTCGAAATGCACCAGGTCGACGGTTGCAATTTCTCCGAGCTTGAAAGCGCGCAGGCCCGCATCGGCACAATAGGACAGCACGGAGGGTGAAATCTGGTAGAACGCCGCACGTCCGCCGCCCGCGCGTGCGGCTTCCACGAACTGCCAGACCAGTTCGGCGAAGTCTTCCTCTGCGCCGATCGGATCGGCAAGGGCGATCCATGAGCGGCCGTGGATACCGTACATGATGAAGGCCCTGCCCGATTGCGAGAACATGACATGCTTGTCGCCCATCCGCACGAGATTGGCATCGGCGACATCCTGCTGCCGGACAACGTCGATGGCGCGGACGATGTCGGCCGTCTCCGAAGGCTGCGGACGCCTGGCGACCGGCCGAAGCAGGCTGAAGATGGCCACCGCAGAAGCCCCGATCGACAGGCCGAGCAGCGCGCGAAGGCCGCGTGGCGCTTCCTCCGAGAACTCGAACTGCCACCAGAGCTGGTGGGTATATTCCGTATCGCGATAGATGAAGAGCAGAATGACGAAGGCGGCGACGATGATGACGGTGATCGCCGCCAGCCACGATGGGCCGAGCGCCTGGCGCAAGAGCGAGGCATGCCGGTCGAAGCTTTTCACGTTCAAGACGAGAGCGACGATGAAAAGCCCGAGCAGACCCGCCTCGAAAACCGCAATCGCCTTCAGGAACGCCATAACGAAGGCGGCGGAAGCACACAGGAGCGCCACCCACCACGCACCATCGAGCCGCTGGGCGAGACCGCGCGACGTCACCAGCAGACCGAGGCCGAGCAGGCTGGACAGGAAATGCGCAGCCTCGATCAGCGGCAGCGGAAAAAGCCCTTCGAGAAAATCGAGGTCCGCATCCGGCGTCGGCACGACGCTGGAGAATATGAGCATGGCGCCCAGCAGGAGCGCAAAGGTGGAAATCAGCGCCGGCGAGAGCCTTGCGGCGATCTGGCCGACTTCGGTGACGCCGGGCCGGGCTGCAAGCTGGCGCGTTTCCGTCACCAGCATCACGACGATCGCCAGCAACAGCGGCAGGACATAGTAGACCAGCCGGTAAAGCACGAGGCTTCCGAGAAGCTGATCGACGCCGATGGCGTTGGTCAGGCCCGCCATCATGACGGCCTCGAAGACGCCGAGGCCTGCCGGGACGTGGCTCAATACGCCGATCCCGACGGCGGTCGCGTAGATGGCAAGGAAAACGGGCCAGCTGACATGCGTCTGCGGCAGCAGCACGTAGAGAACGGACGCCGAGGCTGCGATGTCGAAGGCCGTCACGAGGAACTGCCGGGAAGAGGTGCGGCTGTCGGGCAGACGCAGGGTGAAGCCCTTGAATTGCAGCGTCCTGCCGTTGCGGCCGATGAAGAATATCCCCGCCATCGCCGCGATCACCGCGAGGGCGCCCGCGCGCAGCCATGACGGGCCGATGCCTATCGTATGGGAAACCTGCGGTGCGACGGCAAGCGTGGAGAGGGCGCTCACCAGCAGCAGCCCGAGACCGAACGACAGCGTGACGAAAGCGATGACGCGGGCAATTTCGCCGGGTGTCAGCCCCAGCCGCGAATAGGCGCGGAAGCGGATGGCGCCGCCGCTGAGCGGCCCGAAGCCGACGGTGTTGCCGACCGCATAGGCCATGAACGCGCTGACAGCCACGGATGCAAACGAGGCCTTGCGGCTGATGTATTCAAGTGCATTGACATCGTAGAAGATGAGACTTGCGAAGCTCAGCGCGGTGAAAAACACCGCCAGCGCCAGCGCGCTCCACGGCGTGGCCTCCAGGGCTGCGATCACGTCCTCGTAGCGCACCTCTGCGGTCAGGTGATAGATGGCGAAGGCCATGAGGCCGAAGACGAGGATCACGCTGGCGGCGGTGATATAGACCCGGTTGGTGAGGAGGAACTGGCTGGCGCTGCCGCCGGAAGGTTCACTTGCAGATGGGCTTTCGCTTGTCATGCCTTCACTTCTCGCACCTGCAAACAGTTGACATCGCAACTCAAGGCATGGCTCGCCTGCCGTGCCTGTCGGCAGTCAAGCGCGGCCCGTTCCCGTTGTGAGCGAGGAACATTGCCGGATGAATGGAGCCATGATCTTGGCGGATCTTGGGCAACTTTGTCGGATGCTGCGCCGATCTCGCGTCGCGCCTGTCAATCGAACCGTTGGCATGAAAGCACAACCTCGGAAGTCGTCCCGCTAGGTCCCGCGTGCATCGCGGGAAAGATACCCTTTATGCCGCTTTCGGCGAAGCGTGGCGAGAAACGAGACGATCGCGTCCTGCTGCTCGTCGAACAGCTGGAGGCATTCCCGTCCGCGACAGCCGATCCTTCCCCACCTGCGCGACAGCGCATAGCCCCCGAACAGGTTCGGTTCGATCGACATGGCGTAGAAACGGGCCATGTTCTTCTCGGGGTCGCGTCGGTAGAGCGTTGCGCGGCAAGTGTGTGACATGCCGACAGAATCGCTTCGGGAAGGCATGCTGTCCAATGAGAGTTCTGAATCGATCCGAGCCGAACGATTCAAGGCGGTGATGGATCGCCGCTGCCTGAGCCTCAGCGGGCCCGGGACGGCGAAGGTGAAGAGGGAGGGATGCATCCAGGCCCACGCCGAATGCGCGGATGTACCGGTGCGCCAGGCGCCCGTCAGCGACGACGACGCGACGGGATGAAGGGGCGGGTCGCCGTCATCTCTCGTCGCTGACCAGAAGCTGCATCAAACTTTCACGGGTAAGCGGCAGGTCGCGCACGCGCATGCCAAGGGCGTGCGAGACCGCGTTGCCGATCGCGGCGGCGACAGGCCCCTGCGCGGCCTCGCCCGCGCCGAGCGGGGCCTCGTTCTCATCGATGATGAACCGCGTTTCGATCTCCGGCACATCGGAAAAGCGCAAGATCGGATAGTTTGACCAAGTCAGGGGCGGAACGCGACCATCCGCGACGGGAACGGATTCCAGCAGGGTCCAGCTCACGGACTGGAGGGCGCCGCCCTCGATCTGGGCGCGGGCGCCCTGCGGATTGATCAGGCGTCCGGCATCGACGCAGAGCCACAGCCTTTCGACCCGCACGGCCTCGTCGACCTTCACTTCGGCGACGGCTGCGAGCCACGCGCCCTTGTTCTTGTAGCGCGCCACGCCGACGCCGCGTCCTCTTCCCTCGCCGCCCGCATCGTCCGACCGCCAGCCACTCATCGCGGCAACCTCGTTCAAGACAGCGCGGCAGCGATTATCCTTCAGGTGGCGGAGGCGGAACGCGATGGGATCGATGTCGGCGATCCCGGCCAGTTCGTCCATCGCGCATTCGATGGCAAAAATGTTCAGATGCGCACCGAGCGAGCGCAGTGACGAGGTTCGGATCGGACTACGGGTGTCGAGGGAGACACTGACTTCATGATCGGGAATATCGTAGATTGCAGTCGCATTGCGCGACGCCCCGCCGCCCGCCAGTTCCGGCAGGTCTTCTACGCGGCAAGGAACGTTGGCGGGATCCAGCGCCTCCGCCGAACTCAGATTGGCGTAACCTCCGGTTCCCGGCCGCTGTGCCTGCGGTGCGCTGACGACCGACAGCTTCCACGCCGTGATGGCCCCGTCGCTGGAAAGTGCCGCTTCGATTTCCGTCGTCATCGCAGCTCCAAGCGGGCCACGGCTGAGTTCATCGATGCGCGACCACTGCACGCGAACGGGCGTTCCCTTCATTTCACAGGCGACGATCGCAGCATCGAGAGCCGCATCGTCGGCCCCATTATGGCCGTAGCATCCGGCACCGGGGGCATGGATGACACGGACGCGCGATGATCGAAGATGCAGGCAGGCGGCGATCTGGTCGCGCAGGGCGAAAATACCCTGGGAATGGGACCAGACCGTCAGCCCGCCTTCGGCGAAATGGGCAAGCGCGCAGCTGGGCCCGATCGAACCGTGCGCGATGTAGCCGCGGGAATAGCGCGCGCGGATGGTGGAATTTGTCGCGCGGGGCGCGGTTTGGTCTTTGCTGACCTCCTTGCGCATCGCGGCCGGCGCATTCTCGGCACACCGTCGCCCGGGATCCATCGTCCATTCGACGAGGGCCTCGGCTTCGTCATGGGCGACATGGACGGTGTATTCGTCTGCACTCAGAAATGCCAGAAAGTCGCTGTTCTGAAGGATCGCCACCTTGGGGTGGCGTCGGAGGAAGCGTGTACGGTCGATCGAGGCAAGCCGCGCCAGTCGAAACGGCTGGCGGACGATTCGGGCGTGCGTCATGCCCTCGAAGGCCATGTCGTGAATGAAGCCGCCAGATGCAAGGCGCTGCAGCACGTCGCCGCGCCGCGTACTCGTTCCGGCGAGGCGATAGTTCCGCTGATCGCGGCCGATCGTCCGGACATCAACGACCTGGGTCCAATCGACCTCGGGCGCGAGCGTCCAGAAATCTAGCCCGATATCGGTCTCGTCCACGCGCAGCAGACCGTCGTGGCAGGAAATCTCTTCCAGCCGGTGCCCGGTTCGGGCCGCGGCAACTCGAAGCAGGGCCTGCCGGCTCTGGGCTGCGACCAGTCGCAGCGCTGCGCCGCTGACCTCGATCGATTGGCTGCCTGCCGTGAAACCCTCGTTGGGGGAAAGCAGAGTGTCAGCCGGCAACACCTCCACACGATCGAGCGCGACTTCCAGTTCCTCAGCGACAATCTGCGCCAGCGCGACCAAAATTCCCTGGCCCAGTTCGACCTTGCCGGTGCGAACCTGTACCTTTCCCGGCGATGCGAACGAAATCCAGCGGTCGAGCTGCGGCGTATCCTGCAGGCTTCTGGGCAACGACGGGCCAGTCATGCCCTGGGCTCCCCGAGCATCTGGGCGGCGCGCTCGACGGCGCGAAGGATCGGGATATGCGCACCGCAACGGCAGAGATGACCATCCAGCATCTCGATGATCCGGGCACGCGACGGGTTGACCTCACGGCTGAGGAGCGCAAACGCGCTCATCACGATCCCGGCGAGGCAGTAGCCGCACTGCCCTGCCTGCTCCAGTTCGAAGGCTTTCAGCAGCGCGGCGCCGACCCGATCGCCGGCAATCGCTTCGGGGGTAACAACGGTCCGGCCGTCCAGCGCGGAAGCCGGCAGGGCGCAGCTGTGACGCGCCTCGCCGTCGATCAGCACCATACAGGCGCCGCACTGCTCCAGGCCGCAGCCGAAACGGACGGCCTTGAGGCCGAGACGGTTGCGGAGCGTGAAGAGCAGCGGCTCGTCTGCCGCGAGCACAACGTCCATGTCGTTGATCCGGCAGCGGGGCTCACCCTTTATGGTGTGGCTTCCCTCGGTCATCTGGGCTGCGTTCCAGCGGAACGCCTGAACCTGTCCGCCAGCCAGTCTGCCACCATGGGCCGGTAGAGCCAGGGGATGTTGTTGCAGACATGGTTGCCGTCCGGCAACAGGTGCAGCTCGGCACCATTGCGGCAGAAACGCGCGCAGGCCTCGGCTTCGGCGGGCGGAAATATCCGGTCACGGCCACCGTGGACAATGAGCACCGGCGCTCCCGGAGCGTCGCAGCCCTGCAGCGTGAAGGTGGCGGCGCGCTGAGGCACGTCGTTGCTGCCCAGCGAAAAGTGCATGTTGTCGCGATAGACCTGCGGCAGTTCCGGCCAGAACCCACCGAGGTCGAAGAAGCCGTTGATCGAGACGACGCCATCGAGGTGGCGGAGGTTGGCCGAGGCGCGCAGCGCCAGGAACCCGCCGAAGGCCATGCCGACGAGACCGACCTGCCCGGAAAGCGCGCTTCGCTCGCTGACGGCATCGATTGCCGCTTGCACTGCCGACGCCACGTCCGGCCGCAGCCGCCCGTGCGAACGTCCCTCGCCTTGCCCTGGGCCATCGAGCGAAAGCGTGGCGATGCCGCGCGCGTGGAAATGGCGCTCAAATGCGGGAAATTCTTCCTTGGTCGAGTCCGAGCCGGGCAGGATGACGACAAGCGGGCGGGGATCGGTTCCAGGCGGCGTACGGAGCGCCGCGCGCAGATGACCGTCCTCGAACGGGATGTCGATGATTTCGCCGGGGGGATCGAGGAGCGGCAGGGCAAGGCGGTAGAACTCCGCCTTTCGTGCGGCGGCGGCAGCTTTCGCGGCGACATCCTCGAAGGCCATGAACTGGCCGAAGTGGTAGAAGAGGCTGGCGCGCGCATAGGCCTCGCCCGCGGTGACCTGGTGCCCGTCCGCGAGTGCTGTGGCGGCGATCTGTGCGTGCCGGTCGCCCTCCGCGCACCAGGCCGGAAGCCAGTTGGCCCATGTCCCCGCTTGCTCTATGACAGCACGAGCAGTGGCGGAGGGAATGCCGGCAACCTCGATGCGCGGCAGCCAGTGTTCCACGACGCTGAGCAGCCTGTTTTCGACCTGATCCACGTTTCATCTCCTGCTGCGTCCATTCCAGTCAGTGCTGGGGCGACCGGCTGCAGCAAGTTGCCGGCTGCAAGCTTGGGTAACGACGATCCGGCCGCGCGCGCAGATCGCTCTGGCGGCTCAGCCGGCCGCGGCGCGTCCGCTCATGTCGGCATCGCGAGCAGGATCGAGGCGGGTGCGTTCGTGCGGTTTACGAGTGCACGCGCCTCGCCCGGGGCCAGCCGGCAACTGTCGAGGAAACCGAGTGTGACGCTTTCTGTCGGCGTTTCGACCGTCACCTCGCCGCCGACGACGATGTAGATCTTCTCCACCGCTGCGTCCTTCAGCGAGGTCCGCCCGCCCGGCAGGAGATGCGACAGTCCGATCCAGATCCTATCCGTTTCCGTGGCTTCCTTTCCCTGCAGGCGCAGGCAGCGCATGTCGTAGTGTTCCGGCGCCTCGTAGGGCCTGGCGTCCGCATATCGCGTCACCTGCATCCCGCCGTCCTCACGGTTTCAGAAGCACGCGGTCCGGCGTTCCGCGCAGGACCGAGGCGTAGGCCTTGGCTGCATCGGCCAGGTCGTAGCAGGTGGCCGGATTGATCGGGAACGGCTTCAGCTTGCCCTCCTCGAACTTAGGCCGCAACTTGTCGAAGATGCGGGCGCCGTCGACCGACGACAGCGCCAGCGTGTCGATGCCGATATATTTGTGCCGGCCGCGGAAGAAGTTGAAGATGTCGAACGGAACGGCGCGGTCGAAGGTGGATATGAAGATCTGTCGCGCCTGCTTGGCCATGGCGTTGTTGGCAATCTCGAAATAGGGGCTGCCGACGGTGTTGAAGACGATGTCGGCGCCGTGGCCGCCGGTATTTTCCTTCACGATCGCCGCCACGTCCTGGGTGGCGCTGTTGAGCATCTCCACCGGCCCGTTGGTATGCGCCATCAGCGGTTGCTCGTTGTATTCGACGGCGAAGACGGTCGCACCCGCGAGGGTCGCAAGCTGGATGGCGGCCTGCCCGACCTTGCCATTGCCGCCGCAGACGAGCACCACATCGGTCGGCTGTACACCGCCGGCCTCGCGCAGGCCTTCGTAGGCGGTGATGAATGGAACACCGATCGACCCGGCCTCCTCCATCGTGAAGTTGTTGGGCTTGGCACGCACCGCCTTCTGGTCCAACACCATCCACTTGCCGTGGCTGCCATCCTGGCTGATACCGAGTTCCCCGCCGCCGCCCCAGATTTCCATGCCGATCATATGCGACGGTCCCTCGCGGACGATGCCGCCGAAGTCGCGTCCGGGTGTGCGCGGCCAGACGGCATGCGGCATGTGCCCGAGCGATGCCTTGACGTCGCTCGGGTTGACGCCGGCGGCGACAATCTCGACCAACACCTGGCCGGGACCCGGCCGCGGCACGGCGATATCGACGACATCGATCAGGAGATTGTCCAGATCGGGCGATTTTTGCGATACGCGCAGCGCCTTGCCCATTTTCGTATCCACCTGGATGTTCATGTCATTCCTCCCTGGAATACTAGAAGACGGGCCTAGGCCGGCAGCCCGAGCAGTTCGCGGGCCTGCCACGGGCTGGCGATCTTCGCGCCGAGCTTTTCGATCAGGTCTCGCGCCCGCTCGACCAGTTCACCGTTTCCCTTGGCGAGCACGCCCTTGGACAAGTACGAATTGTCCTCCAGCCCCACCCGCACATGGCCACCGAGCAGGTAGGACTGCACCGCCATCGGAAAGGACATGCGGCCGACGCCGAAGCCGGTCCACACGCAAGGCTGCGGCAGCAGGCGGGCGGCGAGCGCCATCACTTCGGGGGTGGCGGGGAAGCCGTATTTCACGCCGGTGACAATATTGTAGAGCGTCGGCGCCTTCAGCGTTCCTGCCTTCAGCATGTCGTGGGCGAGCTGGATATGGCCGGTGTCGAATACCTCCAGTTCCGGCTTCGCGCCGGCCTCGTAGATCATGTCCGACATGATCTTGACGTTGCCGGGGGTATTGATGACAACCTCGTTGCCGAAGGTCATGGTGTTCAGGTCGAGCGTTGCAATTTCCGGCTTGAGCGCGAGGATATGCTCGACACGCTTTTCGGGACGCATCAGGGTCGTACGTGGCCCGGCCACCGCCGGGTTCTCGTCGCTGGGATGGTAGCGGCCGCCCGGCCCGGTGGTGATGTTCAGGATCAGCGCGTCGTTTTTCGCCCGGATTCGCTCCATCACCTCGCGATAGTATTTCAGCTCCATCGAGGGTCTGCCGGTCTCCGGGTCACGCACGTGGATATGCGCGATCGCCGCACCCGCGTCTGCGGCTTCCAGGCAGGCATTGGCGATTTCCTCCGGGGTGACTGGCAGGCCCGGATGGTGCTCCCGGGTCGTCAGATTGCCGGTGACGGCACAGGTTATGATGACACTAGGCTGCATTCAGAGATGCCTTCCTCCGTCGACGACGATGCGATCGCCGGTCGAGAACTTCAGGTGCGTGGCGCAGGCCAGAATGGCACAGGCAACATCGGTCGGGGTGGTGATCCGCCTGAGCGGGGTCGTCGCTGCGACCCTGTCGTTGAACTCCTGCCCGCGGCCGGGGACGAACTGCGTATCGACAGCACCAGGCGAGACCGACAGAACGCGGATCTCCGGCGCCAGCGCCCGGCCAAGCGAATTGGCCATGATGTCGAGTGCTGCCTTGGCGCCGCAGTAGGCGACGTTGGAGCCGATGCCGGTGAAGGCGGCGATCGAGGAGACGTTCACGACGAGCCCCTCGCCGCTTGCTTTCAACATCGGCGCAAAGGCGCGGATGGTGGCAAAGACGCCACGGAAATTATTGACGAAGATCGCATCGATCAGGTCATCTGTCAGCGCGTCGAGGTCTGCGTGGGCCACCGGCTTGGTGATGCCGGCCGTGTTTATCAGGATGTCGGTGCCGCCGGCGCGTGCCTGCACGGCGTCGCGGAAGGCGAGGATGCTTGGCGTATCCTCGATCTGGACGGGCGAGGCGAAATGCCCCTCGCCCGGCAGTCCCGCGACGATCTCGTCTGCCCGCTCGCGTCCGTTGCGGTAGCCGACGACGACGCTCGCGCCGGCCTTTGCCATTTCGATGCAGGTCTGCCGCCCGATGCCGCCCGACCCGCCGACGATCACGGCTATTTTTCCAGCAAGCGGTTTGTTTGATTGCTCAGCCACGGCTCAGCCCTTCTTGCCGCTGATGGGCGGAACCGGGAAGCAGGGCGTCCCCTCGACCAGCTTGAAATCGTAGTGGCAGGTGTAGAACGGGGCTGCAGCGCCCGGATAGTCGGGATGCGGCTCGTCGTGGCGAACGAAGTCGCCGACGATCTGCCGTTTGGCGCCGAAGACGACGTCGTTGACGAGTGCCTCGTGGCTGTCGGCGAAGATCTGCGTGATCAGCGTCTTGTGGCCCGGCGCGGAGACGATGAAATGGATGTGGGCCGGACGCATCGGGGTCCGATGTTGCGCACGCAGCAACTCGCCCACCGGACCGTCGGTCGGCACCGGGTATCCCGCCGGCTTGACCGAGACGAAATGGAAGAGGCCCTCGGCGTCCGTCGTAAACTTGCCGCGCAGATTGAAGTCGTCCTGCGTCTCGTCCTGGTTCTCGTAGAGCCCCACGGGCGAGGCCTGCCAGACGTCGAGCGTGGCGCCCTCGATCGGGGCGCCGTCGACGCCGATCACCCGCCCGCTGAAATAGAGACCTGCACCCGGCGTATCTGATCGTGCGATGCAGTCACCGCATTCACATTGCGGCGCCGCGCCGCGATAGAACGGCCCGAGCAGCGCCGACATCGTCTCGCCCTGCATGCCGTCGTTGTTGATCAGGTCGATCAGCGTTGAGACGCCGATCGCATCGGCCGCCAACACCACCTCGTTGTGGAACGCGTTGGTGCGATGGCCGAGCTCGGCGACCCAGCGCAAGCCGTACTCGAACTCCGCCTCCGTCGGGCGCGTCTCGATGACGAACTGGTGCAGGTGCGTGACGAGCGACGTCATCAGTTGCTTCAGCCGTGGATCGGTCGTTGCCGCCATCGCCCGCAGCACGGTCGGCGTGACGTCCTCCACCCTGGAGATGAGCTTCTGTTCTACGCTGATATGGTTCATGGTCATGCTCCCACCGCGACAGCGGGTCTTGAGGGGTCGTCGTTGCCGGCCCATGCCAGCGCCTGCTTCAGGTGCGGATACTTTTCCGTCAGAAGCGAGCCTTCGTAATAGGTCTTGCGGAAGGCCTCCGTCGCCCGGATGCGCTCGAGCCAGCGGGCGATCGCCGGATACGCATGCCACATGTGGCCGAGGTTGATGTCGGCCATGCGCACGACCACCGGCATGATCGCAACGTCGGCGAGCGTCTGGGCTTCGCCCATCACCCAGGGCCCGCCGCTTTCAGAGAGCCAGCTCGCCAGCCGGTCGATGCCGCGCTGCAGCCGGCCGAGCGCCTCGTCCATCTCGGCTTGCGGAAAGCCGGTCCGGCCCATCCTCATCAAAAATTCGCGGCGAAGCGGCTTGCTGTCGCACAGTGCCTGGAATTCTTCTTCGCTCATCGCCTGGAAATGCGGAAGGAAGGCGAGATTGTAGGATGGCACGCGAACCGCGGGCGTCGGCACTTCGTCGATGAAGCGCATCATGGCCCGCAACCGCGCGACCTGCAGCGGGTCGGCAGGGCGCATCGGCGCCGTGCCGGGCAGAATGTCCTCCAGGTATTCGAGGATCACGGCGGAATCGATCACCGGATTGCCGTCATGCACGAGCGCTGGAACCACGCCGTTCGGATTGATCGCCAGGTACTCCGGCCGAAGCTGGTCGCCACGGAAGAGATCGAGTTTCTCCTCCTCGAACGCCAGCCCCTTGGCATGCAGGGCATAGCGCACACGCTGGCTGCAGGTCGACTGCGGCGCGTTGAAAAGCTTGAAGGTGGCCATGCCCGATCCCCCCTCAATCCCAGTTGAGGATCCGCGGCAGCTTGCCCTTGCGGGCCAGCGTGCCGACGACGCCAAGCGGGAAGAACATCAGCGCCACCGCCATGACGAGCCCGGTTCCGAAGAGGTTCAGCTCGGAAGCGCCCATCGTCGCAACGAACAGCTCGTTAATGCCGACGATCAGGATTGCCCCGACAACAGGGCCGGCGATCGTGCCTTTGCCACCGAGGATACACATCAGCACGAGATTGGCGGAGACGAGGATGATCAGGAAGATATTCGGGCGAAGGTAGGTCAGGTACTCGCCCCAGACCGCACCCGCCATGCCGACGAAGAACGCCGAGAGCGCGAAGGCGACCACCTTGTAGAAGCGCGTGTCGATGCCGGCACTCTCCGCCTTGATCTCATCCTTGGACAGCGCGCGCAGGCCCAGCCCGAGTTTGGAATGCTTGATCCGGTAGGTGGCCCAGACGGTGAAGGCCGCCATGAAGATGAAGGCGTAGTAATAGGGAAGCTTCGCCCAGAGTACCGGCAGCTCGTTGATCGGCAGCGCCAGACCGTTTGCGCCGCCAATGAACGCCCAGTGGTCGAAGAGAATGCGGGCGATCATCAAAAGCGCAATCGAGGATATAATGAAGCTCGGTCCGCGTACTTTCAGTGTGATCTGTCCGATGAGGTAGCCGCAGATTGCCGCAAGCAGTCCCGCCAGCGGTGCCGTCAACAGGGTTGAAATGCCGAAGCGGGCCAGCAGCACGCCGGAGAAATAACCGCCGATGGCGAAGAACACAGCATGGCCGAGCGAAACGTAGCCTGCAAAGCCGCCGAGTATATTCCAGCCAGCCGCCATCACCACGTAGGATGCGGTGAAGAGAACGAGATGGAGCAAGTAGTTGTAGTTGCCGGTGAATTGCAGCAGCGGCAGCGCCAGCAGGACGGCGAGCACGGTGACGGGGAACCAGGTGGCGCGCGTCTGATCGGCGCGTTTGGCCAGCTTTTCGTCGTGCGCCTTGCGCGCCGCCAGCACGGCACCGGCATCGGGGGTCTGAAGTGTAGCAGCCATTATGCCATCTCCGGCTTTTCGCCGAACAGACCCTCGGGCCGGATCAGCAGGATGACGAACAGGGCGAGGAAGAAGGTCATGGTCGACCAGGTGGCGCCGACCCAGGTGCCGACGAAGGCGGCGATGACCGAAAGCGAGAAGGCGGCGACGACGGTGCCGAGAATGCTGCCCATGCCGCCGAGTACGACCACGGACATCAGCATGGCGATCCATTCCCACTGCTTGGCCGGGAAGAAGCTGAAGACGAAGCTGACCAGCGCGCCGGCAGCTCCCGCAAGGCCGATGCCGATCGCAAAGGCGACAACGCTGACGAGGTTCACGTTGACGCCGAGCAGCTCGGCCGCATCGCGGTTCTGGGTGGTGGCGCGGATGGCATAGCCCATCCGCGAGTATTTCAGGAACAGGGCCAGCGCGCCGATGATGACGAGCGAGACAATGCCGGCATAGAGCTGTCCCTTGGGAATGAAGATGTCGCCGAGGAAGAATGCGTCCGTCGCATAGTCCGGCGAGGTGACGCGTTGGGTGTTGGTGAAGAAGGCGCCAAGCAGGCCCTCAACCATCATGGCCAGTGCGAAGGTCAAAAGCACCGTCATTTCTGAATAGCGCGCGCTCTTGGCCTCTTTCTCAAACATCAGGCGGTAGAGCAGCACGCCGATACCGGCGAGGACAAGGGCGGCGATGGGCAGCATGACGATTGGATCGATGCCCCAGAGCTTGAAGGCCCAGTAGGCGACGTAGGCGCCGGCGATGATCAGCGAGGGATGCGCCAGGTTGACAATCCGCATCACGCCGAAGACCAGCGAAAGACCCGATCCCATCAGCGCGATCACACCGCCGAGTGCCAGTCCGAGAATCAGAACCTGAATGAATTGTGCCATCGTCTTCTCCTCAGGCGGCCTTCCTGCCGCCGAGATAGAGTTCCTGGATGCGCGGGTCGGCGAGCACGTCGGCCGCCGGTCCCTCGATCAGTGTGCGGCCGAGGTCCAGAACGACGCCGATGTCGGAATTCTTCAGGCCCATCAACGCGTTCTGCTCGACGAGCAACACTGTCACGCCCTCTTCCGACATCATCTTCATGATGGAAAACATCTCCTGGACGATCTTCGGTGCCAGGCCGAGCGACGGCTCGTCGAGCATGACGATGTCCGGCCTAATGATCAGGGTTCGGGCCATGGCGAGCGTCTGCTGCTGGCCGCCGGACATGGTGCCGGCATGCTGGTGGGCGCGCTCGCGAAGGATGGGGAAGCGATCGAGAATGGCATCGACGCGGCGGTCCAGTGCCTTCGCATCGCCAAGTGTGAAGCCGCCCATCCGCAGATTTTCCCGCACCGTCATCTTGGGAAACAGCGCGCGCTCCTGCGGCACGAAACAGATGCCCTTGCGCAGGATCTGGTCCGGGCGCAGCCCGTTGAGCCGCTCGCCCTTCAGGACGACCTCGCCCTTGCGGATTTTCAGCATGCCGCAGATCGCCTTGAGCAGCGTCGACTTGCCGGCCCCGTTCGGGCCGATGATGCAGTGGACCTTGCCGGGCACGACGGTCAGATGCGCGCCGTCGAGGATGGCCGGACCGTCGCCGTAGCCGGCGGTGATGTTGCTGACTTCGAGAAGCGTCGTCATCACGCGGCCTCCGCATCGAGCACGCCGCCGAGATAGGCTTCCAGAACGACCGGATCCTTGCGGACGATGTCAGGCGTTCCCTGGCAGATCACCCTGCCCTGCGCCATGACGACAACCTTGTGGGACAGGCGCATGATCAGGTCCATGTTGTGCTCGACGATGAGCACCGTCAGCCCCTTGGCGTTCAGCGCGCGGATGTGGCCGACGATTTCCTCCATGAGTGACGGGTTGACGCCGCCGGCCGGCTCGTCCAGCAGGATGATCTTCGGATCCGACATCAGGAGAGCGGCCAGGTCCATCAGCTTCTTCTGCCCGTAGGACAGGTTATGTCCATCCTCGTAGGCGATGCGGGTTATGCCGAGAAAGTCGAGGATGCCCAGGGCCTTGTCCTTTTCCTGCGAGGAGATCGCCGGGCGGAAGAGACCTGCGAAACCCTCGACCCTGGACTGGACGATCACGTTCTCGATGACCGTCATGTCGGCGAGATTGCGGGAAATCTGGAAGGTGCGGCTGAGGCCCTTTGCCGTAATCTTGTGCGGCCGCAGGTGGTCGATCCGCTCCCCATCCAGCCAGACCTCACCCGATGTCGGCACGAGCGTCCGGCTGATGCAATTGAAGGCCGTCGTCTTGCCTGCGCCGTTCGGGCCGATCAGAGCCGTGATCGAGCCGCGTTCGACCTCGAACGAAGCCCCGTCAACGGCCTTGATGCCGCCGAAACACTTGCAAAGATTCCTGATTTCGAGCACGTGCTCGACCTCCATCTCCAGATGACAGGTGCAAGAGCGGCGGGCCGGCCGGAGGCACAGTCCGCCGCTTTCAGGGCTCAGAAGCCCGCCTTCGGGTATGCAAGCGGTACAACGCCCTCGAACTCGCCGGTGGGATAGACGAACTTCATCTCGCCGCCCTGCCATTGGGTCATGATGTGGCGCTTGTCCTCGGGCAGGCCGACCTCGTCCCAGGAGAAACGACCGAGCACGGTGCGCACCGGGTCGTCCTTGGTGCGGGCATTCAGCCATTCTCCCATCTTGGCATTGTCGGTGGAACTGGCGCCGATGATCGCCTGCTCGATGCCCTGGCAGACCGCAAAGGGAATAGCGCTGTCCTCGTCCGGTTCCAGCCCATACTCCTTTTGGAACGCGGCGACGAAGTCGGCATTGTTGAACGGCTTTCCGGCGAGCGTGCCCTCGAAGTTCACGTCCTTGTGCCAGGTGGTGTGGATCAGCACGCCTTCTGCAGATTCCTTGCCGACGCCGTCGATGAACTCCGTCTGCGCGCCCTGGCTGAGATAGACCAGCTTCGGCGCCGCCCCCACTGTCTTCAAAGCCCGGGTCAATTGCACCGCCTCCTCTGCGGATGCGGTGAGCCCGATGATCATTTCCGCGCCGGAACGCTTGATGGAGTTGGCCAGGTTGAGCCAGTCATTGAAACCTTCCTCAGGCCACTTCTCCTGCATGACGATCTCGATGCCGGCATCTGCGAGGTATCCGGGCGCGAGATCGGCGACTTCCTTGTCGTTCGCCGGATCGATCACCTTCTGGCCCAGCAGCCCGGCGGCTATCGCGTTGGCGAAGAAGTCGTCGGCGTGGACGACGGCCACGCTCTTGGGCGCCTGGTCTGTGGCGATCTGCTCCTTGATGACGGCGACCACGTCCTTGCCCGTGTATTCGGCCGCGTTGACCTGGAAATAAAACAGGTTCTTGTGGCCCTGCGTGTAGATCCGCAACGCGCCGCCGGAAGGGATCGGGTGAACCATGTTGTATTTGGACAGCACGTTGCCGACCGGGAAGGTCAGACGGCTGGAGAAGGTCCCATAGACCGCATTCACCTTGTCGACGTTGATAAAGCGTTCGTACTGGTTGATCGCAGTGGCGGGATCAGAACGATTGTCGCTGACGATCAGTTCGACCTGCTTTCCGAGCAGGCCACCCCTTTCATTGATCAGCTTGTTGCAGAGTTCGTATCCGCGCTTGTGCTTTTCCCCGCTGACTGACAGTCCGCCTGTGATCGGCAGCGATGCGCCGATCCTTATCGTATCAGCGTAAGCCGCGCCGGCCAGGAAGGCGGCACCCGCCGCCGCTCCTGCCAGAAATGCCTTCATCCTCATTTTTGCTCCTCCCCAGGAAAATCGGATAGTTCGGCAATCTCGATATTCGTGACAGCGGTTCGGCAACGCCTCAATTCAATGGCCACGTATGCGCTGCCGGGCTCCTCTTCCCGGCGTGCGCAGGCGTGACGCGCTGACTTCGCACAGCTGTCGTGCAATCGATTGCGTGGAGCTTTGCAAATTTCCTGATATCCGTCAAGAACACCGTGCAAACGATTGCGAATTTTTTTGCGAGGGGATATCTAACCTCGGGAAGGGGTGGAATCCTGCATGAAGCGCCGCGTCACATTGAAGGATATCGCGAGGGAGACCGGTGTCCACGTCTCGACGGTTTCCCGCGCGCTCGATCCGGTTACGCGCAAGGCGATCACGGCCGAGGTTGCCGAGAAGATTCAGGCTGCGGCGGAGAGGCTTGGCTACCGCCCCAACCGGATTGCCGCGGGCCTGCGGACGAACCGAACGATGACGGTGGGCGTGATGATTCCCGACATCACCAACGTCATCTTTCCGCCGATCCTGCGCGGCATCGAAAGCGTGCTCGAGCCGCTCGGATATGCCTCGATCATCGTCAATACGGATGGTGAGAAGGAGCGGGAGAGCCGGCTTGTCAACGTCCTGCGTGATCGCGGCGTCGACGGCATCATCCATGCAGCCGCAACACGCGACGACCCGATGATCGCGCGCGCGGCAGAGGACGGCATGCCGATCGTGACGCTCAATCGCCGCGTCGAGGACGGTGGTATCCCCTTCGTCATCAACGACGAGCAGTCGGGGATTTGCCAGATGCTCCGCCATCTGATGGAGCTGGGGCATCGGTCCATCGCGCATATCGCCGGTCCGCAGGACCTGTCGACCGGACAATTGCGCCTCGCGGCGTTCCGGGATGCGCTGGCGGAAACGCAGATTGCCTGCGATGAGGGACTAATCGCGACGGCCACCCATTTCGACGAGTCAGAAGGCGCACGCTGCGTGGAGCAACTGCTGTCGTCCGGGCTGAGGTTTACCGCGATTCTCTGCGCCAACGACCGCCTCGCGCTGGGCGCTATCGAGCGGCTGCATGAGAAGGGGCTGAACTGCCCCGCTGATGTTTCCGTCAGCGGTTTCAACGACATGCCGTTTCTCAACCTTATTCGCCCAAGGCTGACGACGATCCACATAGAACAGCACGGCGCAGGTCAGGCGGCCGCGAGGTTGCTCGTGCAACTGCTCAACGGCGCCGAGAGCGAACACCTGCCGACGGAGACCATCCTTCCGGTGCGTCTTGTCGTGCGCGAAAGTACTGGCCCCGCGGCTGCGCCATAGTTTGCCGGCCGGCCGTCTCCGTCGCTAGCCGCGGCGGAAGTTGCCGTCGGCGCCGATATGGGATCCCATGGCGCAAGCCGAGCCGCCTGTCCTCACGGTAAGCGACAGTGAACGCTTTTGGCTGATGCCTTACAGCGAGGCGTCCTCGATCTGGCACCACAGCGCAAGGAAGGGCTCGCCGGTGCAGCGCATGGCGAACTTTCGGCCGGCCTCGTTGAAGAAGATCGTGCCGCGGTTCGCCCGGAACCAGATGTCGTCGTCAAGGCACACTTCTCCATCGGACAGAAGCAGGAAGACGCGGGAGTGGAACTGCACGTGGTCCGGAAATCGGCTGTAGGGTGCCATCAGCGTCAGGCCGATGCGCACGTCGCTGCGCTCCTCTATGCCGCCGGGTCCGACGAGGACCGTATGGGCATGAGACTTTTCGAAGCGCAGACTTGCAAAGGGGCCGCTGCGTCCGTTGCGCCAGACCAGCGTGTCGGACAGCGAGGAGAGGTGGGTGGAAAGTTCCGCCAGTCGGCTGTGGCCGTCTGCGAGATTGGCCAGCGCCCGCTGCCAATGCTCGATGATCTCGGGGCGATCCTGCGAGAACTGGCCCACATCGCCGCAACGGCCCAGCTTCTGGTAGATCTTGCCCGCCAGGTAGCTCGCCATGACCGGCACCTTCGGCGCGACCAGCAGGTCGCCCACGACATTGAGAACGCCTTGCAACGGTTGCGCGCGGTTGCCTGCCCTCAGTGGCGAAACCTGCCGGCGGGCAGGCTCCCGGTCATCGTTGAGGAGGAGGTCGGCGCTCCGCTTCGGAGACCTCATTGCAACTTGCGGCATTCGTTCCCTTTGCCCCGATTGATTCTTGGCGCGCACTCTGGCGGTGTCGCCCTTTGGTCGCAAGTGCCTTACCAGCTTCCGGGCCAGATAGCCATTCATCGGAGGTGGCGAGCGGCAATATGTTGTGCGCGTCAGCGCAGGCAGCCAGGTCGATGCGGCATGCGCAACGAAGGCCATCGGGCACGGCCGTCCGTTCAGATGGGAACCGTGCCCCTGTCCCGACCGATGCGCCCGGCGATCGCCGCTGCCACCGAGGCGGCCTGAACACGGATATCGGGAACGGCTGCGATCTCCCAATGCCGGCCGGCGGTCAGCAGGCCCAGCGCATAAAGCGGCGGTTTCGTCGGACCCGCGGGCAGACAGGCTGAGGCATCGTCGACCCATATGCCTAAACCGAGCGGATCTGCCGTCACCAGTCCTCGCTGCGAAAGGTTGGCAAGAAGCGGCGATGCATCGATCGTGCAGCGTTCGAGCCCGCTGCAGTTCACCAATGCATCGACGCAAAGCGCCGTATTCTCGCGTCCGCGAATTGCGACCTCGATCCGACCATTGACGGCCCGCACGGATACCGGCCGGCCCCTGTGGACGACGAGTTGGCCGCTATTGCGAAGTTCCGCAATTTCTGCGGCGACGGAGGGCGCCATGCGATGGCGGTGGACATTCCAGTAGGGTGCGGCGTGACGCAGGAAACGCCGGCGCTGGTTGGTACTCAAACCCTTCCACAGCGCCTGCGTCACCGGGCGCAGGCCGTCTATGACCTTTCGCCAGTCTCCCTCCTGGCGGGCGCACGCCCGCAGGCGAGAAAGCATGCCGCTGACTTCGCCGGATCCCGGCGAAAGCACAGGGGCGCCGGGTTGGGTGCGGGGTGTCAGATGCGGCTGTGGCAGCAATCCTCGACGCGAGACCGCAAGCAGGCGCCCCTCAAATCCACGCGCCTTGAGCAACAGGCACTGGTCGATCATTGTTAGCCCGGTTCCGACAAAGAGGACGTCAGCATCCCTGGGCAGCCGCGCCCACCATTCGTCCTGCCACGGATCGTTCACGATCGACGCCCTGGCGTCTTCGGCGATCGGCAGCCGGCGCAAGCCCGCGCCGGTGCAAAGTGCGGCAGCGCCGGCCGACAGAGTAACGCCGTCCGTCAGCGACAGGTGGAAGCCGCCTCCAGCCGCAACTTCGGCATCAACAACCTCGGCATCGACCATCTCAAGCGCTGCGCGGTGGCCTGAAGGCTCCAGAGCGGCTTCAAGGCAGGAGCCGATGTAGTGCCCGTAAACCCGCCGGGGAATAAACTCGTCACCCGCCTCCGCGTAGCCATTCTGCGAAAGCCAGTGGACGAAATGGTCCGGCTGGTCGGCGAAAAGGCTCATGCGCGCGGCGGTCACATTCAGGAGGTGACAATCGTCGCGGGTCGAATAGGCAATGCCCCTACCCCACTTCGCCTTGCGTCCGATAAGGCTCACACGTGCCGTCGGCGACAGACGATTGACCAGATTGATCGCAAGCGCTGCTGCCGAAAAGCCGGAACCGATGATTGCCACGTCCATATCCGCCGTCATGCGCGAGCCTCACCGCAGCCGCAATCTGTCCGCCTGTTCGTTCCGCACTGACCCATGTCCCGGCACCTCGCGACGTCAGGCAAAATCGCCATGTATTCATAACGCACCATCCGCGGTTTCGGATCGGCCAAGGGGGCGTTTCATGCTTATGCGACGATCGACACGGTTCGTTTGCTCAATCCGGGCTGAATTTAGCAAAATCAATCTATGCAATCTCTATAGAATATGATCTTTTGCCGCGATGAAAGAGCTGAGGTTCGAAGTTGCCTTCCCGAAGGAGCTGTCGATATGGCTAAAATCTCCCCAGCGCTTGTGCGGACGGCCGCGCTGATCGGCACGGAGGACGAGGCGATTGCCGCCGCCGGATCTGTGGCCCGTCACTTTGACGAAGCGATTTCCCCGACGGTAACCGATAGTGAGGAAACCGTTGTTGGCAGCCTCGACGCGCTGTCCCGCTCCGGCCTTTTCGGTGTTTCGATACCGACGGAGCACGGCGGCATCGACGTCTCCAACACCGTCTTGGCCGGAATCTGCGCTATCCTGTCCGAATACTCGACGACCGTGGGCCTGATAGCCTGCGCGCATTTTGTCGCTCTGGAAAGGCTGCGAAGCTATGGCACGGAGGGCCAGCGCAGCGCTGTTTTCACAGCGGCGCTCAGCGGTGCGCGACTGGCTCGCGTAGAGGCTATCGAGGGTGAGGGGGAAGGCGCGGGAGCGCTACCGATCGTTCCGGTTGGCCTTGGCTGGCGGATCAACGGCGAAGCGCTCTGTACGCCCCATGCGCCCCACGCCGACTGGCTGTTGATGCCGGCGCTGGATGCGACGGGGAGGCCGACCAGTCTCCTTCTGCCTGCACGCACGGACGGTATACGTTACGTGGCCAACGGCGGCGGGCCTGGCGAAGTGGTCGCGTCGCCTGGCGAACGCGTGCTTTTCAGAGACGTTGTTGCCGAGGGCGATGCACTGCTTCATTCGCCGCGCGATCCTTCCAAGGTGGATGTGCCGCAGGCGCTCGATATCCTGCTGGAAGCTGCACGGCATCTGGGTCGCGCGCGCCGGGATTTCCTTCATATCAGGCAACGGGTCGACGGTGGGGCGGGCGCTGACGATGTGGATCATGGCGTGCATGCCATCGGAGCGGTCTCGGTCCGGATTGCCGCCGCCGAAGCGACTATGGAGCATGGCGGCCGTGCTGTTGATGCCGCGCAGATCGGTTCGGCGGAACGGCATCGAACGGCCGCGGTCTTTGCCGCTATCGTGGCTGGCATCTCCGCGCTCGAGTCCGGACGTCTGGCGGCATGCACCCTTCGCCGCCTTTCCGATCCCGCTTTGCCCATAAGTCAACGCGAAATCGAACTTGCCTCCCGTATTGCCGAGCTGCAGCGCATGGCCGGCAGTTACAGCGCGATCGAGGATGACGAAGTCTGAGGACAGTCGAGCGATTTGACGGATGCCGAGGGATCCGAGGCGGGTTTGGAGCGTGTCGCGCACTAGCGCCACGCGGCCGACCAATAACGATATGCGGAAAACCAAGATGTGAAGCGGCCCATCCCCTGGCCGACAGTGTCGGCAAGGGTGACCTCGCCAACACCGTATTCGCCCTGCTGATCAGGCGCCGGCTTCCTTTTTCTGGGCGTCGGCATAGTGCGCGAAGGTGGCGGCGAAGCGACCGTTGATGTAATCGCCAGACGTCACCGGCGGATACTTGGCCGGGTGGCCCTCGTCGACGCAGCTCGGCAGCGCTTCCACGACCGTGTCGTAGTTCGGGCCGAAGAAGAACGGGATCGAGTAGCGTTCGCGGCCCGACCGATTGATCGCGCGGTGCACGGTCGAGGCAAACAGGTCGTTCGTCCAGCGCGCCATCTGGTCGCCGACATTGACGACGAAGCAGCCGGGGACCGGATCTGCGGCAATCCATTCGCCCGACGCGTTCAGCACCTGCAGTGCCGAAATGCCGTCCTGCTGGGCCAGGATGGTGAAGCATTCGTAATCGGAATGCGCCCCAATGCCGATCTGGCGATCATCGATCTCGCCGAACTGCGGCGGATAGTGCAGGACACGGAGGGTCGCCAGCGGCTTGTCGACCATCTGGTCGAAATAGGACTCCTCGAGACCCAGCGCCAGCGCAAAGGCATGTAGCAGGTGGCCGCTCAGCGTCAGCATCTCGGCATGATAGCTTTCCAGCGCGGCGCGCAGGGCGGGGGCGTCTTCCGGCCACTGGTTGGGGCCGTAGAGCACCTTGCCGGCGAGAACGTCTGGATCGTCAGCCGGCACGTCGAGGGCGATGTCATACGACTCGTGCAAGTCGCCGCGCGCCGTCGGATCCGTGTTTTCCTCAAGCATGGCAGCATAGCCGCGATTGTTCTTCGACTTCGAGACGTGGTTCTTCATCTTCACCTCGTCCGGAAGCGCGAAATAGGCTTCGGCGGCAGCGAACGTGGCGGCCAGGACGTCTGCGGGGAAGTGATGGTTCTTGATGTAAAGGAACCCCACTTCCGTACAGGCCTTGCGCAGGTCCTCTGCCAGCTTCTCCTTGGCGCCTGCATCGCCGCTGAACATCGGCTCCAGGTCGATGACGGGTATCTTGTCGAAGCTGACGCGCTGCGGGTCGAGCCCGCCATTCTTCATCACGCGCGCGCCGTTGCCGGTCTCCACTACTTTCATGGTCTTTTTCCCTCTGTTGGTTGCGTTGGGTCGAAAATTGCCTCGACGTAATAGCGCGGCCCCTGGAAGACGAAGCCGGGTGAAAAGTATCGGCGGCAGACATCCATGAATGCGCTCATCTTGCGCGAGGGCGCATGCGGCCGGGTCAGACGGATGCTGACGCGGCGCTCCGCCGATACCCAGTCATCCAGCAACGGGACCAGATGGCCGCGCTCGCATTCGATGGCGGTGAAGAAGCGCGGCAGATACGCAATGCCCTCGCCGGCGACGGCGAAGTACTTGACCGTCCAGTAATCGTTGGCGATCAGGCTGCTGCGCGGCAGGACGCTTTCCTGCGTACCGCCTTTTTGCAGGCGCCAATGCTGCAGCCCCGCCGGGGTCCGGTAGACGATGCCTTGATGGTCGGCGAGATCGGCGGGCCGCTGCGGCTGGCCGAAGCGTTCGACATAGCTGCTGTTGGCAAACAGCGCGAAAGTCGCGGTCGAAAGCGTTTCCCCTTCCCCATCGCCCTCGTCCCACGAGATCACCGCGTCCAGGGTGTCGAAGCTTTCGGCGGCATAGAGCACGTTCGGCGAGAAGAAGGTCAGCTCGATCTCGACGTTCGGATAAAGCCTGCGGAAGGCGATCAGCATCTGCGCATAGAACGCGGTGCCGAATTCGCCTGTGGCGCCGATGCGCAGGGTTCCAGCCACGTCCTCGCTGACTTCGGAGACGGCGGCGCGAGCGGCGTCGCAGCTCTGCAGGATCTGGCGGGCGTGCTTCAGCAGGGTCTGCCCTGCTTCCGTCAGCAGAAGATTTCGGCCGGATCGCTCGAAAAGCGGCACGTTCAGATCGGCTTCCAACTGCTTGAGGCGCAGGCTCAATGTGGATTTTGGCAGCCCGTAGAGCTTCGCTGCGGCCGATAGCGACCGCAGTTCGGCAATTTTCACGAAGGACGCCAGCGCATCGGTGTTCACGTCGGATCGTCCATAATTTTGAACAAAGTGACCATAAATTGGGCATGACTATTTTTATTGCATGAACGACCGTAATCGGCTTTTATGCACTGCACAAGAGCTCATTCGCTTTTGCAAAAACAGGGAACGGCACCGAACGCCGCAGTCGGCGCGCACGTATTCGCGTGCCGCCGATGCGCCGACGGACGGGTTGAACCGATAGCAAGGGAACAGTGACATGACTGCCAGCACAAACATGCATCGGAGACGCAAGTGTCTCGTGGCGATCACGGCCGCGCTTCTGGCGTCGGCCGCGACGGGCGCCAATGCCTTCACGCTCGAAGGCCCGCCGAAGGTCGCCTTCATCTACGCAAGCTCGGCGCAGGACGGCGGCTGGAACGAGGCGCTCGAGGCAGGCCGCAAGGCTGTCGAAGAACAGTTGCAGGTTCCTGTCGCCGTCACGGAGAACATTCCGGAAGAAGCGACCAAGCTGCGCGCGGCCATCGACCTTTACGTCAAGCGCGGTTTCAACATCATCGTCGGCACGACCTACGGCTACAGCGCACCAATGGCGGAGGCCGCGAAGGCCTATCCGAACGTCGCCTTCCTCAGCGCCTCGGGCACGAACAACGGCCCGAACATGGAGAGCTTCTATGCCCGCACCTATCAGGGCTGGTATCTTGCGGGCGTGGCCGCCGGCCAGGCAACCAAGACCAAGAAGATCGGCATTCTCGCCGGCTTCCCCGTGGGCGTCGTAAACTGGGACATCAACAGCTTCGCGCTCGGCGCGCGGTCGGTCGATCCGGCCATCGAAACGGTAGCCGTGTTCACCAATTCCTGGTGGGACCCGGTCAAGGAGGGGCAGGTCGCGCAGGCCATACTCGATCAGAAGGCCGATGTTCTCGCCACCAATCTGAGCGCAACCTCGGCGCTTGACGCGGCCGAGAAGGCCGGCGTTCCCTCCATCGGCTTCCAGCTCGACATGTCGCATGCCGCGCCGAAAACGATCCAGACTTCGGTCGTCTTCCGCTGGGAGAAATACCTGGTCCCGACGATCAAGGAGATCATCGACGGCAGCTGGAAGCCTGAGGAATTCGGCGCATTCGAGGGGCTCGACAAGGGCGTAGTGGATCTCGCGCCTTTCGGCCCGAGCGTCACCGAAGAGACGAAGGCGAAGATAGAGACGGCAAGGCAGGCGATCATCGCCGGCACGCTCGATCCCTTCCAAGGGCCCCTCAAGAAGCAGGACGGCACCGTGGTCGTCGAGGCCGGCGGCAAGCTGGACGATGCAGCACTGTGGTCGATGGACTATTTCGTCGAAGGCATCACCGGCACCATGCCGGCCAAGCAATGACAGCTGCGCAAAAGACGATTGCAGGCCGGGTGGACAGTCTGCCCGGCACGCCCCCTGCCCTCGACATGCAGGGCATCGGAAAGGCCTTCGACGGCAAGCCGGCGCTCGATGATGCCACCTTCACCCTGGAATGGGGCGAGGTGCATGCGATCGTGGGCGAAAATGGCGCCGGCAAATCTACGCTGATGAACGTGGCGACGGGTGTCTATGCCGCCGATGCCGGACAGCAGTCGATCAACGGGGCGGCCATTGCGCCCCGCAGCCCCACCGAGGCGACAGTTGCCGGCCTTGGCATGGTGCACCAGCACTTCCGCCTGGTGGAGAGCTTCACCGTCGCGGAAAACGTACTCCTGGGCCTCGGCAAGAAAAGCCGGGTCCGTTCCGCCAGCGAAGCGGCCGCGCTGGTTAGGGCAAAGTCTGCCGAGATTGGCCTGCCCGTCGATCCTGACCGGATCGTCGCTGATCTTTCGATCGCCGACAGGCAGCGGGCGGAGATCGTCAAGGTGCTTCTCCTCGGCGCCCGCATACTGGTTCTCGACGAGCCCACCGCCGTACTGACGGAGGATGAAGCCAGGGCGCTGCTCGATTTCGTCCGGCGGCTTGCGCGTCAGGGCAACGCGGTGGTGTTGATCACGCACAAGTTTCGCGAAGTGGCTGCATTCTGCGACCGCATCACGATCATGCGACATGGAAAGACAGTGCTTTCCGGCGCGCGGGTCGAGGCAATTTCAGAAGAAGAAGTGGCGCGGCTCATTGTCGGCGAGACGCTGGCGACGGACGGCAGGCCTGCTTCGCAGCCAGGCGCGGTGTGTCTGAGCATCAAAGCGCTGTCTCTTCCCGCACGGGCGCATGGACAGGGTCTGTACGACCTTGAGCTGGAACTGCGGGAAGCGGAAGTCCTAGGTATCGCCGGCGTCGGCGGCAACGGCCAGGAAGAGCTTGTCGCCTGCCTCGGCGGTCTCCAGCGGCCCGCCTCGGGTGAAATCCTTCTCGGCGGGAGGGATATCGTCGCCGGTACGCCACATGAGCGCCGCCGCGCGGGCTTGCGGGTCATCCCGTCCGATCGCTTCGCGACCGGCATGATCCGCGAGCTTTCGATCGCCGACAATATGGCTCTGACCAGTGTGTCCGAAGGGGCTTTCGGCGGACCGCTTTTCCTGCGCCGCGACAGGATGCGAAGGAAAGCGGAAAAGATGATCGATGCCTTCGATATCCGGGGAGCGACACCGGATCGTTCCGCAGCCCTTCTTTCCGGGGGAAATGCGCAGAAGGTGCTGCTTTCGCGGGAGCTTGATCCGGGCATGAAGGTTCTGGTGGCCCACTCCCCGTCGCGTGGCCTCGATATGAAAGCCACGCATTTCGTACGGGCGGCGATCCGACAGGCTGTTGAGAAGGGCGCCGCCTGCCTTCTGATCAGCGAAGACCTGCACGAAGTTCTATCGCTTTCGCACAGGGTCGCCGTCATGAACAGGGGCACGATCGTCGGCTGTCGCGCGGCGGACGATGTCACCCCAGAATGGATCGGAGCGCTTCTGGCCGGCCATGCTTGATGCAGCATTTCTCGTACGCCGGCAGCAGCCGGGATTATTACTGAGTGCGCTGTCCTATACGGGCGGCCTCGCATTCGGCCTTGCGGTTTCGGCGATCTTGCTGGTGCGTGCGGGCGTGCCCGCGAGCGCCCTTATCGACGAATTCCTGGTGGCCGCCTTCCTCACCTCGGACGGTCTGTCGCAGACGGTGACGGCGGCGCTACCGCTGATCCTCGTCGGGCTTGCCTCTGCGGTCGCAATGCGGGTCCGCTTCTGGAACATCGGGGTCGAGGGGCAGCTGTGGCTTGGCGCGGTGGCCGCGACATGGGTCGCGCTGTATGAAATTGGTCCTGAGAGCTTGCGCCTGCCGCTTGCCTTAGTGCTTGCGGCGCTGGCGGGTTCCGGATGGATCGCCATCTCACTCGTTCTGAAGCAAAAATGGGGCGTCAACGAAGTGATATCTTCGCTGCTGCTCGGAAGCGTCGCGTTTCTGCTTGTGCAGCATCTCCTGTTCGGCATATGGCGCGATCCGGCCAACAGCTTTCCGGTCACCGCCGCATTTCCGCCGGCAAGTCGCTTCTCGGCGCTCGGTTGGGGACAGCTTCATGCCGGACTTTTCGTCTCTGCCCTGATCGCCCTCGCAGTCTGGTTCCTGCTCGAGCGCACGCGCGCCGGCTTCTACGCCGACGCCGTCGGCCTCAATCGGCAGGCATCACTTGCTACCGGCCTGCCGGTACGCCGCACGCTTGTGGGACTTGTGCTCTTGTCTGGTGCGCTGTCCGGGCTGGCGGGCATGGTCATCGTCTCGGGCACGGAGCACCGGCTGAACCAGGCCGTCGGCAATGGATACCTGTTCAGCGCCATCGTCATCGCCTATCTGGCCCGTGCCAAGCCGTTCTGGGTGGTCATCGTGGCGCTGGCGCTCGGGGCTGTTTTCACCGCCGGCAACGTGCTGAAGGTGTTCTACGGCGTCTCCGAGGGAATGATCGTGCTGGTGCAGGGGACCGTTCTGATTTCGATCCTGATGGCGCAGTTCTTCAGCACCTATTCCCTCAACCGGCCAAGCTGACAGGAAGGTACGCATTCCATGGATTTTCTGATCGGCTGGATTGCCATCATTCCGAATTATGCAACGCCGCTGGTGCTCGCGAGCCTTGGGCTGATCATCTGCGAACGAGCGGGCATCCTCAATCTCGGCGCAGAAGGGCTGATGGCGGTCGGCGCGATGAGTGCGGCGATCGCCGTTCTCTCCGGCGGCAATCCCTGGGCGGCACTGGTCATCGGAGCTGGCTCGGCAATGGCGCTCGCATTCCTGTTCGGTGTGGCGACGGTCGTTCTGCGCGCCGACCAGACGCTCTCGGGCCTTGCGGTCGTTGCAATCGGCCTTGGACTTACCGGCGTCGTCGGACGATCCCATGTCCAGAAGACCTTCGTCGGCATCCCCAATCTCGGTGATCTCTTTGCCTTGGAGCGCGATACCGCGTTGTCGAGATTTGTCGCGGTTCAGGATCCAATCACCCTGGCACTGCCGGTCGTGGTCGGCCTTCTGTGGTGGTGGCTCATGCGCAGTCGCAGCGGCCTGCGGCTGCGCGCCGTCGGCGAGAATCCGGCCGCGGCCGATGTCGCCGGCGTCGACGTGCAGATCGTGCAACTCGGTGCGGTGCTCGCCTCCGGCCTGCTTTGCGGTCTTGCCGGAGCCTACCTTTCGGTGGCGACCAGCCACGTGTGGGTGGAAGGCATGGTGGCCTCGCGCGGATGGGTGGCCGTCGCGCTAGTCATCTTCGCGCGCTGGAATCCGGCACGTGCCCTCGTCGGTGCGCTCGTCTTTGGCAGCGCCGACGCGCTGGTTCCCCGGCTGCAGGCGGTTGGCGCCGACATTCCGGTCTACCTGATGATGACCCTGCCCTATCTGCTGACCCTGCTCGTGCTCGTCGTCGGTTCGATCAGTGGCCGGCGGTCGGGCGAGCCCGCGTTTCTCGGCCGGATCTATCTGCGCCAGGACAAGCATTAGGAATTTTTATTTTCCGGAAGCTTGGCGGCCGCGCCGCTCCAGCTGATGCGTATTCCTGGGCGCACGAGGCCGATCGCTCTTCGAGGCAGCGGCCCTGCCATCGGAAACAGCCGTCATTTACGTCCAGCCGGCAGGCCGCCCGGTCCGCGAACGGCCCGCCGTTTGTGGCGGGCCGAACTGCGCCGGTCGGTCTTAGCGGTACGGGTAACCCGCCTTTTGCATGACGGCCGAGTATTTCTTGAAGGCTTCCACGACCTTGCCGGACCGGGGGCTGGAAGAGGCCACTTCGTCCCAGAAGCCTTCGCTGTCCTTGATGACCTGGTTCCATTCTTCCGGCGGCAAGGCCGTCAATTCCATCTTCTCTCCCTCGACGCGCAACTGCGCCTCGCCGCCCCAGTACCAGACGTCGCGGTAGTAGTGCGACTGGTCGATGGTGATGCGGAAGAGTTCCTGGAGATGCGGCGGCACTTTTTGCCAGCTTGCAGTGTTGGCGAAATAGCTGCCGAACCAGGCGCCGGTGACGGAGTTTGTCAGCGCGTACTTGCAGACGTCCGCCCAGCCCACTTCATAGGCTTCGGTGAAACCGCACCAGGCGACACCGTCCAATTCTCCCGTTTGCAGGGCGACTTCGACGTTGTCCCAGGGGATCGTCACCGGGACGAGGCCGTAACGCGAAAGGAAGCGGCCGGCGGTCGGCACGCCGAACACGCGCAGGCCATTCATGTCGGCGAGGCTGCGGATCGGCTTGTCGACGGTGAAGATATGCAGCGGATCCCAGGCGCCGGTGGACAGCCACGTGACGTTCTCAACTTCAGAATAGGCCTCCTCCCATATCTCCTTCAGCCCGTAATATTTGAACAGTGCCGGCACATCGAGGCTGTAGCGGGTTGCGAAGGGAAAGTAGCCGCCGAAGACGGCGATATCGACCGGCGAGGCCATTGTCGCCTCATCCGACTGCACGGCATCGATCGTGCCGCTCTGCAGGGCGCGGAAGAGGTCCGAAGTCGGGACGAGCTGGTCGGCGTAGTAAAGCTCGATTTCCATCTCGCCGTTCGCCGCCTTGTTGAAGGCCTCGATCTGCGGCTTGATCACATGCGCGCCAAGCGGCGCGCCCGAATAGGTCTGCAGTCGCCACTTGATCGGTCCGCTCTGCGCGTTGACATACGGTGCGGCGAGCGTCGAGCCCGCCACGACGGCACCCGCGCCGAGCCCCGACTTGGTCAGGAAATGACGACGTGTCGACAGGATCTTCTGGGACGGGCTCTGATCGGCCTTTTCTTTTGTCATTCTAGTTCTCCTCTGAGGTTGAAACAGGTGGCTGATCCCAACGGGTCAACCCTTCACATTCATCTGTTCGGGAAGCCACAGCGCGAGCCCGGGGAAGATCATTACCAGTGCGATGGTCAGCACCATGATCGCGGCGAAAGGCCAGATCGAACGGTAGATGTCGACCAGCGTGATTTCCTTCGGCGCGAGCGAGCGCATCAGGAAGAGGTTGTAGCCGAAGGGCGGGGTGATGTAGGCGATCTGGCAGGTGATGGTGTAGAGCACGCCGTACCAGATCAGCTGGTTGTCGAAGCCGAGGTCGAGCGCCTTGACCAGCGGGATATAGAGCGGGGCGACGATGACCAGCATGGCCGTGTCGTCGAGGAACATGCCCATGATGATGAAGCTGAGCTGCATCATGATGATGACGGTCCACGGCGAAAGATCCCATTGGCGGATGAACAGGTTCTCGATGGCCCTGACTGCGCCCAACCCGTCGAAAACGGCGCCAAAGGCGAGTGCTGCCAGGATGAGCCACATGAACATGCACGAGACGCCGAGCGTCTGCATGGAGGTGTTGCGGATGAGCTTCCAGTTGAAGCGTCCCTTTGCGATCGCGGCGATCGTAGCAGCCGTCGCGCCGACGGCCGAACTTTCGACGAGGCTCGTGTAGCCGAAGACGAACAGCCCGGTCATGAAGAAGAAGATGGCGAAGGGAATGATGCCCGCGCGCGCCAAGGCGAGCTTTTCGCGCAGCGGCATGTTCAGTTCCTCGTCGCTCACAGTCGGGGCGAGCTTCGGGTTCAGGCGTGCGCGTACGACGATATAGATGATGAAGAGTGTCGCCATCAGAAGCCCGGGAACGACGCCCGCAAACCAGAGCTTGGAGACCGGCTGACGAGCGATCATGCCGTAGAGCACAAGCACGACCGACGGCGGAATGAGGATGCCGAGCGAAGAGCCGCCCTGCACCACGCCGGAGATCAGCACCTTGTCGTAGCCACGGCGGATCATTTCCGGCAATGCGATGGTGGCGCCGATCGCCATGCCGGCGACCGAAAGCCCGTTCATCGCCGAGATGATGACCATGAGGAAGATCGTGCCGACGGCGAGACCGCCGGTGAACCGGCCGAACCACACATGCAGCATCTTGTAGAGATCTTCGGCGATGCCTGCCTCGGCCAGGATGTAGCCCATGTAGATGAACATGGGCAGCGTCAGCATGGCGTACCAGTTGAACAGCTTGAAGACCTGGTTGAACGGCAGTTCGATGGCACCCGGCCCATAAAGCAGAAGGGCAGCCGCCGAGGCAACGAAGCCAATGGCTGCAAAGACGCGCTGGCCGGTGGCCAGCAGCACCATCATCGACGCGAACATCAAGAGCGCGATCATTTCATAGCTCATGCGAGCTCCTTCTCGCGCAGCGTCGCGATATGCTTGAAGACCTCCGCAACAGACTGCATCAGCATCAGGATGAGGCAGGCGACCAGTAGCGACTTGATCGGAATGACCGACGGGTTCCAGATGGAGAACCGCTTCTCATTCGTCTCGATCGCGTAAATCAGGCTGGAGATGCTGCCGATCAGCAGCACGGCGAGGTAGAAGATCATGCAGCCGATCGTTGCGAGATCGACGCGAGCCTTGGCGCGTGTCGAAAGCGTCGAGTACCAGAGGTCCATTCGGACATGCTCCTGGTTCTTGATCGTGATCGGGCCGCCCATGAAGTAATAGGCCGCGAGTATGAACTGGGTTAATTCCACGGCCCAGTGCACCGGCATCTTGATCAGGTTTCGGGTAATGGCGTCGAAGATGAGTGCGCCGCCCATCAGGAAAATCAGCGAAGCGGCCAGGTAGCCGACGTAGTCGGAAATCCTGTCCGTCATCCGCACATAACCGGCGATCAGACCACGCATCGGCAGTCCCTCACCCTTAGTCTTGCGTCTCTTGAATTCACGCATTCGCTCCATTTGCCGGTTGTCTTCTGGCAATGGGACCGCGACGATCTTCGCGGCGCACCGGTTTTTCCAGGAAGCTACAAGCGGGCGCAAAGCCACGACTTCGGTCATCCAGATGAAACATCGGCGGACCGATCGGTCATTCCAGCGATTAAGTTCAGTACGGCGCGAACGGCGCCCTGGAAGGAGTGCGTCCACCCTTCCTTCGTCCCTGGCGCGCGACCGGCGCTAAGGTGAAAAAGGCGATATCTGGATCTGAATCATTGCGTTCCCCAACGGCTGCATCTGGTCAGCTGTGCGTGTCTTTTTTTCCACTGCACGCGTGTACTCTAGCCGGTTCGGCGGAGAAGAAAAGTCCAATTTTGATATTTATTGCCCATTCGGCCAGGCCGCGGCGGTCTACTCTGTTGTTTCAGTCATTGCCGCTTCGTAAAAATTGACCGAACGGGTGATGTGGGATACAACGTATGCGCCGAGAGCCGCGTGCGGGGCATGTGCCGGAGCAAGTCTCCCGGTCGAAGCGACGCTTGAATGACGGCCAGCTTCTTGCCATAAGCCCGCCGCGAACACGATGCTAGACGGCGCAATGGCCGAAGGCGGGCTTCGACGTGGGGGACACTTTGCAACCAGCACAGCGCTACGAGGAAATTGCACGCCTCCTCGACCATTCAGGCGAGATGGCAGTGGACGAATTTGCCGAGCGGCTCGGCGTCTCGCGTGAAACCATCCGCCGTGATCTTTCGCGGCTCGATGCAATGGGCAAGCTACGGAAGTTTCATGGCGGCGCCCGGTCGGTCACCCGGTCGGGGACGACGATCGAGAAGGAAGGTCCGTTCGCCCACCGAATGGCGGAAAACGCCGAAGCGAAGAACAGGATCGGCAAAGCAGCGAGCCGCCTGTTTGCACGCGATGATTCGCTTTTCATCGATACAGGCAGCACGACGATTGCGATGGCGCAGGCGCTCGCGAAGCTGCAGGGACTGGTCGTCATTACGAATTCGCCGCGCATTGCCGCTACGGTTGCGGACAACGCCAGCCACAAGGTCTTTCTCATCGGTGGCGCCTATGGTGCGGATGCGGGAGAAAGCCTCGGTGCGCTGGCGCTGGAGCAGATCGCCAAGTTTCGTGCCCGTCACGTCGTTCTGACGATCGGCGCCATCGATGCAACGTCGATCATGGATTTCGACGTACAGGAAGCGGAAATCGCCAAGGCCATGATCGAGCGGGCCGATCGCATCACGGTGCTGGCAGATCACAGCAAATTCGATCGTCGCGCCGTCTTCGAGGTGGCGCCGCTTTCCGCAATCGATACGCTCGTCACGAATGTTCGGCCGTCAGCGGCCATGGCGGACGCGCTGGCTGCGGCAGGTGTCGAACTGATCGTCGCCGACTGAGGCCGGCATCCCGCCCTGACAGCCGGCCGGATGGGCCTCGTAACCCGTCATGGCCGGCTGTCGCGGTTGCCTTGGGAGGCTTTCGTTGGTCCGCCGCACGTGGGACCGAGCCGCGTCTATCGCACACCCGGGCCGCTGTCGATCAAGAATTGCGCCCATCACTCGGACGTGATTTTGAAGCTGTGTGCCTATCGCTTTTCGATCCGCCGCCCGCTGCATGCCAATCAGTCACGCCGTAGAATCTGGTCTGCCAACGACGGGCTAGCTGGCGGACACCGGTGCGGATCGGTATATTACCCATAGTCTCCCGTATGATACTGCGATCGATGCAGGCGGAGGCGTAGCTTTTCCCGGTATCTGGCTGTGGAGAACCCCAATGACCGACAAGCCGAATCCGAGCAATACCGTCCTCAGCGCCGAGGAACTGCGCAGGCAGATGCTCGAAGCGCAAATTGCCGAGATGGAAAAAGAAGACAAGCTGAGAGAACGCAAGCGGGAGGAACTGGCGAAGTTCACCGATGATTTCTTCAACAAGCATGTCGGCCCCCAGGAACAGACCCTGATCCGCAACGTGGTGGCGCGCGCGGTCAAGGATGGCAAGATGGAGGCTCTCATCTACACGTTTCCATCCGATTTCTGCAGCGACAGCGGGCGCGCGATCAACAGCGCAGACCCCGATTGGCCGCAGACCCTTCAGGGCAAGGCCAAGGAACTCTATGATCGCTTCAAGGAAGTGGCGCAGCCGCAGGGATACAAGCTGAAGGCCATGGTGATCAACTTCCCGGGCGGCGTGCCGGGTGATATCGGCTTCTATTTGAACTGGGAGCCGCCCGCCGCCTGAGGCGTCGTCTTGCTCCAGACTTGCGCGCGCTGCTCCCGGGGTCGGTTTGGCGGCAGGGAGACAAAGTTCAGGCCGGTACAGGCGTGATGGCATGTGATCCCCTGCCTTAGGGAAGGCCCATGAACGACGGTCCCTACCCCGCCCCAGAAGTCCGGAACGACCGCCCCTCGGCGATCGAACCGCGCATCACCGATTTCGTGCGGTTCGCCGTGTTGGCGCTCTTTGCCTACTGGTCATTTACGCTCGTGGCGCCGTTCCTGGTCATCGTGATCTGGGCGGCGATCCTGACGGTTGCACTCTTTCCCTGCTACCGGGGCCTTCGCGTCGCGCTCGGCGGAAGCAAGCGGCTTGCCGCAATCATGCTCACCTTCATCAGTCTCGGCATCATCGTCGGGCCACTTGCGGCCATCGCGTTGAATTTCATCGATGCGACCTACTGGTTGCTGGAACAGGTAAAGAGCGGATCGCTGAAAATCCCCGTGCCATCGGAGAGCGTCCGCGCCTGGCCGGTAGTCGGGGAGCAATTCTACGAGGCATGGAATCTGGCGTCCAGCAATCTGGCTGGCATGCTCCAGCGATTTGAGCCGACGCTGCTGCAGGCGGGCGGCTACGTCATCGGCAAGGCGGCCGGGGTCGGGCTCGACCTTCTCGGTTTCATGGCGTCGGTGGTTGTCGCCGGGTTCATGTTCGGACATGGCGAGCAACTGGCTGCTGCTGTACGCCGCCTTGCCGATCGCGTCGGCGGGGACCGTGGCATCGGTTTCATGGCTCTGGCGGGCGCGACCATTCGCAATGTCGCAACCGGCGTGATCGGGGTCGCCCTACTGCAGTCGCTCCTAGCTGGCGTCGTACTCTATCTCTTCGAGGTGCCCGCATCCGGCGGATTGACATTCGCCGTGATGATCCTGTGCATCGTGCAGATCGGGCCGGCGCCCGTATTGTTGCCCATCGTCATATGGGCCTGGATCACGAAGGACTTCACTTATGCGATCGCGCTCACCTTGCTTGTGGTGCCAGTGGCGGCGCTCGACAACGTCATAAAACCCCTCCTTGTCTCGCGCGGCCTTTCCACGCCCATGCTGGTCATCCTGATGGGCGTCATCGGCGGCACGCTCTCCTATGGCCTGATCGGGCTTTTCCTCGGCCCGATCGTGCTCAGCGTCTTCTACGATCTGCTCGTCGCCTGGGTAAAGATGGCGCCAGGGCGCCGAGGCGATAGCCCTCCAGCCTGAATAAGCGGAGGGACGGTGCGGGACCCCATCCTGCGCCTCAGGCCACATCCGGCACGGTCCTCAAAGGAACCTTATCCGGCTCGTAGTTTTCCGGGCGCTTCTGGCGCTTGCCGAGATCGGGCACATCGAATTTCACCTTCTCGTAGGGGATCGACTTGAGGATGTGAGATATGCAGTTGATACGCGCCCGCTTCTTGTCGTCGGACGGAACGATCCACCATGGCGCATGCTCGCTATCGGTAGCCTGCAGCATTTCGTCATAGGCGCGCGAGTATTCCCACCACTTGCGATAGGATTCGAGGTCCATGGGGCTCAACTTCCACTGTCGTACCGGGTCATCAATGCGGCGCCGGAAACGCCGCTCCTGCTCGTCCTCGCTGACTGTCAGAAAGTACTTGAGGAGAATGGTTCCGCTTTCGATAATCGCGGCCTCGAAGCGCGGCGCCAGTTCGAGAAAGCGCCTTGCCTTCTTCTCGCTGCAGAAGCCCATCACGCGGTCGACGCCGGCGCGATTGTACCAACTGCGGTCGAAGATCACGATTTCCCCGCCGGCCGGCAATTGGGCGATGTAGCGCTGCATGTACATCTGTGTCTTCTCGCGGTCGCTCGGCGCCGGCAACGCGACGACGCGAAAGACGCGCGGGCTGACGCGTTCGGTGATGCGCTTGATGACACCTCCCTTCCCCGCGGCGTCGCGTCCCTCGAAGATGATCACGATGCGGGCTCCGGATTTTTTCACCCAGGCCTGCAGGTAGGCGAGTTCGACCTGCAGCTTCTCCATCTGTTTATTGTAGTCCTGGACTTTGCCTCCCGTCTTGGTATTCGATTGGTGAGCTGCGGTGTCATCATGCTTCTTGTTCATCTCCAAGTCTCCTCAAAGTGAAACCATTGCCTACTTGCCGGGAGGCGCCCTGTTCTCGATTTCCATCACACGGAAAGACTGTAGGGCATCGTCCAGATCTTCGAACACGAAGGATTCGCCGACCCGTTCGATCAGGCCGGCCCGCTCCAGCAGTGCTCTTGCATCCGCATGAAGTTCGGCAAAGCACAAGGTGACGCCGCGGCCCTGCAGGTCGTTGCGGACGTCCTCCAGCATCGCCGCGGCCGTACTGTCCATCTGCACAATCGCGCCCGCGTCGAGCACGAACCAGCGCGTACCGGCCTGCAGCGTCCCGGCGATCTCGCTCAGCCGTGCGCGGACGTAATCCGCGTTGAAGAACAGCAGGCTGCCCTGCGGCATCCACACGACAAAGCCCGGCACGCCCTTCGCCTCGGGGAAGCGGTGCAGCTTGTAGAAGCCGTCATGAGTGGGAATGCGCCCGAGGAACGCGTCGCGCGGATACATCATGTTGCGCAGCAGATAGACGAGGGTTGCCGCGATCGCGATGATGACGCCGTTCAGCACGCCGAAGCTGATGGCGCCCGACATCGCAATCAAAGCAAAGACGAACTCCACACGGCTAATGCGCCAGATCTGGCGCAGTTCATGCACATCGATCAGGCTGAGGGCGGCGGAGACGAGGATGGCGGCGAGCGCTGCGACCGGAAGGATCCGCAGAGCATCATTGAGGAACAACAAGGTCGCGATCAGCACGCCGGCGGATACAAGGCCCACGAGTTGCGTGTGACCGCCGACCGAGAGATTGATCGCTGTGCGTGAATCCGAAAAGCTGATGGGGAAGGCACCGAAGAAGCCAGCCGCCGCCTGTGCGCTGCCGAGGCCAAGCAACTCCTTGTTGGCGTCCACTGGATCTCCGGTCCGGGCGCCGAAGCTGCGCGCGGCGACGATGCCGGATCCGAAGCTGACCAGAAAGATGGCGGCGGATCCCAGGATGACAAGGTCCACCGGCAGCCCTGTGACCAAGGGCAACGAGAATGTCGGGAGGCTGCTGGGAATCTCGCCAACGACGGCGATGCCGCGCGAGCGGAGATCGAACAGAGCCGACAGGACGACCGCAAGCACGACCACGATGACGGGGCCGGGTATCGGCGACTTCAGCGCCCGTGCGGCCTGCAGGACGGCGAACATGCCAACCGCGAGCCAGACGGTCGGCCAGTGGATCAGGGCCGCCTTTCCTGCGAGCTCGACTAGGGGGGCTATCAGTCCGTCCGCCTCGATCTTGACCCCTGTCAGGCGCCCGAGCTGGCCGATGAGGATCGAAATCGAAATGCCTGCGAAGAAGCCGACCAGGATCGGTCGTGACAGAAACGTCGCCAATACCCCAAGCCGCAGGAGGCTTGCTGCGAAGCAGGCGATGCCGACCCCAAGCGCGAGGATCGACGCCAGCGCCACGCGGTCCACGGGCGTGTCTGCGGGCATTCCGGCGATGATGGCCGCCATCGCTGCGGCGAGGACCGTCATCGTACCTGCATCGGGGCCCACGACGAGCCTGCGTGATACGCCGAAGATCGCATAGGCGATCGGCGCGACGATGCTTGCATAGATCCCCGTCTGCGGAGGAAGGCCGGCAATCACGGGATAGGCGATCGCGCTTGGAAGACCGACGGCGGCAACCGAAAGGCCGGCCGAAATGTCATTGCGCAGCCAGTCGAGCCGATAACCCGTAAGCCCTCTGAAGAGCGGCAGGGAAAAGGCAGCACTCATCTGGCCACCCTTTTCCACGGCACGTGTCGGGACTGGCGATCGGATTCTGCCTGGACGCGGGCGGCGTCATAGCTCGATGCGTTGCGCCCCCTCCCGCTCATCTCAGTGCTCCAGGAACACGTAGTTCATCCAGGCGCTCATCCGCAGCAATACCTTCCGCAGGATGGAGACGTGGTGCCAGTGATGCGTGTAGACGGCCACCTCCGCCACGACGCCCCCCGGCAACTGAAAGGCGCTGGTATCTTCGAGGATGTCGATCCTGGCGAGCGTCTGGCCCGGCTGCAGGCGTTCGGGCGCCTGCGGGTCGATGAGCGCTCCGGTGGGTTGCAACTGTCCCTGCGCCATGACGTCGATGATGGCGCTGACCTTTGCCTTGAAGATCCTGCCCGGTACGGCCTTGAAGGAGACTTCCGCCTCGTCACCGACATTGACGCGCTGCAGGGAGTTCTGGATGAAGGCGGCGGCGAGCATGCGGTCCTCGCTGTTGATGAAGACCATCACGGGGCGCAGCGGCAACGGGTTCGCCATCATTCCGGGACGAAGGAAGACCTGCGTGACGTATCCGTCGCTGGGCGCCCGGACCGTCGTCTGGTCGAGTTCGAATTCCGCGTTGCGAAGCTCCGCCGTAAGGCGTGCCACAGCCGGATTAACGCCGTTGATCTGCGATTCATAGGCAAGGCGCGCCTGCATGGCCTGGGCTTCCGCCATGCCGACAGCAGCGACCTGGGCTAGGTAGAGGCCCCGCCTGTTCTCGACTTCCAGTTCCGAGACCGCAGATTCCCCAGTACGCTCCTTCGAGGTCTGGTAAATCTCCTGATAACGCTCGAAACTCTGTTGCGCCCGGTCCCGATCCGCCAGCGCACCTTCGACAGCGGAGTTCGCTGCATCCAAGGCCGCCTTCAACTGCCGCACCGCCTGCTCGGCTTCGGCGAGAGCGGCTTTCTTCTGGTCGACGGTAAATTGATATGGTCGCGGATCAATGCGGAAAAGCACATCACCCTTCTTCAGCGGCACGTTCGATTGCACCGGCACCTCGACCACGATGCCGCCGACGGCGGGTATCACCGGCGCGGAGGTGAAGTAGATGCGCCCGTCGCTGGAATAGGGGTGGTTGTAGCTCATCAGCAGCAGGAGGCTGGCGATGAGGAAGATCCCGCCAAGCACGGCCGTGGACACGGTCCACTGGTTCACCGGAATCCGGAATATCTTGAAGACGGCGATACAGATGGCGGCATATGTCAGGATGAGCAGCAGATCCATCAGGCGGGCTCCCTCGTCTGCAGTTTGAGCTGCTCCTCAAGCTCCTGGACGCGCGCCTGGAGAACGGCAACTTCCGCATTCGCCTCGGCTTCGCTTTGCATCTTGCCGTCAGGCCGGATGCCCCAGCCTCGGTCCTCGCGGTAGAGCGTGGCCCAGATGAAAAGGAATGGCCAGATCGCGTGAAGCGTGAAAAGGCTGACCCAGCCGGCGATGTGGATCGCGTCCTGGTGTGGATGATTGCGCGCCTTGGCAATCAGATGGGGAATATCGTGGATCGCAATGATCCCGTAGAAGAGCGTGAGGACGACAAAGAGCAGGACACCGAGAGCAAAATAATCCAGGAACACGTCCAGCCCTCCGCTGCACCACGAACCACCGCAAGGCGCACCGAAACCTGATGAATGGACCTGGCGCGCATCTTCACCCTAACGCGCATTCTGCATCGATGCCCGTAGCATCGCGTAGGCTCTATGGTCGGAATCGGACGCGGGTGCCGCTTCAGCGCTCGCGCCGATGACGAGGACAGCACCGAGAAAGGCGGCGTGTGATCGGCAACGCCGCGCTGAGCGTGCAGGCCCTTGAATTGCTGCGTTCGGCTCTATCCATGCTCCGCCAGCCGCAACACACACCTGTATTCTCAGGTATCTTACGCCCCGGGGGGACCACTGCACGATATGCTCCGCCTGGGAATGCATCTCGCCTCAGCGATCGGAGGAATACGAGGGTGGCAGGATCGGGACCCGATACGGACAAGAATCAGGGACTGGCATCGGCGCTTCGACGGTTTCCCACGCACGCCGCCCAAATCCATACGCTGATCGAACGCAACGAGAGCTTTCGCGGAATGTGCGAGGATCTGGCCTGTGTCGAGCGCGCCCTCCTGTCTATCGACCAATTGCCGGAAATCATTCGCGCCGCGCGTCGCGTGGAATTCGTGCAGATGGCAGATAGTCTTGCGGCGGAGATCGAACGCGCGCTGGGTCAGATCAAGGTCTCGGCGCGGAAGCTGTTCGAATAGAAGCGAAGTTCAGCTTGGTGGCGTCTTCTGTGGAGCTGGGACGCACGTCAGGACGGGTCGACGACATTTTCCTGTGCGTCCAGCCTGCCATCGGGCTGCCGGACCGGCAAGCTGGCAATATTGACGACCGTCACGAGGATGGCCGCAATGATGACGACTGCCATCATTGCCTGCAGACCGGTGCGCGCTTGAAGTCCCTTCATGGGATGCCAACGGCTGATGCCGCCGATGGTTCCAACAAAAACGGTCATATCTGAAAGGGTGTCGGATTGGCGCCGCGCGTCGGGCACTGATTCTGATGCTGTTGCACAAATGCACTCGACTCTCCCCGCGGGCAATGTTTCGTTAACGCGCGGAGGATCTCGGTATGACTTACGAGTGGGACGGACAGCGGGCCAAACGGACCTTCATATGGAAAACCGTATCGATCCTGGCTGCAACGCTCGTCTCGGTGGGCATTCCGATCTGGATCGTGCTCACTGCCTTGCACTATTGAACCCAGCAAGCCGCGGGCCCATAAGGGTCCCTCTACCAACACCGTGCGGCTTCGATGACGCAGTGATTCTCCTCAGAGGCTTCTGCGGCCGCAGTTTCAGGCGAAGCGGAGCGCCGGGACGCATGCTCTTTCGGGTTGTGCACCGATAAAATTCCTGGCGCTTGCAATCCGGCAGAACGCAGCCGGAATGATTTAAGTAGCGGAAAACTTTGAGGAAAATGTATTCTTCCAGTGTTTTTGGCTCAATTGCAGCCCCGCGCTAAGCCTCTGTTAACCTTAAATCGCTTGCCAAGTTATGTGGAATCGTTTGACGATCCTCACGGCGAAATGCTGTGTTTACGAAAATTTCCGTGTGTACGAGAGGAAGTCGTGGAGAATCCCCGCCAGCTTCAGAAGGCGATCCATAAGCTGATCGGAGCGCATGCGCGCGATCTTTCGGCGCGCCTGCACGAACATCGCCTGAAACTCTATCCGCCGGAAGCGCGTAAATCATTGCGCCCGTTCTCTTCGATCGAAGCGGCCAAGCTGATCGGTGTCAATGACGGCTATCTCCGTCACCTCTCGATAGAGGGCAAGGGACCGCAGCCGGACGTCGGATCGAACGGGCGACGCTCCTATTCCGTAGAGACGATCCAGGCGCTTCGCGAATATCTCGAGGCGAACGGCAAGAATGACCGCCGCTACCTGCCGCGCCGGAGCGGCAATGAACATCTGCAGGTCATAGCCGCTGTGAACTTCAAGGGCGGGAGCGGCAAGACGACGACGGCCGCGCACTTGGCGCAATATCTTGCGCTCAACGGCTATCGCGTGCTTGCGATCGACCTGGATCCGCAGGCCAGTATGTCCGCGCTGCACGGATATCAGCCGGAATTCGACGTCGGGGAGAACGAGACGCTCTACGGCGCCGTTCGCTACGACAGCGAACGGCGCGACCTCCGCGACATCATCAAGAAGACCTATTTCACCAACCTCGACCTAGTGCCCGGCAACCTCGAACTGATGGAGTTCGAGCACGATACGGCGCGGGTTCTGGCGTCGAACGACCGCAAGAACATCTTCTTCACGCGGATGGACGATGCGATCGCCGGCGTTGCGGACGACTACGATGTCGTCGTGATCGATTGCCCCCCGCAGCTGGGCTTTCTCACGATTTCGGCGCTCTGCGCCGCCACGGCGGTTCTCGTGACCGTCCATCCGCAGATGCTCGACGTAATGTCGATGTGTCAGTTCCTGCTGATGACGTCGGAGCTGCTCAGTGTGGTGGCCGATGCCGGCGGCAGCATGGACTACGACTGGATGCGATACCTGATCACCCGATACGAGCCGGGCGACGGTCCCCAAAACCAGATGGTTTCATTCATGCGGACCATGTTCGGTGAGCACGTGCTGAACCATCCCATGCTGAAAAGCACGGCCGTATCCGATGCGGGGATCACCAAGCAGACGCTCTACGAGGTCAGCCGCGACCAGTTTCACCGAAACACCTATGACCGCGCCATGGAGGCGTTGGACTCCGTCAACGGCGAGATCGCCCAACTGATCGAAACGGCCTGGGGACGTAAATGACCGTCGTGACAAGATCCCAGATCGCAGCGTTGCCAGCCGGCAACTTCGTCAGTGATGGCGCAACGCAACACGCGACCGCTTCGGTGAAAGGAGCCAACAATGGCTAGAAAGCATCTGCTGTCGGATCTTGTCGGCGTGCGTCTGCCGGATGGCGAACCCGTCGAGGGGGCAAAGACACGCGAGGCCTCCCCTGCCCCCCACTATGCGCCGCGCGGCGCGATCGGGGCGGTTTCGCGCTCGATCGAAATGCTCAAGTCGCAGTCGCTGGTTGAGCTCGATCCCGACCTGATCGATACGCCGAAGGTGACCGATCGTCTCGAGGAAGCGCCAGAGCATTTCGAAGAGTTTGCCCGGCAGATCAGGGAGCACGGCCAGCAGGTTCCGATCCTGGTGCGCCCGCACCCGGACATCGATGGCCGATACCAGATCGCCTATGGTCGCAGGCGTCTGCGCGCCGTCAAGGCGGCGGGCATGCTTGTCAAGGCGGCCGTCAAGCCGCTGAGCGACGAAGAGCTGGTTCTGGCGCAGGGGCAGGAAAACAGCGCCCGTCACGATCTTTCATTCATCGAGCGTGCGCTCTATGCCGCCGAACTGGAAGTAAATGGATACAGCCGGCAGATCATTATGGCCGCGCTCGGCGTCGACAAGACAGGGCTTTCCCGGCTGATCTCTTCGGCCGTCAGCGTACCGGCGGAGTTTATCCGTGCAATCGGCCCCGCCCCCAAGGCGGGACGCGATCGCTGGATCGAATTCGCAGCAAGGCTGGAGCGCAAAGGCGCGGTTGAACTGGTGCGCGGCGAGTTGGACGGTGGCAGGCTTTCCGGTCTTTCGTCCGACGACCGGTTCATACGCCTGTTCGATCTGATCGCGCCGAAGAAGCCGAAGGTGGCGAAAGCCCAGGTCTGGTTGGCGGACGACGGGAGCAAACCGGCACGCTACAAGCAGGATGAGCGCAGCTTTACACTGGTCCTGGACGAGAAGGTGGCTCCCGATTTCGGCGAGTTCATCCTTTCCTCGCTTCCGGACCTGTATGCCGCGTTCAAGAAGACGAAGCAGTAACCGATAGGACGCAAAAGGGAGCAGCAGCGCAAAGAAAAAGCCCTCCGAAACGGTGTTCCGAAAGGCTTCTCTCAGTTTGGTCGCTAAGAGAATCGCATTTCCCGGAATCACAGTCAAGAGTCCACGTCGTTTTCGGCGAAGCCTTTTCTTTGCCTTTTGAAAGGTAAGAAAATGGAGAGTGGATATGTGACGACGCCCTTTGGGCGGCGATCGATGACGCTTGCCCTGGTGCAACGTCAAAAGCAGGCGATGGACGTCCCCGAAGGAAAGACGGTCGACAAGTGGCGTGTGTTGCGCGACGCCGCCGATGCGCGAAGCCTGCTTGGGCTCCAGGACCGTGCGCTTGCGGTCCTCAACGCCCTGATATCGTTCTACCCGGCACAGGAATTGAGCAGCGATGCGGGCCTGGTCGTCTTCCCGTCGAATGCACAACTGACTGCGCGCGCCAACGGCATCGCCGGCACCACGCTGCGAAAGAATCTCGCAGCACTGGTCGACGCTGGGCTGATTGTTCGCAAGGATAGCCCAAATGGCAAGCGCTATGCCCGCAAGAACGATGATGGCTCCGTCGAGGAAGCCTTCGGTTTCAGCCTGGCTCCGCTGCTGGTCCGTTCCGAAGAGCTCGCAGCGATGGCCCAGAAGGTTGCTGCCGAACAGCGCCGCTTTCGTCTTCTGAAGGACAGATTGACGGTCTGCCGCCGCGACGTCCGCAAGCTCATCAGCGCTGCGATAGATGAGGGAGCACCAGGAGACTGGGATGCGATCGAGGCCTGCTACATCGATATTGTGGGGCGGATTCCACGAAGGCCGACTGCCGAAAATCTGGAAAATCTTGCAGACGAGCTGGCCCTGTTGAGGGAAGAGGTCGTCAACCGGCTGGAAAATCAGGAGTTTTTCGAAAAAAGCGATGGCAATGACAACGTATTCGGTTGCCACATACAGAATTCAAATACCGAATCCAGCAATGAACTTGAACCTAGCTCTCGAACAGAGCAGGGCGAAAAATCGAAGCGACCAGAACGGAAGACGGGACCGATCAGCCCACTGCCGCTTGAAATGGTGTTGCGTGCCTGCCCCGAAAGCAAACCGTTCGGTCCGAATGGCGTTGTCGGCAATTGGCGGGACTTCATGATGGCCGCCGTCACCATTCGCTCAATGCTGGGCATCAGCCCCTCGGCCTATGAGGAGGCGTGCGAGATCATGGGCCAAGCGGCCGCAGCGACCGTGGTGGCCTGCATCTACGAGCGCGCGGGTCATATCAATTCTGCAGGCGGCTATTTGCGCGACCTGACCGGGAAGGCCAAGCGAGGGGAGTTCTCCCTGGGCCCCATGGTGATGGCGCTGCTGCGCACGGGAGCAGGAAGGGCCGACGGATGATCCTGGGCTGCCGGCATGTTTATCGGACCGGAGCTGCTTCTCGCTTGGCGGGAAGGACGAAGCAGCTCCGCCGCAGTTGGTAAAGCGGCCGTGCACGGCGGCGGACAACGGTTTCCTCAAGGTCGAGGTCCGGCAGCATGATGTTGGCGGATTGGCCGGCCAGGTCCTGGTGCATGTGCCTGATCGGTTGGTAGACAAGCGCGGCTATTTCCTGCACGGCCGCAGCGGATCCTACGGCCCGAGACGCTGCGGCATCTCGTCAACCACCGAATGGGCGACAATACCCTTCGGGCACTGACCTCTGATCTGGCAGACCTGCAGGCCTGGTCGTTAGCGGCAACAGGACGGTCGCTGCCCTGGCCAGCCCCCGACGCCCTCCTCCTGAAATTCGTCGTCATCACCTGTGGGATCTGCAACGGAGCGAGGCCGATCCCGATCACGGCATACCGGGCGAGGTCGACGAGAGCCTTCGCCAACAGGGGTTTCTCAGGGTCGTCGGCCCGCACACGCCGGCGACCGAGCGCCGCTGGCTGGCTATCTGGTCGACCCTGACACAGGGGCGCGACCAGGATGGCGCCTTCGCGTCCCCGGCCCTGAAGTCCGCCATTCGTCTTGCCGTGCGGCGGCCGCGGCCTCGCAAGAGTGCCAAGGCTGTCACCGGTGACGTGTTGGCCAAATTGCTGGCGAGCTGCGGCACCGATAGTCTACGGGTTGCGCGACGGGCGCTGCTGATGGTCGCCTTCGCCTCCGGCGGTTGCCGGCGCAGCGAGACAACCGGCCTTCGCAGGGAGCAGTTGACGGTGGAGCCGCCAATCGAAGTGCCTGAAGGCCCTCCCCTGCCCTCTCTCGCCATCCATCTCGGTCGCACCAAAACGACGACAGGCGAGGAGTACAAGATCGTCTATGTCACCGGCCTTCGGGTGGAAGCGCTCAACGCCTGGATGGCAGCTGCAAAGATCGAAAGATTTTTGATTCCTACGATATCCTCGAGCCCGATCATCTGTGGCTGGCTATCAGGTTGATGGGCGAATATCGCGCACCGGCAATCGACAACGTTTTCCTGAACAACGGCTCATCCGGGCCAGATGGGCGGTATCTCGCATGGATGGGAAGGTCTCCGACACGTGCTGTCCCCTTTGAACTCTGACAGGATTCTACGCCCTCGCCGTGACTACCTACGATCGTCCGAGGAGAGCGCCGCATGAAACGTTGCCTTGGGTCTGGAGACACTGTTGTACACCGCCACATTGGTTGACCAGCTTTTCCGGCTCACGCCCGCGTCCATACCGATCTGCCTGTACGAAAGTTCGACGAACCCTGAACTACTGTTGCGGCAGTACGGCCGATCGGAACTTGGGTAAATGAAACTATCGAATTCAAGGGCGGGCCGTTCTCGGAGCTGATTAAAGCGGAAGGGGGTCCAAACTTCCAGGTGGTGGGTTGGAAGATCCTTCAGAGTGCACATGAGAGCCGTGATGCGCCTGAGTAGTTGCAATATCTGATAGACAGGTTTGGCCTCGAACGAACCATGTTGAAATTGAGCCTTTATGTCCGGCTGGAAAATGCCGGCCGGGTTCTGGAGCAGTTGAGGATCGAAATACCCGAGGATGATCCGGACTAAGACCTTTTCCATGGGGCGTCCTTGTTCAGGAAGCTTGCGTGAATTCCCGATACAGCTCGATCGTCGGCAAATGTGCATATTCACGGACCTTCGCCGCCATGGGGAGGTTGTTTTTCTCGGCCTCCCAGGTATCCTTGAAACGCTGGACGGTCTCGCGTGCTGTGTCCAGAACCAGCTTTTCGGTCAGCGCAGATTTGGCGGCCAGATGTGCCAGCTCATCCCTCGATAGTTCCGCCATCCTTCTCGTGCGCGAAAAATTCAGCGCGGCCGAATCTTCTCCTTCGATATAGGGGTGGTCGATAGCAGGTCGTAAGCGGGCGAGAGCGCGGGAGTGCGGCGAGATGCATGTCGCCATTGCCGATCAGCGTACTGAAGACCAGCCGCCGGATGACTCCGCCATATCGGCTGTGCTCGTCTCGATGCCGAGTACGCGGCCGATCACCGGTAGTTGCCCTTGCTGCACTTGTCGTCGGGTTTCACACCGAAGACCTGCGCGAAGTCCTCGATGTGCACCGGTCCATCGGCGGGGCGGTCGAAGCGCCTGATTGCCAGCGCCTGCCCGTGCAGTTCGCCCACCCCCTGAGGCAGGCCGATCACGGCGTCCAGCTCGACAAGCCGGATGTCCGGAACGTCTATGCCCACCATGCCAGCGATGGTCATCATGGAGAATTCGTTCTCCGCCACGCACCATACTGCTGGGAGGGCAGCTTCACGATCCATGATCCGCCTGTCCCCTCGGCTGGGATCGTCGGCCCGCCGCCCTTCGCGGGGTTCTTGAAGGCCGAGAATTTCAGTTGGCCACCGGCCAGGGAGAACCGCAACGCATTCGGTCGGACTTCGACAGCCGCCTGGTCGTCTTCCGGTGGGAGGTCATCGCCTTCCGACGGATGAACTGTCACCGCACCGGGCAGGTCGCGGCCAAGCGGCGCGTTCGGCAAGGTATTTGCGCAGCCGCCCTTCTGGCAACAGGTTCGAAAAGAATGGCGGGACGACGATGCTGTACGGCCGGGGTTTGGTGATCAGGGCGCCGAACGGGTCCTTGAAGGACAAACTGAGCGTTGGCCTCTTCTCATTTTCGATCTAGTCTTCGTTGAATGCAAAGATGGTTCGCCCATCCGGCAGGTTCGTAAGGGTCGCAACCGGCTCCCCGTACAGCCTGACATCAAGCACCTTGGAGTGCTCCCCGTTTCATCGGACAGATCGGCTAGTTTGATTTAGCCCTGATGAACTGCCGAGGGGAAGCCATCTTGAGGGCGGAATGGGGATGGATTTCGTTGTAATCCTCGATCCATCCGTCGA
>JAEYDD010000061.1 GCA_023404095.1 Pseudomonadota bacterium | reverse complement strand
GGTGGGAGCGCAGGCTCTGAAACCAGAGTACTTTAAGGCGAGAAGGATGATAAATCTGGATGGCGCGGGGGAGTATAAGACGTATATGAGCATGGGCGGAGGCGAGCAGATTACGCTTAAACGTCCCATTAATTGGGAAGTGAACCGGATGCCGGCCTATGGTCTGGAGATCAGCGGCCTTCTGGGAGGCCATTCCGGAGGGATGATCGACAGGGAACGGGCCAATGCAGGGAAGCTGGCGGCCAGAGTCCTATCGTGTTTCCTGAAAAATGGAATGAAGCTGAGGCTGGTGAAGCTTCAGGGGGGAACGAAGCATAATGTGATTATGAACCGCGTCCAGGCAGTTTTCACCACAGATGCGAATGAAGGGAGACTGAAGGAGCTGGCCGCTGCATGTGAAAAGATGCTTCGGGAAGAATATGAGTTCAGTGATCCGGAGCTTGCTGTGAACGTTGCAGGTCAGGAAGCGGAAGCGTACGCACTTCAGGAAGAAGACAGCCGTGATTTGATTGAACTGATTGAACTCCTTCCCTTCGGTCTCCTGGCGAGAAATACGGCTCTTTCCGACAATCCCCCGGTTACCTCTGTGAATATCGGGATTCTGGATATCGGAGATGAGGAGGCAGTGATCGGAGTCTCTGCCAGAAGTGCTTTGGAATGTGCGGTGGAAGAAGTGAAAAACAGGGTGACGCTGCTGGGAGAACTGTTTGGAGCCAGCTCAGAGTATTCCGGGTACTATCCCGGGTGGAAGTATGAAGCGAAATCTGAATTAAGGGAGATCATGAAGACGGTGTTTTACGACCTTTACCGGAAACCCTTAAATTGTTTGACCGGCCATGGTGGAAATGAATGCGGCGTATTTAAAAAGATGCATCCCGATATGGACATTGTGACCAGCGGAGCAATCTATGGAAAAATACACAGTCCGGAGGAATTCCTGGATCTGGCTTCCTTTGACCGATCCTGGATCCTTCTTACAAACTTGCTAAAAGCTCTTTAAAACATGATAGTTTCAGGGCGCTATGCCCTGTGAGAAAGGAAGATAGAAAGAAATGAGAGATGCAAGAGTAGATAAGATGGCACACAATATTGTGAACTATTCCTGTAATGTGCAGCCGGGGGAAATGGTATTGATTGAGTCCTTCGGGAATCATAACTACGATCTGGTGAAGGCGCTGGTGCGCGAAGTGTATGCGGCGGGAGGGAGTCCGTTTCTATGGCTTAAAACCATGGAACTGCAGCGGGAACTCCTGATGCAGTGCAGCCGGGAACAGCTGAAGGTGATGGAGCAAGTGGACAGTCTCATGATGAGTCATATGGATGTCTATATCCGGGTGCGCGGCGAGGAGAATACCTCACAGATGAGCGATGTTCCGGCAGAGAATATGGCTGACTACGCAGCTATTTACCAGAGACCGGTCCATTCAAGACGAAGCACGGATTCGAAGTGGTGCGTCATGCATTACCCCACCGACGGAATGGCGCAGGCGGAGTGTATGAGTATGGAAGCGCTGGAAGACTATTTCTTTGAAGTGTGCACTATGGACTATTCCAAGATGGAAAAGGCGTTTGAGCCGTTACGGGAACTGATGGAAACGACGGACCGGGTGCGTCTCGTCGGGAAAGGAACCGATATTACTTTTTCTATCAAGGGTATGCCGGCCATTCCCTGTGCGGGAAAGCAGAATATTCCGGATGGAGAGATCTTTACTGCACCGGTGAAAGACTCCATTAATGGCGTGATTACATATAATACAACTGGATTTTTCGACGGATTTGCATTTGAACAGATCTGTTTCCACTTTGAAAACGGGCGGATCACGGAAGCTGCATCCAATGATACAGAACGTCTCAATAAGATTCTTGACCGGGATGAGGGATGCCGTGGAATCGGAGAGTTTGCCATTGGTGTGAATCCTTATGTGACCAGGCCGATGAAGGATTCCATGTTTAATGAAAAGATGTCGGGAAGCATCCATTTTACACCGGGTAATGCTTATAAAAACTGTGACAACGGAAATCATTCCTCCATTCACTGGGATTTAGTTTATGCGCAGACGCCTGAGTATGGCGGGGGAGAGATGTACTTTGACGATGTTCTTGTCAGAAAAGACGGAAGATTTATTCTTCCGGAGCTTTTAGGCTTAAATCCTGAGAATTTAAAATAAAACAGAGGTCCCAGTAGTCTTAAACGGGAAAACCGTTTAAAAATAAAAAAGGAGGAACTTAAATGAAAAAAGTTGTTTCATTATTACTTGCGGGAGTCATGGTACTTTCACTTACCGCATGCGGGGGGAAGAAAGAGACTACCGCAGTCACTACAGCACCAGCCGAATCAAAAACGGAAACAGAAGCAGAGCCGCAAAGTGAGTCTTCGGGGGGAGAAAACACCGGCGCCAGCCAGATTGTTTATGGTGTTACCAGCACGATTGCGGGAGATATGGGACTAAACCAGTGGTCCAGCGTTGGCGGTGACAAGCCGATTCTGTTCCTGATCAATGCCTATTCGCCTACCTGCTATGATCAGGACGCACTGTGGCTGTGGGATGAGACGGTTGTGGAATCCCACGATGCCAGGACGAATGATGACGGAACACTGACCTACACCATTCAGCTAAAGGATGATCTGTACTTCAGCGACGGATCCAAGATCACGGCCAAGAATTACGTAGCGTATCCGCTGCTGTTCTCTTCACCGGCAGCCGTAGCCGTCAGTGCATATGGTACCGCGGGTAAGGAGTATGTAGGACATCAGGAGTATAAAAACGGTGAGAATTCTGTATTTGCGGGGCTTCATCTGGTTGATGACAGGACCTTCAGCATTACCGTTGCAAAGGATTATAATCCTTATTATTATGGCCTGGCGCTGCTTAATATTTTCCCGATGGCGTATGAGCAGTGGCTGCCTGATGGAAACTGGGACATCGCAGATGACGGCGATGGCTGTTACTTTAAGGGCGATGTGGAGTTTGACGGAGCGAACTGCGGAGAAGCGATCACAGCAGGCCGTTATCTCTACGAAGGCCGTATCTGTTCCGGACCATACTATCTGGAAAGCCTGGATACAGGAGCCGGTGAGGCGACTCTCAAGGTAAATGAGCACTATAACGGGAATTTTGAGGGACAGAAGGCGGACATTGAGACAATTATCGTTAAAGCGGTCAACTCTGCAACCATGCTGGATGCGTTGAAGACCGGCAGTGTTGATTTAATCGACGGAATCGGTGAAGGCGACATCATCAATGCCTGTCTCGATCTTGCAGATACCGGAGAATACGGGGCCGACTGTTATAAATACAGCGGATATATGAAGCTGTTCTACCAGTGTGACTGGGGGCCGACACAGTATGAGCCGGTACGCAAGGCCGTAGCATATTTAACGAACCGGGAAGAGATGTGTCAGGAAGCGACCTTGGGTTACGGCAATGTGACGAACGGGCAGTACAGCTTTGCACAGTGGATGGCGCAGGATATGGAAGAAGAACTGAGCACCGAACTGGAAGCCTATGCCTACAACCCGGAAAAAGCAGTTGAGATTCTGAAGGAAGACGGCTGGATCTACAATGCCGATGGCAGTGATTATACGGATGGGAGCGGAGAACTGCGCTATAAAAAGGTCAGCAAAGAAGAGACCGCATATATGAATGGCTGTGTGGAAGTAAACGGAGAATGGTATATGCCTCTGGTATTGGAATACTTAGGCCATGCAGAGGGCGACGGTATCGAGACCGTTCTGGATGAGCTCCTGACAATCTACTTATGTGAAAATGAGAATACATCGAAAGCCGGTATGAAGTTCAACCGTACGGTAATGGCTGACTCTGAGCTGCTCAGCTATTTAAACCGCCGCGGGGCAAACGGCGAGGAGAAATATACGCAGCCAAGCTATAACGTGATCTCCCTTGCATCTGGTCTTGGAGCAGCCAAATTTGACAAGACCTACAGCTGGACTTTTGATGAGAACCTGCTTGCAAATAACAAGAACCGGTATTTTAACCATACGCTGGATGACTTGTCTATGGATATGATTTACGGTGTTGAGGCCGGTGATGATGATACGTTCAAGGATATCTGGTTCCGTTACCAGAAGGAGTTTAACAAGACTCTGCCGGAGGTACCGCTGTTTAACTGGACTTACTGTGCGGTATACAATGGTAAACTGAACGGTTTTCAGGAAACAAATATCTGGAGTTTCCAGTATGCGATTCTGTATGCTTCGGTGAAATAAGCCGGAAGTAAAAGAGGGACACGACCCGAAATGCGGGGCGGGATTACGCCTGCCCCGCATTTTTTAAACTTTTATTGAGAAAGGAGGATATCGTATGGCTAAATATGTAGGAAAACGACTGGTGTATATGGTCGTTGTATTCTTTGTTATTTCATTTATTATGTACATGCTGTACAACTTGATTCCCGGGGACCCGGCAGCCATCGAACTCCAGACAATTCGTGATGAAATAAGCGCGGATGATTACGAGGAAATGTATCAGCAGGTCAGAGACCGCCTGGGACTGGATGATCCCATCGTAATCCGTTATTTCCGGTGGCTTGGTTTATATCCTTCCGTGGAAGGAAAAATGGATGG
>JAEYDD010000071.1 GCA_023404095.1 Pseudomonadota bacterium | reverse complement strand
AAGCTTCTTCATTTCCGAATTGCCGACAACCGGCTCGTCTGAATCCACGGCGGCAGCGCCTCCCTCACTCAAGAGCCTGCGCCACCGGTAAAGCAGATTGGGCGCAACGCCATGGCGGCGAGCGGTCGAAGATACCGTCTCGCCTGGTTCGAAACTCTGCTCAATGATCGTCAGCTTCTGCTCGGTTGCCCACCGCCTGCGGCGGACATCTCCCGTCAGCAATTCAACATGTCGATACTTGTTAGACATAAGCCTGTCCTCAAGCCTGTGCTTGAGCCTTTCTGCTTATGCCGACTGTCCGGTCGAAATGGGGTGCAGTTCACACCGCGACCCTAGGCATCGTCCTCCTCCTCATCCAGCGCATAGGCCGAGCGAGGGACGGCGTCATTGCGGTCGCGACGCACGGCGGCGTTGCGCAGTTGCCTGATATCGCGAGCAATCTCCCTCATTGCCTGCTGTGGCATGGTGTCTACCTGGTAATCATCAATCCGCTCGGCCACCCCTTTGAGAACATCCAGTTCGTCCAGGGTGAGGGGCAAATGCCGCAGAAGAGTCAGGCTATCCCTGAGGGCAAAGGTGTCCGAGTTCGTCCCGATTCCCTGCCTGAATTCTGAACTCCAACGTTCGAGGCGGGCCACCAGTTTACGCTGGTCGGATGTCAGGACGTCATTCGACGCCGAGCTATCGAGGATGGTGCGGATCGCTGGCATGAGTTTCTTCGGAGCCAGTACGATTTCGAGGTCAAGTGCGCGAGCCACATCTACCAGACTGCCAAGACCTGGTTCCATTGTGCCGCGTTCAATCTGGGAAATATGGCTCTGGGTCAGGCCTGAACGCGCGCTCAGCTCGCGCTGGCTTATCTTTTGTCCTTCCCTCGCCGCCCGCAATTGTTGTGTGATATGTCCTGTCTTGTACGACATGATCACTGTCCTGCATCAACCATGACGGTTCATACAAGATAATATATGGAAATCCACATCAGACGCAATCGAGATGATATATAAAACCCTATCAAACCGTCACTTTATATAATATTATATATCACTGCGGAAAGTTAAAGCACTTGGCGGCTCAGACTCTCCCACCACTCCACGGAGCAGCGGACATGCCATCACCTTCGCCCTAAGGCACGAACAGCAAGCTTACCGCGCCAAAAAAACCTATTGGGGTCGGAAGGTAGAATCTGCTAATGAACCAGATGACAAGGATCCGCAAAAACGACGCGCCCTGAATGCTGGCGTCGACAGCCTGAAATCAGGTGCGACATTGGACGCCTCGTTTCGCGGCGATGTCACGTTGTTCGCCTGATCCCCGACAGGCCGTTTGCCGATGAGCTTACGCAGTTGCGCCGGTCACGACGTTCCAATGCGCTATTACGAGGATGCGATGAATGTGGGTGGCGAGGGTGGTGCGGCGGCATGAAGAGATTTCGGACTGATGAAAAGACCGAGATGAAACGTTGCGATCCTCCCGCGGATCGGAAGCCCTGCATCACCCGCACCCGTATTCGAAGCGGCATGTGAGAGTTCTCTGCGCGATTGTAAAGGCCCTTGTGCGATCGATGTCCGACACCGGGCATTACATCCCGTCTTGCGGCGCCATATAAGCGCAGTTTGTCGGTGATGATGCGGTTGGGCGCCAGACCCTTCTTCTTCAGCAGCCTGAACAGCAACCGCGTGGCGGTCTTGGATCGCGGCGGGTTTGGACGATCTCGTCGAGAACGTAGCCGTTCTAGTCGACCGCACGCCATAGGCAATGTTTTCTGCCGCCTATGGAAATCACGACCTCGTCCAGATGCCAGATGTCCTTCCGCGACGGCTTCTTTTTACGCACCTGCCTGGCATAAGCCGCCCCGAATTTGTGCCCCATCGTCGTATTGTTCCGTAAGAAACGACAATGCCGCGCTCCAGCAACAGCTCCTCGTCTAGCCGCGGGCTCAACGGGAACCGGAAATACAGCCAAACCGCATGGAAGATGATCTGCCGTGGAAAACGGTGGTCATCCTCGCCCATTTGTCCGTCAACCGCAAGCGGGAGACAACGTGACGTCGCCGATCGGTATATTTGGAGAAATGCACGGCGGCCCGCCCGGATTAGGCGAGCCGGAGCTGGGGCCTGAACAGCGCCATCCGGGCAAGCTCGGCGCGCATGCTTCGGGGGACAGGTGACGATCACGCGGAACTGCGCCGGGACCCGCTCGGAGACATCCTCGCCAACGCAATGCAGGCAACCGCCATAGGCACAGACCAGGCTTTCCGGCTCGATCACCATCGATACAGGGAAGACGCTTTGGAATAGAGCTCGCGATTGATCGCGCGTTACTTGGTACTCCTGTTACCGGCTGGAACGTTCGACTGATCCTAGGCGTGGACCGCGGCTATGGCCATTTCCAGGTCTTCCAGTGCCAGATCGAACTGGTCGGGATCGGCGTTCTCGGACTTGCGTCAGCCTGCGTGGTTGAAAGCCGCAACCAACTTCTCAAGCTGTTCGATCCGCCCATCCTTACGCACGATTGACGCACCTTCCCCGAGATGGATGGTGACAGGACCGAGGACCATCTCGGGCCGACCAACTGTTTTAGACGGCGCCTCCGAAACAGGCGGATCAACGATCAAAGTCGTGAACTCTACCGTATTCTCCGGTGCTGGGAGGATGAGCTTACCTTCCCGCGCCATCGTGCGCCTATGGAAAGGCTAGTGGTTCGCAATCCCAACCCATAGCGCTGCGCGACTTCATTAACCGTCGTGCCAGGCCTTAAGCTTTCCGAAACGATCTTCGCCTTGACGTCATCAGGCCAATGTCGGTGAACCTCACGTCGAGGCTTCTTGGTTGTGAGACATTCCAATGTAGTCTCCATGGAGAGACTCCCGCTCATCATCCATGCAGCGTCGATCACAGATCAGACGACAACGCACAATTTGGAACTCGAAACACCGGTTACTGAGGACAATGATCGGGGTTTGTTCCAGATCGGGATGGCGCGGGCGGCCCGTATCCTGCCTCACAGCGGTCAGAATGCTGGCGACTCCAGCCCGTCCGGCAATTGGTGGCGCGCATACCAGCGGGGCGTACACCGCACACATTGGCGGGGCCGCGACGATCGGACAGCGGCTGCTCGCTGACTAGAGTCGCCGCGGTCAACCGTTTGCAAGCCGGCCTCCCCTCCCCTGCCCTTCGCAATGCCGCGGCCGCTAACTTGAACTCCCGGTCGTTGTGACCGATCGGTATCGGCCGTAGAGATTCGTGGTCGATGGGTTTCGCGGGGCGACCGATAAGCATGGCGAAGCTGTCTGTTTCACGTTTTTCATGAAGGGGAATAGACCAGGTCGGCGCCCGAGAGAGGCTATCTCAGGCCGCTTCGTCGCCACAAAGCAGTGTGAGATGGGTAGGTCACATAATGGCAGATATTGCTGTGAGTGATGTATGTTTGGTCTATGGCAGCAGGTCGCTCCGCACGATGGCGCTTGGTATGGGTCCGCGATCGAAACTGATTTCCAAAAGTTGCCGGCCGGCAACTTTTGGACGCGGGGTGCGATGTGGTCGCCGTCCGGAGTTTCTTTCCACCGCCCTGCCCGCCACGGGCCCATAGCCGATTACTACCTTTCGCACGCATCTCGTTTGAGTTCACCGGTCCTGTTCAGATAAGGTCGGCATTCGTTCGTCCGCCCGGGGGAGAAGATCCTGCGGGCCGGCATCCGATATGTCGTTGTCCCACGCAATTCGACGACTATGTCGCCAAAGTGAGGGCTGCGAACAATGTAAATCCAGTCGCCGGACAAACAGATAAATGTCGAGGTGGATGGCCTCGTGAAGGCGGTACTCGCTGGCGGCGAGGTCGTCGTCGCTGCAACGGCGCCGGCTGCGACCACGGAGAGCGGGCCGATTCGGCAGCAACGATTTGGGCGTGTGGTAGAGCGGGGAGGGGCTTCATCCCCGCGTCGACGCCGCCTTTCTGCGGTAACCTCGACGTGGTGGGCCCTTCCAAGGGACCATTCTGGTGGACACGCCGCCACGTGCCAGCACGAGCATCCGAGGCAACGGGAGCGTTGGACGGTGCCACACATGTTGTCAACCGTCGCCTGCGGAGACCGCAAGGCGGGCTGCTGGATGGCAAGTCTGTCGTTAGGAGGTCGTCTGGCGGGATGGGATCAATTCAACCTCGTTCGACACATCAAACCTAGCCGGGACTTTCACAAGGCGAGCGATGGTGCTATTTTTACAGAGCGTTGCCGCCAATGATTACGAGCTGAAGCGTGCTCGCTCGGAACATAGTCGATGTAATGAACCTTATCGGCTCGTTCACTTTCGTATAGCCTTCTATTTGCCATAAATTCAATCGGTTATCTTCTGGCGCATTCACCCCGGCCAGGGAGCGAGCTTGGTCATACGAGGGGTGCGATCATCAAGGGGAGGGGAGTAAGGGCGGAAGGCTTGGACCCAATGACACTGCAAGGCCAAGGGTTTTGTCGAGAAGCAAGCACCATGCCTCCGGCTAGTCCTCCCCCATCGGCCTGAGTCTCGGCGCCGGCGTCCAGTCCACAATGGCGAAATCGGACCGATGCTGATCTTCGCTGATGCCGGCCGCGAGCCGCGCGTCGTCTCGAAGCGCCTTGAATGGTTGATGACGGGGAGCGTACTGGGCGTTTCCCGTCCATATCGTTTCTGGTGCAACATTTGCGACTATCTCGTGCGGTCGGTGACGGCAACCGGTGGGCCTCCATGGCGCCTGCGCCAACACCCTGGCGCCCTCCGGACGCAATCCTCCCCATCTTCGACGGGGACGAGGACGCTGAGATCGTCAAGATCCGATTGCACCGCAGACGTAGCGCGAAATTGCTTCCATGGGCATGAGTCGCCGGCAGTGCCAGACTGACTACAAAATATTGCCGATCCGGCGGAAGGCCGGCGAGCCGCTGGGCCTGACCCGCAAGCGCTCTCCCGCTCATGCCGTCGTCGGACAATGGATGGGGATTTCCTGCGACGAGATCGTTCGTGCCAAGCCGAGCTTCGAGGCGTGGCAGGTAAAGCGTTTCCTGCCGATTGAGCGGCGTATGAGCCGGCACGATTGTCTCGCCTGGTGCGCCGGCATGGGTATACCGATCCGCCGAATAGCGCGTGCGTGGGATGTCCTTTTCACGATAATGCACGGTGGCGACACATGCGCGACCACGACCCGGCTGCCTGGGCGGATGCGGTCGATGTCGACAGTGCGCTGCGCATCGGCATTTGTGGGATCAGCGGCGAGGTCTATCTTCATCGCTGCAGCGTGGCGCTTGACGCGGCCGATCTGTCGACGGCCGCCGATCGCTGCCAGCTCGATCTCTGGCCGAACGAATGTGCGGGGATGTGCGGGGTGTACCGTTTCGGTGATGCAGAGATGAGCAAGGAGCGCGGCAACGGGCGGCAGTCGGTCCCGCCTCCCCTTCGGGCCACTATGTTGAGGCTCCTGCGGCTGCCTTCCTCCCGTTCCCCCGCGTCGAGAATTCCCGAAATCCCGCCCTTGCGGGCGGCGCTATGCTGATTTCTCCGATGCTCTTCTTCCTCATGGCTCGCGCCTTGCTCGTTGCACGTCGCGCAGGCGCGATCCGGACGGGCCGTGGCACGGTAGAAGCGTTGGCGATGGCGGCTGGCAGCCGGCGCGGATATTGTAGGCGGGAAATACGCGGTAGGCTTGACCGCACCCGAAGAGACTGCGTGGAAAGAGCCCGCCTTGCAGGGTGCAGCAGCTGCATCAAGCCTGCGACGAACACGCCCGATGCAGGGCGCAGCTATCGTACCTTGCTTGGGGCCAGCCAGGGCGCAAGGTGATCAAGAGGGCGATGAAGCACGGGTTAGGCGACGTGCAGGAGAGTGTCGAGGCGCGCGGTCCCGGCCAACCAAAGCCTTCCTCCGCCATCCGAGGCGGCCGCCCACATGACCCAGTGCGGGAGCGATGCGCGGAGCGAAGGCGGCGCTCGATCGGTACGAGGCGGGCCATGGGAAGGCAAAGTGCGGCCGGCGAGCGCACTGGCTATGGCAAGATATGCAGCCCGACGATGACCGCCCGCCATCCCCGAAACCCATCCGACACGGGCGAGCGCTGCCACCACGTCCTCGATGTGGCATGTCTGATCGGAGAGCGGCTGCGCCTCGATCGTCCTCCCGCAACGTCCGTCCGCAACTTTCTTCCCCTGCGAACAGGGTTCGCATTCCTCGCGGGCACAAGAAAGCCCCTCACGACCGTCCTCCACCTTGTTCCGGCTTGAAGGTGCGGTCCGATCGTCACCGATCCTTGCGACAGCCATCGAGGTCGCGATGGTCGCGACCCGAACAAACCGGAAGGATTTCGAAAATGGCTATCATCGGCAACTTCACCACCACCGCGAACGCAATCGCCGGCCAGGTCCGCACCCTGACAGTTTCCATGAAGGCCCGCCTCGTACCGATTGAGCGCAGCTCGCAGAACGCTCCCGACTTCCGGATCATGTCCGCCATGGCCGAGGTCGGCGCCGGGTGGAAGGCGGTTTCCGAAGACGGCGAGCCCTACATCTCGGTCAAGCTCGACGATCCGAGCTTCAACGCCCCGATCAATGCGGCGCTGTGGCCGGCCGAAAAGGACGGTGACTACGACTTGGTCTGGAGCCGCCCTAAGCGCGAGGCCTGAGTCCGCGGACTGCCCCGCCTAGCGGCGGGGCTTTTCCCTTGCAGGAGGAAACCGGGAGGCTGACATCGAGTCCACTTCCGGTTTTGGGGGTGCTGTATCGAAAACGAGGTTTTGTAATCGCCTCGGTTTCAATTCCACCGTTGCGCACCTTCTTCCTTTAGGCTTTGAGACACAGGATGATTTTGGAGCGCCAGAGCCCTGCGGCGTCCTTCACAAGCGCCGCCATGGGAGAGGGCAGTGGGGGGCAGTCGGTCGGCGTATCAGGAGGCCTGCGAGGTAATGGGGCCGGAAAACGCAGCGGTCACGGTTGCCTGAATCCTGGAGTGCGCCGAGCACAACAATTCGGCCGGCGGCTATTTGCGCGACGACCTTACGTGCAAGGCCGCGCGTTGCGGATTCGGTCTCGGACCATGCGGAGGGGAGAAGCGAAGCGCATCAGCGCTTGCTTCCCGTCGATTTCACGAAATGTCGGGGATCCGGTCCGCGATCTTCACGAGATAGTCGTCGATGGCTTCCTCGATGTAGCTGTTGAACTTGCGGCGCTCGATGGCCGCGAGGATCTTTAGCGTCTTGTGGACGTCGGCGCGGATATGGATGCCCGTCGTGACCTTTTCCGTATCGCGGAAGCGCTTGCCGGCGATGGGATCGCGGCTTTCACCCTTGGCGACAAGGTCGCGGAACTGGGTTCGCCGGGTCGCCGGTTTTGACGACGCGATCTCATCTTTCCCGTTTTCTGCCGCGGGAAGGGAGGTTCTAGGCTTTTCGCGCACCGTTGGCCGGTCGCGGTTCGTCGAGATCAGCCCGAGCACGAGGTTCTTGCTGTTTGCCTCCTCGCTCATTTCTTCGCCTCGTTTGCTGACGACCTGTAAAGGGTGAGCAGCTCGCCGAGCAGCGTTTCCATTTCGGCAATCGCTTTCGGATCGGATTTGGCGACGGTCTGGAGCGTGCCCGCGGCGCCGATCGACTGATAGGAAGCCCGCCGCGCGATCGGATGGGAGGCGAGAGCGACACCGCTCTCCCGTAGGATTTCGCGCAGCGGCTCGTGGGCTTTGGCGCGTCCGGTGACGAGATCATGCTGGTTGATCACCAGCATCGCCGGCAGCTTGCGTTTCTGATCTTCCTCGACCACTGGAATATGGTTCAGCGCGAGCTGCATGCCGGCAACGACATCGTCCTGGGTGGTCTGCAGCGGTATCAGCACGATGTCGGCGCAGTAGAGACCGGCGAACAGGTTTTCGTTCGTCGTTCCCTCAATGTCGACAAAGACGATCTTGCCTTCCTGCTGGCGCTGCACCGCCATCTTGTAGATCTGGTTGGGATCGAGGCAGCTTTCCGCTTCCAGCCGGTCGGGCCAGACGTTCATCTGCTTCGACATCGTGACCCAGCGCATGGTGTTAGCGCGGCTGTCTGCGTCGATGAGAAAAACGTCATTACCGGCATGGGCGGCCGTTCCCGATAGGGCGCGGACCAACGTGGTCTTCCCGGTTCCACCCTTCGGATTGGCGATGGTGACGATCATGATGGCTCCTTCGTCGAGATAAAATATAATTAATTGCATTGCGCTCTTTGCGCAACGAAATCGTTGCCCGTTGATCACTGCTCATTGATGATCGACGATTGATGATTGTCCGCTGACACCGGGCAACGGTGAACGGGCAATCACCAATTATCTATGGGCAGCGAGCGATTGCTCCTGGGTGACGAAGCTCTATAAATCGGTATTTGCCAATTAGCCTCGCAGCTGCCGTCAACCTAAGCACGAACAACGGGCAATTCTTGAACTGAAATGCATTGGCGTCGAGGCCTCGTTGTCGCCGGGAATCAAGGTGCCTGTCTGCTTCTAACTGTCTCGCTGCAATTAAATATAGTTTATTTTTCTGTGGCAGGATAGTCAAGTTTGTGGTACAAACTCGCCGTCGCCCCGCCTCCGGCAGGGCAGTGGTTCGCGCCTCTGGCGGTCTGGGTCGCCTCGGGCAACCTGGCAAGGGGGAAGGGAAGGATGCGGAGCGAGGTGGTCAGGGTGCGACTTCAGCCGGAGGAGCGTCAGGCGCTCGCAGCGCTGTGCGGGGAAGACCGCACCGCCAGCGACGTTATCAGGCTGCTTTTTCGCGACCAGGCGGGTCTTCCGCTCCCGGTCGGACCGGTCGGGGCCGACGCGCTGCGGGGTACGAATGAGGAGCTTCGGCGCATCGGCGTCAAACTTAACCATGCGGTCCGCGCAATGAACGAGGGGCGGGTCGATTACGAGCCAAACCTCGACGCAGCGCTCCGCACCCTTCTCGATGGCGTTTTCCGGCTGCGCGCGGACGTGGATCTGATGCTGCGGATAAGCCGCAAGGAGAGGGGAACCGGCCATGGCGTATGACTGGTCCGGACTGCTTGCAGAGATCGAGATTTACTCTACCCGCCGGGCGTCATTCTTGGCCGATGAGGATGAAGAGATGCGTCGGCGGCGCCCGATGGGGACCGCGATGTCGGCCGGAGCGCAGCAGGAGCGTTTCGTGCCCACAGGCATTGCCCGTAAGGCAGGCGGGGGAACCGTTTCTTCGATCGGACCGACGCTTGCATCCATCCTCCAGGCGCGGCGGTCACCGCAGCAGGGCATCATTGCGCTGGTTAGGACTTTGGGCGCCCCTGAAAAGTGGGAGGACGATGATGAACTGAAGAAGTCCACCGGTGGGGGAGGGGGCTGGGTGTCCAGCCAGGCTGCGGCGCGTGCCGCTTGTCATGTGAGCATGCGACACGCAGCGAAGGACAGGTCGAACGCGGAGACGGCAAGCCGCGCGGCTATCGCCGCTGGTGCGCAACCGGTGGTGATCAAGGTATCGTCGACCGTATCTAGCCGGGCGTCGGCTGCGGGCCTGTTGACCTATCTCGGAACGCGGGAAGTGGAGAACGAGAACGGCGAGAAGTGCAAGATCGACATCGCGATCTACGATCAGACTGGGATTGCCATCACGAACCGGGACGAGCGGGGTGCCGCGCTCGCGGAGTGGGGCGGGCATTTCCGTGACGACTATGCTCTGAACGCTCTAGTGACCTACTCCGTCACCCTTTCCGATGATGTCGACGATGCTGCGCTTCATAATGCGCTCAGGGCGACCCTCAGATCGAAACCCTTCCTCTATTCTCGGGATCTGGACGGCAAGGTCTCAATCATTGCGGTCACCGACCTTCCGGCGAAGAAAATCGCCCGAGCACTGAGAGATCGCGAGGAGGGCGAGGGGCCGGCGCGCGCGGCCGAAAATGCAGAATCTGATTTCGCGCGCCGGCTGGCCGACGTCGGCGTTCCGGCCGAGGTCTGTATTCTGGGCGCGGCGGTATCTGAAAAATCCGGCCGCTACTTCCTCGAAAAACTCCTGCGCACTGAGAAGTCCGTCACCTCCAGCGAGGGTGATCCGGTCAAACGCGGTTCCAGCGTCAAGGAAACGGCCGATCGCATCTGGCGCGCCTGGTCATCGCATATTCGCACCGTTGAGCCGCGCAACGCGTTCCATGTCATCTTTTCGGCGCGGGCGGGGACAGATCCGGAGGCAATGACCCGCGCTGTGCGGGATTTCCTAAGCGAACAGGTCGCCGGTCATCGCTGGATCACCGCCCATCATCCCGATACCGGTCATGTCCACGTCCATGCGATGATCTCGGCCCGCGATGACGTCGGTAAGGCGCTACGGCTCACCAAGCCGCAGCTTTACGAATGGCGGGAGCGGTTTGCGGCCAAGGTGCGGGAGCAGGGCATCGCCATGGTCGCCACCCGACGTGCCGATGTCGCGGCCACGCGGCCCTATAGCCAGGCCCAGGCCGGCGCCTACGAGCGCGGCAAGGACGATCCGCGCTATTTGAAGAGGTCTGACGTCGCCAATCGCGTCGAGCGCAAACGCGCTGGCGTGGTCGATCGTGCGTCGCTCGCTAACGGCAGCCTTGCGCTTGCCCCGAAGTGGCAGGCGACGGCGAGCGCGCTGAAGCGCGCCGGCGCGGAGCCGTCGGTGATCGCGTCTGCAGAACGTTTCGCCGCGGTGGCCACCGCTCAGGCATCGGAAGCTGCTGCTCGGGCCAGCGGCTTCGTTCTGCTCCGCTTGGACGTTGAACCGACCATGGAACGCGAGACCATGGCGGTGATTGTCGAGGGGGCGATCGGCGCGGAAGCCAAGTTGATTTCCGCCGAGGGCAAGTCCGTCCAGATCCTGGCGCCCACGACCGCGAGCGTCAGCAAGATCGAGCGCGAACTGGCCAAGCAGAACGACGAGTTTGGCCAAGGTTCCGAGACGCGATCCGTTGCTCGAGACTTCCAGGCGCGGTTCTTGGCGCATGGATTGCGCGTCGCCGTCGTCGTCGAGGCGGGCGGCTCGTCGAAACATGGCGCGCCGTCGCCCTGGCTGCAGAAGAAATTCGAGGCACAGACCGAGCGGTCCGGCGTGCCGCCGAAAGCGCCGCTAGCGGAGCTGACGACATTGACCGCGACCATTCAACAGCAGAAGGAAATGGCCATGCCCCTGTCGCTGGAACAGTTCGACGAGCGCGTCTCGCGGGCGAACAAGTCCATGGACCGTCTGGAGAAGATGGTCGACAGCAGCGCAGAGCGCCAGGCGGTCGAGAAGATGCGGAAAGAAATCTCCGCACTGTTCGAAGAGCAGCGCCGTGACATTCAAATGCAGCAGATGCATTCCATCAACGACACAGCGGGAGCGGGAGCCACGCCACCGGCGACTCGCGTCGACGAGGCGCGTACGCAGGATAGGCCAGTGCCGGCGACGGTCGATCCTGCGATCGCCGCCCAGCAGCAGGCGATCGCCGCGGGTCGCGCGTGCCGTGCGGCACTGGAACCGGCTGGTGCGTCGAAGGCTGCCCAGCACACGGTCCGCCAGCAGATCGTTCGGCAGACCGAACAGGAGTGCCAACCCGGTAACGACCGGGATGGGTCTGAACGGTAGCCGTTGGACCTACTCTACCATCAGGCCATGGAAGACCTCCAGCAGGGCTTAGACGATCGCCTGACCGAGCGCATTCGCCGAGGCGATGGCGGGCGTCTCCGCCGCCTTGGGAACTCTGGTCCACCTATTGTCATAGCGGCGCGTCCTATGCGCTGAGCGGGAGGTGGAACATAGTCGTATACGAGACGTCATCACGCCGACTATTTGTTGTTTTCCGAGCGGGCGCGCCTTGATGACCTCCTGAGCACTGGCAGTTTGAGGCGGCATTCCTCATCTCGTGCGCCCTTACCGATGATGGGCTACCGAGAGCTAGGTCCGATCCTTTAAGGGCGGCACCTCAATCTCTTATGTCGGGGCGCGCGCTGGTGCCATCGGTGCCGAGATAAGCCCAAGATGCGACTTGTGTTTCATTGACCTAATGCCTGTAGGCAGCTGATGAACTAGGATGCTCTCGACTAGATGAGTTCTCGCATTTCGTGCGGCGCATGGCGTACTCTGCATGGAGGTCAGGCATTTCCCGGAAAAGCGCAGCATACAGTTCGCTCTGAGAGCCACGTAGGCTGTGAGTCTGGACGAAGCATCAGCCAACAATTATGCAGAGGGCGTGCGGTTGCGCTCGCGTTCCGTCGAAAAATTTCCTTGAACATATAGGGCTTACAGCTTTGAAAAAAACGCAGCGTACTTTTTCCGTCGAATACAAGGGTCGAAGAAAGGCCGACCCCAAGGCCAACTCGATCTGGGGAAGAATTGATCTCAAATCCGTTGCCCGCGATCTTGAGGAGGAGGCGGTGCCATATGCGCCAGACAATCGAGCTGATGACAAATCCGCTGGAGATGTGCTTCCGTTGAAAGCTGAGGTGGTTGAGCCATTCTTGACAGAGCCGCTTGGGGAACGCACAAGTGGAGAAGCCAACGAGGAGATGATCATGGCCGATGAAAGTGAAACGATGACCACTATAGATGCGCCGGCCGTTGTTGAAACGCCCCCGTCTCCGAAGAAGCAGCGCCAACCCCGCGCTAAGAAGGCGACCGCTGACGTAGCTTCCGTTGGCGCCGCAGCGGAAACCGCATTTGTCTCGAACGACACGGCTGGAAAGAAGCGCGGACGCAAAGCAAAATCGGTCGAAGGTGAGAGCCCTGCAAAACGTAAGCCCGTGAAGCGTGCTGCGAAACCGCTAAAGGCGACGCCAGTGGTGTCCACACCGATTGACGATATCGCGGATCTGCTGCAGCTGGAGGAAGAAAATCAAAAGCTGCGTAAGCTGCTTGCCGAAAAGCTTCGCGCTGAAAACGCCGACCTTCGCAAGCGGCTTAAGCTCGATTAATGCCGATTGTCGGCCGCAAGGTTCATGGGTTGTAAGACGAGTATTCTGATGGCGCTTGGCCGCGATCAACGTGTGGACTCGCAGTCTGCAGGCGAACAAACGCGGGGTCGATAAATGGCGTCTCCATGGAAGCTCCTTGCCCGACTTGTGGCGCCGCGACGCCGGCAACGGGGGGAAGATTACCCGCTCGAGGCTGTAGAGCCAAACGCAGCGCCGATCGCGAGTTTAACCGAAAATCCAGGGACCGTCGATCGAGCCGACGGCCCTTCCTACGCACACTTGCGGCTTGACGACGCTGCCAGCGACAATGTTGCTGACGGCTCATTGGAAAAGGATAACGGCAATGTCGGAAAAGACGTCGGCGGTTTCCTTGCCAGTATAATTCCAAACAAAACAAGGACGGCTGCAAAAGCCGCATCGCCTAAGCGAAAAGGGCGTACTGGAAAAGTGGAATCACCTGCTGCCGCCGTGCAGCCCCCGCAGGTTGCTCGCACCATCTCCGAGGAGATGGCCAGTCTGGATGAAGAGATCAGGACTTTTCGGGAGCAGTTGGCGAGCAAGCTTCGCCTCCAGAACGCACAATTGAAGACGATGCTGGAGCGTTACGAACGCTGAATTGGTCACGAGGCGGCGCGATCTGGCCACCGGCGCCATGGCCACGATACCGCAGGCCCGGAGCTCTGCATCCCCAATCAATCCGGTGAGCGCGGCATCCATACCTCCGCTTTTTCGGTATCTTTGCAGCGCTCCCCGATTTGACCGCGACAGACAAGCAGGCGGTATCTGTCCTTTCGGCACGTCATGCGGACTCGTTCGATCCCTTGCCACGCGTGTTATTAGCACAATCGTAGCGACGACGCTCAAATCACGGGCACATCCTGGTAGACCGGAGCCTGTGGCGTATGGACGACCGCATCGTCGGGTTCGGAAGATGCTGAAACGGCTCGTGTGAGTTCCGTGCCGTTGCCGGAAGGAAACATTCCTGGTTCACCGCGCCGCTCTACGCAGATGCATTCGACGCCGAGCGCGACGAGCTGTCGGCGAGCCGCGCTCGTGTTCACAATTTTTCTCGACCGGAGGCGAGGGATGCGCATCTGGGTCGTTCACTTGGATACACAATCAAGACCGTGGGAGGTGTTCGGTCAAGGTACGCGACGAACGAAGCTTCTTCAAACGGGGTCATTCTCCAGGCGAATGGAAGATCGATGACGCCTTATTCGCCATGCAGACCACGGTTGCGGCGCCAGGCGCTGGGAGTGGTTGCGGTTGTCTTCACAAACACTCGAGTGAAATGGGACTGGTCGAAGAAGCCGCAGCGGAGGGCAACCTCGGAGAGCTTCTCCTTGCCGCCGGCCATGATGTCCTGCGCAAGCGAGATCCTCCTGTGAATGATCCATCTGTGAGGCGGCATTACGAACGATTTCGTAAAGGCGCGTCGAAACTGCGTCCGACTAAGCTGGCTGAGCTCGGCAAGCTCGTCGAGCGCAATACGTCGATGTAAGTTATTGTCGACATGTCGGAGCACCGCCTTCGCCTGCCAAGACGCCAGGCCACCGCAAAAGGATTTGCGGCCGCCGGCCCCTCGTCCCTGACGAGCGCCCTCGAGGTGGAGGGTGTCGAGGGCCTTGTCAACGCACGTGAGCGCGGCGCGCTCCTCCAGATCCCATTCAGCTGCTACGGACTTCAGCAGGACCTTGATGACCTCAGCCGGAACACGTGCCGGATTTGACGTTAATTCCAACATGCGCGCATCCTCAAATGACTGTGTCGCTGCCTGGGATCATACGAGCCCCTCGCCGCAAAACTATTATACTGAGGTGTTACCAGGCCTTGGCGCGGCTACGGAGGGCGACGGGGAGGGGCAAATGAGAACCATTCGCACAAATGCGGTACCTGCAATGCAATCTTTTCCGACTACTCTGCAACTCTGAAGGAGGGATTGCGCTGGACGCCGATAAGGTTATCACAAGGAGAGTGGATATGTCCAAGATCATGGCTCCCATTCGGGCCGCGGCCGCCGGGTGCGTCGGCCAATCGATGACATGGCTCGCCTTTCCGCCACACCGTTTAAGGCGGTGCATCGTGTCACTGCTTGCTCTCGGTGAACTCGTCACCGATCAACTTCGGTGGACGCCGAGCCGAAAGCCTTTCGTTCGGTTCGGGTCCAGGCTCGTCATGGGCTCCGCCTGCGGGGCGGCGGTCACTTCCGCCGGCGGTGTTGCGCGGGCGGGCGCTCTCTGCGGCATCGTTGGATGCGTGGTCGGGACCTTTGGAGACGCCTCAGGACGGGGCCGGCCCGCGGCCCGGTTCGGAAGCGGCCATCCCGCGGTCATTGTCGAGGACGGTGTCACCCTGGCGGCGGCCATGTTTATTCTGTGGGGGCTGGCATGATGGAAAATCTGGATGTGATCGTTATCGGCGCGGGGCAGGCGGGGCCGTCGATCGCCGTGCGCTTTGCAACCGCCGGCCACAAGGTGGCTCTGATCGAACGTGGCCGTGTCGGGGGGACGTGCGTCAACACGGGCTGCATGCCGACAAAGACGCTCGTGGCGGCGGCTCGTGTCGCGCATGTTGCCCGGAGGGCGTCGGATTTCGGCGTGATGATGGCTGGAGAGCTTACAATCGACATGCAGCGGGTGGGCGAACGCGCGCACGTCGTCACTCAGAATGCGCGTGCCGGTCTCGAAGCGTGGCTCAAACAGACAGACAACGTCAAACTGATACGGGGCCATGCGAAATTCGTCGGGCCGCATGAAGTGCAAGTGGGGGGCCGGACATTCACCGCGCCAAAGATATTCATCAACGTCGGCGCACGACCGCGCATTCCTGAGATGCCCGGCATCACTCAGATCAAATTCTTCACGAGCACCTCTATCCTGTCCCATGCCGAAGTGCCACGCCACCTCGTGGTCATCGGCGGCAGCTACATCGGACTGGAATTTGCACAGATGTATCGAAGGTTCGGCGCAGAAGTCACGGTCGTCGAGCAGGGCCCCGCACTGATCGCTCGTGAAGACGAGGACGTTTCCGACGCGATCAAGGACATCCTGGAGCGGGAGGGCGTATCATGCCGATTGAACGCCCGTTGCATTTCCTTCCGGCCGTCACCCGAAGGCATCGAGGCGACGCTGGACTGCTCAGCCGGACCATCGAAGATCGTGGCATCCCACGTTCTCCTGGCGGTGGGCCGAACGCCGAATACGGACGACCTTGGTGTGGACGTCGCGGGGCTTATGATAGACGAACACGGCTTCATCAAGGTCGACGAAACCTTGAAGACGAACGTCTCCGGGGTCTGGGCGGTCGGCGACTGCAACGGCCGCGGCGCATTTACGCACACGGCCTACAACGACTTCGAGATCGTTACCGCAAACCTGCTTGATGGCGAGGAGCGAACCGCGACGGAGCGGGTTCGTGCCTACGCTCTCTATATCGATCCGCCGTTGGGCCGAGTGGGACTTACCGAGAGGGAAGCACGGCAGTCAGGTCGACCATTGCTCGTATCTACGCGACCAATGACGCGGGTGGGAAGAGCCGTCGAACGGGGCGAAACTGCAGGATTCATGAAGGTGATCGCTGACGCTGAGACCAAGCAAATCCTCGGTGCTTCCATTCTGGGCGTCGAAGGTGACGAGGCGATCCATGGCCTCATCGACGCGATGAACGCCCAAGTGCCGTACCCGGCCTTGGAGTGGGCGGTTCCGATCCATCCGACGGTGTCGGAACTGATCCCGACGCTTCTCCGGGGGCTGGCGCCTGTTTGATGTGCCGCAGGTGAATGGATGTGGTTCCGGTTCGTGGTCGTGATCTCCACCGCTTTGTCAGACACCGCAAGGCGTATCAGGCAGAGGCCTCCTCTGTGGCGACTTTCGCCGGAGGCGCTAGATGGGGTCACTCGGCAAGTTGAGCGGAACTAGGCTGCGGCATAGGGGTAAGCTACACGCTCCTGTCGTTGATACCAAGGTTTTGCCGATACCATCGTGCAAATGCGCTGCCGGCAAATTCCTGACATACTCGCGCTTGTCTAGCACATCGCGATGCGAAGCGAGTTTTTCAGGAGTGAAATTATGAAAATTCTCATGGTATTTACCTCGCATGACATGCTCGGGAACACCGGACGGAAGACAGGATTCTGGCTCGAAGAGGGGGCAGCGCCTTACTATGTCTTCATTGACGCGGGCTTTGATCTCACACTCGCGTCACCAAACGGTGGCCAACCGCCGATCGACCCCAAGAGCGATCTTCCGGAAAACCAGACCCCGGCCATGGCGAGATTTAAGGGAGACAAGGCGGCGCAGAATGTTTTCGCGACAACGAAGAAGCTGAACGAGATGCATTCTGAAGACTTCGACGCAGTTTTTTATCCGGGAGGCCACGGTCCTATGTGGGATCTGGCGGACAATCCTGTGTCCATCAAGCTCATCGAGTCTTTCTACAACTCAGGCAAGCCCGTAGCAGCGGTCTGCCATGCGCCTGGTGTGCTGCATCGCGTAACCTATAAAGGCGCTCCGATCGTCAAGGGCAAGCGGGTTACCGGTTTCACCAACGAGGAGGAAGACGAGGTGCAACTAACGACGGTCGTGCCATTTTTGGTCGAGGACGAACTTAAACGGCTCGGTGGCCTCTATGAGAAAAGGCCGAACTGGGAAAGCTTCGCCATCACCGACGGCAGGCTGATTACGGGACAAAATCCGGCATCATCGACAGCCGGAGCGCAGGCTCTTGTCAATCTCCTCAGGGATAAGAAGAGCGGCGCTGCCGCCTAACTGGCAGCGTGATGATTGCCTGCTTGCGGGAAAGCTCGATCCTTATGCTGGCGAAAGGAAGCTCAAGAGCCCATATCATGTGAATTCTGAGAACCGAGGAGCTTTCAAATGACGATTGAGCGCGCAGTCTTGGCGGGTGGATGTTTCTGGGGAATGCAGGATCTAATCCGTCGCTTGCCTGGGGTAGTTTCGACTCGCGTCGGATACACGGGGGGCGAGGTGGCAAATGCAACCTATCGCAACCACGGCAATCATGCCGAGGCGATCGAGATCAACTATGATCCGTCTAAGACAACCTACCGCAATATTTTGGAGTACTTTTTCCAGATTCACGACCCCACCACCTTGAACCGCCAGGGGAATGACGTTGGTGCGAGTTATCGCTCGGCGATATTTTTCACGAACGACGAGCAGAGGTTGACAGCAGAGGATACCATCGCCGACGTCAATGCTTCGGGTATCTGGCCGGGCCCAGTCGTTACGGAAGTCTCGCCCGTGGGTGACTTTTGGGAGGCCGAGCCGGAGCACCAAGACTATCTGGAACGAGTACCGGATGGCTACACGTGTCATTTCCCGCGGCCGAATTGGAAACTGCCGAAACGGCTGATCGCATGATGTGCCCGCGCTCCGAGAGGGCTCCGTTGATCTCGGCCAGTTTCCTGCCAGATCGATTAAAGCGTTCGTCAACTTGAACAACCAGGCGGGCTTCGTGAGCAGAGCCTTCAGCGGCGATTTCAAGCGTGACGCCGTGCGTAAGATCCCCGCGCACGGCTGTCCGGTCTCGGAAATTTCGCTGCGGCTAGGAGTGAGCGAGTATTGTTCTGAGTGACAGAGTGTCCCCGCCCGCCAAGCGATGGTGGGCTATGCAGGGCCGTGCAGGCCCGCCGCAGATAGCCCGCCTGCGGAGTACTCATTCCAACGCTGTACGCCGGCCGAACCGGTTATGCCCCACCCTTCAGGGCCTGTCTAATGATCTCCGAGATGAACGCGCTCTTTTCTGACGTGTACCGATCACCGTCGTATGGAAATTGATCTGCAAGCTGCCGTTTCAAAACAGCATATGCGGCAGCGGCCTCGTCGTGCTGCCGAAGATAGTCCCGAAACAGCATTCTAAGCTTATGAGTCCGGTTTGAGGGCGGACAGAGATAAACCCTGATCTCAGGGATACGCCGCTTCCAAAGGAAGGCCCAAACATCGTCATCGTACCGATTTCCACGAGGTTCAAAGCCAATTTTTATCAGCTCTGCGGTAGCACCAAGGACGTCACCCAAACTCGATACAGTCATATCGATGTCGATTACCGGCTTCGCCGCCAGACCTGACACAGCAGTGCTGCCAATGTGATCGATAGAGACTACATATTTCGCCAGGTTCGCCCTCAAAAGGACTTCAGCGGCGGAGAAATCATTCGTCCAGTTTGGATCGAAAGCGGAGAGTTTGATTAAGGTCGGCATGAACGTACCGTCAACATCGTAGTTAACCGAAATTAACCGATTCGCATAATCCCTGTCTCTTCTTGGCGCGAAGCGACCGGTGCCATTTTAGGCTGAGTTGGGTTGGACTAAATGTCTCCGTCTGCCAAAAGACCTGAGGACGCGACTGCCGTTATCTCTAGAACGGGGTCGGGCAACCGATTGACGTCACGTTGCTGCCGCGAGAGCACGCCGGCGGTCCTGCCTTGACCGATAAAGACCGACTCCCGCGGGAAACGGCTCCTTTTGGCGCATAATTGCCGTCCCTGAGAACCAGCATCTAACCCAATGGTGGCAGCGGCACACCGCTTGCCTTCAATCTGACGCAGGTTCGTGACGATCTCTCCTGCCTTGTGCCTTTTGCCTGCCATTTCAACGTCGTTCCTCCGCTAGCCATACTTCAAGAGGATCACTTTTCATGGGGCAGGCCACCCAGACTTAATCCTCGGCAAAGACCATAGCGACATCTTGGCGTAGTTCCCGCGCCACGCGCGTCTTCTTCGGGGTCTCCTCCATCAGTGATAGAACGACGTCGATCGTTCGTTCTGCACGGGACTTTCGACCGGCACTTCGTTCCAAGGCTCGCCTGAAATCCGGCGTTGCGATTTCCGTGGCCATACCGCTGGCCGTTCGCCTAGCTTCGCCCACCTCGGCATGTCGCCATAGATTATGAGTGGAACCTGGTGTCACGCCTGCTGGAACCGTGGCAGCGTGTTTCTCCGCGAAAGCGCCTCCTGGCACGATTGAAGCTGCCTCAGCGCGATTTACCCCTGCCCGTTTCGCGGCATTGTCGATTATTGTACTTGGCGGTCCTTGCACGAAACATGCCCTTTCCGCCCTACGGATCGGTCGCCAGGCGCGGTTCGCAAGCTGCCGATCGGCGTAGTAGAGATTCCGGATGCCGAAGATCGGTTGCTGGTTCCTTATCTTGATAATGCATCGGGTCTCATTCATCGCCCCGAGCTCGTCCGGACGCATAAGAGGCCGCATAGCGGTCTTATGCGACATGGTCGCGCCTTTTCGGTCGAAGAGGGTCGCACCTGTTGAAACGGCCTTGTCGATCGTTACGTCCCGTCGTTCGCCGAGCAATTGAGAGACATAGCGCTGATCCTCGGGATCCTGAGCGCCGAGGAAGATCTGCACCCTGGCTGAGTTGACGAGCGTCTGCCGGCCCTCGCGCGTATAGACATTGTCGATGGCTCGAAGCGACTGGACGAAAAACCAGCATGAGACTCCGTAGCCGCCAAGAACGCTAGCGGCGGTTAGAGCATTCTCCAGCTTGCCGAGGTTTTGAAACTCGTCGAGCAGGACCAGTACCCGCCGGTCGCCCTCGCGCATCATGGTACGAGACATGAAATCCATCAACTGAACCATCAGCACGTTGAAGATCGGTCCGATCGACGCAATCTGCTGGATGCGGAAATCCAGGTACAAGGTCATGTTTTCCTGGCGCAGTGCGCGGATATCGAAGGTTGATCGCGCCGTTGCCCGCAGGATACGATTGTTCTTGAACGGACGCACGGCCGCGGCGAGTGAGCCGTAGACGCCATCGAACTGCTTGCTTGCCATAGCCGCGAAGCGGGCAAGAGTGGTGTATGTGAAGGCGCTGACCCATTTTGCGCGGTGCGCGGGATCGCTAATCTCCTCTAACCATTCACGGAGCGGTCTATCGCCGCCTTCCGCGATGCGCAGAACTGTTGCGAGGTTCTTGTCGCCATCAGGAATATCAGGGTTCTCCAGAACCCAGGATGTGACGCCGGCGAGCAGCGCTCGCGCGTCGAAGATCCAGTAAGTGTCCACCTTCGGCGTCGGGAGCAGCGCCGCCGCGATCGCGTTGATGTCGATGTCGCGTTGATCGGGGTCGATGGCGACGAAATCGAGTGGGTTGTAGCACTCGGTAGCGCCGTTTTCATCCGCCGGTGAGAACCGCAGCACGCGAGAGAATGTTGAGCGGTGGCCGGCGGTTGCCTCGTAGGTCTCGCCGCGCATGTCGAGTACCACCAGGCTGTCCGGCCAGAGTAGGCAGTTGGGTATGATCAGTGAGGCGCCCTTGCCCGATCGGGGCGGACCGATGACAAAGCCGCCGACGTCGTCGCCATCAATCCACAGCCGTTCTCCACCAAACAGCATAGGTTTCATGCAATGACGCCGGTCGGACCCGCGTTGCTTGAAGCTGCCGGGTACTTTGATCAGAGCACCGCCGATCCTGCCGACGAAGACCCCGCCCGCGCGCGTGAGGCCGAGGGCGCGGGCCTCCGGTGGCTTGAGGAATCGCGCGTCGGTCGTTTTCTTCCTGCCGGGAAGGGCCGCGACAAGCACCGCGCTGCCGATGACCAGTCCGGCCGCGGCCGCGATGGTTGGTCGATGCCATTTGCCGGCCGCAAGATCGAGCCGCGCTGCCCTATAGGATGCGAGTATATCGTCCTGCAGTGCCTGGAGCATCCAGGTCGCGTTGTCGAGGGCAGAGGTAAGGCCAGCGTAAATGAGCGATGCGGCGAACGCGGCCACGGCCCCAGCAAATGCTATCCCGAACAGGAGAATCGCCGGGTTCAAAGCCTGTCTGCCTTCGTGAAGACGATCTCCGAGACAACGCGCCGTCCATCCGGCAGGCGGGCAAGTTGCACGACGAGGGGAATGAGGTCTTTCAGATAGTCGATGGTCTCCTGCTTCGCGAGCGCAATGCCGCCCTGCATCACCATAAGCGCAAGGCGCTCATAGGCCGATCGGGCCGAATTGGCGTGAACCGTGGTCAGGGAGCCTGGATGGCCGGTGTTGATCCCCTGGAGGAAGGAAAATGCTTCGGCGCCGCGGAGTTCACCCAACATTATCCGGTCCGGGCGCATGCGCAGGGACGCTTCGAGCAGGGCCTGCGCCGTAACCTTGGCGCGGCCCTGGTCACCCTTCGAGGCAAGCAGCGCTACCGTGTTAGGGGTAACCGGCTTCAGTTCGCGGGTGTCCTCGATGGTGACGATGCGCTCGTCCTCCGGCACTTCCTTCAAGAGCGCATTCAGAAAGGTAGTCTTGCCTGTCGAGGTGCCGCCGGAGACGGCGATCGAGATACGTGAGCGCACTGCTGTGCGAAGAACTTGCATCGCGTCGACGCCGGCCTGCATCATAGCGGCGAGCTCCTCCTCGACTGCCGAAAAATTGAGATGCCGCCCGACTTTGGTGTGCTCGAACGCACCACGGCTCTTATAGACATCCAGACCGATGTCATGAATGACCTGCTTGCGAATGGAAATCGCACCGCCGTCTGGCGCGGCCGGGGGCAGAACGCACTGGAAGCGTTCTCCTGTCGGAAGCCATGCTGACAGGATGGGGTGCTCTTCATTGACGACTTGGCTGGTGGAGCCAGCAACCCGTTCGCTCAAGGCCCGCACCCACTCAGCGGTAAACTGCTCGTCGACGATGCGCTCCATGCGGGCGGTACCGAGGCGCTCGACGAAAAGTTCGCCGGGACGGTTGAGGGAAATCTCGGAGACTCTCTGATCCGAGAGATAAGGCCCCAGCCGCTCCAGTGCTTTGGTGAGAAACGGGAAGGAACTCATTTTTCGACCGGAGCGATCGGAAAATTGGGGGTCGGATCGACGCTGCGTCGGATTTCCCCGCCATGTCGTAGCCGCGTCAGCTCTTCGCGGAGCGGATCGGCATAGAAATCCGAGAAATCGAGATCGCGCCGCAGATATACAATGATCGCTTCCCCTTGCGCGACACGGATGGTCGGCGGGATCGTCGCGCTGTCCTTGAAGGCCTCATTGGCGATGCCCTGGAGAATGGCCGACGACTTTTCCGCGGCGATTGAACGCGCTTCGCTGGCCCTTCGGTTCGGCTCGGTCGTAATCGTCGTGACAGCGCCTGTAGTCGGATCGACCGTGGAGACGGAGCGAGTGGCCTCTGCTGCCCTTTCGCTCAGCGCAGCGACGAATTCTGCAGCGCCGCCGATCACCGACAGCATGACCGCGGAACCGAAACGCTCCCAGAAATGCGTGTCGATCTTTCCTGGAAGCCCGGCGCGACCAAGGCGATCCGCACCCGGAGAGGCGATTTCGACGGAGAGGCCGTCCGACCGAAAGAGCCGCGACCAGACGATGAAGATGCGCTTCTGGCCGCGCGCCAAGCCGGACTTATATTCCCCAACAAGGCGGGATCCTTTCGGGATCAGGATGCGAGCGCCATCGAGCGAGCGAACATCCTCGCGCACGACGGCGCGCACCATGCCAGGAAGGTCGGTATTGATGGCCGTTTCCAGAAACCCTCGGATCATCGTGCCCTGGGGGACAAGCGCGTCGGTACGGTCAAAACGCGTCGCCTTGACGATGCCGGCGGCCTGCTTTTCCGACTGGGCCAGGAACGCCTTGTTTGGGTCGCTTTCAGCGCCGGGAACTGCGACCAACTGGCCGTCCTCGGCGATCGTCACTGATTGCTCTCCGCCGGCAGGGCTTTCGTGGCTGTTGCCGTCGACGATGATCTGGTCCGAGCGCAGCCGCTCCCAACGTGCCTTTTCCTCTTCCTCCTGGCGCCTAGCCTCCAGTTCGGCGAGTCGGGCCTCTTCGTCGGCGCGCCGGCGGGCCTCTTCCATGTGCCGCCGCTCTTCCTCGGCCCGGCGACGCGCCTCCTCAATGAGACGCAGCTTTTCCAGATCATCGCCCTGATTGACCGTGACGTTGACGGTGCCGGCGTCGGATGGCTTTTTCGCTTCCACCGGGATCTGCACCAGGTTCGGGTCGGCCGCCTGCTTTACCGGCTCGTCAGGGAAATTCCGTATGCTGCTATTTGAGGTCTCGAAGGTCTCTCCGGCGCCCTCAGCCAGGTTCGAGGTCTGCGGCCCGGTCGGCCAGTTCACATAGGCAAGGACACTAGTGGCCGCGACGAGGAGCAGAGGAAGGGCGAGCTTGCCGAGGCGGCCGTTGCGATCACTCGCGACGCTGCTCTGCCCATCAAGGTGTTCGAAGTCGATCTTTCCCATCAACGGCGGTCCTCTCTGCGGTTGAGGCGCTTTGGGCCATAGGCGTCCTCGATGAGATCGAAGGATTGGCGATTCGCCTGCCGATTATATAGGCAAAGCCATTTGTCGCCGGCGCGAAGCGTAAACTGCGCGGCGATCTTGTCGACGACGACGTACTTTCCCTGGGTCCGAAGGTTGACGAGGGACTCTTGACGCTTGCCTTCGACCACGAAAATGGCGGGAATTTCGTTTGGGAATTCCAGATACATCTGTGTGCCGTCGTCGAAGGCGACGCGCGGCTTCAGGCTGGTATCGCCCCGGAACACGTAGTCGTAGTTCAGGCGGGTCGGATCGAGAGCCTTGAGGAGAGGATCCCGGATGCCTTCTTGCGCTGTGGCAAGCATCCGGGCATTGACGTCCTCGTCGGAATACTTGAACCGCACCTGGAAAGCCGCGTGTAGGTCTTCGGCGGCCGACCCTTTCAACAGCAGGGCGTAGACACGCTGGTTGGTGACGATATTGAGGTTCGTCTCGGCGTTTTCGCGTATCGGCTTCACAAAGAGAATGCCGGAGCCCTTCTTCGGAACGATCGACCAACTGGCCGTATCGCCAGCCGAAATTGTTTCGATCGTCTCCGAACTGCCCAACTGGATCATCGTCGAAACACCCAGGCCGGCCGGCACGGTCACGACGGTATTGTTGTTGAAGGTGATGTAGCGGATGCGAGGATCGGCGGCCGCGACTGCGCTCGCGAGGGAAAGGATAAACAACGCAGCAAAGGAAGGGAGCGATTTTAGCATCAGCGCGCCGCCTTGTCCGCCGGGAGAACTTCAGGCAGCGTTTCCTGGTCGCGCCGGTACTCCACAACCTGGAAGCCGAGCGGATTGTCGAAACGATACTCGTTCTTCAGCGGCGCTGTCGTGTAGCGGAAGCGAACCACCGAGACCCAATGCTCGCGCTGCAGGGTGCTGTCGCGCCGTGTCTCGGTCGAAAAGCGCACGGTTGCCGTGGACGAATTGAGGAATGAGACCGACTTGATGGTGGTCGCGATGCGCGCGTTGCGTCCAAGAACCTTGTCTTTCGAGCGTGGATTCGACGGCTCGAAATCATGGCGGAGATCCGCCGCCGCCTGCCCGGTCGAATAAAGCTGGGCAAGGTCGTAATTGTCCTTCAGCGCCCGAGGGTCGTAGGTTTCGCGCGCCCGGATGTAGCGCACGATGTTCGCCGTCTTGATGGCTTCGTTTTCCGAAAGCTTGCTTTCGTGCAGGGAGCGGGCAACCTCCACGAAGCCGGTCGTCTTGTCGGCGATGACCACCACTGCTTCGAACTGCTTCAGGGGTACGAGGAGATTGAGAGCAGAGAGGCTGAGCATTGTGGAGACAAAGGCGACCGTTGCGACAGTCCAGGCGATCCTCCGCGAGTGACGCTCCTTGCGGTAGAGCTCGATCTCCCAGGAGGCACCCGCTTTCCAGTAGGCGGCCAAATCATTAGGAATCGCGTCGTTCGTGTCTTCGGTCATTTCTGCGCTGCTTGTTTTTGTATCCGATACGCCGCCGGCCAAGACGGATTTTCATCAGGTCGTATGGCCAACTCGACCGATCAGATCGGTGCCGTCGAAGGGCGGCTATCTGGGTTGCTAGGAGCCGTGTGCCCCTGAGTGCCGCAACTCGGATTCTAGTCGCACCATGTCATCAGGGTCTTTTCCGAAGCCGTACTTGAAAAGAAGAACGAACGCTCGTTCTCAACGTCGATCTGGACCGTGTCGGGGTCTCCTTCCGCTTCTTCAGCGCCGGCTTCGATCCAGACGACATCGAGAACATACGAAGTGCCCTCCTGTTTAACGGACAGAACTTTGCTGGCGGTTTTGTTCGCGCCGATGCCCTTGTCCTCGATGTAGATAAACGCAGCCGCTGCAGCTTCGCAGCCGGCTTCGGCCGGTGCATAGGCGCCGGTGATCAAAGGGAGGATCGGGCTGGGCGAATGCGACCATGCCGCGGTGGGAAGCAGGGCCAGGAGGGCAATCGTTGACAAGATGCGTTTCTTCATCATGAAGCTCTCCGTTCAGTAGCCAAGCAGTCCGGTGAAGCCATGCACATAACCTGCCAGCGTTTTGTAGAGATCGATGCAACATTCGGCGAAAGGCCTTCGACATTTGTTGCCCTGGCGGCAATCTCTGCATTTACGCGATTTTGTCCGTCAATTGCTGCATAGCGCCTTCGGTCTTCATCCCACCTGTACATCGCTTCTATCCTTTCTTGTCAGTCGGCTTCGGACAACCGGTCCGCTAATAGCGCCCGTTCTTTTCTGTCTCTTTCTGAATTGCTCTTGCTCGGGCGCGCATCACCTCTGCGGAGGTGCGGCGGCTGTGAAGTCCCCGCCGGAGGATGCGCGCGCGCCCTGCATATTGTCGTCGGGCACGAAGTATCGTTTCGTGACCAGCAACGATCGCCGAGTCTCCTTGCCCCGACGCGCCACCACCGGTGATGGCCGCCGCGAACGGCGGAATGAAGCGAAACACCACGATCCCCAGCAGGCAGACGATAACGAACGGTGCGACATAGGACAGCTTGCTTTCCGTCGCCGTATTGTGGGCCGTGTTGATGGCGAGCTCGATAAGCTGATAGAGGAAGGCGAGGAACGCCATCATCAACGTCTGAGTCACCATCAGGTTGACCATCAGCAGCAGCCAGCCGTCCGTGAAGCGGAAGGTCCAGCGATAAAGCGCCAGGATGATGAACACCGGCGCGAGCGCCAGCGTGATGAACAGCATCAGCTTGGCCGCGAGGATCGCGGCCGCAGCGACGGCGATGAAGATCATTGCGACGACAAAGACCACTGCGCCGATCAGCGCGCCGACATACTCGAAGGTGCCAGTCGCGACCTGCTCATAGACCTTGCCGGCCGTCTCGAACACGGCATCGAGGATCTTCACCACGCCGGTCGTGTCGTCGGTCCCGCCGTTAAGGATGCCGCCGGAACCGGCGATCGACTCGATGATCGTGTCGGAGATCAGGTTCGGCACGGATTGCACCAACGTATAGAGCGTGGCCGAGAACGGTCCCCAGTTGGTCGCCATATAATAGATGAAGAACGCGCGGCTGAGCCGCCAGGCCGCTTCCGGCACGGAGAAGGCGTCGCGGCCGGCGAGGATCATATAGCCCCACCAAATGACATAGAGAGTGAGCATCGACCCGAACAGGACATTAACCTGCAACGAAAGACCCTCGTAGGCATTCCGAATAAACGTCTCTCCGATGGCGTCGAGCTTGGAAAATATGTCCGATATGATCGTGGTCGCCGTCATTCACTCATTCCTTCAGGATTGGCGCGAAGACGTCGTTGACCAGCATCGCTGGACCGCACATGTCATCAGCCTCCGCATAGCTTGCCATCGGCGGGCATGGGGCCTTCTTCTCGCCTTTGGTCTGGCAACCGCTGAGCAGCGCAAGGCAGGAAAGCATAATGGCAACGAACGATCGCATGCGGCCTCACTTGAACGGGTTAACATCTTTGTATTGCAGCATTTTGGCGGTCTCCGACTGCTGGGTCAGCCGCAGCTGCATTTCCGTGTTCAGCGCCGAGACCGCGCCGTTCGAGACGCCGATCAGCTCGTTGATCGTGCGCGCCGTCTCCAGCTGCATGCGGGTGTTGGCGTCGACCGAGCCCTTTACGTCCTCGGCCGAGCCGATCTGGCCGGTGACCGACTGAAGCGATTGCTCGCGCTGCGATACCCCTTTCGTTGATTGCTGTGTCAGTGCCGATAGCAGGGCGACGGTGTTGACCGCGCCGGAGAAAGCGTTGTTCATCGCACCGGCGTCCTCGCCTTCGACGATCGCCTTCACCTGCTTCACCAGCTGCAGGCCGTTGATCAGCGTTGCGGCAATATTCTGCGCATCCGAGCCAAGCCCGCCGAAGGACAGCGTGCCGCCGTTCATGATCGACGAGAAGGACGGTGCGGCCGAGACCGACATGTTGCCGCCGAGGCCGGTGGAGGAAATCCCCATCGTGCCGTCACGGCTGCCCGAGAGCGCGCCGAGGATCTCCTTGGTCTTTTCCAGGATGTTGGTGTTGGTCTTCATGATTTCGCCGGTATTCTCGGCGTTTTTCTTGGCGATGGCGAGATTGGTGTTGTCGATCACCGGAATGTCGGCGAGCGCCGGCGTTGAGATGGCAAGCGCGGCGGAGACGATGAGCAGCTTGTTCATGGGAACCCCTTAATCGGCCGCGTTGGCGGCGTTCTGGATGGAAAGAAGATTGCTGCCGATCGCTCCGTCTGTACCATCGGAGGACATGACCGAGGTTTCCGCATTGGTGGCCACGACCACGGCGCAGTCCGGCCAATGCTTGCTCGACACCTTCGTCTCTTCGAGGATGACCGGATCGCAGCTGTAGGGATTGACCTTGGTGTCGGATTTCAGGGTTTTCGCGGTCTCGGAGGTCTTCGACAGCTTCATCTGCATGCGCGCCTCCAGCAACTCGTTGAAGAGGTTGCGTGAGGTGATAAGGTTGTTCAGCAGCTCGGCATTGACGACCCGGGCCTGCATGTTGTCGTCCCAGGCATCCTGGTAGATTTCGGACGCCCCCACCAAGGCCGACAACGCGTCGATGCGGCGGCCCGCCTCCGCGACGCGCGCGGTGCTCGCGTCGATCACCGAGCCGGCGCGGTCGACCGCGGCGGCCGCAGCGTTGTTGGAGCCGCGGGTCGCCCCCGAACCATAGTCCACATAGGATTTGTACGACGGCGAGGAAACGTTCGCGATGTTGGAGCCGCCGGCATAGGCATTGAACCAGGCATGGTTTCGACCGACCTTCCCGGCCCAGTTCTTCTGTTCCGCGGCCGTCGAGCCGTTGTACCAGGAGGCGAGGCAGGCATAATCGGTGGTCCCGCACTTGTTGACGCCAACGCCGAGGTATTTGACGCCTCCCTCAATGTTCTCCTGGTTGATGTCGCGATCAAAGCCAATGCCCTTGCCGGTTCGCTTGGTCAGCTGCATGACGCCCTTCACGCCGGTTGGCGAACCCGAGCAGGTCGAGATGCCAGATTCCGCATGCGCTACCGACAACGCAAGCCCGACCGGGACATTGTGTTTTTCCGCATAATGCTTGATCAGTTCGACGTTCTTGGCGTCCTCTTTCACTGCCTGGGCCGGCGAGCGGTACAGGCGGCGATGCTTCTCCTTCCGGGAGATATTGCAGTTTGTTACCGTCTGGTCTTCGAGCTGATCACCCCGCGTCTCCATGTCCTTTCGGGAATGTCCTTCATCCTCGGCGCGCATCTCATGCGCATCGTTATCGCTCACCGGAATCTCAGCGAAAGCTCCTGGCGCCGGTGCGCTGGCCAGCGCGGTAGAAAGCAGGAGTAGGATCGTTCTACGCATTGGACGCCTCCGGGATCGTCCAGCCGCAAAAATGCGGTAGCCAGGCTGCCGGCTCGCCGCCATAGGTTTCGCGCAGTGCCTGACACTCCTGCACCGTCTCCGGCCGCCCGGACAGCACTTTCACGAGATCTGGCATTGCCGAGAGATCGAGCCGGGCGATGACCGAGTCTTGAGCGTGCTTGATGAGGAAGGTGCGGCTCGCCTTGTCCGCCTGCCTCACGAAGCGAAATTCCTTTTCCGAGAGCCCGAATGCCTTGCGGTAGCTCCCCTCGTCGGCTGATGCGTTCGGAAAGAAGATATTGGTCATCGTCTGTTCGATGATCGTGTCGCTCAGATCGGAGCGCACCACATCGGCCGCAGACTGCGTGCCGAAGCCGACAATGCCATTCATCTTGCGAATGGTTTTGAGCCAGTCCTTGATGAAACCGGAAAAGACCTCGTCATCGAGCAGGCGCCACCCTTCGTCCAAGAAAATCATCGAAGGGCGGCCATCGAGGATCTCCTGGATGCGATGAAACATGTACAGGAGAGCCGCCGAACGCGTCCGCTTGTCGGAGAGGATCTCCGTCATGTCGAAGCCAATCACCGAACGGGCAAAATCAAGCCCGTCAGTCGGGTTGTTGAACAGCCAGCCCTTGTCGCCGGTGGTCCATTCCGTCAGTCGGTCGGCAAGGTCGCCAATGGCTGATCGCATCCTGCCGCGCAGCGCTTCCGAGAGCATGTCTAGTCGCCGCTGCGGTCGCTCGAAATCGGTGAAGATGTTGTCGACCGCATCGGAAATGACCGCCATCTCCTCGGCATTGAGCACCCGTTCCGACGGCGTGACGAGATAGGAAACCAGCGTCTTGCCAAAGCTCCGATTGGCGGGCGTGTCTTCGAGCTGTAGGGGCGCAAAGCCGGTAGGCTCGCCCGGCGATAATCGCTCGTAGCGCCCGCCCAGGGCGCGCACGAAGATCTCGCCACCCCGGTCCTTGTCGATGAAGACGCATCGCGGCCGCGGCTCGACGCGCATGCCTTGCGCCAAAAGAAACGAAAGTGCCACCGTCTTGCCGGAGCCGGTCGGGCCGATGACGGTGAAGTTGCCGACGTCCGCCTCATGGAAATTGAAGAAGTAAGCCGTCTGGCTTGTAGTCTCCAGGAGCGAGATCGGCAGCCCCCAATGGACTTTCTGTATCTGCCCCGACGGGAAGCTATGCGCGGAGAACAGCCCGGCGAAGTTGACCGACGAGATCAGCCCTTGACGGGCGATATAGGTGAAGTTTGTCGGCAACTGTGCCCACCAGGCCGCTTCCTGATTGAGGTCTTCGCGCACGGCGACGACACCCATGCGCGCCAGCTCGGCGGTGACCTCGGCGACGGCGCGGTTCAGGCGCGAAAGGTCGCGTTCGAATACCGCGACGGTCATATGGTGTTTGCCGAACACGACCTCGCCCGAGGCCAGCCGGTCGCGCGCCGTTTCGATATCGTCTTCGACCGCCGTGCCGCCATCGTCGGAATTGGCGACCTGCCGGCTGATGGTAGCGACCGCCTCCGTGACCGTCGTGCGGTCTTCCGGCGCGAAGGAGTGGGTGACGATGAATTCGTAGGGAAGGCGCAGCAGCCCATCGAGCTGGCCGGGCGTCGTCATTGGGGGGTACTCCTTGATCGACACCATGGCAGCGACTTTCGAGCTCGCGCCATCCGCCGACCAGATTTCCATCGCCTTGCGCCCGAACATGATCCGGCCGGTTCCGACATAGTCGGCCAGCGACATGCGGGGCAGAGGCATTGTTCGCTCGTCACCGGCAGCGAGGATCTTGGCGAAGAACTCAGCCGGTTCCGAGTAGAGCCCACCGTCGCGGGTGACACAGGACAGAATTTCCGGGCGGTACGAGCGGAAGTCGCCGACAATGCCCGAAACCATGTCCTTTAAGTCGCGCAGCGCCTCGCCGCGCGCCTCGACCTCGTTGTCCGCCATTCGGAAGATGTCGAACATTCGGTCAACCTTGCCTGCGCGGCCGGTCATCGGTCGCCGAATGACCGTCAGGTACAGCTCGTTCACGAACATCGTCTTGTACCTCAGCCCGTCCATGTAGCGAGCATTCAGCTCGGCTGCGAAAGGGTTGTCGAAAGTGCCGTCTATCGCCGGCTGGATCTGCCGGCGGATGATCGTGGCATAAAGCGCGAATCGCGACGATCCCAGTGAGCGGACCGTCATGTTGCGGTTGGCGAGGCGGGCATTGATCTCCGCCTGGTCCATGGTCTGGTAGGGAAGGCCGGAAAGTCGAATGACCTGCAGCAGCAGGCCGGACTTGGTAACGATCGTCTCCTCGTCCACATGCCGAAGATACGGGACGTGGGTGCCGATCCCAAGGTCGCGGGCGCGCTCCCGGCCGAACTTCAGGTTGTGATTGACGATATTCATGGGGCGTAGCTCCCTGCTTTCCAGAAACGCCTGTTGTGTATTGCCTGGCGCATCGCGAGGTGCACGTGCACGACGCGGACGATGTGGATGTCCCGTTGGCACAGGTATAGCGCGATGAAATGGACTGGCAGGACGATTAGTGGCGCCAGGAAATTCGACGATGCGATGAAGACGACGATCGCCACAATCCCGTTGAACACAAACACGATGATGTCGACGCCGAAATACATCGGCGGCCGTGTCAGCGGCTGTATCAGCGGCTCAACATCGGGAGCGTCGTCACGCATGTCAGGCACCGCCCGCCGACTTCATGGCGTCGACAAGTTCGGCGGCGCCGAAAATGAAGGCTATGCCGATGATGATCGAGATCGCCACGTTCCACGCCATACGCCCGGTCAGGAACAGAAAACCGCAGAAGCAGACGGCGATGATCATGAGAGAGCGACCGACATTGCCCTGGAGCAAGCCGACGGCCCAGTCGAGAATACCTTCGATCGGCGTCGCCGATCGCGCATAAGCCGCATCCGGAACCAGCGCGATAGACGTTGCGAGCAACGCCAGCGACAGAGGAACCTTACCGCGCAGGTGCTGCGTCTTCAGAGAGATGCTCATTGAATGTCCTTCTGATCTTGGGAGGATGAGGCTAACGGGACGGGCGCTATTCGGCGGTCCAGACGTGTTGGTCCCGCCAGGGAGAGGTCACGAGGGCTGCCGTCTCCTTGGGGTTGCTGTTAACTCGGCGCTTTTCCTCGGCCGCCGATGCCTTGCCGTTCAGCGTCCAGCGGTTCATGACCTTGACGATGTACTGGGCCGTTTCGTTGAACTCGGGGATGCCGCCCCTTTGATAGATGCGCTCTGGGCCGGCGTTGTAGGCGGCAAGCATCAACAGGGGATCGTCAAACTCGCTATACAGTTTCTTGAGGTAGCGGAGGCCGGCCCGGATGTTCGACTCTGGGTCGCATCGGTCGATCACGCCATAGTCGAAGGCGGTCTCGGGCATTAGCTGCATGATGCCGATGGCACCGGCGTCGGAGACCTGGTGCTTGCCCCCGGCACTCTCGACATCAACCACAGCGAGCGCCAGGGCCGGATCCAGTTTCAGTTCATTCGCAATGGTCTCGACCATCTCGGCAACGCGATCTTGATCGACCGGTGCGCACGCATTCGCTCTCGTAGTCGACAGAAAGAGCAGGAGTGGAAGAAGGTGCTTTTTCAAATTCGTATTCTCGGTTGATGATTCCGGCGAGTAAACTATATTTTATTCGCCGAGTAATTTCGTGTCAACCGGGGAAAGCCCAGATGTCCTCAGGAACGCAACCATGGATAACCGCTGCCCTCACGCTCTTCCTGGTCGCCGGCAGGGCCCATTCTGCTGCCGACGGGGAAGATCCATATGGGGAGCCGTCGCCGCGCTACCTGCGTCAGTTCGCCGAGAAGGGTGCGAAGATCTTCGTACTCGAACGATTTGATGCCGCGGGAAATCTGGCGGCGCGCACGATGGAAAAACTGAACCACGATGTCGAAATCGTCGGCCCCACCGAACGCGGGATCGGAAACTGGCGGATCACGCTGCGGGGACTGAGCCCGTGTCCGGCAGACCGGGTCATCTATAATCGCGTGCAGGTCTGGCGTTGTGTCGACGCGGCCCGCGACTATGCGGGAGCCATCTACAACGGCCGCGCCAGCGTCATCCTCTGCAAGACCCTCGTGCTCGATGAGGGGCAAGTGCAAGCGTTGCCGGCCTCGTGCTTTCTGCTGGTCGGCGGCGACGGAGAAGCGTTTCGAACGGTGAACGATGACGACGGTATGGTGTTTTTGGGCCTCGCCGCGATTGGTCAAACGGCGGCAGGTCGTTCCCGGCGCCCGGACCTTGCGGAATCGCTGTCTCTTGCGCGATCGATGGGCTTCCAGAAAGCGGACTGAGATGTCGATACTCTTCCTGGTTTGCTCTCCCGGCCGGCCCCCGCGCAGGAGGGCGTGATTTCCTTTCCTGTGGAAGTTCGTTTCGAAACGGATGACACGTGGCGCCATGGAGGCCGGAAGTTCAGGTGGTTCGGAGTGCAGTCCTGTCTTCGGGGAGGCGCCCGCTATAACGTGCCGGATGGTGAGGAAGGCGATTGCGGACTGTGCTCGATCGGTGCACTCGCAGCGCTTTTCCCACAGGAATTGCGTGCCAACCGGTTGGTGCCGCGAAGGACGCTGCCGTCTTCGTCGTCTGCGCAGCGGACCTGGACGGTACCGTAGTCGATGTAAGGGCCGGGCTTGTTTCCTTGGGTTTCGCCTTTGCCGCCGTCCATCCGTCGGGGGCGACCACGCTGCCAACCTATGCAATTGCTGAAGTCGTTGAACGCGCATGGTCTTGGGGCGGGACAGTTCGACGATCCGAACACGCTCCTGCTTCGCGGCGACTGTCAGAGGGTTCTCAGGTCGAGTTCGAGCGCCTCCAGGATGAGGGCGATCTCCCGCACAGTCAGCGTCTCCCAGCCGCCGGAGTGGAGTAGGTTCAGACGTTCGATCGGGAGGCCTGTTTGCTCTGCCAAATCGCCAGGGCGCATGTTCTGTTGTGTCGCTTCTTCGGCAAGTGCCTTGACGAGCTCCGCGGCGTTCTGAATTGTCATGACCGTTCCTCGACCTGCCTCCCGCGCATTGCGTATCGTGATGGGCGCTTCGTCGGTTGCCCTGGTGGCGACCTTAGGGCCGCGAGCCTCGACCTTGGACAACTGCTGCGGGAATAATAGACCGCGACTCTATGTCGGCCAAGCGCGCAGAGCATCGAAAGAGGAAACTATAATATAAATATTTGTGAAGAGCTGAGGCCGCTAGACGCGGGTTGGAGCGGCACGTAGCCTTAGCGAGTCACCTGCGGAAGGCCAAACGCGAGCGATACCTCCTTGCGACAGAGCTATCCTGACGCTCATGCATGAAGCAGATTTCGGAAGGGGGTTGCTTGATGTAGTATCTACAACCACTTAGACGTACCTGGTCTGTTGACGCTTGCCCTTTGGAATTATCGCCCTGTCCATGATGAAGTCCTCCCTCGATCATATGCCGCCCCGCAAGCAGCGGGAACTGGCGCGCGTCCTTGAGATCCTTCATGAAGAGTTCGAGGACGCGCTGAAGGAAGGGACCGCAGGCTTCAAGAAGCGTGGGCGCATCCTCAAAATCATTTTGTTCGGCTCCTACGCGAAGGGGGGCTGGGTCGACGAGCCGTTCACGATGAAGGGGTATCGGTCGGACTTCGATCTGTTGATCATCGTCAACCATCGCAAGCTCTGCGATTTCGCGGCGTTCTGGCACAAGGCGGCCGACAGGCTGAACCGCGATCCGATGGTGGAAACGCCGGTCAGTTTCATCGTGCATACCAGACGGGAAGTGAATGCTTACCTGAAGGAGGGGCAGTACTTCTTCTCCGACATTCGCAAAGAGGGCGTGGTCCTCTACGAGCTGGATGATGAGCCACTGGCCGAGCCCCAGGTGCTCACTAAAATTGAACAATTTCGGTTGGCAAGCGAACACTTCGAGCAGCGGTACAAGACAGCGCAAAACTATTCTGCTCTTTCGAGGAATGCATTAGGAACCGGGATGGAAAAGGAGGCGGCATTCTTGCTCCACCAAGCCTTGGAGCAAGCGTATTCGGGCGTGCTTTTGACGCTGACAAACTACGCACCGCCATCACACAACGTCAAATTTCTCCGATCACTTGCGGAGGAACAGGACCGCCGGCTGGCTGTCGCGTTTCCGCGCGATCAGCACCGCGAACGAGCTTGGTTTAACACGCTAAACGAAGCCTACGTAAAGGCTCGGTATTCAAAGCATTTCGAAATCAGCGCTGAAGCGCTCGTCTGGCTTGGGGGCGTACAAGTCTGCTGCTCGAATTGGTGAAAGGGGCGTGCCTCGATCATTTGAAAGCGCTTGAGCGGAAGGATCGCGTCTGAGCGAGAAACTCTGCCCTCGCTGACCTAGGGACGCACGCGTCTGGCAAGAATAGGTCTGAAGCTCGGAAACTCTGCTTGGGCCTGTCGACGGTTAAACGTCGAGAATCTTCTCAACTTACCAGCGTTGTTTTGTCTTGATATTGTTTATTAGAAAGTTCGGTTGAAGTAAGCATTAATTCGCGCAAGCGAAGGAGAGAGAATATCTGGCTTCCGATAAGGGTTTGCAACCAGCTCGCGGCGCAGATCGCTAAGTGAGAGTGAACGGGAAGAGGCAAGGGAGGTTCCAGCAGTGTTGGACAAAACCGTCTCCACGTTTCGGAACTTATGACGCTTTGCTGCGGTTAGAGAGCTTTCGACCGAGCCGTAGGAGCCGCAGATGGCCATTCGCCTTCTTTCCCTCGCAGTTTCCGTGTCCGCCGTAGCACTTGTTATGCCGACCGCCTTGGCAATCGCGCAGCCGCAAGGAAAAGTCGGGCAGTACTCGGACGTCGTCGTGCAGGGTTCGATCCTGGAACCGGAGAAGATCGAAGTGAAGGATGATCAAGAACTCGCAAGTTTGCTGAAGGCGCCGGACGGGTTCAAGGTAGAAGTCTTCGCTCGTGACCTGATCAATCCTCGCATGCTTGCCGTGTCCGACGACGGCACTCTCTATGCGACGCGCCGAAAGGTCGGTGACGTCATCATGCTGAAGGACGAAAACGACGACGGTAAAGCGGACAGCGTGCAGACAGTGGCGAGCCGTGCTGACATACACGGCATCGCCTTCGACGGCAACAAGGTCTTCCTCGTATCGATCAACGATGTCTATACCGCCGATGTCAACGAGGACGGAACATTCGGCGAACTGAGCCGCATCATCAACGATCTTCCAGACGCCGGCCAGCATCCGAACCGGACGCTCGGAATCGGTCCTGACGACAAGCTTTACATATCTGTCGGAAGCACTTGCAACGCCTGCGATGAAGGCAATCCCGAAAATGCCACCATTCTCCGGGCGGAAAAGGACGGAAGCTCCCGCACCATATTCGCTCGGGGGTTGCGCAATACAATCGGCTTTGACTGGGAACCCACCAGCGGTGTCCTTTATGGCTTCGACCACGGCATTGACTGGCTCGGTGACGAGGAGCAGCTCGAGGAGCTCAACCGGATCGAACAGGGCAAGCAGTATGGCTGGCCTTATGTTTACGGCATGAGCGAGTTCAATCCGCAGGACAATCCGCCGGAAGGCATGACATTTGAGCAGTGGGCGAAGCAGTCGACGGAGCCTGATCTCGGCCACACGGCCCACAGTGCACCAATGCAGATGGCGTTCTACCACGGCAAAGCCTTCCCGGAAGAGTACCGTGGTGACGCCTTCGTTGCGATGCGCGGTTCCTGGAATCGTCGTCCGCCAAGCGGCTATGAAGTGCTTCGTATCGAGTTCGAGAATGGCAAGCCTGTCGGTTCGAAGCACTTCCTGGAGGGCTTTCTGATTCAGCAACAGAATGGCGGCTATGGCTACCTTGGCCGGCTTGCGGGTGTCGCCGTGGGTCAGGATGGCGCTCTTTACGTTGCGGACGACGACAACGGCGTGATTTATCGAGTCAGCTATGATGGCAGTGAAGGTGCGGCGAACGACCGCCCTGCCAACGGGAGACAGGTCGCTGCCATCCCGAACCTCGTACAGGATCAGCCAGGCTCCAAAATCGCAATCGAACTGGTTAAGCCCAAGGGCGATCAGGCCATCTCCGTCCGCTCCAGTTTCCAGAACGACAGTTCCATTCCGGTCGAGCATGCTGCCGATGGCGACAATGCCTCACCGAAGCTGGAATGGAGCGATGCGCCGCAGGCTACCAAGTCATTCGTTGTGATTGCGGACGATCCGGATGCCACACAACCCAAACCCTTCGTGCATTGGATCGTCTATGATATCCCGGGCGGTGTAACGAGTCTGCGAGAAGGTCTGCCGACTGGTCCGACCTTGGTCGAGCCGAAAGGCATCAAGCAGGGTGTGAACAGCTCGGGGTCGACCGGTTACACCGGCCCGAAGCCGCCCGTCGAAGACCCGGCTCACAACTATCATTTCCAGGTCTTTGCGCTGGATACGGAAAGTCTTGATCTTGAGCCTGGCGCCACGCGCGACGCAGTTCTTCAGGCAATGGAGGGGCATGTACTGGCCGAGGGAGAAGTGGTTGGGAAATTTGCTCGTGCGGCAGCGAGCAAATAAAGGCGAAACGCTGAATCTTTGTTTCAGTGCAACGCAAGGATTGAGCGTTAGGTCAGTGGCGATGCGATCTCTCACGGATCTTCTGGATCACCTCGGACACTCGGTCAAAGGACACGATGTGGCTATCAGCGATCTCGTAGGGGAGACCGGGCCCCATTCTTTTGCTGCGTTGAGTTCGGTTTACGCTGATCTCGATCTCTCCCGCGAGTGACATTTCCGGCATCACCGCCGCGTTGAGTCATCGAGTAGTTTGTGCGCGCGGGCATCCCCAGACTTCGCCGTGACGGTGGCGCCGTTCTGCCTGCAAACACTTACGGGAAAGACGAAGCGATAGACCCGGCCGCTCACCGTCGCTATTTATGGCGTGCCGTCCGGAGCATCGCCAAGCACCCGAAGAACTGCAACGTTCACTTTCAGTTTGCTTTCTTCAACGAAGGTATTCGGCCAGGCGCGCGCCACGAGCTCAGCCTTGCCCACCAGTTCACCGGGACGCTCTATCAGCTCTGTCAAAATTTCTAGTGCGCGACTGCCGATGCGAACGGCCGTGCCAAAGGAATAGGAATCACGGCCGAAGCTCCGGATACAACGCTCAAACTCTCTGAATACGTGACGATGGTTCCGCGAAACCGCCCTCGCATCCGGACAATAGCCGCTATTAAATGCGAAATATATCGCAGATTGGGAACTCGCCCACCTCCACGCTGAGCATCTCGGACGGACCGGCCTGATGGTGCGTAGGCATTGAGTATCCCGTTTGGCACCAAAGTCTTCTTTTGATGGATCTGGGAAACGTCGATAGAACCCGCGTCGACGGATGGGTCGATCTCGATCATGGCGGGGCGTGATCGCTGGTGTGCTCCCAGCTGCGCGGAGTGCGCCAGACCTCGGCAGATTTCAGCCACGGCGCAAGCGTCGGGCTCGTTCGCTGAATCTAGTAACTCCAGTGGCCCCGCTCGAAAACCCCTTGGATCCGCGCTCGCGGATTCACAACGAAGCAGGCGTTGCGATGCAAGCAAGTTGAAGATTTCGTGTCTGCGATGCATCCCGGTTGGGCGAGCCTCACTCGACCGTCTCCGGCCGCTCCGGCGCAAACATCCGCACTACCACGTCGGAGCGGCGGATGAGATGCTGGAACAGTGCTCCGCCGATATGGGCAGCGATCAGGCCGAGCAGCAGCTTTTCCATGATAACATGAGCGCCGGCTGCTGGTGACGCCCCGAAAAACCAGGCAACCGCGCCTGAGATGGGTAAGAGCAGCAGCAGGACATAGATCATTCGATGCACCGCTTCCGAAACGATCTTCAGGAGGCGTGGCTCATCGGCAGGCGGTGAGGGAGCGCCGCGGGTCAGGCGCAGGTAGACGCGACAGAGCATGCATAACAGTACCGCCATCCCCACCCCGACATGCAGTGAGGTGAGGATGGCAGCGCTCTCTGATGGAATCTCGCCGTTTCGAAAGGCGCGCCATGACGCCTCGATAGCGTTGTGAGCGAGAAACTGGAACGCAATCAGCACGACCACGATCCAGTGCAGCGCGATCTGGACACCTGAGTAGCCGTTTACTTCCTTTGCCATGCAACCCCCATTACATATACTCCGCTGCACCAACAAAACGTAACATGCGAAATCGCAAAAGGGTTCCGTAAATTTCATCTTCGGAAGCGCTCACGATCATTTGGAAAAGTTCCGCTTCTAGCTCTCGAGAACTTTGCCGGCAGCACTAGTTACATCTTAAATGGCCGGCTTGGTTGCCGGATCAGGGGAATGATCGACCATAGTGACTGTGCTACAGGAACTGGAACCGAAGAATGGAGGGCGCTGGGTATCCTGGCGGTTCATCGCGCTTGCGATCATCCTTTGTCCCGCCATTTCCTCTTGCAGCGGCGCGCAATCCGCCCTTGATCCGGCAGGAGAGGAGGCAGACAAGGTTGCCACGCTGTTTTGGGTGATGACAGTTGGTGGGCTTGTCATCTGGGCCTTGATGGTCCTCGTATGGCTCTACGCGTCGCGTTTGAAGCGCCGGACAATATCCGAGGAGGCGGCAGGTCGCGTCATTCTATGGGGTGGCGTTGCATTTCCCGTCGTCGTGTTGACGGCGCTTCTGACCTATGCGCTCTGGCTGATGCCGTTCCTGCGTCCCTTCGCGGATGGTGAGGAAGCTGGCTACGCGCCGCGCATCGAGGTGGTCGGCCATCAGTTCTGGTGGCACGTAGTCTATCATCATCCCGATGGCAGCCAGGTCGTCTCCGCCAACGAGATCAGGCTCCCGGTGGGCGTGCGGGTCGAACTCTCCCTCACGAGCGGGGACATGATTCATTCCTTCTGGATCCCGGCGCTCGGCGGCAAGATGGATCTCATTCCGGGTCGCATCAATCGCCTGTCCCTTAAGGCGACGCGAGCGGGCACCTATCGCGGTCAGTGCACCGAGTTCTGCGGCACATCCCACGCGCTGATGGCCTTTTCTGCCGTCGCCATGGAGCCAGCCGATTTTGAGACCTGGGTCGAGCAGCGTGCCAGGATATCGGCGGGGCTGGGGGTTGCCGGCAGTGGGCGCGCGGTCTTTCTACGCGAGGGATGCGGCGACTGTCACCGCGTCGCCGGGACAGAAGCCAAGGGCGTCTCCGGACCGGACCTCTCGCATATCGGATCGCGGCTCACCCTGGCGGCTGGCCAGATGGAGAACAGCGAGGCGAACCTCGCCCGTTTCATTACACATTCCGGCTCGACCAAGCCGGGTAGCCATATGCCGGCCTATCCTGGACTTTCGCCAGCGGATCTCTCCGCATTGAGTGCCTGGCTGAGAGGGTTGAAATGACCGGCGAGAGCATACCGGACAGGACATCGCAGGACACTGACAAGGCGGCGGAGGAGAAGCAGCTTCGTGATGTCTGGGCCAATCCGCGTGGCTGGCGCTACTGGACTTCGGTCAACAATACCGAGATCGGCCTTTGGTACGGCTCCACCGCGTTCGCCTTCATGTTATTCGCCGGCCTTCTCGGCCTGCTTGTTCGTGCGCAGCTTGCCGTGCCGAACAACGATCTCCTGTCCGCCGAGTTCTACAATCAGGTCTACACCCTGCACGGCACGGTCATGATGTTCCTGTTCGCCGTGCCGATCTTCGAGGCGGTGGCGATCTTTCTCCTGCCGTCGATGCTGGGTGCGCGTGAACTGCCCTTTCCCCGGCTCGGCGCTTTCGGCTTCTGGAGCTTCTTGATCGGCGGGGTTTTCGTCTGCGGCTCAATCTTCTTCAATGCGGCACCCAATTCCGGCTGGTTCATGTATCCGCCGCTTGCCACCAGCGAGCAGGCGGGCATCGGCGCCGATATCTGGCTGCTCGGCCTGTCCTTCATCGAGGTTGCCTCGCTGGCGGCCGCGGTGGAGCTGATCGTCGGCATCATGAAATGCCGGGCTCCCGGCATGCGCATCAACATAATGCCGCTGTTCGCCTGGTATCTGCTGATCGTCGCGGGCATGATCCTCTTCGCATTCCCGCCGTTGATCGCCGGGGATCTCCTGTTCGAAATGCAGCGCATGTTCGATTGGCCGTTCTTCGATCCCGAGCGTGGCGGGGATCCGCTGCTCTGGCAGCACCTGTTCTGGATCTTCGGACATCCAGAGGTCTATATCATCTTCCTGCCGGCCATTGCCCTGCTCGCCATGATCATCCCGACCTTCGCCGGCCGGCCGATCGTCGGCTATTCATGGATTGTGCTTGCCGCTGTCGGCACGGGGTTCCTGTCGTTTGGGCTCTGGGTCCATCATATGTTCGCGACAGGCCTGCCGCAGATTTCGCTCGCCTTCTTCTCGGCGGCTTCCGAGGCTGTCGCCATTCCGACGGGGGTGCAGATCTTCGTGTTCGTCGCCACCATGCTGGCCGGCCGGGTTATCTTTTCTACGCCCATGTTGTTCGCCCTGGGTGGCATCGCGATCTTCGTCATGGGTGGCCTGACCGGGGTCATGGTGGCGCTGGTGCCATTCGACTGGCAGGCGCACGACACCTATTTCGTCGTGGCGCATCTGCACTACGTGCTGATCGGCGGCATGCTGTTTCCAGTCTTTGCCGGCCTCTACTACTATTATCCACTGATCGACGGCAAATCTATGTCGGACCGGGTTGGCCGGTTTGCCTTCTGGATGATGTTCTGCGGCTTCAACATCACCTTCTTCCCGATGCATCTGGCCGGGCTGCGCGGCATGCCGCGACGCGTCTATACCTATCCCGGCGATCTTGGATGGGACTGGCTGAACCTGACTTCCAGCATGGGCGCGGTGGTGCTGGGCATCGGGATGTTCGCCGTCGTTATCGACGTCACGCTGCATCGCCGCCGGCAGCCGCGCGGTGAGGTCAATCCGTGGAAGGCCGGCACGCTGGAATGGATCAACGAGCCGGAGGAGAAATGGGGCATGCGCTCAATCCCGCGGATCGAGAGCCGCTATCCGCTCTGGGACCAAAAGGGTCTGGCAGGGGAGGTCAAGCGTGGCGAATGGTATCTGCCGGATGCGAAGCAAGGAAAGCGCGAGACGCTGGTGACGTCGGTGCTGGATGCCGAGCCGGAACAGGTGCTCAGGGTCGGCGGTACGTCCTACATACCAATCATCAGCGCCGTCCTGCTGGGGACGGTGTTCGTGGCGCTGACCTTCAAATTGTGGATCGTCTCGCTGGTCTCGGGCGTTTTCTTCATTGCTGCTGTCTTGTGGTGGTTATGGACAGGTACTGGCCATATTCCCGAGAAAGATGAGAAGGACGTGGGTCGTGGCCTAAGCCTTCCGCTTTACGCTTCCGGCGTGAAATCGGTCGGCTGGTGGGCGATGTTCATCACCATGGTTGGCGATGGCACCGCGCTTGCAAGCCTCGCGTTCGGCTATTTCTTCTTCTGGACCATCCATGAGGATTTCACCGGCGGGCTCGACGGACCCGGCATGTCCTGGCCGATGGTCGCGCTCGGCCTGTTCGCAGCTGCTTGGGCCGCTACCCTCGCTGCACGGGATACCAATAGGCGCAGTGCGGTCGGCACGGCAAGGGCGCTCCTGGTAATCGGGATAATCCTTTCCATCTGTGGCTGTATCGCAGCCCTTGCGGGGCCATGGACCACTGGCATGGACCCGACCGCGCATGTCTATCCGGCGATCGTCTGGATCCTGGTGATCTGGGCGGCGATCCATGGCGCAATCGGTGTCATCATGCAGCTTTATTGCCTGGCGCGCAGTCTGGCCGGGCGCATGACGCCCCGCCATGACATGGAGATCTGTAACGTAGCGCTCTACTGGCATTTCATGCTGGTGACCGCGCTTATCACCTTCGGCGTCGTCGGTCTGTTTCCGGAGGCGCTCTGATGTGGCACTTGCTCCCCAGGCAGGTCGAGACGCTTTGGACGTTGTTCACCGCTCCTGTGGTTTGGGCGCTGCACTTCGTGCTTTGCTATGCCGGTGCGGCAATCTTCTGCGAGAAGCCCTATCTGCTGGGAAATGATTTCAACAATCTGCGCATCGCGATCGGCATGGTCACGGTGATTGTGCTAGCGGTGATCGTGCTGGCCGCGGCGCTCGCCTGGCGGCAATGGGGTTTCGGATCCGGCGATCCGCCCCATGACAATCCGACGCGCCGGGACCGATTGCTGTTTCAGGGTTATGCGACGCTGCTGCTCTCGGGCCTCAGTTTCATCGCCGTTATCTTCACGGCGATGCCGGCGCTGTTTTTGACAGAATGCATAAGATGAGACGGCTGGCTCTGGCATCGGGCCTGTTGATCTTGGCATTGATCTGGCTGGGGCCGCTGCTCGGTGACTGGCGCGCCTCGTTTTCGGCGCACATGCTGGCGCATATGGGGGTCATCGCCATTGCCTCACCGCTGATCGCGCTGGGATTGCCGCGGCGCTGGCGGCCGGGTGCGTCCATGCCTGCGGCGTTGCCCTTGTTGGCATCCCTGGTGGAACTGATCGCGGTCTGGGGCTGGCACGCACCGGCAATGCGGGCAGCGGCGGAAGCATCCTTCCTGGTGACGGTGGCCGAGCAGTGCGTGTTCCTTGTGGCCGGCATTCTGCTTTGGTGGAGCTGCCTCGTCCGGGGCGGTGACCGGCTTCACGCGGGCACCGGCGCCAGTTCGCTGCTTTTGACGTCCATTCACATGACCCTGCTCGGGGCACTGCTGGCGTTGAGCCCCCGCCCACTCTACGGTACCGGTGACGTTACCTGTTTCGGTCTCGTTCTGGATGCCGGTTCCGATCAGCAACTTGGCGGCGTAGTCATGCTAATGATCGGGGCTGTCGTCTACCTTGCCGGTGGAATCCGGCTTGCAAGCCGTCTGCTCGCAGTATCCGAAAGATAGCGGTGGGTTTGTAGGTAAGTAACGTCAGGGAGTTGTCACATTATCGAGCGGCGATGGAACTACGCCCACGGCCTCTGAGATCAGGCACCCGCGCCGGTCATGGCTTTCCAATGCGCTATTGCGCGGATGCGGTGAAGGTGAGTGGCCAGGGCGGATCGTTTGTGATGCGGGGGGGACGAAGAGATTTCGGAGCGCTGAGAAGATCGCGATGAAGCGCTGCAAGCTGCCCGCTGATCGGAAACCCTGCCTTATGCGTTCCCGTTTTCGCAGCGGCAGATGAGACCTTTGTGGGACCTGTGTTCGGCAGCCGGCATAACGTCACGCTTGGCCGCGCCGTACGGAGATTGTCGGTGATGATCCGTTTGGGCGGCATGCCTGCTTTCCTCAGTCGCCTGATCAGCAATCGCTTCGCGGCTTTCGTATCGCGCCGGCTTTGAGCAATCTCGTCGCGAACATAGCCGTCCTGGGCAACGGCACGCCAAGCCAGTGTTTGCGGCCAGCGATGGTAACCACCACTTCGTCCAGATGCCAGACATCCCGGTGCGACGGTCGTCGGCGACGGATTTGCTTCGCATAGGCCGGTCCGAATTTCCGACCCCATCTGCGGATCGTTTCATACGAGACGACGATGCCGCGCTCCAGCAGCAATTCCTCGACCAGGCGCAGGCTCAGCGGGAACCGGAAGTACAACCAGACCGCATGGGCAATGATCTGTCGCGGGAAACGGTGACGCTTGTAGCTGATAGCTATTCTTCACCCCACCATCTCTACGCCCCACAAACTGACAGCAGGTTTATATGACAACACCCCTACCCCGGATTTTGCTCAAGCATGCCCGTTCCTATTAGCAGGCAGACCCGACATGGTTCCGGGCCTTAGAATGAGAGTTGCGTTATAGCAGGCCGTTGTTCGCAAGGGCGAGATCCGTCCTAATTCTCGTTACCTCAACATTCGATCCGTACCGGGATCGCCTTCGAGGCGGGCGTCTTTGACAGTTCGTCGTGATGATCGATCGCGTTCAGGACGTTGCACTCCGGGTAATATGCTCCAATTGTTCCACGTGGAAGGCTGTGGGGGACAATTATCAAATGGGGCAAAACGCGTCGTTTGCCGTCACCGAAGTCGCTAACAAGTGATATCTCCTGACCGGGCTCCAGCCCGGCAGCCGCAATGTCCTGCTCACACATAAACACTATATCACGTGTGCCATCAATCCCACGAAACCTGTCCGAATAGCCGTAAATCGTGGTATTGAACTGATCGTTGGAGCGCATTGTCACCAGTCTGAACCGCCCTTCCACGTCTTCGAAGGAGAGCGCATTCATCCGATCCGGTGTTGTGAACACAGCCTTACCTTCTTCGGTGTTCCACACACGTTCATGCGCGTCATTGCCCCGATAGAACCCGCCTGGTTCGAACATGCGCCGATTGTAATCCCTGAAGTCGTCAGGATAGCTCGCCTCGATTAGGTCGCGGACGAGATTGTAATCATCTGTCCAGTCATCCCAGCGCAGTTTCGGATTGCCAGCAAGCGTCGCTTTGGCAATGCCAGCCACGATTGCCAGTTCGCTTTTTAGATGCTTCGAGGCTGGCGAGCGTTTCCCGAGCGACCCGGAAATATGCGAGAAACTGTCCTCGGTCGTTACCGCTTGCGGACCCGTCGCCTGGTCATCGATCTCAAGCCGTGAAAGGCAGGGCAGGATATAGGCATTTTTTCCAGGAAAAAGATGGCTGCGGTTGAGTTTGGTGGAAACCATTACTGTTAGGTCCTGTCTTGCCCAAGCTGTTTCCATCTCGCCTTGCTCTGGGACTGCGCGTAGAAGATTTCCGCCAAGACAGATTGTCGCCTTTACGTCGCCTGCAATCATTCCCTTGACTGCATCGACGATGGTCAGGCCGTCTTCGGTTGGCGGATTGAAATCGAATAGCTCCTGGAGCTTTTCCATCGGGATCAATTCGGTCTTTTCCGCCACGCCGACGGTTCTTTGCCCTTGAACGTTGGAATGGCCGCGCACCGGACAGCAGCCGGCGCCTTGCCGACCGATATTACCGCGTAGAAGAAGCAGGTTGACCAGCATAGCGATATTCAGCGCGCCCTGGGCATGCTGCGTCAAGCCCATACCATAAACGCCGATGACCCGTTCGGCACGAGTATAGATTTTTGCCGCATCTCGGATCGCCGCTTCTGTCAGTCCACTTTCTCGTTCTATATCCTGCCAAGCGCTGTCACGGACACAATCGATGAACCTTGCGAAGCCCGTCGTATGGGTGTCGATAAATTCGACATCGATGATCCGGCTCGCACCGGACGCCACGGCTTCGTCATCCGCCTCGATCACCGTCTTGCACAAACCGAGAATGGCGGCGATATCGCCGCCGGCCTTGACCTGGAGATAGTGGTCGGAAATCGCGGTCTCGTTGCCGGTCAGCATGTCGAAAGGGTTTTGCGGATTGACGAATGAAACGAGCCCCTGTTCGATCACCGGGTTGAACGTGACGATTTTCGCGCCGCGTTTCTTGGCAGCCTGCAAGGGATGCAAGAAACGTGGACTATTCGATCCCGGGTTCTGTCCAAAGAAAAAGAAGGCGTCAGCTTTCTCCAGATCTTCCCAGACTACCGTGCCAACCGGCGAGCCTATAACCTTGCTTAGGCCAACCGACGTCGTCTCATGACACATGTTCGAGCTTTGCGGCAGGTTGTTCGTGCCATAAACCCTTGCGAGCAGCGCGTAGAGATAGGCCGCCTCCAGACCCGCGTGACCGGAGGAGTAGAAGACTGCGGCATTGGGGTCGTATGCATTCAGGGATGCCCCGATCTTGGCAAAGGCTTCCTCCCAGCTCACCCCGACATAACGGTCGGTCTCCGCATCGTAACACATCGGATGCGTAAGTCGTCCTGTCATTTCGAGGTCATGATCCTTCCAGTTCCGGAGCTCGCAGACAGTATGGTCCTTCCAGAAATCGGGCGTGCAGCGGGCATTGGTCAGATCCCACATCGTGGCCTTTGCGCCATTCTCGCAGAATTCAAATGGATGATAGTTGACGGGTTTGGGCCATGCGCAGGAAACACACATGAAACCCCTCGGCTTATTCTGCCGGGCAAGCGATTCTATGGCTGCAGGTGTCGGCCATGCTTCACCGTAAATTCGGAAGAGTGATTTCAGCGAGCCCCATCCACCGGCAGGACCTGCCGACTCCGGATTTGCAATTTTGTCGGCCATGAGATCTCTCCTCCTTTTTGACTTTGATACCGGCGCTGCTCGGATGTCCGCACTTGGCCTCGTCCCGCCCGGTCCGGTTCAGGCCCGGCCCGTCTTGCCATAGGCAGCGTGATAGGTGAGAACGACAAATGCGCCCCAAGGATATTCCCGATCGTTGCGGGCAACAGATTGGCGGCGACGTCGCTGAGCAACACTACCGCGGCGCTTTTCTCGACCACACCACATGTTTGCGATCGAATGCTCCAACCCGGCCGCCGCATAAGAGAGCCACACCGCGAGGCAGACCAGCAGGTTGGCAAGAACACCGCTTGCCATCGTCGTTGCAAAGTCTTTGGCGCCTTTCGTTTCGGCAAGATCCACGGCGGCCCGGCCGACGGCGCCCTTACCGGCTGGGTGCAATCCGGACAACGCAACGAAACCGGCGAGAAATACCGCCTTCGCCGTCGGTATCTCCCTCGCTGCAACCGGCCCTACCATCAGCGTGGTGTCGGTGAAAGGTTCGGCGCCTGCAACTACTACAAGAGCAAGCCCTAGGAAAAAACCGATACCGGCAAGAACCTGACCCGCGCCAAACGCAAGGTCATTTGCTCCAGCCAGCGCAACCGTGGCAAAAAGATCGCCGAGGCCGATATAAATGCCTGCAAGCGCACCCGGCACGACCATCGTTTTCAATGGCAAATCGACCTTGTCGCGACAGGCATCGAAGACATTGCCATACAGTTCGTCGGGTTGTGGCAATGATCCTGTTTTGGTCATCGGCTGGTCCTTTTTGATGCCCGCACCTCACATCGGCAAAGGCACATGGTTCGCAACGTTCCGCGGGGCCGAAAGCTCAATAGTAAATGAACACGTTATTGTGAGTGTCCGTGTGCTGGCAGGCCGCGAACTCAGTACGCAGGGGTTTCAGTCGGTGCACGAGGTCAGCCAGAATGGCGTCTAAGAAACCAGCCACCGAACATACTTCGTCATATCCGTCAGGAAGTAGGATTTTCGCGTCCCGGGAGACAGTTCGCGCGATCGTGGCTGAGAGACGTAGACGGCAAAAATGGCGGCAACGCATGCGACGAAGAGCCGGATCAGGAGCATGCGCGGCAAGTATATCGTTTAAGCCGAGGCTACAGCCTGTCGCCTGACTGGCGTGAAGGTAAACGTAGCGCTCCAGACGATGAACAAGTGCGCCTCGACAAACCTAAGATACTGCTCAAGATGAGACCCGCCGGGAGGTTGCGCATTTTGATCACGCCGCACCTCATTTTTGCGTTCTGAATTTAAGGAACGCCAGAGGAAGCAAAGGGCTTGGATTTTGATGTATCTTCAACGGGTTCTCACCCAGGATTGTATTTTCCATAAGCGAGTTGGCTATTAGGGCGGGCAAATATTCGAATGGGAGAAATTATTCGAATCCTCTTCAAGAGCCGTAGTTCTCTCCCGCCATCCCTCAGGCGGCTTTCGCAAGCCGCCGGATCGTTTGCGGGGGTTGCCCATACTGGCGCATGAAGGCATCGCGCATCCGCCGAAGATCGACGAAACCACTTTCCCGGGCGATCTGATCCATGGGATGCCGAGTCTCCTCGATCATCAGGCGGGCGGCCTCAAGGCGGAGTTGCTCGACGGCCTTTGCAGGCGTCTGGCCGGTTTCGGCATGAAAGGCACGGCTGAACTGGCGGGGCGAGAGTGCCGCGACCTGAGCCAGTTCCTCCACGGTCAACGGGTTGGCGAGGTGGGTCTTTGCATGGATAAGCGTCTTTTGAATGCGGTCACTACTGGGCGCGAGTTGCAGCAATTCAGAATGCTGCGACTGACCCCCGGCGCGGCGATGATGCATCACCAGCCGTCGGGCGATGGCTCCTGCCACGTCGCGTCCCAGATCCTTCTCGACCAATCCGACGGCGAGATCCAGGCCTGCAGTGAGGCCGGCCGATGTCCAGACCGGCCCCTCGTTTATGAAGATACGGTCGTCCTCAACCCGCACATTTGGAAAGGCCTTGCGCATCTCGCTGGCATAGGACCAATGAGTGGTTGCGCGCCGTCCCTCGAGAAAGCCCATCTGTCCTAGCAGAAACGATCCGGTGCAGAGCCCCGCGACCCGTCGCGATGCCTTGGCCATCGCGCGTAAAGTCGCGAGCGTCGTTTCATCCTGCTGCGGAGGGGGTACGAGGCCCGCCAGAAGAAGCAGCGTGTCCACGTGTCCCACGTCGTTGAGCTTGGTCGTCGGCACAGCAAAACCACTGGATGACATGACAGGTCCGCCTTCGACCGAGGTGATCGAAAGGGTGTAATAAGTCTCATCCCGCAACACATTGGCCAGCTCGAAGGCGGCCTGCACGCCGAGCGCCAGAAACTGGAAGCCCGGCGTCAGCACCATGGAAACGTGAGGCATTCAGCCCTCCAAGTTCTATGTCCGAAAAACGTCGTTTATACGTCATATCGGACGAATGTCATTCGGTCCATAACATCCTTGTCGAAAGCGAGGGCGCTTTCCCCGCAAACAAGGAACAGACCTATGCCTACCAAGGGAACTGCACTCATCACCGGCGCCTCCACTGGCATCGGCGCGATCTACGCCGACCGTCTTTCCGCGCGCGGCTACGACCTGATCCTCGTTGCCCGCAACAGGGACAAGCTTCAGACGCTTGCCTCGGCGATCTCGGACAAGACGAACCGTGCGGTGGAAGTGCTTGCCGCCGATCTGGGCGACGCGGCCGATCTTGCGGGCGTCGAGAAGGTGCTGCGCGAAGATGCCAGCATCACGGCGCTGGTCAACAATGCCGGCATCGGCACCCACACGACGCTGCTGGAAAGCGATGTCGATCGCATGGAAGCCATGGTGCGCCTCAACGTAACCGCCTTGATGCGCCTGACCTACGCGGCAGTGCCCGGCTTCGTGGCGCGCGGCGGCGGCACGGTGATCAATATCGCCTCGATTGTTGCGATCGCGCCCGAACTGCTCAACGGCGTCTATGGCGGGACAAAGGCTTTCGTTCAGGCGTTCACCACCTCGCTAAACCACGAACTTGCGGACCGCGGCATCCGTGCCCAGGCCGTGCTGCCCGGCGCGACACGGACCAATTTCTGGGCTCTCGGCGGCCTGCCGGTCGAGCATCTTCCCACCGAAATCGTGATGCAGGCCGAAGACATGGTCGACGCCGCGCTTGCCGGGCTCGATCAGGGCGAGACGAGCACCATCCCCGCGCTGCGGGATATCGATCTGTGGAACGCCTATGAGTCGGCGCGCCTCGCCCTCGGCCCGCAGCTTTCCGCCACCCGGCCGGCGCCGCGCTTCACGACCACAGCCTGAAGCATTCCAACCCTCTTTAGAATGAAAGATTGATTTCATGACACTGACTGGCAACACCATCGTCATCACCGGCGGCACGAGCGGTATCGGGCGGGGCCTGGCGGAAGCATTGCACCGCCTTGGCAACAAGGTGATCATCTCCGGACGGCGCACTGCATTGCTCGACGAAGTGACCGCAGCCAACCCCGGCATGGCGGCCATCGGGCTCGATGTATCGAGCCTCGACAGCATCCAGTCCGCCGCGAGAGAACTGATCGAAAAGCATCCCGATCTCAATGTGGTGTTCAACAACGCCGGATTTATGCCCTTCGACACACCGGCCGGCGGAGCTTCACCAAGGGTGAAGGCGCAATACTTTGATCGTGAAAAAGCGAAGTTCGAGCAGGAGGAGATCGAGTTCGAAACCGATCGCCACCTGCCCGATGCGACCAACGTCATCCGTTCGACGGCCGGTGACAAGAAGCAGGATATTGACGAGGCACGCAAGCGCGAGGCGGAGCGCGAGGGATGTGAGGGCACTGTCGTGCTCGACTTGACACCATCGGCTCAGGCTGAGGCGATGCTGTCGCTCACTGGAACGCGGTCCGGCGTGGACGGCAGTTTTCGCATCGTCACCGTTAGCCACAAGGCCGACCGGGCAGGTGGGGTAATGACCCCGCTGGAGCTGAGGCAGCCGACCGGAGGCGCGGGCAAAGATCAGCGCTAGACAGGTGGGCACAAAATGCCCCAATCATACAGAGCAGTTTTCTGTATCATAACGGGCGCGTCGTGCGATCGTGGTGACCCAAGTGACAGGGTAGCAAGGAAGGCCCTGTCCGCACGGCGCGTCCGCGACATCAATCATACCCTGCTTCTAAACTGCTTCCAGCGACGAGCAGTTGTGACGCTGCTGCTGCCCTCCATTCAAGTGAGTGCGACCACCAACAGCACAAACAGAACGGCGATTCCGAAAACTGAAAGTTCGACAAATCCGTCATACATGGCGTGACCTCCAAGGTCGTGACCACCTGTAACTCCGGCAGACCACCTCGGTTCCTTCATCCAAACACCGAGGACATAATCATGGACAGAAAAGCGTTCTTCGCGAGCGTTCGCGCCCGCACGTCTGGCGTTTTCGGCACCAGCCTCACACAGGGGCAGGTGGACGGTGTCGAAGCCATCCTCAACGAGGGGGAGCGCCGCGGCACAAGCGAATTCCACCTCGCGGCCGTCCTTGCCGAGACCTACCACGAGACGGGCGGCAAGATGCAGCCCGTCACGGAAAACTTGAGCTATTCGGCCAAGCGCATGACACAGGTCTGGCCGAAGCGGTTCCCGACGATCACCAGCCCAACCCTATGCGAACAACCCGCAAAAACAGGCGAACAAGGTCTATGGCGGCCGGCTCGGGAACACCGCCGTAAACGACGGTTGGACCTTCCGCGGGCGCGGCCTCGCCCAGATCACCGGGCGTGCCAACTATGAAAAATTTGGCATTGCCAGCACGCCCGAGAGGCAAGCGAGATGGAAACGGCCATCAAGATCCTGTTTGACGGGATGGAGAAGAGGCTATTTACCGGCAAGAAGCTCGCCGATTACGACCGCGTGCTGTTCATCGACTCTCCGACGTCGGAGTTCAACTTCTACGCCTCACGGGCGATCATCAATGACGACCTGGCGGCGAACGGAGCAAAGACCGACGCCCACGGCAAAGCCTGCCTGGCTGGCTTACAGCCAGAAAATGTTTATTAAAGGCGCGCGCGTCAAGAAGCTGCGTCTCTAAGGAGCCGAGATGTCGCCACCGGAAATTGATGCCGCCCTGCACCAGCAGCTCGGCTCCAGCTCCCTTGATGCCAAGGTCGATCGCATCCTCGCCGATCAAGATCAGGCGCGGGCGGATCGCAAGCAGCAGTACCAGAAGTCGGAAGCCATGGATCGCCGCATCGACGACCGGAAGCTGTCCGATCTCGATTCCCGTCTGAAGAAGATGGAGCCGATCACTGCCGACATTGGTCGGTGCAAGGAAAGGTTCATCGGAATGCGCTTGCTTATCGTAATGGTGGCGGCGGCATTTGCGCCACCTTGGCCACCTTCGGCAAGTGGATCGCGGTCAAGTTCGGCTTTTCGTGATCACCGCCACGCAGTCGCCTACGCGGCTCCCCAACGACACTCGCCACGGAGGCCACCTTAGCGGTTGAATGCGTTCGCCTCGGACTTGCAACTGTCAGCGGACAATCTTGCTGGTGAGCGGCGTACTCCCATTTCGCAAATTGGCAAAGGGACGTATCTCGAGTTGCACCGGAACTTTATGCCGGCTCGCCAATTGAGGGACATAGTATCTGGGAGCGAAAAATGTCAAACTTAAATGAACGCGACGGTCCTGCTGTCGAAGAGGCGGCGCGCAATGTTCGCCCAGGTCCCCTCGGGCGTCCGGTAGCCGTTGTGTTAACAACGGCACTGGTCCTGGCGCTCGTAGCGTGGGCCGGCGTGGAGCTTTGGGGTGAGACTCAAGATACCGACGCAACGCCTGCTGAAACACAAAGCAGCGAGAAGCCGCCGGCTAGTTCGGCCCCCAGCGGCGGAACCATCAATACGCCCGGAAATACAGTCCCAGCCGATAGGGATCCGACGCCTCCGTCCAGCACAGGTGGAGATTCGCAGTCAACCTCTCCCGATGGAACCGAAAACGCTCCAGCACAGTAGTGAGCTACATCAGGGCAGTGCGGTAGACTTCAACGCGGCAAGGGCAATAATCGTGTAAAGCGACCGCAGATTACGCGTCATCGCTGTTAATAGGCTCGGTTTCCGTCAGCTGTCTTGCGAACTGGCGTGCCTCGGCCTCCGTTTCGAATGCCTTGTGGATGGAATGGTCGTTCGTCTTTTCCCTCACCACCCATTTGCCGTTTTGTTGACAATAGTAATTTTCCTGCTCTGCGCATCCACACAACCAGTTCCTCTCATGCCCCGTTTTGATTAACGCGTTCAGCTTACTCAATTCGCAGATCCCCCAAAAGAAGCGATACCTTTCACTTATTTGGCTCTTGCGAGGGACGTTAGCCGGATTACCATCCGGCCATGTTGAAGCCTGGGCCCGATGCTTTAAACTTCTCTCCCCTCAGCGTCCGCCTCACGGTCGTCCTGCTTTCTCATGGCTATCGGCACGTCAGTGAGCTTTCAGATATGAGCGATAAGGAGCTGTTGGAGCGCATCGGCCCCGAACAAGTCGAAGAGATTCGTGCGGAGCTTTCCAGGCTAGGATAATCTACGTTGCAATGAGGCGCGGCTCGACCTAGCGCACAGAGGCCACTCGACCGAGTCTAGGATTAAGGGCGCCCAGGCGCATCATGGAGCAGTAGGAAGAAATCATCGCTTTCGGATGTAGATTCCGGCCTCCTCCGCCGCGTGCAGGAATGCCTCCCGTGCCACGCGTCGCGGTGCTCCTCTCATGAGTACTGCTCGGCAGACCCGCATGGCCTCCGTGTATGCATCATTCTGCTTCTCCGGCCATTCCCTCAGACATTCTTCGGCATGCCTGGTGCTGCGTATGCGTCGCAGTTTGCCATTGATCTCCAGCTCTACACATTTTGTCCAATATCTCGGATCTGTCACAGCCCGTATCCTCCCTGTACTCGAAAACTTGGAGGTTGGCTAAATGTTCCAGCGAGAGGTAGGAGGGTGATACAGCGAGCGGGAACTTTCAAAAATTCCAGAAGTTCGAGCGAACTGGCCCTCATGACTTCTCCGGAGCCGGCTGGGTCGGGAAAGGCCGACGGGGCTCTTTTGCCGGAGGCAACGTCGGTGCGGGTCCCACAGAAGGGCTCGTTGCACCAGCGTTAGGCTCACCCTAGCGCTGGTGCCTTTGTTTCTGCGGTACCGCCAACTCCAAGGGGAGGCGCACGAGAGGCCACTGCCGAAAAGGCGCATCGCACCACTGAGAACTATATCCACGTATGGTTGCCCGCAAACGAAAAAATGCCGATGGGGGGCGCCCATCGGCATTCCAGTTTGTAGCATTAACGAACACCGGCGGGGACCGGCCTCCACAAACCGTTCAGGTGTTACTTTGTTCCGCGGGGAAGTGGTCTGTTTTGCCATCTACACTCCCTGAAATGATGAATGCCGTTGCCACTACGAAGTGATATTCTGGAACAGCCGGACCCCGCTAGCTCCGCTATCGCGGAAAGTTCATCCCCGGTGCTTCATTCTACGGGTGCGCGAAACCTCCGGATGAGCCAAGCCGGAGGCTTCGTTGCTCCGTCCAGCGAGGCCAGTGTCCGGTCCCGAACTGGCTATCAGTTGCATGCGCATTCGCAAGTTCTCCCCTCACGACCGCCGGCCGAGGAATAGACAGGCCTCCACTGGTGTCGGCGAGCTAGATCCTGGCTCAGCATGCCAGACACGCGACGGGCCTAGACAAGGCCTCCAAGGCCCAGTTTCAAACCGTTTAGGCGCCGGAATGTTCCACTGGAGCCGCAGGTGTGACCTTCAGCGATCGGCAGGATTGGAATGGTGCTCAGCGGCAAAAGTAAATGTTATGCCGGGGCTGTGCTAGCTTGGGCAAATGCTTTTACTACTACAGGACTGCATAGTAGGCACCAAACAGCAACATGGCGCTTCCGACGGCAATCATTAGAATTCCTGGCACGTTTCGTGTCAGTCCCAAGGACCGCATTGTCTGTCCTCGGGGCTCGAGCGTAGGCTCAGTGGCGGATGGTGACGGCCTGTGCACATCGCTTAGGGGTCGTTGGCGAATTGCACCACGAAAGATGAACAAGATTCCGCCTACCACCAGGGCAGCGCCAAGTAAAATTGTTAACACAGCATACTCCCTTGCCGCGCGTTTGGCGCTCGGGACCGTCAGCCTGCCTGCGCTCCAAAAGCAAAGCGTTGGGCCTCCTGCGCCGGTAGGACGCACTGGGGCGTAGATGCGCCCGCGACACCCGAACAGCGCGCAAGCAAGAAAGTTGCCTGTAGGAGAAGCGCTGGCTGCGCCAGAGTATCGTCGCTGCCACCCCTATAGTGCCCGCAGGTCATCCGCAGACGTCTTTCCACTCTTCCTGTCTCGCGCCAGTTCAAACGAGACTTTCTGCCCATCTTTCAGTCCTGACAGACCTGCTCGTTGGAGCGCCGAAATGTGGACGAAGACATCGGAGGAACCGTCGTCTGGTTGAATGAAGCCGTAGCCCTTGTCGGTATTGAACCATTTCACAGTGCCAGTCGCCACGTCGGTGATCCTTTAAATTCAAATTGGCTAGAGTACCACACAAAGGATGATGTCTGCATGACGGTTTGAGAATTGTGCAGCTTTGCAGCGCTGCCGTCCGATGCCACGAGCCCACGGCCCCGGAACATGTCTGGCTCCGGCTTCAGCCGGTCGCCCCAGTTCGGCACCTACGGACAGTACCAGATCGGGCGGACGGCAAGAGATCGTCGGAGCATCGGGGACGCGGGACATGAATCTCTTGGCGGGACGTGGGAACCATTGCACGAGCCGGTAGTTAGACCTAGCCAACCGAACACTCAGATACTCGGCCGGTCACGAGAAGTGCCCTCTCGTAAACACCTGGACTTCCGTGTCTTCAGGCCCCGTTCCGGGGGCGCAAAACGGGGCGGGCCGATGCGCGATAAGCCGAGCGGTATCTCTCTGCATCGATTCACGCGTGAACAAAGGAACCTGCCTATGTCGACGCCCCAATCTTCCGTCTCCCTCCCGCGGGAGGGGGGACCCTTTTCACCCGACGTCGCAAGGGCCGACGATCCCGTCATCGTTGGTCCTATCTCCCCAGCAGTGGTCAACAAGATATCGTGGGGTGCCGTGCTTGCCGGTGTCGTTCTGGCACTCGCGGCCCAATTTATGCTGAATTTGCTTGGGGTGGGGATCGGCGCTGCTGTGCTGGATCCTGCAACCTCGGACAACCCGGCGGCCAGCACCTTTTCAATCGCGGGCGGCCTCTGGTTTGTCGGAGCTGGCATCGTTGCCTCATTTATCGGCGCTTACTCTGCCGGTCGCCTGTCGGGACGGCCAAGCAAATCCACTTGCGGCTATCACGGGGTAGCATCTTGGGCGGTCACAACTCTCGTCGTTCTCTACCTCCTTACGACTTCGGTCGGTGCTTTGGTCGGCGGCGCCTTCAGTGGTCTATCGACCGTCGTCGGCGGTGCAGGCCAGACCGCAGCTACAATGATCACTGCAGCTGCCCCATCGATCGCTTCGGCGACCGATCCGATGGCAGACATTGAACGCCAAATCCGTGAAGCGAGCGGGGGTACGGATCCTCAGGCCCTTCAGACAGCCGCGGTTTCGGCCGTGAGAGCCGTGATCTCGGGTGATCAAGCGCAAATAAACGACGCCAAATCCCGTGCCGCCGATGCCTTGGCAAGGGCGCAGAATATCCCTGTCGAACAGGCTCTTACAAGGGTCGACCAGTTCGAAGCGAACTACAGGGCGTCAGTCGAAAAGGCCAAACAAGAAGCCCTGGATGCCGCGCAAGCTACTGCAAAAATAGTCTCACGCGGCGCACTAGTCGGCTTCCTCGCCCTCATGCTGGGCGCAATTGCAGCGTGGTTGGGTGGCGTTGCCGGAACGAAGCCAACCGTCATTGTCGAAGAATACACCCAAGGCAGAAACGCCTGACCAACGAACAAGGAATACGAAAATGGCAGAAGCAAAGAACCTCAACGACCTACTCTACGAAACGCTAAAGGATATCTACTTCGCCGAAAGGCAAATACTGGCTGCCCTTCCCAAAATGAGGGAAGCGGCGCAGTCGGCAGATCTCAAAAAGGCGTTCGAAACGCATGCCGGCGAAACACAGACCCACGTGACGCGCCTTGAGGAAGTCTTCACTCTGATCGGTAGGCCCGCTCAGCAAAAGACCTGCAACGCTATCCTTGGCATCATTGAGGAAGGCAAGGAAGTGATGACAGAATTCAAGGACACTGACGCGCTTGATGCAGGTCTTATCGCCGGAGCCCAGGCCGTAGAACACTACGAGATCAGTCGCTACGGAACGATGGTTGCCTGGGCAACCCGGCTAGGCCTGAACGAAGTGGCAGAGCTGCTGGCGGAGACTCTCGACGAAGAGGAAGCGACCGACGAAATTCTTACGGAAATAGCCGAAAGCGTCGCTAACGCCGAAGCCGCCTGAAGTATCCGAGATTTGGGGCGTGCAGAGCCAGCGCTGGACCCGGGCGTAAGTCCAGACCCGGCGGCATCACATGCCGCCGGGCTGCTGTGACTCGCTCTCAGTTTTTCCGGGCCAAGGCGCAACGATCGGACGGCAACTCTTAACAGTCAACAAACTTCGGACGTCGCGTCAATTATGACGGTTATCAGGGCTCCCCGATGCCCCGAACCCAGCGGAACGATCAGGATAACGACAGCGGTCGAGATTGCTCAATTCGCGCTTCGAGACCTTATTCCTACGTTCCTGAACAAATATCCGAAGGTGAAAATCGTCGAGATCGCCACCGACAGGCTGGTCGATATGGTAGCTGAGGGCTTTGATCTCGCATTGCACGGTCACGTCGCGTCATTGCAGAACTCAACGCTGGTCCAGCGGAGCATCGCGAGCGTGCCATGGTACCTTTTCGCCAGCCCGGAATACCTTCGGGCAGCCGGCGATATCACCGACCCGCTAAGCTTGAGCGAACATTCGACATTGGCGATGGACCGCCACGGCGCGGAAATGTGGAGGTTGATGGGGCCGGGCGGGCGAGAAGCCAACGTCCCGATCGATCCGAGATTTCTCAGTAACAATATGATCGCGCTGAAGGAGGCGGCCTGTACCAATCTCGGCGTGGCCGCGCTTCCTGGATACATGTGTCGTCAAGAGATTGCGGCGGGACGGCTGCTGCAGATTTTGCCCGGCTGGATGGCTGCGGACGCGCGGATGAGCGCATTGATACCGTACCGAAATGGGTTGCTCCCTGCGGTACGGTCGCTCGTGGACTTTTTAGCCACCGAGGTTCCCAAGGTAACTGCCTTCACGCCGCGGACCGATTAGCCGCACCGAGGTCCATCGCTCAACCCCAACATGAGTATGCGTGCCAGCAAATCTGGAAGCCGGGTAATCTGCGACGCGAGCGCTCCTCTTGAAATGGAATGTCCTGCGCTCTTTGCGAGGAACCCTTCTGATGAGACTACGAAGTCAAGTCGAACACGCTGTCCTATGTTGTCTGCTGATGATCGGCTTGAAGGAAAACGAAAGTCTTTCGACGAAGTCGATGGCCACGCTGTACGACCTGCCGAAGGGGTATCTCGCAAAAGCGCTTCAAGCATTGTCGCGCGCCGGCATCATCGCGGGATCTCACGGCATTTTCGGCGGCTATCGGTTGTGCCGCGACCCGGATGCAATAATGCTACTGGAGATCGTTGAGGCTCTGGAGGGTCCCTTTTCAACGTTCAAGCAGAGCACGAGCGCGGCGCGTCTACTCGTCGGTGCGGTGCCCGGCGTAGGGTCGCGTCTTGCGACCCCTTGCACTGCCGCCGACAGTCAGTGGCGAGACGTATTGCATACGCGCAGCCTGAATAGGCTGGCGTTCGAAATTGGCTTGTCACAAGAGAAAATCGGAGAGATGCGCCATCGCGCGATCGCAGCTTGCGCGGAGCGCGACCAATGAAAAGCATCCTCAGTGAAATGGCTGGCATGGTCGCCTTTGTCAGGACAGTAGAGACTGGCTCCTTCAGCGCTGCCGCCAAGAACCTTGGATTGACGCCCTCGGCTACATCCAAAAGCGTCTCGCGGTTGGAGCTGCTGCTGGGCGCAAAACTGTTTCGCCGATCAACGCGCACACTGAGCCTTACACACGAAGGGGATGCCTTCTACGGCGTGTTGATGCCTTTGCTGCGCGAAGTAGAAAAATCTGCGGATGTCGCGCGACCGCAGAGTTTCGCATCCGGCCATCTGCGCGTCGGACTACCAGGCGACCTTGGACTTCAAATCCTCAAGCCCGTGCTCAACGATTTCATGTCCGAGCATCCTGCAATCTCCTTCGAGATCAGCACGACGGATAGGCGCGTCGACATATTACGCGAGAACTTCGATGTCGTTTTTCGCGTCGGTGGAGAGGAGCAGAACACTCTCATGTCTCGCACCATAGCGCATCTGGACATGGTTCTTGTTGCATCCCCGAGCCTGGCCGAGCGATACGGCAGCATTGAGGAACCGGAGAGGCTTCGCGCCTTGCCGTTTGCCCGATATGTGATGAACGGCGAACCGTACTCGATCCGTTTCATGGATGGCACCGAGATGATCCCTGAAGGCCGTATCGATCTGGACTCCGCGTCCGCAATCCGCGAGGCCGCAATCAGCGGCATTGGAGCCGGGCATCTCATTCGCAGTCTTGTTCAGCAAGACATTGATCAGGGGACGCTCGTCGAGTTGCTCCCGTCGATGAAACTCCAGACGGTGTCTCTGCGGGCCGTCCATGTGTCCGGCACCATGCCCCCGCTGCGTCTTCAGATGTTGATAGACTTCGTCGCGCAAATCTTGCGTCGGAAGTAGGCACGAGGTTCGGCGGGCTGATGGAACAAATGCTACATGGCTGCAACAGGAACTGATGGCGCTTGGCAACTGAGTAAAAACACCCAGTATGGGTGGCAGAGTTCTATCTATGTGGCCGAGGCCCCTCCTCGCCGCTTTGGTCGCCGGCTTGTTGAAGGCAGGCGTACATCCGGACCGCGTTCACTACGAGTTCTTCGGTTCTGGTACGACGAATTCTCGATTGACCTTGGCGACAGCATAGCCGGGGCGATCGACAAGGGTATGGCCCAGTCTGCGGAACGACGACCCCGATGGTCGGATCCAGCAGAAGGACAAAGACATCGACATTGTTGATTGCCGTCACGATTTCTTCTCTCCGGTCAGTCGGATTTCGGTGTCATGGCAATCCGGAAAATGGTCCATCGGCTTTCGAAGACGCGACGGCATTCGGCTTCATCGGGCGTGTCGCACAGGCCAAGGCGAATGCGATTGTTGGCGCCTTCCAGCAGATCGACCAGGACGCCGCATATTTCAGACGCATCGCCCGCTACGATGGAGCCTGCAGCCTGAGCAGCGATGATCGCCTTGACCATGGGTTCCAACGCATCCCTCGACAAGATCGCCAGCCTTTCCCGAAGGGACGCCGACACAACGGCCTCTGCCGTTACTGACAGGTAGAAGGCCGAGTAGTCCCTGTTAGTGCCGAACAGGAAATAGCGAAGCGCGATCGCATGTAGCGCAGGGAGAGGCTCTTTTCGCTGCATTGCGGCCAGTGCAAGCGCCGTGCGAAACCGAACGAGATCACGCTCTACAACCGCCTCCAGGAGCGCCTGCTTGCTGTGATATCGGCGATACAGCGTGTGTTTCGAGATCGCATGGTGCGCTGCGATTTCCTCCATCGTGGCGTTTGCGACACCCTTATTCGCAAAGGTCGCTCGGGCATCGTCCAGGATCTGTCTCGTGAGGTTTTCCGCCTCCTCGCGTGTCGGTCGTCCGCGGGCACGTGCCTGCGCCGACTTCATGCTGCCTCGTAGCGTTGAATGGAGAGGATCCCGGCGACGGCCATTGTTCTTTCCGCGATTGTTTGATAACAGCACGATATCGTGCCGTTAATCTTGATGCAACAGGTTTAAGATGTCTTCGATCGTGCTTTCAGGGCTATCCTGGACAAAACCGGACGGTGACCAGGTATTTGAGGGTCTCGACCTGTCGTTCGGACCGGAACGGACCGGTTTGGTCGGGCGAAACGGCGTGGGCAAAACGACCCTGCTCAAAATTATCTCCGGAATAGTGCCTCCGTCCGCAGGGACACTGTCAATCGAAGGCAAGGTCGTGCTCGTCCGGCAGATGCTGGATGCGGCCCCCCACGAAACGGTGGCCGATCTTTTCGGTGCAAGGCAGGCTATCGAGTTGCTCGCCCGGGCAGAACGCGGAACCGCCAGCCTGGGAGACCTTGCGGAGGCAGATTGGACAGTCAGGGAGCGGATGCTATCAGCCCTTGGCCGCTTTGGGCTGGCTGCCGAGCCGGATACGCTGCTCAGGCATTTATCGGGTGGGCAGCGTACGCGGGCTGCGCTCGCGGCGGCCCTCTTCCAGGAGCCGGATTTTCTTCTTCTCGATGAACCGACCAACAATCTGGACAGAGATGGACGGCAAGCAGTCATCGACCTTATCGGCAGATGGAGAGGCGGGGCCATCGTCATCAGCCATGATCGCGGACTGCTTGAGCATATGGATGCCATCGTCGAACTGACCACACTTGGAGCGAAACGCTACGGCGGGAACTGGAGTGCCTATCAGACGGCGAAGGTGATCGAGTTGAATGGCGCCGAGCAGAGTCTAGCGCATGCCGAAAAGACGGCGGAGGAAATTGACCGCAAGGCGCAGGTCCTTGCCGAACGACAGGACAGGCGGAATGCATCGGGGACCCGCAAAGCAGCAAAGGGAGACATGCCAAAAATTCTCCTCGGTCGGCGCAAGAGCAATGCAGAGGCCAGCCGAGGCAAGGTGACGGAACTTGCCGAGCGCCAGCGCGCCGATGCGCTGGACACGCTTGCTTCCGCCAAGGCTCGGATCGAGGTGCTCCAGCCATTTTCCGTGCAACTTCCGGCGACAAACCTGCCTGCCGGCAAGGCGGTTCTGTCTTTTGATCATGTTACGGCGGGCTATGATCACGAACATCCCGTTATTCGGAATCAGTCCTTCTCGATCGTCGGGCCGCAGCGTTTAGCCCTCTCCGGTCCGAATGGGTCCGGCAAAACGACACTGCTGAAGGTGGTCACGGGAGAGATTATGCCCATCACCGGCAAGGTCACGGTTTCTGTCCCTGCCTCGATGCTGGACCAGAGTGTCAGCCTTCTCGATCGCGGCAAAAGTATCCTCGACAATTTCAAGCGACTGAACCCCGGCACAACCGAAAATACGTGCCGGGCCACTTTGGCCGGTTTTCGTTTTCGTGCGGATGCGGCACTCCAGCGTGTGGAGACTCTAAGCGGAGGGCAGATCTTGCGCGCCGGCCTGGCCTGCGTACTCGGTGGGCCCAGTCCACCGTCGCTGCTGATCCTCGATGAGCCGACCAATCATCTCGATATCGATTCCATCGAGACGGTGGAAGCCGTGCTGAGAGCCTATGACGGCGCGCTTCTGGTTGTCAGTCACGATGACGCCTTCCTCGACAGTATCGCGATCGACACTTATGTCGAGCAACCCGCCCGCAATTGTGACAGCGGTGCGGGTTGTCAATAAGTCATCGATTTAAAGTACGAACCCGCCATCTATCGTGAGGCTCGAACCCGTCATATACCCTGCCTTTTCGCTTACCAAATAGGAGGCAAGAGCCGCGATTTCGTCGGGCTGACCAACACGCTTGAGAGGGATGACATTTACCAGTCCAGCCACCATGCTGGCCGTCATGTCCGTTTCCGTTGGTCCGGGCTGAATGTTGTTCACCGTGATGCTCCGCGGCGCGAGGTCCAGGGCCGCGCCCTTGACCATCGCGGCGACCGCAGCTTTCGTCATCGCATAGACGCTCCCGCCGGAAGAACCTGTCCGCACCGCGGTGTTGCTGCCGATCGTTACGATTCGGCCGCCATCCTTCATGTTCAGCGCTGCTGCCTGGATGGCGAGAAATACGCCACGAACATTAATGGCAAGAGAAACGTCGAGGTCGTCCAGGGTGACATTCTCGATGCTGGCTAGTTTCAGCACCCCGGCATTGACGATTGCCGCATCCAGTTTGCCAAATCGGTCCACCGTTTCTCTGACAGCGCGGCGTATTGCATCAGCGACGGCGCTATCTGCCTGGATCGCCATCGCGCGACCGCCCGAGGCCTCAATATCGATCACGACCTGCCGCGCTTTTTCCGATTGCGAGACATAGGTTATCGCGACCCAGAAGCCGTCCTGAGCCAACTGTCTGGCAATGGCAGCGCCGATCCCGCGTGATCCGCCGAAGATGAGTGCTGTTTTCTTGGGAGATATAGGGGTCATCATGTTCTCCTTAGGGTAAGAGCAGCAGCTTGCCGGTCGTGCGTCGGCTTGCCATGTCAGCGTGCGCCGAAGCGGCGTCTTCAAGAGGATAGCTTCCTCCGATGTTGATCTTCAGGGAACCATCCCGAACCCAGTCGAAAAGCTGCGCGCTGCGGGTGCGAAGCAGGTCCGGTGCGTAAACATGATCGGAGAAAACCGCGTAGCCGATCTTGATGCTTTTCGGCAGGCTCACGATGTCCATGAGGCCCGGCCCGCCCAGAACGGGGCCGTACCAGCAAAAGGTCCCCGAACGGCGCAGGCTATCGAGGGAACCCTGAAACGTCGTGGGGCCAGAGCCGTCATAGACAACGTCGACACCCCGGTCGTTCGTTAACTGCATGACCTGCTGAGCGAAGTCTCCCTGGCGGTCGACAATGACATGCTCGGCGCCTGCCTGCTTGGCGATGGCGACTTTGTCTTGAGAAGAAACGCGCCCGATGACGCGGCCGCCGCGCAGCCGGATGATCTGTGTCAGCAGTAGGCCGACGCCTCCGGCCGCCGCATGGACCAGTGCAATGTCGCCCGGCTGAACCGGGTAGAAATCGGTGGCAAAGTGGCTCGCCGTCAATCCCTGCATCATGATCGAGGCCGCCGTCTGGTCATCGATGAAATCAGGCAGCGGAACCAGGGAACTGACGGGTATCGAGATCCGCTGCGCGTAGCTTCCCGGAGCGTAGACCCAGGCAACGCGGTCGCCCGCAGAGAAATCCGTTACGCCTTCACCGACGGCGAGAACGCGCCCCGCGCCTTCGACGCCAAGTGTTTTGGGATTTGGGATCTCGGTCCAGGCCATGCCTTGCCGGACGCCAATATCCATGAAATTCACGCCGGCCGCGGCAATCTCGACGAGAACATGTCCCGGTGTCGCCAAGGGATCCGGATGTTCGACAACTTGCATGACATCGGTGTCACCGATGCCGTTCATGACGACTGCTTTCATTCCAGTCCTTTCTTGACTGTTTGTTCCAGAATTAAGGAAATTTTTTTACCGTGGCATGAGTGCGCGAAGCGCCAACTGCGCGAGGGACTGCAGCACCTCTTGTCCGGCGCCCCCGCGCGCAGCAATCCGGATGCCGGCGATACTGGCGATAAGAAAATCAATCACCGAATCTGGCGATGCCGATCTGTCCAGATCCCCGGCGTCCTGAGCCTGCCTGATGGACACCCTTGCTGCGTGTCTCAACCGATGATCGGCCGCAAGATGCACCTCTGTCAGGTCCGGGCGACTCTGGCCGAATTCGCAGATCGAGTTGACGCCCAAGCATGCCCGATCCGCTTCCGCCACGACCCGATCCATCATTGCGGAAATGCCCTCAATGGCGCGCTCACTGCCGCGCAGTTTGCGAATGTGCGCTTCGGTTTCCGCGGTTGCATAGCGTTCCACCGCAAGGCGATAGAGGGCCCACTTGTCGCCGAACGTATCGTAAAGGCTCTGCCGGCCGATCTTCATGGCCTTAATCAGCATATCCGTCGACGTGCCGTCGAAGCCATGCTCGCGGAATACGCCCATCGCAAGATCCAGCGCCTTGTCCCTGTCGAATTCCTTGATCCTTGCCATGGAGATTGAGATAGCGATTCTGGACCGAGCAGTCAAGAATAATTCTCACCAAGGCAATGAACCGTTCTCGTTGAAATAGCCCCCGCTGGGGCCGCTGTCGGGAAGTGTCGCCAGGTCCACGACGATTTTCGCCCCCTGTTCCACCGTGCGCGTGCCGGCATGGCCGTTGAGATCGGTTGCAATATGGCCCGGCGTCGCTGCATTGATCTTGATATGGGCTTGCAAGGGGTGACGCCGGAAGGCATTGGCATATTGCAGGCTTACCATCGTCACGGCGGCTTGGACGAGGCGTAGGCAAGGATGGTGTCGGACTGGCCGAAGGGGTGTCGCCGGATCGCTCGTGAGCGTCATGGAGGCGCTGGTGCTGGTGATATTGACGATCCTCGGATGTGGCGATCTTTGCAATAGCGACAGGAATGCGCGGATGGTGCGCACAGTGCCAAAGACGTTGACTTCGTAGGTTGCAAGCATGTTCGCTGCGTCCGTCTCCAACGCCGGCACACGATGCAGCACGCCTGCATTGTTGACGAGAATGTCGAGCAATCCTTCCCGGTCTTCGATTTGCCGTGCTGCCGCCGTAACGCTCGCCGCCTTGGTGACGTCGAGCGCGATCGCCATCACATCCGCTCCTTCCTTCGCCAGGTCGTCCGCTGCGGCCTGTCCACGCTCGCCATCCCGGCTGCCAAGATAGACCCGCATTCCGAGCCCGCCGAGCTGGCGGGCAACCTCTTTACCAAGTCCCTTGTTGGCGCCGGTAATCAGCGCAATAGGCTTCTTCGTCATGGGTTCACTCCTCAGCCAAGGACTGAACGAGGTTCAAGAAAGGCCTCTAAACCGAAGACGCCGAATTCCCGTCCGAAACCAGATTGCTTGAAGCCGCCGAACGGTGCCAGCGGTTCATGCGGGGCGGCGTTGAGGATGACGCGGCCGGCCTCGACCCGGTCGGCCACATGTCTTGCCCGGGTGATGTCGGATGAGAAGACCTGGGCCTGCAGGCCGTAATCGGTGTCGTTTGCGATCCTGATGGCCTCTTCCTCATCGCGGTACGGAATGAGGGAGAGGACCGGACCGAAGATCTCTTCGCGGGCGATGCGCATGTCGTTGTTCACACCGGTGAAGATGGTGGGACGCACGAACCAGCCGCGCGACAGCCCTTCCGGCCGGCCCTCGCCACCGGCGAGCAGGCTGGCACCTTCTTCCTGGCCCAGCCTGATATAGGACTGCACGCGGTCCCATTGCTTCTGGCTGACCATAGGTCCGATGCGGACGCCTTTGTCTTTGGGATCGCCGACCTTGAAATCCTTGACTGCCTCTCTGAGGCGGGCTTCGATTTCCTTGAACCTGCTCTCGGGCGCAAGAATGCGGGTTCCGGCTATGCAGGCCTGCCCGCTGTTGAGGAAGCCGGCTGCCAACACTTGGGGGACTGCGACGTCGAGATCGGCATCGTCAAGAATGATGCTGGGGCTCTTGCCGCCAAGTTCCATCGTCACGCGCTTCATGGTTTCCGCGGCCGTGCGAACAATCGTCCGGCCTGTGACCGTGGATCCGGTGAAGGTGATCTTCGACACATCGCGGTGGGCAGTCAGGGCGGAGCCGACGACGGCTCCGTCGCCGGTGACGATGTTGAAGTCGCCCTCGGGCAGGCCAGCGGCGTGCAGGCATCCGGTGATCACCCGGGTCTGGATGGCGCTCATCTCCGAAGGCTTGATCACCATGGTGGCGCCGGCGGCGATGGCGGCGGACAGTTTTCCGCAGATGAAGCCGTAGTTGCTGTTCCAGGGGGTGATTGCCACGGCGACACCGGAGGGGCGCATCTCGACCTCGGCAGTCCCGATACGGCGTCTGAAATCATAGCTTTCAAGCGTCTTGGCCATGTCCAGGAAGACGTTGCCCGCTCGCGGCGCTGAAAAATCGATGAAGTTCGACGGTGCGCCATATTCCTCGCGCATGGCGTCGATGAGATCGTTTCCACTGGCGGCCACGGCGGCATGCAACCGGTGCAGCATATCGATTCGTTCTTCCTTGGGGGTGCTGGAAAAGGCCGGGAAGGCGCGTTTGGCGGCAGCGACCGCGCGGTCTGCATCGTGCGCATCGGCGAGACGCACGGTTCCGATCCGTTCCTCGGTGGCCGGATTGAAGAGCGGCGCCCATTGGTCGCCATGGGGTTCGACAAACGCGCCGTCAATATAAATGCGATCGATGATATGCATGTCGTTTCTCCTGCAATGGCTTCACTGAAAAAATGGCATGCGTTATGTGTTGCGGGTAGTCGGACAAAATTGGACGCGCTGGTGAACTGGATCGCGCAATGAGGGCAAGCCTCATCGAGTTGGAGGCCGTTGCCGCAGTGGCTCGCCACGGCGGATTTCGGGCTGCTGCGCGAGAGCTCGGCGTGTCGTCATCGGCTTTGAGCCATGCGATCGCCGCGCTGGAGGAGCGCCTTGCCGTCAGGCTCTTCAACCGCACCACGCGAAGCGTGGCCCTTTCCGCAGCCGGCGAACAATTCCTGTCTGAAATCGCGCCGGCCCTGCAGACGCTGGAAAAAGCCATCGAGAATGTGGAAGAACATTCTGATCGGCCCTCGGGAAGGCTGCGGCTGAACATGGCGCCGGGGGCGGCGCGCATCCTGCTCCAACCGCTTCTGCTGGAGTATGCCCGCCGCTATCCGGAAGTGAAGCTTGAAGTCGTCACCGAGAATGCGCTGGTCGATGTGATCGGCAAGGGGTTCGATGCCGGCATTCGTCTCACCGAGGCGATTTCCCCCGACATGGTCGCGGTGCCCATCATATCGAAAATGCGCTCCTTCGTCGTCGGATCGCCGCACTATTTCGAAGGTCGGGACAAGCCTGTTGTGCCCAGTGATCTATCACGTCACCGCTGCATTCAGATGCGCATGACAGGCGGAAGGCTCTATCGCTGGGAGTTTGAAAAGCGCGGCGAAACCTACCTGGTCGATGTCTCGGGTCACCTGACATTCGATGCGTCGGACCTGATACTGGAGGCGGCCCTTGCCGGCTTCGGGCTCGCCTATCTGGGGGAACACGCCCTCGCGACCCATCTCGCTTCGGGCCGCCTCATTCCGGTTCTCGAAGAGTGGTCGCCGTCCTACCCGGGCCTGAGCCTCTATTTCTCACAGCGACGGCATATGCCGTCCAAGCTGCGGGCATTCATAGACCTGATCCGTGAGAGCGCGGTTCGCAATGAATGAGGACCGATTATATAGGTATCTTGCCGGAAAGGCTCAGAAGCAAGCCCATTTTACAAGTCTCCATGGCTTCAGGCCCGCGATCCTAAAGGGACGCGGACGCGCGGGAAATCCGGGGGAGGTTTGGCGGCGAGGCCATCCGTGAGCACGAATCGCGATCGAAAAACGCCGCGACGACTTTCCGCTCTCCAAGCTCAAGCCCGGCCCATGGGCATGGCGGGGACTATTGGCTCACCGCCGACGCGGCAGGATCCGAAACTGACGCTCGTCAAGGCCGGCGGCTGACGACACCTGCAAGGTTCGGATGTGGGCGCAACTGCAATAACTGCACCGGGCCTCCCCATTTCGAAGGAGATACGAGCATGGCAAGCAAGGTGATCGGTATCGATCTGGGCACGACCAATTCCTGCGTCGCGGTGATGGAAGGTACACACGCCAAGATTATCGAGAACGCGGAAGGCGGCCGCACTACCCCATCCGTCGTCGCATTTACGAAGGATGGTGAGATTCTCGTCGGCCAGCCGGCAAAGCGCCAAGCCGTGACCAACCCGGAGAATACGATCTTCGCCGTGAAGCGCCTGATCGGCCGCCGGTACGACGATCCCGTGGTGGAGAAGGACAAGAAGCTCGTTCCCTACAAGATCGTAAAGGGCGACAATGGCGATGCGTGGATCGAAGTTGCCGGGAAAAAGCACAGTCCCAGCCAGATTAGTTCCCACATCCTGGTGAAAATGAAAGAAACGGCGGAAGCCTATCTGGGAGGGAAGGTCAGCCAGGCGGTCATAACCGTGCCGGCCTATTTCAACGACAGCCAGCGCCAAGCGACCAAGGACGCCGGCAAGATCGCGGGCCTTGACGTGTTGCGCATCATTAACGAGCCGACCGCCGCCGCGCTGGCCTACGGGCTCGACAAGAAAAAAGCAGGAAAGATTGCGGTCTACGATCTCGGTGGCGGCACATTTGACATCTCGTTGCTGGATATCGGAGATGGCGTGTTCGAGGTGAAGGCCACCAATGGCGACACCTTCCTTGGCGGCGAGGATTTCGACAAGCGGATCGTCGACTGGCTGGCGGACGAGTTTCAAAAGGACCAGGGAATCGACTTGCGAAAGGACCGGCTGGCACTCCAGCGACTTCGCGAGGCCGCGGAAAAGGCCAAGATAGAACTCTCTTCCGCCCTGGAGACGGCCGTCAGTCTGCCCTCACCGCGGACCAGAACGGCCCCAAGCATCTCGAGATCAAGCTCAGGAGGGCGAAACTGGAGGATCTGGTCGACGACCTGATCCAGCGCACCGAAACCCCGTGCAAGGCGGCGATGAAGGATGCCAAGATAAAGCCGGAGGACATCGCAGAAGCGGTTCTCGTCGGCGGCATGACGCGCATGCCCAAGGTGCAGGAGATCGTTTCAGAAATCTTCGACAAGGAGCCGAACAAGAGCGTCAACCCGGACGAGGTGGTGGCGATCGGCGCAGCCATCCAGGCGGGCGTGCTTCAGGGCGATGTCAAGGATGTACTGCTGCTCGACGTCACGCCGCTGTCGCTCGGCATCGAAACGCTGGGCGGCGTGTTCACACGGCTGATCGACCGTAACACTACCATTCCGGCGAAAAAGAGCCAGGTCTTCTCGAGGGCAGAGGACAATCAGAACGCCGTCACCATCCGCGTCTTCCAAGGCGAGCGCGAAATGGCGGCCGACAACAAGCTGCTCGGCCAGTTCGATCTGGTCGGAATTCCGCCCGCGCCTCGTGGCGCTTCAATAAGGACGCCATGCTCGTCCTCATCCAGGAGGTCCTGAAGGCCGGACCCGGTCTCGGCTTCCCCTTAACGCGGATGATCGCGCACGCCGAAGCGGCCGTAGACGACTGGAAGAGCAGCAATGAGTGGGTTGAATACGAGATGCGCCTCAATAGCGTGCTGCCAAACTACGACGACCCGGTAATCTGGACCTTCGACGCCAATCTGCTGACGGCGCCGCATGCCATCGATATTCTTCGTACGCATCCGATGGTGATCACCGGCGGGGTGCTTGTGGAGAACAATTTCTTCACGCGCCCCCAGGATTTCATTCGCGAAGTCCAGTCGCGAACCGAACCAACCCGATCCTACCGAGGATAAGCTGACGGCGGCACGAAGGCCTGCACCGGCACAGCGGCATATTGCCAAGGAGAGCGGCCGGCTAAGGATTTGTGCATCCCCGCCCCGAAATGGATGCAGTTACTACAAATCCACCGCGAGGGCGCATTGTTGTAACGAAGACGGCTCCACGCGATTTCGACAAGAGACAAACTCAAAATCCCCGCCGCCTCTCGATCTTTGAAGGCAACGCAAGACCTTGCCGGGAATGAAGATATCCGAAAAGAACCAGAACGAACGGACCCTCCGGTTTCCTCGACGAACTGAAGGGTCTGCCGCCGGCGCTCGTAGTCACGGCGGAGCACCACCCGTTGCGCGACGAAGGCGAGGCTTATGCCCCATCGCTTGATGAAGGCCGGCGTGAACATTTCTGCCGTTCGTTACAATGGCACAATCCACGACTTCGTGGCGCTCAACGCCCTGCGTAGCGTCCCGTCCACCATCGGCGCGCTGCAGCAGATCTCGGACGGTATCCGCAGTCACATCGGGCGCTGACGACGTGAGTGGCCGGCCATGGGGTCGGCCCCTCCGCCTGGCAATATGCTTCAGCCCGTGATCTCGTGGACGAACTCTAGAAAAGCCTGAACTTTCGCTGGCACGATGGAGGAGGCATGATGATAGGCATAGAGCGGAAAGGTCTCATCGGACCATTCGGAGAGGAGCGGCACCAGACGACGCTGTGCGATGATGTCTTTGGCATAGAGCTCGAGGAGCTGCGCGATACCCGCACCGCCAAGGCAAGCGCCGAGCAGGGATCCGGTGTCATTGACCACGAGCGATCCGTTCGCCGCGACGGGAATGACACGCCGGCCCCGCTGAAACTCCCATTCGTAAGGGCGCCCCGTGACCTCGTTGCGGATCAAAAGGCAGCGGTGCCCGTTTCGCAGGTCCTTCGGGCTCTTGGGTTCGCCATGGCGGGCGACGTAGGACGGCGAGGCACACGTCACGACGCGCGTCTTGAGCAGGAGCCGCGCCTTCAGCGACGATGATTCCGGCTCGCCGAACCGCACGGCAACGTCGAAGCCGTCCCCCACGAGGTCGCCCATTCGATCCCGTACGCCAACATCGACGATCAACTCGGGAAACCGCTCCAGGAATTCGCCTATCCTTGGCGACAACAGGTGATGGCCGAATGTGCCGTCGACGTTGACGCGCAGTCGGCCGCGAACCACTGCGCGGCTTCCACCCGCCCGCACAGCGGCATCCTCGATGCCCGCCAGAAGGGGCGCAACGGCTTCATAGAAATTGCGTCCCTCGTCCGTCAGAGAGATTGCACGGGCCGTGCGGTTGAAGATCCGGATACCCACGCGTTCCTCCAGCCGCGCTACCGCGCGGCTGATCGCCGGCTGCGTCAGACCCATTGCCTCGCCAGCCCGCGCGAAGCTCCCGGCCTCGACCACGGCGGACACCACACCGATACCACTCAGCAAGCGACTGTCGAACGCCATTGAGCCATACTTTCAGTCATCCTAACACTGACACCTATGTATTATTTTGATGGACCAAAATCTCCTAAATTATTTCCTGAAGCAGCCGAAATCGGTCGGCGGCGTGAGAAACAGGGGCAAGACATGAGCAAGAATGACAAGGTTGCGCTGATCACGGGTTCGTCGCGCGGGATCGGCGCCGAGATCGCGCTGCGGCTGGCGGCGGATGGGTTCAAGGTGGTCGTGAACTACGCAGGCAGCGCCCGGCCCGCCCATGAGGTCGCCGACAAGATCAAGGCAGCCGGCGGCGCGGCCATCGTCGTCCAGGCCGATGTCGCCGACCCCGCCGCCGTCATTGCCATGTTCGATACCGTCGAGCAGACGTTCGGTGGTCTGGACGTCGTCGTCAATTCCGCTGGCGTGCTGAAGCTCGCGAAGATCACAGAGTATGACGACGCGACCTTCGACCAAAGCATGGCGATCAACGTCAAGGGCACGTTCAACGTCTGCCGAGAGGCGGCCAAGCGTGTGCGCAAGGGCGGCCGCATCATCAACCTTTCCACCAGCGTCCTTGGCATGCGGATGCCAACCTACGGCGTCTACGTTGCCACGAAGGCAGCGGTTGAAGCTCTGACCCAGGTTCTGGCGCAGGAACTGCGCGGCCACGAAATCACCGTGAATGCCGTCGCTCCCGGACCTGTTGCCACCGAACTGTTCCTCGAGGGCAAGACCCCGGAACTGATCGATCGCATCGCCAAGCTGAACCCGCTGGAGCGTCTCGGCCAGCCCAACGATATCGCGCCGGTGGTCTCCTTCATTGCCGGATCCGAGGGCGGCTGGATCAACGGTCAGGTCGTGCGCGCCAACGGCGGCATGTGCTGAGGCGATCCATTCAGCGGATTTCATTCTCATCGCCAGGAGATTCACAATGAAGGAAGTTATTCTCGTTACCGGCGCGTCCAGCGGTTTTGGCCTGCTCTCCGCCCAGGCCCTCGCTAAAGAGGGTCACACCGTCTATGCCTCGATGCGCGAAACGACGGGTCGAAATGCACCGCAAGTCGCGTCCGTCGCCGCGTGGGCGAAGGAGCATGGTGTCGATCTTCGCACGGTTGAACTGGACGTCAGCAATGACGCCTTGGTGAGCTCCGGGGTGGAAAAGGTGATTGCAGACGCTGGCCGCCTCGACACCATCCTCCACAATGCCGGCCATATGGTGTTCGGACCGGCAGAGGCGTTCACCCCCGAGCAATACGCGCAGCTTTACGACATCAACGTGCTGTCGACGCAACGCGTAAACCGGGCAGCACTTCCGTACCTGCGCAAGCAAGGCCGCGGCCTGCTGGTCTGGGTATCGTCCTCTTCAGCCCGGGGCGGCACACCGCTTTTCCTTGCGCCGTATTTCGCGGCCAAGGCCGCGATGGACAGCCTTGCCGTTTCCTATGCGGCCGAACTCGCGCGCTTCGGGATCGAGACCTCGATCGTCGTACCGGGCGCCTTCACGAAAGGCACCAACCACTTCGCGCATGCGGGCTCGCCGGCCGATAAGGAACTGGCGGCAGCCTATGAGAGCGGCCCCTATGCCGGCGTTGCGGATCAGGCGCTGAAAGGTCTCGCCGCGCTCGAGCCGGCCGATGCGGACGCGGGGGCAGTCGCGGTGGCGATCGCCGACCTAGTCAATCTCCCATTCGGGAAGCGGCCTTATCGCGTCTTCATCGACCCGTCACAAGACGGCGCCGAGGAAGTGTTCCGGGTCGGCGACCGTGTCCGCCGCGAGATGTTCCAGAATATCGGCCTCAAGGACCTTCTGGCGCCTCGCCAGAGTTGAATGTCGACAGGGAGAGCGGCTCTTCCCACATCGATCAAGGCGAGCGAGCTTGCCAAAACCCGAGCCGGCCCCGGTGATAACGATGATCTTCTTGTCGGTCTTTTAATCGCTTCTGATGAAGGAGCGGGCGGCCGAGATCGAGTTCCCCCGTGTTGATCTTGAGCGTTTGGACATCGCTGATGAGGTAACCGGCCGCGAGCGGGGCAGAGTTGTCAGCTATCGACGATAGCTCCTAAAGAGCTGAGTGGCGATCCATTGTTTCCGGATCGCCACTTCATGCCAGCGCTAGAGTGCCTTCGCCGCGCTTTCGATGACGTCAGCAACCTTTTGGGGCTGAGAGGCGAAGACGGCGTGGCTGGACTTGATCTCAGTCACTGTGCTGCCGGCGCGCTTTGCCACTTCACGTACCAGTTCAGGATTAACGGATCGGTCTTCGGTCGCGACAATGGACCAGCTCGGTTCCGTCTTCCAAGCGAGATCCCCGACCTTGGCTGAGAACGCTTCCTTCGAGGCGATGACCTGCGATCTTGCCAGAAACGCCGCATCGGCTTTCGGCAGGTCCGCGGCGAAGTCCTTCGCGAAGGCTGCGGGATCGAGATAGAGATATTTCCCGTCCTTCGTCTCGCGGATATTCATGCCGCCAGCAGGCTTTGAGCTCGCAAGGTTGAGGAGGCTTTCACCCTGATCAGGCTGGAAGGCCGCGACGTACACGAGACCAGCGACAACGGGGCTGTGGCCAGCCTCGGTGATTACCATTCCGCCATAGCTGTGACCGACGAGAATTGTCGGGCCGTCCTGCAAATCGAGCACCCGGTTGGTGGCGGCGATATCGTCGGCGAGCGACGTCATCGGCCGCTGCATTATCGTGACATTGAAACCGCGCTTGACGAGGATATCGGATGCCTTGCGCCAACCCGAACCGTCGGCAAGTGCGCCATGGACGATGACGATGTTTTTGACTTCCGCGGCCTGCGCCGCAAAGGCGATGATGCTGCTGGCGAAGGCGAGTGCGAGGATCGAGATGGAATGTCGGCTCATGCGTTTTACTCCTGTTGTCGTGGGTGGATTTAGTGAGAAGATAGGGTCTTAGCCGAAGGTGAAGGCGTAGGCTTCGACGCCTGGATCGAGGAAACGGATTTCAAATGTCCGTTCCTCCACGTCGCCGGACTGGCGAACGAGTTGGTAGAGCCTGGTCGATGTCACCGTGCCGTAGCCGTCAGCATCGGTATCCGCCCCATGATCGGACCCAGGCGCCTTGCCGTCGATTGTCACCTGGAAGCGAACTGGTTTGCCGGTGGCGCCAGCTCCGAGCACCAGATGCAGATCGCGGGCGCTGAAGCGGTAGACGATGCCGCCATCCGGCTGGTCCAGCACGGCGCGCTCGGGGCCGATCGTCCAGGTTCCGGAAAGGCCCCATTCATTGAGAGCAGGTCTGTCGACGGAATATGCCTGGGCGACATCCGCGCGCGGGGCTTCCGGAGAGACGAAACCCACGGCCCGCTCATAGCCGAGATAACTCTCGCCGGAGCGGATGTTCTTTAGGTCTGGGCTCGCCTCGGCGCCCTTGGCGTCGGGCGTCACCGTTGTGGTCGCTGCCAGGCCGTTGCCGGCTTCGCGCAAGAGGTCCTGGATCGCCTGCTCGGTCTGGCGGTAATTGCCTTCGCCGAAGTGGTGGTAGCGGATCTGCCCTTTTGCGTCGATCAGGTAGTGTGCAGGCCAATAGTTGTTTTCAAATGCGCGCCAGATCTTGTAGTCGTTGTCGATCGCAATCGGATAGCCGATCCTGAAATCGTCGATCGCCTTTTTGACGTTGTTGATCTTCTTCTCGAAGGCGAATTCCGGGGCATGCACGCCGATCACGACGAGACCCTGATCCCTGTATTTTTCGGCCCAGGCGCGGACGTAGGGGACGGTTCGGATGCAGTTGATGCAGGAATAGGTCCAGAAATCGACGAGAACGACCTTGCCGCGAAGCTGCCCCATCGTGAGTGGCGGCGAGTTCAGCCATTCGATGGCGCCGCTCAACGACGGTGCCGCGCCCTCGACTGGCAGATTGCTGCGGAACGGCTGTCCTGCTTCGACGATAGCGGATGTGGTGTCATTGCTGGTGACAACGGATGAAGGCTCGTTTACTGCCTTGTCTTGCAGTTGATCTAGTACGGCCTGCTCGAATGTGGAGGTGCTGGCATAAGAGAGCGGCGCCAGGAGACCGGTGTCCAGACCGAGCGCAATGACCGCAACGCCAGCCAGAACCGCGGCTCCCAGCCCTTGGCGAATACGCTCGCTGATGCCGAGCGACCGCTTCATGCCGGCAAACAACTTACCGCCGATGAGGAGAGCGATGGCAAGCGATGTCGCGGCGCCAGTAGCATAGGCGACGAGCAGAACAGTCGTCTGGAGGTTGGCGCCATTCAACGCCGCGCCCGTCAGCAGAAGGCCAAGGATAGGCCCGGCGCACGGCGCCCAAAGGAGCCCCGTTGCAACGCCGAGGATGAAGGAACTCGCCGCAGTCGGCACAGAACCGGGTCTGCCCGACGCGTTCAGCAACCGGTTGCCGAAATTGACGAGCGGCTGTGTAATGATGCTCGCAATGCGTGACGATAAAAGGCTGATGCCGAAGACGGCGAGCAGCAGGATAGCGGCGAGGCGACCGTATTCATTGGCATGGATCGCCCAACTCCCGCCGACCGCTGCAAGCGTCGCGACCAATGCGAACGTGACGCACATACCAATCAGCATGGGAAGGGTGCTCCTGAAAAAGGGCTGTCCAGCGCGGGCAAAGACGAAGGGAAGAATGGGAAGGATGCACGGGCTGAGGATGGTCAGCGCGCCCCCGAGGTAGGCAATGATGAGAAGCGTCATCGTCGTTTCCTTGAAACCGGTTGGTCGGGTTCTGGACGGCGATGTGGCACGGCCAGCAACGTGGCCAATCTGGTCGGAGCGACGTATCCCGTATGTGTCGGGCTTCTATCGGAAATGTACCGCAGTGTAGGACCCGGCCTATCCACGACAGAGTGATACAAATCGTTGGCAAGCCGGGTCAGCGGGTGATGCGAATTGTGTCAGACTGTATCGAAGGCGCCGGAGGCTACATCCGCATTCAATTCAGGGCTTGACGGGACACATGTGAGATACGCGCAGTCGTTTTCCTTTTCATCACGATCAATCGAGATGGAGAGAGCGATGTCCCCTCAATTTAACCACCAGCGCCGACGCTTCTTCGGTATCGCCGCCATGACCGTGGCTGCCACCCAATTGGGCATGAACACGATCGCCAATGCCCAGACGTCCGCTGCGTCCCCGGCCTCGGTCAAAGCTGGAGGGAACACTGCGTTCGCAGCACTCAAGCAAATCAAGGCAGGCGTGCTCGATATCGGATATACGGAAGCTGGCCCGGCCGACGGTCCTGTTGTCCTGCTCGTTCACGGCTGGCCATACGACATCCATAGCTATGTCGATGTGGCTCCGATCCCGGCTGATGCAGGCTACCGCGTGCTCATTCCCTATCTGCGTGGCTACGGCACGACGCTCTTCCTCTCGGATGAGACACCGCGAAACGGCCAGCAGGCGGCGCTGGCTGCCGACATGATTGCCTTCATGGATGCGCTCGGCGTCGATAAGGCGATTCTCGGCGGATACGACTGGGGTGCGCGCACTGTCAACATTATGGCTGCTCTCTGGCCGGAACGCTGCCAGGCCATGGTGTCGGTCAGCGGTTATCTGATCGGCAGCCAGGCCGCCAACAGCAAACCCCTTCCGCCGGCGGCAGAGCTTTCCTGGTGGTACCAGTTCTACTTCGCCACCGAGCGGGGACGGCTCGGCTACGCCGCCAGCACGCACGAATTTGCAAAGCTCATCTGGCGGACGGCGTCGCCCACCTGGATGTTCGACGATGCCACCTTCAATCGTTCGGCCGCCGCCCTCGACAATCCGGACCACGTCGCCATCACCATTCATAACTACCGCTGGCGGCTTGGCCTCGCCGAAGGCGAAGCGGCGTACGATGCCTTCGAGAAGCAACTCGCGATGGGGCCGGTTATCACCATTCCGACGATCACGATGGAAGGTGATGCGAATGGTGCGCCCCATCCGCAGCCATCGGCCTATGCCAAGAAGTTCTCGGGGAGATACGAGCACCGGAACGTAGCAGGTGTCGGGCACAATCTGCCGCAGGAAGCGCCAGAGGCATTCGCTCAGGCCATCATCGATGTCGCGAAATTCTGATGGTAGAACGGCTGCGAGAAATCGCTTTACTCGCGGCAGTCAACGCGGAAACTAAACTTGCCTGGTTTTGGATCCTTGAAAGGTCATAAATGGAGCATGTCGACCATATTCTTGTTGTCGATGACGACCGCGAAATTCGCGAGCTGGTGTCCAGCTATCTGAAGAAGAACGGCCTTCGCACGACAATTGCTGCCGACGGCCGGCAGATGCGCAGTTTCCTGGAGACCGGCACGGTCGACCTGATCGTGCTTGACGTGATGATGCCGGGCGATGATGGACTGGTTCTGTGCCGTGAACTGCGCGCTGGCAAGCACAAGGCGACGCCGGTCATCATGCTGACGGCGCGCGACGATGAGATGGACCGTATCATTGGGCTCGAAATGGGCGCCGACGACTATCTGCCGAAGCCGTTTGCGGCGCGAGAACTGCTTGCCCGCATCAAGGCGGTGCTGCGGCGCACGCGCATGCTGCCGCCGAACCTGCAGATCAGCGAGGCCGGCCAATTGCTGACCTTCGGCGATTGGCGGCTCGACACCGTCGGTCGGCATCTTCTTGACCGGGAGGGAACGGAAATAGCCTTGAGCGGCGCCGAATACCGGCTGCTGCGGGTGTTCATTGATCACCCGCAACGCGTGCTCAATCGCGACCAGATCCTCAACCTCACGCAGGGCCGCGATGCCGAACTGTTCGACCGCTCGATCGACCTTCTGGTCAGTCGCCTGCGCCAGCGGCTTGGTGATGATGCGCGCGAGCCCACCTATATCAAGACGGTGCGGGCCGAAGGCTATGTGTTCTCCGTACCGGTTGAGATTTCGGTACCCAGGGCATGAGTAGTGGCGGCAAGTCTCTTTCTGGCTGGTGGCCAGGCACCCTTCGCTCGCGATTGTTTCTGATCCTGTTTGCCGGACTGGCGGTTGCCTATGGCCTGTCGTTCAGCATTCTTTTTGCCGAGCGCTACATGTCGGCCAAGGCCGTCATGCTCGGGACATTGGAGAGCGATCTGGCAACGTCTATCGCAATTCTCGACCGCCTTCCCGCCAACGAGCGGGCCGATTGGCTCGATCGCCTGAGCCGGGGAAGCTACCGCCTAGTCCTTGGACCGGGACTTCGCGGTGTTCCGGACTTGTCGGGGCGTGGCGCGGAAATCGCGGGCCGGATTGGGCAGGCGGCCGGCAACCGGTTTCCGATCCGCGTTGAAGCCATTCCGGGCGACCATATGCGGCTTCAGGGGCATCTCACGCTGTCGGACGGTTCGCCGTTGACAATCGATGTGACCCCGCGCGGGGTGATGCCCTTGGCCGAATGGCTGCCGTATGTCTTCGCGGCACAGATGGTTCTGCTCATCCTCTGCACCTGGTTTGCGGTGCGCCTAGCCATTCGTCCTCTGGGCACTCTCGCCGCTGCTGCCGATGCACTCGATCCCAGCATGCAAGGGCCTCCCTTGAACGAAGATGGTCCGAACGAGGTTGCCCATGCGGCGCGCGCTTTCAACGCCATGCGTCAACGTATCGCCCATTACCTGGAAGAACGGGTGCAGATTCTCGCGGCAATCTCACATGACCTGCAGACGCCGATCACGCGCATGCGGCTTCGCGCCGACATGGCGGACGACAGCCCCGAAAAGGACAAGCTTGTCAGCGATCTGCGCGAAATTGAGCGGTTGGTGCAGGACGGAATTGCCTATGCGCGCAGTTCGCACGGCAATGGCGAGAAAAACGCGCGCATCGATCTCGCATCCTTCATCGACAGCATCGCCTACGACTATCAGGACACCGGCAAGGCGGTTTCGGTAACCGGCATCGTTCAGGGGACTGCCCTGACCAAACCGCACGCATTGCGGCGTATCCTGACCAATTTCATCGATAACGCGCTCAAGTTTGCCGGTGCTGCCGAGATCAGCGTCGAACGATCGAGCGCGGGAAAGATCGTCATCACGGTCGCCGACCGGGGACCTGGCATACCCGACGACAAGCTGGAGTCCGCCATGCAACCCTTTTATCGGCTCGAGACGTCCCGCAATCGGGATACGGGTGGCACGGGGCTTGGATTGGCGATCGCGCAGCAGCTTGCCGCCTCGGTCGGTGGAGCGGTGCGGATCTACAATCGTTCCGGTGGCGGGCTCGCCGCGGAGATATCGCTGCCCTGATGAGGCCCGAAGCGTGGCCTCTACGCTGCGATACAATTCCACCCTTTTCGAAAACATGCCGGATACGTGGATGCGGCAAAACACATCCGTCAATCACGTCGCCCTCTGCGACAGAACGAAGGAGTGTTCCATGACGAAGATCGAAAAAGTTCTCTATACCGGCAAGACCCATACCACCGGCGGACGCGACGGTGCGGCGCGCAGTGACGATGCGCAGCTTGACGTCAAGCTTTCGCCTCCGGGTAGCGGCAAGCCGGGCACAAATCCCGAGCAGCTTTTCGCGGCTGGCTGGTCGGCCTGTTTCATTGGGGCTCTCGGCAAGGCTGCGGCCAAGCAAGGCATCCGATTGCCGGCAGAGACTGCCATTGCTGCGGAAGTTGATCTCGGGATGACCAGCGACGGCTATCATCTCCAGGCGCGCTTGAACATCAGCCTGCCTGGCATTGATCCCGAAAAAGCGCACATGCTGATCAACGCAGCCCATGAGACCTGCCCCTATTCGAAGGCTACTCGTGGCAATATCGCGGTCGAGCTGAGGCTTGCCTGAACGTCGTGGATTTTATCATGAAACGTCTGATCTTCGGTTTGCTGGTGCTTGCCGTTTTCGCGGCACCCTGCATCTATGATGTGTTGTCGCCGGAACCATCGCCCTTGGCTGCTGTTGCTCTGGCGGTTGGTTTTCAAGGATAGCCGTTGCGGGAAATGGGATGGGAGCGGCTTTAGGTCAGTCGCTCCCTGGTGCCGTCAGAATTCTTTGCCATCGTCCTTTTGCAAGCTTGCGGCGTCGATCGCCAACGGATCGACCAGAAGGTAGTCCAGCATCGATTTCAGGCTGGGATCGCAGAGGTCTGCGGGCACCAAAAGGCCCGTGGCTGATCAATCCGTCGCCGTTGTGGTCCATGCGTTCGCTGTAGCCGACGGCGGGCGTTCCCTCTTTGTCGACAGCGATACCGGGTTTGAGGGTTTCGTTGATCGTCTTGAAATCATCAGTGTGGAGTTTTCAGGCTCCGTCTCGATCGAATCTGTCGAACGCCTTGTTGAGCATCTGCGACAGTGGGATGGCATTGTTGATTGTCGTCACGATCTCGTGTCTCGGGTCAGTTGGATTTCGGTGTCATGGCAGTCTGGAAAATGAACCATCTTCCTTCGAAGACCCGAAGCCGTTTGGCTTCGTCGGGATTGTCATCAAGGCTAAGCCGAATGCGATTGTTGGCGCCTTCCAGCAGATCGACGAGAACACCGCATATGTCTGACGCGTCGCCCTCAACGATAGCGCCCGATTGCTGAGCGGCGACAATCGCATTGACGATCGGTTCCAGCGCGGCGCTCGACCAGACGGCAAGCCCTTCTCGAAGGGATGCCGACAGCACGGCTTCTGCCGTGACTGACAGGTAGAAGGCCGAATAGTTCCTGTCGGCGCCGAACAGAAAATAGCGAAAGGCAACTGCACGAAGCGCGAGCAGGGGATCGTTATGCGGCATCGCCGCTTGCGCGAGCGCGGCACGAAACCGAACGAGATCGCGCTCGACTACGGCCTCCAGAAGCGCCTGCTTGTTCGGGTATCGGCGATACAGGGTGTGTTTGGATATTGCGCGGTGCGCTGCGATTTCCTCCATTGTGGCGGCTGCAATCCCTTTTCTTGCGAAGGTCAGGCGAGCGTCATCGAGGATATGTCCAGTGAGGGTCTCCGCCTCTCCGCGTGTCGGTCGTCCGCCTGCACGTGTCTGCGCTGTCTTCATGCTGTCTTGTAACGTTTGAATGGAGAGGATCCCGGCCGCGGCCATTGTTCAATCCGCGATTGTTTGATAACAGCACGATACCGTGCTGTTAAATTTAATGCAACAGGTTTCAGATGTCGTCGATCTTGCTTGCAGGGCTTTCCTGGACAAAACCGGACGGTGATCAGTTATTTCAGGGCCTCGATCTGTCGTTCGGACCGGAACGGACGGTTTGGTCGGCCGAAACGGTGTGGGCAAAACGACCCTGCTCAAGATTATCGCCGGAGTCCTGCCTCCGTCAGCAGGGTCTCTGTCCATCGAGGGCAAGGTCGTGCTCGCCCGGCATCATTGCATGCGTTACTATGATGCCCCTTTGCCGGGACTGCTCGAAAAGATGTCGACCGGGCTGTCGGTGATCTCCGCCTTCACCTCGTCAATCGCGTCGCATAGGCCGTCGATATCTTGCCGGGTATGAGACGCGGTAAGGCAAATGCGAAGCCCCGCCTGTCCGCGAGCCACCGTGGGGAAAAAGATGGCTGAGGTGTAGAAGCCGCGCCGAAGCAGTTCGCGGGCCGCGGCGACCGACAGCAACTCATCGCCGAACCGGACCGTTCGGATCGGCAGGTCCGACTGTGGTTCCGTGCTGTTCAGTCTTGCGTCAAGGTGGGCGAGGTTCTGCTGGAGCAGCTGCTGTCGGCGGGAAAGCTCGGGAGAGGCATGAATAGAAGCCGACGCGAGCGCCGCGCCGACCGCGGCTGTCGTCAGGGACGCTGAGAAAGCGTGCGCAACCGCAAACCTGCGGAATAGGACCTCCTGTGCGGCCGTGCCGAGCATGAGAATCCCGCCCGAGGCACCGAAACCCTTCCCAAGCGACGCGGCGACGATCGTCCGGTCGCCGAGATCGGGGATCGCCGTTCGCGCGTAGCCCGAACCCGTCTCGCCGTGGATGGAAATGCCGTGTGCATCGTCGATGTACAGGAACAGGCCGTACTTCTCCTGCAGGTGCAGCAGATCTTCCATCGGCGCATGGCCGCCCATCGAGTAGACCCCGTCGCAGATATAGGCGACCTGGCGATGGCTTTGGCACAATTCCTCCAGCGCAGCCATGTCATTGTGCAGTATTGTCGTGACCTCTGTTTCCTGCGCCACTACCGCCTTGTGATGAGCAAGCGTGGCGTGCGCCAGGCGGTCGAACACCATCAAGGGTTTGCGGCCACCCGTAAGGTGGCCCGACGCCAGGAGGGGAAGGGCGCTCATGTTCGCGGCGAGGACGGTTGTGAAGGTAAGGACCCTCGCCTTGAAAAGACCAGAGAGTTCTCGCTCCAGTTTACCGAGCACATCGAAGTTGAGACGGGTGCGTGCGCAGGACCAATGGAAGGCGCCCGAGTGTGAGATCGCTTCCCGGGCGCCCTCCAAGATCTTGGGGTGATTGTCCAGGCCTAGGTAGGAGCACCGAACGAAGTCCGTAACGGGCTGACCGGTGGGCTTGATATAGACGAGGCGGTCCTTGGACGGCGCCGCATAGATCGCCATTATGCCTTGGTAGTGCGCATATTCGAAACTCGCAGAGGCCGTGTCGATCATCGTCGACGTGTTGCGAAGAGATTGATGGATAGTCTTGCTGGATTTGGCGTCAGTCATGTCTTTAATCCCGATGCTTGTGCAAAGGGAGATCGCCACGTCAGGCGCGGGAAGGCGACGAATATATCCAAAAGAAAATTATAAGAAAATCTAAATGGATATTCGGCAGTTAATGCTCGCTGAAGTTGGCGATAAAACCGTTTGAACGGACAGTCTGGATTAATTTCTTTCCTGTCGCGGCATAAATGGCTTTGCGTAGTTTCGAGATGTGCACATCAACTGTCTTGTCATCTACAAAGCGCCCCGGCGGCCAAGCCGCCTCGATGAGATCGCGGCGGCTCAGCACCCTTCCCGGTGACGCGAGCATCCGCTGCAGGATCCGGAACTCGGTAGGACTGAGGCAAGCCTTGCCATGCGTTCCCTCGAGCATGCGTGTTGAGCCATCGACCATAAGAGCGCCGAGATGTTCGCTCTGGCTTTTGCTATTGGGCGCCGACGGACGCCGATCACGGCGGGCAATGATCGCTTTTACGCCCGACAAAATGAGTTCGGGCGACAGCGGCCTTAAGATGCATTCGTCCGCGCCGGCCTTCAGGAAATGCAGATACTGCCCAGCATGCTGGGCGCGGATGAAAGCCATCATCGGAATGGCTGCCGTCCGATGGCGCATGCGGGCCCTCCGGCAGAGCTCAAGCGCTCGCGCTGTGTCCGTGCTGTCGATGATCAAGGCTTTGGAGGAGGAAATACGCGCCTCCAAGTCCTCAATGCACAGTGCAATCGAAACCGCTTGGAAGCCGCCGGCGGCCAGAAGATGCGTAAGGAAAAGCGAAAAATCAGCGTCTTCCGTCGCAACGAGTACGATGGGATCCATGGTCGACTCCGCAGGTCTCCCAGATCTGTCATCTGCAGAGTCGGGATGCCTTAACGTGTTTGTCAATCTGTGGCGTTCGTTTGGGGGCTGCCGGTTCAGCGCGGCCGCGTCACCGGATCCAGTTATTCCACTTCTCAAGAAGTGCCGGAGCATTGGTGTTGATCCAGGCGGCGTCCGGCACCACAACATTTTCCGAAATTTCCGCCGTCGTTGGCATGGAGCGGCGCGCCTCCTCGGGCATCAGTGCAATCGCTTCCGCGCTTGGAGGCGTACAGGACAGGATACTGCAGGCCCTGGCTTGTGCCGCGGGGTGGTCGAGCCAGTAGGAGATCAGCTTGAGCGCATTTTCCCGATTCGGTGCGCCCTTAATCAGGGCGGCGCGATCGCCGACGAGGAACGATGCCTTATAGGACCATTTGATCGGGAGGCCCTCGTTCGCCATCGCCTTGGCGCGGGTCAGCCAGATTTGACCGAGATCGTAATCTGCGTTGCGAAAGCCCTGCACGCTCTGATCGCCTGTCTTCCACCAGAGGGAAACGGAATCCCGGATCTCGTCGAGCTTGCGAAACGCGCGATCGACGTCGAGCGGAAACAGCTTGTCCTTTTCAACGCCGTCTGCAAGCAAGGCCGCTGCCAGCACGCGCCAGGGATCGTCGAAATTGGGAAACGCGCGCCCACCAGGGAAGCGCTTCGTATCCCACATGTCGGCCCAGGTTTCCGGTGACGGTGTTCCGACGGCATCTGAGCGGTAGACCAGCAGGGTAGCCGTGGACTGGATAAGCGCGCCTCCGCTCTGGCACGCATTGCGGGCCAAGTCAGCGCGCTGCTTGTAGGACTTGCAGAATTCCGACAGGTCTTCCGTAACTGCCTTATGCGCGTCGGACGCTGCCTGGATCTCGCCGTCTAGATAGAGGTCCCACGTCACATTGCCTGACTTGACCATCGCCGATGCCTTCGCCCGCAATTCGGCATTCGTTCCGGCTGCAACGACAACTTCAATCCCGGTCTCCTTGGTGAAAGGATCGAACCACGCTTCCCTCAGCGCGCGGTCGTAAGCCCCGCCGGTTGAACCGATGATTACACGTTCGCCTGCCATGGCGCTGCCGGCGGCGATCAACATGACCGATGCAAGCGCTGACCGGACGGCGCCGGGAAATCCAAACCTATCGTGCATTGATACTACTCCTGCTTGGTTCGAGTTGAGGTCGAAGACGAGATGAAGTGAGCGGCGCCAATCAGGCAAAGCGAGGCCGCCACCACCACGGTCGATGCCGCTGCGATCACGGGGGTGAGATTGAAGTCGATGTCCTCGAACATCTTTCTGCCGATGGATTTGCCGCCGATGTCGGAGATGAAGAATGCGACGGTGGCCTCGTCGAAAGAGGCGAGGAACGCAAAGACCGCTCCGGCCGCGACACCTGGAAGGATGCTTGGAAAGGTAACGTGGACGAAGGTACGCAGGCGCGTTGCGCCGCAGCTGGCCGCTGCAAGCTCCAGTGCGGGGTCCAGTCGCTGCAGCGAAGCGGTGACTGTAATGACGACGAACGGCACGGCAAGAACAGTGTGGCCAATCAGGAAGCCGAGGAGTGAGCCCGTCAATTCCAGAGGCGCGAAAACGAGATAGAGCGCCACGCCGAGAACCACATGCGGGACGATCATCGGTCCGATCGCAGTGGCCTGAATAACGGCCCGAAAGGGAAGCTCGCCACGAACGATCGCCAATGCCGACATCGTTCCGATGACGGTGGACGCCAGTGAGGTGCAGGCGGCGATCTTCAGGCTGAATAGGATCGAGGCGATCCAGTCCCGGTCTGAGAAAAACTCGCGATACCAGTCGAGGGTCAGAGCAGACGGCGGGAACGTCAGATGCGAAGACGCATTCAGGGACATGGGAACGATGATCGCCGTTGGCAATATGAGAAAGAAGAGCACCAGTCCCACGGTAACCGCGGCCAGAATGGGGAGCGGTCTTGGATGCCAGGATGCGTGAGCGCGCACCATGCCGGTCGGGCGTGCTTGGGCTCGCGCATGTGTACTTTGATCAATGGACACTACTAAATCCTTTGTTTTGCGAAAACGTGCGCCGAAAGACTGCGACCAGCAGCAAGCTCACCGTCAGAAGAAGGGTGGAAAGGGCGGCGGCGAAGGGCCAATCCAGAACGACGAGCGTCTGCTGTCCGATAAGCGTGGCCATCATCATTGAGCTAGGGCCGCCAACGAGCGCCGGAGTAATGTAGAACCCCAGGGCAAGGACGAAGCAGAGCAGGGTGCCCGCAAAGACACCGGGCAGGCTGAGGGGAAGGGTGATGAGCAGAAACGCACGGATCGGCGTTGCGCCAAGATTGGACGCTGCTCGTGTCAGGTCGTCGGGCAGGCTTCTGAGGTTTGCCTGGATCGGCAGGATCGCGAAGGGAAGAAGAACATGGGTCATCGCCACGATGACGGCACCTTGCGTATAGAGCAGCCGCAAGGGTTCATCGCTCAAACCCAAGGCCTGCAACAGGTCGTTGACGAGGCCATTGCGCTGAAAGAGGACAACCCATGCGTAAGACCTTACGAGAATGGATGTCCAGAGCGGAACGAACACGCAGGCGGTGACGAGCAGCGCGGCTTTTCGCTTGAGACGCGCCATTGCCATTGCGACAGGATATCCAAGAAGGAGGCACAGAGCCGCAACTGCGGCAGATATCACGATGGTGTCGGTGAGAACGCCTAGATAGAGCTCCCCTTCGACCAGTCGGACATAGGGCTCCGCTCCATTGGCGAAGCTGAGCTGTACCAGGCGCGCCACCGGGTAGAGAAACCCGATGAGCAGCAGCGCTAGCAGCGGGCTGACGAGAAGGAGGGACACAGCTGGCGGATAGGACTTCGCGGACTGCCCTCGTTGGAGCTTCGAAATCCAGCTTGAGAATCTGTTCTGGCTCACTGAAGGTCCTCATTTTCCGCAGGAAAAAGGCGGGCGTTCTGCGGGGAAAATTCTAGGGAAACGAGAGCGCCCTTTTCTGGTAGCGCCTGTGAAGCGGGGACCTGGACTCGCATGACGGCATCGCCCATCCCACTGAGGCGCACGACCGCGATGCGGTTGGCGCCAGCAAACACAACGGTATCGAGGACGCCTTCGACTACCGAATTCCGGTCCCATTGCGTCGGCCGCAGTTCGAGGTGCTCCGGACGGATTGCGAGACGGAACGGGTGTCCAGGCGCCGGCCGATGCGATCCCTGCCGGTTCACGGAAAGTGGGGTCGCCGAACCCTTCAGAACGACCACGATGGTGTTTTCGTCATAGGAAACGACCGTAACAGGCAGAAAATTTATGGATCCGACAAAGTCGGCGACGAATGCGTTCCTAGGCTCCTGGTAGAGTTCGTCGGGGGCACCAATCTGCTGAAGCGTGCCGCGATGCATCACGGCAACGCGGTTGGACATCGTGAGCGCTTCCTCCTGATCGTGGGTGACATAGACGACGGTCGCGCCGACCCGTTCCTGAATACGCTTGATTTCAAGCTGCATTGCTTCGCGCAGCTTCTTGTCCAGCGCCCCAAGCGGCTCATCCATGAGAATGACTGGAGGATTGAAGACCAGTGCTCTCGCGACGGCAACACGTTGCTGCTGACCGCCGGAAAGTTGGTGGGGGAAGCGGTCGTCGAGGCCCTCCAGCTGGACGAGCTCCAGCATTTCGGCCACGCGTCGACGTCCGTCGGGCGTGCTGGAAACCCTGCGCATGCGCAAGGGAAACTCGATGTTTTGCCGGACGGTCATGTGCGGGAACAGGGCGTAGCGTTGAAAGACCATGCCGATGTTGCGCACGTTCGGCGCGGCCCATGTGATGTCCTGGCTTGCAATATGGATCGACCCGGTGCTCGGGTGCTCGAAGCCCGCAATCATCGTCAGCAACGACGTCTTGCCAGATCCTGACGGTCCGACGATGGAGACGAACTCACCGGCGTGGATTTCGAGCGATGTGTTCCTCACCGCCTCCACGGCCCCGTAGGTCTTCGAGATGCCCGAAAGCGTCAAACTCTTTCCAATCAACTTGTCCCCCAATCTATGTGCTGAAAGCCCGTCGCGACGGCCAGCGGCATCCTTGATGGCCGTTCTGGATGCCTTCGGGCGCTGGCCATGTGACATCACGTCCGCAACGCGGTAGTGTTGATGCGACATAACTTTGCAAAACCTTCACAATGCTATTTTTGTTGCAACAAAAACGATCGGTGTCAACCATCTTGGGATGTAAAATGATGGACGATGAAAACGAGCGCGCGAAAAGCGCGATCAACCCGCGTCTTGGCGATGCTGCTTACGAGGCGCTCAAGGACCGGATCAGCAGGGGCGTTTACAGGCCTGGCGACAAGTTGACCGTCCGATCGGTCGCCGAGACGCTTGGTGTGAGTTCGACCCCCGCGCGCGACGCGATCAACCGGCTGACCGCGGAAAATGCGCTGGTTTATGCCGGCCCCAAGACAGTCATCATTCCGGTCCTTTCGGAATCTGACCTGAGGGAGGTGACTGTGGTTCGGATCGCGCTCGAGGGGCTGGCGGCGGAGGAGGCTGCGAAAAACTGCGGCGCTCAGGACGTTGAGCGCCTCAAGGGTTTGCAAATGCGTATCAATGAAAGCCTTGAGCGGCGGGACTACGCGTCGGTCCTCTGGCATAACAAGGAATTTCATTTCCATGTCTACGCGCGCTCAGGCCTTCCTCGCCTTGTGGGATTGATCGAGGCACAATGGCTGCGCGTGGGGCCCTCGTTCTACGGCCTTTACCCCGAATTCGCCGAGGAACGGTACGGTGTGCGTAATCATGAAATGGCGATGGACGCGATTGAGGAGGGCGACTGCCGAGCCCTACGTGCCGCTTTCGAAAGCGATATTCGCATGGGATATCTGCGCTTGCGCAGCGCGGTGAGGGCGCGCGCACCTACGGAGTGACGTTTTTTTGTCGCATCGCATTGACACACTGCATTTTTGTTGCAACAAAAATATGAAGCCTTCACGAAGTCTCGTTTTTGCAGCAAGGATAGGTAAATGCTCACAGAACCGGCAGACGGCGGGGAGTACACGCACTCCCGGTCCGTCGATCTCTTCCATCGCGGACATGCGGTGTTTCCAGGAGGGGTGACCCGCGCGACGATCGACAGGGATCCTCACCCGATCTACGTGGCGCGCGGGGAGGGGGCTTATCTTGTCGATGTCGACGAAGCCCGCCTCCTCGATCTCAACAACAACTTCACTACTCTCCTCCACGGCCACGGTTATGAACCTGTCATGCAGGCCGTTAGCGGGCTGCTTTCGACCGGAACCTGCTTCTCCAACCCGACCCAGCACGAGATCGCGCTTGCCGAACTGCTGACCGCGCGCATTCCGGGCGTCGAGAGAATTCGGTTTGTAAATACCGGCACCGAGGCGGTTATGTTTGCCATCAAGGCCGCAAGAGCCTTCACGGGTCGTTCCGCCATAGCGCGTTTCGCAGGCGCCTATCACGGCGCCTATGATTGGGCCGAGGCAGGCCAGAACGGCTTTGAAGCCGACGGGAGCGCGCATCGCAAAGCACGCCTCGGATATCACGGCGCGCCTGACGCCGTGGCGGGCGACGTCCTGGTGCTGGACTTCAATGACGCCGATGCCCTTGAGGAAGCCTTGACGGCGAATGCCGATCGCCTTGCCGCGGTCCTGATCGACCCCATGCCCAGCCGGGCAGGTCTGATCGAGCCGACGCGCGAGTTCATCGATCGCCTCATGACGGTCGCAAGGCGACACGGCATTCTAATCATCGCAGACGAAGTCCTCAATCTACGCCAAAGCTTCGCCGGGGCTTCCGCCCGCTATGGCCTGAAACCTGACCTTCTCGTCGCCGGCAAGATCATTGGCGGCGGGTTTCCGATCGGTGCGGTCGGGGGCAGCGCGAATGTCATGGCTGTCTTCGGCGGAGACCGGCGCTCCCCGCTGGTGTCGCAGGGCGGCACCTTCTCTGCAAACCCGGTCTCCATGGTGGCAGGTCGTGTCGCCATGGAGGCGGCGACGCCGGCCATGTTCGCAAGACTGGAACAACAGGGCGATCGCCTTCGTGCACAGCTTGCGACGGTCGCGCGAAAGCACGATGCGCCGTTTTCCGTAACCGGAGCGGCGTCCCTCTTTCGCCTTCATCCCAAGTCCGAACCGCCCGGCTCCTGGGCAGCGGCCGTTCAGACGAAAGGGGAGGCTGCCACAATGCGCACGCTCACCCGTTTCCTGCGAAACGAGGGGGTTCAACTGCCGCACGACGCGGCGGCCTGCCTCTCGTCACCCATGACCGATGAGGACCTCGGCCAGGTCGTTGCTGCTTTCGACGCGTTTCTCACTCACCACTTTTTCGCAAGCCAGGAGGCACATGCTTGATGTCCATATCCACCAACGAAACCGTCGCGGAATGCATAGCAAAAGCATTGCAGCGGCACGGCGTCGATACGCTTTTTGCACAGAGCCTTCCTTCCGCGTTGGTTCTGGCCGCAGAAGCCATCGGGATCCGGCAGATCGCCTACCGGCAGGAAAACATGGGCGGCGCCATGGCCGACGGCTACGCACGGATCTCCGGCAAGGTCGGCGTGGTTGCCGCCCAGAACGGGCCGGCGGCGACCCTGTTGGTCGCGCCCTTGGCCGAGGCATTGAAGGCAAGCATCCCGCTGGTGGCGCTCGTCCAGGATGTCGAGCGGGACCAGACCGACAAGAACGCGTTTCAGGATTTTGATCAGATCGCGCTCTTCCAGTCCTGCACGAAATGGGTACGCCGGATCCAGGTCGAGGCGCGCGTCGAAGACTATATTGACGCGGCCTTTACTGCAGCCACATCCGGGCGACCAGGTCCTGTCGCCCTTCTGCTGCCTGCCGACCTCTTGCGCGCCGAAGTCAGGCATCCGGAGCGTCGCCGAACGGCGAAACTTGGCGTCTGGCCTCTTGATCGCTCTCGTCCGTGCGGCGAGGCGCTCGAGCAGGCGGCCCAGTGGATCGTCGAGGCTGAACGCCCGATCGTGATTGCGGGCGGCGGTGTGCATGCCGGCGGAGCGGCCACAGCGCTCTCGCGTCTCCAAGACCTGGCAGGCCTTCCAGTGTGCACGACCAATATGGGCAAGGGCGCCGTCGACGAATACCATCCCCTTTCCGCCGGTGTATTGGGGGCTTTGACGGGACCACGGTCGCTTGGCGCTTTCACGCGAAAATTCGTGGAGACGGCGGACCTCGTCGTTCTGGTCGGCACGAGGACCAACCAGAACGGCACCGATAGCTGGCGTCAGATCTCGCCGTCCGCCCGCGTCATTCATATCGACGTGGATCCCTGCGAGATCGGCCGAAACTATGAGGCTTTGCGCCTTGTTGGGGATGCCGCGATCACGATAGAGGCGCTCGCCGACGCAATTGCACCGATGAACCTCGACAATAGGCACGCCCGGCGCGCGGAGGTCGAACGCGAGATCGCGCTCTGCTGGTCCTTGTTCGCAGATGCGCGCAGCGGTGTCTATGAAGCGAACAGCTCGCCGATCCGCCCCGAACGGATCATGAGGGAGCTTCAACCATGGCTGAACCGGGGCGTCACGGTCGTTGCCGACGCGAGCTATTCTTCCATGTGGGTTGCCGGCCAGCTTCGCGCGCCTAACATCGGTGCTAGATTCATCACCCCACGTGGGCTTGCCGGCCTTGGCTGGGGGCTGCCGCTTGCTGTCGGGGCAAAACTGGCGCGACCCGATAGCCCTGTCGTGGCGGTTGTTGGAGATGGCGGGTTCGCACACAGTTGGGCCGAGATGGAGACGATCGTCCGCCTTCACATCCCGCTAACGATCATCGTTCTGAACAATGGAATTCTCGGTTTCCAGCGTGATGCAGAGACCGTCAAGTTCGGACGTTTTACCACCGCTTGTCATTTCTCGCCGGTCGAACACACTGCTATCGCACGGGCATGCGGGTGCGACGCCGCCTATGTGAGCGACCCCAATCAACTGGCGGGCGCACTCGAAAGCGCCATCGGTTCACATCGGCCGAACCTCATCGAGGTGGTGACCGACCCTGAGGCGCACCCGCCGCTCTCACTCTTCGCTGCGATGGATGAGGCAGCGTGATCGACGCTCAACACGCACCTGTGGCGATCGTGACGGGCGGAAGCACCGGTATCGGCCTTTCGACCGTCACGGCCCTTCTGGCATCAGGTTACAGGGTCGCATTCTTCAGCCAGAACGCGCAGCATATCCAACAGGCGGAGCAAATGCTGCGAACGACAAATGAACCGACGTGCATCCTGGCCGCGTGCCTCGATGTCAGATCCCAGTCCTCGGTGGACAACTTTTTCGCATTGGTGGAAGAGCGCTGGGGTCGGATTGACGCGTTGGTCTGCAATGCGGGGATTTCCCCGAAAGGCGTCCAGGGCGCCGTACCGTTTGAAGACGTCGAAGCTTCGCAGTGGCATGACGTTCTCAGCGTCAATCTTAAGGGGGCGGTCTGGTGTTGCCAGGCAGCCCTGAAACGCATGAAACCACGCGGTCGCGGCCGTATCGTTCTGATCGGTTCGGTCGCAGGGCGCACAATCCCCAAAATCGCGGGCGCGCCCTATGTTGCGTCGAAAGCAGCGCTCGCGGGGCTGACGAAGTCAATGGTCGCCTCATGCAGTGGATCCGCGATCACCGTCAATGTCGTTGCTCCAGGCCGCATCGCAACGGGAATGGCCGGCGACCCCACGAGCAGGGCGAACATGGAGGCCCTCCGGCGCATCCCCGTCGGACGTTTGGGAACCGGCGCTGATGTTGCCGCGCTCATCCGATTTCTGGTTTCCGAACAGGCTGGATTCATCAACGGCGCAATTATCGACGTGAACGGAGGGGAGTTCGCGCCCCTTTGATGGAGTGTGTCATGTCCCAAAAGGTCCTTGCTCGATTTGACGACGCGCAACTCTTCCTCTTCGTCCGACATCTTTTCGCGGTCGAAGGATTTGAGGTCGTGCTCGCAGGAGACAACGAGGCTAACGTCCCGCTCATCGAGCCGGACTATGTCGCAGTGGTCATCGACGCTGCGAACCTGTCTTCACCCGGAAGCCTTATTCAGATGCGGCAATCCTTCCCTGAGGCAGCTCTTGTGATCCTGTCCAAGCTCGATCAACCTTTTGATGATGTGCTCGGCTGCGACGATCTGCTGCTGACCCGACCATTCGATCCGTCAAGGCTGACGCGCTTTTTGCGTCAACTTCGATATCGCAGTGCTAAGTCGCGACCTCTGTCGGGAACGGATGCAACATTCAAGTTCGCGGATCTTGAAATGAATCTCGCTCGAATGCAGGTCCTGCGATCCGGGCTGGAGGTGCCGCTGACGCCACTCCAGTTCAAGCTCCTGCGCCATATGATGGAGCGGCCGGCCGAAGCATGCACCAGAGATGCGTTCATTGAAAATTGCTGGCCCGAGAATGTCGAGGTCGAGCCGCGAACCGTCGATATTCACCTCGGCCATATCCGGCGAACGTTGAAACGCTTCGGCCCAGATCTCATTCGAACCGTGCGCGGGGCGGGTTATGCACTTCGCGAGCCCGGCGAGGCCCATAATAACGACGTCACGTCTTCAGACGATTGAAGACATCGCTCCAGAACGCCACCTGCTTGTCGTCTCCTTCGAACCAGGCGTCCAAACCGCAATAGGCAACTGCGGTCGGGGCATTGCCACCAAACATCTGTATCGCTCCTGCCATCATTCTTGACGCATCAGAGCGTTCTTCCAGGATGGCCACCGGGTCGCCGTCCGCCATGTTCTGCAGTTTGATATCGCGCGCCACATCGATCTCCAACGCGTCCGGCGATGGATGAATACGGGCTGAGCGCCGGACGTTGGTGCACATATGACCTTCAAAAAACTGATGTCGTGCCGTCCCTGGCGATATCGTATGAAGTTTAGCGCGCTTCGAAGTCTCTCGCAAGGCAAGCGCCTAAAACATCGTGATTTCAAACTTTTGCTGTTTGGAGCGCGGGCAAGATGAGTGACCATACGGTCCCGGATTTTCCGGCGGCAACAGCTTGGTATCGCCGACGAGTTCAAAGCCCTCGCCGCGGACTGTTTCATCCGGACGTTTTCCAGGAAGCAATGCGTCGGCAATGCCAAGGGCGTGTCGCCCCGAGATATCGAGGGCGGTACGTGCCGATTTTAAGGCATTGTCGATGAGGTTGCCAAGGGTTTCGTCGAGGCCCTCGGCGGCGCAGACGACCTCCCCGTCGATTTGATGTCGGCCTCCACCTCGATTTCACAATCGGATATCCGCTGGTTGGTGCCAGGACAAGCGCTGCAAAACTGTGCTTGGATTCGTATCTGCTTTGATGCGAGCCGCGCGTCCGACGCGCGCGGAGCCCCAGCTCGAAATCAACTATAGTTCGATGGATAAGCAATAGAATCATCACAGCAGTGAAACCTGGGGCGATCAAATTCCACCGTCATTGGATTTGATGCCCATCATCAATTCTTGCAGCGGAACCTTCAGATTTATGCTGATCCGCGTGATGACCTGCAGAGAAGGGTTCGCAGTCGCCTTGAGAATCGCGAAATAAAAAGGGGTGGTGATCTCACAGAGGCGCGCCATCTCAATTTTTGTGAGTTGGCGTTTCTCCCGTTCGCGCTCCATGACCACGGCCATATTCCGCAGGATCATTGTGCCAAGATCAGTGTCAGGCTTCTTACGCTTGCTCGTCATCGTTGGATAAACTATAATTTATGGATTGGTGCATTTGATTATGAAGGTTGCCGATGTCTGCCAAGCCTACACCAATCCTGGTCGGAATGTTTCTGATGGCCGCCGTGTCTCCCTCCCCGGCTTCCGCAAGCCAGTGGGGCTGCGAAGTCCTGTTGTGCGCGTCGTCTTCCAATCCATCCTGGAGGAGCGTGCCCGCCTGCCATCCGCCGATGAACCGGCTTATCTCCGCGATGAAGCAGCCGGGATTCGACTGGCCCACCTGTCCGGAAGGAGGAACAGGAGCGCCTGGCTACGAGCCATACGGGGCATGCCCGACGGGCTATCAGGTGGGGAGCAGCAGGGACCGCAATGGATACGCCCGAAACGGCGATCTGTGCGTGAAGACAGTGAACGTTTGCAAAGGCAATACGCACGGTCTCTATAACTCTGATCGGCAGGGAAGCTGCATACAAACGGTTTCCATATCCCGACCGCTCAGGTCAGAGCCATACTATTTCCAGATCAAGAATGACACCTCTGGTCAAACCGAGCGGCATTGGTTCGAGGTGCACAAATAAACGGTTTCGAGCAGTTAAGGAAGGTTTAAATTCATGCGGGCTGTCAGCTGCCACACCCTTCCTGGCCGGAATTGAACATCGCGACCAATTGCGAATAGGCGGCGATGGGGAGCGAAAACCGCCACAAGGACTAGGCAAAGTGGGAGTGTGACGACGCCCTTATGGGCGGCGGCGATGACGCATGACCCGGTGAAGGCGCATCTTCAACCGGCCAACATCAAGGCCGGCAAGTCCGCCGACAAATGGAAAATCTACCGGGACGCCTGTGTCTCACGCTCGCTGTGCCTGCGCGATCGTCATTGGCCGTATTGATGCACTGCTGTCGCTCTAGCAGGGCGCAGAACTCGGTGAAGGAAGCCAATCTCGTTCCCCTCCAACGCTCAGCTGTCCGCACATGGGAACGGCATTCCAGCAGGACGCTGCGCGAAAACCTCGCGCTTCTCGTCGACGCGGGCTGAGCCATCGCCAGGACAGGCCGGATGGCAAGCGTTATGCGCGCAAGGGAGCGGGCAGGCACATCAACTCGACCGGGGGCTATCTGCGCGACCTGACCCGCAAGGCGGCGCGCGGCGAGTTTTCGCTTGGGCCGATGCGGATGGCGTTGCTGCGGTTGAACGAAAACCGGTGCACAGTACTTGCTGACCAGAGGAACGGCCCCGCCTATGGCCTGCTTACAACTTGAATTCGAGGTGTCCCCAGATGACCATCCAGTTTGATATGTTCGGCGACGAAGCACGAGCTTCAGCCGGGCGCGCACGCCCGCTGGCCGACAGCCCGTCCGAAGCCGGAGAGGCCGAAATGGTCCGGCGCCTGGAAGCGACAGGGCGCTATCGGGTTCTGCGGAAGCTGGAGCCGAGGCCGATTGCGGCAATGCCGAAACCTGGGTTTCCGCTTCGCGGAGTGATCATCGACACCGAGACGACATCAGTTTCCGCAAGAACGAGGTGATCGAGGTCGGCGCTGTCGCTTTCAGTTTTGATGCGTTCGGCGCGATCGGTGATGTCATCGATGTCTATGGCGGATTACAGCAGCCAAGCGGCGCGATCCCGGCGGAGATCAAAAGGATCACCGGTATCACCGACGAGATGGTGGCAGGACAGGTCATTGATCGTGCCAGGCTGGAGGCTCTGGTGGCCGGCGCCGACCTGATCGTCGCGCACAATGCCGGGTTCGACCGTCCGTTTTGCGAGGCGCTGTCCGCCGTCTTTGCGGCCAAGGCATGGGCCTGCTCGGTTTCGGAGATCGATTGGTCCAGGCGAGGCTTCGAAGGGAGCAAGCTTGGATATCTGGTAGGGCAGGCGGGGTTCTTTCATGAAGGCCACCGCGCCGTGGACGATTGCTTCGCGCTGCTGGAAGTCCTTGACCGCAAGGGAAGCGGGCAAGCGAGTTCTCCCTTTGGCGAACTCTACACGGCCAGCCAGCAGTCGCGCGTTCGCATCTTTGCCGAGAACAGCCCCTATGATTCCAAGGATCAACTGAAGGAGAGGGGATATCGCTGGTCGGACGGTAGCGATGGTCGGCCGAAGGCATGGCGGACGGAAGTGGCCGAACGGACGCTCGAGGAAGAACTGCTCTGGCTTCGCAGCGAGAGCTATCGCTATGAGGCCACGCCATTGATGCGCCGCCTGACGGCGATCGACCGGTTCAGGGCGTGAGCGTGGTAAAATCCAAGCAAACCCAAACCTGGACCGACTTCGCCCAGGAACTCAATACGTCATCGCCGCAATCACAACTGCGGTCGGAATTCCGACCGTGGCAAGTGTTGCCACCAGCATGGTGGTCACTTTCCAGAACAGGTCACGCCTGGTGCGCTGCTCATTCCACTCGTATGCCATCCCGTTCTCCCGGCTACGGCTGATCGAAGCATCGAACAGAAGGTTCGTCGAGTTGGTCTGCGAAAGAGGTGGTCCGCAAACACGTCCTTAACCGACAACGTTTGACGTTCACCCTTCGCCGATGAACTTGCCGGGCAACCGGGTTCGCCAGCCACGGGTGAAGCCGTGCCCCATGGCTATCGATGCGACCCTGAGCTTCTCCTCGACAGCATCACGCTCGGCCAGCAGCGTTCGGATCGCTTCCAGCGCATTGCCGTCGTGCATTTCGAGGATCGCGGCTGCCTCGTCCATCGGGGACGGTTCGTCTGCTGTGGCGGCGTTCATTGGAGCGGCAAGCGGAGTTGGGCGCCAGCCTTGCGCAACACATAGACGGGACGCGGTGCTTCCAGCTGCTTCTGTGCTTCCGCGCGACGCGCAAGGAGGCGTTCGCGAAGCGCCTTTGACGCTGAGACTGCGGCGAGGGCATTCGCGACGACTCTGTCGGTATCGGCCATGACGAAAACTCCTGTTTGTTCCCTTTATGTTCTGCTTTCAAGGGAGGTGAGTCAAGCCTCAGCCGCGACAATACTTTCAGCCAGCCACCCCTAGTAGGCAAGATTCGCCTGCGACACGATGTTCGGTTCGGTCGTTATGCCTATCGCGTTCGGAACCTGGACATTCGACCTGTGCTTGCTCTATCTGCGAATGGGCCACAGTTGCGCTACGACGTGTGATATTTCTACCTCAGCCGATGACATTGCAACGTGCAGTATAACTTCTGCTAACGGGTCAACTGGCGCACAACGATCATGTCCTCTATAGCCCGATCTGAGGCGTCTTGCGTACGCTGGGGATTCGAATGCTGGGGGGGCATTTTTTTGAAGCGCAACACCCATTGCATCGCGGTGGCTGCATCCTTGATGCTTTGCCTGCAATCTGCGTCTGCCGCTGATCCATTTTTCTCGGCAGCAGCGACACCCACCTGGTCCGGCTGCTATCTCGGCTCCAACGCTGGCTACGGGCGCGCTGAGGCGGACGCGACCGATACACCCTTCCGGGACGGCCCGCTCGCTGGCAGCGGTGTTGCCTGGAATAGTGTCGGTGGGCCCTACGATCAGATCTCCACTGATGACGGCGGATTGACGGGCGGCGTAGAAGCCGGCTGCGACCGCCAGTTCGATCTTGGCGGCGCCGCCTTCGTGCTCGGCGGCGTCATCGATTTCTCACTGATGAACCTGGGCGCAACCGGCACGTCACCGATCAGCAGCAACACGCATGCGACATTCGACATCGACTGGGCGGCGAGCGCGCGGCTGCGCGCCGGCGTCGCCGCCTCCAACGTGCTCTTCTTCGTCACCGGCGGCTACGCGCTCGCCAATGTCGACGTAGGTGCCTTCACCAATCCCACCACACCGACATCGGGCGACATGAACGTCTCCGGCGGCGGCACCGAGAGCGGCTGGGTCGCCGGTGGCGGCGTCGAGTGGCGCTTTCGCCCGGACTGGTCGGTCGGCCTCGAGTACCTGCACTACGACTTTGGCACCATCACCGCCACGGGCCCCGCCACCTTTCCGCCGGGGGCCTTCCCCCGCTTCGAAAACGACGTGAGCTTCGACACCGTCCGTATCGGGCTGAAGTGGCGGATGTAGGAAAGCGCCGTCTGGATGTCCCACAGTCCATTGCAGCGCCAATACAACGTCAATGCCTGCCCCCTGTTGCCGTACCTACGAATGCGCAACGGCGAGAATGAACAACTAATATACCGCTGGAGCAGCGAACATGTCCGCACCGACAAGCATCAATTTCGACGGGCTGGTGGATGAAAATAATGCCGTCCCTACCTGGCAGGGAGGCGGATGGACGGTTTCCTTTCTGAACGGTACGTCGATCGAGGCCATCGACCTCAACAACAATATAGCGCCAATTTCAACGGGATCGGACTATGCCCTTTTCGTAGTGGGTGATGCTCCCGGCCTGGGGGGCGATGCGGTAAGCTTCGCCGGGACGTCCGGGGAGGAGTTCTTGCTCCAGAGCTTCGCGATCATGCGCTATGAAGCAGGCTCCGACAGCATGGATCCTGATATCCGGGTGGTCGGCTACCGGAATGGCTCGCCGGTCGCCGGCGCATTGCAGGATTTTTCACTCCCAACTAACGGCAGCCCGATCACGGTGACATTCAGCGGAGCGGCATGGGACGGCATCGACGAATTTCGCATCGTGCAGCAGAACGGAACCAGGGATTTTTATTTCCTCATCGACGATATTGCCGTGGGTGCGACCACATTGGACACCACGCCCCCCACGGCCACGATCGTCGTCGCCGACACCGCATTGAAGATTGGCGAAACGACGGGTGTCACCATCACCTTCAGCGAGGCGGTGACCGGGTTCACCAACGCCGACCTTATCGTTTCCAACGGGACGCTGAGTGCGGTGAGTTCGTCCGACGGCGGCATCACCTGGACGGCAACGTTCACGCCCACGGCTAATATCACGGATCCGTCTAACCTCATCACGCTGGACAATACCGGCGTTGTGGATGCCGCCGGCAATGCCGGATCAGGCACCACCGACTCCAACAACTACGCCATCGACACGGTGCGTCCGACTGCCACGATCGTTGTCTCCAATAGCGCGCTCGTTATCGGCCAAACATCACTGGTCACCATCACCTTCAACGAGGCGGTGACCGGGTTCACCAACGCCGACCTGACCATTCCCAACGGCACTTTGAGCGCGGTAAGTTCGTCCGACGGCGGCGTCACCTGGACGGCAACCCTCACCCCCACGGCCAGTATCACGGATACGACCAACCTCATCACGCTGGATAATACCGGCGTTGTGGATGCCGCCGGCAATGCCGGATCGGGCATCACCGACTCCAACAACTACGCCATCGACACGGTGCGTCCGACGGCCACGATCGTCGTCTCCAATAGCGCGCTGGCTATCGGCCAAACATCACAGGTCACCATCACCTTCAGCGAAGCCGTGACCGGGTTCACTCTCGCCGACCTAACCGCGTCCAACGGCACGCTCGCCGGGCTGAGCACGTCCGACGGCGGGATCACTTGGACGGCAACCTTCACGCCCGCCGCCGGCATCACGGATACGACCAACCTCATCACGCTGGCCAACACCGGCGTTGCGGATCTGGCCGGCAATGCCGGATCGGGCACGACCAATTCCAACAACTACGCCATTGACACGGTGCGTCCGACAGCCGCCATCGTTGTCGCCAATACCGCATTGAGGATTGGCCAAACATCGCTGGTCACCATCACCTTCAGCGAGGCCGTGACCGGGTTCACCAACGCCGACCTGATCATTGCCAACGGCACGCTGAGCGCTGTGAGCTCCTCCGACGGCGGCGTGACCTGGACGGCGACGTTCACGCCGAGCGCCAATATCACGGACACGACCAACCTCATCACGCTCGACAATTCAGGCGTTGTGGATTGGGGCGGCAATGCCGGGTTCGGCACGACCGATTCCAACAATTACGCGGTCGACACGATGCGCCCGACGGCCACGATCGTCGTCGCCGATAGCGCGCTCGGTGTCGGCCAGACATCGCTGGTCACCATCACCTTCAGCGAGGCCGTAATCGGGTTCACCAATGCCGACCTGACAATTTCCAATGGCACGCTGAGCGCTTTGAGTTCGTCCGACGGCGGCATCACCTGGATGGCAACCTTCACGCCCGCCGCCGGCATCACGGACACGACCAATGTCATCACGCTGGACAACACCGGCGTGGCCGATGCCGCAGGCAATGCCGGGAGCGGGACGACCGACTCCAACAACTACGCAGTTGACAGCCATCGTCCGACGGCCACCATCGTTGTCGCAGACCCCAGCTTGAAAGCAGGCGAAACCTCGCTGGTCACCTTCACCTTCAGCGAGGCCGTGACCGGGTTCGACAACACCGATCTGAGCATTGCCAATGGCATTCTGAGCACTGTGAGTTCGTCCGACGGCGGCATCACCTGGACGGCCACGCTCACGCCCACCGCCGGCATCGCTGATACGAGCAACGTCATCACGCTGAACAATACCGGCCTTGCGGATCTCGCCGGCAATGCCGGGACGGGCACCACCAACTCTGCCAACTACACCATCGACACCGTGCGTCCGACGGCCACCATCATTGTCGCCGATACCGCGTTGAAAGCGGGCGAACAGTCGCTGGTGACCGTCACCTTCAGTGAGGCCGTGACCGGGTTCACCAACGCCGACCTGATTATTGCCAACGGTACGCTCAGCGCGGTGAGCTCGTCCGACGGCGGCGTGACCTGGACGGCCACGCTCACGCCCACCGCCGGCATCGCTGATATGAGCAACGTCATCACGCTGGACAATTCCGGGGTGCTGAATGCCTCGGGCAATGCCGGGTCCGGAACCACCGATTCCAACAATTACACCGTCGACACGGTGCGTCCGACGGCCACGATCGTCGTCGCCGACAGCGCGCTGGCGGTTGGCGAAACGACACTGGTAACATTTACCTTCAGCGAGGCGGTGACCGGGTTCACCAACGCCGATCTCACGGTCTCCAACGGCTCACTGACTGCGGTCACTTCGTCGGACGGCGGGGTCACCTGGACAGCGACGTTCACGCCTACCGCCGGCACCAATGATACGAGCAACGTCATCACGCTGGACAATTCCGGGGTGCTGAATGCCTCGGGCAACGCCGGCTTCGGAACCACCGCTTCCGGCAACTACATCATCGACAGTCTCTTGCCGGAGGTCGCGAGCGTTTCTGGCCCTGCTCCCGGCACCTATCATGCCGGGCAGTCGCTCGACTTCGTCGTCAACCTGTCAGAAGCCGCCATAGTCGACACGAGCTTTGGAACGCCGCGCTTCGCCGTCCAGATCGGCAGCCAGGTCGCCTATGCCGAGTATCTGTCTGGCAGCGGCTCCAACACGTTCATGTTCCGTCTGATCGTCACCACCGGCCAGTGGGATTTGGACGGGATAGCAGTCGGCACCACTCTCGACCTCAATGGCGGAAGCATCCGCGACGGCGCCGGCAACCCCGTCAAGCCGACGCTGAAAAACGTCGGACCGACCCGCAACGTCATAGTCGATGCCTCCGGCAACGTGGCCCCGGTCCTGACCGGCGACCTCGCCGCGACCGTCAAGGAAGACGGCAGCTACAAGCTGATGACCACCGACCTGAACTTTTCCGATCCCGACGACACGGCGTCGGGTGTCCGCTTTACCGTCTCAAGCCAGACGGCGGGCAAGATTCTGGTCAACGGCACGGCGGCGACGAGCTTCACCGGCGCCGAGCTTGCCGCCGGTCAGGTCAGCTTCGTCCACGACGGCTCGGAGACGACCAAGGCCTCGTTCAAGATCTCGGTCGAAGACGGCAATGAGGACGGCTCGACGCCAGTCAAATCCAATTTCAACTTCGCCGTCACCCCGGTCAACGATGCCCCCACTCTCACCGGCGACCTGAAGGCCACCGTCAAGGAAGGCGGCATCTACAGGCTGACCTCCGCCGACCTGAACTTTTCCGATCCCGACGACATGGCTTCGGGAGTGCGCTTCACCGTTTCCAGCCAGACGGCCGGCAAGGTCTATGTCAACGGCAAGACGGCAACGAGCTTTACCGGCGCCGAACTCGCCGCCGGCAAGGTCAGCTTCGTCCATTCCGGTGCAGAATCGAGCAAGGCTTCTTTCAAGGTCGCCGTCGAGGACGGCAACGAGGATGGCTCGACACCGGTCGCCGGAACCTTCAACCTCGCCGTCACCCCGGTCAACGACGCGCCGACGCTCACCGGCGACCTGAAGGCGACGGTGAAGGAGGGCGGCAGCTATAGGATCACCACCGCCGATCTCAACTTCTCCGATCCCGACGACAGCGCCTCCGGCGTCCGCTTCACCGTATCCGCCACCTTGAACGGCAAGGTCCAGGTTAACGGCAAGGCCGCGACCAGCTTCACCGGCGCCGAACTCGCGAGCGGCATGGTCAGTTTCGTCCATTCCGGCTCAGAATCGACCAGGGCCTCCTTCAAGGTCGCCGTCGAGGACGGCAACGAAGATCGCTCGACGCCGGTCTCCGGCACATTCAACCTCGCCGTCACCCCGGTCAATGACGCACCGGAGCTCGTCGCCACGCAGACATTGCGCCAGATCGCCGAGGATGCCTCGACCGCCTCGGCGCGCAAGGTGGCGACGCTGAAGATCTCCGACCCCGACGGCGGCAACAACAAGTTGTCGCTCGCCGGGCGCGACGCGAAGCTGTTCGAGATCAAGAACGGCGCGCTGTGGCTGAAGAAGGGGGCCAAGCTCGACTACGAGACCAACCCCTCGCTGAACGTCACCGTGCTCCTCGACGACCCCTCGATCGGCACGAAGCATGAGGACTGGCAGACCTTCAAGGTGGGCGTCACCGACATTGCGGAAACGAAGACGGGAACTTCCGGCAAGGACAAGCTGACCGGCACCTCCGCCGACGACGTGCTCGAGGGCCGCGGCGGCAACGACATCCTCTCGGGCGGCGCCGGCAACGACCGGCTGCTCGGCGGCTCCGGCGTCGACATAATGACCGGCGGCTCCGGCCGCGATACCTTCGTCTTCACCTCGGTCAAGGATTCCGCTCCCGGCCAGTCCGGCCTTGTCAATAACGGCGGTTACAACCCGCTCTCGGGCAGCGACAAGCGCGACATCATCACCGACTTCGTCAACGCGCAGGACAAGCTCGACCTGTCGAAGATTGACGCCGACAGCACGCGCTCCGGCAACCAGGACTTCGTCTGGCGCGGCAAGAACGACTTCACCGGCAAGGCCGGCGAAGTGATCTTCCGCATCTTCGACGAAAAGGGCACGGAAAACGACCGCACCATCGTCTACGGCGACACCGACCGCAACCAGCAGGCCGACTTCCAGATCGAACTGACCGGCCTCATTGGCCTGACCAAGGGCGATTTCATTTTGTAGAGAGCCGCCTTCGCTCTCAGCAGAGCGAAGGCGTTGCCATTTCTGGAGTGCGGGTTTGCTCCAGTAGCAACAGGTTCGCCCGCTCGCGCTATCGGTCCTTCGTCAGACAATCAACCGCGCCGCCCGACCACGCTTGCGGTCGGGATTGTTGTAATAGGCGGCTGCCTGGGTCAGCGATCTGTGCTGCGATTGCTGCATCGCCTCTGGCAGGGGTATGCCGCGATTGGCGGCTTCGGTCAGATAGCCGGAGCGCAGGCCGTGGGCGGAGAACTTTTCTGGATCGAGCCCGGCCTTGGCGCAGCGGGATTTGAGGATCAGGTTGATCGACTGCGGGCTCAGCGCGCGGCGGTCGACGTTGCCCCACTGATCGATGCGCCGAAACACCGGACCGCTCTCGATCCGGCCTTCGTCCAGCCATCGCTTCAGCGCCTCCACCGGTCGGCCGATCATCAGCGAGCGGGCATCATCGTCCGGTCCCGTCGTCTTGCTGCGGTCGAGGCGGATGGCCAGGCAGGGGAGGGGAGGGGATGCCGGGTCGTCGGGAATCGCGCGGACTGGCTCTTCCTCGATTAGGTCTTCGACCCGCAGGTTGGCGATCTCAGAACGCCGGCGTCCGCCGGAGGCAAAGGCGGTCAAAAAAATAGCGCGGTCGCGGATATCGACAAGGCGGTCGCCGCCGCAGGTCGTCAGCAGTTGGCCGAGAACATCGGCGGTAACGGCGCTCTTGCTCTTGCGCTGACGTGGCCGCCCGGTGGCGCGGACGGCCAACCGCAAGGCACTCTTCAGCGACGGGGCGGAAAAGGCGCCGGCAAGTCCGCGCCAGCGCGTCAGGATCGACCAGGATGTCAGCCGCCGCCGCACCGTCGCCGGTGCATGCGGGCCGTCGACGCGCAGCAGTCCCTGGTCACGCAACCCGAACTCGACCTCCGCCGGCATCCCATGCGACGGGTCGTTCTCGCGCCGGATCGGATCCCACAGATGGTGGGCGACGAATTTCAGCAGCAGCGCTTCTGGTGCGGGCCAGCGGAGGGGAGTACCGGTGGAAAGCACGCACCAGGCCTCGAGATAGGCAAGGTCGGAGGCAAGCGCGCGCAGCGTGTTTGCCCCCATGCCCTCCATCGCCAGGTGCTTCAGCGTGGCGACGTCGTCATCGGTCAACAGCGCTGCCAGCTGATCACGCCGGTCGAACGGCAGGATCGCATCGAGTGCATCCAACCCTTCCGCGCGTTTGAGGGCGGCTGAGGAGACCTCGCTCATTTCGGCAGGCCGTCGGCGTCGTAGAGATCGTCGTGTGCCGACGTCATATCTTGGTTCGCGCCCGCCTTGCCGGAGGCGGCGCAAGTCCAGACCTCATGGATCGAATAGAAGCCACCGGCCTCGGTCCGTTTGCCGCTCTGGGTGTCTCCCGCGACGCCCGCAGCGGCTTCATTTGCGGGACGCCCACCCTCCTGAGAGAAAACGGTAAGCTGCGCGACGGGACGCGCGCCCCGACACACGAAGACATCATCGCCCCGGAAGGTCAGCGCGACCAGCTCCTCCAACCGTTCAGCCGCTTCTCCGACATGAACGTAAATCTTCATCGTCCGCTACCAGACCCGTTCGTGCAGCACCGCGTCGAAGGCGCCGTCAACGGAAACAAACGTGCAGTGTTCCAGCCGTGTCTGGGCCGCGAGCAGGCGGTCCCATGGGTCGCGGTGCTCCCAGTCGAAGCTTGCCGCCAGTTCGGCATGAAGATCGGTGATGGCAAGCGTCTGCAGGCCGCTGTCGGAAACGGCGGCCCGCAATTCCTGGGGCCTGAGATCGAGCTTTTTCAGCCGCATCTTGTTGTCGAGCTCGTAGAATGAGACAGCGCTGACAAGAATCGTGTTGGCCTTGTCCTCGATCATCGAGCGTGCCGTCAAAGAAAGCCGATCACTGCCGATCGTCCACCAATACACCGCGTGGCTGTCGAGCAGCACCTTCATGTTGGCTGGCGGCTGTTTTCGGGCTTGCGCTGGGAGATGCCGACATCGTCATTCCAGTCGCCGGCATCGATTGCAGCCTGTTCGGCGTCGACTTCGTCGAAGAGGTCGTCCGGCAGGCCGCGCTGACGAAGCAGGCCGAACGGGCGCTTGCCGCCGTCCGCCGGGCCGATGCGGGCATAGACCTGGTTGCCGCGCGTGATCATGATCTCCTCGCCCTGGCTGGCGCGTTCGAGCACCTCCGCGAAATGCTTGCGGGCTTCGCTGATCTTATAGCTGGTCTGGGGCATCGGCGCCTCCGCTTGCTGGCTTGCAACGGCAAGGTATCATGGCTTCAATGAACGTACAATGCACGTGTACGCTTCACTATCGATACCTAAAACTTATCGGGGGTCATGGACCCCTGCATCATTTCTATTGAGTGAGGAACTCTAACTTTAATATAGAGTTCTTTTAACAAATCATTTGATTTCAATGCCTTACGATCTCACGAATTTGCCCATCCAGAGCCTGCTTAAGCCCGCTTTCGAGGCTGGAACAGCACTCGCCCGGCTCGACGAGCGTGTTTCGCGCTCCGAGGTGGGAAGCGGCTTCCTCGAACGCCAAAATTTCACTGATGCCTGCGCCTCGCTCTGGATCGACGGCGAGCTCGTCCATCTCGAGGACCTCGTCCTGCACGACGCCAGCCATGACATCCGGACTCCGACCCACGAACTGACCATTGCCCGCGACGTCCTGCGCACCCGCCGGCGCATCGCGGCGCAGCCGCCCGGCTGGGCGCTCAGCCCGGACGGTCTCCGCAGCCTGCGCCGTCACAACGTCGTTGCCGGGCAGGCGTGGCCTGCAGCATCTCTGGATGACAGCGCCACCGAGAGCAAAGACGCCGCGGTGCCTGTTGATGCGGCGAAAGCTGGGGAGGGCGAGGACGGCGACGACGCCAGCGTCCTCGACGCCGAACTGGCCGCCATCGATGCGGTGTTGGCGCGCTCGGAAGCCGTATTGAAAAGCGCAGCCGCGCCAACAAGCCAGCCGCGGGATCGTGACCCACTCGTCTACGATCCTGACTGGGACGAGGATACGCGGCTGGAGGAGTGGCGCACCGTGCTGCGTCGGGCGGATCATTTGCCGCCTGTGCTACAGGCCATTGTCGCCCTTGATGCCTGGAACACGCTCGAGGTGCTGCAGCACGCGCCGTGGCTCGGCCGCCATCTGGCGGTTTCGATACTGCGCCAAGCCGGCCTCACCACCGGCGCGCATCTCACCGCTATCAACCTCGGCCTGAAAACCATCGCCTTCGATCGGCGCCGGCATCGCAGTCGAGAGGTGCGGCTGCTGGCCATTGCCGATGGGGTCATCGCGGCGGCCGAGATCGGCTTGAAGGAACACGACCGGCTGGCGCTCGCGCGAAAATTGATGGAGCGCAAACTGTCGGGTAGACGTGCGTCTTCAAAACTGCCGGAGCTTGTCGAGTTCGTCATGGCGACGCCGCTCGTTCATTCCGGGACGGTCACCAAAACCCTCGGGGTCACGCCGCAGGCGGCGCGGCGGATTGTTGCGGAGCTCGGCTTGCGCGAGATGACGGGGAGGGGGAGGTTTCGGGCGTGGGGGATCCTCTGACGACCAAAATATCAAAATCGCGAGTGCTCCAAGGAATCACCCGTTTAAGCGGCGAGTAAAGATGGTGAACAAGCGAAGCTTTCTTGAACGCTATGCTTGTGCGTACCCCGGAGCTCGCCGAAGGCTTTGAAAGAACCAGGCCACTCGCGAGCAGAGGTTGGCGATCCGGGATTACCGCGAACTTCCAGCGGAAGACGAGATGAAGGTCTGAATAGCCCCTAGATTTGTAGACGCCTTCTTTCCTAATTTTGAGGCAGGAAGAGCATCATGAGCAAATCGAATTTCAGCGAAGATTTTAATCGCGACGCCGTGCGTCAGATCACGGAGCGAGGCTA
>JAEYDD010000070.1 GCA_023404095.1 Pseudomonadota bacterium | reverse complement strand
AGAGGCGAACGAAAATTCAAAATCACCGTCTGCAACGGGTATCGCCCCGGAGGACAAAAGCGGATGCAGAGCCGCACCATCGACGTGCCAAAGGAGATCCCCAAACGCAGTGTGATGCAGTACGTCTACGCAGAAGCCCAGAAGCTGGAGAAGCGGTTTCGCTGCGGAATGGACGAGGACGACCGAACCACCTTTGAGCAGTATGCCGAGAGCTGGCTCAAACGCCAGACTCATTACAAGCCCAGCACCTTGGCTGGCTATCAGCGAGAGCTGAAGATTGTCTATCCCTTCATCGGTGGCATTGCGCTGAACAAACTCCGACCGTTGATTCTGGAAGAAATGTGTGCGGAGCTGCGCAAACGGAAAAAGCGCAACGGCGAACCGGTGTGTGAAGCCACGGTACGCAAGTATCTCCAGACGGTCTCGGCGGTGCTGGAGGACGCAAAGCGGAACGACATTCTGCTCTACAACCCTGCCCATCGGGTGAGGGGCATCCGGGTGGAAAGAAAGGTACAGCCCATCCCCAGCGAGTTCGAGATGCGCAAGCTCCTGCAATGCATTTTGCAGGAACCGCTGCTCTACCGGGTATTTTATCTGACCGCCATTGCCACGGGGATGCGCCGGGGCGAACTGTGCGCCCTACGCTGGAACGACTTGCACGGCGGCGGGGCCGTGTTGGTGCAGCGCTCCCGCAGCTCGGTGTTGGGACAGGGCATTGTGGAGAGTAGCACCAAAAACCACCGCGCACGCACCGTGGTGATTCCGGATCTGGTGCACGACTACATGGGTGAGCTGTTTCTGGAGCAGGCAAGAGAGGGGAGAATCATCCGCCCGGATGACTACATCTTCTCCACCGCCGAAGGGCCGGCACACCCAGACTCCTTTACCCGGCGGCTTCGCAGGCTCTATCAGAAGAACGACTTCCCCGCAGAGTATCATCTGCACACCCTGCGGCATTTCTTCGCCACCTACCTGCTGCAAAACAATACCAGCAAACAGGTGGCGGCTGATCTGCTGGGCCATGCGGACACCAGCTTTCTGGAACGCACCTACTGCCATCCCCAGCTGGAGAGCAAGCAGCAGGCGGCGCTCATCTTGGAGAGCATGCTGGAACCGGCAGAGCAAGAAGCCTGGGAGCGGGAACAGCGCGAAGCGCAGGGTATGAACGCGGCAAACTGAACAACAGGGGCGACGGGTGACCGTCGCCCCTGTTGCTGTTGGTGAGGTAGAGTAAAATGCAGAGCCCACTTCTTGTTGGGTTTGGTGATGGCTATCTGTCGCAGTTGTCGGTATGCTTTGTGGTACCAAAACACAAAAGGAGTGGTCAAAGATGGCAAGCATCCGAAAACGCGGAGAGAACAGCTATCTGCTGGTGGTGTCCCGTGGGTACGATTACCAAGGGAACCGTTTGAAGCCGGCACAAAAGACGGTCCATCCACCGCTGGGCCTGACGGCGAAACAGACGCAGAAGTGGCTGAACGAGCAGGCGGTACTCTACGAGCAAGAGGTAAAACATACCCCTGCTCAGCCGGTGGATCGCAGCATCACACTGGCCAAGTACATTGAAATCTGGCTGGACCAGATCGCGCCGAAAAAACTGGCGGCCAGCACACTGTCTCGAGACAGGCAGGACATCCGCCGTATTCTGCCGGCCCTTGGCCACTACAAGCTGACAGAACTTAACAAGGAAATCCTTCGGGATTTTTACGATGCCATGCGGCAGGTGCGTAGAGAAAGCACGGGAGAGTTTCTGGCAGAGGGGACGGTGGAAGGAATCCACTCCTGCCTGTGTGGTATCCTGTCCGATGCGGTGGAAGCCGGTTATATCACCCATAATCCTGCGTGGCGGGCCTACAAAAAGAAGGGCATCTCCAAGGAGCGGCCGGTGGCGGACGAAGAGACGGTGCAGCGGCTTATCGCGGCGCTGGAGACCCAGAGTTTGAAATACGAGGTGTACTACAAACTTATTCTTGCCACCGGAATGCGGCGGGGTGAAGCCTGCGGCTTGCGCTGGTCAGACATCGACTGGCGGCAGCGGGCGCTTCACATCCGCAGAAATGTGGTCAAATTGAGCCGGCAGCCCATTATGGTCAAGGAACCCAAGACCCAGGCGGGGGTGCGAGTAGTGTATCTCTCCAAAGATATGTGCAAGCTGCTGCGCGCCTGGGAAAAGGAGTGCCAATGGGAGAAAGAGCAACAGGGAGATGCAGAACTGACGCAGGATGACTACCTGTTCCAACAGCCCAATGGGGACCCAATGGTTCCATGCACTTTTACCTACCGGTTCAAGATGATCCTGCGGGAGAACGGCCTGCCGGACGACCTGAACGTGCACAGCCTGCGGCACACAAATGCCAGTATGCTCATCGCCCAGGGTGTGGATGTGCGCACGGTGGCGGGCCTGCTGGGCCACGCGCAGCCCAGCACCACCTTGGACATCTACAGCCATGCCTTTGACAAAAACAAACGCCTCGCCGGGCAGAAGCTCAGCGAGGCGATGGGGTTGTGAGAAATGGTGATTCCTGCCTGAAACGCACCATGCAGTGGGGGATGACTGGAGAGCTGAACCAAAGAGAAAGCGCGTTGTACGGCAAACTGGGGACTGGCGCACGGGGAATAAACTGTCCAGCGCAATAGCAGAGTCTGGGAATATATTGTATATGATTTCGGTTTGCAACAGAATGCGCCACAAATCAAAATACTGCAAACATTTGGAAAACAGGCTCCACAGAGACGCCATGAGAAGCCGGGCGCTCGCAACAGAAAACAGCATTCGGTCTATGGGACAGGGTGCTGTTTTGCTGTCTGATACACTTGGTGTTTCTTTCCTTTGCAAAAGGCAAAAGAGGGGTGGGGATTATTTGGAAGGCTCTGTATTGGCGGTGATGCTCTGAACCAAGCCCCAGAGGGTTTGCTCACGTATTCTAGGTCTTAGTTCACACTCCCACACAGTAAATACTCTCCAGCCAAGAGAGGTGAGAAGATCATAGTTCTTTTTGTCGCGGATAATATTTCCACTGATTTTCTGTTTCCAAAAGTCGGAATTGGTCTTAGGCCACACAAAATATGCGCAACCAGTGTGCCCATGCCAAAAGCATCCATTCACAAAAATTGCGGCTTTGTATTTTGAAAGCACGATGTCTGGTTTTCCTGGCAATTTCGCAACATTCTTACGATATCTGAAGCCATGGGAGAAAAGATACTTTCGGACAAGTTCTTCTGGCTTAGTATTCTTTCCGTGGATGTGCGACATATTATAACTGCGAATTTCTTTTGAATGGACGTCAGCCAATGGAAAATCACCCCAGATTATGTTTCGGTCGAGAGAACGAGTTGACCTATTTTTGCCGAGAGCTGTTCTATGCGCTGTATTGCTGATAAATCCTGATCTACATAGAACGCTTTTACAGCAGACTTTAGCTTTTCTTTTAGTTCGTCTACAGTCTCAGCTGTTTCGGACATGTGTGCCGGCACTATGCCTGAAGAATTCAGAATGTAGTTGTAGGCCTCCTGCGAGAGAGGGCGAACAGAGTTTTGCCATGGGGGATTGGGACTTTTTCTGACGGATTGATATCCAAGCTGCTCAACATAACCGCCACCAGGAAGATGAATCGGCACATTTTTTGCAAATTGATGACAATGGAGCAACTCGGCATAATAATTGATGCCGTCTGTACTTTTGATCTTCCCAACGATACCTGTTCCAAAATAATAGCGCAGATCTTTTGCTTGCCGGTTACCTTGATAATAAACAAAGATATCTCCTTCATGGAGCTGGTTCCTGTACCTTGCAGGATAATGATATACCTGATACAGTCTGTCCTCGTAAGAAGATTTTGTGTCGATCTTTTGCGACAAAATGACTAGCATGATATCACCTCATCGCTCCAACAGTTCAGCAAAGAAACCAATGGACTTATCGTCCAGTGTCCCTACAATGGTGCCGCGATCCAGGAATCTGTTGCCATATTCACAGCATGTTTCCGGAAGCAAGGCACAGTTGTGGCAGGCAGCCAAGTTGCAGGAATCAGGCCCTTGCCCTAAGGATTGAATGCAAACAGGATCTGAAGAACACCAGGCAGCATTACGCACAGCATCGCGGATTGTATCCTCGATAAGTCCTTTCATGCCTTGGCGAACAAGACCACCCAAGGAGCCTTCTGAATCGCCGGAAGCGGTATAAATCAGAACACCGTACATCCCGTAGTCAGCGGATGTTTTTTCACAATAAATCCGTTCTCGTATGGAAGAACTCCCATAACCGCATTCAAAACTCAACTGGTTTATAAGGAGATGGGCAAAAGAGTGAATCAGGACAAATTCAGGACGTAAAGCCCCGGCACCTCCGGAAGCAAATCTCGAGGCACTGTAAGCTTCCTGCAGAATTTTCAACCGATTCAAAACAGCAGGACGGCGCGCCCACTCTGTTAATGCAACCTGGTTGAATTCAAAGAAGATTCCTTCACCTTGGACCTGAATGGCAGGCAACCAATTTCCATTTCCAAGTCGAAGCATCTTCTTTCGCTCTGCAACAGGTGCTTCTTTTGGCTCAGAACGAGAAAAACCAACAAATGCCCGAGTTTCCTGTAATTTGTGAACCAAGGAAATACTGTTGAAGTAGTTTTTTAAAATGGGGTTGTACAACGATATGGGACGGTTTTCTGAGTGGAAATGCTGTGTGTCACTTCCGCTGGATTTTACAAGAACATTATATTCCGAAAGACGATAAGCGTCCTCGGACATTTCTTCTGTGACATCAGCGATGCCCTCGCGGCCCTCATCACGACGAATAAAGGCTTTAAATAATTCATCAGCATCAACATGCTTCTGCTGCGCCAGCATATTGATAAAGTTGCGGTTAAACTCGCCGTTTATCCGGGATGCACTGACTACATCAAAAAAATCATCAAGGATTGCTATGATCTTTTTTCCTGTATGTGAGTCGTCTGCAGGAATGTGTATCGAACTCCGGGTATCAGCAAACCATACGTTGGTTGCGCCGCGCAGGACAACTCTGACTTCGGTGCTTCCGCAAGGGTGTTCAGCGTCTTGTTCGATTCCCAACCAGGGCTTGGTGCCTCTGCAATTATATCCAATTTTTGCAAGAGCTCCCGGCTTGGTGGCGCCGGCAATGCTTTTTTTTGCTCCGCAGGAGCATTCGTAGAATACGCCGCTTAATGATGCCGAAGCACCACCTGTGCTTCTCCTTATCCGACAGTTGCCACCTTCTTCAACAGGAACATATTTGCGCCCGCTGCCATGGTGAAGCCATTCTGCTACCGGGAAATCATCTATATGACCTTCCGGACAGATAACAACAAAACGTTCGGGAATCATTTTCCGCTTATAGCGGGATGACGGATTGCATTTTCGACCATTGGACCACTGATAAGCATCACATGTGGGTTGCTGTTGATAGTAAGTCGTTTTTTGCATTGTCCCACAGAATGGGCAATAGTACCAAGTTGGAAAACGAACAGCAGGGATCCGGAGGAGGGAATTAACCGCGTCTGCATTGCGCTCGCGAAAATCAGGAGGCCATCGCAGCTCCTGGACACCTAACCGGCGCTCCAGCCGTTCATCCTTGATGATAAAAGAAGTATTATCATTGTATCGCCACATATCAAGGCCGGCAATCATCAAAGACTCATCGTTGGGGAAAGGCACAATCGCACCTACTCCCCAGGGCCCGATCAAAGCACTTCTGCGCATTGGTCTGTTGGAATATGCCATGTTAAACCTCCTCAGCAAGATATCTGTTGGAAAGAACCTCAGCTTCGCAGGAAGCATCGACGTTTCTCATGGAAGTTGGCGTTTCCAGACCGCGGTTGTCCCATGCTTCATTAGGAAAACTCCCGGCATAATACATCAGTGGGACAGGATCGGCATAGGACCAGTCGGGATTTTTCTTCGGTTCCCACAATCTCGGATTCCAGTCTTCCCAGCATTCCAGTATATACCGGAGACGGTCAGTGGTGGCTTCCAGCTCCTGCTCGTCAACTTGTTCAATGCGGTTTTCAATAATGCTCCGAATCTTTTCACGGAGAGACTCATCCGGAAAAGCAGGAGGATCCTGGTTGAAGGCTTGATCGCTTTCGAGACGCATGATGCCAATCATGATGGCATGCAAGGCCCGTTCACGAACAGGAGCGGAAAAAGGCGTTACACTTGTGGGCTCGACATTACAGTAAATTCTGGAATGGTAAGACTTAAAATGTTCATAGTGGGATTTGTCACGGGGGCGACCCGGGCGATAAATAACAAATACAAGACCCGGCGCACTCTCAGCATTACGCCCAACGCGGCTGGTGGCCTGAATGTACTCGGAAGTCGTTTTGGGCTGACCTGCAACTGTCATCAAGCCAAGGCGTGATACATCAAGGCCTACGGATATCATGTTGGTGGCAAGACAGATATCGATTGGGCGTGTGACGCTTTTGCCATCGGACTCAATTGCTCCAACATATGGAATACTGAGATTGGCAAGACTGGCCGTGACATCACTGCCGGATATCCGGCTTGTAAGCTCTTCTTCACGTGAGATATACCGTCTGCTTTTACGGTATTCGTCTTGTGACGGGTATCGCTTTTCCGCAAAACGCCGCTTATACATAACATCCAGATGCTGATCTATGTCAGCCCTGATCCATGTGGCAGCCTGCCCGAGTTCGCGAATGCTGTTATAATATCCGATATTTGTCCAATAGGGGTCGCGGTCTGACTCTTTGTTAACGGCTATGGCTTTTGCACCATAAAGGAGCGCAGCATACAAACGGATGGCGGTTGTTGCATCAGAGGATGAGCCTGTTGCAAGAATACCAACATACCTGCGGCCGTTTTGATCAGTGGCTTCCTTTGCAAAAAAGGAGTCCCCGGCGTCCAGACCCGAAGGAGGAAATTGAAAGACGTCTTCTTTCCTGCAGCAGTACAAAGCATGGCATTGCGACTTTGCACGGCTGATTGTAGCTGTGGAGGCCACTATCTTGGGCCGGATTTTGCCCGAGGGGGTCTGGGTGGTGCAGAGTTCTTGGATCATTGTTTCATAATGACCAACCATCGAGCCGAGAGGACCAGATATCAGATGTAACTCGTCCTGAATAATAAGATCCGGAGATGTGATTTTATTACCATTTTCATAACCAAACAGGCTTTGCGCTTTCGGCAGGAACGGCAACATGGCAAATTTATCGACTGTGCCCAAAAGAAGAGTTGGGGGATACTTGTAAATGGTTTCGTCAACGACAAAAAGCGGTAGTTCCTTTCTGGAAAAATCGCAAAGGTTGTTACTGCAACGAAAAGCAAAGCGGAAAGACCGGCTTCCAGTAGGGATTTTCCTGTATCCGGGAACGGCCCACTTGTTCTTCCCCTTGGAAACCGGCCCCATCTGGGCACCACACCAGGGACATTTTAATATGACAAAAGGATTGCTGCCGCCGTTGTTGTAGAGCTTTGTGAAGGCATCCAATGCATCCTTCTCCTTGTTTGGGGTTGTGGAAGATCCTACCCAAAGCCCGATTGTAATACGGTTTTCCCCAAAGAGATGCGGCTCCCTCTCCCGGATCAGATCACAGGCGCAAATCATGGCGGAAGCACGCTCATATTGCTGAGCAGTGAGCAAACGCAGGGTATAACGCATGAGAATGGCAGTCCCTTTGTCATCTTTGTTTTGAAGGCGCCGGACAAAAATTGTATATGCGGACAACCCCAAGTAAGCTTCCGTTTTTCCACCACCAGTGGGAAACCAAATCAGATCGACCACACTGCGCTCCGGACTTTTGCGGTCATGCATGGAGCGAAGATTCATTAATATGAAAGCAAGCTGAAAAGGACGCCATTTGCCGTAGCGGGATTTGCTTTCACCCCATGTGTCAGGATTGGTTTCATCTGGAAGCATAACAGGGTTAGCCAAACAGATGTCGTCAGCCCCGTCAGACTCCCAGGTCTGGAGAGGAAGATTGTAATGCAATTGCTGCATCAACATAGCAAGGTTCATATATTGGAATGCAATGCGCACAGATTCATCTTGCTCCAAAAGGTCAATGCCGCTTTCCATACGCGAAAGGCAGGCTTTGCAGTTTTCAATATGGCGGTTGGCGGTGGCGAGATATTCCGGGGACAATGTATTACGCATAATCTCCAAGCCGTTGATCCACTCACTATATTTCAGGCACAATAACCGAAGTTCCCTAAGAACAGACTCGAAATCTCCTTGCGGACTCATTTTGAGCATCTCCAAGGAAACTCCATCGATGGTGCTGGGAACAATGGGCTTAATATCATACCGGGGGAATACAGCGGTTGAAATCCAGCTCACTACAGGGGCGTCTTCCCAGTCAGCAGCACAACCATGCCCGATTGCATAATTGTGGACATTGCGGTACAAAAGAAGGTTGGATTGGTAATCTTCATCTTCGGTAACGCGTTGACCGGAAGACAAAGGGGAAAATCCTTTGCTGGATATTAGTTGGAACTTTACCTGAAAATAACACTCGTCATCCCGGACAGAGGGGGACGTTTTTTTTCGGACATTTTCAAGTGTGAATGTATATATGCTGCTTGCTCCAACGGAGTACCGATATGTAATGTCAAATTGCAGACCAGTTCCAGGAATGCTGACCTTGGTCAGCCGGTTTGTGGTCGTGGGAAGCACAAGAAAAGCCCCGTCATTTTCCCACTGGATAGAGGAGCGGGGATATACCGTGGACGTTTTACCAGTTTTGGGATCGGTAGAGGTAACAGTAGCATATGTGCCAGCGGAGACAAAGACTTTGATCTGGTCATCGTCTTTTACGGATACTGTGATGCTGATTGCAGACTGCCTGTAGGCGTTGGAGCGGTTGATAAGCTCTTCGGCGTTTTCCAAAAAATCTGCAGATTCTCCCGGTTTGCTTGTGGGAACGATTCCAGGATCCTCTTCTTCGGAAATTTCCAGCGGAAGACTTTCGCCTTCCCGGGTGTCTGCATCGGTGTCGGTTGTTTCCCTTGGATACAAAATGCCTGCAATATAACGGGTCCGGGGGGGATCCGTAGTAAGAATCTCTTCCCCGTTGCTTTGGATCATTCCCGGCCAGTCAATAGGATCAGGACCGATGAATTCTTTTTCGATATAGTCAATCAGCTGATCGCGGCGAGTATCACTCATTGAGCAACCTCCTCATCAAAAGGGCATCGTATTCACCTTTTGCCTGTTCTGTTTCAAAAACAAACAGAGCGGAACATGCGCGGCTTAGTCCCACGTACATTAACTTGTCTGCAGAGTAACCTTCAATGTCAGTGAGAATGACAATGGTATTCTCCAATCCTTTATAGCCCTGAATTGTGCAAAAGGTGATGCTGTTCCCGGGCGGTACTTTAAAGTCGCGAATTGTATACCCATTGATCAAAGACACCACAGACTCGCATTTTTTCTTTGGAGATAAAATCGTGATTTGCTCTGGTGGAATGCGCTTTTCGACAAGCTGGCCCAAAAGGGCTTGCAACTTTTTCTGTTGGTCATCCATGGTCGTCCATGTTATGTATTGCACTGGCGGACCTTCCACTTTGGTCCAGAGTTCATTGGGTGCTTTGAATCCGGTTACTATTTCAATTTCACTGCAAATTGGTTTGGTGTTACGGCAGTTGATTGTTAGCTTGAAACGAATAAAAGAACATCGGTCATCCAGCTTTTCCAAAAGTTGGGGTCCGGATAAGCCGTCCGTGTAGATGGCTTGCATGGAGAAATCGCCGAACATTGTCCAGCGACCCCTTGTAAGACCTTTGCTCAGACACATATCCATAACGTCAAGATATCGGTCTTGCATCAAATCTTGTGATTCGTCCACAATGATTTTGTCAAAAAGGGAATCTTTCCCCCGCAACGCAGTTACTGCAGCTTCGGGAATATCTTTTTGGTAGTACTGTTGCACGCGTTCTGGTGCTTCCGGATAAGATGGAAGCAGATTTGCTTCACGCGCCAGCTGGGTCGTAAATTTGTGAAATGTCCCAACGAACTGCGGCCGGAGTGACTGCGGTACGCCGGCAAAATAGTTGGAAAGCCAGTCCGCAAGATTCGCATTGAAGCAGAACAAAGCTGTCCGGTTGCCTTGAGCAACAGACTTTTTGGCTTCCTCTATGGCAAGCAATGTTTTTCCGGTTCCGGCGGCTCCTTGAATCAAGCATCGGGGATTATCATCAAGCTGATCAAGACAACGGTATTGCTCTTTCGTCAAGGCGATCAATGCAGCATTGGCGTTTCGTAACTGCAGACTCATTGGTACGGTGCAGTCAAAATCTCCACGCAACAGGGACGCAATATACTTTATGTCAGAGACATCTGGAAGCTTTGACTGGTCGGCTGGACCATAATGCTCCTCCCATTTCATTTTGGCACCATTGGCAAGGCGGACAATAAAAGATTTTACATCGCTGCTGTCACGCAAGTCGAATACTTGCCACTGCTCCTCTTCTATACCTCCCGCCTCAAACTCAATGTCAGGAAACATTACACCATAGCTGAACAGGATGCTGGCAACTTTCGCTCGATGCTCAGAATTAGTGCGCTTTTTCAGTGCCGACATTATACTGAAAATACCCTCACGAGCTTGCTCAAAAGGTCCGCGGGATTTACTGTTTGTTTGGTTGTACCGGTTTGTAAAGTACCAGACCCCGCGCTCCCTCCTGACACGTCCGCCTTTGACTTCCAGCGCAAAAATTCCCAAGTTAGGGGCCAGCACAAGAAAATCGGTTTCACCGTATATTACCCTGTTATGAGTTGCAATTCCAAGTGAATGCAAAACGATCCAGTTGTCTGTTCCTGGCGCAGCCTTAAACCACTCGAAAATCCTGCGCTCAGCATTAGACTTTACCTCTGGAGAGATTACAGAGGGAATCATAATAGCCATACTGCAAAACTCCTTATTTCTCCACATTCCTGTAAAAAGTTTTAAAAACAGATTTGCTTATGGGATCTGACTAAAGAGTATTGGAATCCTTTTCGTTATTCAGGTAGCAGCGGTTATCTGATTATTTGTTGCATAGCGACGCCGTGAACCAAGCAATGATGGCATTTAAAAATCATTGTCAATAAGGCGATTGGTATCTGCAATATCCACAGTTACGGGATCACCAATATCAATTATTTTCAGGATACGAACAAGCCCAACGCCATCGACCTGCATCTCGATTGGCTCCCATATATTAAAAGGGTCGATCTCGCCTCTCTCATGAAGCGCAGACACGATTTTCTGACGGAGCAGGTTGGTAAGTACTCTTCCTGCTTGAATATGGGCGCTACGCACAGTTTGGGCAGAATCATACACCTGGTCCAGAAGCTCAGCGAGAACGTCGCTCTGAGTGGCTTTGGCAATCTGCGCCAGATCCTGCTTGCTGTCAGGGGCGATAACATCTTCATGAATCCATCTTTTTACAGCCTGATATCCCTTGGTGCATCCGGCGGCCTGAAGATGCTGGTAAATCTCTTCATCTGAATAGAACAATGTTTCGATTTGCAATACTTCCCGCCATTTGCCTGCCATTTTTCGGGCTCCGGGATACCCGGAACGGGATAATATGGCGTCAGCTATTTCCCGTATCAAATCATGATCGGCTTCCCGGACAACAACAAAGTCCCCAATCTTCAGCTGATCAGGACAAAGAATAACGATGTTCTCTGAATCATTCATGATGATATCGGTAGCGGATATAATCTTGTGCCCTGTACGGAAAAAAGATAAATATCCGCCAATATAGTTGACTGGGATGGCCTCCGCTGTTTCGTCTGCGGATTTTTGACCTCCACTTGCAATATACTGACGATACTTGTTTTCGCGGAGAACAACCTCGATTTCAGAAACCTCGTCGGTCTTAGGGGCTTCCGTAGAACCAGCATGACTGGACAGAGTAAATCTGCTGGCAGACATATGGATATGTCTGCTTGGGAATGTTTTCGCTATTACTTGTTGAGTTTGTGAGCTGTTCAGAGCTGAGGCCCACTTGGCGGTATCGAAATTTTTCCAGCGGTTTTCATAGTCGTACAGCAAGACAATGTAATCTTGTGTATTGAAACTATAAAGGATCTTACGCATTATAGCGCGTTTCAGCCAGCTGACAACGATTGTGACATCAAATTGGGCCGGTTGCGCAGAATAGTACTCAACAGGATGCAAAACATAGATTTGCGTCGTGAAGTTCCGCTGCCGGTAGCACCATGACTGCCAATAATCTTTTACGAACTTTTTGTCGGTCCGATCTGAAACAATAATACAAACGCTTTTGTATTTTCCATCACAAAGACAATTGGCCAGAGCGTCTCTTTTGGGCCAAAAGAATGTTTTGGAGAATATTCTTTTAAAATGGTCCAGCACGGATGAATAATCATCAAACGTTTTTTGTGCGAGATATTTTTTTTCGCTATGCAGGATAGTCTCGCACTCTGCCAGAATCATATTTATCTGTGAAAGTTGAGAATCATCAACCGGAACTGTCTCGCGGAGGGCTGTAAAGGCAAGAGCAAAAAACTTATCGAATAATTTAAGCATTTGGGCAGAAAGCGTTTGAACTTCGTTCCGGAGTGCGTACAGGGTTCGAATACAGAAACTGATTTCATTTCCCTGAGTAACGATGTATTTAACATTCCAGTTCGCGCAGTGCTTGGCTTTGATATCGGAACCAAGGGCACTGATATCGTACATCTGGTGGGTGATACTCGTATCATCCCAACGCCACACATTGAATGTTCTGTCTCTGAAGGGCTGGAGATCAAAGGAATTAACAATGTCAGTTACACAGGTTATAGGTTTACCCAGTCGGAGAATTTCATCAAGAGCATCCATTTGATTTGCAAGAGCATTTGCGTTGGAACCATCAATAATAATTGACTGAATAGGATGTCCCTGATCTGCTATGGAAGAGACAGCATATAAGTCTGAGGCAAGAACAATAGCAGGAGTACCACCCAGCTGCCCGGATCCAATGTTGTACACGTGCCCTTCAAAGTCGGCTTGCCCAACCAGTATGAGATTTTTCAAAGGGTGACCGCACAGATTGCAGGAATATACCAGTTCCTTGGCATTCCTTACAGAGGACACAAACACAATCGAACTATCCATATGTGTCCGGTAATTGGCTAGGAGATTTATGACCTGACCCTCGACCGCTGAGTTCTCTGCGAATGATTCGAGCTTCTTCTTTTCAGCAGAATACAGGGCATTGTTGCTGAGACGCCGACGTGTGTTAGTTAGTTGAAACAAGGGGAAAAACTCGACGGGGGCTGTAATAGTAAGATCTTCAGCAAGTCTGATCCGCATTTTACGGTCAGCGCCACTCCCCTCAATACCCACGAACTCCACTATAGCGTTACCCAGTTTTAGTTTTTCACCCGGATGAAATGTTCCTGGATCATAGGCACGCTCGATTTTGCCTTCCGTGATGTTGTGAAGAAGTTTGATGAGTGTGAAGAAAAAGATGGATTGCGTTTTTTCAGGGAACACAAAAAAATTGCGGTCGAGCTCTTGCGCAAGCATTTGATCAAGCAACAAAATACTGGATTTAATAATAGGGGGAACGCCAGTGAGAGAAGCCCCTTCGTTAAATGACAGACTAATCCCGTCAAAGCTGCACTTCTGTGCCAGCAGGTCAGCAATATAGTCCTGCCATTCCACTGGGAACCACCCTCTTTTGATTTAAATGATAAAACCTTTTTTCAAAGCTTCATGATATGCTTTTACTGCGTGCACTGCTTGTTTGACACTTGGCTTTTGCCCCCGGCCAACCACAGTGCCAACAGAAAACAAAAGGCTACGCTGCCAAGGCTGGAAATTGTTCGTTTCTTTTGCCCAGCGCGACAGGGCGAACCAAGTGCCTGCGGGGATAGCAGCGGCTTCGTCTATGAGCGCAAGTTCCTCTTGTGTCAGGGCCCTAATGCTCTGCGACGGAGAGGAAAGAGCTGCATCAGGTTTGGATACGGAAATCAGCTCTGACTGTAATTCCGAACTGAGAGTATAGTCATATTCACATACGATTTGCCAACATTTTTCTTTTTTGCACCACTCACCAATATTTGCGCCGCCAGGAGGATTTACAATTAGCTGATGGACAAATCTGGATACATCGATAATTGCCGCTTCAAGCGCAGGGGTTAAAGCCTGCTCTTTCCAGATGCGACAAAGGTCAATTCGCTGGGCAGTTTTAAAAGACAGGTATGCGAGAGAATATGTGACAATATTGGCACGATAACCACCAAACTGTTGCTGCTGAACAAGCTTTTCTGCCCGACGGAAAAGAATTGCCTTGGAAATCAAATTCTGATAATAAGAAGCATCCGGTACAAATCCATTACGCTCTTTCAAACGAAGCATAAAACGATGGAAGTTTTTTTGAGCGCCTTCGCTTACCTGCCAGGGAAGCTGATCCCATGTGTTTTCGTACTTTGCGAGATCAGTCTTGGTAAACAGTGGATGTGTTTCTTTGTAGTCCTTCTTCCTTTTGGTAGTCGTTTCCCGGGTAAGCATATCAGCATACTGGCCACGGGCGCGCTCGTAGAACCAGTTACGGGGCTTCATGCCATTGCAGGAAGGAGTCCAAATGGTTCGGGAAAGCTCTTCAAGACGACGATGAAAGGGATCGTTTGCAGAAAAATCGGCAACTTGGATCTTGTTTTGCGTGTTCGCAAACGTGGAGATTCTGGGAACAATCTCATCCATATCATCTACGGAATGAATAACGGAAATTTTAACCTGCACAAAAACTTCGGCCAAATCTATGCTGGCTTTACGGTCATACTTAGCGTTGAAAATAGATGCAGTAGTTTGTCCGCCATTGACAATCTGCATATCGCGAATGCGCTTGATGGATGGCTTTCCGTTTTCATCACGGAGAATTTCAACACTTTCTGCAGTCACAGAAATGCCATTGTTATATGCAAGAAACATATCCGGCTCATTCCGCAATGTGTCACGAATGCCCTTGTTGACATTGCCTTTTACCTGCAAAAATGAACGCACATTTTTTTCAAGAAGACGATCGCGGAATTCATTGTAGAGCGATGCCAGAAGGTCGCCATTTACAATTGCCAGGTAGACGCTGTATTTGCTGCTTGTAGTGTTCTCGATGCAGGGAATGGTGAACCCAAATTTCTCTTGGAAATCAATTTCTATTGTTTCACGCATCTTACCGGAGGTAACGCATCGATAAAGTCTGTCAATATCCCAAACAGTAAAAGATATCTCGGCACCTTCAATGGTAATGCTTTTTAAGACAAGAGGCTTTACCAAACCATTGGTTAATGCACAGATACGCACATTCTTTATGTTGTCTTTGTGTTTGTGCAGGGTGATCGCAAACTCGTAGGTATCGTTATCCTTCTGGAAAGAGGTGTAAAGATCATTGATTGCCTTATGATACAGCTGAATGGCGCGTTTGATTGCTGCGTCAACGTCCGTTTGCGAAACAGAGCGTGGCTGTTCATAGCCGGAATAGATGCTAACAAATATGTCTACTGATTCGTAATCGTCGGATACGGCATATGCATTCATCTGAAGCCCATGTCCACGGAAAGGGCAAATAATAGGGTCTGTAACCTCACCAGCATCCTCCAAATATTCAACCATAACGTTGGTCAGAAAATCTTCCGTTGTCCAACCGCTGGTTTCAGTGTCACTTGCGCACAAAACTTCCTCACAAAAGGAACGATAAAATTCGTTAAGCGATTTATACTCGTTCATTCATATCATCCTTTGCAAAACGTTCAAACAGAGCTGCAGCGATACTGTAGGACAGGCAGACTGGAACCGCATTGCCAATTTGTTTGTACGCAAGCGTTCGCGAAGGCCTGCCGGTCACGGACTCGAAATAATAGTTATCAGGAAATGTTTGAAGCCGGGCTGCTTCTCGAGGAGTGAGAGAACGGTTTTGCTTGATGTCAGGGTGGATATAGTAGTGCCCGTCCCGGCTTATATGTGCGACAACTGTTTGTGAATATGGGAGATTCCCTGCAACTACCTTAAACCGGTCCAAAAATCCCTTTTTGTTTTTGTGTGATTGCAACCTGGAGGGAAGATCAGAATACGCGATTCGTTCCTTCCTCTGGTTCCATGCATTCACAGCAATTCTATATATTTCCAGATCCTGCACGGTGTTGGGGCGTGCCTGATGGAACGTTACGGGCTCGCAATCATATTCTTTAATCCCGGAGTGGTACAGATACCTGCCAGTATAATGAAGCGTTGGTACCGGGGTAATCATTCCTTCGCCGGCATGAACCGAGGGCAGGTCACAGAACAATTCTCCAACTTTGTGCTTTTCCTGAATGACAGGAATTTCCGGATAAAAATCAGATCGTTCACCCCGGCAACCAATCAGGATGATTCTTTTCCGGTGCTGCAATACTCCAAAATCGGAAGCAGTCAGAATTCGGTAATCAGTTGAGTATCCGCATTTTTTGAAAAGGTTACGCATGTTTTCAAAGTGCAGGGAGCCGTCTTCATCTTTCGCGGAAAGAAGTCCCAGAACATTTTCAAAGACAAAATACTGGGGCTGATACTTTTCCAGGAATTCGGCGTAGAACTTGTATAGATAATTCCTTTTATCCCCAAGCATGTGCGTTTTTGATCTTGAACGACCTGCCAGAGAATATGCTTGACAGGGCGGGCCGCCTACAATAAGGTCAAGCTTTTCGCCCTCAAGCAACAAGTCTATCTTGTGGAATATCCGGGGGAGAGTTTCGGACGAAATTTCGACATTCAAAATGGAATCCAATATACGCTCAGGAATCATACTATAGAATTCATCACGCGAGATTTCACCACAGAGATATTGGTGGTACGGCGTCAGATTGTGATTACTTTTAAGCCAGTGGTATGCCATCCGAGTCTTGAGCGTATAACACGCTGCGGTATCCATTTCCACATGTGCTACAGGAGAGTAGCCGGCCCGAACAAAACCTTCCGACAAACCGCCAGCCCCTGCGAACAGATCCAGATATTTTGGCATTTCGATATCACCTTTCTGATAACGCCCAGAAAATGCAAGACGCTTGGTGAGGATTTAACCTTTTAAACCATTATACACCAATCCATTACAAAGAGCGACCAGATTTTAGCGATTAAAGGCAACTTAAAAAGGCATAATTCGTCTTTCTAATTACGCTAAATGTATTTTGGTCTGTACTGATTTAAGATGGTGGGTATAGCATCCTTTACTGGCTGCAAAGAAAAGCTGCATTGCCCTTCGCTTCGTGCTTGACAACCCCATTCTCACTGTGAATTTGTGTTCAGATAGTTCCTCATACAAACAGAAAGCAGCCTCCTTGCCGGGAGGCTGCTTTTGTCATTCTTCGGGGATCTCCAGCCGGGCCAGAGCGTAGTCGATGCACATCTGCACCAGTTCATTTCGGGTACGGCCCGTTTGGGTGGCCACATTCTCCAGTTTGGCTAGCATCGTATCCGGCAAACGCACCGATACCACCGTGGATTTGCCCACAGCCGGTTTGCGATGCGGAACGACAAACTTGTCCTCCTGCGCCATGTTGCACCTCCACCAATATTTTCTTGTAGTTATTATGGCGCACAATGGTGTATGATTTATATATTACAAATATGTAATACAAAATGTATCGCAAGGAGGGCAAATTCATGGACAAGCGACCGTTTACCTGTTGCTTCACAGGGCACCGTATTCTGCCAGCCGGGCAGGAGGAAGAAATCTGGCGGCGGGTGTACGCCTGCCTGGAACCGCTACTGGAGGAAGGTGTGCGCTATTTCGGCGTGGGTGGCGCTTTGGGCTTCGATACCTTGGTGGCGGAAAAACTGCTGGCGCTACGGGAGAGCCATACCCAGATACGCATTATCCTGGTGCAGCCTTTCTTAGGCTACCAGAGGCGCTGGACACCCGTCCAGCAGTCCCGTGCGGCGGCGGTGGAGTCGAGGGTAGACAGGGTGGTTGTTTGCTGCCAAAGGCCCAGCCGCGAGGCCTTTTTCGCCAGAGACCGGCACCTGGTGGACGGCTCCTCCTGCTGCATCGCTTGGTGCACCCGCGCCACCGGCGGCACCGCCTACACCCTGCGCTACGCGCAAAGACAGGGCCTGCGGGTGTGGAATGTGGCCCAGATAGGGGAGCGGGGCTGATTGTGCCTTGCTGAAAGTCTCCGGCGCTTCTATAATGGAGGTAAAGGAAAGGGGAGATGGCGCGGATGACCGAAGTAGTGGCAGCCTTGATTTGGGACAAGAACAAATTCATGATCTGCCAGCGCCCGGCCCACAAGGCCCGAGGCCTGCTGTGGGAGTTCGTGGGCGGCAAGGTGGAGCCGGGCGAGACAAAGCAGCAGGCTCTCATCCGGGAGTGCCGGGAGGAACTGGCCGTTACCCTGGACGTGGGGGATGTGTTCATGGATGTGACCCACAAATATCCCGACCTGACGGTTCACCTGACCCTCTTTCATGCCACCATCCGGGAAGGCGTGCCCCAAAAGCTGGAGCACAACGACATCTGCTGGATCACCTTGGGTGAGATCGACCAGTATGAATTCTGCCCGGCGGATAAGGTGATTTTGGAGAGGTTGAAAACTGAGAGCAAATCGCCGCTGGGGTTTCAAAATAAAGACGACACACCTGAAACAGATGACCTGGGGAAATGGGATCGCACGGTCGCTATTGCCAGCGGCGTGATGACCGCCGCCTTGGACATACTGTGGACGAAGGACATTTCTCTGGAAAACGCCCACGATTGGGGAAGCAAGCAAACAGAAGCGTTTGTCTTAAAGGTCGCCCATTTGCGTGGGTATAAGGGAACCGACCTTGCGTCCGCTGTTTGCGCTCTTGAAAAGGACTTCCCGATCCAAGCTGACAAATTGACCAACGACTTTGGCGGTGGCAAGCATCATCATTTGCGTGATTTCTCCCACCATCCGACCCCGGTCGGGCTGCTGTTTTCTATCCTATCTCAATTTACCGGAATCGGATATGGAACAGATGTCAACGGAGCCTTTATTCAGCACTCGATCCAGGGATGGGAAAAGCCCGACTTGCTTTCCGGGCTGTACAACGGCACCATTGTCTGGTTCTTTCATATGGTAAGCGATATGGCTGGTTCCAGCGGAAGCATTGCAATGAACAAAGAGGGCACGGGGCTGCCGGGCCCGCTCCTCTCTCTGCTGAAAGAACTCTGTTCCGCCCCCGGAATACAGACCCTGGCCGGGAAAAACAAGGAGGGACGGTATAACCTTTCGCTTCTTTGCTCCCAACTGTTCAACGGAACGCTTTTCATGGAAAAAGGCGATAATGGGGAAATTGTCCGTGCGCCGATTCGATTCGATCTGCGCACGGAATTGGGAATCGCCAACGAAGCCTTAAAAAGCAAACAGTATTTTCCAGTGCTTCTGAACGAGGCGATTGTCTGCTCGTTCTATTCATTGTCGCGTTTGGCGCAGGAATTGACGCGGCACCCGGCTCAAACATCGGAGGAGCTGCAAAGCCTTGATCTCCGGCGCATTCTCCCTCGGTGCAGCCCCGCGCTGCGGCATATGCGGATGGTCGCGGCGGCGGCTTTTACGGTGGTCGATATGGGAAGCGCCGGCCTGCAGGCCTATTTTACCCATAAAGGTGACCCGAGTGGTTTTGCACTGTGCTTTTTGCAGAAAATCAACTATGTCGGCCTGATACGGGTCGGTGTGGCAGGAACTGCCGAAGCGGCAGGAGTTGTTGGAACCCTGTATGGTAGCTTTGCCGCGCTGGCTGAGCGGCAGAAAGACAGGTTGGCAGCGGCAAACCCTGCTCTTGAAGAGAAGGCTGCGGTGTTGAAAAAAGCCGCTGTGACGGTAGGAACGATTGGAAAAGTGGGCACCCCTCTTGGATTCGTCTCCGCGGCGATCGGTGTGTATGACGAAATGTCCAAAGCCCTTGCGGAACTCAACATCGCCCGGGAGGAAAGGATCCGGGTGGAGGAAGAATGTGCCGTTCGGGTCCGGTTCCTGCGCGAACATGAGGCAGAGATGGAAGTAGTCGTGGAGCAGTACATGACCCAACGACTGAAAACCTTTGTCGGGAACTCCGACCTGCTGGAAGAGGCTTTCGCAGAAAATGATGCGGATACATTCTTATCGGCAAGTGCCCAGATACAAAAGCAGCTGGGATGGAATGAGACCATATCTTCCCAGGACCAATTTGATGCCGTGATGCTGTCTGAGGAGCCGCTGAAGCTGTAAAGAAAGGGTGTGCGCGAAATGATGTTGAACAAGAGGGCTGCGATAAAGATCTTTTGCTATCTGATGGCGGCAGATGGAGCCGCAACAGCGGACGAACAGGAGTGCTTCCAGACGATCGGCGCCGAATTGGATCCCGATGGCTTTTGCGAATATCGGGAGCAAATCGTCGAAGAGGTGGACCAGCAGCTCCATAGCGGAATGGAAGAAGAGGACTCCTATGAATTGCTGCTGGAGGGCATTGACCAGGAATTGGCTGCGCCGGCGGAGGGCAAAGCCGGAATCGGTATTCGATTGCTGGTATGGGATCTTTTGACGATCGCTTTCAGCAATGCGGACTACGCCAGTGTCGAAAGAAGGCTCATTAAGCATGTTGTGCGGGTGACCGGGATGGAGTATTCCGTCTTCTTCGAGATGGAACACAGTATGAAGACAATCGCAGCCATCGAAAATGAGATGAACTGGATCGAACAGAGTACTCGTCCGTATGCGCAGGTCCGCCCGATTGTAGACGAACTGGACAAGCGCCGTGCTGCCGCGATGGAAGGCGTCCGGCAGCTGATCGAAGATGAAGCGCATGAATCTGTCGAAAAAATCAAGATACCAAACGACAGCGTTGTGGCGAAATGGGGAGTCAATCTTGCCTCTGCGGGAACAGAACTAGGCGGGAAGGTTGCGGACGCCACCAGATCGATTGCTGGCACTATCAATAAACAGAAGCACAAATTGTTTTCCCACTCGAAAGATGCAAAAGCCGAAGAGCTGACGGAAGAAAAAGACATGCAAAACGGGGAATTGGAAGCCGCAGGGGAGTGATCAAGAAGATGCCATTGCCAGTCGTCTTTATTGGAATCGCCGCCGCAACAGGAGCCGTCGGAGCAGGTGCCACGGTAAAGGCAGGCGTAGATCATAACACCACGAAGAAAATCAATAGCAATACAGAAGAGAGGATCGTGCACGCAGCAGTGCACTTGGAAGAGCTTCGGCGCCAGTGCGGAGAAGCGTTGGAAAACTTGGGGAGAGAAAAGGTGCAGGTCCTGTCAGGCGGCCTTCTTCCTTTTGTGGATGCGTTCGCGAAACTCAAAAATGTTGATTTCACAGAGTCAACTGGTCTGCTGGAGCTAAGCAAGCTGCGCATCGACAGAGCTTCTTTTGAAAAAGCAGGCGCATCGGAGCATTTTGGCCTTTCACTGGCAGGTGGATCATTGGCCGGACTAACGGGTGGCGCATTGGCGGCGTTTGGAGCATATAGCGCGGCCTCTACGTTTGCTGTGGCTTCCACCGGCACAGCAATCAGCTCTCTCAGTGGTGCGGCTGCAACAAATGCAACACTCGCCTTTTTTGGAGGTGGTTCGCTTGCCTCCGGAGGACTTGGCATGGCGGGCGGCACAGCGGTTTTGGGAGGCTTGGTAGCAGGGCCGACATTGCTGGTCATGGGTGTTATCGTGGGGGCAAAAGCCGGAAAGGGTCTGGAAGAGGCGAAACGGTACGCCGCGCAAGCAGATGAACTTTGTCAGCAATTTGAAAATGGTGCCGCACAGTGCATGGTGATCCGCAGAAGAACTTGGATGTTTCATAACCTTTTAGCAAGACTGGACGCACTTTTCCTGCCTTTGGTCTTTGATTTGGAGCGGATTATTGAAACGGAAGGGACTGACTATGCGCTTTATACGGAAAACAGCAAGAAAGCCGTTGCGATGGCTGCCTCTGCCGCAATATCTATAAAAGCGGTGCTTGACACGCCTATGCTCTCAGATGATGGGAACTTGACGGAAAGAGCGGAAATGGAGTTTCCTCATTTTCTGGAAGATGTAAGGACAAAAGAAAAACTGCTAGGCAACTGAATACAATTAAGGCCGTTGTACATAGTACAGCGGCCTTAATTGTATTCAGTTGGAGAAAAATAGCGAGATCAAAAAAGGGTTCGTCCCTTTAGTTCTAATGATAAGAGATAACTACTTTGGTATCTGGAGAAAACCAATCCGTTGTTTCAAAGTCTGTGTTTCCACCAATAGAAATCATTTCCACTTTTCCATTGGTCCAAAAAGCAATACCGGAGTCCTCTAGATCGATAAGTTCAATATTAGTAAAGCCCGCTGCTTCAAAATGTGCTGCTACTGACTCATAGTCTTCGCCAATCAAGTCTCGGTAATAACCGGCATTGATTTTTCCTTCGCTTTCGGCGATAAATTTGTTGAGAGTTAGTCCCAATAACATGGCAACTGGAATTAACAACATAATACCAAGTAGAATTATGAGTTGCTTAAAATCTCGGCTGTCTTTGGAAGCCTCGCTCTTTGCGCGGATTACATTTGCTTCATCAATGTGCCTTGTGGTGTACGAAATATCTTTTATAATATGAATGCTTTTGTTGAAGGTTGCTCCTTTCGTGTCATCGCTAAGAATAATTTTGCACCCGCAAAATCGACAATAACAGGATGTGCACCCTTCCTCGATTTCAAGGTTGGAGTTACATTCTGGACATTTTAAAACATGCAAATTCATTTTATGTTCCTCATCTTAAAAAAGGTTGTCACTTGTCCATACAGCATTGCATATTTCGCCAATGTTGCAATCCGGATATGTGCCAATCTGCGACAAAACAAAAAGTAATAGGATTCCATCTGTTAATTTGCTGTTTTGCCACGTCAAGCATTTTCACTTCAAAATGGTGATGGGGGGATTTCTTCGACAGAGAAAAATGGATAATGTGATCTATGATATAGCGTGCGCTAGCTTTATACAAATTATATAGTACGCTAAACCTCGCGCGAAATCAACTTGTGCTTATTTGTTTTGATAAATATCTCTATATGTGGAACGCAGCTCAAGCAAAAACAGCCCTCACGGTATGACTGTGAGGGCTGTTTGGTGCGCCCGACTGGATTCGAACCAGCGGCCTTCCGGGTCGGAGAACTGTGACAGACAGATTTAAATGGCGTAACCGTGCTACTTTTAGATGAAGTGTACAAGTTGTAAAGGTTGATAAAAAGCCCGCGGAACCTGATATTAAAGGACTTTGCGGGCTTTTTACATATTGGTAGTCAAACAGTAGTCAGAAAATAAAGGCAGACAAAAAAGAGAAACGAAGGAGTCAATGGTCTGAAATATTTTAGACTATCTCAAAAGACAATATGCTGTCCATTGACCATGACGAACGAGACACTAATGTGTTCATCAAATATGATTAAATCGGTCTTTTTTCCATTGGCGATAGAGCCGGTTTGGTGGCTGATGCCTAGGGAATCTCTGATTTAATCCGCGCTACCGCGCATGCGCGAGAGATGGTAAAATAACACCATCAAAACGATGGAGGAACAAGGAAATGAAGCAGGAAACATTTACGGACATCGAATACAGCTACCG
>JAEYDD010000063.1 GCA_023404095.1 Pseudomonadota bacterium | reverse complement strand
ACGAATATATAAGGTATTATAATAACGACAGGATACAGATAAAATTGAAAAAGGCTCCGATGCAATATCGAAGTCTCTTTATTGAATAGATTTTTGATACCCTTGGGAGCTTTTATAGCGTTGTCCGATTTGCGGGACTCTGTTCATCAGAGGGAGCTGGCTCGGCGATGTTTTTCGCCGAGACTGAGGGAGAGTTGACCTTATGTTCTTCCGCGGCTTTTGCCGCGGACTCTGTTTGGCGCGGAAACCGCGCCAAGCAGAGCAACACTCCTTCCGTCTCGCCGCAAAAACGGCGGCGATCCACCTTCCTCAGAGAGGAAGGCTTTAAGAAAAAACCGCTGTTTATCATCGATAGGGTAAAAGCTAAACCGCAATTCCTTGTTTAATCTATCGAAGATAAATCGGCGTTTAGACGTGCTGGATGCTAAATAACTTGTCCTCTGAGAACCGGAGCCGTATCTTCATACGGCGAGGACGCTCAGAGGGCAAGTTATGACGCAGGCAGCGCGTATAAACGCCGATTTATAGGGCGGGGATATCTCGTCGGTCTTCTATTCGCAGTTTTTTGAATATGGATTTGAGGTGTTTTTTTATCGTGTTCGGCGAGAGGTTCAGCTCGTCGGCGATCTCGGCGTTGTGCATGCCGCGCGCGGCGCATTTTGCGACGATCAGCTCCGCTTCGGAGAGGGTGAAACGCTGCCCGCAGAGGATGTTTTTCCGCCCCGCCGCCTGCCGCTCCGCAAGTTCGCGGATGGCCGCCGCCTCGGAGGGGGGACAGCATTTTTCGAGGATCGGCTCTATCTCTTCGTACCATTCGGCGAAGGGCAGGTAGAGGCGGTCGGGGAGGGCCAGGGCGAGCGTCTCTTTGAGGGCCGCGGCCGCGTGGCCGAGCCGCTGCGCCCGAAGCAGTTCGACGGCTTCGTAGAGCCGCAGGTAGATGGCCGCGGTCAAGTAGTTGAGGGCCGCGGCCATCGCGAGGCCCTGGGCGAGAAATTCCGCCATCGCCGGAGAGCCGCCGGTCTGCAGCAGCCAGCTCCCGTAGACAGTCTGGGCGAAGGGCACCGCCGGTATCATCACTCTGCCGCCCTCTATTTCACCGTTTTTGAGCCAGGGTTCCATCTCCGCCGGGCGTCCCAGCAACCCCATGAGGAGGGAACGCGCCAGCCCCGCCTCGACGCGTTCCGATCTCTGTGCGCCGTGTTTTGTCAGGGCACCGAGTTCGTCGAGGATGTTTTTCAGCTGTTTGGCGTCGCCCTCGAGGATAGCGATCCGCCCTTTCAGGCAGAGCGCCGCGAGTTTGACGCTGGTCTGTTTTTTAAGCGCCGCCTGTCCCAGCGCGCGTCCCGCGGCGTCGCCGGCGGCGGCCAGTTCGCCGCGCATGAGGAAGGTCTCTCCCTTCATTACGGTGTCAGCGCCGCTGCCGTGGCCGTTGGTGAGGGTCAGGTAGTACGGGAAGCATTTTTTCATGGAGCTGAGTTCGCGGTCGAGTGCCCCCGCTTCGCGGTGGAACATGAAGAGGACGGAGGGATTTTCCATGGACCACATGGCGTCGAGCCGTACGAGGGAGGCGGGGCCGCCGATGAGTTCCAGCGCCCGGCGGTGGCTCGCGCTCATTGCCTCGATGTTGTTGTAGTGCTGGAATGAACGCAGCAGCTCTATTTCGCCGAGCAGGCGGTCGCGTCCCTCTGCTTTGGGGATTTGCGAAAATTCGGCCTCCATGCGCGCGCAGAGGGCGCAGTGGGCCGGGATGTCTCCGGCGGCGAAGAGTTCGAAGGCGAGGTTGAGCACGGCCATCGGGTAGCGGCGTATCAGTTCGCCGGTGAGGCGCGCCACGACGTCGTGGAGCAGTTGGTCGCGCTTGAGCGCGGGGAGTTCTCCGAGCTCCACGGAGATGAGGTCGAGCGCGAGTATTTTTTCGTATTCCCCAAGACGCTGGTAGAGTTCAAAGGCGCGCAGGAGGTCGCCGTGCGCGGCGCTCCACGCCGCGGCATGTTCGAGTATCTCCCGCCGCCTCTCTTCCGCGAGGGTCTCGCGCCGCGCGCGCACAAAGTCGAGCAGCAGGCTGTGCGGTTCGTAGCTCTGTTCCGCCGTGGCGCGGGAGATGAAGATATGGCGGTCGAACAGTTTTACGGCCCAGTCCGGCAGACCGTCGATTCCCAGGATGTCCCTGGCCTGCGGCAGGGTGAAGCGGTCGAAGGGCGAGAGGCGCAGCAGGCAGTCCTGTTCGCGGGCGTCGAGGCGCTCCCAGATCATGCGGCGGAAGAGGGCTTCGGTGTCCGCCTCCTGTAGGAAGCGGCCTCTTTCGCGGTAGTGGAGCATTTGCAGGCGCAGCGGCATGATCCAGCCGCCCGTAAGCCGTTCGGCCTCTTCTTCTTCGCCTGGGGCGAGGGTGAAGCCGGCGGCTTTGAAGTAGAGGCGGATCTCCCCGGCGCTCAGCCGCAGGTCGCCGCCGTCGATGCAGAGTCTCTCCCAGCGTCCGTTGAGTTCTTCGCGGTAGCCCTCCAGCGGCCAGCTTACGACGATGAGGTGCAGCTTTTCGCTCTCGTGCCGCAGCAGCTCTTTCCAGATGGCCCGCGGCAGGCGCGGCTCCCATTTTTGGAAGTCGTCCAGCAGGAGGCAGGTCTCTTCGCCGCAGTCCAGCTCTGCGAGCGGCGCGGCGGCCGCGCCGGCGGTGTCCTGGTCGGGCACGCCGAAGGACGAGAGCGCGGTGGCCGTTTGGGGGATATTTCGCCGATGGCTGCGCAGAAGCGGCGCCAGATGTCCGCGGCGGGTTCCTCATGGCAGAGCAGCGGTATGACGCGGCTCCCTTTTTGCCGGGCGTCGTTAAGTCTGTCCCACACGGCGGTGGATTTGCCGAATCCGGCGGGTGCCTCCACGAGCGCGGCTTTGACTTTCAGCAGGGCGCGCAGTTTTTCCAGCAGCCTCGGCGAGTAGAAGTGCAGCTCTGTGTTGTGGCGTGTGGTTCTGGACATTTACGTCTCCTCTGTTTTTCAAGCCAGACCCGCGGCGGCGCATAGTAAACTTTTCTGCACGTATTTTTTGTGCCGACGTTTCCGTGGGAGGCCGGTGTTTTTTCTATTTTTTGTCCATTTACGTATGGTGCAAAAATGTTTACCTTTATGCACTCCATTTTTACTTTAACATAGAAAATGATAAAAATACAGCCGCCGGAAGCCGCGGATGAGCAGGAACGAAAGAAAATGTAAACGCTATCACGCCTTCGATTGTGGAATCACCACGGGAGTGGGTTAGGCATTTAAAGAGATGAACCGTTACGATTATGCGCCATATGTTATTTTATCCCCTTTGCTTGTAACGGTTAGCAGGAGAATTTATAATGAGCCATTAGTGTGATACGTTTACGACAAGGTCGTAGCCACTATATTATCTAAATGCTGCTCCAGTTTTTTGGAAACCCCATTGAAGTTAGAATACTCTCAATAGTAACCGTATGTAATTGTCTAGATAATCTATTTAGCTCTTTCTCTATTTCTTTTTTCAGCGAAGCAAAACTGTCTTTCCCTGTATTAGGAGACAATAGCTTCATACAAAGCAGAAAAGTAAAGAAATTATAATTGTAAGAGCAGGAAAAAGGTTTTCCATCAACAGATACAGCTTGAAAGGTTAATGGTATCGCAGGTATCTTTTTCTTAGTAAAGAATAAATTGTATAACCTGTCGGAATGAGCACAGACATTTCTAAAATCGGTAAATAATACGAGATAATTACGCAGGTGATCTTCGCGTGTATTTAAAATTTGCGCGACCTCGTCCCTTTCGTTCTTTTTCATGAGGCTATAAAAACGACTGATATTGCCCATTGTTAGAACGCCTGTCAATACCCACAAGGGAACATAATTATATTTTGAGAGGTAGTGTGTTATAGCGTCGTGTTTAGTGTTCTTTTGGATTATTATATCCTGGCATGTAGAAATTAGTTTGCCTATAGCTTTTATAGTCCGGTTTTTGATGTCAAAGTTTGTCGCATCCAGATATAATTTATGATCGTAGCCATGATATTTTGAAAAAACATAAGCAACTACCGATTTTATATGAGTTTCCATTTTTAGCAGGCGTCTCAACGTTATATAACGAAGGGATCTGTCGAATTCATATAAAGCAATAATCTCTTTAAAAGATGTTCCTCTCAAATATGTTTCATTCGGGCCGCAGGAGGCTAAAAACGGTTTTTTATATCCGTTTATTATGTTGTAATAATTTTCATGAAGCAAAATGGTTTTATGCCTTGAATCAACTCTAAGTCCCCTGCTTCGCAGTATTTTAATTTGATCTTCAATAGTTTTAAATACTTTAGGAACAGTCATCGGCATATCTCCTAAAATATAAAAGTGGCCTTGGGTCTCATACATGATGAGGTTACCAAGGCGCTGATCCGTTATATATATTCTACTTGTAAATCACAGTTTGTCAAATGTAAAGGAAAGCTGCGCTGTAACGAAGGATGGGATATTATATTGACAGGGCAAAGTAAAAAAATTTCTTCCAATGTCTTGTCTTGCTATGTACTTATGAAGTATTATATTCATTTGAATAACGGGAATTATTTTTTCCGAGGGGCGGGCCGGCGGCTTTTATGGCCGCGCGGAGAAGCCCCGTTGGTCAATCAAAAACTTACCGGGAGGCGGTTGGGATGGAAGCAGTCAAGGCGCCGCGTGGAACAAGGGACATACTTGGCGACGAGTCTTGGAAGTGGGCCTATGTAACGCAGATGTGCCGCAATGTT
>JAEYDD010000059.1 GCA_023404095.1 Pseudomonadota bacterium | reverse complement strand
TGCAACTCCACCTTCTCCGACAGGCCCGGTGCCCACCTTGCGCTCAACGAATACGGCAGCTCATCCCCAACCGCCGTTTCCACCTCAATGCGCCCCCGAAATTACACCATCTGCGCGGACGCTACCGGTTCCAAAGGTTCTCTCGGAATACGAAGGTCAGCCGCAACCTGACAGCGTTGCCTTCAAAACCCTGCTTGAACATCTTGGCGAGCAGGTCGGCACCCACGGATTTAAAGATATAACTCGCTGTGCTGATCTGCGGCCTGGTGTCGGCTGTCGTCTGCGCCCTTCTCGGTGCCTCTCTTGCAAGGCGTATCGCCCGACCGCTCGAAAGTCTCACAGTCGCCGCCGAACGCCTAACGTCAGGGGACTTTTCGACCCAGGTGGCTGCTTACTCCAGCAGCAAACGCGAGGTCTTGCGCCTGGTGGAAACCTTTCACGCCCTTGCTACAAGCCTCGATAGAATGGAAGAGCGGCTGCGCTTCAATAATATGGCCATTGCGCATGAGCTGCGAACGCCTCTGAAATCCTGCAAGGCGCGCTGCAGGCAATGGTCGACGGCGTTTTTCCGATGGACCGCCAAATCGTCTCCGATCTTCTACTCCAGGTCGAACGTTTGGGGAAAATCGTCGAGGATTTGGGCACCCTTTCCCTCGCCGTCGGACAGAAACTGGTGATGCAACGGCAATCGCTCGATGCGGCCGAGGTCGTGGGCACGGTTCTCGCGGCAGCAAAACCCATGCTGGATGCGAGCGGGATGGAGGTCGAAACGGGACTTCAGTCAAGCCGCATATCCGCGGATCCCTCGCGGATCCGTCAGGCAATGCTGGCGCTACTGGAAAATGCCAGCCGTTATGCGCAAAGCGGCGGTTGGCTGCGGTGCGAGACGAACGATGGGCGGACGGAAGCGTGATCATCCGGATTCTCGACCGCGGCCCCGGTTTCCCCGAGGACATGGATGCAATGGCCACCAATCCCTTCTAGCGGGGCGATCCGTCACGCTCGCGTGCGACGGGCGGCACAAGTCTGGGGCTCTCGGTGGTTCAAGCCATTGCCGCTGCCCATGGCGGCCATCTGGAGTTTACCAATCGGCAAGGTGGAGGCGCGGTGGTCACCATCCACCTGCGTCCCGAGTAAGGGGCAGACGCGGTCGCGCAGAATGCAGAGGTAGGGTGGGTAAGGGGCCCGCAACTCCGCCTTGGCGTCGCCCGTCAGCAGAACAACTCGCCGACCCGATTGAACTGCGCCTTGCTCGCATCACGTCGATCGATTCCGTCGATCTGCGAATAGGGAACGACAAAGCCATAGGTATCGTCTGGCTCGTCGCAGCGTTCGCATCAGAAGCCGTCGATGTTCGACAGCAACATTGATTGCCGACGGGAGCGTCCATAATGTATCAGATGTTTGGATTGCGAGACGGCCCGGAAACGTCTGGCATTCCCCTCGGCGACCAATCCCTGCAATACCATCAGGACTGCCTCCTTGGAGCGAAGACCGAAGAGATTGCGCGTGGTCTCGACGATCAGTCGTTTCGCGTTGCGGGGGCCTTGCATGCTTCCCACCACGAACGTGTAACCCTGCCGCGCACTTTCACGAAGGAATGTGAAGCGGACAGTGCACAATGTCGACTTGTCCCGGATCCGCACGAGCTTAATGCCGAAGGCGCCCTCACGGCGTCCGCCGCAGCGGTCGGCCAGCACGAGACGGCACGAACAGGTTTCGTTTCGGCCCTGGATCTCGCCCATATCGACAGTTTCTCCGCTCCAAACCCGAGTCATGATTTCCGTGGACAGGATTTTCTCAGCAATCGCGAGATGATCGATAAGCAGCCTCAGCCGTTGCGAACCGCTCAACCGATAAACAAGGAATTTCGAAAGCGGCTTTTGTAGAGATCGTCGTGCGGTAGGGGATAGTCGCGTGACGCCATGAAGTCCGCCAGCCATCGCCACCAGCCTATGGTAAGCGGTGGATTAGCTGCAAAGCGCATCCAGAGCAGTACACTGCGCCACCGTAATCTGGAAACGGCGGTGAAGATGTGCCAGGTCATGGTAGTGCGCGTCTGCGCCGTCACTATTGGATACGGCAAAATATTCTGGCTCGGGCAGGTGCTGAATTTCTTCTGGTGCATGATAAATGTCAGGTCGGTGATATTCCGCGAACATCTGCACCTGCCTTATAAAGATCGTGCGGAGAACTGGTCTGCGCTTCATGTGGGAGCATTGCCAACAACACCGCTCTCTAGCACATCGCGGACTCAAAGGCTTCAGCTGTTTCGTTTCGCGAGTGTCGGAAAGACAATCCAGGCTGGTGGCCCTGTGCAGAATGAAGCCTTGAAACAGTCTTTGCTTGAGCGCCATTGTATGCCTTATCAATTGTCCCGTTCTCCATCCGCTATGTGACCGACGAGGCTGAGGCGTATAGAACTGAAACGACATGAGCCATGCGACGCGTTGAATTTGCCAGTCGTTGGGCGGTCGACCGTCAACATGCGAGAAAGCTTTTAGTAGTCGTGAAACTTATTTCCCCGCTGCGACTTTTCCCCATTGACGGACGCGCTATCGTTGCAGCCCAGTTTCATCGTTCCTGGGATGTCAAATGACCCTTGAAGACCTTTACCGATTGCTCAGAAGCGGCCACGTCCAGGCGCAGGGCGTCGTCGACACGATGACGCAACCCCTTGTCGTGCTAGACAGACGTCTCTGTGTGACCTCGGCCAACAACGCATTCGTCAAATTGTTCGAGGTCGATCGCGACGAAGTCCTTGGCGAAAGCCTGTTCGATCTCGGAGACGGCCAGTGGGACATTGCCGAACTGCGACATCTAATCGAAGGGGTGATACCGAAGGCTGCCGCGGTCGTTGGCTACGAGGTCACCCACGACTTCCCCGCGATCGGCCCGAAGACCTTTCATGTCGACGCCCGTCGGCTCGTTCACCCCGACGACAACAGCAGCAGCGTCCTCGTCACTTTCGAGGACGTCACGGAACGCCAGCGCATAAATGCTGAGCAGGAGTTCATCATTGCCGAGACACGCCACCGTATGCGAAATATGGTTGCGGTCGTTCGCGCCGTGGCAATGCATACAGACGCCGACGATCCTGCCGCGCTAGTCTTCCGTGATACGTTTTTAAAAAGACTAGACCTCACACTTCGAGCTCAGGAAATTGCGGCGAACCGGGAGACTGCCGACCTCGAAACGCTACTGCTGAACGCCGCCTCCGGGATCGCCCGAGGTCGGCTTCTAACCGAAGGATCGCCGGTTCAGATCGCCGGTCCGAAGGTATTGGCGGTCAGCATGATCTTGCACGAGCTCACAACCAACGCGGTGAAATATGGCGCTTTTTCCGTTCCGGAAGGAGAGGTGCATCTCGTTTGGTATATCGAGCCGGACGCACGTGGCCGTCAATTTCTGGTCTGTGAATGGAAGGAGAGGAACGGGCCTGTGGTGATTCCGCCGACACGCAAAGGATACGGCACCGAACTGATCGAGGGAACGTTGGCACACGCCGGCGGAAGGGTGGAACTTTTCTACAAGCCCGAAGGTTTGATGGCAACGATCAGGATACCATTGTGAGGTCGAATGCCCGAAGCTGAAGCCAACGACGCAAAAAAACGCATCCTGGTCGTCTAAGATGAAATGTTACTGCTATGGAACTGGTCCGAGCGTTTCATGGCCCGGCTGGGATGTGCTTTGACGACCAACGAGCCGGAGCCATGTCATACGTTACGGCATCTGAGCGCATCCGTCCAGGACGACGAGGAGCGGCGTTTTGCGAGCAGATGGTCGACAGATAAAGCCGGCACTTCAGCATGCCAAGGTCCGAGCCGAAGTTGTTCAGCTCGACGTGTCGGTCACATTCGTGTCTTTCGCCCACCAAGGGGCAGAAGTTCCTATATGGGCACGAAGTGCTGCGCTGCACATATTTAAATTTAAGGATGTTGTCAGCGGTCAGAAAACCTTCATCAGATGAGAGCGCAGTACGAGTAAATGGTGGGTCACATGCATGACTAAATGCCTATGAGGGGGGATCTGCAGACAGACGACCGGAGACAACTATGTCGGGCGGTTTCGGTCCCAGTTCATGGCGGGATGGCAATGGATCCTTACTCCCGGCCACTCGCCGGGACACGTGTCGCTCTGGCGAGCATCGGATCGAACGCTGATTGCCGGCGCCGCGTTCGTTACGGTGAAACCGGAATCGGTTTATACCACGGCAATGCAAACCGCGGAGGCGCGGGCTTCGCCGGTATATTTCAAAATAGAATGGTCAGGTCGAAACATCCGTAGCTACACTGGCGGCCCTGAAGCCGAATCTTTTCTCACGGGCATGGCGCCGATGCATGACGCGAACATGAACGACGCGCTTGAAATCCTTGCGGATTTCATTCAGATCGTCCTACGGTCAATCCTCCCCACTAGACTTTGACTCCGTCTCGGATGGCGCGGGCAAGATGTGAGGCACCGCTGCGAGAATCACCAAGACGATCGCGGTCGATAAGACGGCAGTTACCTCCATTCCCAGGCCGGCCATTACGCCGATCGCGGCTGTCGCCCAGATACCGGCCGCTGTGGTGAGCCCTTCCACCTCGCGCTGCGCCGAGCGGATTATGATAGCACCCGCGCCGAGGAAGCCTATTCCTTGAACGACACCCTGCAGTACGCGTGACAGATCGCCGATCTGCATACCGCTCTGCAGTGGACCTATAACGAAGAGTGCGGCACCCACGGCAACCAACATGTGAGTCCGCAAGCCAGCACTTCTGCCCTTGCTCTCGCGTTCGAACCCGAGCACCCCACCGAGTACCGCCGCGATCACAAGACGAACAGTGATGCGAGTTATGGCCGAAGCGTCTGGAACATCAGAGAATTCTTTAACTAACGTCCCCCAAATTTCGTCTCCCACGGTCGCATCCTTATGTCGTTCGCAATTTGGCATGTACGAGGTGCCATACAAAAGCCGCGCTGGCAACTTCACTGCCGCCATCGTCACCCGTGAGGGTAGCGTTTGTGCTGATAGGGGAATGACTGCCATCTCGCACCGTCAATTGCCGCGGGATGCCTTCCCCAACCGTCTAGCGGAGCGGCAAGCGGAAGCAGCAAGCACCGATGTAAAGCCATGTCTGGGTTTGGGTGCGGTCAAACAGGGTGGTCTATGACTGGTATTGGGCGTGAAGCGGCATGCAGGGCCGTGACTGGTCCTGAGCAGTCAAACCACAAGTCTGGACAAGGCGAATGTGGTGTGGCGTCAGAGCTTCTCCCTTGGACTGAAGCTCGTGGCAAGTATAGAGCACACGGCAAGACCAGATGCCGCCAGGAAGGTAATCGAGAATCCTCGCGCTACCGCGTTCTCGGACGACGCGGACAGGTTGCTGTCGCCCACTGCGAACATGAACAATGTCATCATCGCCGACGCGCCGGTTACAAAGCCCAGATTTCGGGACAAACTGAGTAGTCCAGAGAGAACGCCTCGCTGGCTGTCCGGTGCGGCCGTCATGAGCCCCGCGCCGTTAGCCGCGAGAAACATCTGGAAGCCAGGCGTCAGTATGATCAAGGACATCACGTATCCCGCAACCCCCGTATATCGCGGAAGCAGCGCCAGTGACAGGAAGCCGATGCAGGTCTCGATCAATCCTGCCGTTATAACCGCGCGGGTACCGAACTGATCCACGGCTCGTCCGGCTGCGAACCCCGTCAGCGCGGCAGTAGCGGGACCGATTGACATGACGAGACCGATCACGCTGGCATCCAGTTTGAGGCTTAGTGACAGATAGAATGGCCCCACAACAAGAGTTGTCATCATGACCATCGACAAGATCAAGTTAGTTGCCAGCGCTGTGGCGATAGGTGCTCTTCGAAGGACCGCGATTGGGATCAACGGAAATTCTGCCTTTCTCTCCACCAATACAAACGCGGCCATAGCCATCAAAGCCGCGAGCAGAAGGAAACTCGATGAGCCAGCGCCTCCCGCCTTTGACATCAGGAGCGAGTAGAAGATCAATGCTGTCCCAAGTAGGGAGGCTCCAAGCCAGTCCAGGCGGTCAGTCTCGCTTTCAGTTATGTGACAGTCCGCTGGAATCGTGGTCATGGATGCAATGGTCGTTGCTACTCCAAGGGCTGCGAGTAGGAAAAAAAGCGGCACGCCATCCGAAGCCGGACAACAGGATGCCGCCAAGGGACGGGCCAAGCGCAGTGCCGATGGCCGACATTGTGCCGAGCAGGACCATCGCCGATCCAATCCGCTCTTTGCCCACCACTTCCTTGAGAATCGACATGGGAAGCGCCATCAGAACCGCCGCTCCGATACCCTGTACCGCACGCGCCGCAGCCAATGCGCCGAGAGTGGGAGCAAGTGCGCACAGGGCGGAGGCAATGGTAAAGGTGACCAAGCCTCCGAGGAGGATGCGTCGGGAACCAAGTGCGTCGCCAAGTTTGCCAGCAACAATCACCGTAACAGTTGCGGCTAGGAGATAGGCGATCACGACCCTTGCACGGCTGAGGCTGGAGTTGAGAATTCCTCCGCGAGAGAAGGTAGGGCGACGGTGACAACGCTTACGCCGAGGGAGCCCAACAACGCCGATCCCGCCAAGGCGAAGGTGACGGAGGGACTGCGGATACCGATAGAAGGAGTTCTCATGTTAATTCCTCTTGCCATTGAAAGCATCGGCGCTACCGTGCCACTTCAAGTCAGCTTGAGGTCAAGAGGATAAATGCTAGATATCGGCTTGTTGTCTGAGAAGACCGGGGTGCCACCTTCGACGCTGCGCTACTATGACGAGATCGGATTGATCGAGTCCCTCGGTCGCCGTGGCCTCCGTCGGCAGTTCGGGCCGGAGGCCCTCACGCAGATCGCTCTGATACAGCTCGGAAAGTCTGCAGGTTTCTCGCTGGAAGAAATGAAGGGCATGATCGGCAAGGACGGCAAACCCGTCATCCCCCGCAACGCCTTTCACGCGAGGGCCGACGCTCTTGAGGTCCGGATCAAGAAGCTCGGGACTCTCGCAAAAGCGCTGCGGCATGTGGCGGAATGCAAAGCGGAGAGCCACATGCAATGCCAAAAGTTTCGAAGGCTTCTGAAGGTTGCATCTGACCTTGCCTCGTGGAAATAATCCATTTTGAAGTAATCTCTGGCCCATTTTGAGGTGCCCCCCGATCTTGGGCCAGCGGAAGCTGGAATTTTCGGGGTTAAGGCTCAGCCCGGCGGGGGTGCCGATGAGCCGTTCATGAATGATGTCGGCACCTTGTTGCCGATCGCGCTGTGTGGCCGGAACTCGTTGTACATCGCGACGACAGAACGCCCACGGGACAGAGGTTTGCGAACTTTTGTATCCGTGGCATCCCTGGTTCGGTCAGTTTGTCCATGTCCATGAGGCGCTGGCCAAAGGGACGGCAATTTTCCGTTGCAGCCTTTCCGGCGCTTCCTCTGACCGATCTCTGGAGGTGCCGGCGTGGATGTTCGATCGGTAGCAGGCGGTCATTACCTTGGCGCGGCGCATAGACCGCCTCCTGGTCGATCAGAACGGTATCAACGACGCGACACATCTCGATGAGTTGCTGCCAATCGCGGCTGTTGCGGGCAAACCGCGACACCTCTCGTGCGGCCACAGCGCCGACCTTGCCGAGGCAGACCTCCACCACCATCCTGTCGAAGCCGGCGCGTGTCACGCCACCGGCCGCCGAACGGCCGAGATCGTCATCCATCGTCTCAATGCGCGACTAAGTGCCGTCAGGCGGTCGCGCATTGCATATTGCAAGGCGCTGCTTTCGCGATTGTGCAGATCCTTCGTTGCTGAAATCGGCGGGGACAAACTGGGGCCGGCCTCAAAAGTTTCCCACACTCCAAATGAAAGCTAGCTGCCTTAGAACCGGGCCGTCAGGCGGTCATCACGACCTTGATGCAGTTGTCTTTCTTGTCCCGGAATGTCTCGTAGAACTCCGGCCCATCTTCGAGCTTGGCGCGATGGGTGATGACAAAGCTCGGGTCGATTTCGCCTTCCTCGATGCGGCGTAAAAGATCGAGCGAGTATCGATTGACGTGGGTCTGGCCGGTACGGATCGTCAGCCCCTTGTTCATCGCTGCGCCGACTGGAATTTTGTCAAGGAAACCACCGTAGACGCCAGGGACCGAAACGATTCCGCCTGGTCTGCAGGCCATGATTGCGGCGCGTAGCACATGCGGGCGGTCTGTCCCGATCAGGGTGGCAGCCTTAATCTTGTCGATGATCGCATCGAAGGACGCCGTGGCATGCGACTCCGCGCCCACGGCATCAATGCATTTGTCAGCCCCGTGGCCGTCAGTGATGTCCTTGATGTAATCGAGGACGGTACCGCCGATGTCGTCGAAATTGATAATCTCCGCGCCGATCGCCTGGGCTAATGCAAGGCGCTCAGGAACGTTGTCGATCGCGATGACGCGCGCAGCGCCCTGTATGAATGCGCTCTTGATGCAAAACTGTCCGACCGGACCGCATCCCCATATCGCGACGATGTCGGTGGGCTCTATCTCGCAGTTGGCTGCCGCCATCCATCCCGTGGGGAAGATATCGCCGAGGAACAAGGCTTGCTCGTCCGTCATGCCGTTTGGAATGATGATGGGCGAAACATCCGCGTAAGGGACCCGGACATATTCCGCCTGACCGCCGGCATAGGCGCCGGTCAGATGAGAATATCCAAACAGCCCAGCGGTCGGGTAGCCGAAAGCCTTGGTCGCATTTTCGGCCTTGCGGTTGGAACTTTCACAGACCGACCAGTTACCCTTCAGGCATTGCTGGCATTCGCCGCAGCAGATGGTGAAAGGGACTACGATCCGGTCGCCGACTTTGAGCTTCTTGTTGTCGTGGCCGACTTCAACGACTTCACCCATGAATTCATGGCCGAGAATGTCGCCTTTTTCCATGAACGGGATATACCCGTCCATCAAATGCAGGTCCGATCCGCAGATCGCGCACGCCGTCATCTTGATAATCACGTCGCGGCCATCTTCGAGCTGCGGTTCCGGGACGCTATCGCATCGGATATCGCCTTTGCCGTGCCAGCAGAGCGCTTTCATGAGTATCTCCTTCGATTGGTTGAGCCGATCGCCGAACCTGAGGTCTTAAAGGAAGTTCCCGCTTGATCGCTTATTTTTGCGCGGCCGGAACTATCGGATTAGCCCGATGTTGAAAGCGCTCGTCGTTGTGATGATGTCAAATCGTCAAGAGGAAGTGTCTAGCCTCGGCGAAATAAAGTGTCGACGATTACTAGAGGGCGTGGATCAGGAGCGATCGTTCGCTCGCACTTGCCTGGTTTCTCACGGCTGGCTAGAGATATGAAAGTTGCTGTGAGGTGAACGTGGAAAACTCGACCTATCTTCGCCTTTTCGAAGGCAAGTATGTTCTCATCGTCGAAGACGAATATTTCCTTGCTGACGAGACCCGCCGTAAGCTCGAAGAACTTGGTGCCGTTGTCGTAGGGCCTACTGGCAACGTTCAGGACGCGCTCGAATTGATAAGAACGTCGCCCGTCGACGCGGCCATCCTGGACGTGCATCTCGGCGACGAATTCGTCTTTCCGGTCGCGGAGGAATTGGAAAGCCGAGACATAGCCTTCGTCTTTGCGACGAGCTACGACCCGTCGATTATTCCTGTGAAATTCACCGGTTTTGCGCTTTGCAAAAAACCGACCGAGTTGGGAAAAATTGCCGCGGCTCTGTTTGCGAACGATATCGACGCATCGCTCAATTAGCGCTCACTCGCTATTGATAGCAGTCCAGAGTTGCAGACGGGCCCGGTTGATGCGGCTTTTCATTGTTCCCAAAGCGCATCCACACCGCGCAGCCGCTTCCTCGTAACTCATACAGTCCACAAATACGAACGTAATCGCCTGCCTGTGATCCTCGGACAGACTGGCTAGCGCCGTTTCCAGTTCGTGTCCTCTGATCTTCCAATCTTGGACCGCAGGCACCGATACCCGTAGGGCTGCATCATCTGCAAGCCCGACGTGCTCGCGCTTCGAGAGGCCGAACTTGGTGCAAAATGTGTTGCGCATGATTGTGAACAGCCACGATCGTAACTGGGTACCACACTGAAATTTTTCGGCGTTTGCCAGCGCCTTGGTCAACGTCTCCTGAACCAGATCGTCGATATCGCTTGGCGATGAATGGAAGCGCCGAGCAAAATTGCGGAGCGCCTGAACATGCCCAAGGAGTTCTTTTTCTGAAAATCCCGTGACCGGATCCATTACCTTGTCTCCACTTCAAGATGATGAAACCTCCGACTCAGGATAACGTTCCACTGGCGCAACCTGGCCCTCCACTTCAGCCCAATCCGTCCATGTTCGCCAAGGAGTTAAAGCCACCATTGCAGATTTTTGCGCCAAACGCTGTCTTTCGCGGGAACGAAAAGCTCTTTAGATGTTATCGAGGAGGAAAGCCCTGGATCGATGGCTCTACCCAATGACGTTATATCCGCCGAAAACAAACCATTGTGACACATGCGGTCATTGTCCCATCCAGGGTGACTGATAATCGGATAAAGACATAGCCCTTCTAACGGGACACCATTACGCATGGCCGTGCGCGCTTGCGAGGAAACATAACCATACCATGCTGCGCGTCGATCACCCTCGATACCAGTCTCGGCGATAAGCATCGGCCTGCCGTAGCGTGCATAGGTCTCCGTCAGGATCCTGCCCAACGGCTTGTAGAGTGGGTGGCCGATGTCGATAGGCGGACCGCCGTAAATCCACTGGTTATTAAAGTAGTAATTGACGCCGACAATATCCAGATAGCGCATCTGTCCGCCGATCTGCGGCCAGATGCGGCCCGAAATCAGGTCCCATCCTTGGAACTGTGCTTGTCGGTGACCTTCTGCGACGCTGCGTTCCCAGGGGCGGGACGGGTCGGCGATGACGTTGATGACGGGATCGCAGTGGACGAAACGGGCGCGGCTATCCACGGCCAGGATGGCTTCCATGGCGGCGATCGCGGCACGCGCCAACTGCACTTTTAGTTCGAACCCACGGCCATTCGCGAAAGGATTCAGATAACCCGCATCGCCACCGCTCCAAGAGAAGAATGAAATCTCGTTGACGGGACAGTAGAACGGCACCGCGTCGCTTTCTTCCCGAACGATTTTGGCGCATTCGCCGGCAAACCTCGCAAAACGGTCGGCGAAGCCTGGCGACCAGATATCCAGATCGTCGGGCCAGCCATAATGCAGAAGGTCCCAGATGACCTGCGTACTCGTCGCATGCGCGGCCTGTAGCATCGGCCTTATGCTCGACCAGTCGTAACGGCCAGTCCGGTCGATCAGGTGCCAGCGGAAGCCATCGCGAACGGTGCGGATGCCGAATTCCGCCAGTTGACGATAATCCTGGGCGGCATGGCTGTCGTGGCCTACGGCCGCGATGATATCTAGGCGGCGGCCGATCTCGGCTCCCTCGCGGGGGCGAAGCCGGTGGGTCGAGCACTCGAAGCCGCCCTGAAGGAAGGATTGGAACAGGCCGGTCGGTCCGGAAGTCTGTCTTTCTGAAATCGCGTCGGAAAACAGCCTTTCCCACTGAGGGATCACCGCTTCCACGGTGTAGCGCGCCTCGACAGCGCGCCGCAGCGCATCCCCAAGCGAGCGGCGGAGCGCCGGGTCATTGATCAGCCGGACGATATTTTGCGCCACAGCCTGCAGGTCGCCATAGGGAACGAACAGCCCCGATGTTCCCGCTTCAATCTGTTGCAGCGCGCCATTGTCGGGCGTTGCGATCACCGGGAGAGAGGCAGCGCCGGCCTCGGCGATCACATGCGGCATGCCTTCGCCTCGCGACAGCCAGACGAAGATGTCAAACGCCGACAGTAAGGTCGGAACATCCTTCCGGTCTCCGAGAAACTGTAACTTCGTTGCAAGTCCGCGCTGATGTGCTAGCGCCGTGAGGCGGTCGGCGTAATCTGGCATGAATGCATCCGGCCCGCCGACGATCACGAAACGGGCTTCCGTCTCGCGCGCGGCAACGAGTGCTGCCGCCTCGATGAAGTCCTCGACATTCTTCTTGGGGTCGAGTCGACCTGCCCAGCCGATCAACGTCTGGTCGCCCGTGATGCCAAGTGCGCGCCGGGTGGCTTCGCGCCGGGACGGATCGAAGGTCGCCAGATCGACCATAGACGGGATCTCGACCGCGTGATGCTCGCGCGCCGGCATGTGGGATGCCGCGGCGTCCCGGATCGAACGACAGACAGCGACATACCGGCTGGTCAAGTGTTTCGGTCCCGCCAACGCCTCCGAGACCAGGCCGCCGTGTTCGATCAGGGGAGGGCGCAGGTGCAGGCGCTCGAGCGCCGGATAAATGTCAGCCACGTTCTGGCAGGACACCACAATGTCGTAACCTGAGATCTTGCCGGCTAGATAGACGACGGTATCCTCAAACGACATTTGATAGGGCGTGGTATCGACATCGACGCCGAGCGCGGCGAGTTGTTCGTGCGTCTGCTCCGGCATGCCGGGCTTGCGGAAGCAGGCGACGACGTCGATGCGGAAGCGTCGCGGATCGAGGTTTCCGGCAAGCAACCGCACTTCCGTTTCCTCGCCGCCGACCACCAGCCAGGCAAACACAAACAGGATGTGAATCGGCGCGGTTTCCTCCGTCATTGGCCCACCTGAAAGACCACCTGCAGGAAGTCCGGCCGGTTTTCGAGGAGGTCGGTTAGGAAGCTCGGCGCATCGTCCATCGGAATGACATGGGTGATCATGTGCTCGCGGATCGCGACGCCTTCGATTTTGAGCAGGTCGACGGTCGCCAGCGCCAGTCGTTTGCGGTTCCACAGCGGCACTAGTCCACGAGGTACACGATTGATCTGTGCACAGCGGATATTGAGACCGTTGTGGTGGAATTCTTCGCCCAGCCGCAGGGTCTCGGCACCCCCTTGATAAAAGGCGAGGTCGATGACCGTGCCCTGCGGCCGCAGGGCCTTGAGCGCGGTATGCAGGCTTGCTGACTGCGCCCGGGTCTGAAACACCAGGTCCGCGCCGCGGCCCATCGTGCCGTCATGCCAGCGAGCCTTGGCATGCTGCCATGCCTGATCCTCCGTCATCGCCATCAGCCCCATCGCCTCCGCCTTGCCGCGGCGGAACTCGGAAGGGTCGGTCACGACCACGTCGGAGGCACCGAGCGCCCGCGCAAACAACGCCGTCATCAGGCCCACCGTACCGCCACCGATGACGATGACGGGACGGTCCTTTACGCCTGCGCCGAGGAAGGGCACTTGAGCGCCGAAAGCCTCGGCGTCGGCATGCAGTATGCCGTTGGCGCAGATCGGACCCATTTGCGCGACAAGCACGCCGAGTATCGAATTCATGTCCTTCGGCATCGGCACCAGCAGGTCATGGAACGGGTTGGCGGTATGCCCCGACTTATGGGCGTAGGTGGTGGCGAACACGTCGCCTTGCGAGAAACCGTGCGCACACGATTCCGATACGCGCGCCACTTCCATGTAGCCGAGAAACGGCACGGGATAATGCAGGTCCGGTTCGTTTTCGATGAAGGTGCCGCGCTCGCGGTCGAAATGCGAGCGAAAATAGGGATTGGTCTTCTTGAGAAAGGTCAGTTCGGTACCGGCCGAAAGTCCGGTATAGAGTGTGTCCAGACGGACCTGCCCGTCGCCCAGCGGCCCTTCCTCGTACTCGAAGAAATACGAGCGGCCCGGCGCCTCGACGCCGAGCGAGCGGATCTTGCGGTGTCCGGGCGGTAGCCCGGGCGGCCGCGCATCCGGCCGGGTCTGGACTTGCAGCGGAGCCGGGTTCGGCCGGCGCGTCCGCGGCGGATCGAGCCTGACGGCCAAGCCAGATTTCGCGGAAGACATCACGGCGAGTGCAAGCCGATGCGTCGCCAGAGCCTCAGCATAGGGGCAGCGGATGTGGTTTTCACCGCCGCGCACCGCATCGATGAAATCGCGATCCTCGCGCCAGACCGGGTCGCCATCGGCGCCGCGGACGGGCCGCCCGCACCCGACATCCACCATAATCTCGCGATCGGTCAGTTCGATCGCCAGCCGGTCGGCGAAGATGTGAAGGCCGACGCGATGGTTCCATCCAAGCAGGCAGGTAGAGGCGATGTTGGCGACGGCGCCAGTTTCGAAGGTCAAACTGGCAGTGGTCACCGTTGGTACGTCGAGACCGGGAAAGTCTGGCCGGTCGCAATGACCGGCACGCCCATAGACTTCGGTGACTTCGCCCACCAGAAATCGTAGGAGATCGAGAAGATGTGTTGTCTGCTCCACCATCTGCCCGCCTGACTTGTCTTCCTTCCACCACCATTGTGGGGACGGAGTGGAGTCTAACCAGTAACCAGAAAGGAGCTGGGCGGGATTGTGGACCAAATGCCCCCGCGCCTCGTCGACAATGTCCAGATACCGCCAGTGATAGCCCACGCCAGTGATCAGCCCGCGGGCTGTGATGGCTGCCGAAATCTCTTCTGCCGTCGCAAGATCGAGCGCCACCGGCTTTTCGACGAAAAACGGAATATCGCGCTCAACGAGGTCGCGTTCCGGGTCGCCATGGGCGAATGGGGGTACGCAGACATAGACGGCATCTGCTCGGACCGCGTCCAGCATCTCCCGGTGATGGGCGAAGGCTTTCGCCCCGAAGCGCATTGCCGCCGCATCCGCCCTCTGGAGGTCAGGATCCGTGAAGCCGACCAGTTCGACGTCGCCGAAACCGGCAATGATGTCGAGGTGTCGGTGTGCGATGCCGCCAACGCCAATGAAGGCCAGACGTGTCTTCTGCATTGAAACATCCTTTTGCGCTATACATGTTTTTCCCACGACGTAGCGGCGGTAGATTGCGCTTGTCTCGGCCGCCATGCGGTCCGCAGAAAAGTGCTGTGCAAAGCGTTCGCGGGAGGCTGAGCCGACGACAGCCAGCCGGATCGGATCTGCGAGCGCCAGCAGAATGGTATCGGCGAGCGATTGAGCGTCGCCCGGTGCTGCAAAGAATGGATGATCATCGCCCAGCGCCTCAGCGGTGCCACCGATACGCGTTGCGACAACAGGTATACCAAGCGACATTGCTTCCAGCACAACCAACGGCAATCCCTCGAATAACGAAGGCAGGACGAAGAGATCGCTCACTTCAAAAAGCTCCGCGATATCTGCGCGCTGGCCAAGAAACTGAACATGAGCGGCAAGGCCTAAGTCACCCGCTAGGGCCGTTAGGGACTCCCGTTCCTCGCCCGATCCTGCCAGCAGCAGCACGGTGGATGGATGTCGCGTTAAAACATGCGGTAGTGCGCGCATCAGGGTCGCGTGATCCTTTTGTGCGGTCAGTCGCGCGACTGTCAACAGCACAGTCGCATTGTCGAGGGCCAGGGCTTGTTTGAGCTCCATCGATGCTCCGGTCGACTCACATGGAAAGATCCCATTACAGATCACAGAGAGCCGATCCGCTGCTATGTGGGAGCTGTAACTTTGCCGCGAGGCGTCCGAAACGACGATATGGTGGGAAACGTTGCGCACCTGGAGACGGTAATTCTCCTGTTGCCAGTTTTCTGTGAGGAGATAGGGCAGGTGTTCGGTGCGGATAACCGGAATGCCTTGCGCCGCGCCGATCGCGGTGAGCTCAAGCCCCTCCCAACCTATTCCCGCATGGACATGCAGTAGATCGCTGTCGGTTCGAGAGAGCCAGTCGGCGAAATCCCTTCCGTCACGGGCGAGCCGTATAGTAATGCCAAAACGTGCGGCGCGCGGCAGGAGACCGTTATGATCCTCCCCGACCAGAGCAATCGCCACGTCCCAATCTGAGGCGCATCCGCGCGCAAGCGCAAGCATGTGCTCACCCATCCCGGATGGGTGGCGACTGTCCGTGGCCAGGACAATTTGTGCTTTTCTAGTCCCGCTACGCATCGACCGTAACGCCAGTCCCTAGCCGCTTCTGCAGACGCCGATGGGTCGCAAGGGCCTGTCCAACAACCTGATCCATGTTGTAGTACTTATAGGTAGCTAGCCTGCCGACGAATGTGACGTCGTCTTGCGACCGAGCCAGAGCTTCGTATTGCCGATAAAGCGCCTGGTTCTCGGGTGTAGGGATTGGATAATACGGGTCGCCCTCGGCGCAGGCAAATTCGTAGCTGATGCTCGTTTTCGGGTGCAACTGACCAGTCAGGTGCTTGTACTCAGTGACACGCGTATAGGGCACGTCCTGCGATGGATAATTGACCACCCCAACGGGCAATAGTCGTCGCATGTCATGCGTTTCGTGCTGAAATTCGAGGCTTCGATAGGGCAGGCGCCCGAAGCGGAATTTGTAATATTCGTCGATTGGGCCGGTGAAGATTGTATGTTCCGCTAAGCCCTCACGTCCCAAGTCGGCGTAGTCGGTTTCGAGCATCACTGTTATGTTTTCATGGTCGAGCATGCGCTCGAACATCTGCGTGTAGCCGTCGCGGGGCATCGCTTGGAACGTGTCGAGGAAATAGCGGTCATCATCGCTGGTGCGAGTCGGAACCCTCGCAGTGACTGAGCGGTCAAGTTCGGACGGATCGAGACCCCATTGCTTGCGAGTGTAGCCCTGGAAGAAGGTCCGGTAAAGTTCTCCGCCCACCTGCGACAAGACCACGTCGCGGGAAGTGCGGATCGGGTCGCAAGGTTCGGCACGGCTCGCCAGAAACCGCGCGGCCGCTGTCTCGTCTGCGAGATCAAGACCAAAGAGCCCATTGAGCGTGGTCCGGTTAATCGGAATGGGAAGTCTCAGATCTCCGACTTGCGCCAGCACCCGGTGCTCATAGTCTCTCCAGGCGGTGAAACGGGAAAGATAGGCGAACACGTCCTCGCTGTTGGTGTGAAAGATATGGGGTCCGTACTTGTGCACGAGGATGCCGGCGTTATCGCGATGATCGTAGGCATTTCCGGCGATATGCGGCCGTCGATCGCAAACGAGAACCGAGCGGCCGTCCGAAGCAAGGCGTTCCGCCATCACCGATCCGGCAAAGCCAGCGCCGACGATCAGATAGTCGTAGGCCCGTCGAAGCGGGCGACGGTGCAACGAGAAGAATCCGTCCTTCGAAAGGGCGGGCGGATTAGATCTCGCCATAACCGCCTGCTCCACCAGCTGCGACATGGAGCTGAAAGTGGCATCCCAAGATGAGCGAGATAACTTCTCGTCCACCTCCGCCTTCCAAGCATCGCCTGAAAGCGAAAGCGCCAGCGCGCTGTCGCAGGCTCGGGCAAACTCTCGAGCGCCGTCGGCTAGGAACACGCCGGCGAGGCCGCCGTAGCTGCGCTTTACATCTGCGATGCTGGTGCTGACCACCGGCCGCCCGGCTGCAAGATACTCGGGTGTTTTAGTGGGGCTGATAAAGCGGGTTGCCTCGTTCAGCGCAAAGGGCATTATCGCGGCCTGCCAGCCCGACAGGTAGGCTGGAAGATCCTCATATGCCTTCTGTCCGAGATAGTGAATATTGGCAGCCTGCGGCAGATCTGTGGGAGAAATTTTGACCACCGGGCCGAGGAACACAAACGAATGATCCGCGCGCGCTGCTGCCGTCTCGCGGATCAAGTCCATATCGAGCCGTTCGTCGATCACGCCATAATAGCCGAGCCGGGGCCGCGCTATCGCGGCCTGATCGGCCGGGTCTGCCTGAACTTCACGGGCTTTACGGAAATGATGCGCGTCGACGCTTGACGGGACGGCATGGATGTTGTCGTGCCGGTGCTTTTTCGCCTCGTAGAGACTAACGCCGCCGGTGAATACAACATCAGCACGCGCGATCAGCGCCTCTTCCGTTTCCTTGAGCTTGGCTGGAGCGAACCTGAAATTCGCCAGCTCGTCCATACAGTCGTAGATCACCGCCGCGGCATCGACATCGCGCGCGAACGCGAACATCATAGGTGTGTAGAACCACAGAATCGGGCGTAGTCTGCCGTGAAGCATGATTAGCTCATCAAGAAGCTCGCTGAGCGCCCTTTCCCGTTCGGCCGGGCTCCACCCATGTGGTATTCGCGGCCGGATAGCCTTGACGCTCGTTCCCGCGAATGGGTGGATTTCCAGATAGGCCAAGTGGTGATCCGTCGGAATAAATTCTTCGAAGAAGAAAACCTGTCGCGAGTGAGAAAACCTTTGCATCAGATGCTGTGGTCGCTGCAGCACGAAATCCCATCGAAGATGGGAAAAGCAAATGATTGGAGTTTGGTGGGAAGAGCAGGATTCAGGCGACTGTAACAGAGAATTCAACATGTCGATCCAACACCTTTGCGACAAGATGTGGCCGAACCAGAATATCTCGCCAAAGTTCCAATGCCTGCCACCGAAATCACTTGTTAAGTGCTTTCGATGAGATGTCTGAGCCTGCGAATGCTATGGACGCCGTGGCGTCACGAGGCTGCAATGCGGGGCACGCCCTAGAAGATCGAGTGCGCCTTCGTGGTAATCTGCTGCGAAAGCTATGAATAGCCCCTAGATTTGTAGACGCCTTCTTTCCTAATTTTGAGGCAGGAAGAGCATCATGAGCAAATCGAATTTCAGCGAAGATTTTAATCGCGACGCCGTGCGTCAGATCACGGAGCGAGGCTA
>JAEYDD010000035.1 GCA_023404095.1 Pseudomonadota bacterium | reverse complement strand
TCGACGGATGGATCGAGGATTACAACGAAATCCATCCCCATTCCGCCCTCAAGATGGCTTCCCCTCGGCAGTTCATCAGGGCTAAATCAAACTAGCCGATCTGTCCGATGAAACGGGGAGCACTCCATCGACACTGCGGCCTGTCTCTTGTTCCCCCAAAATAGCGCCCTGGAAGCGTGGGCCCATTGATTGGACAATATCCTCAGCCTGCGCCATAGCTCCATAGACTGAAAAAGAGTAATTGCAGCCATCTCATGGAACCTCTGAGGACTCGAAGCGTTCGAACGCCATGCTGCGTGCAGTCGCTTGCGCACTATTGGAGGTCTTCAAAATGGGTCGCGGTATTCTCCTCTGGCTTCTAGGCATTCCATTGCCAATCGTCATCCTACTCATCCTCTTCCTACGTTAGGAGACGGACATGTCCTTCTATGGTTCGGCAACATCGGATGTTGGCGTAGAATCCAGCAATCCTGCTCTGGCCTGGGGTCCCATAATCGGCGGAGCGGTCGCGGCGGCGGCTGCCACAATCATTCTTCTTCTCCTTGGCTCCGGTGTCGGCCTCACGATGGTCTCGCCATGGGCGGGCGACAGCGCTTCCTTCACTAATGTTAGTGTTATGGCGGCAATCTGGTTTGTGGTCGTTCAATGGCTGGCCTCGGCGCTTGGCGGTTATCTGACCGGCCGACTACGGACGCAGTGGGCCAGCATCCATACGGACGAGGTGTTCTTCCGTGATACCGCGCACGGTTTTCTAAGTTGGGCGCTGGCAACGGTGGTCGTCTTGGGTTTGGCAGGCTCGGCCTTCACCTCGCTCGCTGGCACTGGCGTTCAGGCGCTCTCGACTGCTGCAGGCGCTGCGACAGTTGCGGGCACCGCCGCTGTTACAAGCAACGTCGCCACGCCCGACCCATCTACCGGCTACTTCACAGATATGCTCCTGCGTCCGCAGGACGTCACCAGCCGGGCACAATCTGACAACGCGTCGGCCGCGGCTGAGATTTCCCGGATCCTGATGAGGGCGGCGCTAAACGATGGCCTACCGGAAGCCGATCGGAGCTATATCGCTTCAATCGTCGCATCACGTGCCGGCATCTCGACGGAGGACGCGCGCACCCGTGTAGAGCAGGTTATGCAGCAGATTGAGGATGCGAAGCGCGCGACCCTCACGGCGGCCGACGAGGCGCGCAAGTCTGCCGCAACGGCGGCGATGCTCGGCGCCCTTTCGTTACTCGTGGGCGCTTTCATCGCCTCCAGTGCCGCTGCCCTCGGGGGACGACAGCGAGACGATGGGGAAGCAGCCACTAGCGTATCCGGGGCGCGGATGCATTAGCTGAAAAAGATCCATCCGTGTTGCAGCGAAGTTCAGTCTGGCGAGGTACCTGTCGTCATCCTATCGGGTCGCCAGGCCGCGCATCTCTATTCTGATAAGAAGCGCTCCAAGCAAATTCCGCTGCCGATACACCCAGCCGCGGAAACTGGCGGCCTGGCTTTGGCGGGGATGTTAGCAGTGCATTTGCATTGCTTGTTGGAGTTTCGAAAGGCGTCGAGAGGAGCCGTTGCGTACCAGCTGGATTGGAAAAGTCGTCTCTCGTTATCCGATAGGCTTGCTTAAGTAGCGCGAGCCTTCCACCGCAAATCGCCACCGTCGCTCAACCGCTTTCGTGATCCCGATACGTGCGCCTTTTGCCGTTGGTGCTGGAATTGTAGGAAGCGCGAAGGAAAAGGGTGGTTCGAGGAGTGAAAGTCTGTTCATTTTGCCGGTCACACCGAGCGCTTTGCAAACGTTTCCTGGCCCAGCGCACAGCTTGCATCGGTTATTTGTGCCTCGCCGGGCAATCATTGTGTCAACTCCGTGCGTTGGCTCCAGTGCGCGAACCAAGACCGCGCTGCCTGGCTCGCAGACGAAATTCAAGCACCAGTGCAGTCCATAAGATCGATAAACGTAGGAACAGGCTGGCTCGCCAAAAATAGCTGCGTTGGCAAGGGTTTTCCCTCTATAGCTGTGAGACGCCTCATCGTCCTGTCGATAGGCTTCGGTTTCAACGATCACGCCACCGACACCATCCACCAACAGGGTGGCCCCAAGAAGATCGGAAGCGACCGCGACCGCGTCACGCCGAAAGAAGCACCCATGCATCAGTAAAAAACTTCTGCCAGTGCTTGATAGAGTGTCGATGATCATTTTGGATGGACCTTTTTTCGCAACATCTGGTTCCCTGCCTAACACGCTGCGGCCGCTGAACGGCGTGGAACGTCGGAGTTCTACGGCAGCGATGCCCTACAGATCAGGCCCAGTCACATACCGCTCGAGTAGGCAACTCTGCAACGAGTTCCGGACACCCAGCGCGACCGGCAACAAGCTGCCGATTCGCTCACGAACGGCTCATCGCCCCGCCGAACGGAGCCTGAACCCCGGAAAATTCCAGCTCCCGCTGGTTTAAGTGCTCGCCGAACTTGTAGCAAGGCCACACCTAACGAGATCTGTTTTCACATGTTCCTTGCAAACTGACGAGGGGGGGGAACTTTCAACGGCGTTTCTTGTTTCGTGTGCTGTACCAAGGAGATTCTACAGATGTCAAAATGGAGCAAACCCGTCAGGCTGACACTCGAAGGCGCTGGCCAACAGACTGTTCACGGATCATACGCCGCCGCAATGTTGCTGATGCTTTCATGGCCTGCAAGGGGTGGGACGCAACGCGATAGAGCAGAAGAAGTTTGCCTGGAGGCCATGACAAACTCGGCAGTTTCTGAAAGTGCGCGGGATGCCTTTCTTGCCGCTGCTGAGGAGGCCGGCCTTACTGCCGACGTGGAGGCCGAAATGTCACTAGCCGCATAACGCTGTTGCACACCTGCGCAATTCGGATCTCAAAATCACTACAGAGCACGTCAGAAGGGCTTTGCCGGATTTTCCGCCTATCATCGTGGGAACGTGAATTGTAAAGCTGTGACAACTCCGACTGGACGCATCAGAGGCCCTGCATCGACGAGAGAGGCGCGAGAATGTCATGTTCCTCATTGGAGGGCAGACTCAATGCCCACAGAAAGCTACTCATTGCGCTGGTCACACTCGTCGGAGAAACGCCCTCCGGCCGGTCGGCACTTCAACGCCTCAAAACTGAGCAATTGGTCCATTGCGATCATGAGGAGGATCCTGGGGTTGAGCCGGACGCGCTGTTCGCCATTCAACGCCTTGCGGGCCAAGAGGTGACGACGATCATAAATGCGGGGCTCGCCCGCATTGGCACGGAGGACGGGGCATTGTGATGCTGTATTGTGATCGGCGAGCTTCCATCCGGGGGGAACTTAAGCCGCCCATTTTGGTCGTGTCCCATCAGTTGGTGTAGCTCGGCGATAATGAAGCCGCTCGGGAGCGCGCCGTTGGTAGCGCTGTAGCGAGTGAGCGGCGTGTGGGTGGTCATCGGCGCTTTCCGGTAGGGTTTGGTT
>JAEYDD010000076.1 GCA_023404095.1 Pseudomonadota bacterium | reverse complement strand
GTGCATTTTCCCAAGCATCGCCCAATTCATAGCTCACATTCCAGTCATTACGCTCCGCTTGAGGCACCGAATCCCCCTTTAGGGGACAATAATAAAGAGAAATTTGGGGTACATTATTGTCCAGAACTATTATCCGACATGACTTTTCTTCCGGAAATGACATTATATACTTTACATTATGTTTGATATGATATACAGTTTGCTGAATATCAATAGCCTTTTATGTTTATTTGTTTTTTTTCAAACAATAAAGTATCTTCCTCTTGTTTGCTATTTAATAGTTAATTGTTACTGGCTTATTATTATATTTGCCCTTTTAGCAGTACTGTATTGTGTGGTGTAAATGTTTAATAATTAATAAATTGAATACAAAAAGTAAGAATGGAAATAATTTTGGGAATTGAGAACTTGTTACTATTTTGTTACTACTAATAATAAACTGTGTATTTTTATTAAAAGAATATGAAAAAGCTATTGAAAATAAAAGAGCCAATAAAGGTGAGAACAAAAAAGTTAGTAAATGGATGTCAATCCATATATCTAGACATATATATGAATGGAAGACGACAATACGAATTCTTAAAGTTGTATATTATCCCTGAACATAATCAAGCTGACAAAAAACGAAATGTGGAAACGCTAAATTTAGCAAATGCGATTAAGTCTCAGAGGATTGTGGAAATACAAAATCAAGCTTATGGATTTAATCGTAACAGATTGTCCGATGTGAAGCTGACTGACTATATGAAATTAGTAGCAGAACAAAGTGTAAACAATAAGGTGCGAAAAAGTACAATACATGCTGTCGTATGTCATTTGAAAAGATATACACCGAATGGAATATTGTTAAGGAAGGTAGACAAAGCCTATTTATTGGGGTTTATAGATTACTTGAAGAGAGCAAAACAAATACATAGTCAAAAAGAAAAAATGTTACATGTTAACACCCAACTTTATTATTTGAAGATGCTACGTTATTGTTTGAACTGTGCTGTCTATGAAGATTACATAACTGTTAACCCAATGGATAAAATAAAGAATGAGGATAAGCCAAAACGTTGTAGAACAGAAAGGGATTATCTCACAATAAAGGAATTAACCAGATTAGTTCATACTCCTTTTTATAATACCTTATTAAAAAAAGCATTTCTATTCAGCTGTTTTTGTGGATTGAGACATTGTGATATTATTGCATTGAGATGGGAAGATATACGTTATGATGAAAATGGAAATGCACTATTGAATATCATTCAGAAGAAAACGAAAGAAGCCATATCGCTTCCACTCAGTTCAGAAGCTATAAAACATTTGCCAAACAGAGGAAATGCCCAAGAGACGGAAAAGGTATTTGCCGGATTGGTCTCATTAGGACGGAGTAATGAAATTTTGCATAGATGGGTCGAGCAGGCTGGGATATCGAAACATATAACCTTTCACACAGCACGCCATACACATGCAACAATGATGCTGACGTTGGGAGTAGATTTATATACAGTCTCCAAGTTATTGGGACATACCAATATACAGACAACACAAATTTACGCAAAGCTTGTGGATGAAAGTAAAAAGAAGGCCGTCGCTTTGATTCCTAATATAACATAAGAGCTAGTTGAATTCGAAATACAATTTGCCATTTTGTATTTTTAGTCATCACTTCGTGTTCCTAATTCACTTAAAAGATATTAGGAGCCTAATAAATGCTGCTAAAACTCATTATGTAAACTGTAAGTGTCATTGATTTGTTGATCTTTGATTAAAAAATGATAGATATTTTTTATTCATGCAAATAATTGCATTCCTATTTTGAGTTATTGGCGTTAAAATGAAGAATACTGAACATCAGCTGCTTTGGCTCCCTAAAATGGATTTTAAGATGAATGGAGGGCTATTTCAAAGAAGTGGTTTATCATTTTATGAAAAAAACTGTTTTTCTACCGAGAATAAGTTAATATCTTGTTTGCTAGATATTGTATTTTTGTTTGCCGGATATTAACTTGCTACATACAAAAAACAAGTCCTTTAGAGAAAGTATTACATAAATATCTGTATAAATGTAGGGTATTTGTATTTTCATCCTTATTTTTTTGCGGATACTTTTTCTATTTTTTCTTTTTCGCAAGAAAAGTAGATTAGTAGAAATTGCTAAAAAGTGACTATTTGACACAAAATATAACATTCTATATGACAATTGTACATCGTTAATTCAAAAGTTTTAAAATGGTAATAGACTTCATATAAACATTCAGGGGCTTTGTTAGAAGCTTTTGAAGAAAAAACGAGATTATTTCATCTTTTCATATAAAATTCTTTGGTATTATTAAAAATGTGTCTATTTTTGCACCATATTTTGTGTTATACGGACACGAAAAATGGTTGAAAAAATGAGGTATAAAAACTCTAACATAAGAAAGTGCCTAAATACTAAAACAATAGCACAGTGTGCAGCGTTCTTTTTATACTGTTTGCTCCCTTTAAAAGGAATTTGCCAAACGGGGGAAAGTACTGTAGATGCTTTAGTGAAAATGGGATTTGAAAATGTTGGATGGACAGAAGATGGCAATGAACGTGTTTATGTTCTGCAAAACTCTGCATATCGTTTGCAGGGTGTAGGCATAGGTAAGGCGGTAGATATTATTCAAAAGATGGGTTTACCGGAAGAAAAGTCATGTCGGATAATTGTTCTGGACAATAATGTACCCCAAATTTCTCTTTATTATTGTCCCCTAAAGGGGGATTCGGTGCCTCAAGCGGAGCGTAATGACTGGAATGTGAGCTATGAATTGGGCGATGCTTGGGAAAATGCAC
>JAEYDD010000062.1 GCA_023404095.1 Pseudomonadota bacterium | reverse complement strand
TTACTATCTTGTGGGCCGCGCGGGTTACGGGCGGGGCCGCTGGTCTTAGGAGTGGTAGGCAGCTTCGCCGTGCGAGGAGAGGTCGAGACCTTCGCGCTCGGCTTCGACGGAGACACGCAGGCCGACGATCACGTCCACGACCTTGTAGAGTATGGCCGAGACGATACCGCACCAGATGATGGTGATGACGACGGCCGTGAGCTGCGTCATGAACTGCGACGCGATCGAGAAATCCTCAGCGCCCGTGCCGCCGAGCCCGGGGGCGGTGAAGATGCCCGTGCCAAGCGCACCGATGATACCGCCAACGCCGTGAACACCAAAGACGTCCGCCGTGTCGTCATAGCCGAACTTGTGCTTCACGACCGAGACGAAGAAGTAGCAGACCGGCGAGACAATGATGCCGAGGACGATGGCGCCCATCGGGCCGACGGAACCCGCAGCCGGGGTAACGGCAACCAGACCGGCGATCATGCCGGAAGCAGCACCCAGGAGCGAAGCCTTGCCACGAGCGAAGGTTTCGACGAGCGACCATGCGAGGATGGCAGCTGCGGTGGCGAGGAAGGTATTGACGGTGGCGAGCACCGCGCCGCCGGATGCTTCGAGGTTGGAGCCGGCGTTGAAGCCGAACCAGCCAAACCACAGCATCGCCGCGCCGACGAGCGTCAGCGTCATCGAATGGGGGGCCATCATGTCCTTGCCGTAGCCGGTACGCTTGCCGACCATGATCGCACCGATGAGGCCGGCGACACCGGCGTTGATGTGGACAACGGTTCCGCCTGCGAAGTCGAGAGCGCCCATGTTGAAGATCAGGCCGTTGGCGTCCCAAACCATGTGGGCGATCGGGAAGTAAACAAAGGTGGCCCACAGGATCGTAAACAGCAGGACCGCCGAGAATTTGATCCGCTCGGCAAAGGCGCCAATGATCAGGGCGGGCGTCAGGGCGGCAAAGGTCATCTGGAACAGCACGAAAATGTATTCCGGAATGACGACGCCGTCGGAGAACGTCGCAGCGGTGCTATCAACGGTGACGCCGGTCAGGAAGATCTTTGCAAATCCGCCGAAGTAGGGGCTGGTCGAGCCGCCAAAGGCGAACGAGTAACCGTAGACGACCCATACGATCATCATCATTGCGCCGATGACGGTGCACTGCATGAGAACGGAGAGCATGTTCTTGGCGCGAACGAGGCCGCCATAGAACAGTGCAAGGCCCGGGATGAGCATGAAGAACACGAGCAGGGTTGCAAGGAACATGAAGACCGTGTCGGCCTTCTCCGGAACCGGCGCTGCGGCTGCTGCCTCAGCGGCTGCAGGTGCCGCCTCCTGGGCGAAGGCGATGACCGGCGCCAGCAGGCCGGTTGCGGCCGCGCCCATCACACCGAGCGCGGTAGTAAACTTAGAAAATGACATCAGAGACAACTCCCCTAGCAGCCGTTCTTACAGAGCTTCAGAATCAGTTTCGCCGGTGCGGATGCGCACCGCGTGGTCGATGGAGTAGACGAAGATCTTGCCGTCGCCGATCTGGCCGGTCTTGGCAGCGGCGGCGATGGCTTCGACCGCCTTGTCGACGGTCTCGGACGGGACAGCGATCTCGATCTTCAGTTTCGGGAGGAAGCTCACTGCATATTCCGTTCCGCGGTAGATTTCCGTGTGCCCCTTCTGACGCCCGTACCCCTTCACTTCGGTCACGGTGAGGCCCTGGATACCGACAGCGGTGAGGGCTTCTCGCACCTCATCGAGCTTGAACGGCTTGATAATTGCCATCACGATCTTCATCTGGTTTCCCATCCTTCGTGTTCACCCACGGCCGAAGCCGTTTCTCCTTGCTGCCGCTTGGCATTCTGCCGCAGCCGCCGGACCTACACATTCAAGGGGCGTGCCAGATTCGATAGGAATCGTAAGATATTGTTAAATAAAGGATTTATGTGTCAGTCGCGTCGAAAGCTAAAAAAGCGCCACGCTCTTGGCACAAAAAATAAGCAGATTTAAAAAAACGCACTATTTTTGTTCAATTGCCTTTTTGCGAATCAATCCCTCCTGAGCCACCGACGCGATCAGCGTCCCGGAGCGGCTGAACAGGCTGCCACGCGTCATCCCGCGTCCGCCAGATGCCGACGGGCTGTCCTGGGCGTAGAGGATCCAGTCGTCGAGGTCGAACGGGCGATGAAACCACATGGCATGGTCGAGGCTTGCGACCTGCAGCGCGGGATCGAAGACCGACGTACCGTGCCCGAACAGCGCGGTGTCGAGCAGCGTCATGTCGGAGAGATAGCCAAGAACGGCAGCCTGCAGATGCTGCTCATGGGGAACGCGTCCCGTCGCCCGCATCCATACATGACGAACCGGCAGCGACCGCCCGTCCAGCTGCGGCGGCGTCAGTTCCACCGGGCGCAGTTCGATGGGACGCGGCCGCTCCCAATAGTCGCGCACCGCCTTGGGCGCCGTGGCAAGGAACTGCCGCCGCGCTTCCTCGTCGACGAGAACAGCCTCCGGCGGCGGCACGTCGGGAAAGGCGAGGGAGTGCTCGTAACCGCCCTCCTCCTGATGGAACGAGGCGGTCATGAAGTAGATGGGCTTGCCATGCTGTATGGCGATGACGCGGCGAGTCGTGAAGGTGGCCCCGTCGCGGACCCGGTCGACATCGTAGAGAATGGGCACGCTCGGGTCGCCGGGGCGGATAAAGTAGGCGTGCAGCGAATGGATGGCGCGGTCTGCCTCGACCGTCCGGCTTGCCGCAATTGTGGCCTGAGCGATCACCTGGCCGCCGAAGACCCGCTGCCAGCCGACCTGCGGACTCCGCCCGCGGAAGAGATTTACCTCCAGCGTCTCCAGATCCAGGATGGACAGCAGCGCCTCCATGGGCGTTCTGGCGTCGGCAGCTTGCGACATTTGGACATTCTCCCCCGGTAGGAAACTGATCCCGTGTCCTCTATATAGGTTGCACTGACCGCTCAAGGGCTGGGAGATTTCACGATGATCGACATTCTTGTGGCAGGTGGCGGCTATGTCGGACTGTCGCTCGCGGTGGCACTGAAAAAGGCCGCGCCGCATCTTGCGGTGGAGCTTGTCGATCCCGCCCCCGCCGGCGCATGGCAGCGCGACGAGCGCGCCTCGGCACTGGTAGCAGCCGCGCGGAACCTGCTCGCGGTACTTGGCGTATGGGACAAGATCGAGCCGGAGGCCGAACCGATCCGGCGCATGGTGATCACCGATTCGCGCGCCGGCGACCCGGTCCGGCCGGTATTCCTGACGTTCGAAGGCGCTGGCACGACTGAGGAAGGGCAGCCCTTCGCGCACATGGTCCCCAACAGGGCGGTGACCGGCAGCCTGCTGGAAGCAGCCGGATCGCTCGGCATTCCCGTTCATTGGCAATCGTCGGTGGTCGATTTCACGTCGGAGCCGCACCTTAACGAGGTGAAGCTGTCGAACGGCGAGACCCGGCAGGCCAAGCTTTTGGTCGCCTGCGACGGGGTGCGTTCGAAACTGCGCGACATCGCCGGCATCAAGACGGTGCGCTTCGACTACGGCCAGTCCGGCATCGTCACGACCGTGGAGCATGAGCGGCCGCATGAGGGCACAGCAGAAGAGCATTTTCTTCCTGCCGGCCCGTTCGCCACGCTGCCGATGAGGGGCAACCGCTCGTCGCTCGTCTGGACGGAGCGGACGGAGGATGCCAATCGCCTGATCGAGAGCGACGACCTCGTGTTCGAGGAGGAGCTCGAGCGGCGGTTCGGCCACAAGCTCGGCACGCTGCGCGTGGTGGGCGGTCGCAAGGCGTTTCCGCTCGGGCTGACGCTCGCCCGCGCCTTCGTGGCACCGCGCTTTGCCCTGGCCGGAGACGCCGCCCACGGCATTCATCCGATTTCGGGACAGGGGCTCAATCTCGGCTTCAAGGACGTTGCCGCGCTGGCCGAGACGATCGTCGAGGCCGACCGGCTCGGCCTGGATATCGGGTCGCTTTCCGTGCTCGAACGCTACGAGACCTGGCGGCGCTTCGACACGTTCCGCATGGGGGTCACGACGGATGTCCTCAACCGGCTGTTTTCCAACGACGTCACGCCGGTGCGCGTCGTTCGCGACCTGGGACTGGGCATCGTCGATCGGCTGCCGGGCCTGAAATCCTTCTTCATCCGGCAGGCGGAAGGCCTGGCCGGCCGCAACCAGCCGCGCATGCTGGTGGGCGAGGCGATCTGAGACAATTGCTGCAGCGTCGAGCCGCGCGCAAACGATGCGTGGCGCCGGCGCTCAGTCCTTCAGTTCGCGCGCTTCGGAGATCAACATGATCGGAATGCCGTCGCGGACCGGATAGGCAAGCTTGGCGCGCTCGGAGACCAGTTCGCCGGTATCGGCGTGCCAGCTGAGCCGCCCCTTCGTCAACGGGCAGACGAGAAGTTCGAGAAGCTTCGGATCGACGCTGTTCGTCTTGTTGTCCACTGCCGCCCTCCTATTGCAGCCGCGTGTCGACATCGCCGAAATTGCGCGCCAGCACGATCTCGGTGATGGCGATCAGCGTTTCCGCCCGCGTCTTCAGGTCCGGCGCTTCCAGCAGCGCCTGCTTTTCCGCTGGCCCGTAGGGCGACATCATCGACATCGAATTGACGAGCGTGGTGTTGCTTGCGCGTTCGACGCTTTCCCAGTCGGCCTCAAGCTTGTTGGCCTCGAGATAGGCCCGGAAGGCCGAGAGCAACGCCTCCCGGTCCACGCCGCGTTCGTCGTCGGCACCGGAGAGGTCGCTGATGAAGGGGGCGATCTTGAACGAACGATAGGCCTTGCCGCTTCGTACTTCGCTGATCAGCCGGTAGCGGCAGACGCCTGTGAGGGACGTGATGTAGCGGCCGTCGCCGGTCTCGGCAAAGGAGGTGATGCGGCCGATGCAGCCGACCTGGCAGAGCGCCGGGGCCTCGGACGACGGGTCTGATACCACGTGGTCGCCAAACACCGGCTGCACCATGCCGATCAGCCGGCTTCCGGCAAGCACGTCGTCGAACATGGAAAGATAGCGCGGCTCGAAAATGTTGAGGGGCAATTGCCCTCCCGGCAAGAGCAGCGCGCCCGTCAGCGGAAACACAGGGATGACGCTTGGCAGGTCATCCGGCTTCAGATAGCGTGCATTCCCAACATGCATTGCATCGCCTTCCCGTCGCAATCGCTTTAGCCGGCAGCCCGGAGGTTGCTGGCGGCGGTATGCCCTTGAAATGGGGTTTGCAGCGGAATTCTCAAGGTGCGCCGCATGTTGCGGTCAGGAAAACAGGATTGAAGACAGCTTGCGACGTGCAGCGATGGTTGCCGGGTCCTTCGGGCCCCACACCTCGAAGAACTGCAGCAGTTCGTGTCGGGCCGCATCGTCCTCGAAGGTGCGGTCGCGCTTCATGATGGCCAGCAGGTGCTCTGCAGCAGCCCCGCGATCGCCTTCGACGTTGCGGATCTTGGCGAGCTTCAACCGTGCGGCATGATCGTCCGGATCGGCGGCCAGCGCCTGCTCCAGCGCCAGCGGATCGCCGAGCTTGCGCGCCTCCTCGATCTGGTCGAGCTGCTTCGTTACAGCCGCGATCGCCGGGTCCTTGGCCATCTCTTCCGTCGCAGACGCCAGCGCCTGGCGCGCATTGTCGATCTGGCCGGCGGCAATCATGCACTGCGCCATACCGGCAAGGGCTGCGCCATTTTCCGGATCGGCCTGCAGGATGGCGCCGAACAGGTCGGCCGCACCGGCAATGTCCTTGTCGTTCAGCAGTGCCTTCGCCTCGGCCAGGATGGCTTCGATCTCGGCCTTCTGGTCAGCGCCCGCGGGTCCGGCGATCTTGTCGATGAAGGCCCGCACCTGGCTTTCAGGAAGCGCACCCATGAAACCGTCGGCCGGCCGGCCGTCGACGAAGGCGACCACGGCAGGGATCGACTGGATTCCGAGCTGGCCGGCGATCGAGGGATGATCGTCGATGTTCATCTTGACGAGCTTCACGCGGCCGGCCGCTTCGGTAACGACCTTTTCGATCACCGGCGTCAGCTGCTTGCACGGGCCGCACCAGGGCGCCCAGAAATCGACGAGGACAGGCTGCTGGCGCGATGCGTCGATCACGTCCTTGGCGAAGGTGGCCGTGGTGGTGTCCTTGATGAGGTCGCCTGCGGGCGTCGCTCCGCCATAGTTGACGGCGGCGCTCATCTGTCCGCCAAACGACGTCGCATAGGGATTGTCGCTCATCTTCTTCTCCTGCGGACCCTCGCCCGACTTTCAATCGAATTCGCCACAAGATCGTATGTCAGCTGGTCACTTTCAAGACAAGCGGTTCGTGGCCTGTCGCCTCGATGAAGCGTAGCAGATCCTTCGAGGCGATCGAGGTTGTGGCGTCGTTGCGCAGCGGGTGCGCGTTGATGACATCATATTCCATCAGCTCCTCGTCGATGATGACCTTGACGTTGAGCCCCGTATCGTTGATCGCGCCAAACGCCGTGACGGAACCGGGGATCACGCCCAGATACTCCATCAGCTTCTCGGCCCTGCCGAAGGAGACCCGGCTCGCCGCACCGATGACGGTATGCACGGTCTTCAGGTCGACCGTCGCATTCTCCTCGACGGTCAGCAGGAAGTAACTGTCCTTCTTGTCCTTCAGGAAAAGGTTCTTGGTGTGACCGCCCGCGATTTCATCGCGCAGCGCCACCGATTCGGCCACGGTGAAGACGGGCTCGTGCTTCATCGTCCTGTGCGCAATCCCGAGACTGTCGAGATAGGCGAAGAGCTCGTCGTCGGTCTTCGGAGGGGTTGCGCGTTGCTGCATGTCGCTTTGCTGCATGTCCATGTCTGGTCCCGCTCGTTTTCGAATCTATTCGTCATGCGCCCATAATGGCGCGGCATCGAGCGTTGCTTAAGCCGGATGAAACGACGAGACAACCGGCGACATGCCACATCCATGCTGCGCCATCGCCTGAGTTTCCGGTCTTTCCAAAGGGCGGCAGAAAATTTCTGAAAAATCCCGTCATTTCCCTGTTGCATTTGAAAATCGGTTAGGCCATATAGCGCCCGTCGCCGCAACGCAGCGACCTTCGGCCACCAACTACCCCAGGCCGTCGACGATGAGCGGGTGTAGCTCAGGGGTAGAGCACAACCTTGCCAAGGTTGGGGTCGAGCGTTCGAATCGCTTCACCCGCTCCATTCTTCCAAGACGCTGCAAGCCTCGGTTCGCCGGGGCTTTTGTGCGTTTTGACATCGTTGCAATCGCCAGCCGCCGAACGTCGACAAGTTTTATGGCGGGCGCGGCGCCCTCGCCGAGGGCGACAAGATCGGCTCGAGCGCCATCGACGCTGGCACGACGAAAGTGGCAATCAAGCGCTCACTCGTCGGGAACGGCGCTTCAATGGCCAGCACCGGAAGCAGGTTCGCGGAAAAGCCCAATCAGCTCACCCGTGCGGCGCCGGTTGCCTGCACCGTCAGCGCTTGCTGAAAACGTAGTCCGTCTCCTGCCGCAAGATTTCGCCTGGCCGGAGGACCGCCTTGGGGAAGGTGGGGTGGTTGACGGAATCCGGCCAGATCTGGGTCTCCAGGCAGAAGCCGGCGAAGGGGCCGTAGGTGCGGCCTTCCAGCCCCGGCACGGGCACATTCACCATTGCACCGGTATAGAGCTGCACGCCCGGCTCCGTCGTCCTCACCTCGAGCGAGACGCCGGAGTTTGCGCTGCGTGCGAATGCGGCCACGGTCTTGGCGCGGCGCTCGGGCGCGAGACAGAAGTTGTGGTCGAACGCCACGCCGCCGGGTTCCGTCTGCCGCCGCATCGGCGTCATCTCTCGCAGGTCAAACGGGGTTCCCTCGACGGGGCGGATCTCGCCTGTGGGGATCAGTCGGCCGTCCACCGGCAGGTAGCGATCCGCGGCGATGCTGATCTCGTGATCGAACGCGTCGCTGCTGCCGTCGAGATTGAAATAGCTGTGCTGACAGACGTTGGCGATGGTCGGCGCGTCGCTGGTCGTCTCGTAGACGACCGACAGGCTTCCTGTCCCTGTCAGGAGATAGGTGCAGGTCGTCGTGCTGGTGCCGGGATAGCCGGCGCGACCGGCGGGATCGACGATATGCAGCACCACATGGCTGTCCGACTGCTCGATCAGCTTCCAGTTTCGCCTTCCCATCCCGTCGCTGCCGCCATGGAGATGGGTAACGCCGCGTTCGTTCAGCTCGAGCGCGTAGGCGTGGCCGTCGATCTCGAACCGGCCGTTGGCGATCCGGTTGGCGTTGCGCCCGGGGGTAGCGCCGAAATAGGGGGAATGGGCGACATAGTCGGGCAGGCTTGTAAGCCCGAGGACAAGCGGCGGCTGGTGCCCCTCCAGCCGGAGATCCTGAATGACCGCGCCCCAGGTCAGCACCTTCGCGGTCAGGCCGCCGCCGGTGATCGTCACGCGATAGACCGGTTCGCCACCCTCCAGACGGCCAAACACTTCATTTTCCGCAGCCATCGACATTCCTCCCGGCATTTCCGATTTGCGCGGGCAAACTGCGGCAAATGGTCGGGCGGGGCAATCAAAAAATCATACAAATGGTCTCGACCAATTCCGGCGTCAGCGCGACAGCTCCCTGGTGGCAGCCTGCAGGCCCGCAAGTGTCAGTGGGAACATGCGCCCGAGCATCAGGCGGCTGATCAGCGCAATCGACTGGGTGTACTGCCAATGGCCCTGTGCAACGGGATTGATCCAGATCGCGTGGGGAAAATGCGCCGTCAGCCGCGAGAGCCATACCGCGCCGGCTTCCTTGTTCCAGTGCTCCACAGATCCGCCCGGATGGGTGATCTCATAGGGGCTCATGGAGGCGTCGCCGACGAAGATGAGCCGATAGTCGCTTCCATAGGTGCGGATGAGATCGAGCGTCGACGTGACGTCGGCACGGCGGCGGCGATTATCCTTCCACACGCCTTCATAGATGCAATTGTGAAAATAGAAGTGCTCCATGTGCCGAAACTCGGAGCGGGCAGCCGAGAAGAGCTCCTCGACAACGCGCACATGCGTTTCCATCGATCCGCCCGCGTCGAAGAACATCAGAAGTTTTACGGCGTTGCGGCGCTCCGGGCGGGTGACCACGTCGATGTAGCCGTGCTCGGCGGTCGAACGGATCGTGCCCTGCAGGTCGAGCTCGTCGGCAGCGCCTTCGCGCACCCATTTGCGCAGACGCTTCAACGCCACCTTGATGTTGCGGGTGCCGAGTTCGACGGTATCGTCGTAATCCCTGAAGTCGCGGCGGTCCCAGACCTTCACCGCCCTGCGGTGGCGCGAGACCTCCTGCCCGATCCTGATACCTTCGGGGTTGTAACCGAAGGCCCCGAAGGGGGAGGTGCCGGCGGTGCCGATCCATTTCGAGCCGCCCTGATGGCGCCCCTTCTGCTCGGCAAGCCGCTCCTTCAAGGTCTCCATCAGGCGTTCGAAACCGCCGAGACTCTCGATCAGCCGCCTCTCTTCGTCGGTGAGGTACTTCTCGGCCAGCTTCTGCAGCCACTCGACAGGTATATTGCCGTCGATCGCATCGGGCGTGCCGGCGGACATGGCATCGAGGCCCTTGAAGCTCTCCGCGAAGACGCGGTCAAACCGGTCGATGAAGCGCTCGTCCTTCACCAGCGCAGTGCGGGCGAGATAGTAGAAGGCTTCGACGTCGAAGGCGACGAGCCCTGCCTCCAGGCCTTCGAGCAGCGTCAGGAACTCCCGGAGCGTCACGGGTACCTTCGCCGCCCGCAGGGCCAGGAAGAAGGATATGAACATGAGTGTCAGAGGTTCTTCTGATAGACGATGAACGGGGTCTTGTCGGCAATCCTGTCGTAGAGCCGGCGGGCTGTGGCGTTGAATTCCTGCGTCAGCCAGTAGACCTCAGGCGCACCCGCCGCAGCCGCCCTTTCATAGACGGCCTCGGTCAGAGCGCGCCCGATGCCGGTGCCACGGACTTCGAGATCGGCATAGAGGTCCTGGAGATAGCAGACGTCGCCGGTCGACCAGGTGCTGCGATGAAACAGGAAATGCGCCAGCCCGACCGCCCTTCCGTCCGACACCGCAAGCAGGCCGGCCATCGACGCGCCGTCGTCGCCCGTCAGGCGGGCAAAGGTCTTTCGGAAGACTTCCTCGGGCAGGCTTGTCTCATAGAAGGCGAGATAGGCGGCCCACAACCGCCGCCATTCGGCCTCGTCGCTCAGCTTCAGGGGTCTGACTTCGAGGCCGCTCATCCCGTCATCCTTCCGTGCCGATCCTGTCCAGCTCATAGGGCGTCGTCTGGTACATCTGGTTGATCCAGTTGCCGAACAGGAGGTGTGCATGGCTTCGCCAGCGATTCAAGGGGGGGATCGCCGGATCGTTGTGCGGGAAATAGTTCTTCGGCAACTTGATCGGCACGCCGGCATTTGCGTCGCGAAAGTACTCGTCGGCCAGCGACGTCGAATCGTATTCGACGTGGTTGAAGACATAGAGGCGCTTGCCAGCCTCTTCCTGCACGAAGCAGACGCCGGTCTCGTCCGATTCCATCAGGATTTCCAGCTCCGGATGCTTGCGGATGTCCTCGGCCCGCACCTCCGTCCAACGTGATACCGGGATCTGGAAGTCGTCCGAGAAGCCGCTGAGGAAGACCGAGGAGGGATTGCGGTTGTGGTGGCGGAACACACCGAACGCCTTCTCCTCTAGAGTATATTTCGGCACCCGGTGGAAATGGTAGATCGCCGCCATCGCGCCCCAGCAGACGTTCAATGTCGAATGAACGTTGGTGACGGTCCAGTCGAGGATCTGCTTCATCTCGTCCCAGTAGGTGACGTCCTCATAATCCAGCGTCTCGATCGGAGCGCCGGTGATGATAAAACCGTCAAACTTGCGATGCTTGATCTCCTCCCAGGTGTCGTAGAAGGCCAGCAGGTGTTCTTCGGAGGTGTTCTTCGCCTTGTGGCCGCCGACGCGCACCAGCGAAAGCTCCACCTGCAGCGGCGACGCGCCGACCAGCCGCGCCATCTGGATCTCGGTCTTGATCTTGTTCGGCATGAGGTTGAGGAGCCCGATCTGCAGCGGGCGGATGTCCTGGCGGACGGCCACCGTCTCGGTCATTACCCGCACGCCCTCATGCACGAGGGTTTCGAATGCGGGCAGCGTATCGGGAATCTTGATGGGCATGGCTCACTCGACAAAAACAAAAAACCGGCGGCGATTTTCGTCGCAACCGGTCCACGGGAAGGCCCCTTCTCGCGGCCCTTTAGCGACTTCTTTAACGTGGCTGCAAGCCGGCCGGCCAAATCACCACGGAACGAAGACTAGATAGCGCTTGAGCGCTCCGGAATCAACATCGGCAATGCAAGCGCCGGAAGCCGGCGGGCGGGTCGTTCTCACGCGAAGCCCGAACGGCGGAAGAATTACCCGTCCCGCCGCGCCATGAAAGCCAGTCGCTCGAAAAGGTGAACGTCCTGTTCGTTCTTGAGAAGCGCGCCGTAAAGCTTCGGCAGCATTGTCTTTGGGTCCGTGCGCAGATCGGCGGGCTCGACGTCGTCTGCGACGAGCAGGCGGATCCAGTCGAGCGCCTCTGACGTCGAGGGGCGCTTCTTCAGGCCCGGCGTCTCGCGGATGTCGAAGAATGCCGATAGCGCTGCCGAAAGCAGCGATTTGCGGATACCGGGATAATGAACCTCGACGATGCGGCCGAGCGTCTCCGCATCCGGAAAGCGGATATAGTGGAAGAAGCAGCGGCGCAGGAAGGCGTCCGGCAGTTCCTTTTCATTGTTGGAAGTGATGATGACGATCGGCCGGTTTGCCGCCGACACGGTTTCGCTCGTCTCGTAGACGTGGAATTCCATTCGGTCGAGCTCCTGCAACAGATCGTTCGGGAACTCGATATCGGCCTTGTCAATCTCGTCGATCAGAAGCACTGTTTTCCGCGGCGCCTCGAAGGCCTGCCACAGCTTGCCCTTGCGGATGTAGTTGCGAACGTCGTTGACCCGGTCATCGCCAAGCTGGCTGTCGCGCAGGCGCGTCACCACGTCGTACTCGTAGAGCCCCTGCTGGGCTTTTGTGGTCGACTTGACGTTCCATTCGATCAGGTCGAGGCCGAGCGCCGTCGCGACCTGGCGCGCGAGTTCGGTCTTGCCCGTGCCGGGCTCGCCCTTCACCAGCAGCGGGCGTTCCAGCCTGATAGCAGCGTTGACCGCTATCATCAGGTCCTTGTCGGCAATGTAGTCGGCTGTGCCAGAAAACTGCATGCTTTGTCATTGCCTCCGCGTTGCCGCCATCTAAGGCAATTCCAGCAAGGCTGCGAAGCGATTTTCGCGTCCCAGTTTGCAGAAAAACACGCGGATAGCGCGATCCCCGACCGGAAAATCCCAAAATGTCGGCGGAGCACACGGAAAGGGCTCCGCCGCAGGTGGCAACGCGACGGAACCGATCCTCATTGACGCGTCTAGCTCAGGCGAAGAACTGACCACCATTGGCGGAGATCGTCGAGCCTGTAATAAAGCCCGCATCGTCCGAAGCAAGGAAGACCACGCAACGGGCGATCTCCTCCGGTTCGCCAAGCCGGCCGACCGGGATCTGCGGGATGATGCGCTCGTTCAGGACCTTCTCGGGCACTGCACGGACCATCTCCGTGCCGATGTAGCCCGGGCAGATGGCGTTGACGGTGACGCCCTTGGCGGCACCCTCCTGGGCGAGCGACTTGGTGAAGCCGAGATCGCCGGCCTTGGCCGCGGAATAGTTCGCCTGCCCCATCTGGCCCTTCTGGCCGTTGATCGAGGAAATGTTGATGACGCGGCCGAATCCGCGGTCGCGCATGCCGCTCCAGACGGGATGGGTCATGTTGAACAGGCCCGTCAGGTTGGTGCCGATCACCTCTCCCCACTGTTGCGGCGTCATCTTGTGGAACATGGCGTCGCGCGTGATGCCGGCGTTGTTCACCAGCACGTCGACCGGACCAAGATCCGCCTCGACCTTGGCGATGCCGGCGGCACACGCCTCGTAGCTGGACACGTCCCATTTATAAACCGGAATGCCGGTCTCGGCCTTGAAGGCGTTTGCCGCCTCGTCGTTGCCGGCATAATTGGCGGCGACCGTGTATCCCGCCTGCTTCAGCGCAACCGATATCGCGGCGCCGATACCCCGCGTTCCACCCGTTACCAGAGCTACCCTCGTCATGCCTGCCTCCCCTGTCGAGATTTTTTGGTTTGGCCGGACGCGGTGCAATATAGCATCGCGTCCGGATGCGGCGGATGGTTCGTGAGAATGACGTTAGCCGAAACTTACATCCGTTCCACGCACATGGCGACGCCCATGCCGCCACCGATGCAGAGCGTCGCAAGGCCCTTGGAAACGCCGCGACGCTGCATTTCGAACAGCAGCGTGTTGAGCACGCGCGCTCCCGAAGCGCCGATCGGGTGACCGATGGCGATCGCGCCACCGTTCACGTTGACGATCGCCGGATCCCAGCCGAGATCCTTGTTGACTGCGCAGGCCTGGGCCGCGAACGCCTCGTTGGCTTCGACCAGGTCGAGATCCGAGACTTTCCAGCCTGCCTTCTCCAGCGCCTTGCGAGACGCCGGAATCGGGCCAGTGCCCATGATCTGGGGATCGACGCCGGCAGTGGCCCAGGAAACGATCCGGGCAAGCGGCTGGATGCCGCGGCGCGCAGCCTCGGCTTCACTCATCAACAACGCCGCCGCGGCACCGTCGTTGATACCGGAAGCGTTCGCTGCGGTGACCGTACCTTCCTTGTCGAAGGCGGGCCGCAGCTTGGCCATCGCATCGATCGTCGCGCCGTGGCGAATGTACTCGTCGCTATCGACGATCACGTCGCCCTTGCGCGTCTTGACCGTGAAGGGAACGATCTCGTCCTTGAAGCGGCCTTCCTTCTGGGCGGCTTCCGCCTTGTTCTGCGAAGCGACGGCAAAGATGTCCTGTTCCTCGCGCGAAAGCTGCCACTTCTTGGCGACGTTCTCGGCGGTGATGCCCATGTGGTAGCCGTAGAAGGCGTCGGTCAGGCCATCCTTGATCATCGTGTCGATCATCTTGAAATCGCCCATCTTCACGCCGGCGCGAAGGTGGGAGCAGTGGGGCGCCATCGACATGGATTCCATGCCGCCCGCAACGATGATGCCGGCGTCGCCGGTCGCGATCTGCTGCATGCCGAGGGCGACCGCCCGCAGGCCGGATCCGCAGAGCTGGTTCATGCCCCAGGCCGTCTTCTCCTGCGGCAAGCCGGCCTTCATTGCGGCCTGGCGGGCCGGATTCTGCCCCTCGCCTGCCGGCAGCACCTGGCCGAGGATGACCTCGTCCACTTCGGCAGCCGAAACTCCGGCACGTTCCAGGACGGCGGAGATCGCCGCCGCTCCGAGTTCATGGGCGGGCGTATTGGCGAAGGCGCCGTTGAAGGCGCCGACCGCGGTACGGGCAGCGCTCGCGATGACGATAGACGGGTTGGCCATGGGGGTCTCCTCAAGATCTGGGTCGCATTTCCACCCGCGGCGTGTACTCGCCGCATGGGCTTGGCATGCCCTTCCGATTACCGGTCCGGCCGAGCGGCCATCTGTTTCGGCAATCGCCTCAAGGCAAAACTGGCAAAGCTTTGGGGGAGAGTCAAACGGCTTGTCCGGCCATTCGGCGCTATTGCGGCCGATGCTGCGCGCAGGCTGCGCATATTGCGCAGCATTTTTTCACCGCAACGCACAAAGGGTTTGTTATGCCGTGTTTTTTTGAGGATACTCGAAACGCACAGAGCGATTGGAACACGGGGATGAGGAGACCCAGATGGCCAAGAACGACAGTCCGATCACGATCAAGAAATATGCGAACCGGCGCCTCTACAATACCGGAACGAGCACCTACGTCACGCTCGACGATCTCGCGGTGATGGTGAAGAAGGGGGAGAACTTCATCGTCCAGGACGCGAAGTCGGGAGAGGACATCACCCATTCGGTTCTCACCCAGATCATTTTCGAGCAGGAATCGAAGACGGGCAACACGCTCCTGCCGATCTCCTTTCTGCGGCAGTTGATCAGCTTCTACGGAGATCAGATGCAGATGGTCGTGCCGAGCTATCTCGAGCACTCGATGCAGGCGTTCACCGAGCAGCAGTCGCAGATGCGTGAGCAGATCAACAAGGCCTTCGGCGACACGCCTCTCGGCAAGAACCTGCAGATGCCGATACAGCTCGTCGAGGAGCAGGTTCGCCGCAACACCGAGATGTTCCACAAGGCGATGCAGATGTTCTCGCCCTTCATGAACGCGCCGCAGACGAAGGAAACCAAGAAGGCGGAGGCAAAAGATATCGACGAACTGAAGGAGCAGCTTCGCGCGCTGCAATCGAAGCTCGACAATCTGGGCTGAACGACGGACCGGCGGGCGCGGAATCCGCTGCCGACGCCAGATGGTTCGCCCCCGATATCTCAGAAAGCAAAAGGGCCGGTCGTGAAACGACCAGCCCTTTGTCATGGTGGGTCGAAAAGGCGCTTACTTGCAGCCTTCGATCTGCTTCAGCGCCGCGGAGATGCCCGATAGCGAATAGGAGTAGGAGGTGCCGGTGCCACGGCGGGAGGTCGCCTTGACCGACATGTCCTTGCCCGACTTCATCGCCGCGACCAGTGCTGGTTCCTCGGCGGCGTTTTCGACCCAGGCGGAATTGCCCTTGGTGAACATGACGAAGGTGCGGCCGTCGATGACGACGTTGACCTTGGAGTTGTCCTGCAGCGGATAACCCATCATCGCCTGCGGCTCGTAGGAGATATTCTGGCCCGGGCGTTGCGACACGAGGAAGAAGATATCGCCATGGTCGACGCCGGCCGGGGCCTTTTCCTTCGGGACGGACAGGACGTAGCAGACCTTGCCGTTGCTGGACTGGTAGGAGTAGGCGCCCCACGCATTGAATTGCTGTATGCGCGTCGGTGACTGCGCCAGAGCAACGCCGGCGGTTGCTGCGACGAAGGTGAGTGCGGTTGCGATCTTTCTTACAAACATGATTCCCTGCCGATTGTCTTGCTATCGTCGCCCGGACGCGGACGTGGCCTTCGCATGGCCACGATTTGATTTAATTTGACTTAATTCTGGTTACCAAAACGTCAACGGATGCTCAATTCGTTGACCCCGCGGTTACTATGAACGCCTCGACAACGCAAATTGCTTCAGCATTCAGAGTCCGGGCCGCCCAGTCGCCGGTGAAAAAGCCCATCCCATCGCATGATGGTGTTCACAAAGATTCGGGCAAGAGTTTGACAGTCTTCATCGGCGGCAGAAATGCCCGCTCCCCAGAGCCTGCACGCCTTTGGTAAGCGAGGAACAACGAGGTGACTGAGGCGGTCAGACGGCGTCCTGCAGGCCATCCATCATCGCCCGGTCAGCCGAGGCGTAGTGGTCCTCTCGGACATGTCCACGAATGGCGGCAAACGCCGCCGTCAGAACCGCAATGTCGTCGGAAAAGCCGACAACGGCGAGAAAATCCGGGATTCCATCGATCGGCAGGACGAAGTAGGCCAGTGCGGCCAGCAGGATGCCGCGCACGCGCGCCGGGGTACGCGGATCAAGGGCGCAGAAATAGGCGGCCACGAGATCGCGGCTGAACGGGATCTGCCGGATGGCACGCTTCAGCACGGGCCAGAAGCGTTTGCGGACACGCTGGCGCTGCCCTTCCTGCTCCTCGTCGTCGCCAGGCAACAGAATCTCTCCGATCTTCACTTCGTCCATTCCGACACTCCGTCACACTGACCTCACGGCCAAACGTCCATGATCACCACCCATAATGATATGGGAATGACGCCTCCGCGTCGCAAGCATTCCCCGGGCCAGGCATTTTAATGGACGCGGGCTGCCTTCTCCATCGCTTCGGCCAACCGGAAATCGAGCGCCGTGACACCGCCGGCCGAATGGGTCGTCAGGCGCACATCGACACGATTGTAGACGTTGAACCACTCGGGATGATGATCGAGCCGCTCGGCGGCCTGGGCGACCTCCGTCATGAACGCGAATGCGGCGCCGAAATTCTTGAACTTGAACGATTTGGCAATGGCAAGACCGTCGTCCTCCAGCTTCCAGCCCTCGAGTACGTCGAGACTGGACGTGATGGCTTCGGTGCTGAGCTTCTCGTGCTTCATCGACGACATCCTCCGTTGCGGGCTTCCGTCTTAGCAGATAATTTGCCCGCCTTCATCTTCGGAGGCTCGATTGGTCCAGCGTTCCATCCTCTTCGTCTGCCTCGGCAACATCTGCCGCTCTCCACTGGCGGAGGGGATTCTGCGCCATTTGGTCGAAAAAGAGGGCCGCCATCACGATTTCGTCATCGATTCCGCCGGAACGGGTGCTTGGCATATCGGCGATCCGCCTGACCGGCGCGCCATTTCGGTCGCCGCCGGCCATGGCGTCGACATCTCGAAGCTGAAGGCAAGAAAGGTTGCGAAAGACGACTTCGATCGGTTCGACCTTATCCTGGCGCTGGACAGCAGCAACCTGAAGGCGCTGCGCGAGCTTGCGCCTGAGGGCAGCCGCGCCACCATCGCGCTTTTCTGCAGCCATGCGCTCGGCGCGGCCGGTGACGTGCCGGACCCCTATTTCGGCGGGCATGCCGATTTCGAGGCGGTCTATCGTCTGCTTTACCGCGGATGCGCGACCATGGTCGCGGGACCGAGCGACGATCCGCTCTCGTAGAGCGGGAAGACTTCCTCCGTCACATAGGGACCGCCGCCGACCGATTCCTTCGAGGACATCAGAACGAAGCGGTTCACCATGAAAGGCGACGAGAAGAAGTTGCCGCGCCCGGAAAGATAGCCGACCACATCGTCAAGGCGAGCGCTCCGCAGACGGGCAAGCGTGACGTGCGGGGTGAATTTCCTCGGATCGGCGGGAAGGCCGAGCCTTTGGCAGATACGCTCTATCTCCGCCTGCAACGCATACATTTCCGGAGCGGGCGTCACGCCGGCATAGATGGAGTGCGGCTTCTTCGAGCCGAAGGATCCGACGCCCGACAGCGACAGCTGGAACTCAGGCCTTTCGATGCGATCGAGCCGGTCGACCACCTCATCGGCAGTGCGACCGTCGATGTCGCCGATGAACCGCAATGTGATGTGAAAGTTCTCGACATCGATCCAGCGGGCTCCCGGAAGCCCCCCACGGAGCAAAGAAAGGCTCATGGCGGCATTACGCGGCACTTCGAGGGCAACAAAAAGTCTCGGCATGGCGAGCTCCCCGAATCTGTGGTCGTATGCTCAGGGAATCACGCATTACCCCTCTGCGCAACTCCAATTTCGCACCCGCGAAAACCCTTAGCCGCTTACCCCCAGGCTTTTTAGAAACTGCTCAATCGTCGGCAGCATCTTTTCGACCATCACGGATACGCCCTTTTCGTTCGGATGCATCCCATCGTCGAGCTGCAAATCGGCATGGGTCACGACCCCGTCGAGGAAGAACGGATAGAGCGGGACTTGGTGCTTTTCTGCGATCCGTTCGTAGATGCCGTTGAAGCGTTCGGCATATTCCGATCCCATGTTCGGCGGAGCGAACATGCCGACGAGCAAGACGGCAATCCCACGTTTCTTGAGATCGGAAACCATCTTGTCGAGGTTTTGTTCCGTCTGTTCAGGGGCAATGCCGCGCAGGGCATCATTGGCGCCCAGTTCCAGGATCACTGCCTTCGTCCCCTCCGGCACCGACCACTCGATGCGTGCGAGCCCACCCGATGTCGTGTCGCCCGATACGCCGGCATTGGCAATGGCGACGTCCAGCCCCTTCTCCTTCAGCGCCCGTTCCAGTTGCACCGGGAACGCCGCCTCGGCCGGAAGCTCATAGCCCGCCATCAGGCTGTCGCCGAAGCCGACGATCTGTGCCGGCTCGGCGGCAGCCGGGCGCACCAGCGCAAACATTGCAAGCGCGACGGCGATGAAAATTCCGTGAGTGGCTTTAAACGGCATTTCCCTGATCCTAAGTTGCTGACGCAGCTCCGCAGTCCGGAACCGCCTGGGGTAAGGTGCGTGAATTCGGCGTCCGCGGGCCGGGCAGTTCCCGGCCGATCCCGCATTGCATCAAGATATAGGATAGATTTTCGTGGGCGAAACCATCATCGATCTCAAAAAGGCCGACCTCACGCTGGGGCAAGACGCCGCTTCGGTGCACGTGCTGAAACAAATCGACCTTTCGATCGCAGTCGGCGAATCGGTCGGCATCGTCGGCCCGTCGGGATCGGGGAAATCCACGCTGCTGATGGTTCTGGCCGGATTGGAACGCCTCGACGCCGGTGAGATCACGATCGGCGGAGGCGCCCTGCACAGGATGAGCGAGGACCAGGTTGCCGATTTCCGCGGCCGCAACATCGGCATCGTCTTTCAGTCATTCCATCTCATTCCCAATATGACCGCACTTGAAAACGTCGCGGTCCCGCTTGAACTCGCCAATGTCCGCGATGCCTTCGAGATTGCGCGCAAGGAGCTCGAGGCCGTGGGCCTGGGCCAGCGACTTTCACACTATCCCGGCCAGCTCTCCGGCGGCGAGCAGCAGCGCGTCGCGATCGCGCGCGCCCTTGCACCACAACCGAGGCTGCTGATCGCCGACGAGCCGACCGGCAACCTCGACGGCGACACCGGCCGCCAGATCTCCGACCTGCTCTTCGCCGAACAGGCGCGACGCGGCATGACGCTTGTGCTCGTCACCCACGATCCGGCTCTCGCCGCACGCTGCGGTCGACAGGTCCGCATGCGGTCCGGGCAGATCGTCGACGCCGTTGAAACGTCGGACGCTCCCACAGGCAAGCGGGTGACGGCATGAGGGGGGCATCGTCCCGCGCGGTCTGGCTGCCTCTGGCCTTTCGGCTGGCTCTGCGCGAGATGCGCGGTGGCCTTCGCGGCTTCTACATCTTCCTCGCCTGCATTGCGCTGGGGACTGCGGCGATCGCCGGCGTCAACTCTGTGTCCAGCGCGATCAGCAGTTTGATCGAGACGCAGGGGCAGTCGCTCCTAGCCGGCGATCTCCGCTTCCAGCTGAGAAACCGTGTGGCGACGGCCGAGGAGCGTGCCTATCTCGACCGCCTCGGCGAGGTTGCGGTATCGGCCGGACTGCGCTCGATGGCGCGCCTGCCGGACGGGTCCGACCAGGCGTTGGTGGAGCTCAAGGCCGTCGACGGGGCCTATCCTCTCTACGGAACGCTCGAAACCACGCCCGCCGCCCCCACCGCCGATCTGCTTGCCAGAGACGGCGAGAGGTTCGGTGCCCTCGCGGCCCCCCTGCTGCTGGAGCGCCTCGGAATCCGCGTGGGCGACGACCTGCTTCTCGGCAATGCGCGCGTCAGGATCATGGCCACGATCGACAGCGAACCCGATGCCCTCTCCGACGGATTCGGCCTCGCGCCACGCCTGATGGTGTCCGGCGAAGCGCTTGCTGCAAGCGGCCTGGTGCAGACGGGCAGCCTCGTGGAAAACCAGTACAAGATCCGCATCGACCAGCCGGATGAGAAAAAACTGTCCGACATCCGCAAGGCGGCGGAAAAGGCTTTTCCGTCCGCCGGCTGGTCCATCCGCGCCAGCAACAATGCCACCCCCTCGCTGACCAACAACATCACGCGCTTTTCCCAGTTCCTGACGCTGGTCGGCCTCACGGCGCTGATCGTCGGCGGCGTCGGTGTCGCCAATGCCGTGCGCGCCTACCTCGAGACCAAACGCGGCGTGATCGCGACTTTCAAGTGCCTGGGCGCGCCCGCGCGACTGATTTCGGCGATCTATCTCATTCAGATCGTCCTGATCGCCGTGATCGGCATCGCCGTCGGCCTCGTGCTCGGCGCAATCATTCCCATCGTCGCAACGCGCTTCCTGGAGGGTGTCCTCCCGGTACCCTCGCAGATCACGCTTTACCCCGGCGCTCTGGCGCTGGCGGCGGCTTTCGGCCTCATCACGGCCCTTGCCTTTGCGGTCATGCCGCTCGGCCACGCGCGCGAAGTGCCGGCAACCGCGCTGTTCCGCGAGCAGGGCTTCGAGCGCACCCGGTTACCGGCATGGCCCTATATCGCCGGGGCCGGTCTGTTCCTGGCGGCGTTGGCCGGCCTCGCGGTCTGGACGGCCTACGACCGCTATATCGCCTTCGTGTTTCTGGGCGCGATCGCGTTCGCCTTCGTCGTATTGCGGCTCGTCGCCTATCTGGTGACCGCGCTCGCACGGCGCGCGCCGCGGGTCAATTCGCCAGCGCTCAGGCTTGCGATCGGCAACATCCACCGGCCCGGCGCGCTGACGCCGTCCGTGGTGCTGTCCCTTGGCCTCGGTCTGGCGCTGCTCGTCACCCTGACATTGATCGACGGCAATCTGCGTCGCGAGCTGACCGGCAGCCTGCCCGAACGCGCGCCGAATTTCTTCTTCATCGATATCCAGCGAAACGACCTCGACGGCTTCCGCAAGGTGCTGTCGGACAACATGCCCGACGGCAAGATCGTCGAGGTGCCGATGCTGCGCGGCAGGATCACCGCCTTCAACGGCGAAGACGTCTCGCGGCGCAACGTGCCGGCCTCCGGCCGCTGGGTCCTCCAGGGCGACCGTGGCATCACCTATGCCAAGAACCTGCCGGAGAACTCCACCTTGGCTTCTGGCGAGTGGTGGCCGGCCGACCATTCCGGCGAGCCGCTCGTCTCCTTCTCCGCGGAGGAAGGGGGCGAGCTTGGCCTGAAGGTCGGCGACACCGTCACCGTCAACGTGCTGGGCCGCAACATCACCGCCCGCATTGCGAACTTCCGCAATGTCGAATGGGAATCGCTGTCGATCAATTTCGTCATGGTCTTTTCGCCCAACACTTTCGCGGGCGCGCCACATGCCTGGCTTGCGACCATGATCGATCCGGAGGCCAGCGCAGAGCAGGAGGCGAACACGCTGCGGGCGATCACCAACGCCTATCCAACGATCACCAGCGTGCGGGTGAAGGATGCGCTCGACATCGTCAACGAACTGATGGGGCAGCTTGCCACCGCGGTACGCGCCGCCGCCGCCGTGGCGCTGATCGCCTCCGTACTGGTCCTTGCCGGCGCGCTCGCGGCCGGAAACCGGGCGCGGACGCATGATGCGGTGGTGCTGAAGACGCTCGGCGCCACCCGAACGACGCTGATCCGCGCCTTCAGTTACGAATACATGATGCTGGGCCTCGCCACTGCCGTCTTCGCGCTCTTCTCCGGCGGCATCGCCGCCTGGTTCGTCGTCAGCCGGATCATGACGCTGCCGTCTAGCTTCCTGCCCGACGTTGCAGTCATGACGGTGGTGATCGCACTTGTGATGACGGTGGGCATCGGCCTAGCGGGCACCTGGCGCGTCCTTGGACAGAAGGCGGCACCCGTTTTGCGCGAGCTTTAGCCTTTGAAATCGCCTAATTTCTGGCCGTCACCTCGCGTGAATTTGATCGGGCTTGGCCTCTTGCCACTTGTAGTCGGCCGTATTCGTCCTCATATTGTCGAAAGGCATGCTGGAGCCCCGCAGCGGCGCCTGGGTGTGCGGGCTGAATCTGGTCCTGGACCAGACAGTCCGAAAGATACCGCGATCCGGAGTGGATCTGCCGGGATACCCGACACCGTAGCAACTAACGGGGCTTTTGAGAGGAAAAAATGGCTGATTTTCGCAATTATCAGACGCGAATGACGAACGCCGGCGCACAGGCCGGTGCGGTCGTCGACGAGGGGCTTCGCGCCTATATGCTGAGGGTTTACAACCTGATGGCATTGGGGCTTGCGATCACCGGCGTCGTCGCGTTCTTCGCGTCACAGGCTGCCTTCTCGGGCGGCCAACTCACCGCGTTCGGTCAGGCGATCTACGTCAGCCCGCTGAAGTGGGTTGTGATGCTCGCTCCGCTGGCGCTGGTGTTCTTCCTGAGCTTCCGTATCCATACGATGAGCGTTGCCGCCGCACAGATGACCTTCTGGGTCTATGCCGGCCTGATGGGCCTGTCGCTGTCGTCGATCTTCCTGATCTACACGGGCGCCAGCATCGCGCAGACCTTCTTCGTATCGGCTGCGGCCTTCGGCGCCCTGTCGCTGTACGGCTACACGACGAAGCGTGATCTCTCCGCCATGGGCTCGTTCATGGTCATGGGTCTGTTCGGCCTGATCATCGCCTCGCTGGTCAACATCTTCCTGCAGTCTTCGGCACTCGATTTCGCGATCTCCGCGATCGGCGTTCTCGTCTTCGCCGGCCTGACGGCCTGGGATACGCAGAAGATCAAGGAAATGTACTATGAGGCCGACGAGGTGGCGGTTGCCGGTCGGAAGGCGATCATGGGCGCACTGACGCTCTACCTCGACTTCATCAACCTGTTCCTGTTCATGCTGCGTTTCCTTGGAAACCGCAACGACTAACAGGCTTCGGCTTCGATCGAAAAAGCACTGTAAGACAGTCGACCCCGCCGGTCCCGGCGGGGTTTTTCGTTGCGGCATGGGCACGGAGGATCTCGCTCCCCAGAACACGGCCCATGCAGCGGGCAAATCTCTTCTTGATCTGGATGCACGATTGTGCATATTTACGCGCATTGATGCACGATTGGAGAGGCTATGTCAGTTCTGGATTTGCTGCTCGGCGAGCGCCAGACCCTCATTGAGAAGCGGCTTGCCCTGCACGGTCGCGTTATCGCTGCAGACCTTGCCGCTGAACTGGGCGTCTCCGAGGACACGATCCGCCGCGACCTGCGCGAGATGGCCGCGGCCGGTCTTTGCCGCCGGGTCTATGGCGGCGCACTGCCGCCGGCCGCGGAAACCCCGTTCAGCGAACGCGCAGGCAGCGACGCCGAGCGCAAGGATGCGCTGGCGCGCGCCGTCGTGCCGCTCGTGGCCGCAGGCTCCGCCATCTTCCTCGATTCCGGCAGCACCAACCTGGCGATCGCCCGGGCGCTTCCGGCAGACCGGCAACTGACCGTAGCGACGAATGCGCCGGCGATCGCGGCAGCGCTGATCGACAACACAGGGATCGATGTCATTCAGATCGGCGGATCGATCGACAGGACAACAGGCGCGGCAGCCGGTGCCAAGGCCCTGCTCGACGCCGAGGCGCTGCGTCCGGACCTCTGCATTCTCGGGGCCTGTGGCCTGCATCCGGACGCGGGCGTCACGGCCTTCAGTTTCGAAGAGGCCGAATTCAAGCGGTTCGTGGCGCTTCGCAGCCGGACGGTCTTGACTGCCGTTACCAACGACAAGCTGGGCATGGCGGCCCCCTACTCCGTCGTCGCGCTCTCCCGGCTCGATCATGCCGTTTTCGAGGCGGACGCCGACGGGCGGGAGCTCGATGAATTTGCCGCGGCCGGTTTGCGCATCACGCAGGCTGCCCCCCCGGCGGCCCGCCCCGCCAAGCGTACGAGAAACAACGCCACCTCATAGCTTTCGCGCCGGAACGATACCGTATGCGGCGCTTCAAGACGGCGCCCGGGAAACTGGAAATAAAGATGAGTATTCAAGACAACGCCGCAACCTCGACCGCATCCCGTTCGGCCTATTTTCCCGCGACGCGGATTGCGGTCTCGGCACTGTTTCTGCTGAACGGCGCCTATATGGGCGCCTGGTCGACGAAGATACCCGAATTCGCCAGCCGCCTTTCGCTCAGCGAAACCCAGCTTGGCCTGATGATCGTCGGCTTCGGCATCGGCTCCATCATCCTCATGCCGCTCGCGGGCATTCTGATCGCGCACCTGGGCGCGTCGCGCTCGCTGAAGGCGGCGACGCTCGTGTTCCTGCCAACGCTCGTTCTCCTTTCGGTCGCACCAAACATCTGGACCGGGGCGGGGGCCCTCTTCCTGTTTGGCGGGCTGACGGGTGCGATGGACATCGCGATGAATGCAAACGCCGTCGAGGTGGAAAAGTCGATGCGGCGGGCGATCATGTCCTCGTGTCACGCCTTCTGGAGCCTGGGTGCGTTTTTCGGAGCAACGACCGGCGGCTTTCTGATCGAGACGATCGGCACCCTCGGTCACGCGCTTCTGCTGACAGGGATCGCACTTGCCGCGCTCGCCGCCGTCTGGACCTCGATCCTGCCGGACAAGCCGCATCCCGCCGAAGGGCGCCAGAAGGCGCGCCTGCCACTGACGCCGTTGCCGTGGCTGATCGGCCTGATGGCGCTTTTCAGCATGGTCCCGGAAGGCTCGATTCTCGACTGGGGCGCGCTCTACATGCGCGACGAACTGGGCGCGTCGCTGGCGCTTTCCGGCTTCGCCTTCGGCGCATTCTCCGCCACCATGGCGATCATGCGCTTTGCCGGCGACCACGTTCGCGACCGGCTCGGCGCGGTGACGACCCTGCGCGTTTCCACGCTGCTTGCGATCGTCGGCATGGTGATCGCGGGCTTTGCGCCGAACGCCTACGTGGCGATGGCCGGTTTTGCCGTCTGCGGCATCGGCATCTCCAACATGGTCCCGATTGCCTTCTCCGCGGCCGGCAACCTGCCGGGCTTCGCACAGGGCGTGGCGCTGTCGGTGGCAACCGTGATGGGCTACTCCGGTTCGCTCTTTGCCCCCTCCACCATCGGCTTCATCGCCGAGCATACGAGCTTCGCCTGGGTCTTCTCGACCTTGCCCGTCCTGCTGCTGGTTGTGCTCCTGCTCTCCCGTCATGCTGTCCACGCCGACGTCCGGCAAAAGGACTGACCCGGCCGGTCGCCGGCTGCCGGCACCCCCCCCCCCAGCTGGCGCTGCATGGTTGGCAATCACTCCGCCGGGCAGGGCGCTCCGGCCGCAGCCCACTGCTGCAGCAACACGTAGGTCTCCTGCGCCGATCCCGGCGCAGGCTCGCGTCCCTTGCCGGGCGCCCAGCCCCAGGCGACGAGCCCGTCGTCGCGTACGTGGGTCGCAATTTCTTCCAGGGTGCGGTTACCGTTGCGCGCGGGATCCTTCACCTGCTCGCAGATCTCCCGCGACGACTTCTGCCACCAGACCATCTCTGCCGGCGCCAGATGCCAACCATGCGCGCCCGGCGGGCCATGCAGTTGGGCAGCGTTGTCCTGCTGATGACAGGTGGTGCAGCGCATGCCGGCATTGCCAAGGCCGTCAGGACCGCGCTGAACGTTCATGCCGTGAACGCGGGTTACGCCATAGTGAGCGCCGGACCAGCGCGGACGCTCGTCCTCGACGTGACAGTTGGCGCAGCGGGGGTGCGAAAAGACGCCATAAATCTTCTGCCAGACCTGAAGCCCCGAATCCTGTGCGCCGGCGGTCGCGGCGGGAAGGAGCAGGGCCGCCGCTGCAAGGCTGAAAACGGAAATGTACCTGCGTATCATGCGAACTCCACTTCCTTGGACAGCGGCATCGAGCGGATGCGCTTGCCGGTCAGGGCATGGACGGCATTCGCAAGCGCCGCGATCGCCGGCGGCGTGCCGGGCTCGCCTGCCCCGCCCATGCGATGCGCCGTCTCGAGCAGGCCGACTTCGATCTGCGGACACTGGAACATCCGCATCGGCCCGTAGTCATGGAAATTCGACTGCTGGACGGCGCCTCCGGCAAAGGTGATCTCCTCGCCGATCGCCGACGACAGGCCATAGACGATCCCGGACATCATCTGCGCCTCGAAGATCGCGGGATCCATGACCTGGCCGGGATCGGCCGCACACCAGACCTTTTCGATCCTGACCCTGCCGCCGCCGACGTCGGCGACCTGCACCACCTGGGCGACCCAGGTGCCGAAGGAAAGCGTGAAAGCGAAGCCCTTGGCCTTGCCCGCAGGCAGCGTCTCGCCCCAGCGGGACATGGCCGCAACCTTGTCCACGACGTTGAGGGCGGTCGGATATGTCGCCATCAGCCTGCGGCGCATGTCGAGTGGATCCAGCTTTCCGGCGACCGCGATCTCGTCGAGAAAGCCTTCGTGGAAGAAACCGTTGAACGAGTTGCCCACCGAACGCCAGAAGCCGACCGGGATCGCCACGGGCGCCTCGACGCCGCCGACCCGATAGTTGGCGATCGTATAGGGTTGGTTCGCCGAACCGTCGGTGATCGACTTGTCCGGCCCGATGGGTGAGAGGCTTGGAAAGTAGCGCGGCAGAATGCTGGCGATGATCGACGGCGCGGCGATGCGCATGTCGACGGCAACCGGCAGGCCGTCGTCTCCTAGCCTGGCGCGGAAGCGACCGACGGCCGCCGGGCGGTACATGTCCTGCTGCGTGTCCTCTTCGCGCGTCCAGGTCACTTGAACCGGCCTGCCGTCCGTCTCCTTCGCGACCAGCGCCGCATAGATGGCATAGTCGACGTCGCCACGCCGGCCGAAGCCGCCGCCGAGATATGTGGTGTGGACGAAACAGTTCTCCGTCTCGATCCCGACGGCTTTCGCGGCGAGTTGGCGGACCAGCGTCGGCATCTGGTTCGGTGCCCAGATGTCGAGCCGGCCGTCCTTCAGCCGTGCGGTAGCATTCATCGGCTCCATCGTCGCGTGCGCAAGATAGGGCACGCGGTACTCCGCCTCGACAATCCGATCGCGCGGCGCGTCGGCGAACGCCGTCTCGACATTACCGTCGTCGCGCCCGTAGCTGGCGTCGCCGCCCCTGAGCGCCTGGTCGAGCGCATCGAAAATGCCGGCATCATCCGGAGGGTAGGCGCCCTTTCCCCATTCGGCCTGAACCGCGTCCGCCGCCTGAAACGCCCGCCAGGTATTGTCGGCGATCACCGCGAAGCCGTTGGCGATGCCCGTTTCCAGCCTGATCACCTTGACCACGCCGCGCATCTTTTCGGCCGCGCTTGCCTCGAGCCCCACAATGGGTCCACCGCGGTACGGGTTCATGCGCAATGTCGCAAACAGCATCTCCGGCAGGCGTACGTCGGTGCCAAAGATCGGCGCGCCGGTGACCTTGGCGCGCATGTCGATCCGCTTCTGCGGCTTGCCGAGGATTTTCCAGTCTGCCTTCTCGCGCAAGCGGATTTCAGATGGTGGTGCAAGGGCCGCCGCCTCGGCGGCCACCTCGCCATAGGTGAAGATCTTGCCGGACGCAGGATCAGTGATCACGCCGTCGGACGTCCAGAGCGTGCCGGGCTCCACGCCGAGCCGCTTCGCCGCCGCAAGCTTCAAGACTTCGCGCGCTGCCGCACCCGCCTGCCGCATCTTGTAAAAGCCGTCGACGACCGAGGTGGAGCCGCCCGTTCCCTGCAGGCCCAGGAACTTGCCGGCAACCGCCATCCCCGACCGCATCAGTTCGGCGATGGTCGATTCATCGAAATGCGGGAAGGGTACCCCCTCCTCCAGCATCGTCGTGTTCGCATAGGCATGGCCCGCCGGCCCATGCTCGACAATCACCTGATCCAGGCGGACGTCCAGTTCCTCGGCAACGAGGGCAGCAAGGGTCGTGGAAACGCCCTGCCCCATTTCCGCGCGGGGGGCGACAAGCGTGATGGTATTGTCCGGCGCGATCCTGACGTAGGGATTGAAGGTCACCTCGCCGTCTTCGAGTTCGCCCTCGAGCGGGTTCGGATAGGGCCTGCGATAATAGTAGTAGCCGACGGCCAGTCCACCGGCGACGAGGCCGGTTCCGATCAGGAAGGTGCGCCGCGCGATCTTTCCGAGCGTCCCCATTGTCACGCTCCCGCATTCGCGCTGGCCGCGCGCTTGATGGCTGCGCGAATAAGCGGATAGGTGCCGCATCGACAGAGATTGCCGGACATGGCGTTGTCGATATCCTCGTCGCTCGGGTTGGGAATCGCCTCGAGCAGCGCCACGGCGGTCATGATCTGGCCCGCCTGACAGTACCCGCACTGGGCGACCTGCTCGTCGAGCCATGCCTGCTGGACCGGATGCATCCGGCCGTCTGGCATCAACCCCTCGATGGTCGTCACCGCCCCGGAAATCTCGCCGACCGTTACCGAGCAGGAACGCACCGGCTCACCGTCCAGAAAGACCGTGCACGCCCCGCATTGGGCGATGCCGCAACCGAATTTGGGGCCGAGGATGGAAAGCTCGTCGCGCAAGACCCAGAGCAGCGGCATTTCGGGCTCGACCTCGATCTCGTGGTCCCTGCCATTGACGTTCAGCTTCATCGTCGCTTCCTCGCAGAGCTTTGCGGACAGTATACCGGCTTTTCCGCGTGTCTTTCGATATGATAGGTTTTTGTTAGGATTCGATTGCCTTTGACAAAATAACAAAAAATGTCAGAACGTCAAAACATGGAAGCAAAAAACGAAGATCCGCGACGCGACGCCATCCTGCAGGCCGCCTTCAAGGTCTTCGTCACCTACGGCTTCCGCCGCACCAGCATGAGTGACATCGCCACGGCCGCAGGGCTTTCCCGTCCCGCCCTGTACCAGCACTTCGACAGCAAGGCCGACATATTCCGCGCCTATGTGGTCCTGATGAAGGAAACGACGCTGCAGGCAATCAGCGCCGCCTTCGCCGGCGACGGCGCGTTCAGGGACAAGCTCACAGCCGCCCTCGACGGCGCCTTTCTTTCCCCTCACCGGCTGATCAGCGATTCTCCGCACGGGGACGAACTGCTGGGCGTCAACAAGGAGATCGCCTCCGATCTCTTTGTTGACTGGATGGGCGGGGCGGAAGCGGCGTTCGCCGAGGCTCTTGCCACGGAGGTGCAAGCAGGGCGGCTGGATTTCACGGCGAGCGGCCTCGATCCGGCAAGGCTCGCACGCTTGATCATCGACACCATGGAGGGGATCAAGATGCGCATGGTCTCGCTCGGTGACGCAGAGCGCGCCATCACGGATCTTGTCCGGCTCGTGGCGGCAGCCGTCGGACGGTAGGCCGATCGCCCGCCCATCAACTCACCGTCAACGCCGGCGCGGCAGTTGACAAGCCACATTTCCTGTTCCACCTGAATGGTGACAATCCCGGATTCCGTTGCCCTCGTCCGCTGACGGGCGAGCAGCAAGGCCACGACGAGGCAGCCATGTCCTTCTCCTTCGATTTCGAGCCAAAACCGCGCCGCCAGTCCGTCGGCGTCGACGTCGGCGGCGTCATGGTCGGTGGCGGGGCGCCTGTCGTCGTTCAATCGATGACCAACACCGATACCGCCGACGTAGACGCCACGGTGGCACAGGTCGCAGCCCTCTTCCGCGCGGGTTCGGAAATCGTCCGCATAACCGTCGATCGCGACGAGAGTGCCGCCGCGGTGCCGAAGATCCGCGAGCGCCTGTTGCGGCTCGGCATGGACGTACCGCTAGTCGGCGACTTTCACTATATCGGCCACAAGCTTCTCGCCGACCACCCCGCCTGCGCCGAGGCGCTGGCGAAGTACCGCATCAATCCCGGCAACGTCGGCTTCAAGGACAAGAAGGACAAGCAGTTCGGCGCGATCGTGGAGACCGCGATCCGCTACGACAAGCCGGTGCGCATCGGCGTCAACTGGGGTTCGCTGGACCAGGAACTGCTGACCCGGATGATGGACGACAATCAGGCCAAGGGCTTTCCGCTCACCGCCCAGCAGGTCATGCGCGAGGCGATCTGCGCTTCTGCGCTGCTCTCCGCCGAGCTTGCCGAGGAGATCGGCCTGCCGCGCCACCGCATCATCCTGTCGGCCAAGGTCAGCAATGTCCAGGACCTGATCGCCGTCTACGCCATGCTTTCGGCCCGTTCCGACCATGCGCTGCATCTGGGCCTGACCGAGGCCGGCATGGGCACCAAGGGCATCGTCGCCTCGTCGGCCTCGCTCGGCATCCTGATGCAGCAGGGGATCGGCGACACGATCCGCATCTCGCTGACCCCCGAGCCGGGCGGCGACCGCACCCGCGAGGTGCAGGTGGCCCAGGAACTGCTGCAGGTGATGGGTTTTCGCCAGTTCGTGCCGGTCGTCGCCGCATGTCCCGGCTGCGGCCGCACGACTTCGACGGTGTTCCAGGAACTCGCACAGAAGATCCAGGACGACATCCGCAAGAACATGCCGGTCTGGCGCGAGAAATATCCGGGCGTGGAAGCGCTCAAGGTCGCCGTGATGGGCTGCATCGTCAACGGCCCGGGCGAGAGCAAGCACGCCGATATCGGCATCTCGCTGCCCGGTACCGGCGAACTGCCGGCTGCACCCGTCTATATCGACGGCAAGAAGGCGATGACGCTGCGCGGCACCAATATCGCCGGCGATTTCGAAGCCCTCGTTACCGACTATATCGAGCAGCGCTTCGGCCAGGGTCAGGCGGCGGCGGAATAGTCAGATCCGTGTCGTCAGCAGCTTGAGGCCGGCAAAGGCGAAGAACGCCGCCATCGCGCCCTCGATCACCCGGCGCGAGCGCAGGTAGGCACGGTGCACCGGCGCCAGCGAGAACACCAGCGCGAACCCGATGAAGGTCACAAGCCCGATCATCATGCAGCCGCCGATGAAGACGGCCATGGTCCATGACGGCGCGCCGGCGGGCATGCCGAGCGAAGTGAGCATGATCCAGCTGAAAATTGCCTTCGGGTTGGTCAAGTGGATGCCGAGCCCCTTCAGATATTGCTTACGCAATGAAAGTGCCGCCAGCACCTGCCGAGCATTATATGCCGCACCGTCGCGCATCGCCGATCGCATCGTATTCCAGGCAAGCCAGAGCAGATACAGCCCGCCCGCGAGCTTCAGCGCGATGATCGCATGCCCGTAGGCCCCCACCAGCGCGGACAGCCCCGATGCAGTCAGCATCGCCCAGAAGTAGGATCCGGTAAGAACGCCGAATGCCAGGGCCAAACCCGCCTTGCGACCCTGGCCGACCGATGTCGCGATGATCGCAAGGATCGCCGGTCCGGGCGAAGCCGTGGCGATCAGATAGGCCGTCCAGCCAACAGCAAGCTGCGGCAAATAAGGCAGGATCTCTTGCACTGTCTGAACCTCCGCAAGCTTCGCTCGACCCTAATTCGCCGCCGACGCTCAGCGCAACATCGGCGTCGAGGCGGCGAATGCACGGTCACATCAGGCTGCCGCCCGCCCTTAGACGATCTCGTCGAGAGCCGCCACCAGCCTGTCGCATTCCTCAGGCGTGCCGATCGTGATACGCAGGAAATCCGAAATCCGCGGCTTGGCGAAGTGCCGCACCAGAACCGCGCGCTCCCGCAATCCCTTCGCAATGTCCGCACCGCTATGGTCAGGGTGCCTGGCAAAGACGAAGTTCGCCTGCGACGGTAGGACCTCGAAGCCGCGCTGGCGCAGCGCGCCGGTGACGCGCTCGCGCTGCTCGATCACCTTGCCCCGCGTCTCGTCGAACCAGGCGATATCCTCGATCGCCGCCGCAGCACCTGCCTGCGCGACGCGATCCAGCGGATAGGAGTTGAAGCTGTCCTTGACCCGCTCCAGCGCATCGATCAGCGGTCGCTGGCCGATCGCGTAACCGACCCGCAGGCCGGCGAGCGAGCGGGACTTCGACAGCGTATGGACGACCAGCAGGTTGTCGTACTTGCGCGTCAGCGGGATCGCGCTCTCGCCACCGAAATCGATATAGGCCTCGTCGATCACGACGGGCTGGTCGGGATGTGCGGCCAGGAGCGCCTCGATCGCGGCGAACGGCAGGCCGATCCCGGTCGGCGCATTCGGGTTGGGCAGGATGACAGCGCCGCAGGGCCGGTCATAGTCGGAGAGGTCGATCGTGAAATCGTCCCTGAGCGGCACCTCGACGGCTTCGATGCCGAACAGGCCGCAATAGGTCGGATAGAAGCTGTAGGTGATGTCGGGATAGAGCAGCGGCCTGTCGTGCTTGAGAAGGGCAGCAAAGGCATGCGCCAGCACCTCGTCGGACCCGTTGCCGACGAAGACCTCGTCCGGCTCCACCCGATAGGTTCCTGCGATGGCCTGCCGCAGGACGAGCGCGTTCGGGTCGGGATAAAGGCGCAGGCTGTCCGCCACGGCGCCCTGCATCGCGGCGATCGCCTTGGGCGAGGGGCCGTAGGGGTTCTCGTTCGTGTTCAGCTTGACGAGATCGGCGATGCGCGGCTGCTCGCCGGCCACGTAGGGTTTCAGCGTCGAGACGATCGGCGACCAGAATTTGCTCATGCTGTCAGCTCCTGCGATTGGCGACGAAACGGGCGGTCTCGACCAGGATGGCGCCGCGCTCGCCGAACGGCACAAGCAGGGCCTCCGCCTCGCCGACCAGCGCGTTCAGTCTCTCCTCGGCCCAGTTCTGTCCATTGAGGGCAACCAGCGTGCCCTTCCCACGGGCGGCATCCTTGCCGGTCGCCTTGCCCATGGTCGCAGCATCCGCCGTCAGGTCGAGCAGGTCATCGGCGAGTTGGAAGGCCAGGCCGATGGTCTCGCCGTAGCGCCGCAACAGGCTACGCGCTTCCGCGTCCGCGTCCGCGACAATGGCGCCGGCCTCGCAGGCAAACCGGATCAGCGCACCAGTCTTCATCGCCTGCAGCGTCACGATGCCTGCGGCATCCGGCGCCTTCTGTTCGGCCGCGAGATCCAGCGCCTGCCCGCCGGCCATGCCACCGATGCCGGCAGCGCGCGCGAGCGACAGCACGAGCGCCGTCTTGACCCGGTCGGCAAGCGTCGTTTCCGGCGCGGCAACAATGTCGAACGCCAGCGTCAGCAGGCTGTCGCCGGCAAGGATGGCCGTCGCCTCGTCATAGGCGACATGCACCGTCGGCTGGCCGCGCCTGAGTTCGTCGTCGTCCATCGCCGGCAGATCGTCGTGCACCAGCGAATAGCAATGAATGCACTCGAGTGCTGCCCCGACCCGCAGCGCCGGTCCGGCAAAATCCTCGCCGAACAACGCCGCCGTCTCCATCACCAGGAACGGGCGCAACCGCTTTCCGCCGTTCAGAACGCCATGGCGGATCGCCGAAAGCAGCCGCTCGGGCCGCGCGATCTCGCCGGCCTGGGTATCGGCGGACAAAATTGCCGCAAGCGTTGCCTCCACGGCCACGGCGTTCGATTGCAGGCGCTGGCGGAAAAGGACTGAAGGGCTGGTCATGGCCGCTGTTTGGCACGCGGCGCGATGATAGGCAACGGCGAAGGTTGGATAGCTGCCGCAAAGCCCGCAAAGTTTGACCGCAACCACTGGCAAACCGGGCAGCATGACGCTATGAAAACCCACGACGGCAAAAGGACGGACACCGCCCTTGGAGATTTCACCCGAAAGACGCGCAGAGGCGGAGCTCGATGCCAGGCATCACGATGCCAGCCGGCTCGGCGCTGGCGCGCTCGGCACAGCCACGCTGGGAACTGGCGGGCTGGAAGCCGATGGAAGAGAGACCATGAGCCGGCGGCTGCGGCGCGGCTGGCGCAAGGCGTTGCTCGTCGCCCTCGCCCTGCTGGCCCTTCCCTACCTGCTGATACCCATCTACGCGCTCGGCTTCGTTCATCCCGTCTCCACGCTCATGCTGCGCGATCTCGTGACCTTGCAGGGTTACGATCGTCGCTGGGTCGAGTTCGAGGACATCGCCCCCGTGCTCGTTCAGTCCGTCATGATGTCGGAGGACGGCCAGTTCTGTCGCCACGGCGGCGTCGACTGGGGCGAGATGCGCGGCGTGGTCAACGATGCGCTGGAAGGGTCCGCCACACGCGGCGCCAGCACCATTCCGATGCAGACGGTCAAGAACCTCTACCTCTGGAATGGCCGTTCGTTCGTGAGAAAGGCGTTGGAGCTGCCGCTTGCGATGGTGGCGGACACCGTCTGGAGCAAGCGCAGGCTGATGGAGATCTACCTCAACGTCGCCGAATGGGGCCCCGGCATCTATGGCATCGAGGCCGCCGCGCAGCATCACTTCGATGTGCCCGCCAGCAAGCTTTCAAGGCGTCAGGCCGCCCTCCTCGCCGTGTCCCTGCCCAACCCGATCGACCGAAACGCCGGCAAGCCGGGGCGCGGCCTGCAGCGGCTCGCCGTGGTTATCGAACGGCGCGCCAGCCGGTCGGGCGAATATATCAAGTGCCTTTATGAGTGAGTTCATGTCTTTTCATTGGCGCCAGCCGGACGGCGTCTCTACGGTTACAGGCGAATAAAGCCCAGGGAACCGAACGTCATGTCAGACCCCACCTCCGATCTCGTCCTCTACATCGGCAACAAGAACTACTCGTCCTGGTCCTTCCGCCCCTGGATCGCCATGGAGGCGGCAGGCATTCCCTTCGCGGACAGGGTCGTGCCCTTCGATTTCGCAGCCGGCAATCCAGCCTTCAAGGAACTCTCGCCCACAGGGCGCGTGCCCGTTCTGCACCACGGCAAGCTGCGGGTGTGGGAATCGCTGGCCGTCATCGAATACGTGGCCGAACTCTTTCCGGACGCCGGCATCTGGCCGACCGAGCGCACAGCCCGCGCGCATGCCCGCTCCATTTCGATGGAGATGCTCGCAGGCTTCCGTTCACTTCGCAACGCCTGCCCGATGAACATTCGCCGGCCGCAGCGCGCGATCGAGCTCCCCGACGGGGTGATGGAAGACGTCGCACGCATCGAGGCGATCTGGCGCGAGGCGCTGGAGCGATCCGGCGGCCCCTACCTGTTCGGCGCCTTTTCCGCCGCGGACGCGATGTACGCCCCGGTGGTCAACCGCCTGCACGCCTATCTCCTGACCAGCGATCCGGGCACGCTCGCCTACATGGACCGCGTCATGGCGCACCCGGCCTGGAAGAAGTGGCAGGCGGCGGCACTTGCCGAAACCTGGATCGTACCGGAAGACGAGGCCTGAGACCCGGGCCCCCGGCGCCTCATGCCGCAAGGCCCCAGCGTCACCGGCAATGAAAAAATCCCCACAGGGACTGGTCAAGCGGGAATTTGCCATGTATAAGCCCGCCAAATTTCCGAGATGGATGCACGTCTTTTCGGCCATTTTAGATGGCCTTTGACGTGTTTGCACGTTCAGTGGAGTAGTGAAATGGCTGTACCGAAAAGAAAAACGAGCCCGTCCAAGCGTGGCATGCGCCGCTCCGCCGACGCCCTGAAGGCTCCGAGCTACATCGAAGACAAGAACTCGGGCGAGCTGCGCCGTCCGCATCACATCGACCTGAAGACCGGTATGTACCGCGGTCGCCAGGTCCTGACGCCGAAGGAAAGCGCATAAGCGCCTTCGCGTTGAAGACCGTTTGGAAAGGGCTGGTTTCGACCGGCCCTTTTCTTTTTCCGCCACCTCTTCCTCGTCATCGCCGCTGCCAGGCGACCGATCCGGCGCGCCGCGCGTGACTTTGCCGCGGAACGATGCTAAAGGCGCGGGCAACACGAGGAGCCGCGCGCCAGATGCTGCGCCAAAGGCTCCGAAGACTTCACGATAGAGAGTCGGCGCGACTGCGGGCCCAAGGGCGACGTGGGACGCGTGCCGTAACGGGATTGCAGCCATGGCGACCTTGGATTTTCTGAACGGCTCGGAGCCCTTCACCGCGAAACCGCCGCGCAAGGCGATGCTTTCGGAGAAGCCGTCGCTGATCGGCCTTTCCCGGGAGGACATGGGCAAGGCGCTGGTCGAAAAGGGCGTCTCGGAGCGGCAGGTCAAGATGCGGGTGAGCCAGCTCTGGCACTGGCTGTACGTGCGCGGCGTTTCAGATTTCGACCATATGCTCAATGTCTCCAAGGACATGCGCGAGATGCTGAAGGAGCACTTCACCATCGCGCGGCCGGAGATCGTCGAGGAGCAGGTTTCCAACGACGGTACACGCAAATGGCTGCTGCGCTATCCTGCCCGCGGCGCCGGCCGGCCGGTCGAAGTCGAGACGGTCTATATTCCAGAAGAAGGGCGCGGCACGCTGTGCATCTCCAGCCAGGTCGGCTGCACGCTGACCTGTTCCTTCTGCCACACCGGCACACAGAAGCTGGTGCGCAACCTGACGGCGGAAGAAATCCTGTCCCAGCTTCTTCTCGCTCGCGACCGCCTCGGCGATTTCCCGGACCGCGAGACGCCGGCCGGCGCGATCGTGCCGAACGAGGGCCGCAAGGTGTCCAACATCGTGATGATGGGCATGGGCGAGCCACTCTACAACTTCGAAAACGTCAAGCAGGCGCTGCTGATTGCAACGGACGGGGACGGCCTGTCTCTATCGAAGCGGCGTGTTACCCTGTCCACCTCCGGCATCGTGCCCGAGATCTATCGCACCGGCGAGGAGATCGGCGTGATGCTGGCGATTTCGCTCCACGCGGTGCGCGACGAGTTGCGCGACATGCTGGTGCCGATCAACAAGAAGTATCCGCTGAAGGAGCTTCTGGAAGCCTGCCGCGCCTATCCGAGCCTTTCGAACGCGCGGCGCATTACCTTCGAATACGTGATGCTCAAGGACGTCAACGATTCGCTCGAAGACGCCAAGCTGCTCGTGCAGCTCCTGAAGGGCATCCCTGCCAAGATCAACCTGATTCCCTTCAACCCCTGGCCCGGCACGAACTATCAGTGCTCGGACTGGGAACAGATCGAGAAGTTTGCCGATTTCATCAACCAGGCAGGCTATGCCTCGCCGATCCGCACGCCGCGCGGCCGCGACATCCTTGCCGCCTGTGGCCAGCTGAAATCCGAATCCGAGCGGATGCGCAAGGTCGACCGCATGGCCTACGAGGCCATGATGATTGCCGGCCACGGCGAGGACGACTGACGCCCGCGCCGTTGTCCACATGTTTAGTCTGCCGGGCCGGTGAAGACATACTCAGGTCAACAAATTTGATTGATGCAGTAGCGAGTGCGAATTGATTCCGAGGGCCGCATTCCCTAAAAACTGCTCGAAAATTATTCGAGGAGATCATTTCATGCGCGCACTTCTGCTTGCTTTGGCGGCAACGGTTGCAATTTCACTTCCTGCCCGTGCAGAAGACGTGACGGTCGCCGTCACGGCGATCGTCGAGCATCCAGCACTCGACGCTGCTCGCGACGGCGTCAAGGAAGCCCTCGCCGCCGCAGGCTACAAGGAAGGCGAGAACCTGACCTTCATCTATCAGTCCGCCCAGGGCAATCCGGCCACCGCTGCGCAGATCGCCCGCCAGTTCGCCGGCGAAGGTCCGAACGTCATCGTTCCGATCTCCACGCCGTCCGCCCAGGCGGTGGTTTCCTCGGCCCGGGACATTCCCGTCGTCTTCACGGCGGTTTCCGATCCGCTCGGCGCGCAGCTGGTGAAGGACATGGACAAGCCGGGCGGCAATGTCACCGGCCTTTCCGACATGTCGCCGGTTGCCGAGCACCTGGCGCTGATCAAGGAAATCCTGCCGAATGCCAAGACGATCGGCTACCTCTACAATTCCGGTGAAGCCAACTCCGTTTCGCTGCTCGCAGTGCTGAAGGCCGAAGCGGAAAAGGCCGGCCTGACGGTCGTCGAATCCGCAGCCACGAAGTCCGCCGAAGTCCAGGGTGCAGCGCGCGCGCTGGTCGGCCGCGCCGACGCTATCTACATCCCCACGGACAACACCATCATTTCGGCGCTGGAAGGTGCCGTCGCCGTTGCCGAAGAGGGCAAGCTGCCCCTGTTCACGGCCGACACCGATTCCGTGTCCCGCGGTGCGATCGCCGCACTCGGCTTCAACTACAAGGACGTCGGCAAGCAGACCGGCGAGATCGTCGTCCGCATCCTAAAGGGCGAAAATCCTGGCGATATCCCGGTCAAGGTCGCAGCTGGCACCGATCTGGTCGTCAACAAGGGCGCAGCCGCCAAGATGGGCGTTACGCTGCCGGAGGCTGTCGTCGGACGTGCAACGCACGTCATCGAATGAGTCGGAGCATTTCCAGCAGAAGCTGGCATCGCTTCTGCGTCGGATAATGCGCTAGATACATGAGCAATTCCGGTGAACCTGATTTCGCCGGAATTGCTCTATCGCTGAACCAGGCGCTTTGGACGGTATCAACCGCCGCCGGGCAGACCGGCGGCGGTTGATACATTGAGTGCCCGCCCCGCGCCCTCGCGGGAGGGACAAGAAGAGAGAACCGTTGCCGTGAGCATGATTGCCTTCTGGGGTGCCGTAGAACTGGGGCTGGTCTATGCCTTCGTCGCGATCGGCGTCTACCTCGCCTTCCGTGTGCTGGATTTCCCCGACCTGACCGTGGACGGATCGTTCCCGCTGGGTGCTGCGGTGACGGCCGTGCTGATCATCGCAGGCGTGAATCCGTGGCTGTCGGCGGGTGTGGCAATGGTCGCCGGTGCCGGTGCCGGCCTGGTCACGGCGATGCTGAACGTGCGCTTCCGGATCCTGAACCTGCTCGCCTCGATCCTGACGATGATTGCGCTGTTCTCCGTAAACCTGCGCGTGATGGGCAAGCCAAACGTCGCGCTGATCAATGCGGACACGATGCTGAGCCCGTTCTTCGGCCACGGTCTGCGCGATTTCTATGTGCGCCCCCTCTTCGTCGGCGTGCTGGTGATCGTCGCCGTCTTCCTCGTCTGGCGCTTCCTCGAAAGCGACGCGGGGCTGTCTATGCGGGCGACCGGCGCCAATCCGCGCATGGCCCGGGCGCAGGGCGTCAGCACCGACCGGCAGATCTACCACGGCATCGCGCTGTCGAACGCGCTGGTTGCGCTCGGCGGCGCGCTCTTCGCCCAGACCAACGGATTTGCCGACGTGACGTCCGGCGTCGGCACGATCGTGGTCGGCCTTGCCGCCGTCATCATCGGCGAGACGCTGTTTGGCGCACGCGGCATCCTGATGGCGCTGATCGGCTGCGTTCTCGGCTCGATCCTCTACCGCATCGCCATCCAGCTTGCGCTTTCCTCCGACGTGCTCGGCCTGCAGGCGTCCGACCTCAATCTGGTGACGGCGGTCCTCGTCACTGTGGCGCTTGTCCTGCCGCGCCTTCGCCGCGGAGGAGCCGCGTCATGATCTCGCTTTCCAATATCAAGGTCGTCTTCGGCCGCGGCACGCCGCTGGAGAAGCAGGCCCTCAACGGGGTGGACCTGACGATCGACGAGGGCTCCTTCGTCACCGTCATCGGCTCGAACGGCGCCGGCAAGTCGACGCTGCTCGGCGTGCTCGCCGGCGACGTCATCGCGACCGAGGGGCAGGTGAAAATCGGAACCGTGGACGTGACCCGGCAGGGGACGGCCGCGCGCGCCGGACGGGTCGCCCGCGTGTTCCAGGATCCGCTGACGGGCAGCTGCGGGGCGCTGTCGATCGAAGAAAACCTGGCGCTTGCCGCGCGCCGCGGCGAACGGCGCGGCCTTGCGCCGGCACTCGGAACGCAGCGGCGGGAACATTTCCGCGCGCGGATCGCCGAGCTGAACCTCGGGCTGGAAAACCGCATGCGCGACCGCATGGACCTGCTCTCGGGCGGCCAGCGCCAGGCGGTGTCGCTGGTGATGGCGACGCTTGCCGGTTCCGACGTGCTCCTGCTCGACGAGCATACCGCAGCGCTCGATCCGGGCATGGCCGAATTCATCATGAACCTGACGCAGAAGATCGTGTCGGAACGAAAGCTGACGACGCTGATGGTCACCCACTCGATGCGCCAGGCGCTCGATTACGGCCATCGCACCGTCATGCTGCACGGCGGCGAGATCGTCCTCGACGTCGCTGGCGACAACCGCAAGAACCTGCAGGTGGAGGACCTGATCGCGATGTTCCGCAAGATGCGTGGCCAGACACTGGACGACGACGCATTGCTCATCGGCTGAGATGGAAAGGTCAGGGGAAGCGCCGGCGCTTTCCCTGATGCCGCTCTTCACTCACCGCGACTGCGTCAGGAAGATCTTGACAGCGAAGATCGAAAAGACGCCTGCAAAGGTGTAGTCGAGCCCGCGCAGCACGCCCTTGTTGTTGCGCAGCCATGCGGAGAGCTTGTCGGCTGCCAGCACGACGATCGTGTTGACCGGCATGCCGATCGCGATGAACAGCAGCCCAAGCACGATCAGCTTGCCGGTGACATCGGGGTCGCCGGCCGAGACGAACTGCGGAAGGAAGGTCATGAAGAAGATGATGACCTTCGGGTTAAGCAGGTTGACCCAGAAGCCGGTGGAGATATTGGCAAGCGCGGATGCCCTCGGCGTTGCGAGGGCCTCGCCGGGCGCGTCCGAAAAGCTGGACCCGTAGCGGATCGCCTGGATCGCGAGCCACAGCAGATAGCCCGCGCCGCCGGTCTTCAGGATCGTGAACGCGGTGGGCGATGCGGTAATCAGCGCCGAGATGCCGAAGGCGACGAGAAGCGTGTGCACGACGATGCCCATGCTTGTGCCGAACACCACCCAGAGCGCCGGCCCGCGGCCCTGCGACAGGGCCCGGCTGATCGAAAGCGTCATGTCGGGTCCCGGCGTTGCCGCCAGAAGCAGGCTTGCGGCGGTGAAGGCGATGAACGTCGCCAGCGAGGGCAGGTATTCCATGATCGGTTCCCAAGGATGAATGCCTTGCTTATACCTCCGTTGCCGTCGTCGGCCAATGGCCGCTTTTTGCTGCGTTGGTCGCGAGAGAAATGGAGATCCCCCTTGGCAAATTTCGAAACCCTTAAGGCCTGCAACACTGGCGAATGGAAGTCCTATTGCGAACATGCGTTCGTACGCGCTCTCGCCGACGGCACGCTGCCACAGGAAGCCTTTCGCCACTACCTGAAGCAGGATTACCTGTTCCTCATCCAGTTCGCCCGGGCTTGGGGACTTGCCGTCTACAAGAGCCGGAACCTGTCCGAGATCCGCCAGGGGCTCGGGAGCCTCAAGGCGATCGTCGATATCGAGATCGGGCTTCATGTCGAATTCTGCGCGAGCTGGGGTATCGGGGAAAAGGAGCTGGAGACATTGCCGGAGTCGCGCGCGACCCTGGCTTATACGCGCTTCGTGCTCGATGCCGGAATGAGCGGCGACCTGCTGGATCTGCATGTCGCGCTTGCCCCCTGCATCGTCGGCTATGGTGACATCGCCCGCTGGATCATGGAGCAACCCTTCACGCGGCTTGACGGCAATCCCTACCGTGGCTGGATCGAGATGTATGCGGGGGTGGAATACCAAACCCTTGTCAAAGCCGAGATCGATTGGCTCGACAACCGGCTTTCACGGGTAGATGATGCCCGCATCGACGCTCTCTCAGGCGTCTTTCGCGATGCGACCCGGCTGGAGGCGGATTTCTGGCAGATGGGCCTCGACCTCGCCTGAGGCGCAATCGGCTTCTGCGGCGCCGCGGCGAAACCTTGCGCCGGCCGCAAAACTCGCTAAGAGTGCCCCGAATTTCTCGAAGAACCGGCGGCTTCCGGTCGCCCATGCGTACGGATCACATTGACATGGCACTTCCCAAAGACGTCAAGAAAGTCGTCCTCGCCTATTCGGGCGGCCTGGACACCTCCATCATCCTGAAGTGGCTGCAGACCGAGCTCGGTGCTGAAGTCGTCACCTTTACCGCCGACCTCGGCCAGGGCGAAGAGTTGGAGCCAGCCCGCAAGAAGGCGGAGATGCTCGGCATCAAGGAGATCTTCATCGAGGACGTGCGCGAGGAATTCGTGCGCGATTTCGTCTTCCCGATGTTCCGCGCCAATGCCGTCTACGAAGGCGTCTACCTGCTCGGCACCTCGATTGCCCGTCCGCTGATCTCCAAGCACCTGATCGAGATCGCCAAGAAGACCGGCGCAGACGCAATCGCCCATGGCGCGACCGGCAAGGGCAACGATCAGGTTCGCTTCGAGCTTTCGGCCTATGCGCTGAATCCCGACATCAAGATTATTGCGCCCTGGCGCGACTGGGCGTTCAAGAGCCGCACGCATCTGCTCGAATTCGCCGAACAGCATCAGATCCCGGTCGCCAAGGACAAGAAGGGCGAAGCGCCGTTCTCCGTCGACGCCAACCTGCTGCACTCCTCCTCCGAGGGCAAGGTGCTGGAAGATCCGGCCGTCGAGGCTCCGGAATACGTGCACATGCGCACGATTTCGCCTGAATCCGCCCCCGACAAGGCGACCGTCATCAAGGTCGGCTTCGAGCGTGGCGATGCCGTCTCGATCAACGGCGTGCGCATGTCGCCGGCAACGCTTTTGGCGAGCCTCAACAATTACGGCCGCGACAACGGCATCGGCCGTCTCGACCTCGTGGAAAACCGCTTCGTCGGCATGAAGTCGCGCGGCGTCTACGAGACCCCGGGCGGCACGATCCTGCTGGCCGCCCACCGGGCGATCGAATCGATCACGCTCGACCGTGGTGCTGCGCACCTCAAGGACGAACTGATGCCGCGCTATGCGGAGCTGATCTACTTCGGCTTCTGGTTCTCCCCGGAGCGGGAGATGCTGCAGGCATTGATCGACAAGAGCCAGGAGCATGTCGAAGGCGAAGTGACGCTGAAGCTCTACAAGGGCAACGTGATGGTCATCGGCCGCGAATCGGAAAAGTCGCTCTACTCCGACAAGCTCGTCACCTTCGAGGACGACCAGGGCGCCTACGACCAGAAGGACGCGGCCGGCTTCATCAAGCTCAATGCGCTGCGCCTGCGCACGCTGGCGGCCCGCAACCGGAAGGCCTGACGCGCTTTCGCGCCTGTCACGCTCCTGAGCAAACATGGACCCGCCGGAGACAGCTTCGGCGGGTTTTTTCTGCGCTACCGATCCGGGCCGGCGCGATCCGCTGCCGAGACGAAACACAGGAAGGACAGGATGGCGACCGCGCCCATGAAGGGGACGACGACGCCAAAGGCCATCACAGGCATGCCGATCGCAGCCGCGGTGATGCCGCCGAGCAGGCCGAAACCCATCTGGATGAAGCCCATCAGGGCGGAAGCGGAGCCGGCGATATGCGGGAAGGGAAACATGCCGGCCGTGGTCATCTGCGGCCCGACGAAGGCAATGCCGATCGTATAGATCGCAACCGGCACCATGATCGTCCAGAAGGTCGGCTGCAGGAAGAAGGACGATCCCGTCATCATCGCGCCGCCAAGCCCGATGAAGACCAGCCCGACTTTTACCGCCGCCAGTCCTTCGTGGCGTCGCGAGAAATGCCGGAGGGCGACGGAACCTAGGAAGTAGGATCCCGATTGCATGATCATGCTCAAGCCGAACTGCGTCGGGCTCAGCCCTGCCTCCCCGATCAGGATGAAGGGCAGCATGGTCGCCTGTGCGTAGAGCGCACCGATGGCCCCGCCCATAACGAAGGCGGCAGTAACGAAGCGGGTATCACTCGCAAGTTCGAGATAGGCCCGCAGCAGCGGTCCGGGCGCGGCGCGGCGGGGATCGGGAACGACCGTCTCGCGCAGGAACAGAATGGCGACCAGGCAGGCGACGATGCCGAAGCCGACCATCAGGAAGAAGACCGAGGTCCAGCCGAACGCGGCGAGCGCAAGGCCGCCGAGTGTCGGCGCCGTCGCCGGCGCGACCGCCAGCATGATGCCGATCATGTTCATGATGCGGGCAGCCTCGCTGCCGACGAACTGGTCGCGCACGATCGCCCGGGACACCGTCACGCCAACCGAGGCTCCGATGCCCTGGACCAACCGGCCCGCCAGCAGCCATTCGACGCTAGGGGCAAATGCGGCGAGCACGCTGCCTGCCAGATAGACCGTCAGGAACAGGATGGTCGCTGCGCGCCTGCCGAAGGCGTCGGCGAGAGGACCGGCAAGGAGCTGGGCGAAGGCAAAGCCGCCGAAATAGAGCGACAGCGTCATCTTGATCGTGGCGTCGCTGGTATCGAACGCATGCACGAGGGTGGGCATGGCTGGCGTATACAGCGCCATCGAGACCGGACCGAGCGCAGTCAGGAGCGCGCCGATCAGGGTGGTGCGGCGCTCGGTCATCTTCATAAGCGTCATCGAACTTCCCTGGCGTTCCCGAAAATCCCGGACCCGTGCGTTCCCTCTTACATACCGCACGCGTGGGAAAGCAACCCGCGTCCATGGGACGAGGCTGGAGCCGGTGTCCATCCGATTTGCATGGGATGAACCGAGGTGGCACATCGGGACCAACGCCATCTGGCTTGACGGACGATCGATTGCAGAATCAGATCGGGTCTTTCCTCGCGGAGTTTCGCATGACCGGATCCATGCTCTTCGGCGCCTTTCTGGCCGCTCTCTTCTACGTGCTCATTCCCGGGCCGGCCTTCCTGGCGCTGCTGGGCATTGGGGCGGGTCAGGGTAGGAAGGCGGGCGCCATGTTCATGGGTGGTCATCTCGCAGGCGACCTCGTCTGGTCGACGCTTGCACTTGTGGCCATCGTCGGCGCAAAGACCGTCGGCACCCTCGTCTTCGATGTGCTGGGCCTGCTTTGCGGCCTGTATCTTGCCTGGATCGGATGGACAGCGCTGCGGGCGAAGCCGCGCGGCACGGACCAGCCGCTGCTGGCCGTGGAGCGGCCGCTGCGGCGCGGGCTGGTCTTCGGCCTGACGAACCCAAAGGGCTATCCGGTCGCGCTTGCGACGTTCACAGCCCTGCTCGCCAGCTCCTCGAACGCGCTGGATTTTTCAGCGTTGCCGTTGCTGCTGGCCGTGTCCTTCTTCGGCTTCCTGATCGCGGACGTCATTCTGATCGCGATCATCGGCGCATCGATCGTCCGCCGTTTCTACAAGCGCTATGAGCTTGCGATCGTGCGCATGTCCGGCCTGCTGTTCATGGGCTTTGCGGTACAGGCGATCTGGCATGCAGCGCCGGGGCTGGCCGGCTGGCGCCGGGCATAACAGGCCGGGGTTGCGGCTGGTAAAGAGCTCAGCCCGCGGGTGCCGGCTGACCCAGTGCCTTTTCGATCGCCGGCATCAGCCCGTTTCGTATGCTGTCCTCGTCAAACGGGCCGACCTTCTTGTAGAGGATCGTTCCATCGGCGCCAACGAGATAGGACTCCGGGATCCCGTAGACGCCAAAGTCGATTGCCATCTTGCCGTTCGGATCGAGCCCGATCGCCGCAAAGGGATTGCCGAGTTCGCCAAGGAAGCGCAGCGCATTCTCGTTGCCGTCCTTGTAGTTGACGCCGAGAACGGTCAACCGCGGGTCCTGCGCCAGCGCCATGATCGCGGGGTGTTCCTGCCGGCAGGGCACGCACCAGGATGCCCAGAAGTTGACGAGGGTGAGCCTACCCTTTGCCGCTTCCGCCGTCAGCGCCGGCACCGGAACGCCGTCGCGCATGGCACCGGCGAGCGGCTCCAGGTCGCGGAACGGCGCCGGCGTACCTATGAGCGCGGAGGGAATTTCCGACACGTCCCGCCCCGAACGCAGCTGGAAGAAGAAGATCGCCGCCAGCGTGACAAAGATCACGAGCGGCAGAAGTGCCAGAAGCACCCGCATGCGCGACCCGGCCGGCTTGTCCTGCGCAGGCACGCTCATTTGGCCTCTCCGGCCGAGCGCCTGCGGATGCCGGCAGCTTCCAGAATGGTCAATTCCCGGCGGCGAGCACGTCCGTCAAGCCAGACCCAGAGAACAAGCCCCGCGACGGTCAGGAAGGCCGCCGCATAGGCGGCTGCGACATAGCCGAGATGGGTCATGGATTGCCCTCCCCGCGGCCGGCCGCAGCTGGGCCGGACGTCCCGCGACCGGCGGAGCGCGCCGCAAGACGCCGCAGCGTGGCGACGCGGCGGCGCAGGATCTCGTTGCGCATCGCCACAACGTGCAGCGTGAAGAAGAGCAGCGTGAAGGCGATTGCCATGACCAGCAGAGGCCGCAGGAATTCAGGATCGATCGCCGGGCCGTCGAGCCGGATCACGCTCGCCGGCTGGTGCAGCGTGTTCCACCAGTCGACAGAGAACTTGATGATCGGGATATTGACGAAGCCGACGAGGATCAGGATCGCGCCGACCTTAGCCGCGCGCGCAGGGTCGTCGACGGCGCGGTTCAGCGCGATCAGGCCGAGATACATCAGAAAGAGCACAAAGACCGAGGTCAGCCGCGCGTCCCACACCCACCAGGTGCCCCACATCGGCTTGCCCCAGAGCGATCCGGTGACGAGTGCGATGAAGGTAAAACAGGCGCCGATCGGGGCTGCCGTCTTTGCCGAGACGTCGGCCAGCGGATGCCGCCAGACGAGCGTGCCGAGTGCGGAGATTGCCATCACCGAATAGCACATCATCGACAGCCAGGCCGCCGGCACGTGCACATACATGATTCTGACCGTCTCACCCTGCTGGTAATCGCCGACGGTCGCAAAACAGAGATAGAGGCCGACGGCAAAAAACAGCGCGGTTGCCGCCGCCATCCACGGCCAGGCGGCGCCGCTCAGCGCCAGGAACCGCGTCGGGTTGGCGAGGTCTGAAAACTTGCGTATGGCCAGGCTCTGTTCGCTCATGGGCCCTGTTTACCGCGTTCTCTGCCAGGCTTCAATTGACCGGAATCAATCACATTTGCGTCAGTCGGTCGACACGCGAAGTGCCGCGGCCGCTGCCACCGGGCCGATGACGGCGAAGACCAGCGTCAGCGCGGTCAGAAACAGGAACGGCGGCAGAAACGGCGCCGGCTCCTGAACGGCGGCGTAGACGGCGCTGACGCCGAAGATCAGCACCGGGATTGCCAGCGGCAGCACCAGGATCGAAACCAGCAGTCCGCCGCGCGGCAGGGCGACGGCGATCGCCGCCCCCGCAGCTCCGATGAAGGTAATCGCGGGGGTACCGACGAGCAGCGTCAGCATCGTCGCACCGATCGCCGACACGTCCATGTTCATGAACAGCGACAAGAGCGGCGAGGCGAGCACCAGCGGCAGGCCGGTCGCGAGCCAGTGGGCCAGGCACTTTACCAGCACCGTCAGCACCAACGGCGTCTCCTGCATCAAAAGCAGGTCGAGCGAGCCGTCCTCGCGTTCTGCCTGGAACAGCCGGTCGAGCCCGAGAAGGGCGGCGAGCAGTGCCCCGATCCAGAGGATCGCCGGGCCGATGCGGGCGAGCAGGTTGAGGTCGGGTCCGACGCCGAAGGGAATGACGGCCACCACCGTCATGAAGAACAAGACCCCGATCATCGCCCCGCCCCCGGCGCGAACGGAGAGCTTGAGATCGCGGAGGAGGAGTGCGGTCATGCCGTAGTCCTTTCGCGAGCCGGCAGAGCACCGCAGCCGCCCATCCTCCGCCTGCCGGCACCTTCTGCCCGCGAGCGGGAAGAAGGGCGATCTCCGTTGACGTTTTCACCCCCTCTCTCCGCCTGGGGGGAGAGGCTTGGGATGAGTGGCAAACCATCAGGCGTCAATAAAGCGAGCCGGGCACTCAGGGAAACACGCGCACTCACGCCCAGGCCTCCACCGCAACCCCTGCAAACCCCGCCATCTGCAACTCCTGCATCGTTTCGAGATGGAGCGGCTGATGCGTTGCCGCGACCGCCAGGCCGCCGCGGGAGAGATGCGCCTTGACGAGCCCGGCGAACATCGTCTCTGCCGCGGCATCAAGCGCTGCCGTCGGCTCGTCGAGAATCCAGATCGGCCGCCAGGCGACGAGCAGCTTCGCCATGGCCATGCGTCGTTGCTGGCCGGCAGAAAGATAGCCGAAGGGTAGGTGAACGATCCCGCCGAGGCCGACGGCTTCCGCCGCCTCGTGGATCGCAACCCCTGCACCGCCCTCCGAATCACCGAAAAAGGCCTTCCAGAAGCGAAGGTTCTCCTCGACGGTCAGTTCCCGCTTCATTGCGTTGCGATGGCCAAGATAGTGACAGGCGCCGGCAACGGTGTCGAAGCCTTGCCTCTCGCCGCCGGCAAGCCTGATCTTGCCCGATTCGCGCGGCAAAAGGCCGGCGACCACCCGCAAAAGGGTGGACTTGCCGGACCCGTTCGGCCCCTTCACCACCAGCGCCTCGCCGGCGCCGATATCAAAGGATACATCCCGGAAGATCAGGTCTTCGCCCCGTCTCGCACTCAGGCCCTCGGCAACGAGGCGCATCGGCTTTCACTTTCCCTTTACGACCCTGGTCGCACTGCAAAAAAATTCTCCCGATCCATACATCGGCGGTCTGGATCGTTCCTTAGAAATTATCTATAAGGCCGGCAACACGCCAGCGGTCGGCGTGATTTTCATCCAAGCGCCGAACCCGGAATGATTTCCGCGTACGGACAGCGGAAATGACCGCACCCGCATCCCATTTCGCGCCTCCCGGGCGCACGGGCGTTCGTACGTCAGCTTTTGGCGACCAGACGGAACGGGGTACCAAGTGTCCAAATCCCTAGACAGCTTTAACTGTCGCTCGACGCTCAAGGTCGGCGATGTCGACTACGTTTACTACAGCCTCCCCAAGGCAGAAGCCAACGGCCTCGCCGGCGTCTCGAAGCTTCCCTATTCGATGAAGGTTCTGCTCGAGAATTTGCTGCGCAACGAGGATGGCCGCTCGGTCACCAAGAAGGACATCGAAAGCGTCGCCGCCTGGCTGACCAACAAGGGCCTCACTGAGAGCGAGATCGCCTACCGTCCGGCACGCGTGCTGATGCAGGACTTCACCGGTGTTCCCGCCGTCGTCGACCTCGCCGCCATGCGTGACGGCATCAAGGCGCTCGGCGGAGACCCTGAGAAGATCAACCCGCTGGTCCCCGTCGACCTCGTCATCGACCACTCCGTCATCGTCGACGAATTCGGCACGGCAACCGCGTTTGCCCGCAACGTCGAACTCGAATACGAGCGCAATGGCGAGCGCTACCGCTTCCTGAAGTGGGGCCAGCAGGCGTTCAAGAATTTTCGCGTCGTTCCCCCCGGCACCGGCATCTGCCACCAGGTCAACCTCGAATATCTCGGCCAGACCGTCTGGACCAAGGAAGAGGACGGCGAGACGATCGCCTATCCCGACACCTGCGTCGGCACCGACAGCCACACCACGATGATCAACGGCCTCGGCGTTCTTGGCTGGGGTGTCGGCGGTATTGAGGCGGAAGCTGCCATGCTCGGCCAGCCCGTCTCCATGCTGCTGCCCGAGGTCATCGGCTTCAAGCTGACCGGCAAGCTCAAGGAAGGCGTCACCGCCACCGACCTGGTGCTCACCGTCGTACAGATGCTGCGCAAGAAGGGCGTCGTCTCCAAGTTCGTCGAATTCTTCGGCCCCGGCCTCGACAACATGACGCTCGCCGACCGCGCAACAATCGGCAACATGGGCCCGGAATACGGCGCCACCTGCGGCTTCTTCCCCGTTGATGCCGAGACGATCAACTACCTCACCATGTCCGGCCGCGAAGAGAGCCGCATCGCGCTCGTCGAGGCCTACTCCAAGGCGCAGGGCATGTGGCGTGAGGATGACGGCTCCGACCTCGTCTTCACCGACACGCTCGAACTCGACCTCGGCGACGTCGTGCCCTCGATGGCCGGCCCGAAGCGCCCCGAAGGCCGCCTGCCGCTCGAGACGATCGCGCCGAACTTCGCGACCGCGCTTGAGAACGACTACAAGAAGCCGGGCCAGCTTTCGAACCGCTACGCGGTGGAAGGGACCGATTTCGATCTCGGTCATGGTGACGTGGCGATCGCTGCGATTACCTCGTGCACGAACACTTCCAACCCCAGCGTCCTGATCGCTGCCGGGCTGCTTGCCCGCAACGCCGTCGCCAAGGGCCTGAAGACCAGGCCGTGGGTGAAGACCTCGCTGGCACCCGGATCGCAGGTGGTCGGCGAGTACCTCGCCAAGTCCGGCCTGCAGAAGGACCTCGATGCGCTCGGCTTCAACCTCGTCGGCTTCGGCTGCACGACCTGCATCGGCAACTCCGGTCCGCTGCCGGGCCCGATCTCGAAGACCATCAACGACAAGGGCCTGATCGCCGCCGGCGTGCTTTCCGGCAACCGCAACTTCGAAGGCCGCATCTCGCCGGACGTCCAGGCCAACTACCTGGCCTCACCGCCGCTGGTCGTCGCCTATGCGCTCGCCGGCACGGTCCAGAAGGACCTGACCAAGGAGCCGATCGGCGAGGACAAGGATGGAAAGCCCGTCTACCTCAAGGACATCTGGCCCTCCTCCAAGGAGATCCAGGACTTCATCATGAAGTACGTCACCCGCGAACTCTATGCGTCGAAGTATGCGGACGTGTTCAAGGGCGACGAGAACTGGCAGGCGGTGCAGGTTCCGGCCGGGCAGACCTATGCGTGGGACGACAAGTCGACCTACGTGCAGAACCCGCCCTACTTCGTCGGCATGGGCAAGAAGGGCTCGGGCATCAAGAACATCAAGGGCGCACGCGTTCTCGGCCTCTTCGGCGACAAGATCACCACCGACCACATTTCGCCGGCAGGCTCCATCAAAGCCGCTTCGCCGGCCGGCGCCTACCTGCTCGACAATGGAGTGCAGGTCGCTGACTTCAACCAGTACGGCACGCGTCGCGGCAACCATGAGGTGATGATGCGCGGCACGTTTGCCAACATCCGCATCCGCAACCACATGCTCGGCCCGAACGGCAAGGAAGGTGGCTACACCATCCACTATCCGTCCAAGGAAGAGATGTCGATCTACGACGCCGCCATGAAGTACAAGGAAGAGGGCGTTCCGCTCGTCATCTTCGCCGGCGTCGAATACGGCAACGGCTCCTCGCGTGACTGGGCGGCCAAGGGCACCAACCTTCTCGGCGTCAAGGCCGTAATCGCCCAGTCCTTCGAGCGCATTCACCGCTCGAACCTGGTCGGCATGGGCGTCGTTCCCTTCGTCTTCGAGGAAGGAACGACCTGGGCCAGCCTCGGCCTGAAGGGCGATGAACTCGTGGAAATCGACGGTCTCGAGGGCGAAATCAAGCCGCGCGAGAAGAAGATCGCCAAGATCACCTACTCCGACGGTACGGTGAAGGAGGTTCCGCTCCTCTGCCGCATCGACACGCTGGACGAGGTCACCTACATGAACAATGGCGGCATCCTGCAGACGGTTCTGCGCGATCTCGCCGCCTGATTTCGACGGGATGACCGATCGATGAGATGCCGGGGCAGTTGCCCCGGCATTTCTTTTTGGGTCATACTTGTGGCGCCTTGAGTCTCACTCCATCGTGACTTCCTGTTGACTGTCCGAGCGGGTATGACGATTGCCGACAACAGGCACTTCGCCTGAATTTCCCGGAACGACACATGCCCCGACTGCTGATCATAGGTTGTGTTACGAGCTTGCTGGCGGCCCCGTCGTTGGCCACCGGCGCGCTGGCACAGGAACTGAATCAGCCGAAGGGCATCGTTGAACTGTTCACCAGCCAGGGATGTTCGTCCTGTCCCAAGGCAGACCAGGCGCTGGAAACGTTGATCCGCGACGGCGACGTCGTCGCCCTGGCCTATCACGTCGACTACTGGAACTATCTCGGCTGGGCCGACACCCTCTCCACCAAGGAGAACACGGAGCGGCAGTATTCCTATGCGCGCATGTTCGGCCGCAGCAGCGTCTACACGCCCCAGGCGGTGATCAACGGACGCGAGCACGTCAACGGCGGTGAACTGGGCCAGATTCGCGACCAGATCGAAACCCTGAGCACGCAGGGCCGGGGCCTGTCGGTGGACGTATCCGCAGACATCGTTCAGGACGAAATCCGCATCCGGATCGGCAGTGGACACGGCAAGGCCAATGTGATGGTCGCCTACTTCAACGACCCGCAGTCGGTGGAGATCAAGGAAGGCGAAAATCGCGGGCGGAGGGTCTCCTACTGGCACGCCGTGACCGACATGGAGACGATCGGCATGTGGGAAGGCAAGGAGACGACGCTCGTGCTGCCCGCAAGCATCCTGCACCAGAAGGGGACGGGTGGATGCGCCATCCTCCTGCAGCGGATGAAGGCGGCAGACACGCCCGGCGCCATTCTGGGAGCAACTGTAATGACGCCGACGCTGCCACAGACAGCCAATCGAAAGTGAATTCAAGGATTGAGGGGTCCGGACCGGGATCTTCGAGGGGCTGGGGCTTGAGGGTTCGAAGACACGCCGGGCCGGACCTTGACGAAGCATCCGGCAACGGAATACAGGATCAGCTTCGACGCTAATCCCCTAAGGCCGACCGATTTCCCGCACATGCAAAGCGGTCGGCTGCGGGACAGCGACGAAACTTTCACTGAAAAATGGGGCGCGGATTTGTCTGAAATGGGGCAAGTTCGTTTTTTGCCATGCCGTAGTGGTTAACGATGGTACGGTTCGCCTGTTCCGATAGCGCACATTTTGCCCGATGCGCTCGAAATCGGGACGCGAATCGCTTCGGGCGTCAGCGGAAAATTTCCACCGGAAAATTGAACCGTTGCCGCGAATCGCGGCCACTACGGCGGCTGGCGCCCGGCCTCCATGCTTGCATTTCCGCCCAGCTAGGGCACACTGTCATCGAAATGACATCGACGAAGTGCGGAGAATCGATGACAGACCAGCCGGATTTGCCGCCGGGAGAAGCTGCCGCCCAGAGGTCGAACGTGGTCGTCGATCTCCGGGAGTATCGCAGCAACAAGGACACGCTTCCGGTCACCTTCCACCGCAAGGAACTGGACCTGATCCTGAGGATCTACGGGCGCATGGTCGGGGAAGGCGAGTGGCGTGACTACGCGATCGACCACAGCGCCGAAAAGGCGGTGTTCTCGATTTTCAAGCGCTCGGGGGAAATGCCGCTCTACCGCGTCGAGAAGAACCCCAAGCTCGCCACCAGGCAGGGCGCCTACAGCGTCGTCAACACCCACGGCATGATCCTCAAGCGGGGCCGCGACCTGCAGCAGGTGCTGAAGGTCTTCGACAAGGTCTTGAAGCTGGTCGAAACTTAACGTTCGCGGCCGGCTAACTCACGCCGGGAGCAGCGCGCCGCGAAGACCGGCCGTTCGCATCGCCCGCAGGAGCGCATCGTCCACCTGATAACGGGACATATCGGACGGCGCCTTCCGCGCGGTCCTGTTGTACTTCCAGTTCGTGGTGATCTCGCTGAAATGGCCGTAGGCGAAACGATTTGAACGGGTGAAGTAGTTTTCCAGCCCCTTGACCCGGTGCGCCGACCACGTCATCGCCCTGGTGCATCGCCACGGCACGACGGCCCATTTCTGCGGGCATCCGACCTTGTCCGCGGCATCGTAGCGGGCGAAATCCCCGTGGCGCGGGATCTCCTGACCACGACCGTCGCCGGCATCGCCAATCCACCGGCCGCGGAAATGAACGGCGCCCAGCAGCGACGTTTCCGCCGCCCGGAAGACCGACCCGCACGCACGCGACGGCAACACCAGTTCGTCGATGTCGCAGTTCAGCACACTCCTGGCCTTTTGCAGAAAGCGGAACCGGGCGTGCTGCAGGGCGCCCGCCTGACAGAACTTCGAACTTATCCGCACCTCGTTGCCGCTCGCATCGCGCTTGCGCCAGACACGCGGGCCGAACTTGAAGTTCCAGTTGACGACACAGACGATGATGCCGGGAAAGGCCCGCTGGAGCTCCGCTTCGAGTTCCTGCGCGCCGTAGGCGGTGGACGCATTGTCGTACAGCAGCACGGCCTCGGCACCGTGAATGCGGACATGGAACTGCACCCAGTCCTTGATCCACTGCACGTCGTTGTCCTTGGACAGGGTGAAGAGCACGCGCTTCTTGCGAAATACGTGATTGAGATCCGGCTGCACCCTAGCCGCCACCCGGCCGAGGCGACCGTCGATCGTGATGTCGTGCCGATCGCCCTTCAGCCAGAACTCCACCCCGGACGACCTGTCGATGAAGGCGCCGCCGCTCCTGGTGAAATCGGCGTGGAATTCCGTCGCCGCCAGATGGTCCTGGAAGTTGAACAAGGGAGGCCCCTGGAGGACCGTGTATTTTCCGCACCGGTAGACATCGTAAAACAGTGTCTCGAAGTCATAAAGGGCATTGTAGGTCCTGTTCCTGAACTCCGGCGGCAGCGGCGCGTCGCGCACGATGCCGCAATCCTCGGCCACCTTCACGAAGCTCAGTTGCACGTCGATCTTCATCGCATCCATCCAAAGGCCGCCAAGCGGCTTCCGGCCCGATGGATAAGGGCTTCGAGCCGGTTTGCCAAGATTCGCAATTGCGGGGGGTGATTTCCAAGCGTTGCCCCCGGGCGTCCGTCCCTTCAGCTTTTGGCATGCGTCAAGGGAACGTCAGGCTCGGGGTCGGTGCTTTCTCCCTCGCCAAGCGCCCGCTGCATGATCACGGTATCGAGCCAGCGACCATGCTTGAAACCCGTCGCCTTCATCAGCCCGCCATGCTCGAAACCCGCCGCGCGGTGAACCGCCACGGAGGCCGGGTGCGCTCCGCCGATGACCGCCACCATCTGCCGGAAACCGAGGACCGTGCAGCGTGTGATCAGTTCGGCGAGCAATGCACCGCCGATGCCGCGGCCCCGCGCCTCCGGCGCGAGGTAGATCGAGTCCTCCACCAGCCAGCGATAGGCCGGACGGGTGCGGAACGCGGATGCATAGGCATAACCAAGAATGGTCCCGCCCATGTCGATGGCAGCAATGTAAGGGTATCCGGCCGACGTGATCGCCGAAAAGCGGTTGTGCATCTCCTCCAGCGTCGGCGGCTCGATCTCATAGGAGGCGACGCCGTGCAGAACGGACTCCCGGTAGATCTCGGCAATGGCGGGAACATCGCCGGCTTCGGCGGTACGAATGGCATAGGGCATTGTTGGAGCTACCACGGGATGATCAGAAAAGGCATTCGGCTGCGGCCAGGCCGGCTGCTCGCCAGGTTGAAAAATGGGTGCGACTCCGCGGGCGAGCGTCGCAGCCGGGGCCAATGGGGCACAATCCCTCTTTCGGAGGGATTGTGCATTTCGGAACGCGGCCTCGATCGGCCGGCGGAGAAATGCCTTCAGCCGAAGACGACAAGGAGGTCCTTCGCGTCGATCTGATCGCCGGCGCGCACCAGCACCTCGGCGATCGTACCGTCCTTCTCCGCATGCAGGGCCGTCTCCATCTTCATCGCCTCGATGGAAAGCAGAACGTCGCCGGCTTTGACCGCCTGTCCTGCCGCGACCGCAACGGTGGAGACAACGCCGGGCATCGGCGCACCGAGATGGGCGGCGTTGCCGGCCTCCGCCTTGCGGCGGACGGCGCTGGTAGCGCCACGGTTGCGATCCGGTACCTTGATCGGGCGCGGCTGGCCGTTGAGTTCGAAGAACACCTTGACCATGCCCTTGTCGTCGGCCTCGCTCTGCGCCTGGTTGAGCACGACCAGCGTCTTGCCCTTTTCTATGTCGGCGAACAGTTCCTCGCCCGCGGCTATGCCGTAGAAATAGGCATGCGTCGGCAATACGCTCACGGGGCCATAGGTCTCGTGCGCCTGCGCATAGTCGGTGAAGACCTTGGGATACATCAGGTAGGAGGCGAATTCGAAATCGTCGACCTTGCGGTCCAGCTTTGTCTCGATCGCCTTGCGCTCGGCCTCGAGATCGGCCGGCGGCAGCAGCGAGCCCGGTACGGCGGTATAGGACGCTTCGCCCTTCAGCACCTTCTCCTGCAGCGCCTTCGGCCATCCGCCAGGTGGCTGGCCGAGGTCGCCCCTCAGCATCGAAACGACCGATTCCGGGAAGGACACGTCCTTATCCGGGTTCTCGACATCGGCGACGGTCAGGTCCTGGCTCACCATCATCAGCGCCATGTCGCCAACGACCTTCGACGACGGCGTCACCTTGACGATGTCCCCGAACATGCGGTTGGCATCGGCATAGGCTTGCGCCACCTCATGCCAGCGCGTCTCCAGCCCCAGCGAGCGCGCCTGCTCCTTGAGGTTCGTGAACTGGCCGCCCGGCATCTCGTGCAGGTAGACCTCCGATGCCGGCCCCTTGAGGTCGCTCTCGAAGGCGGCGTACTGGTGGCGCACCGCCTCCCAGTAGAACGAGATGCGGCGGATCCATTCCGGATCGAGCCCGGGATCGCGATCCGAACCGCGCAGCGCCTCGACGATCGACCCGAGGCAGGGCTGCGAGGTGTTGCCGGACAGCGCGTCCATCGCCGCATCGACGACATCGACGCCGCTCTCGACGGCGGCCAGCACGGTCGCAGCCGCAATGCCCGAGGTGTCATGGGTGTGGAAGTGGATCGGCAGGTCGGTCGCCTCGCGCAGCGCCTTGAACAGCACGCGGGCAGCGGCCGGCTTCAGAAGCCCCGCCATGTCCTTGACCGCGATCATGTGCGCCCCGGCCCGTTCCAGCTCGGAAGCAAGCGCGGCATAGTACTTCAGGTCGTATTTCGGGCGCGCGGCGTTGAGGATGTCGCCGGTGTAGCAGATCGCCGCCTCGCAGATCCTGTTCTCCTCTGCAACCGCGTCCATCGACACGCGCATGTTCTCCACCCAGTTCAGGCAGTCGAACACGCGGAAGACGTCGATGCCGCCCCTTGCCGCCTGGCGGACGAAGTACTTCACCACATTGTCCGGGTAGTTCTTGTAGCCGACGCCGTTGGCCCCTCGCAGAAGCATCTGCAAGAGCAGGTTCGGCGCGCCCTCGCGGATCATGGCAAGCCGTTCCCAGGGATCCTCCGTCAGGAAGCGCATCGATACGTCGAAGGTCGCCCCGCCCCAGCATTCCAGCGAGAACAGCTGCGGCAGGGTGCGGGCATAGGTCTCGGCGATGCGGGCGATATCGTAGGTGCGCATGCGCGTCGCCAGCAACGACTGGTGCCCGTCGCGCATGGTGGTGTCGGTGAGCAGTACCTGCTTCTGTCCGCGGATCCATTCGGCAAACTTCTGCGGCCCGAGTTCGTCGAGCTTCTGCTTGGTGCCCGCCGCAATCGGTCCTTCAGAATAGGGCACGACAGGCGGGGCGATGTCGTCGGACGGCTTCGGCCGGCCCTTCGCCTCCGGGTGACCGTTGACCGTGACATCGGCGAGATAGGTCAAAAGCTTCGTCGCGCGGTCCTGGCGCTTGACCTGGGCGAAGAGTTCGGGCGTCGAATCGATGAAGCGGGTCGTATAGCTGTTGTCGCGGAACTTCTGGTGCCCGATGATCGCTTCCAGGAAGGTCAGGTTGGTCGCGACCCCGCGGATGCGGAACTCCCGCAGCGCCCGGTCCATCCGCCGGATAGCCTCCTCCGGCGTCGGCGCCCAGGCCGTCACCTTCTCCAAAAGCGGATCGTAGAAGCGCGTGATCACCGCGCCCGAATAGGCCGTACCGCCATCGAGGCGGATGCCGAAGCCGGTCGCGCCGCGATAGGCGGTAATCCGCCCGTAGTCGGGGATGAAGTTCTGCTCGGGATCCTCGGTGGTGATGCGGCACTGCAGCGCGTGCCCGTTGAGACGGATGTCGGCCTGCGCCGGCACGCCCGATTCCGGCGTGCCGATCGCAAAGCCGTCGAGAATATGGATCTGCGCCTTGACGATGTCGATGCCGGTCACCTCCTCGGTGACGGTGTGCTCGACCTGGATGCGCGGATTGACCTCGATGAAGTAGAACTTTCCGGTGTCGGCATCCATCAGATACTCGACGGTGCCCGCACCGACATAGTTCGTCGCCCTGGCGATCTTCAGCGAATAGTCGGCCAGTTCCTGGCGTTGCGCCTCGGTGAGGTAGGGCGCCGGCGCGCGTTCGACGACCTTCTGGTTGCGGCGCTGGATGGAGCAGTCGCGTTCGAACAGATGCACCGCATTGCCATGCGTGTCGCCGAGGATCTGGCTTTCGACGTGGCGGGCGCGCTCGACCAGCTTTTCCAGATAGACCTCGTCCTTGCCGAAGGCGGCCTTCGCCTCGCGCTTGGCTTCCGTCACCTCGCGGGCAAGGTCCTTCGGATCGCGGATCGCGCGCATGCCGCGCCCGCCGCCGCCCCAGGACGCCTTCAGCATCACCGGATAGCCGATCTGCTCGGCCATCTTCGCCACTTCCGCCATGTCGTCCGGCAGCGGATCGGTCGCAGGCACGACCGGCACGCCGATGGAGATCGCGAGGTTGCGCGCCGCCACCTTGTTGCCGAGCTGGCGCATCGTCTCCGGCTTCGGACCGATGAAGGTGATGCCGGCGACAGCACAGGCCTCGGCAAATTCCGGGCTCTCCGACAGGAGGCCATAACCCGGGTGGATGGCGTCCGCACCCGAAAGCTTGGCCACGCGGATCACTTCATCGATCGACAGATAGCTCTCGATCGGCCCGAGATCCTTTTGCAGATGCGGCCCCCGGCCGACCTGATAGCTCTCGTCCGCCTTGAAGCGATGCAGTGCCAGCTTGTCCTCTTCCGCCCATATCGCAACCGTTTTGAGACCCAACTCGTTGGCCGCGCGGAACACGCGGATGGCAATTTCGGAACGGTTGGCGACAAGGATCTTGGAAATGGGCAAGTCGAACTCCTCATGGACTTGAACGCGGGAATGCTGCACCCGCGAAGAGACATTAGCGAGTCAAAATAGGAAGTTCAATTTCCTCAAACGGTGCTTTTGAGCGAATTGCGTCGTCAGGAGATCAGCCCCAGTCGAAACGACAGAGAGACCGCGTGGTGGCGGTTCTTCGCCTTGAGTTTCGCCTGTATGCCGTTCATGTACCAGTCGACGGTGTGGTTCGAGATCGACAGCTTGCGCGCAATCTCGTGCGAGGTCATACCGTCCGCCAGATAGCTCAGCGCCTCCATCTCGCGACGCGTCAGATGCAGGTTCACTTCGGCTGCGAGCTCCTCCGATATCTGCGGCTTCTCAATGCCGAGAAGCTTCCAGAAGAGCTTCTTGGCGACGTTTTCGAAGAGCCCCATCTCGGCGGGATGCAGGTCTACGACCTTGCCCCCGACCGTCATGACCCCCAAAAGCCCACGTCTGCCATGAACCGGAAAGATATAGCCGTCCTCGAGACCATGCTGGCGTGCCTCCACCATCATGCGCTCCATACGCTTGCGATGGGGGTTGGAGCGCAATGCCGCAAATGAGTCCCGCCAGCGGAATCCGGCCTGCGCGTGGTTCAGGTAGACGATGGTCGGATCAATGACGATGTATCTCTTGCTGATGTAGGTTTCCGGCCACCGTTCGGGCCAGCGGCCGACAAGAACGAGGCTCAAGGGATCTTCATGCGGCTTTGGCTGTCGCACCACCCCGTAATATTGAAAGCCGTAGAGATCGAGCAGTCGTTCGAATTCCGCAACGATCTCGTCGCGCTCTGATAACTCGTCGAGTAACCCCGTAAACTGGGCGAGCAGGTTGATGTTCATTATAAAATCGACCGAACACGCGGCCCCTCTATATCTAATAGCTTGAAAATATCATTGCGCGCAACGCGCGCGTCGTGAACAAAACACGCGTCACAGTTCCGTTTAGCAATTTGAGCCGATTTGGCAACGGACTGTTCAGCGTCCATTCATAGACAGGTGAATAGCATTCCCCCATCGCTGGAAACGCCCTGCCGCGGCCGAACGTCGCCGACGGGGTGGAACTTTACCGCGTTGCGCGCATCAGACAAATGACAAATGATGCGGCGCACAATGCAGGACCGCGAAGGGGTTTTGAAGTGTCGTTGTTCCAGGTTTATGCGCGGGCGTTGAGTTACCTTTCGGTCTACCGAATGCGCGTCTCGTCGATCGTCGTCGCAAACGTCGTGCTCGCGGTCATCACGATTGCGGAGCCGATCCTTTTCGGCAAAATCATCGATGCCATCTCGTCCAGCAGCTCCGTTACCCCCATGCTGCTGATGTGGGCCGGCTTCGGCGTGTTCAATACCGTCGCCTTCGTCCTGGTCGCCCGCGAGGCCGACCGGCTGGCGCACGGCCGCCGCGCCAGCCTGATCACCGAAGCCTTCGGCCGGATCATTTCGATGCCGCTGTCCTGGCACAGCCAGCGCGGTACCTCCAACGCGTTGCATACGCTGCTGCGCGCCTGCGAAACGCTATTCGGCCTCTGGCTGGAATTCATGCGCACGCATCTGGCGACGGCGATCGCGTTGGTGCTCCTCGTGCCGACCGCATTTGCCATGGACTACCGGCTTTCCGTCGTTCTGCTGGTCTTGGGCATCGCCTATGTCATCATCGGCAAGGTCGTCATGAACAAGACCCGCGATGGGCAGGCATCGGTGGAGGGGCATTACCACACCGTCTTTTCCCACGTCTCCGACTCGATCAGCAACGTTTCGGTCGTGCACAGCTACAACCGCATCGAAGCCGAGACCCGTCAGCTGAAGCAGTTTGCCCAGCAGCTGATCAACGCGCAGTATCCGGTCCTCGACTGGTGGGCGCTGGCCAGCGCGCTGAACCGCATCGCCTCGACGATCTCGATGATGACAATCCTGGTGATTGGCACCGTTCTCGTCCAGCGCGGCGAACTGCGGGTCGGCGAAGTCATCGCCTTCATCGGTTTTGCCGGGCTGCTGATCGGTCGCCTCGACCAGATGAAGGCTTTCGTGACGCAGATTTTCGAGGCGCGCGCCAAGCTTGAGGATTTCTTCACTCTCGAGGACGCCGTCAAGGACCGCGAGGAGCCGAGCGATGCCGCCGAACTCACCGACGTGCGCGGCAAGGTCGAGTTCCGCGACGTCAGCTTCGACTTCGCCAATGCGACGCAAGGCGTTCGTGACGTCTCGTTCACGGCGGAGGCTGGCGAGACCGTTGCGATCGTCGGCCCGACCGGCGCCGGCAAGACCACGCTGGTGAACCTGCTGCAGCGGGTCTACGAGCCGAGCCGGGGCCAGATCCTCATCGACGGCGTCGACATCTCCACCGTGACGCGTAAATCGCTGCGTCGCTCCATCGCAACCGTTTTCCAGGATGCCGGCCTGCTGAACCGCTCCATCGGCGACAACATCCGCCTGGGCCGCGACGGCGCCACGCTGGACGAGATCATGAGCGCGGCGGAGGCTGCGGCAGCTGATGATTTCATCCGCTCGCGCCAGAATGGTTATGACACCCATGTCGGCGAACGCGGCAACCGTCTGTCGGGTGGCGAGCGCCAGCGCATCGCCATCGCCCGCGCGATCCTCAAGGATGCGCCTATCCTCGTCCTCGACGAGGCGACCAGCGCGCTCGACGTCGAGACCGAGGCACGCGTGAAGGCGGCGATCGACAATCTGCGCAAGAACCGCACCACCTTCATCATCGCCCACCGCCTTTCGACGGTGCGCGAGGCTGACAAGGTGCTCTTCCTCGACCACGGCCGCATCGCCGAGATGGGCACGTTCCACGAACTCAGCCAGAGCAACGGCCGCTTTGCCGCGCTGCTCCGTGCAAGCGGCATCCTCACCGACGAGGACGTTCGCAAGAGCCACACGACCGCCGCCTGAAACAGCGGCAAGCATCAAACGAGGAACGCCGCGCGGGAGAATTCTGCGCGGCGTTTTGCGTTCAAGGCATGCCGGCCGGACAACCCTTCGTCCATGGCCCTGGGTCACCGGCAGGCCGGTTATCCGAGCGTCGCCCGCGACCAGGCGAGCGGCATCCCAACCTCATGTGCCAACGGGTCGGAAGCACCCTTCAGGCGGCCTGCTTTTCCGCCTTGGGTGCGCCTGTCCGCCCGAGCCCCGCAAGCCAGTCGAGGTAGCGAGCATAGGCCAACAGCAGCCCGATGCCGCAGGCCACGTAGAGTGTGCCGAACCAGGGGGCTTTGCCGGTCACGAACATCAGCACCTGCCCGATCATGGCAAGGATGGTGCCGAAGATGAAGATCGCCAGGCCATGGCGTCCGACCGCCGTCAGCGGATGGGAGGACGACAGGACGAACAGGCGGGAAATCCCCGGAATGGTCGCGATCAGATAAGCCAGCGCCAGCACGTGCAGCAGCCGCGGCGCCGATAGGAAGGTCTTGTCGAAGCCAGTCAGTACCACCGGCAGCCCCAGCGACGTATCGATCGACCAGAGGGAAAAGAGCACCCAGACCATCGATATGGCGAGATAGGCCCAGCAGAGCCAAGTCAGTACCGCGCTCTTGGGTGGCCAGTCGGTCCTTGCGGCTTTGGACGAGGCAACGATGCCGATTGCAAACAGGAACTGCCAGGAGAACGGATTGAGGAACCAGTATCCGTCGTCGAGGAAGTTCGACGGTGCGATGTTCCAAATGCCGGCCACAAGCCACAGCAGCCCCGAAGCAACCAGCAGTGCCACGGGGTTGCGTGCATGCAGCCACAGCATGCCAGGCAGCATGAGCATAAGGACCGCATACATGGACAGGATGTTGTTATAGCCGAACTGGTGTCCGAGCAGCACCATGCTCAGAAGACCCTGCTCCGTGCGATCGACGACGGCGCGCAGGTTGATCTCCGAAAGGAGGTCGGGGCGGGCGAACCACAAGGCGCCGCCGGCGAAGATCGCGAAGGTGACGACGCTCGTCATCACATGCGCTACATAGAGCGTGAATGCGCGTCGCAGGATTTTTGCGCTCGCGGCAATTCGCTGGCCGACCGCGAACCGGGTCCTGTACGCCAGCCCCACCGAAATCCCGGAAATGAGCACGAAGGCTTCCGCCGAATCGGAAAAGCCGAAGTTCTTGAGCGTCAGATGTTCGAGATAATTGCCGGGAACGTGATTGATGAAGATCGTGATCAGCGCAAGGGCGCGCAGAACATCAATTCGCGTGTCGCGCTGGCTCTTTGCTGCCGGGACAATCGCAGTCAGTGCCGTCTCAGTCTTCCAGGTCAATGCGTGCCTTCCCGAACGCTGGACATGAAACGGGGCATCACGGCCCCGCCTCATGCGTCGGAACCGAAATGCCCCAATGTCCGAATCCGAGTTAGAGCGAATACTCTTCTTGCGGAACCTTTATGACAGTTTCATCAATGTTCACGACAATTTCCCCGTTGCCGGAACGATTTGCGCGGATCGTGTGCGCAATCCCATCCAGGGTCACAACCGCAGAGAAGCCTTCCCAGCCGCTCGGCATCACCGGATCGACCTTCAGGCGCCCCCCTTCCTTGCGGATGCCGAGGATACCCTCGACCGCAGCGCGGTAGAGCCAGCCGGCCGATCCCGTATACCAGGTCCAGCCGCCTCTCCCCTTGCGATTGCCCTCGCCGTACACGTCGGCAGCAACGACATAGGGCTCCACGCGATAGGTCTCGATCGCCTCGCGCGTTGCACCGTGGTTGATCGGATTGAGCAGACCGAGGCACTTCCAGGCATCATCGGCCCTTCCCTGCATGGCAAGCGCCATCACGACCCAGGTTGCCGCATGGGTATACTGCCCGCCGTTCTCCCGCACGCCCGGCGGATAGGCCTTGATGTAGCCGGGATCCTGCGAGCCGTCGATGAAGGGCGGCGTAAACAGCTTGATGATGCCGTCCTCTTCGTCGATCAGTTCGGCAAGGACCGCGTCCATGGCGAGCCGCGCTCGCTCCTTGTCTCCCTCGCCCGACATCACGCTCCACGATTGGGCGATCGAATCGATCCGGCATTCGCTGGCCCCGTTTGCGCCGAGCGGGCTGCCGTCGTCGAAGTAACCGCGGCGATAGTAGGCACCATCCCAGCCTGCGCTCTCCAGCGCCGCCTTGAGCCGTTCGAGATGGGCAAGCCAGGCATCGGCACGGTGATTGTCGCCCCGCTTGCGCGCAATCGGCGCAAACGCCCGCAGGGTCCCGGCCAGGAACCAGCCGAGCCAGACGCTCGTTCCCCGCCCGGCTTCGCCGACGCGGTTCATGCCGTCGTTCCAGTCTCCGCCGAGCATCAACGGCAATCCGTTCTCGCCGGTGCGCTGAATCGCCAGGTCGAGTGCCCGGGCGCAGTGTTCGTAGAGCGCTATGGCATCGACCGATCGGCCGGGTTTGAAGAACGCATCGTGCTGGCCCTCTGCAAGGGGCGGGCCTTCGATGAAGGTCAGCTTCTCGTCAAGGATCCCGTGCTCTCCCGTCGATCCGCAATATTGCGTCACAGCATAGGCGAGCCAGACGACGTCGTCGGAGATCATCGTCCGCACGCCCGCGCCCGAATCCGGCAGCCACCAATGCTGCACGTCGCCTTCGTGGAACTGGCGCGACGCCGCATTCAGGATCTGCTTGCGGGCAAGCTCCGGACGATGCGTCAGGAAGGCGAGCGTGTCCTGCAACTGGTCGCGGAAGCCGAAGGCGCCGCTTGCCTGGTAGAATGCCGACCGCGCCATGACACGGCAGCCGAGGCTCTGATAGGGCAGCCAGGTGTTGATCATCAGGTTGAGGGCCGGATCCGGTGTTTCGACCTGCAGCGTGCCGGTGAAATCGCGCCAGAAATCGCGCACCCTCGCAAGCTCGTTGTCGAATACGACGGATTGGACCTGCTTCACCAGTGCCTTAGCCGCATCCGTATCATCGCAGTCGCCAAGCACGAACAGAAACTCCCGCTCCTCGCCGGCGGCCAGCGTGAAGTCGGATACGAGTGCTGCACAGGGCGCGCCATTGCTCTCCATCGTCCCGGACAGCTTCGCGCCGCTGGCGAGGATCGCGGGCAAGACGATGTCGCCTTCCCGGCCGATGAACTCGCGCCGGTTCGTCGTCACGCCATCCAGCTTGTGGTTGACGGCGAAGAAGGCGGTGCGACCGGAGAAGTCGAGGCTGTAGGGGTTGGTCGCAAGGATCGCACCCGTCTCCTCGTCCTGGCTGCAGAGCACGAAGGGCGCGGTCTTCGTCGGTGCATTGCCCAGCACCCACTCGACATAGCCATATGCAGACAGGTTGCGTTCGGCAGATCCGGTATTGCGCACGATCAGGCGCGAATACTTGACCGGCCGCTCCGAATCGACCGTCTGCACAAGATCGAGTTCCAGGCCGCCGGAGGCCGTGCGGAACGCCGAGTAGCCGAGACCATGCCAGGCTTCGAACAGCACCGACGGGTCACGCGACAGTCCCGCGAACGGCGCGAACACCGCCCCGCTCTCCCGATCCTTCACATAGAAGGCCTCGCCGGGGCGGTTGATCACCGGGTCGTTCGTCCAATGCGTGATCTGGTAATCGCGCGAGTTCTTGCTCCAGGTATAGGCGCCGCCCTCGGCGGCCACATGGAAGCCGAAACGCTCGTTGGAGATCACGTTGATCCACGGATGCGGCGTTCCCTCGCCGCCCCGGAGCTTGATGACATATTCGCGGCGCTCGACGTTGAAGCCGCCATAGCCGTTCCAGAAGGCGAGTTCGCTGCCGTCGAGCGCCACAGGCTCGCTCGTGCGTGCGGCGGAAGGCACCGGCGCCGCCTGGCGCACCTCCGGCTGCTCCGATGTCGTCGGCGTCGCGAAGATCGAAACGGCGCGCTCGATCTGGTCTGCAAGCCGGCCGTTGCGGGCGTGGAAGACAGCACGCGCGGTGGCCAGCAGCGTCTGCCAGGTCGACACCTCCATGAGGTCGCGTCGCACGGCGAAGATGTGCTGGCGCATGCCATCGGACTGGCCGCGCATGCGCAGGTTCTCGCACATCTGCTCGAGGGTGTGCTGCATGTCCTGAGCGTAGGAAGAGGCCTTCTCGTTGAGAATGACGAGATCGGCCAGCACCCCGCGATGGCGGAGGTACTCCTGCGCACGCAGCGCCTCGCGGGCAATTTCGAGATCCACCTCGTCGTTGATGCGAAGGACGTAAATCGGGAAATCGCCTGAGATCGCGAGCGGCCACAGCGCCGACTGCGAGGCAAGCCCCGCCTGCACGGTCGCCGCATCCGCGCGCAGGTGCATGTCGGGATAGATGAGATAGCGACCGAGCGCCTGGAAGCTTGCGGCCTCCTGCGAACTGACGCCGATGTGACGCAAGTGCACCTGCGAGCGCGTCCAGGCGTGAATGAGCTCGTGGTTGAACGCGTCCGGATGCCTGTAGCGGTCGATCGCGCGGTCAAGCTCCTCGCGGTTCGGGGCCGCGACGGTCCAGAAGATCACCTTGACCTTCTTGCCGGCGGGCACGCGCACCACGCGGCGCAGCGCCACGATCGGATCGAGCGTAAAGCCGTCGGTGCCGGACAGCTGCGCGCCCGGATCGAAGGCAGCCGCCGTCGAAAGGCTGCGGCCGCGGCCGATGAAGTTGCGCCGATCGGTCTCGATCTCCGTTCGGCGCGAACCGGCATTGTCGACGATCAGGTGAGCGACGCACATGTCAGGCTCGCTCGGCGTGCGCTTGTTACGCGCGACGCGGACAACGTCTCCACGGCGGCCGATTTCAGTCTTAACGAACATGCGCGCAAAGAGCGGATGGGCGTTGTCGGTGTCGTCGGTCGTGACCACGGGCTCCATGTAGGAGGTGACTTCGATGAAGCGATCCTCGGGGCCGGTGTTCAGCAGGGTCAGCCGGCGCCCCTCGGCGTCGTGCTCGGTCGCGACGATGCACTCGACCTCGCTCGAGAGCGTGCCGACCGTCTTGAAATACTCCGCCTTGTCGTCGCTGAACTGCGTCTTGGTCTCTTCGCCCTCCGCCCGCTTCGGCTCTGCGGTGACTGACCACCAGTCGTTTGTGGCGGTGTCGCGCAGGAAGATGAAGGTGCCCCAACGGTCCTCGACCGGGTCCGGCTTGAAGCGCGTGACCGACTGACCGTTCCAGTGGGAGTAGCCCGAACCCGTCGCAGTCAGCATCACCGAATAGTGGCCGTTGGTCAGGAAGACCGCCTCGCGATCCTCGCTCATCGGATCATCGATGACCCGTACTTCCGGGCGCAGCAGATCGGCCTGCGTGCTGCCGACCGTTTCCGGCTCCCGCTTGGTGTTGATGATCGGGATGTCACGCGGCGCCTTCTCCTGCAACAGGAGTTCGGCGGCCTCGATCACCGGATCCGAATGGAAACGGGCTCGCAGAGCGCCATTGAACGCCACGTTGGCGACGGCCGCGATCGACATGCCGTGGTGATGCGCCATGTAGTTGCGTACCACCGCACAGCGCTTGCCCTCCGGCACGCGGGTCGGCGTGAAGTCGACCGCGTCGTGGAAGCCATAGACGCCGAGAGCGCCGAGAGCGCGCAACTCGTTGAGATTTTTCAGCGCCGCCTTCGGATCGTACTGCGTGGCCAGCAGCGAGGCGTAGGGCGCGATGACCGCATTCTGGCCCAGGCCGCGCTTCAGCCCCAGCGTCGGCACGCCGAAGTTGGTGTACTGGTAGTTCATCTCATGGTCGCGGGCATTGAACGCCGCCTCGGAGATGCCCCAGGGCGTGCCGAGCCGCTTGCCGTGGTTCTGCTGCTCGCGGACGATGAGATTGTTTGTCTGGTTCAGGATTCCGCCCTGTGGCTCCTGCATGACCAGCGGCGGCATCAGGTACTCGAACATCGAGCCCGACCAGGAGACCAGCGCACCGCGCGCGCCGATCGGAACGACCGGACGGCCGAGCTTGTACCAGTGTTCCGTGGGCAGATCGCCCTTGGCGATGGCAAAGAGGCTGGTCAGGCGCGCTTCCGAGGCCAAAAGATCGTAGCACGCCTCGTCCAGTTCATTCGTCTCGACCCGGTAGCCGATCGACAGCAGCCGGCGCTCGGGACGGAAAAGGAAGCCGAAATCCATCGAGAACGCGATGTCGCGGGTGCGGTCGCGCAGGACAATCAGCCGCTGGCGCAAGGCCTCGATACTGCCGAGATCGAACACGCTGTCAGCGATATGTGCCTCGCAGTTGGCGACGAGTGCATTGGCCCATTTGACCACCTCGCCGCTCTGCGGGCTCCTGATTTCGTGGTCGAGGTTGGCGATCAGCTTGTTGACGTCGCGCGCGAGCACCGCAAGGTTGATAACGCGGATCGAGGCGAACTCGTGCTCGCGCTTCACGGCGGCCAGGGCATTGTGGAAGCCGGAGATCCTCTCCTCGATCAGACGGCGCAGCGGCCGCACCGTCTTGCGGTCGTCCGGCAGTTCGGCCAGTGTCTCGGAAAGGATCGAGGCCGCGTCGCCGATGCCGTCGAGGTTGCCGTGCAAGTGTGCCGAGGGCGCTTCGGCCCATTCGCGGCACATCGAGGACACGGCGATCAGATGGCCGGCAAGATTGCCGCTGTCGACCGCCGACACGTATCGCGGTCCCAGCGTTTCGAGCGTGTTCGTGCGGTACCAGTTGTAGAGGTGCCCACGGAATTTCGGCATGCTGTCGATCGTGGAAACGGTTTCCTCGAGCCGGCGCACGGTTTCCTCGAAGCCGATCCAGCCGAAATCGCGTGCCGAAATCACCGACAGCAGATAGACGCCGATATTCGTCGGCGAGGTTCGCTCGGCCAGCACCGGATGAGGCGTTTCCTGGAAATTGTCCGGCGGCAGGAAGTGCTGCTCGGCCGTGACGAAGTCCTCGAAGTAGCGCCAGGTGCGACGGGCGTACTTGCGAAGCTCGACCACGACGTCATCCGGAACCATCAGCCGGTCCTCGGTTTCGGCCGACTGGCTCACATACCAGGCGATCGCCGGCGACAGGATCCAGATGGCGACGAAGGGAAGCGCGATGAAAGGCACGCCCGTCTTGGAGAACAGGGCCAGCGCGACCGCGGCAACCGCAAGCGCGGGCGCCTGCCACATGTCGATGTAATAGGAGCCGATGCCCCCGCCGGCAGAGCTGTGAACCTGCGCTGCCGTCCGCCATTCCAGCATGTGCTTGCGGCTGAAGAACATGCGGTAGAGCGAACGCACCGTCGCGTCCGCCATGAGCGCCGCCTGGTGCGCGATGAAGACGATGCGAAGCGCGACCTGGGCGTTCGCGGCACGGATGTCGGACAGGATCGTCTGCAGATGTGCCCGTGCGACGATGTCGCTGCGGCGCGGGATAGCCCCGGTGAAGAGCGACAGCGTGGGTGCGACGAACAACAGGAAGATCAGCACCAGCTGCCAGATCAACGCCTGGCGCGGCTCCATGTAGTACCAGCCCATGACCGAGGCTACGAGCCAGCAGATGGGAATCAGGCAGCGGCGAAGATTGTCGTACATCTTCCAGCGGCCGAGCATGGAAACGCCACTGGACGGCTTGAAGATATAGGGCAGAAGCTGCCAGTCGCCGCGCGCCCAGCGATGCTGGCGCGACGTCTCGACTTCGTAGCGGATCGGGAAGTCCTCGATGAATTCCACGTCCGTGACGAGGGCGCAGCGCGCATACGAGCCTTCGAGGAGATCGTGCGAAAGGACCGTGTTTTCCTCGATACGCCCCTTCAGGGCCGCCTCGAAGGCATCGACGTGGTAGAGGCCCTTGCCGGTAAAGGTGCCCTCGTCGGCGAGGTCCTGATAGACGTCCGAAACAGTGAAGACATACGGATCGACGCCGCGGTTGGCCGAAAAGATGCGCTGGAAGGTCGAAGCGTCGTCGCCGGTCGTCAGCGACGGCGTGACGCGCGGCTGCAGGATGCTGTAGCCGGCCACGACCCGCTGGGTCTCGGGGTCGATCTGCGGTCGGTTGATCGGGTGGAACAGTTTGCCTACGAGCTTGGTCGCCGCATCGCGCATCAGCCTGGTGTCGGAATCCAGCGTCAGCACATACTGCACATTGTCGGGCACCGTATTGGCGCCCGGCAGGAAGCTCGTGTCGCCGTCGCCGCGCAGGAGAAGGTTCAGTTCGTGAAGCTTGCCGCGCTTGCGCTCCCAGCCCATCCACACGCCTTCCTGCGGATTGAACAGCCGACGGCGATGGAGGAGATAGAAGCGGGTGCGGCCGTCATAGGCATAGCGAGCCGATAGCAGCGCGATCTCGCGCTTGGCGTACTCCAGCACCTCGAGATCTTCCGGCGTCTCCTCGACCTTGCTGTCGACCCAGTCGCTGACGAGAGCGAAATAGATCTCGCCGCGCGGGTTTGCGAGATAATGAACCTCCAGGTTGCGCACCAGCTCGTCGACATGGTCACGCTTGGAAATCAGGCAGGGGACGGCGACGAGTGTACGGGCTTCCTCCGGAATGCCCTCGCGGAACTCGTAGCCGACCAGCCGGGTCGGCTTTACGCAAAGGGTGACGAGCGTGTTGTAGAGCCCGAGCGCGCCTTCCGAAGCCGGCAGCGCGAACAGGATCAGCATGATCAGCCATGCACCGTCCGGAATGTCCATCTGATCGAGGAAATAGTAGACCCCGACCATCGCCATCACCGTGAGCAGGATCGCAGGCCCGGCGATCGCAAACCAGTCGAGCGAACGGCTGAAGCGGACGATGCGCTGCAGGATCGAGGGACGGTAGCTGATTCGCTCTTCGAGCAGCTTGCGCTTCTTGCCGACGAGATAGCTGCCCACATTGGCCTCGTGCGCGCCGGTGACGTTGCCGGCAGCCATGTCCTCTGCGGTCATGGCAAGCGCGATCTGGGTGACCTCCAGTTCCGTCTTGCCGGAACGGCGCGCCATCTTCTCGATCGTGTCGCGGTAGGCATTGCGCGAGCCGAAATCGAGGTCCGTATAGTCCGAGCCCTCGCGCAGCGCCGCGTCCAGCCGGCTGACGCTTTCAACCCAGACCGGCCATTCGGTATCGTCGATTGACCGCAACCCCTTGATCAGGTTGCTCATCGTGACGTTGCCGGAAGAAAGCCGGTTCTGTTCGGCGACGAGCACCTCTTCCAGATCGGTGCCCCGAGCCTCGATCTGGCGCTCCAGCCACTGGATCGCGGCACCGGATGCCTGAAGACCGTCACGCAGGCGGTAGAGCAGCTGGGCGACGAACGTGTTGTCGGCGACGAGGTCCTCGACCTCCCTTAGAATGACGACGCTCTTTTCCGGGTCATTCTGTCGAATGAGTTCGTCTGCGATCTCGTTCGCCTTGCGGCGCATCGAACGCGACCGCTCGACGCGACTGGAAATACGGCGCAGGTTCTCGATCAGGATGAAACGGATGATGGAGGGCATCGCCCACAGTTCACCGATCTTCAAAGCCTCCACTTTCTGGAAGCCTTCCACGATCGCCGTGAGGCTCTCGCGCGACACGCTGCTCTGTGTGTGGGCGACGTAAAGCCAGCCAAGCGCCAGCGTCCGCGGGATCTCGGTATCGCCGATCTTCATCGTCGGCAACTGCCGGTAGAAGCGGCGCGGAAAATCGCGGCGGACTTCCTGAACGGCTTCCTCGACCACGTAATAATTGTCGAGCAGCCATTCGGCCGCCGGCGTGATCGTCATGCCAGCCTCGACGTCGCGCGCCGTCGTCTGGTAGACGCGGAAGATCTCCTTCTCGTTTTCCCGGTGGCGCGCGCGGAAGTCGAACGGAGCATAGCCCGGCAGCGTATTCGCGCCGTTGCGCGCCAATTCCTCACCGCAAGCGCTCAGCTCCTCGAGTGTAAAATACGTATCCCGGATCGAATCGTTATAGTCGATCTGCTTGGATTCCGCCTCGCGCGACGAAGTCTGTGGTCGGTTGTGAAGAGACATCAGCTTTTTCTGGGTTCGAGCAAGAATTAGGGATCCGGCACGGGCCGGCCTGCATTAGGCGGACGAGTTCATCCGTGCGCCGCCATTGCGCCAAGACGACTTCATGCGTCTTCCTCCGCGTTATCGGCCCCTCCTCCGGGCGGACATGCGAGAGGCTGCGCCTTCGACAAGGCGCGCTGTGGCTCAGGCGACACGCTCATGTGCATCGTTGCCGCGTGGTGCATGAAAACGGCATTTTTTAGCCGCATTGACAGGCAGTTGCAACAAGACTGGAAGACAAGGGCCGCTCTGCTCCGTGAATTGGTAAACTTATGAAAATCGGCCTTCGCCCTACGCGAAGGGGGGTGAACCGGGCCTGAACGCACATGCAGCATCTCAGGTTCCCGGCCCACCAATTTTCTGTTCGAAATCCTCTCCTGCCGCGTTGACACGCCTCCCCTCTCCGGGGCAGTTTCGGCCATCAGGGTTCTTTCGGATCGATTGCGGTCCGGGAGCTAAGAGGGAAGCCGGTGCGATGCCTCAGACGCATCCAGGCCGGCGCTGCCCCCGCAACTGTAAGCGACGAGCTGCTGTCGCCAAAGCCACTGGCACATCGACCGTGCCGGGAAGGCCAGACAGCCGCAACGACCCGCAAGCCAGGAGACCTGCCCTGATGAACTCGTAACGTCCATGGGCGGGGTGTCCCAAGGGTGCGCGGCTTCGCATGATGCGAAAATCAGCCTGCGTGCGTCCGGTCATCCCCCAATTCTGAAATTGGGGACACTAATGCTTGCCACCATCGAACCGAATCCATCCGGGTCCAGCAGGCCCGAATCCGTCTTCATTTCCTGGCTGCTGTGGCAGCCGCGCGGTGCCGATCTCGCAGTCGAAGCCATGAAGGAACTGACAAAGCTCGCACCTTACAAGGACCGGGATCCGGACATCGTCCGGCTGCGCTCCTTTTTCGAACAGCTGGCCGGGCGGCGAGGCAGACCGCATTAGCGACAATCGCATAAACGCATATTGACATAAACATATCTTTATGTGATCTCCGATGCAGACATGCTGCATCGGAGGGCTTTGCCATGGCATCGGCCGACCTCGACGACCTTTTCGGTCCTGAACTTCCACCCCGCAACGGCAAGGACATCGCAGACGCGCTGCGCGCGGCCGCGCGCGAGCGCATTCTCGTTCTCGACGGGGCAATGGGCACGGAAATCCAGACGCTGGGGTTGGTCGAAGACGACTTCCGCGGCAGCCGCTTCGGCGATTGCGCCTGCCACCAGCAGGGCAACAACGACCTGCTGACGCTGACACAGCCCGCCGCGATCGAAGACATCCACTATCGCTACGCGCTTGCCGGCGCGGATATCCTGGAGACCAACACCTTCTCCTCCACCACCATCGCCCAGGCCGACTACGGCATGGAAGAGATGGTCTACGAACTCAACCGCGACGGCGCGCGCCTCGCCCGCCGCGCTGGCCTGCGTGCGCAGGAAAAGGACGGCAGGCGCCGCTTCGTCGCCGGCGCGCTGGGCCCGACCAACCGCACCGCCTCGATCTCGCCGGACGTCAACAATCCCGGCTACCGCGCCGTTACCTTCGACGACCTGCGCATCGCCTATGCGGAGCAGGTCCGCGGCCTGATCGACGGCGGCGCCGATATCATCCTGATCGAGACGATCTTCGACACGCTGAACGCCAAGGCGGCGATCTTCGCAACCCGCGCCGTGTTCGAGGAAAAGGGCATCGATCTGCCGATCATGATCTCCGGCACCATTACGGATCTGTCCGGTCGCACGCTGTCGGGCCAGACGCCGGAGGCCTTCTGGAACTCGGTCCGCCACGCGCAGCCCTTCTCGATCGGCCTGAACTGCGCGCTCGGCGCCAACGCCATGCGCGCGCATCTGGATGAGATTTCCTCCGTCGCCGAAACCTTCGTCTGTGCCTATCCGAACGCCGGACTGCCCAACGCCTTCGGCAAGTACGACGAGACGCCCGAAGAGATGGCCGCCCAGATCGAAGGGTTCATGCGCGACGGCCTCGTCAACATCGTCGGCGGCTGCTGCGGCTCGACGCCGGCGCACATCAAGGCGATCGCGGACGCCGCCGCCCGCCATCGGCCACGGCAGATCCCCGACATCCCGCGCCACATGCGCCTTTCCGGCCTTGAGCCCTTCACGCTGACTGACACCATTCCCTTCGTGAACGTCGGGGAGCGCACCAACGTTACCGGCTCGGCCAAGTTCCGCAAGCTGATCACCGCCGGCGACTATGCGGCCGCCCTCGACGTTGCCCGCGAGCAGGTCGCCAATGGCGCGCAGGTGATCGACATCAACATGGACGAAGGCCTGATCGATTCGGCCAGGGCGATGGTGGAATACCTCAACCTGATCGCCGCAGAGCCGGACATCGCCCGCGTGCCGGTGATGATCGACAGCTCCAAATGGGAGGTGATCGAGGCCGGCCTGAAATGCGTCCAGGGCAAGCCGCTCGTCAACTCGATCTCGCTGAAGGAAGGCGAGGAAGCCTTCCTGCACCATGCCAAATTCGTGCGGGCCTACGGCGCCGCCGTCGTCGTCATGGCCTTCGACGAGAAAGGCCAGGCCGACACGAAGGCGCGCAAGGTGGAGATCTGCACGCGCGCCTACAGGCTGCTGACGGAAGTCGCCGGCCTTGCCCCGGAAGACATCGTCTTTGATCCGAACATCTTCGCAGTTGCCACCGGCATCGAGGAGCACGACAATTACGGCGTCGACTTCATCGAGGCGACGGCCGAGATCACCGCCACCCTGCCGCATGCCCACATTTCCGGCGGCGTCTCCAACCTCTCCTTCTCCTTCCGGGGCAACGAGCCGGTCCGCGAGGCGATGCACGCCGTCTTCCTATACCACGCCATCCAGGCGGGCATGGACATGGGCATCGTCAATGCCGGCCAGCTCGCCGTCTACGACACCATCGAGCCGGAGCTGCGAGAGGCCTGCGAGGATGTGGTGCTGAACCGCGCGCCCAAGCGCGGCGGAACTGCAACGGAGCGCCTGCTTGAGATCGCCGAGCGCTTCAAGGGAGCGGCCGGAAAGGAAGCGAAGGAACGCGACCTCGCTTGGCGCGACTGGTCCGTGGAGAAGCGGCTCGAGCATGCGCTGGTCAATGGCATCACCGAATTCGTCGAGTCCGATACGGAGGAGGCGCGGCAGAACGCCGAAAGGCCGCTGCACGTCATCGAAGGCCCGCTGATGGCCGGCATGAACGTCGTCGGCGACCTTTTCGGCGCCGGAAAGATGTTCCTGCCGCAGGTCGTGAAATCAGCCCGAGTGATGAAGCAGGCCGTCGCCGTGCTCTTGCCCTACATGGAGGCTGAGAAGCTGGCCAACGGTGGAAGCGGCGAACGACAGAGTGCCGGCAAGATCCTGATGGCGACCGTCAAGGGCGACGTGCACGACATCGGCAAGAACATCGTCGGCGTCGTGCTCGCCTGCAACAACTACGAGATCATCGATCTCGGCGTCATGGTGCCAGCGACCAAGATCCTCGAGACGGCGAGGGCCGAGAAGGTCGACATTATCGGCCTGTCCGGCCTGATCACGCCCTCGCTCGACGAGATGGTGCACGTCGCAGCCGAGATGGAGCGCGAGGGCTTCGACATCCCGCTGCTCATCGGCGGCGCGACGACAAGCCGCGTGCATACGGCGGTGAAGATCCATCCGCGCTACGATCGCGGCCAGGCCGTCTACGTCACCGACGCCAGCCGCGCCGTCGGCGTCGTCGGCAGCCTTCTGTCGGCGGAGATGAAGCCCGGCTATGTCGAGACGCTGAAGGCCGAATACCGCAAGGTCGCCGACGCGCACGCCCGCAACGAGGCGGAAAAGCAGCGCCTTCCGCTCGTCAGGGCGCGAGAAAACGCCTTCAAGGCCGACTGGTCCGCCTACCTGCCGAAGACGCCGTCCTTCCTCGGTACCCGCGTCTGGCAGGACTGGGATCTGGCCGACCTTGCCCGCTATATCGACTGGACGCCCTTCTTCCAGACGTGGGAGCTGAAGGGCGTCTATCCAAAAATCCTGGACGACGAGAAGCAGGGTCCGGCCGCCCGCCAGCTGTTTGCGGATGCGCAAGCGATGCTGGAGAAGCTCATCGCGGAAAAGTGGTTCACGCCGAAAGCCGTCGTCGGCTTCTGGCCGGCCAACGCCGTCGGCGACGACATCCGCCTCTTCAGCGACGAGACGCGAGCCAAAGACCTCGCCACCTTCTCCACGTTGCGCCAGCAGCTTTCCAAGCGCGACGGGCGGCCGAACGTGGCGCTTTCCGATTTCGTTGCCCCGGCGAACAGCGGCAAGCAGGACTATGTCGGCGGCTTCGTCGTCACGGCCGGCATTGGCGAGATTGCCATTGCAGAGCGCTTCGAAAGGGCCAACGACGACTACAACTCGATCCTCGTAAAGGCGCTGGCCGATCGATTTGCCGAAGCCTTTGCCGAACGGATGCATGAGTATGTCCGCAAGGAACTCTGGGGCTACGCGCCGGACGAGGCCTTCACGCCGCAGGAACTGATCGCCGAGCCCTATGCCGGCATACGTCCGGCGCCCGGCTATCCGGCCCAGCCCGATCACACGGAAAAAACGACGCTGTTCCGTCTGCTCGATGCCGAAAAGGAAATTGGCGTCAGCCTGACCGAGAGCATGGCCATGTGGCCCGGCTCCTCTGTTTCGGGGCTCTATATCGCCTGCCCCGAAAGCTACTATTTCGGTGTCGCCAAAGTGGAGCGAGACCAGGTCGAGGACTATGCGGTCCGCAAGGGGATGGCGGTCAGCGACGTAGAACGCTGGCTCGGGCCGGTCCTGAACTACGTGCCGGCTCCGATTGCTGAGGCGGCGGAGTAGGCGTCGTCACACCGACACCAGCGCGTTCAGCACCAGGATCATCGCGTAGCTCGAGGCGATGAGGACCAGCAGCGACAGCACCACCGTGGCGCTGACGCGTGCTCCCGCCTGCATCACCTTGCGCATGTCGACACCAAGCCCCAGCGCCGCCATTGCCACCACCGTCATCACACGCGACGCATGGTCCATGGCGGCCGCGGCGGGTTCACTGATAAATCCGAAGGCGCGCGCCGCCAGCATCAGCAGAAAGCCGATGATGAACCACGGCACGAGCCGATAAAGCGGCGGGCGTTGACCCGTGGCACCGGTGCGTGCGGCCATCAGCGAGAGTGCAAACACGACCGGGCCGAGCATCAGGACCCGGACGAGCTTGACCAGCATCCCCACCTGCGCGCTTGCGACCGAGACCGGCGCAGTGGCGGCAAGCACCTGTGGCACGGCATAGACGGTCATTCCGGCCAGAACGCCGTAATCGGCCGAGGAGAGGCCGAGCAGCGGAACGAGCAGCGGCAAAAGCAGCACCGTGAGAACCCCGAGCACCGCCGTGAACGCAATCGAAGAGGCGACGTCGTCGGATTTCGCGTGGATGACCGGGGCGGTCGCCGCAATGGCCGAATTGCCGCAGATCGCATTGCCGCAGGCGACCAGAACCGCCATGCGCTTCGGCAGGCCGAGCAAGCGGCCGATGCCATAGCTTGCGGCAAGTACGCAAAGGACGACAAGCACGATGGCACCGAGCATTGCAGGACCGATCGCGGCAAGGGCGGACGCACTGACGCTGGCGCCGAGCAGCACGATCGCCATCTCGAGGAAATATTTCGCGCTGAATTCGATCCCGGGCTCGAACAGTGCCGGCCGAGGCAGTACCGCCCGAAGGGCGGCCCCTAGAAGGATCGCCAGAACGAGCGCCTCCACCCAGGCCGTTCCACCGAGCGTTCGCTCGAGCACATCCCCAAGGGTTGCAAGTGCGGCAATCGCCAAGGACAGGGCGATACCCGGTACGCGGACCTGGGTGACCTGGCGCGCAGAGAACGGAAAAAACTTGCTCATGCACAATGATTGATGGAATTCCATTGTGCAATCCATCGACTAATGGAGTACGTTTCATTCGAATTAATCGAACGATTGAGAATGACGCTCGAACAGCTTCGCATCTTCATCGCAGTCGCGGAACGCGAGCACCTGACGCAGGCGGCGCACGCCCTGCACCTAACGCCCTCGGCCGTCAGTTCCGCCATCCGCGTGCTCGAGGAGCGTTACATGGTTGCGCTCTTCGATCGCACCGGACGCCGGATCGAACTGACGGACGCCGGTCGCGCCTTCCTGGTCGAGGCGAAGGCCACGGTGGCGCGCTCGCAGCAGGCGGAGCTCTTCCTTGCCGAAATCGGCAGCCTCGTACGCGGATCCCTGACAATCCAGGCCAGCCAGACGATAGCCAGCTACTGGCTGCCGCCGGTGCTCATGCTGCTCCATGGCCAGCACCCCGGCCTCGACCTGCGCGTGGCCGCGGCAAACACCGAGCGGGTGGCCAGCGCCGTCATTGAAGGAACCGCGGAGATCGGACTGGTCGAGGGCGAGGTCGAAAGTGTGCTGCTGTCACAGCAGGTGGTTGCCCGCGACAGGCTCGTGATCGTCGCCCGCCCGGACCATCCACTCGCCGGCCGCCCGAACGTCGCGCGCGACGAACTGCTGGCCGCCCGATGGGTGCTGCGCGAGCCCGGGTCCGGCACGCGGTCGGTACTGACTTCGGCGCTGAATGCCGAGCCGGGGGAGTTCGCGCTGGAGCTCACGCTGCCCTCCAACGAGGCCGTGCGGGCTGCGGTTCGGGCGGGACCGTTCCTGGGGGCGCTGTCGGAACTGATCGTGCAGCCCGATATCGAGGCCGGCCGGCTCATACCGCTGGCCTTCGAGCTGCCGGAACGGAGCTTCGTCATGTTGCGGCATCGCGAGCGCTACCGCTCGAAGGCATCGCTCGCTTTCGAGGCCCTTGCCAAGGGCAAGATGTAACGACAGCAATCGCGCCTATTCTCCGCGGCCGCGGAACCGCCGCTGGTAGGCCGGATCGTAGAGCGAGCTCTCGCGGAAATCCTCGGCCGCAAGCGTCGGTCCGACAAAGATCAGCGCGGTCCGTTCGATCGGCCCCTCCGCCACCTTCGCGGCGATGTCGGCAAGCGTGCCGCGCACGACGCGTTCGTCCGGCCAGGATGCCTTGACGACGATCGCCACGGGGCACTCCTCGCCATAGAGCGGCAAAAGTTCGGCAACGACCTGCTCCAGCGCATGGATCGCAAGATGGATTGCAAGTGTGGCGCCCGTAGCGCCGAAGCCTTGCAGCGTCTCCCGGTTCGGCATCGGCGAGGCGCGACCCGAGACACGGGTGAGCACGAGGCTCTGCGCCACGGCCGGGATCGTCAGCTCGCGCTTCAGCGCGGCGGCGGCCGCCGCGAAGGACGGCACCCCCGGCGTCAGCGTATAGGCGATGCCGTGCCTTTCCAGCCGGCGTATTTGTTCGGCAACCGCGCTCCAGACAGAAAGATCTCCGGAATGCAGACGCGCGACGTCCTCGCCCGCCTCCGTGGCGCGGACATATTCCGCCTCGATCTCGTCCAGCGACATCGGCGCGGTATCGACGATGCGCGCCCCCGGCTGGCAATATTGGAGAAGTTCCGACGAGACGATCGACCCCGCATACAGGCAGACCGCGCAGCGGCCGATCAGGTCGCGCCCGCGGACGGTTATCAGGTCGGCAGCCCCCGGTCCTGCGCCAATGAAGTGAACGGTCATTCTGTCTCTTTCCTCAATATTCCCGCATGGCGGGCCAAATCATGGAACCGAAGCGGCGATTTCGCCGTACCGGCCGGACTTCGGCTGCCTTCGGTCGCATCATTTCGGCTTCACCCAGCTCCACTGGGTCACCGGCATGGCCGGCCGCCAGCCCGTCATCTGCCCCACCGGAGCTGCGCGCGCGATGTCGATCCGGATCAGCGAGCCGCCTCGTTGCGCATGGGCGCCCAGCAGCACCGCTTCCATCTCCGTCGTCACGGCATTGGCAACCAGCCGCCCGCCCGGCTTCAACGCCGTCACCGCAGCGTCGAACACCCCGTCCTCGCTGCCCCCGCCGCCGATGAAGATCGCGTCGGGAGCTGGCAGACCGACCACGGCCGCAGGTGCGGTGCCCTCTGTAACCGACAGGCCCGGGACGCCGAAACGGGCGGCATTCCTGCGGATACGCGCCGCCCGCTCCGGCACCGCTTCGATCGCGATTGCGCGCAGCGAGGGTTCGGCGAGCATCCATTCGATCCCGATCGATCCGGAACCCGCACCGATATCCCACAAAAGCTCACCGTGCCGCGGCGCCAGTGCCGAAAGCGTCAGCGCGCGCACTTCACGCTTGGTGATCTGCCCGTCATGCTCGAAAAGCCCATCGTCGAGACCGGCCGTGTAAGGCAGGACGCGCGCGCCCGGCTCGGCTTCCACCTCGAAGGCGCAGACGTTCAGCATGTCGATTTCGCCGAACTCCGGACGGTTTGCGAGGTGCGAACTGACCCGCTCGCGCGGACCGCCGAGCGCTTCCAGCACCGTCAGTCGCGATGCGCCGAAGCCGCCTTCGGCTAGCAGCGCGGCAAGCGCGCGCGGGCCGTCGCTGTCGGACGTGAGCGCCAGGATGCGCATGCCCGGATGCAGGTGCGGACGGATGAGGTCGATCGGCCGGCCATGCAGCGAAAGGCAGGCGACATCCTGCAGCGCCCACCCCATACGGGACGCCGCAAGGCTGAAGGCTGAGGGGGCAGGCAGCACCGTCATTTCGGCGCGTTCGATTTTCCGTGACAGCGTCACGCCGACGCCGAAGAAGAACGGATCGCCCGAGGCGAGCACCGCGACCGGCCGCCCCCGGGCGGCAACGACCGCTTCGACGGAGCGCTCGAACGGGCTCAGCCACGTCCTGCCTTCGCCAGCGATCACATCCGCCGCAAGCTCCAGATGCCGTGCCCCGCCGAAGACGATCTCGGCCCGTGCAATTGCCGCCTTGGCCGCGTCGGAAAGACCAGCTAGACCATCCTCGCCAATCCCGACGATGGTGAGCCAGGGTGCGGAGACGGCGAACGAGACGGACGGATCAGGCGTGGACACGATGCGCATCCTCATTCTGGGCGGGACGGCGGAAGCCCGCGAACTGGCGGAGCGACTGGCGCGGCGCGACACCCTCCAAGTGACGCTGTCGCTCGCCGGCCGCACGCTCGATCCCGCACCGCAGCCGGTTCCGACCCGCACTGGCGGATTCGGCGGCGTTCAAGGCCTTTGCGATTATCTCCGCCTCAACCGCATCGATCTCCTGGTCGACGCGACCCACCCCTTCGCCCGCCAGATTTCCGCCAATGCCGAGGGCGCGGCAGCGATGTCGGATACGCCCGTCATCCGCCTGCAGCGTGCCGGCTGGCATCAGGTCGAGGGCGACCTCTGGCTGGGCGTACGCACGCTTACCGAAGCCGTCACAGCGCTCGGCGCCGAACCGCGCCGCGTCTTTCTGGCGATCGGCCGACAGGAGGCCCATCACTTCAACGCAGCCGCCCATCACAGCTACCTCGTCCGCAGCGTCGATCCCGTCGAGCCGCCGCTGACGGTGCCGGATGCGACCTACATCCTCGCCCGCGGCCCCTTTGCCGTCGAAAACGAAATCGAACTCCTGCGCCATCACCGCATCGACGCGATCGTCTCCAAGAACAGCGGCGGCGAGGCCACCTACGCCAAGATCGCCGCAGCCCGCATACTCGGCCTGCCGGTCATCATGGTCGAACGCACCGGGAGCGATAATGTCCCGACGGCTGAAACGGTGGACGCGGCGTTGGCGCTGGTTGATCATGTCGCCTCCGCCGGCAAGAAACGCGGCGTGTAGACGAGATCGGGTCGCCCCTCGCGGGCGATCACCCGCGTCTGCGGCGAACCGATGATGACGCATGTCGCCATGTCTGCCCGTTCCGCGTCCGCCTCCCCGAGCGGCATGACCAGCATGCGCTCGTCCGGCCGGCCTGCGGCGCGACCGAAGACGACAGGGGTCTGCGGCGGCAGGACCTCGCGCAGGATCTCGAATGCCTTGCCGAGCTGCCACGGCCTGGCCTTGCTGATCGGGTTGTAGAAGGCCATGACAAGCCCCGCTTCGGCCACGAGACGCAACCGCTTTTCGATTACCGGCCAGGGCTTGAGGTTGTCCGACAGCGAGATCGCGCAGAAATCGTGTCCGAGCGGCGCACCGATCCGGGCGGCGACGGCAAGCATCGCAGTCACGCCCGGCACGACCACGAGCTCGATCCCCCGCCATTCGGCAGGGCCTGCATCGATCGCCTCGCAGACTGCAGCGGCCATGGCAAAGACGCCCGGGTCGCCCCCGGAGACCACGCACACGTTCACGCCCTCGGCCGCGCGCTTCAGCGCTGTCTGCGCCCGATCGAGCTCCTCGCGGTTGTCGGACGCGACCTTCTTCTGGTCCGGCCGCAGCGAAAGGCGGTCGATATAGGGAAAGTAGCCGAAAAATTCGTCCGAATCCGCGACAGCGCGGACGGCCTCCGGTGTCATCTGATCCGGGTTGCCAGGGCCTGTACCGATCACATAAAGCCTTCCGGTCATTGCCTGCCGCTCCAGCCGGGAACGAGCACCAGCGAGAAATAGGGCGCACTGTCGTCGAGCTTCTCGGAAAGACGGACGGCCCGGCTTTCCGGCATGGTGCCGCGCTCGACATAGATGGCTTCGACGAGCCGGCCCGCCGCCGACAGCGCCCGGCGGATCTTCGGCAGGTTGCGCCCGACCTTCATGATGACCGCGGCCTGCGTATCGGCCAGCCGGCGCGACATCTCGTCCTCGACCATCGTTCCGGGAAGCACCGACAGCACGTCGTCGCCCTGTACGATCGGAAGCCCGGAGAGCGACCAGCAGCCCGACATGGCCGTGATGCCGGGGATCACCTCCGTCGGGAAGCGGTCCGCGAGCCGGACATGCAGATGCATGTAGGAGCCGTAGAACATCGGGTCGCCCTCGGAGAGGATGGCAACGGTGCGGCCTGCTTCCAGATGTGCCGCGACGGCAGCCGCCGAGGCGTCGTAGAACGACGTGATCTGGCTCTTGTAGTCGTCGTGATCCTTGTGGATCTCGGTGGTGACAGGATAGTACAGCGGCAGTTCGACCATGCCCGGCTTCAACAGGCCTTCCACGATCGCCCGGCCGTTGCCCGAGCGGCCCGCCTTGGCGAAGAAGGCGAGCACGTCGGCCTCGCCGATCGCGCGCACGGCCTTCAGCGTCAAAAGCTCCGGATCGCCCGGCCCCGTTCCCACACCGAAGAGACGTCCCACACGAACATTGCTCATAGGCCCGCCCTCGCCAGAGAATTGAGTGCGGCGGCCGTCATGGCGCTGCCGCCCATGCGGCCGCGAACGATCGCAAACGGGACGCCGTAGGCGTTTTCCGCCAGCGCGTCCTTGGATTCTGCCGCACCGACGAAGCCGACCGGCATGCCGAGGATGGCAGCCGGCTTCGGCGCGCCGTCGCGCAGCAGTTCCAACAGGTAAAACAGGGCCGTCGGCGCGTTGCCGATCGCCACGACGGAACCCGCCATGCGCTCGAGCCAGAGCCGGATGGCCGCCGCCGAGCGCGAATTGCCGATCTCGCTTGCAAGCGCAGGCGTGCGGGGATCGCGCAAGGTGCAGATCACCTCGTTTTCCGCCGGCAGCCGAGCGGCCGTCACCCCGCGTGCCACCATCTCGGCGTCGCAGAAGATCGGCGCGCCCGACCGCAGCGCCGCCCGCCCGGCAGAAACGAAGCCGGGCGAAAACTCGATGTGCGCCGCCGCCTCCACCAGCCCGCAGGCATGGATCATGCGCACCGCGACATCCGCCTCTTCCTCGGAGAAGCGGGCGAGATCCGCCTCGGCGCGAATGATCGCGAAGGATCTTTCATAGATGGCGTTGCCATCCTTGATATAGTCGTAGCCTGTCATTGCCTGCCTTGATGGACGACGTCGAGGATCGCATCGGCTCCAAGCCTCTCGATCGTTCGATGCGCCGTCTCCCCCGTTGATCTCCGTTCGCGGACCTTTGCCGCGAGATTTTTCATGACGCTGCCAACGGCCGACGCCGTAAGCGTCGCCAGTGCTGTATCCCCGGCAAGTCCACCGAGAACGAGACCGACGCCCTCCGCTCGGCCGCAGAGGGCCAGGCCGGCAGCACGAGGATGCGCACACCCCTTCGGGCAGCCGGAAATGTGGATGGTCATCGAGCCGTCCAGCAGGTCCGGCGCGGACGCCGTCAACAGATCCGCCACCGCCCTGGTATCGAAGCTTCCCGACGCGCAGCCGGCCGAACCTGCACAGACGGCAATCGCATTGCCGGGCGTATCGGCCCGTGTCCAGAATCCCAGTTCCTCCGCCAGAACCGCAGCTGCCTCGACCTTGTCTTCGGAAAGGCCGAGCGCCAGCAGCGCGCGACGCGGCGACAGCCGGATTTCCGTCACCCCGAGGCCGGAAAGCCCGCGCATGAGGGATTGGAGCGAGGCAGCATCGGCTGCGCCATAGGGAAGGCCGATGCCGAGCACCCGGCGCATGCCGATTTCATGTCTGCCGATCGGCGACGGCGATGGCGATGGCGGCGTTCCTGGACGCCCCTCGGTTTCCATCGGCGCAAGCGCGTCCTTCAGCCTCTCGATGTCGAGATTGCGCCCGCGCGCCGCGGGACCGGCGGCATCAAGTGCCTTCAGGATGATCGTGAGTGCAGCAAGCGCATCTGCATCCGCGACGGTCGCAACGGCGCGGGCGGCGCGGGCATCCCCCCCGACGGAAATCCGCCAGAACAGGCTCTCTCCGCCACGCAGCGCATCCAGCCGGATATCCGCCACCATGTCGGCAAGGTTCAACCGCCCGCCGCCATCGACGACGATCGAGAGCTTCGGCGCCAACCGGAGCATGGAGAGCGGCCCGCCGAGCGAATCCCGTATCTCAGCCGCAAGCGGCGTCCCATCGGCGATCTCTTGCGAGTCAAGGCCGGCAAGCGCCGGGGTCTCGACCGCGACGCCGCGATGGAGATCGATCCCCCTTGCGACCAGCGCCGCGGCAAGGCGCGGAACGGTCTCGCCTCGCAGTCCGCGGATCTGAAGGTTGCCGCGCGCGGTCACTTCCAAAAGGCCATTTCCATGCTTTGCGGCAAGTTGTGCGAGCAGGACATAGTCCGACGGCGGCAGGCCCGGACGCTTCGGCCGAAGCCGCACCAGCAGTCCGTCACCCGTCTGCATGGGCGCTGCCAGCGATGGGCAGGCGCCGCGCCGCAGGGACGCATGAGCAGCCTGTGGTTGCGCCGGCGCATTTTCGGTCCGCTGCGGGCCGGGGCTCACGTCCCGCCCTCCGGCTCTTGCCCGTCGCGGCGGCGGATCAGGTAGGTGTCCATGATCCAGCCGTTTTCCTGCCGTGCGCGGGTGCGGGTTTCTGAAATCGTCTCGGCGACCTCTTCGAGGCGGCCGGAAATCGTCACCTCCAGCGGCGTGCCGAGATAGGCGCCCCAATGGATTTCCGCGTCGCGATCCTGCACCGTGCGGAACGCCTCGACACCGTCGAGCATGACGACGATATCGCCCGTTCCCTCTGGCCAGCCTTCGGACAGCCGCCGCCCCGTCGTGATCTGCACCGGCAGGCCGATGCGGTTGAGCGCCATCTTGCGGCTGGCACAGAGCGCCTGGATGCTGGTGATTCCCGGGATGACCTCGAGCTTGAAATCGAAGCGCCCGGCGGCGCGAACGTGCTCGACGATGCGGATCGTGCTGTCGTAGAGCATCGGATCGCCCCAGACGAGCAGCCCGATCGTCTCGTCCGGCCCGGATCGCGCGAGGATCGCCTCTTCGTAGATCCCCGCGATTGCATGGTGCCAGTCGTTGACGCCGCCGTCATAGCTGCCGTCTGTGCGGCGCTTCGGCACGGCGTACTCGTGGATGCGGGTGGTTGCGTTCGTCAGGTAGCGTTCGCAGATATCGCGGCGCATGTCGGCAAGGAAGGCCTTCTCCTCGCCCTTCGTCGGGATGAGCAGCACGTCGGCGCGGTTCAGCGCGTTGATCGCCTGAACGGTCATGTGCTCGGGATTGCCTGCGCCTATCCCGATGATCAGAATTGTTCTCGACACGCTCACTCCCCGTGCGGCCAGCGCTCCCGGTTGCGGCCCGGCTTGGGTCCCGCAGCTTCTTCCTAATCTCAAAGGTCGGCCAAGAACAGTGCCCTGTGGGCGTCGTCGGCCTGTCTTTTTGAGACGAAGGGTCTCAGACCGCGGCCTGGCGGGCGGTAAAATAGGTTCGCGGGGATGCACCGAGCATCCGCTTGAACATGGTGATGAAGGCTGGAACGCTCTCATAGCCGGCGTCGATCGCCACCGTCGTCACCGCTTCGCCGTTTGCCAGGCGGGGCATGCAGGCGAAGATGCAGGCCTGCTGTCGCCAGGTGGCGAAGCTGACGCCGGTCTCCTCCCGGAAGAGCCGGGTGAACGAGCGCCGGCTCATGTTGAGCCGCCTGGCCCAGTCATCGATCTTCGCCCCCGGCACCGGGCGCTCGATGAAATCCCGACAAAGTGCCGCAAGCCGCCCGCTGGCGGGAAAGGGCAGGCCTAGCGGCTGCTCGGTGAGCCTTTCGATCTCGTCCAGAAGCAGCGCCATCACCAGATCCTCGCGGCGACCATCCCCCTCCTCGTCCTTGAGCCGGATGGCATCGGCGAGGAGATGATGGGCAAGCGCGCTGACCTCCAGCACGACCGGAGCCGACGCCTCGGCCCGGCCTCGTGAAGAGAGAATGTAGACCGAGCGCATGCTGACATCGCTATACATTTCCACAGAATGTTCCAGACCGCGCGGGATCAGCAGCGCGTGTCCGGGCGGGATCATCCAGCGCCCCCGCGCGGTAGCGACGAGCACCACACCGGCAAAGACGCAGAGCAGCTGCGTGCGGCGGTGGCTGTGCACCGGCACCACATAACCATGCGGAATCTCGTTGCTGTGAACCAGCACGTCGGCATTGGACTGCTCCATCCACGACAGATTGCGTAAATGGTCGTCATTCAGGGTCGACAGCAATTTCGGGTCGAGCTTCTGCATGTTTTGGCCCACTCTCGAAAGAATTGGACCAGAGCACAAAAGCAGGCCGCGCGCAATCACGCTATGGGAGGCTTGAGGAAACACAAAAAACAAATCTGAATAAGGACCGAGGATTCGATGTCGACGGCCGTTCCCGTCGCGCAGGCTCATGTCGCGCGAACCAGTTTTTCCATCATTGTCGCCGTCAGCGTCTGCCACATGCTGAACGACATCATGCAGTCGCTGCTGACGTCGCTCTATCCGCTGCTGAAGGACAACTATTCGCTCGACTTCGTCCAGATCGGCCTGCTGACCATGGCGTTCCAGGTGACGGCGTCGCTGCTGCAGCCGGTGGTGGGCATGGTGACGGACCGCTGGCCGATGCCCTTCTCGCTTCCGCTCGGCATGGGCAGCACCTTCTTCGGGCTGTTCTTCCTCGCCTATGCGCATTCCTTCCCCGTGCTCGTGCTCGGCGCCTGCCTGATCGGCTTCGGCTCGGCGGTGTTCCACCCGGAATCCTCGCGCATCGCCCGCGCCGCCTCCGGCGGCCGCCACGGGCTGGCGCAATCCATGTTCCAGGTGGGCGGCAATGCAGGGACGGCGCTCGGCCCGCTGCTTGCGGCCTTCGTCGTGCTGCCCTTCGGCCAGACGAGCGTTGCCTGGTTCTCCGTCGCAGCCATGCTCGGCATGGTCATCCTGACCTGGGTCGGCCGCTGGTACGCCGAAGAGCGCCTGCGCATGGCAAGCCGCCCTCCCGTCAGCCGTGAACTACCGCTGCCAAGGGGCCGTGTCGCCTGGGCGCTCGCCGTGCTCGTCCTGCTGACGACAACGAAGAACGTCTATCTGTCCTCGATCGGAAGCTATTTCACCTTCTACACGATCGGACGCTTCGGCCTTTCGGTGCAGGAAGCCCAGCTGATGCTCTTCCTCTTTCTCGGCGCATCCGCAGCCGGCGTCTTCCTCGGCGGACCGATCGGCGACCGATTTGGTGCGCGCTTCGTCATCTGGTTCTCCATTCTGGGCGTCATCCCCTTCGCGCTCATCATGCCCTATGCCAACCTCTTCTGGACGGGCGTGCTGACGGTGTTGATCGGACTGATCTTCTCCTCCGCCTTTTCGGCTATCGTCGTCTTCGCACAGGAGCTGGTACCGGGCCGGGTCGGGCTGATCGCCGGCGTCTTCTTCGGCTTCGCCTTCGGCGCGGGCGGCCTTGGCGCGGCAGCGCTTGGCGTCTTCGCCGACACCCATGGCATCGACTTCGTCTACCGCATCTGCTCCTACATGCCGCTGCTCGGCATCCTGACAGTCTTCCTCCCGCGCCTGCCGGCACGGTGAGAAAGCCAACCTCCAGCAAGACAGAAAGGCCCGCGCTTGCGTGCAGCGCGGGCCTTTCCTGTCATACATTCCTGCGGCTCGCTCAGACGCGCGCCTGGACCAGATGGGCCAGTTGCGCGCCGACCTCGTAGTAGCCTTCACGGATCGGGCGGAAGGATTGCGCGATCGGCTCGGTGACCGGTAGCGGCAGGTCGCCCTCCACGATCTCGCCGGCAATGTGGCGTGCCAGCACCTTGCCGAACACCGTCCCCGGCGCGATCCCGCGGCCGTTGTAGCCGGAGAACCCGATCACATTCTCGGCAAGGCGATGGAAGCGCGGCAGGTTGTCGGCGGTCATGCCGATCTTGCCGTACCATTCGGCCTCGAACTCGACCTCGCCGATCTCGGGAAACAGCTTCTTCAGCGAGCGGCGCGCCCAGGCCTTGTGGATCGCGATGCCGGTACCCCGCAGCGCGCCGACGCTGCCGAAAACGAGCCGGCCGAGCTTGTCGTAGCGATAGGAGGAGAGGATCTCCGCCGTGTCCCACACACCCTCCCGTCCCGGCAGGATCTTCTTCTGCAATTCCGGCGACAGCGGTTTCGTGGCGAAATTGAAGTAAGGCAAATGGACGAGCTCGGCACGCACCTCGGCCCAGGGCGCGACCGTATAGGCGTTGGTCGCCACAATCACCCAGTCCGCGCTCACCGATCCCCTGTCGGTCTTGACCGTCCAGCGCTTGCCGGAACGCTCTGCTCCCGTCACGGGGCTTGACGAATAAGCGTGGGCGCCGGCCGCGATCGCGGCCCTCGCCAGCCCGCGGACATAGGCGAGTGGCTGAATCGTGCCCGCGCGCCTGTCCAGGAGGGCGCCGGCATAGGCGTCGGTCCCGACGCGCCTTGCCGTTTCCGCCGCATCCAGCAGCGTCACCGGCGCGCCGCGGCGCGACCACTGTTCCGCCCGCGCCTCCAACTCCTCCAGGCCGGATTTACCGATCGCACAATGCAGCGTTCCGACGGGATTGATCTCGCATTCGATCGCGTGCTTCTGCACCAGCTCGAACACGAGCTTCGGCGCATTGCCGAGGAGATCAAGCAGGCGATCGCCGTAGAGCTGGCCGAGCACACCGGGAAGATCGTCCGGCATTGTCCACATGCCGGCATTGACGAGCCCCACATTGCGGCCCGAACCGCCGAAGCCGATTTCCTTGCCTTCCAGCAGAACCACCTTCGCCCCGCGCTCGGCGAGATGAAGTGCCGCCGAAAAGCCGGTGAACCCGCCGCCGACGATCACGACATCCGCCTCCGTCGGACCGGAGAGGGCCTGCGTGGGCGGCGCGGGCGGTGCGGTCAGTTCCCAAAGGCCGTGGGAGCGGGGATCGTTCTGCATGGGTTGTCTTCTTCAATGGACGAGTTCCGGATGAACGCCACATTCCCCCATTGCCCGCAAGGTGGAAAGTGCTGTTTCGGCACCGGGTCATTCAGCCTGCGAATGAGCCCGAGCGCTGTCGGGGCCGCTCAATTGACCTCGGACGCGATCCAGGCGCGGAAGGCCTGGCTCAGCGAGTTCTCGAGCTTGCCTTCCGGCACGACGAGATAATAGCTGTTGTCCGTCTGCATCGGCCGGTCGAAGACGACGGCGAGCCTGCCGGTCGCCAGTTCCTGCTCGATCAGGTAGCGCGGCAGCAATGCAAAGCCCAGCCCCGCCACTGCCGCCTCGATCACCATGGAGAACTGATCGAAGCGATGGCCGCGGTAGGCCGTCTCGGTCGCCCCGCCATTGATCTCAAACCATTGGGCCCAAAGCTTCGGCCGCGTGGCCAGATGCATCAGCGGCGCCGCCTCCAGATCCTTCGGCTCGTTCAGCCGCCACTGCTGCAGAAGCTCCGGGCTGGCTGCGGGCAGGATCACCTCGCTGCAGAGATAGGAGCAGCTGGCCCGCGCCCAGACCGGCTGGCCATAATGGATGGCGAGGTCGAAACTCTCCTCGTCGAAATCGAAGGGGGCCGAACGCGAGGCGACATTGAGCACCGTGCCCGGATATCTCCTAAGGAACGCCGGGATGCGCGGGGTAAGCCAGCGGCTGCCGAAGGTCGGAAGCGTGGCGACGGTGAGGCTGTGGTCCGAGCGCGCCGCCGACATGGCGCGCAGCATCGTCTCTTCCGTCTGGTGCAACAGCTTTCGCACCTCTGGCAAAAACCGGCGCCCATCTTCCGAAAGCACCACGCGCTGGCGTACCCGTTCGAACAGAAGCACGCCGAGTTGCTCTTCCAGGTCCTTGATCTGCCGGCTGACGGCGCTCTGGGTAAGGTTCAGCTCATTGGCCGCCTGCGTGAAGCTGCCATGGCGCGCAGCGCACTCGAACGCCTGCAGCGTGGTCACGTCGGGGATCAGCCTGCGGCTCAACTTCATTCGGCCCTCGCATCAACCCAGTCAAAACATGCGCGATCAATCAGCGTTCCGATCCGGTATGATCCATTTTCAGAATGATCGGGGCCTTCGCCCCTTGTAGAGCAATTCCAGGAAAAGTGTGAAGCTGTTTTCCATCCCGAACTGCTTAAAGTTGATACGAGACGGGTCGCCATGAAAGAAAGAACGCACACCTCCGCCGACGACATCCGCTCGGCATTCTCCGCCGCCATGTCGGCCATGTACCGCGACGAAGTCCCGGCCTACGGCACGCTGATGGCGCTGGTCGCGCGCGTCAACGAGGAAGCGCTGGCGGCCGATCCGTACCTGCAATCCCGCCTTGACGCGACCGATTCGCTTGAGCGCATCTCCGAGGAACGTCATGGGGCGATCCGCCTCGGCACACCGGCGGAGCTTTCGATGATGCGCCGCGTCTTTGCCGTGATGGGCATGTATCCGGTCGGCTACTATGACCTCTCGACCGCCGGCGTTCCGGTTCACTCCACCGCGTTTCGCCCGGTCGGCGACGCGGCACTGAAGCGCAATCCCTTCCGGGTCTTCACATCTCTGCTGCGGCTTGACCTGATCGCGGACGAGGCCCTGCGCGCGCAAGCCTCCGAAGTCCTGGCGGGACGCAGGATCTTTACCGACCGGGCCGTCGAACTGGTCGAAAAAGCCGAGAAGGACGGTGGCCTGGACGCTGTTGATGCGGAGGCCTTCGTCCGCGAGGTGCTTGAGACTTTCCGCTGGCATGACCGGGCGATCGTCAGCGCCGACATGTACAAGCGCCTGCACGACGCTCATCGCCTGATCGCCGACGTCGTTTCCTTCAAGGGGCCGCACATCAACCATCTGACCCCGCGTACGCTGGACATCGACAAGGTGCAGGCGCGGATGCCGGTCGCCGGAATTGCGCCCAAGGCGGTCGTCGAAGGTCCTCCGACCCGCAGGTGTCCGATCCTGCTGCGCCAGACGTCCTTCAAGGCGCTGGAAGAGCCCGTGGCGTTCATCGGCGAGGGCGGCGAATGGAAAGCCGGCTCGCACACCGCCCGCTTCGGCGAGATCGAGCAACGCGGCATCGCGCTCACCCCGAAGGGCCGCGCGCTCTACGACAAGCTGTTGAACGATACGCGCGCCATCGTCCGTCCCGCAGCCGACGGCTCCAATGCCGCCGAGTACGAAGCGGCGCTGGCGAAGGTCTTCGAAGCCTTCCCGGACGACTGGAACGAGATCCGCAAGGCCGGCCTTGGCTATTTCGCCTATTCGCTCACCGAGAAGGGCAGCGCCGACAAGGTCACCGGAGACGACATCGAAGCGCTGATCGCAGCCGGCCACGTCCAGTTCGACCCGATCGTCTACGAGGACTTCCTGCCCGTATCCGCTGCCGGCATCTTCCAGTCCAACCTCGGTGACGAGGCGGCGCAGGAATTTGTCGCAAGCCCCAACCAGGTGATGTTCGAGCGCGACCTCGGCGCCGGCGTGCTTGACGAGTTCGCACACTATGCCGGTATCGAAAAGGCCTCTATTGAAGAGTGCCTTGGCGCTGCAGGCATGGCGGACGCCGCGGAGTAACGGTCGAGATGATCGACGCAAAGCATATCGGCACGCTCAGAGAGCTACTCGGCGAGAAGGGTCTTCTTACCGAGCCTTCCGACATGGCGGCCTACGAGACCGGCGCACGCTACGACAAGGGTCGCGCCGCCTTCGTCGCGCGCCCCGCCTCGACGCAGGAGACCTCCGCTGTCGTATCCTACTGCGTGAAAAACGGGATTGCGCTCGTGCCGCAGTCCGGCAACACCGGCCTCGTTTCCGGCTCGACCCCCGACAGTTCGGGCCAGCAAGGCATCCTCAGCCTTGACCGCCTGACCGCCCCCTTAACACTGGACCGGGTGAACAGGACGCTGGCCGCCGGCGCGGGCTTGCGCCTTTCGGATGTCAACCAGCGCCTGGAACAGGCTGGCCTGTTCTTTCCGATCGATCTCGGGGCGGATCCGCGCCTTGGCGGGATGATCGCCACCAACACCGGCGGCTCACGCTTCCTGCGTTATGGCGACGTGCGCCGCAACACGCTGGGGCTCACCGTCGTGCTCGCCGACGAGGCCGGCACGGTGCTTGAACTCGGCTCCGGGCTGCGCAAGAACAATACCGGCGTCGACTGGAAACACATATTCATCGGCACCTCCGGCGCCTTCGGCATCGTTACTGAATGCGTGTTGAACCTCGAGCCCCTGCCGCGCCAAACCGCCACCGCCCTTCTGGTGCCGGCTGCGGCCGATCGGGTTCCCGATTTGCTGCTGGCGATGGAAGACGCGCTCGGAAGCTACCTCTCCGCTTTCGAGGGCATGTCGAAAAATGCGGTCGCAGCCGCCCTCGCCCACGTCCCCTCGCTGCGCAATCCCTTCCAGGGCGGCTTCGTTCCGGACTTCGTCATCCTGGCGGAAATTTCCCGCACTTCGCCGCCGCGCGAGGGGGAGCAGCCGCTGGACGCGGTGCTGGAGGAAGTGCTGGCCGCGATCTGGGAGCGCGAGGACGCCCCGCTGGCCGACGCGTTCGTCGGTCCTGCGCACGAGATGTGGGCGCTGCGCCATGCACTGTCGGAAGGCGTGAAGCATAGTGGGCGATTGATCGCCTTCGATCTTTCCTTCCGCCGCGGCGACATCATGCGCTTCCTCGACCATATGAAGGCCGAGATGCCGGCGCATTTTGCCGACGTGACGATCTGCGACTTCGGCCATATCGGCGACGGCGGCGTACACTTCAATCTCGTCGTCCCCGCTGACGATCCGCGCCTTGCCGATGCAGGCTTTGAAGGCGCTTTGCGGGAATGGGTCTTCAAGGTGGCGGTGGAGGACTTCGGCGGCAGCTACAGCGCGGAACATGCGATCGGCCGAAAGAACCAGGTTTTCTACGACCGCTATACGCCGGACGAGATCCGGCGGCTGGCGAAGGGGCTGAAGGCCATCACCTCGCCGGGCGCCCTGGGCGCCGTCACCTTCTAGGAACATGGGCGGTCTGCGGACCGTCTGAAAAGCACACTCACAATGGAGAACAGGACGATGACCAAGGTCGACGTGAAACAGGAAACCGCCAAGCTGCTCGACAAGCTCGGCGTACCCGCCTCTGCCTGGCAGGGCGGCGACATGGCCTCATTCAGCCCGGTATCCGGCGAGGAGATCGCCAAGCTGAAGACCCATTCGGCCGCAGATGCCGACAAGGCGATCGAGGCCGCCCGCGAAGCCTTCAAGGCCTGGCGCCTCGTTCCCGCTCCCAAGCGTGGCGAACTCGTCCGCCTTCTCGGCGAGGAACTGCGAGCGGCCAAGGCCGATCTCGGCCGGCTCGTCTCGATCGAGGCCGGCAAGATCCCGTCCGAAGGCCTCGGCGAAGTTCAGGAAATGATCGATATCTGCGATTTCGCCGTCGGTCTCTCCCGCCAGCTCTACGGCCTGACGATCGCAACCGAACGCCCGGGCCACCGCATGATGGAAACGTGGCATCCGCTCGGCGTCGTCGGCATCATCTCGGCCTTCAACTTCCCCGTCGCCGTCTGGTCGTGGAACGCGGCGCTCGCGCTCGTCTGCGGCAATCCGGTCGTCTGGAAGCCCTCGGAGAAGACGCCGCTGACGGCGCTTGCCAGCCAGGCCATCCTGGAGCGCGCCATCGCCCGCTTTGGCGACGCCCCGAAGAACCTGAGTCAGGTCCTGATCGGCGACCGCGCCATCGGCGAAGCCCTCGTCGACAATCCGAAGGTCGCGCTCGTCTCGGCCACCGGCTCCACCCGCATGGGCAAGGAAGTCGGCCCGCGTCTTGCCAAGCGCTTCGCCCGCTCGATCCTGGAGCTCGGCGGCAACAATGCCGGCATCGTCTGCCCGTCGGCGGATCTCGACATGGCGCTCCGCGCCATCGCTTTCGGCGCCATGGGCACCGCCGGCCAGCGCTGCACCACGCTTCGCCGTCTCTTCGTCCACGACAGCGTCTATGACCAGCTCGTGCCGCGCCTGAAGAAGGCCTACGAAAGCGTCTCGGTCGGCAACCCGCTCGAGACCACGGCCCTGGTCGGCCCGCTGGTCGACAAGCAGGCATTCGACAACATGCAGAAGGCGCTGGAAGCGGCCAAGGCCGAGGGCGGCAAGGTGGTCGGCGGCAACCGCGTGGCGGAAGCCGGAAAGGACACCGCCTACTACGTCAAGCCGGCAATCGTCGAAATGCCGAAGCAGACCGGCCCGGTTCTCGAAGAGACCTTCGCGCCGATCCTCTATGTCATGAAATATTCCGACTTCGACCAGGCCCTGGAAGACCACAACGCCGTCGCCGCCGGATTGTCGTCCTCGATCTTCACCCTCAACATGCAGGAGGCCGAGCGCTTCCTGTCCGCTGACGGCTCCGACTGCGGCATCGCTAATGTCAACATTGGCACCTCGGGGGCCGAGATCGGCGGCGCGTTCGGCGGCGAGAAGGAGACCGGCGGTGGCCGCGAATCCGGTTCGGACGCCTGGAAGGCTTACATGCGCCGGGCGACCAACACCGTGAACTACTCGAAGGCCCTGCCGCTGGCACAGGGCGTCTCCTTCGATATCGAATAGCCGCGATATCGCGCAAGCGAACGGATAGAGGAAGCGCAGCTTATGACCATTGCGACCAAGATTGAGGAGGCGGGCTTCCAGCCCGCCTCGCGGATCGCCTCGATCGGCGTTTCCAAAATCCTGCAGATCGGCGCCCGCGCCGCGGCGATGAAGCGTGACGGCCTGCCCGTCATCATCCTCGGGGCGGGCGAGCCGGATTTCGACACCCCCGACAACGTCAAGCAGGCGGCCAAGGATGCGATCGACCGCGGCGAGACGAAGTACACCGCGCTCGACGGCACGCCGGAGCTAAAGAAGGCGGTTTCGGCAAAGTTCCTTCGCGAAAACGGCGTGGAATACACGCTGGACGAAGTCACGGTCGGAACCGGCGCCAAGCAGATCCTGTTCAACGCCTTCATGGCGAGCATCAATCCCGGCGACGAAGTGATCATCCCGACGCCCTACTGGACCTCCTATTCGGATATCGTGGAGATTTGCGGCGGCGTGCCGGGTCTGATCCCCTGCGATGCCGCAGCCGGTTTCCGCCTCAAGGCCGAACAGCTCGAACAGGCGATCACCGAAAGGACCCGCTGGGTGCTTTTGAACTCGCCGTCGAACCCCTCGGGTGCCGCCTACGGCGAGGCGGACTATCGCCCGTTGCTCGACGTGCTGCTGCGCCATCCGCATGTCTGGCTGATGGTCGACGACATGTACGAGCATATCGTCTATGACGGCTTCCGGTTCGTCACCCCAGTCGCGATCGAGCCAAAGCTGAAGGCCCGCGCCCTGACCATCAACGGCGTCTCCAAGGCCTATGCCATGACCGGCTGGCGCATCGGCTATGCCGGCGGCCCGAAGGCACTGATCAAGGCGATGGCGGTGATCCAGAGCCAGGCAACGTCCTGCCCCTCATCCGTCAGCCAGGCGGCCTCCGTCGAAGCGCTCAACGGACCGCAGGACTTCTTGAAGGAGCGTCAGGAAAGCTTCAAGCGCCGCCGCGATCTCGTCGTCGCTGCCCTGAACGCGATCCCCGGCATCGAATGCCGCACGCCCGAAGGCGCCTTCTATACCTTTGCCGGCTGCCGCGGACTGATCGGCAGGAAGACGCCCGCAGGCATGATCATCGAGACCGACGCAGATTTCACCGATTACCTTCTGGACGTCGCCCACGTCGCCGTCGTCCCCGGCTCGGCCTTCGGCCTGTCGCCGTACTTCCGCATCTCCTATGCCACGTCGGAAGCGGAGCTGAAGGAAGCGCTGAAGCGCATCGCTGAGGCGTGCGCGAAGCTCGCTTGACGCTTCCTGCCGTCTCAAGGGACACGGGGATGCCCTTCACCCGGCTACCGCCCCTTTCTCACCGTCATTGGGAGAGGGCGCGGGGCGCCGCGCCAGATCCCGATCTCCGCGCCTGAAGAGAGGCCGCTTGCGGCAATCTCGCGCCGTGGTCTAGCCAGCGTTCCGGCAGGCGTCCTGAGCGCTCCACCATTCCGGGAACGCGTCCTCAAACGAGTGGTATTCGGGAGCGAGCGCCCTGTCGTTGATCTCGTCCATACCGCCCACGAGCAGCGCGACGGTCGGCTCGTCGTCGATCGCGCCGATCGAGCTGCCGCATCGGCTGCAGAACGCGCGGCTGGAATAGTCCGAGGAACGAAAGGTGGAAGGTGGTCCGCCCGGCCCCACCCAGCGGACGCGGTCACGCGGGTATTCCACCCAGGCAGCCGTAGGCGCTCCGGTGTGCCGGCGGCACATGCCGCATGAGCAGGTGCGAGGCTTTTCGGGGTTTCCCTCGGCCTCGAAGCGGATCCAGCCGCACAGGCAACCGCCGCCGTGAACCTTCAATTGCATCCCTCGCCCCTCCGCGAATTCCGCACGCGATGGCAATTGCTAAGGGGCCGCATACCTTCGCGTCAACAACCCGGCCATTAAAACGAAACGCCCCGGACAAGCCGGGGCGCCAATGGGTATGCCTTTGCAGGGTCGATCAGCCTGCCGCGCGGTGGCTGCCGTGGTCCTGTGCGTAATAGTGCCCAAAGCGATTGGCCAGGAAGCTGTCCAGCGAGATTTCCTCCTGCCGGACGAAGCCCTTCGCCCGCAGCGTGCCGTCGGCCAGCATGTCAAGCACGGCGCAGATCGAACCGGCGGTGGTAATCTGGATTGCCGAATGCATGCGCCCGGCAATGACCGCGCTATAGACCTTGTTGGCGTAGGTCTCCTGGATCAGGCGACCGTCCTTTCGGCCGGAGACGGTGACGAAGACGATGACGACGTCCTGCGTCGTTGTCGGCAGCGCGTTCTCGAAGATGTCCTTCAACACCTCGCGGCGATGACGAAGGCCGAGATCGTTGAGCAGCGCCTTCATGATCGCCGCATGTCCCGGGTAGCGGATCGTCTTGTAGTTGAGCGTCCGCACTTTGCCCTTCAGGCTTTCGCAGAGCGTGCCGAGGCCGCCCGACGTATTGAAGGCCTCGTAGGTAACGCCATCGAGCGAGAATTCCTCGCGCTCCTCCAGCGCCGGGACCTCGATCAACGCGCCTTCGACGATCGCCTCGCAGGGCTCGATATACTCGTTGATGACGCCGTCCGTGCTCCAGGTCAGGTTGTAGTTCAAGGCATTCGAGGGGTATTGCGGCAGCGCGCCGACACGCATGCGCACGCTGTCGAGCGTATCGAAGCGGCTGGCCAGGTCGTTGGCCACGATCGAAATGAAACCGGGTGCGAGGCCGCATTGCGGGATGAAGGCCGTTTCCGCCTTCTCCGCGATCCGCTTGACCTGCCGGGTCGATTCCACGTCCTCGGTCAAGTCGAGGTAATGGATACCGGCAGCGGCAGCCGCTTCGGCGATCGCGACCGTCAGGTGATAGGGCGCGGCACTCAGGACCGCGAACTTGCCTTGCAGCAGCGCGACGAGTGCTGCCGCGTCGCCGATATCGACGACGGCAGTGGTGACATCCTTGTGCGCCTCGATCGCGGCAAGCTGATCTTCGGCACGGTCGGCGACCGTCACCCGGTAGTCGCCGCTGTGTGCCAGAAGGCGGGCAATGGTGGAGCCGATTTTCCCAGCGCCGATGACGACGATATCTTTCATATTCTTTTTCCCCGCAGGCTGAATTTCATCGTGATTCTGCCGTGGGGAGGTGTCGATTCACAGCTTCATATCTGACATAGTGCGAAGTTATTATCGGCGAAACGACGATGGCTATGAGCAATGTGACGTTGAATGCGAAAGACCGCGAACTTCTGGCGATCCTCAGCGAGAACGCCCGCGAGCAGACGGCTGCCATCGCCCGCAAGCTCGGCCTGTCGCGCACCACGGTGCAGGCCAAGATCGAACGGCTTGAGCGGGAAGGCGTCATCACCGGCTATGGCGTGCGACTGTCGGACGCGTATGAAAGCGGCATGGTCAAGGCGCACGTGCTGATCACGATCGCGCCGAAGACGCTTTCGCGCATTACCACCGAACTTCACGCGATCGTCGAGGTGAAAGCGCTGCATTCCGTTTCCGGCTCGTTCGACCTCATTGCCATCGTCGCGGCCGCCTCGATCGCCGAACTGGACCACCTGATCGACAGGATTGGCGAGATCGACGGGGTCGAGCGAACCCTATCGTCGATTATCCTGTCGACACGGATTCTTCGTTAGCCGGCTAGTAAGAATGCAGGCGGGCCTTTTTGAGCGTCAGCCGCACAGCGCCGACGCTATGCCAGGAAGCGATCAGGGCGATAGGGGGCAAGATCCACGATCGTCTTCTCGCCGAGCATGGCCTCGGCGAGTGCCCGCCCGGTCACCGGTCCGAGCGTCATGCCGTGATGGGCATGGCCGAAGGCGAACCATAGCCCGGCATGCCGTGGCGCCTTGCCGATGACCGGCATCATGTCCGGCGTGCAGGGCCGCGCACCCATCCACGGCTCTTCGTCGCGCCGCTCGGCGAGCGGGAAGAATTCCCGCGCCACCCGCTCCGCCCGGCGAAGCTGCACCGGCGTCTTGCGGGCGTCGCGCTTGGCAAACTCCGCCCCCGTCGTCAGCCGGATGCCGCGGTTCATCGGCGCCAGGAAGTAGCCGCGCTCAGCGTCGAGCACCCAGTTGTTGAGCTTCGCCCCCTCGCCCGCGCCATAGTGCATATGGTAGCCGCGCTTGACCGCCAGGGGGAAATGATAGCCGAACTTGCGCGTCACCGTGTCGGCCCATGGACCGAGCGCAACGACGACCTCGGTCGCTTCCAGTGGTCCTTCCGGCGTCGCCACCCGCCAGCCCTCCCCTTCGAGCACGTGCTCGATGGTAGCGGCATCCCCCGCCATGAGAACGCCGCCGAGCGACTGGAAATAGGCAACGTAGGCCTTCAGCAGCCCGCCGGGATCGAGGATCGACCAGGGATCGGTCCAGCGCAGGCCGCCCGTCAGCTCGACGCGGATGTGGGGCTCGATTTGCCGCATCTCCTCGCCGGTGAACTTCTGGTGGTTGACGCCGAACTTGGCCGAAAGCTGCTCGGCCTCCGCATAGGCCGCGTCGCGCGCCTTTTCGGTGCGGAAGACCTTCATCCATCCGTCTTTGCGGATCAGTGCTTCCGCGCCCGATGCCTTGATGAGGTCCGCGTGTTCGCTCACGGAGTTTTCTATCAGCGGCGCATAGAGATGGGCGATCCGCTGGTGCTGCGTGAAACCGGAATGCCACCAGTAGCGCAGCAGGAAGGGCACCAGGCCCGGCAGCGCCGAGAGATGATAATGCGCGTCGATCGTGTTGTTCAGCGCGTAGCGGAACAAGGCGCCGAAGTCGTGCGGGAAACCGTAGGGAAAGACACCCTCGCGCTGAATCAGCCCGGCATTGCCGTAGGAGGTCTCCTCCGCCGGTCCCCTGCGATCGACGAGGACAACCGATTTGCCGCGCCGCGCCAGATGGATCGCCGTCGAAATGCCGACCACCCCTGCGCCAAGTACGATGACATCCGTTTTCATGAGCCGGGCCCCGAATTTCCGCTTTCCTTGCCGCGATCATGCACAGCGCACGCTGGGAGGCAAGGCAGGCCGGCACGAGGGAAGACAGGATGCGGGCGACGCCGCTAGACATGCCGGCGCATGAACGCACCCGCGGCGACCAGCGCCTTGCGGCCTTCCTTGAGGCGAGCGTTCCACAATGGCCAGGCGTGAATCATGCGTGGCCAGATCTCCAGCGTGACTGCGACATCCGCCGCACCGGCGGCCTCCGCAAGTCGCGTGGCGTCGGCCAGAAGCGTCTCTGCCGACCCCACCTGGATCAGAAGCGGCGGCAACCCACGGAGATCGGCATGAAGTGGCGAAACGCGTGGATCGCGGCGGTCGAAACCGGGGCCGAGATAAGCATTTGCAAGTTCCGCCAGGTAGTCTGCGTGTATGAGCGGATCGACGGAATCCTTGGTCGCAAGCGTCGCGCCCGATAGCGTCATATCCGTCCAGGGCGAGATGAGCCAGCCGCATGCCGGCAGCGCGGCGCCCTGGTCGCGCAGGCTTGTCAGTAGGGCCAGGGTGATGCCACCGCCCGCACTGTCGCCCCCGACAATGATACGCTCGGCGGCAAGACCGCTGCGCCGCAAGAACCGCCAGGCCGTCATGGCGTCGTCCACGGCTGCCGGAAACCGGGCCTCCGGCGCCAGCCGATAGGCAAGCGCAAGCGTTCGGACGCCCGCCGCGCGTCCGGCCTCGGTCACGAGACGCCGGTGGCTTCGGATCGAACCCGAGCAGTAGCCGCCGCCGTGAAAGTAGAGCAGGACCCGCGAGGCATCGCTCCCCGGTGCGAAGGACCACTCCGCCGCTACGCCGTCGATATCGAGCGGTTCCAGGGTGACATCGTCCGCCACCGGCCAGACGGAGCCAACCTCGTCGAGGCGTTGTCGTCGGGCGGCCCAGCCGACGGGTCGCTCCTTGGAGGCGAGCAGTTCGCGAATGGCTTCGATTTCGCTTTGGTCATCCATGTCGGCGCGCTCCCGGAAGCCCCATCCTGCAGGACGCAGAATGCAAGTTTCTCACCGAAAGGCGACACGGGCAACCGCAGCCGAAATCTGCTATTGCCGGGCCAGTCGCAGCAGGTTCTCGATCGCGGCCCGCTCGAAGCCCCCGATCCCCTCGCAGATATCGGCATTGATCGCCTCGGCGACCGCATCCGCGTCGCGCTTGCGCAGAGCGGCAATCGCCTCCTGGTGGCGATCGACGAAATAGAGCTGCGCTACGTGTTCCATCGCGATCCCCAGGAAAGGACCCAGCTGCAGCCAGACGCTCTCTACCATCGGCATGATGATCTGGTCGGGATTGGCGGTATAGAGCGTACGGTGAAACTCCTGGTTCAGCAGCAGCGCCGTGGCATTGTCCTTACGCGCGATCGCCTCGTCCTGCGCCTTGTCGACCTCGACAAGCCTGTCGATCTGCCGCTCGGTGATATGGGCGACCGCGCGGCGGGCGGCATGCTTCTCCAGGACGGCGCGCAGCGCGATCAGTTCGCCGAAGCGATCGGCCGTCATCTTCGGCACCATGATGCGGCGGTTGTCGAGCACCTTCAGCGCCCCTTCGGAGGACAGTCTGCGCAGCGCTTCGCGCACCGGCGTGGGACTGCTTTCCATCGCCTCCGCGATGCCGCGGATGGTGAGCGATTCGCCCGGACGGATCGAACCGACCATGATCGCCTGACGCAAGCGCCGATGGGCGTATTCGTGGGTCGTCATGCCGTCCGGCCGCGCCAGCGGCTCCAGTGTTAGTGCTCCCAAGGTCCCCTCCTGAGCAGCCGAGGCGTATCCGGCGCAAGGACAGCGCCGTCGTGTCCCGGTCTTACCAGCTTGACCGAAAACAAGTAAGTGTGCATATTTTCGAAATGTGATCACAAAAATCAATATGTGATATCGGAAAATATAGTCGCTTTTAGCGAGAAGAATAGAGGGGTTCATGTCCGAAACCGAAGACAACGCCTGGCTGGTAAATGCGGAATCGGTGGAGAGCATCCAGGCGGTCGTCTGCGACCTGAATGGCATTCTTCGCGGCAAGCGCGTTCCCGTCGGACAGGCGAAGAAGATCCTGGAAGGCGGAATCCGAATGCCGCTCTCGATCGTCGGCGTCGACATCTGGGGAGAGGACATTGTCGGGTCCTCGCATGTCTTTGCCAGCGGCGACATGGACGGCATCTGCAGCCCTACCGGCCGCGGCGCCCTGCCGGTCAACTGGACGCTGAAGCCGAGCGCTGTGGTGCCGTTGTGGCTCTTCAAGGAGACGGGTGAGCCCTTCCTGGCCGATCCGCGCCAGGCGCTTGCCCATATCGTGCGGCAGTACCACGAGCTGGGACTTCGCCCCGTTGTCGCCTCGGAGATGGAATTCTACCTGATCGACTCCGAACCAGACCATGCCGAGCCGCCGATCTCGCCCTATACCGGCAAGCGCCTCGATTCCGACGCGATCCTCTCTATCGACGAACTCGACGATTTCGGCCAGTTCTTCTCCGACGTCTACGCCGAATGCGAACGCCAGAACGTGCCGGCCGATTCGGCGGTGGCGGAAAACGGCATCGGCCAGTTCGAGATCAACCTGATGCACACTGACGATCCGCTCAAGGCGGCTGACGATGCCCTGTTCTTCAAGCGCATCATCAAGGGCGTTGCGCGCAAGCACGGCTTTGCCGCCACCTTCATGGCCAAACCCTATGGCATGCGCTCCGGCAGCGGCATGCACGTGCATTTCAGCCTGGTCGACGAGGCCGGCAACAACGTCTTCGACGACGGAACGGCTGAAGGCTCCGAGATCATGCGTCACGCCGTGGCGGGCCTCACGCGCGGCATGGCGGAATCCACGCTCCTGTTCGCCCCGCACTTCAACTCCTATCGCAGGCTCCGTCCGGACACCCACGCGCCCACCTCGGTCACCTGGGGCTACGAGAACCGCACGGCCGCGATCCGCATCCCCGGCGGCAAGCCCTCCTCGCGCCGTATCGAACATCGCGTGGCCGGCGCCGACGCCAATCCCTATCTGGTCATGGCGGGCATCCTTGGCGCCGCCCTGGTCGGCATCCGCAACAAATGGGAACCGCCAACGCCCGTCGCCGGCCGCGCCTACCAGACCAAGGCGCCACGCATCCCGAGCGAATGGGGCTCCGCAGTCACCGCCTTCGAGAACGGGGCGATCGTATCCGAAATATTCGATCAGGAACTGCGCTCGATGCTGATCGCCTGCAAGCGGCAGGAGATCGCCGGCTTCTCCGAGCAGGTGACCGATTTCGAATTCAGTGCCTATCTGGAAATCGTCTGATGACCAAGAACGACCGATCCTATGCCGGCGACGGCAGCTATCCCGGCAGCTACTATGCCGCCTCCCGCAACATCAACCGCCCGCCCCGCATCCTTCAGGGCGACGTACGGGCAGACGTCGCCGTGCTTGGAGCCGGCTACTCCGGCATGTCGACGGCCATCCATCTCGCCGAACTCGGCTACAAGGTCGTCGTCGTCGAAGGCGCGGGCGTCGGCTGGGGCGCCTCGGGGCGCAACGGCGGCCAGGTCGTCAACGGCCTCAATGCCAGCCTCGACACGATCAGGCGCCGCTATGGCGAGGCGGCAGGTGCCTTCGTCGGCAGCCTCGTGCAGGAAGGCGGCAAGATCATCCGCCGCATCGTCAGCCAGTACGGCATCGAGTGCGATCTGAAGCCGGGCAACATCTATGCCGCCTACACGGCAGCGCACATGAAGGAACTCGAGCACAAGAAGGCGCTCTGGAAGAGCTACGGCATGGACGACCACGAGCTTCTCGACAAGGAGGCCATCCGCAAGCTCGTCAACACCGACGCTTATGTCGGCGGCATGCTCGATACGACCGGCGGCCATATGCACCCGCTCAATCTCGTCCTCGGCGAGGCCGCCGCGCTCGAAACGCTGGGCGGCGTGGTCTACGAACAGTCTCCCGTGACCAAGGTCGAGCACGAGGCCGAAAAACCGGTCCTGCACACGGCGAGGGGACGCGTGACGGCCAATGTGGCCGTGCTCTGCGGCAATGCCTATCTCGGCGACGTGGTGCCCAAGCTCGTCTCGCGCGTCATGCCGGTCTCCACCCAGATGATCGCGACAGAGCCGCTCGGCGCCGAACGGGCCGATGCGCTGATTCCGAGCGACATGTGCGTGGAAGATGTGCGCTACATCCTCGACTACTTCCGCCTCTCGGCCGACAAGCGGATGATCTTCGGCGGCGGCACGGTCTATGGGGGCACCGACCCAGCCGACGTACGCGCAAAGCTCAGGCCGAACCTCGAAAAGGTCTTCCCCTCCCTTAAGGGCGTGAACATCGACTATGCGTGGAGCGGAAACTTTGCGCTTTCCTTTTCACGCGTGCCGCAGATGGGCAAGATCGGCAAGAACACCTACTTCGCCCACGGCTACAGCGGCCACGGTGTCACCGGCTCCCATCTCTTCGGCAAGATCCTCAGCGAAGCCATCCATGGTGACGTCAGCCGGTTCAGCCAGTTCGAAAGGCTGCCCTGGATCCCGTTCCCCGGCGGACGCATGTTCCGCGCCCAGTATTCGACGGTCGGCTCGTGGTGGTACCAGTTCAAGGACGCCTTCGGTCTCTGAGCACGTCGCCGCCCGAAACGGTACGGTTGGAAAACGGCGAGGCCGGCGGATCGCTCCGCCGGCCTCTCCTTTTGACTTCGCAGGATGGGCAATCAGCCCATGCGTTCGGACTTGTAGGATCCCGGGCTTGCCGGGAAGACGATCGTCTTGTTGCCGTTCATGAACACGCGGTGGTGGATGTGCGCATGCACGGCGCGAGCAAGAACCTGGCTCTCCACGTCGCGGCCGATGGAGACGTAGTCCTCAGCCGACTGGGCATGGGTGATGCGCGCCACGTCCTGCTCGATGATCGGACCCTCGTCCAGATCCTCGGTGACGTAGTGGGCCGTGGCCCCGATCAGCTTCACGCCGCGCTCGAACGCCTGCTTGTAGGGGTTGGCGCCCTTAAACGACGGCAGGAACGAGTGGTGGATGTTGATGATCCGGCCCGACATCTTCTTGCAGACCGCGTCCGACAGAACCTGCATGTAGCGGGCGAGCACGATGAGCTCGGCGCCCGACTGCTCGACCACTTCCATCAGACGTGCCTCGGCCTGCGGCTTGTTCTCCTTCGTCACCTTGATGTGGTGGAAGGGGATGTCGTGGTTGACGATGACTTTCTGGTAGTCGAAATGGTTGGAGACGACGCCGACGATGTCGATCGGCAGCGCACCGATCTTCCAGCGGTAGAGCAGGTCGTTCAGGCAATGGCCGAAACGCGACACCATGAGAAGCACCTTCATACGCTCCTCGCTGTCGTGGAACTGCCAGGTCATGGCAAACTTCTTGGCGACCGGCTCGAAACCTTCGACAATGTCGGCCTCGGCGGCCCCTTCCTGACTGATGAAGGTCAGCCGCATGAAGAACAGCCCCGTTTCGAGGTCGTCGAATTGCGAGCTGTCGACGATGTAGCAACCCTTGTCGGCAAGATAGGTCGTGATCGCGGCGACGATGCCGCGGGTCGATACGCAAGATACGGTCAGTACATAGCTCTTCATCGGTTCCACTCTCGCTGTCGATATGCCCGCAGCTCCCCGCTGCGGCAGGATCGGGTGCCTGGCTCCCATTCGCGCGGCCGGCGTCGATATCTCAATCGCCAGCCTCTTTTGCAAGGCCCGTGTGTCAGCGAAGCTATGTCGAGCCGAAAAAGCGGGCGCATCGGTTCGCGACATCGAATGAAAGGAAAGAGGCAAGGACTGGCAAGACGGCCGGAGTTCTGCGACAAGGCCCTCGTTGCCGGCAGCATACGGGCCCGCGGCAGCGACTTTTGCATCGAAGGAGGGCTTCGCCGTGTTCACGCTCAAAGCCGTCTCGACGTTTGAACAGGAGATCAGAAAGAGCCGCTTCCTCGCCGTAGCAGGACCGATCGATAGCGAGCAGGCGGCAAAGGACTTTATCGCGGCACACGCGCACGCCGATGCCAATCACAATTGCTTCGCCTGGCGACTGGGCCAGGTCTATCGCTTCAGCGACGACGGCGAGCCGAGCGGCACCGGCGGCAAACCGATCCTGCAGGCCATCGACGGGCAGGCGCTCGATGGCGTCGCTGTCGTGGTCACCCGCTGGTTCGGCGGCATCCTTCTTGGAAGCGGCGGACTGATACGCGCCTATGGCGGCACGGCAGCTCTCTGCCTGCGGGCGATGGAGAAGGTGGAGCTCGTCGCGCGCATCGAAGCCAGGATCACCTGCGTCTTCGCCGATCTCGCGCTGGTGAAGGCACGCCTTGCGGCACTCGGTGAGGTGCGTATCGATGGCGAGACCTTCATCGCTACCGGTGCCGAACTCGTCGTGGCACTGCCCGAGGCGCAAGCCGGCGACATCGTTCGGATGCTGATTGACATCACCGCCGGAAGGACGACCGTGGCATTGCAGGCTTGATCGTCGGCGCCCTGGGAAATATGAAGCCCAGCCCGCAATGTCAGCCTTGCGGGCGAAACGCGATGCGTATGGCTGTTTGGGCGCAAAAGAGCGTTAATGTCGAAGCGTGGTCGTTCCGGCGGCACAGACATTGAAGGAATTGAGGCCAGTCATGGCGGATACCGACCGAGAGACAAAACGGCGCCCCGATCCCGATGCGCTGCTGGCGCTGGCCGACAGCGAACGACGCGGCAAGCTGACGATCTTTCTCGGTGCCGCCCCGGGCGTCGGCAAGACCTTCGCCATGCTCGCCCGGGCCCAGCAGGCCAGGGCTGAGGGCGCGGAAGTGGTCGTCGGCCTGGTCGAGACCCATGGCCGCATGGAAACGCAAAACCTGCTGTCCGGCCTGCAGGTCCTGCCGCGCCGAAAGGTCGAGTACAAGGGCTACGTTCTCAACGAATTCGACCTCGATGCGGCTCTCGCACTCAAGCCGCAGACGATCATCGTAGACGAACTGGCCCACAGCAATCCGGAAGACAGCCGCCATCCCAAGCGCTATCAGGATGTTGAGGAGCTGATCGCCGCCGGCATCGACGTCTGGACGGCGATGAACATCCAGCACCTCGAAAGCCTCTCCGACGTAGTGGCGCAGATCACCGGCACACCCGTTCGCGAGCGCGTCCCCGACAGCATCTTCAACCGGGCGGACGAGGTGATCCTCGTCGATCTTCCGCCTGCGGATCTGATCAAGCGGCTGCACGAGGGCAAGGTCTATGTTCCAGACAGCGCCGCCCGCGCGATCGAGAGCTTCTTTAGGGTCGGCAACCTGACGGCGTTGCGCGAGATGGCGCTGCGCCGCACCGCCGAACGCGTCGACGACCAGGTGGTCGATTATCTCAAGCAGAACGCAATCGAAGGCGCCTGGGCCGCATCCGAACGCCTGCTGGTCTGCATCGGCCCGGACCAGCTGTCCGAGAAGGTGGTTCGCACCGCGAGCCGGCTGGCGACCGGCCTAAACGCCTCCTGGACCGTCGTCTGCATCGAACGCGCCGACGGCGACCCCGGCGACAGCGATGCCGTCCGGCGTCTGGACGCAACCTTCAGGCTGGCCGAACAGCTCGGCGCCGACACCCGTCGCATCATCGGAACGGACTTCGTCGCCGAGATCCTCAAGTTCGCGCGCCGCGAACACGTCACCCAGATCGTCATCGGCGCGCATGACCAGCCGCTCTGGAAGCTGTTCGTCCGTCGGTCGCTGGCGGATTCGCTCGTGAAGGAGGCGGGCGGGATCGCCGTGCATCTCGTCACGGCCGATCAGGATGAAGCCCCGGCAAGGAAGAAGAGGGCTCCTGCGACCTTCAGCCCTCGCTCCCTTGCGCGTCCGTTCGGCATCGCCGTCGCCACGGTCGGCGCGGCCACCCTCGTCGGCCGTGCCATCACCGCCATGATCGAACTGCCGAACCTCGGCCTGCTGTTCCTGATGGCGGTCCTGGTGGCCGCCGCGCTGGAAGGCTACGCCGCCGCCTTCATCGCCGCTTTCCTGTCGCTGTTCGCCTACAACTATTTCTTCATCGACCCGCTGCACACCCTGGCCGTCGCCAAGCCGCATGCCATCTTCGCGCTCGTCGTCTTTCTCGCCGCAGCCGTGCTGGCCGGCAGCCTCGCTGCGCGCATCCGTGACCAGGCCAAGGCTGCCTATCGGCGGGCGGCTGCGATGCAGGCGCTCTACGATTTTTCGCGCAAGCTCTCCGGCACGCTCAAGACCGACGACGTGCTTTGGGCGTCGGTGTCGCAACTGCAGGCAAGCCTGAAGCGCGACGCCGTGCTGCTTTTGCCCGAGGGCGCGGAGCTGAACCTGTCGGCCGCGTGGCCGCCGGACACCGAGCTTGGGGTCTCCGACATGGCGGCCGCCCGCTGGGCGCTCGACAAGCAGGAGATGGCAGGCCACGGCACCGCCACACTGCCCAACAGCACCTTCCAGTTCCGCCCGCTGATGAGCCCGCACGGGCCGGTCGGCGTTTGCGGCATCGGCATGGCGGCCGGCGACCTCGACATCAACGAGGAGCGCACGCTGGCTTCGATCCTCGACCAGACGACGGTCGCGATCGATCGCTCGTGCTTGTCGCGTACAAGCCTCGAGCAAGCAGCGCGGCTGGAGGGCGAGCGGTTCCGCACGGCGCTGTTGTCCTCCATTACGCACGACCTCAAGACGCCCGTCGCGGCAATTGCCGGCGCGGTCAGAACCTTGAAGGAGAGGGGCGGCGAGATTGCGCCGGACGAGCGGCAAGCGGTGGTTCAGACGCTGGAGACAGAAAGCGACCGGCTTGGCCGTTTCGCTGGCAACCTTGCCGACATGACCCGCATCGAGACCGGAACGCTGAGCCCGAGGCGCGACCCGGTGGACGTCGGCGAGGCGGTGCGCGCGGCGGTCGAACGCGCGCGCAAGCTTTACCCCGACCAGACATTCGAGGCTAGTATCGCACCAGGCCTGCCAAAGATGACCGGCGACGCGGGGCTGCTGTCGCAGACGCTGGCCAACCTTTTCGACAACGCGAGGCGCTACGGGTCCGACGAACCGATCAGCGTCTATGCGCGCAAGGAAGGCAACGAGATCGTGATTTCGGTCACGGACCAGGGCAAGGGCATCAAGCCCGTCGATCTCGACCGCGTGTTCGAAAAGTTCTATCGCCGCGGCCATGTCGATGGCCGGCCGGTGGGCGCCGGCCTCGGCCTGCCGATCTCCAAGGGCTTCACCGAGGCGATGGGCGGGCAGATAAGGGCGGAGAGTCCGGCAATGAAGCGCCGCGGCACGCGGATCACGTTGCGCTTTCCGGCTGCCGCCGGAAGCAGCGGCTGATAAACCGGCGAGTACATTCGACTGCACGACTGCATTCGCCCAGCGAACGCAGTCGTCACGTATCCTCAGCTACAGTGTTTCCCGCCGCGCGGTCGCTGCTTCCTTCAATGTCCTTTCCGGCAAGGGCCGTCGTCTCGCGACGAAACGCGGCAGGGCTCTTGGAGGTCCATTTGCGGAATGCCCTGTGAAAGGCGCTGGGCTCGGAAAACCCGAGCCGCGTCGCGATCTCGCCCACCCCCAGCGAACCGGTCTGCAGCATTTCGATTGCCATGTCACGGCGGATCTCGTCCTTGATGCCCAGGTAGGATTGCCCCTCTGCCTGCAGGCGATGGCGCAGGGTCGAGGGTGACATGCGCATCTGCGAAGCAAGATCGTCGAACCCTTTCCAGGCGGCGGGGGCCATCTGCCGCAGTCGCCGGCGCACGCTGGCGGACAATCCGGCATCATAGCGGTAACGCACGAGGATGTTCGCGGGCGCGCCGCGCAGAAAATGCTTCAGCGCCTGCTCGTTGCGCGCAATCGGCAGCTTCAGGACGCTGGCATCGAAGGCAAGGCGGCTTGCGGGCTGCGAAAATCGCACCGGGGCGCCGAAGAAAAGTCGATAGTCGGCCGCCTGCTTCGGCTCCGCACAACGGAAGTCGACGGCCCGGATCGGAATACGCCGCCCGACCAGCCAGCAGGCGATGCCGTGCAACAGGATCCAGTAGGTGCGGTAGGCGAAGGCCGAGCGCGGCCCCTCGCGATCCGAAAGCGTGACCTGCGCCAGCCCGTCCGCGACGTCCAGCCGGCCCGACGGATCCTCCAGCACCACGTTGAGGAACCGCAACGCCCGCCGCAGCGCTTGCTCCAGCGTGCCTGCGTGCAGGACGCAATGGCTGAGCAGGGTGAAGCTGCCCCGCCTCATCGGCCGTCCCCCCATGCCGAAGAACTCGTCGTCCACCTCGGCCGCGATCGCCAGCCACAGCCGCCCGTAGCTCTCCGCCGAGACCGGCGCGTCGATGATTGGCGGCAGCCCCGCGGCGGCAAGCACCGGCTCCACCGCCCGCCCGTGCCTTCGCAAGCAGTCAAGCGCCTCCTCCACGAAGGAGGGTGATATCATTCGCCGGCCGGCTTCCGTCATCGTCATGACGGAAGGTATATGGTAAAATCGGCCGGAAAATCGAGATGCTTCGGTCATCGCTTGCAATATCGCGCCGGACTAGGATCCGGTCGAACCGTCGGAGCAGATCTTTCGACGCGATGTGCAGGTCTGGGAGGACTGCATGGCACAAGGCGACCATTTCGCGGATCTCGGCGGCATCGTGGGAGCGGTGCCATGCTGATCGGCGGCAAATCCTTCATCGTCACCGGCGGCGGCTCCGGGCTCGGCGCCGCCGTAGCCCGCATGTTGGCGGGCGCGGGCGCCAACGTCGCCATCGCTGACGTCAACGTTGAGGCCGGCACCGACATCGCGGCCGAACTCGGCGATGCCGCGATCTTCGTGCGAACCGACGTGACCGAGGAACGGGACGCGCAGGCCGCGGTCGATGCCGCACTGGCCCGGTTCGGCCACCTGCACGGCCTGGTCAACTGCGCCGGTGTCGCCCCAGGCGAGAAGGTGATCGGCCGCGACGGCCCGCACCGGCTGGACAGTTTTGCCCGCACCATCGCCATCAACCTCACCGGCACCTTCAACATGACCCGCCTCGCCGCCATCGCGATCGCGGAAGAAGCCCCGGGCGAGGACGGCGAACGCGGCGTCATCGTCAACACCGCCTCGGTCGCAGCCTTCGACGGTCAGATCGGCCAGGCGGCCTATGCGGCTTCGAAAGGCGGCGTGGCCGCCATGACGCTGCCGATCGCCCGCGAACTTGCAAGGCATGGCATCCGCGTCGTTTCGATCGCGCCCGGCATTTTCGAGACGCCGATGATGGCCGGAATGCCGCAGGAGGTGCAGGATGCGCTCGGAAAGAGCGTGCCCTTCCCAGCACGGCTCGGCCGCCCGCCGGAATTTGCCGCGCTGGTGCGCCACATCTGCGAGAATGCAATGCTCAACGGCGAGATCATTCGCCTCGACGGCGCGCTGCGCATGGCGCCGCGCTGACGCCGGACGGCACGTCCAGACCAGGTTTCGGGAGGAAATGGCATGGCAATGGAAGACCCGGTCGTCATCGTCGGCATGGCCCGCACCCCGATGGGCGGCTTTCAGGGGGACCTGAAGGACGCGACGGCACCGCAACTCGGCGCCAGCGCGATCCGCGCGGCCCTCGACCGCAGTGGCGTGGGGCCGGAAACGATCGATGAGGTCATCTTCGGTTGCGTGCTTGCGGCCGGCCAGGGCCAGGCACCGGCGAGGCAGGCGGCGATCGCGGCCGGCCTGCCCTATGCGGCGGGCGCCACCACGGTCAACAAGATGTGCGGCTCCGGCATGAAGGCGGTGATGCTGGCGCATGACCTTATCGCGGCCGGCAGCGCCTCGGTCGCCGTCGCCGGCGGCATGGAAAGCATGACCAATGCACCCTATCTGCTCGAGCGGGCCCGCAGCGGCTATCGTCTCGGGCATGGCCGCGTCGTCGATCACATGTTTCTCGACGGGCTGGAGGACGCCTATGACAGGGGCCGCCTGATGGGAACTTTCGCCGAAGACTGCGCCGAGGCCTACCAGTTCACCCGTCCCGCGCAGGACGACTATGCCGTCACCTCGCTGACGCGCGCACAGGCCGCGATCGAGAAGGGCGCCTTCGACGCCGAGATCGTGCCAGTGACGGTGAAGAACGGTCGGGGCGAACAGGTCGTCGCCCGCGACGAGCAGCCGGGCAAGGCTCGCCTCGACAAGATCCCGACGCTGAAACCCGCCTTCCGCGAGAACGGCACGGTTACGGCGGCCAATTCCTCCTCGATCTCCGATGGCGCCGCAGCCCTCGTCCTGATGCGCCGCTCGCAGGCCGAGCGCGAGGGCATCGACCCGCTCGCCACCATTGTCGGCCACGCAACGCATTCGCAGGCGCCAAACCTCTTCGCCACCGCACCGATTGGCGCGCTTCGCAAGTTGAGCGAGCGCACCGGCTGGGGCCTGAAGGACGTCGACCTGTTCGAGGTCAACGAGGCCTTCGCCGCCGTCGCCATGGCGGCCATGCGCGACCTCGACCTCCCGCACGACAAGGTGAATGTCCACGGCGGCGCCTGCGCGCTGGGCCACCCGATCGGCGCATCCGGCGCCCGCGTCCTTGTCACACTGCTCTCGGCGCTGGAGCGCTACGGCATGAAACGCGGCATGGCGACGCTCTGCATCGGCGGCGGCGAAGCAACCGCACTCGCCGTCGAGCTGCACTGAATTGTACTGAATTTCACTGACGGTTTCGGGGAGGAGACCGGCGCATGATCCTGAACGAAGAGCAGATCCAGATCCGCGACATGGCGCGCGACTTCGCTCGCGAACGGCTGATGCCGGGTGCGGCCGAGCGCGACGCGACGAGCCGGTTTCCCCGCGAGGAACTGCGCGAGATGGGCGAACTCGGTTTTCTCGGTATGCTCGTGCCGGACACCTATGGCGGCTCGGAGACGGGGACTGTGGCCTATGCCGTGGCACTGGAGGAGATCGCCGCCGGCGACGGCCCTTGCTCCACGATCATGAGCGTGCACAGTTCGGTCGGCTGCGTGCCGATCCTGAAATACGGAACGGAAGAGCAGAGGCAGCGCTTCCTGCCGAAACTTAGTGCCGGCGAATGGATCGGCGGCTTTGCCCTAACCGAGCCGCAGGCGGGCTCCGATGCCTCGAACCTGAAAACGCGTGCCCGCCGCGACGGCGATCACTACGTCATCGACGGGGCCAAGCAGTTCATCACGTCAGGCAAGAACGGCAACGTCGTTATCGTCTTTGCGGTCACCGACCCCGACGCCGGCAAGAAGGGCATCTCCGCCTTCATCGTGCCGACCGACACACCGGGCTACGAGGTGGTGCGGGTGGAGCACAAGCTCGGGCTTCATTCCTCCGACACCTGCCAGATCGCCTTCAACGACATGCGCATCCCCGCCGATCTCAGGCTTGGCGAAGAGGGCGAGGGCTACCGGATCGCGCTGTCCAACCTCGAAGGCGGGCGCATCGGCATCGCCGCCCAGGCTGTGGGCATGGCGCGGTCGGCCTTCGAGGCGGCGCGCGACTATGCCCGCGAGCGCACCGCCTTCGGCTCGCCGATCGTCGACCACCAGGCCGTTGCCTTCCGCCTTGCCGACATGGCGACGCAGATCGAGGTGGCCCGCCAGATGGTGCTGCACGCGGCCCAGTTGAAGGAGCAGGGTCGGCCCTGCCTGACCGAGGCATCGATGGCCAAGCTCTTCGCCTCCGAAATGGCCGAGAAGGTCTGCTCCGACGCCATCCAGATCCACGGCGGCTACGGCTACATGGCCGACTACCCGGTCGAGCGCATCTACCGCGATGTCAGGATCTGCCAGATCTACGAGGGCACGAGCGACGTCCAGCGCATCGTCATCGCCCGCAATCTATAGCATTCTGAGTGCCTGATCTTCCGCAGGGAGCAGTGGAAGCAACGGCCAGCGAGGGAGGAACGACACGGCATGACCGATGTCCCGCATCTGAGCCTGCATGTGCCAGAACCCGCCGTCAGGCCGGGCGGCCAGCCGGACTTTTCTAACGTGAAGATCGCGAAGGCCGGTTCCGTGCCGCGGCCGCCCGTCGACGTGGCGCCCGAAGAGGTCCGGGATCTCGCCTACTCGATCATCCGCGTGCTCAACCGCGACGGCGAGGCAGTGGGGCCTTGGGCCGGGCTGCTCTCCGACGAGGAACTGCTGACGGGCCTGCGCAACATGATGAAGCTGCGCGCCTTCGACGCGCGCATGCTGATGGCGCAGCGGCAGGGAAAGACCTCCTTCTACATGCAGCACCTGGGCGAGGAAGCGGTGAGCTGCGCCTTCCGCAAGGCGTTGAACAAGGGCGACATGAATTTCCCGACCTACCGCCAGGCCGGCCTCCTGATCGCCGACGACTACCCGATGGTGGAGATGATGAACCAGATCTTCTCCAACGAGGCCGATCCGCTGCGCGGTCGCCAACTGCCTATCATGTACTCGTCGAAGGAGCATGGCTTCTTCACCATCTCCGGCAATCTTGCCACGCAGTATGTGCAGGCCGTCGGCTGGGCGATGGCCTCGGCCATCAGGAACGATACCAAGATCGCGGCCGCCTGGATCGGTGACGGTTCGACTGCCGAATCCGACTTCCATTCCGCCCTCGTCTTCGCCTCCACATACAAGGCGCCCGTCATCCTCAACATCGTCAACAACCAGTGGGCCATCTCCACCTTCCAGGGCATCGCCCGCGGCGGCTCCGGCACGTTCGCCGCCCGCGGCCTCGGTTTCGGCATCCCGGCGCTGCGCGTCGACGGCAATGACTATCTCGCCGTGTACGCGGTGGCGAAATGGGCGGCCGAACGGGCGCGGCGCAATCTTGGCCCCACGCTGATCGAATACGTCACCTACCGGGTAGGCGCCCATTCGACCTCGGACGATCCGAGCGCCTACCGACCCAAGACCGAATCGGAGGCCTGGCCGCTCGGCGATCCGGTGCTGCGGTTGAAGAAACACCTGATCGTCCGCGGCGTCTGGTCTGAGGAGCGTCATGCGCAGGCCGAGGCCGAGATTCTCGACGAGGTGATCCAGGCGCAGAAGCAGGCCGAGAGCCACGGCACGCTGCATGCCGGCGGCAAACCTTCGGTGCGCGACATCTTCGAGGGCGTCTATGCGGAGATGCCCGCCCACATCCGCCGCCAGCGGCAGAAGGCAGGATACTGACATGGCAAGAATGACCATGATCGAGGCGGTGCGCAGCGCCATGGACGTGTCGATGGGGCGCGACGACCATGTCGTCGTCTTCGGCGAGGACGTCGGCTACTTCGGCGGCGTCTTCCGCTGCACCCAGGGCCTCCAGGCGAAATACGGCAAGACCCGCTGCTTCGACACCCCCATCAACGAATCGGGCATTCTCGGCACCGCCATCGGCATGGCGGCCTACGGCCTGAAGCCCTGCATCGAGATCCAGTTCGCCGACTACATGTATCCGGCCTACGATCAGATCACCCAGGAGGCCGCCCGCATCCGCTACCGCTCGAACGGCGACTTCACCTGCCCGATCGTGGTGCGCATGCCGACCGGCGGCGGCATCTTCGGCGGCCAGACGCACAGCCAGAGCCCAGAGGCGCTGTTCACCCATGTCTGCGGCCTGAAGGTGATCGTCCCCTCCAACCCCTACGACGCCAAGGGCCTCCTGATCGCCGCGATCGAGGACCCCGATCCGGTGATGTTCCTGGAGCCGAAGCGGCTCTACAACGGCCCCTTCGACGGCCATCACGAGAAACCTGTCACGCCGTGGTCGAAGCACGACCTCGGCGAGGTGCCGGACGGCCACTACACGATCCCTCTCGGCAAGGCCGAGATCCGCCGGCCGGGCGAAGCCGTGACCGTGATCGCCTACGGCACCATGGTCCATGTCGCCCTTGCCGCGACAGAAGAGACCGGGATCGATGCCGAGGTGATCGACCTGCGCAGCCTCTTGCCGCTCGACCTCGACACCATCGTCCAGTCGGTGAAGAAGACCGGCCGCTGCGTCGTCGTGCACGAGGCGACGCTGACCTCCGGCTTTGGCGGCGAGGTGGTCTCGCTGGTGCAGGAGCACTGCTTCTATAATCTCGAGGCGCCGATCGTCCGCGTCACCGGCTGGGACACGCCCTATCCACATGCGCAGGAGTGGGATTATTTCCCGGGTCCGGCGCGGGTCGGCCGGGCCTTGAGAGAAGTGATGGAGGGCTGAGGGATGGGCGAATTCGTCATCAAGATGCCCGACGTGGGCGAAGGCGTGGCCGAGGCGGAACTGGTCGAGTGGCACGTGAAGCCCGGCGACCCGGTGCGCGAGGACATGGTGCTCGCCGCCGTGATGACCGACAAGGCGACGGTCGAGATTCCCTCGCCCGTCGAAGGAACCGTGCTCTGGCTCGGCGCAGAGGTGGGCGATACGGTCGCGGTCAAGGCGCCGCTGCTGCGCATCGAGATTGCCGGCGAAGGGTCCGCCTCGGGGAATGTCGCCACGACAGGGGAAGCGGCGGACAAGGCGGCGCCGGCCACCGAAGCGACCGCCGAGAGGCCGCCCGCGGTGGTGCCATCCGCAGAGGCGTCGCCGCCTCGCGCTGCTGCGGCCGAAGCAAAGACCGTCGAAAGGCAGCCGCCGTCGGAGCGGACGACTGCCGCCCCCGTGCAGCGCGGTGCGCCGCGCGAGCCGGCGGAGAAGCCGCTCGCCTCGCCCGCCGTCCGGCTGCGGGCGCAGGAAGCCGGCATCGACCTGCGGCAGGTCGCGGGCAGCGGGCCTGCGGGACGCATCACCCATGACGACATCGACCAGTTCCTCGCGCGTGGCGCCCAACCCGCCGCGACCCCCGCCGGGCTCGCCCGCAAGACGACCACCGAGGAGATCAAGGTGACCGGCATTCGCCGGCGCATCGCCGAAAAGATGCGTCTTGCCACCGCGCGCATCCCCCACATCACCTACGTCGAGGAGGTGGACGTCACCGACCTGGAGGACCTGCGCGCGACGATGAATGCCGGCCGCAAGCCCGACCAGCCGAAGCTGACGATCCTGCCCTTCCTGATGCGGGCGATGGTGAAGACGCTGGCCGAGCAGCCAGGTATCAACGCCACCTTCGACGACGATGCCGGCATCATCACCCGAAGTGCGGCCATCCATATCGGCATCGCCACCCAGACGCCGGCAGGCCTCACCGTCCCGGTTGTCCGCCACGCCGAGGCGCGCAGCATCTGGGACAGTGCCGCCGAACTCACACGCCTCGCCGACGCCGCCCGCAACGGGACCGCCGCCCGCGAGGAACTGTCCGGCTCCACCATCACCATCACCTCGCTCGGAGCGCTCGGCGGCATCGTCACTACGCCCATCATCAACCATCCGGAAGTGGCAATCGTCGGCGTCAACAAGATCGCCACGCGCCCGGTCTGGGACGGCACCCAGTTCATCCCGCGCAAGATGATGAATCTCTCTTCGAGTTTCGACCATCGCATTGTTGATGGCTTCGATGCCGCCGTGTTCGTCCAGCGGATCAAGGCGCTGCTCGAAACCCCCGCACTGATCTTCATCGAAGGCTGACGGCATGAAGGAAATTGTCTGCAAACTGCTCGTTATTGGCGCCGGTCCCGGCGGCTATGTGTGCGCCATCCGCGCCGGCCAGCTCGGTGTCGATACGGTGATCGTCGAATCTGCCAAGGCCGGCGGCACCTGCCTCAACATTGGTTGCATTCCCTCCAAGGCGCTGATCCACGCTGCCGAGGAATTCGGCAGGGTCCGCCACATGGCGAGCGCCAACGCGCTCGGCATATCAGTCGGGCCGGCCAAGTTCGACCTCGCCCAGACCGTGCGTTGGAAGGACGGCATCGTCGGCCGCCTGAATAGCGGCGTGCTAGGGCTGCTGCGCAAGTCCAAGGTCAAGATCGTGCACGGCCCGGCCCGCTTCCGCGACGGCAAGACCGTCGAGGTCGAGACGGAGACCGGCACCCAGCTCATCCGCGCCGAGACGGTGGTGATCGCCACCGGCTCCCAGCCGGTCGAGCTGCCGTTCCTTCCCTTCGGCGGCCCGGTGATCTCGTCCACCGAGGCGCTGTCCTTGACCGACGTGCCGCAGCGGCTGGTGGTCGTCGGCGGCGGCTATATCGGTCTCGAGCTCGGCACCGCATTTGCCAAGATGGGTGCGGAGGTCACAGTCGTGGAGGCGACGGCGCAGATCCTGCCTCAATACGACGCCGAACTGGTCAGGCCGGTAGCGAAGCGGCTTGCCGATCTTGGCGTGAAAGTACTGACGGACACCAAGGCCAAGGGGCTCGCCGAAGGCCGGGATGCCCTCCTGATCGAGACAGCGGGCGGCAGGCAGCAATCCCTTGCTGCCGACAGGATCCTCGTCACCGTCGGCCGCAGGCCGCGCACGCAAGGCTGGGGGCTGGAGGAACTCGACCTCGACCGTTCCGGCCCCTTCGTCCGGATCGACGAGCGCTGCCGCACTTCCATGCGCGGCGTCTACGCGATCGGCGACGTCACCGGCGAGCCAATGCTCGCGCACCGGGCGATGGCGCAGGGCGAGATGGTCGCCGAGATCGTCGCCGGCCGTAAACGTTCGTGGGACAAGCGCGCCATCCCCGCCGTCTGCTTCACCGATCCGGAGATCGTCACGGTGGGGCTGTCGCCCGATGAGGCCCGCACCCAGGGCTACGAGGTCAGGATCGGCCAGTTCCCCTTCACCGCCAATGGCCGGGCCATGACCACCGGGGACGAGGAAGGCTTCGTCCGGGTGGTGGCGCGCGCCGACACCAACCTGGTGCTCGGACTGCAGGCCGTCGGCGTCGGCATCTCCGAGCTTTCCAGCACATTCTCGCTGGCCCTGGAGATGGGAGCGCGCCTTGAGGACATCGCCGGCACCATCCACGCTCACCCCACCCGCAGCGAAGGCCTGCAGGAGGCCGCATTGAAAGCGCTTGGCCATGCCCTCCACCTCTGACCCCGCAACGACGGCCGCGGCCGCGGCCGAAATCCAGACGATTGTCGAACGGACCGGCGCGATCGGCCGAATCCGGCTCAACAGGCCAAAGGCCTTGAACAGCCTCACCCTGGCGATGGTACGCGACATCGAACGGGCGCTGGACGACTTCGAGGCTGACGCACAGGTCGCAGTCGTCCTTCTCACCGGCGAGGGGGAACGCGGCCTTTGCGCCGGCGGCGACATCCGCATGATCTACGAGGGTGGCCGGGCCGGGACCGAAGCACCGGCCACCTTCTGGCGCGAGGAGTACCGCCTGAACGCACGCATCGCCCGCCTTGGCAAGCCTTACGTTGCCGTCATGGACGGCATCGTCATGGGGGGCGGGGTGGGCGTCTCGGTCTATGGCACCCACCGGATCGTGACCGAGCGCACGCGTCTGGCCATGCCCGAAACCGGCATCGGCTTCTTCCCCGATGTCGGCGCTTCCTGGTTCCTGACGCGGCAGCATGGCGAGCTTGGCACTTATGCGGCCCTGTCCGGCGATCAGCTTTCGGCCGCGGACGCCATCGCCCTGGGTCTGGCCGATGTCTTTGTCCCTTCCGGTCGGCTTGTCCCGCTGATCGAGACGCTGGCGGCCCTTCCGGCCGACGCGACCGGTTCCGACGTCTCGGCAGCCATCGCCGCCCACACCAAAGCCGCAGAACCGGCGGTCGTTGCGCCGCACCGGCCCGATATCGACCGCCTGCTTGCCTTCGATACCGTCGAAGAGATCGTTGAGGCGCTGGAGCGGGACGGTTCTCCCTTTGCGGAAAAGACACGCGCCGTGCTGCAGACGAAGTCGCCGCTGAGCCTGAAGGTCACGCTGCGGTTGCTGCGCCTTGGACGCGCGGCATCCTCGCTTGAGGCGTGCCTGGAAAAGGAGTTCGCCGCCACAGCGGCCGTGCTCCGCAGCCACGACTTTTACGAGGGCGTGCGTGCCGCCGTGATCGACAAGGACCGCAATCCGCAGTGGCGACCCGCGCGGCTGGCAGAGGTGACGGACAAGGAGGTCGCAGCCTTCTTCAAACCGTCGTCCGAACCCCTCTTTCCGTGACACCACGGAGACAAGGAGAACGCAGATGACCTCGATCGCATTCATCGGCCTCGGCCACATGGGCGGCCCGATGGCGGCAAACCTCGTCAAGGCCGGCCATGACGTCCGCGGCTTCGATCTGGCCGCGCCGTCGCTGGAGCTTGCGCGGCAGAATGGAGTAGTCCCATACCCTTCTCTCTCCGAGACGGTGTCGGGGGCGGACATTGTCATCACCATGCTTCCGGCCGGAAAGCATGTTATCTCGGTATGGCAGGAGCTCATGGACGCAGTATCCGCCGGCACGCTCCTCATCGATTGTTCGACGATCGACATTGACAGCTCTCGCAGGGCGCATTCCCTGGCGGCTGCGAAGGGCTGCCCGGCGCTGGATGCTCCTGTCTCGGGCGGCACCGGCGGGGCTGCCGCCGGCACGCTCACCTTCATGGTCGGCGGCGCAGCCGACGTCTTTGCGCTCGCTCGTCCGATCTTCGAGGCAATGGGCAGGAAGATCATTCATTGCGGCGATGCGTCTGCCGGCCAGGCCGCCAAGATCTGCAACAACATGATCCTCGGCATCAGCATGATCGCTGTCGGCGAGGCCTTCGTGCTCGGCGAGAAGCTGGGTCTCAGTCATCAGGCGCTCTATGATGTCGCCTCGGTTTCATCCGGGCAGTGCTGGTCGCTGACGACATACTGTCCGGTGCCGGGCCCGGTGCCGACATCACCGGCAAACAACGGCTACCAGCCCGGCTTCGCGGCGGGCCTGATGCTGAAGGACCTGAAGCTGTCGCAGACGGCCGCTCAGACGACCGGTGCAGCCACACCGCTTGGCGCGATGGCGGCGCAAATCTACCAGCGATTTGCCGACGAAGGCTTCGGGGAGAAGGATTTCTCTGGCATCATCAACATGTTGCGCGATAAGCCGGATATCGGCGTCGCGTAGTCGCAGCCGGAAGACAGGAGAGAACCGTTGGACAACCCGATCATCGTCGAACGCCAGGGGCGCGTTGTCATCGTGACCTTGAACCGGCCGGCAGCGCGCAACGCGCTGAATTCGGAAATCATGCGGGCGATGGCTGAAGAACTCAGCTCCCTCGACCGCGAGCCCGGCGTGGGGTGCTTTGTGCTGCGCGGCTCCGACAAGGCATTCGCCGCAGGCGCCGACATCAAGGAGATGGCCGAAAAGTCGTTTTCGGAAATGTACAACGACGACTTCTTTGCCGCCTGGGATCGATTCGCAGCCCTTCGCACGCCGAAGATCGCCGCCGTTTCCGGCTATGCGCTCGGCGGCGGCTGCGAACTGGCGATGATGTGCGACATCATCTTTGCCGCCGACACCGCCATGTTCGGCCAGCCGGAAATCAAGCTCGGCGTCATTCCGGGCATGGGGGGATCGCAGCGGCTGACCAAGCTCGTCGGCAAGTCCAAGGCGATGGACCTGATCCTGACCGGGCGGATGATGGATGCGGCGGAGGCGGAGCGCTGCGGCCTCGTCGCCCGCGTCATGCCGGCCGACAAGCTAATGGAGGAAGCGCTGAAGGCAGCAGAGACTATAGCCGGCTATGGAAAAATGGCGACCACGGCGGCGCGTGAGGCGGTAGACCGGGCGCTGGAAGTGGGCCTGCGCGAAGGCATCCTGTTCGAACGCCGCCTGTTCCATTCCCTTTTCGCCACCGCCGACCAGAAGGAAGGCATGGCCGCCTTCGTTGAGAAACGCGCCCCGCAGTTCAGGGGCGAATAGGGCATCCAACGGCGGGAGATGAACAGGGCATTTCCCCGCGCAGCGCGGTCGCCAGCGCCGCCTCGCCGCTTGCCACTCAATGATAGGCGTCCGTGGGCATTTCGTCGACGAGAATGCGAAAAGCATCCTGCAATGCGCTGACGAGCAGGTCCGTCAGAACGTCGCAGCTGCCGCCCTCGATCAGGAGCGCCAGGGTCTCGTTGCACACTTCGCCGTCATGGCGCACGTCTTCCGACATCATGTCGTCCTTTCGTCTTCCGGCCACGCGATCGTGAAAAGAATCGGCGCGGATTCGGTGCTTGTCGCAACTTTGCAGCGACAGGTCCATCGCCCGGAGATAAGGCGTCAATCTTGCGTTAACCTTGCCCCATCATGGGAATCAACGCACCAAGACGAAAAATGCCACCCCGCTTTCGGCGGGATGGCACGGGATGGAACATGCACCTTTATGACGCAGTGATCGATCAGGCAAACAGGAAATCGCCAGCCTTCAGTTCGCTCAGCTTCGTATCCTCGAGGGTGAGCCTGGCGCCGCCGAAGTCGAAGCGCAGGTCATCACCGCCATCGACTGCTGTCGCAAGTTGTACGAGATCGTCGAAGTTCGAGACGCCGAGTGACTTGGCGATAATGACGGTGTCGGTGCCCGCACGATAGTCCTCGATCTCGGTGATTCCGGTCTTGAAGACGAAGGTGTCTGCGCCGCTGTCGCCTTTCAGCTCGTTGCGGCCGCTGCCACCGTCCAGCCAGTCGTTGCCGGCGCCGCCTTCGAGGTCGTCATTGCCCTTGCCACCATAGAGCTTGTCGTTGCCCTTGCCGCCCTCAAGTTCGTCATGACCGTTGTTGCCATAGAGCAGATCGTTGCCGGCACCGCCCTCGATCTCGTCGTTGCCGTTGCCGCCATAAAGCTTGTCGTTGCCGTTGCCGCCGTAGATGTCGTCATGACCGTTGCCACCCTTGAGCACGTCATTGCCGGAGTATCCCCAGATCTTGTCGTTGCCGGCACCGCCCGTGAACGTGTCGGCCTTGCTCGTGCCCTTGAACTGACCGTTGGAGGCGGGGGCGTCCACGGGCGCACCCGCCAAGAAGCCGAAATGCGAGGCCTTGAGGCTGGAGAGCTTCACATCTTCCAGAAGCAGCGTGTTGCCGTTGCCGAAGTTGAACAGAACGTCCTCACCCTCGTCCACCTGGCGGGCCTTGCTCATCAACTGGCTGAAAGACGTGATGCCCAGCGAGGCATCCAGGTTGATCGTGTCGTCCCGCGTGCTGAAGTCGTCGATCTCGTCGCGGCCGGAGGAATAGACGAACAGGTCCCTGCCCGCTCCGCCTTCCATCTCGTCATTGCCGGCGCCGCCGATCAGCGTGTCGTTGCCGCTGCCGCCTTCGAGCTCGTCGTTGCCCGCGCCTCCCTCTAGCCGGTCGTTGCCGGCACCGCCCTCGAGATCGTCATTGCCGGCATAGCCATACAGCTTGTCGTTGCCGTTGCCGCCGTAGATGTCGTCGGCCCGCGCCGTTCCCTTGAGAACATCGGCTCTCGTCGTGCCCTTCAGTCTGGCCATATGCAGCATCCTTTCGTTTTGCCGAGGCGCCACCGGCCGGACCGGACCGGCGCCGTTGAATGGCCGGACCTTGGCCGATTCTGCCTTTTGGCAAGCTGACAGCGCCTGTCAGCGAATTGTCAGCTTCTCCCCGCTATGCAGGAAGGATGACCCAGAAAACACATATGAAACGCCTCGGGCTGCGGCTTCTGGCCGCCTGCGCCGTGCTTTATCCTGCGATAGCACTGAGCGAGGCATCGCCGCCGGACGTCGACGATGTCGACGACACCCGCGAACATTACGAGGCGCGCGAGGCCCTGCGGAAAGGGGAAGTCCTGCCGCTGGAAAACATCATCGAGGTCGTGCGCAAACAGTTCCAGGGAGATATCATCGAAATCGAGTTCGAACGGAACGACGGAAAATATGTCTACGAGATCGAGATCATTGATCCGTCGGGCCGCGTCGTCGAGATCGAGGTCGATGCGAAGACCGCGGAAATCCTGGACAGCGAGGATGGCGATTGAGACTGCTGGTTGCGGAAGATGACAAGCGCATCGCCGAGGACGTGAGAACCGTTCTGACGGCGGCGGGCTACGCCGTCGACCTGACGCATAACGGCCAGGACGCCTGGTTCCGTGGCGATACCGAGGACTACGGTCTCGTCGTGCTCGACCTCGGCCTTCCTGGCATGGATGGTATCAGCATCCTCAAGCAATGGCGCATGAGCGGCCGGCACATGCCCGTCCTTGTGCTGACAGCGCGCGGAAGCTGGGCCGAGCGCGTCGAGGGCATCGATGCCGGTGCCGACGACTACCTGCCGAAGCCCTTCCAGTTCGAGGAACTGCTGGCCCGCATCCGGGCGCTGATCCGCCGTTCGGTCGGCCACGGTGCCGCCACCATCGAGGTAGCCAGTCTGGTCGTTGATACCCGGACGATGCGCGTGGTCGTCGATGGCATGCCGCTGAACCTGACGCCCTTCGAGTATCGTCTCGTCAGTTATCTCGCCCATCACCGCGGCCGTGTCGTGCCGGCCTCGGAGTTGCAGGATCACGTCTATGGCGACGACTTCTCCAGAGACGGCAACGCGCTGGAGGCGATGATCGCACGGCTGCGCAAGAAGCTCGGCAGCGACGTGATCTCGACACGGCGCGGGTTCGGCTACGTCATGGGTGACAGCGTGTGATCTCGCGCCATTCCCTGCGGCTTCGTCTGGCTCTTGCGGGCGCCGCCTCGATCAGCGTCGCGCTCGTGATCGCCTTTTTCGGCTTGTCGTTCCTCTTCGAAAAGCATGTCGAACGCCGCGTGGTGGACGAACTGCGCCTCCATCTCGACCAGACGATCGCGGGCCTCGGACCGGATCGGAACGGCACGGTGGAAATGATCCGTCCGCCGATAGACCCCCGTTTTCAGACGCCGCTTTCCGGCCTCTACTGGCAGATCGAGGGTGAGGGTTTCGAGCGCCGGTCGCGTTCGCTGTGGGACGAGGCGTTGGATCTTCCGCCCCTGTCCGCTTCCGCACCGCTTGAGTTTTCGCTGAAGGGGCCGGCCAATGCCGATCTCCTCGTACTTGCCCGCGAGATCATCCCGCGCCAAAGCCTTGGCGATCGCCCGATCGTCGCCGCCGTGGGCATCGACCGCTCGGACATCGCAAAGGCGACCGCAGCCTTCCGCCGCAATCTTGCGCCGTTTCTGGCGCTTCTGGCCGCAGTCCTGATGGCTGCGAGCCTCGCCCAGATCCTGATCGGCCTGAAGCCCTTGTCGGACTTGCGCGCCCGCATCGCGACAATCCGCAGCGGCGAGACGCAACGCCTTGGCACGGATTTTCCCGACGAGGTTCGACCTCTGACGGCAGAGGTGGATGCCCTGCTGGTCTCGCGCGACGACCAGCTGAAGAAGGCACGGGAACGGGCATCGGAACTTGCGCACGCGTTCAAGACGCCGCTGCAGGCGCTGTCCGGCGACGTGTTGCGGCTGAAGCAACGTGGGCAGGCCGAAGCCGCCGCGGAGATCGAGTCGCTGATCCAGGTGATGCGCCGACTGGTCGACCATGAGATGGCTCGCGCGCGCATGGCGGGCCGGCCGCATGCGATACGCTCCGACGTCGAGCGCACGGTCAGCAATGTCGTCTCCGTCATCTGCCGCACGCCGGCCGCCGAGGCGATTGAGTGGACGGTTGACGTTGCAAGCGGACTCTTCGCCCGCATCGACGCCGATGACCTTTCCGAACTGCTCGGCAATCTCACGGAAAACGCCGTGCGTTACGGCCGCTCGGCGGTTTCGATAGCCGGCATCCGCGACGGCGCTTCCATCCTGATCGAGATCGCCGACGACGGGCCAGGAATTCCGGAGGAAAAGCTCGAACACGTGCTGCGTCGCGGCACCCGGCTCGACACCAGTAGTGGCGGCGCGGGTCTCGGCCTTTCGATCAGCGAAAGCATCGTCCAGTCCGTGGGCGGCGACATCCAGCTCGCTAACGGCTTTCCGGGCCTGCGCGTCTCCATACGCTTGCCGGCCGCAGACGGTTGAGCCCGGCCGAAAGCACCGTCAAGGGTCCCGATGGGATCACCCGGATGGTCGAGTTGCCGACCGGAGATACGACCGCTACCTTCGATCGAAATGCGCATTCCTGTGCCAGGCACTTGCGTTACGCCAGAGGAATACGGAGGCTCGGATGAGCGTTTTTCAGATGATCCTCGGCGTGCTGGCGATTCTGGCCGTTGCCGTATTCGGCAGCGTCTGGGCGCTGCAGACCTATGGCATCTATCGCTTCGATCCCAATCCGAGCATCCCGGCCGCATTCGGCCTGCCCGAAACGGTGCGGATCGTCAGCTACCTGTCCGAGGACGGAGCCACGATCCACGCCTGGATCGCCGACCCCGCCCCCGGCCGACCAGTCATGCTCGCACTTTACGGCAACCAGTCGAGCATTGGCGGCTCGATGGGACGTATCCGTCCGCTGATCGATGCGGGGTATGGCATCGTGATGATGGAGTATCGTGGCTCAGGCGCCACCGTCGGAACACCGAGCGAGAAGATCTTCGCCCGCGACGCGCGCGCGCTCTATGACCAGATGGACACCCTCCTCGGCCGACCCGTCCTGCCGCGGGAACGCGTCCTCTATGGCTTCAGCCTCGGCACCGGCGTCGGGAGCCGGCTCGCGGCCGAGCGCCCGTTCGGGGCGGCCATCTTCGAGGCCGCTCCCTACCGCAATTGCCTGTACCTGGAGGATCACTATTTCGGCCTCCCCCTGTGCCGCCTCATGTGGGCCGAGCGCTACGACATCGTCGACCGCGTGCAGGACATCAAGGCGCCGAAGCTCTTCATCCATGGCGCGCTGGATCAGGCCCTGCCGGTCGAACGCGCACGCCAGCTATTCCAGGAGGCGCCGGAGCCGAAAGAATATGTTGAGCTTGAAGGCGGCCATGCGGACTTGCACAAGCACGGCCTCTTCCCCGCAATCGAAGCATTTATGCAGCGCCACCTGCAGCCTGCCGATTAGTCCACCGGCGCGTAAACCCCCAAGACGACGGTAGCGTCGCCGAGCATACGGAACCCCCTCCGCGTGGTCTGGCTTACGCGCGCGGAGCGGGCGCCCACCTGATTGAGCCCGACAGGGCTTTCAACCGTTGCTAAGACAGTCGATCCTCGATCAACGCAGCCAGCTTCCGCGCATTCTCCTTGCGCAGCATGCTCAAGTGATCGCCGCCGACCCAGGGCGTGTCGAGCCGGTCCTCAGCCGCAAAAGCCTTCCAGCCAAGTGTCGGATCCTGCTCCAGCGTCAGCTTTTGCACCAGATGCAGCGGCCGCGCCCGAAACAGCGTGACCGGCGCCTTGATCGGCCCGCCCTCATAGCGGCGTGCTGCCGCCATCCAGAGCCGCTCGACCTGCCTTTGCCTGTAGAGCGGCAAGTTGAAATGCTTCATTAGCTCCAGCACCGGACCACGCTGGAACACATGGCGCGCCTTGGCCGCCACCCGTTTCCAGAAATAGCCAAGCCCCTCGCCCTGCATCAGCGAGATTTCGTTTTCAAGGCGCTGGCGCGGTGTCAACTGCACCAGAGGCTTGAAATCCTTCGCAAATCCCGGTGCATAGGTATCGAGCACGAAGAGGCGTTCGACAGTGGCGCCCTCCGCCTCCAGTTGCCGCGTCATCTCGAGGGCCGTGTAGGCACCGCCCGAATAGCCGGCAAGGACATAGGGGCCTTCCGGCTGGTGCCGGCGCATGTAGCGGATGTTCTCCGCCGCCATTTCCTCGATACTGGCATGCGGCGTATGCCCCTGCACACCCCGGGTCTGGAAGCCGATCGTCGGTCGCTTGCGGCCGAGTAGCGTCCCGAGTTCGAACAGGTTGTTGACGTTGCCGCCGACACCGCCGACGACAAAGAAGGGAACGCCACCGCTCTCCGGTCCGGGATCGATCACGGTGCTGGTGTCCCACGGCGCGTCGGGCCCGTCCACCGGCACGGCATCCCGTTCCAGCAAGGCCGCCAGCAGACGGACGGTCTGGTTGCGGAAGAGCGTCGAAATCGGCAGGTCGTGGCCGAACTCACGGCGAATGCGGTCGAACAGCCGGACCGCCAGCAGCGAGTGCCCGCCGAGCGCGAAGAAATTGGCGCCCGCTCCGACCCGCTCCACGCAGAGCACGTCGCACCAGATCTGGGCGAGCCGAATTTCGGTCTCCCCCTGCGGCGCCTCTGCCGCCGGGTCTGCCACCGTATCCAGTCTTACCGACGGCAGCCGCCCCCGGTCGACCTTACCGTTGTGATTGAGCGGAATTTCATCAACCGGAACATAGAATGCCGGTCGGGCGAACTCGGGAAGCATGGTCGCGACGTGCTCTGACAGTTCCCGCGAAGAGGGCGCTTCACCGTCCGCCAGGAAATAGGCGACGAGAATCTTGTCGGATTGCCCCTCCGGCACCTTTGCCACGGCCACGGCCTGCCTGATCGCCGGATGGCTTTCCAGCGCGCCCTCGATTTCGGTCAGTTCCACGCGGAATCCCCGCACCTTGACCTGCGTGTCGGCCCGGCCGAAGAAACGGATGATCCCGTCCCCCGGATCCATCGCCAGGTCGCCGGATCGATAGAGGGTGAGTTGCGGATCCCATGGGGCCTTGACGAACCTCTGCGCGGTCAGTTCCGGGCGGTTCCAGTAACCGAGCGCCAAGCCCCTGCCCGCGATGCACAGCTCGCCGATCATGCCGGTCGGCACCGGCTGCAACGCGTCATCGAGAATGTAGATCTGCGTGCCGGGAACGGCCTTGCCGATCGGCAGCGGCAACCCGCGCTCGAGATCGCTTGCGGTAATCGCATGGGCATTGGTCACGTTGCTTTCCGTCGGGCCGTAACCGTTGATCACGGTCAGCCCTGGGCAGGCGGCCATCACCTGCCCGACATGGACGGGAGAGACCACGTCGCCGCCGACCACGACCTGATCCACCCGTGCAAAGGCCCCCGGCCGCATGTCCGCCACTGCATGGAACAGGCCGGAGGTCAACCACAGCGTATTGACGCCGTTGCTCTCGATCGCATCGGAGAGATCGGAGATGGACAGCGTGCCATCCGGCGGCACCACGATCGTTCCGCCGTGCAGCAACGCCGCAAACAGGTCGATGATCGACGTGTCGAAGGCGAATGCAGACGAATGCAGCGTCACCGTCTCCGGCCCGAGCCGCAGCCAGTCCGTATCGCGCAGCAACCGGACAACCGACCGGTGCGGCAAGACCACCCCCTTCGGCACGCCGGTGGTACCCGACGTAAACATCACATAGGCGATCGTCTCGCCGGTCACGCCAAGCTCCGGCGCATGCCGTACCTCGGTCGGAAAGTCCTCCATCCGGATAGATCGCACGCCGGTCGCGGCAACCGCGTCGCAGTCGCCGAGCAGGACCTTGATGCCGGTATCGCGCGCCATGAACTGCAGTCGGTCCGGCGGCAGCGTCACGTCGAAAGGCACGTAACCCGCCCCGGCTTTCAGCGCGCCCATGACAGCCACGGGCAGGAGCAACGAACGGCTCGACGATATTCCCACCAGATCGCCGTGCCGCACGCCCTCCGAGGCAAGCAATGCGGCCAGCGCGTCGGAGCGCGCATCAAGCGTGGCATAGTCCATGGCCTGGTCGAGGTAGCGCACCGCGACCTGGTTGGGCGCACGCGCGACGACCGCACGGAAGATTTCCGGAATCGTCTGCGGCCCGGCCGCCGCCGGGTCGATGTGGCTGCCGCTCGCCGGGCGGCTGGTATCGCCCCGCAGGAGTGCGCCGACGCTGGCCTTCAAGCCGTCAGGCGCCGAGCCGATCGCATCGAGGAACTGGCGGAAGTTCGCCGCATGGTGATTGACGGTCTCTTTTTCGAACAGCTCGGTGGCGTAGTTCCACGACAGTTCCACGCGCCCGGGGGCATCGAACAGGTTGAAGAACAGCTCGAAATACTCGTGTCCGGTCGGATTGACGTCGAGGTACGCCGGAGCGTCGCCGAACGTCAGTTCACCGATATCGGCAAGCCCGTCGATATTGACGACGACGGGCACGAGCGCCAGGCGCGAGGGGTCGCGCGGCACCTGCAGGTCGCGCATCAGCGCGCCATAGGTGTAGTTCTGGTGATCGAGCGCCTCCAGCAGTTCCTGCCGCGTCTGCGACAGCAGTTCGCCGAGCTTGACATCGGGTTCGATCGTGCCGCGAACGGGCAGCAGGCTGACCCCGTGGCCGACCGCCCCTTCGAGGCGATGCGAAAGCTGACCGGAGGCGGGCAGGCCGATCACCACGTCGCTCGATCGCGTCAGGCGCGACAGGTAGAACCGGAACGCAGAGAAGACCAGATTGCGCAGCGATGTCCCGGCTTCCTGGGCCCGCGCCCGCAGCGCAGCCTCCAGGCTCGCATCGATCCGGGTCTCCACGCGATCGGCCTTGGTTCCGCGCGCGACCGGATAGGGCCAGTCGGTCGGAATGTCCATCGCAGGCAATGGTCCGGCATACTTCTCCAGCCAGTAGGCTCGGTGACGTGCAGCATCTGCGCTCGATGCCCACTCTGTTTCGGCTGCGACCAGTTCGGCAATGCTCGTCGCCGGCGGCAGCGAAGCCGGCCGGCCGTGCAGCCGCGCCGTATAGAGTTGTGCGAGATCGGAAAGCAACACGCCCATCGACCAGCCATCGCAGGCGATGTGATGAACGAACAGGATGATCTCTGCCCTTGCCGGCGACAGCCGCAGCAACAAGGTGCGCAACACCGGCCCGTTTACGAGATCGAACGGTCTGGCGCCAAAATCGGCGTGAAGCGAGTTTCGCCGGGCGCGCTGCTCCAGTTCGCAGAGACCGGACAGGTCCTCCTCCTCGAAGGACACCTCGCGGTGCGGATGGATCGTCAGCGTGACGTTGTCGACGTCGAAGGAGGCGCGCAGACTGTCGTGGCGCGCCACCAGATCCTCAAGCGCCGCCCGCAGAACCCCAGAATCGATTGCCGTGTCGAGATGGAGACTGAAGGACAGGTTATAGGAGAGCGATGCGGAAGGGTTGATGCTGATCGCCGCCGCGATCTCGCGTTGCCCCTCCGTCATTCCAAGCCGGCGTATGTCGGTGACCGTCGCCTGCGTCGTCGCGAGGGCCGCCGCCGGCGGAGCCACTGCCGCCGGTGGCGGCACCGTTGCCTCGTCTGGGGGAACCTGCTCGCGCACGAGCGCGGCCAGTCCGCTGAGCGTCGAAGCCTGGAACAACGACGCCAGCGGCAGCGAGGCGCCGAGCTCCTTGCGCACGCGGGCGAACATCCGCACCGCGTTGAGAGAATGACCGCCGAGCGCAAAGAAATCATCCTCCGGCCCGACGTCACTCACCCCGAGGATTTCGCCCCAGATGGTGGAAAGCTGCGCCGTGACGGGGTCGCTTATCTTGCCGCCGCCACCCGGCCGGACCGGACGCGTGCTGGAGGGCGCTGCGACCTCGGCAATGGCAAGGCGAACATGATCGAGCGAAACGGGAGAGACAACCAGTTGCCGGCCGGGATGTGCGAAGACGCGGGAAAAGAGCTCCGGTGCTTCGGCTACACGGATGCCGGTGGCAAGTAGCTGCGTCGTCAGGCTCGTTTTGGCCGCGGCACCGAAACCATCCAGCTCTACCGCCCGCATTGCGAAATTCTCGAGGATGACGACCGGTCGACCGGCATCGTCAAAAACCGCGACGTCGAAGGAACTGAACCGGCCTGCCTCGCCGCCCACCCGGACAGCACGACCCGTCACCGCGGCGGGCACCGGCTCGAACACGCGCATCCGGCCGATCGACATCGGAACCCACAGCTTGCCGTCCAGTCGATCAACGGTCAGAAGACCGACCGTGGCCGCCATGTCCATCAGCGCCGGATGAAGGATATGGGTTTCCAGATCGCGCTCGAAGGCCTCCGAAAGGCGGAACTCGCCCTCGGCAACGCCCTCGCCGGCGCGCAGCACCTTGATGCAGTTCCACCGGGGTCCGAATGCGATGACGCCCTGCTGCGGGGCCTTACCTCCATCAAGCCGTGTCCCCTTCAGCAGTGCGACCTCAAGCGGCTTCGGCAGGTGGTCGTCGACTGGATGCGTCGCCAGCACCTGCAGCCGGACGTGCTCGGTCGGTTCACGTTCCGAACCGATGAAACTCTCGATCGTCATGTCATGGCCATCGGCGCGCGGCTGCAGCCGGATCGCGACGCGCCGCGGCATGTCTTCGAACGTCATCGGCAACGCAAAGGAAAGAGCTGCCAGCTCGAAACCGTCCCCTCCCATGACCGCCCGGGCCGCCGCCTGGGCGAGCTCCATATAGGCTGTGCCGCACAGGACGGGCCGCCCGGCCACCACATGTTCCGAGACCCGCCAGTCGGTCTGCGGATCGATGACCGTTTCGAACCGGACGCTGCCGTCCGGCGTATCGATACGCTTGCCGAGCAGGTCATCCCCTTCCGACGGGTCGCCCGCGCCATAGGCGCGCGCCGCCATGCCCGTATCGCGCCATGCCCCCCAGGCGATCGAGAACCCGTCCGACCGGGCCGCGGCGAGCGATTCGAGCGCCGCATTGGCTGCCGCGTACGCCGCCTGCCCCGCTCCACCGATCACGACGGAAGAAGAGGAAATCACGGCGAACAAATCGAGGCTGCCCTCCGGGAGAAGCCGGCTCAGCACCATCGCGCCCTGCAGCTTCGGCCGGATGACTGCAAGCGCCTCGGCAAGAGGCTGGCTTGCAAGCGGGGCATCGTTCAGGACGCCCGCGGCATGGACAACACCATGCAGCGCGCCGAAACGCGACCGCGTCGTTTCGATCGCCCGCGCGACCGCCGTCTCGTCAGCCGCGTCGGCGGCTAGAAACAGGACGGCGCCGCCGGCTGCTTCGATATCTGCCCGAAGCGATGCATCCTCTGCGGCCGAGCGGGACAGCAAGGCAAGTCGCGCACCCGCCGTCTCGGCTAGCCACAGCGCGAGCTGACGTCCGATGCCGCCGGTTCCTCCGGTAATCAGATAGACGCCGCCTGCGCGAAGCCTCTCAGGCAGGCGCGCCGGAACCGGGGCGGGAACGCGCGACCTCGTTCGGACGAAGCGACGTTGTCCCCGAAGTGCCACGTGGTCCGCTTCCCCGTCAGAGACGACTTCGGCAAGTAGCGCTGCGGCCGTCAGCAAATCGGCAGACGATGTCAGATCCACCAGGACGGCAGTCATCCCGGGGACTTCGCGCGGGGCGACACGAACAATGCCAAGCAGAGCGCCATCGGTCGGACGCTCCGCGTGTTCGTGGGGCAATGTTGCCGCTCCGGCTGCGGAAATCACAAGCCGCGCTCCCGGTTCGACGTCTGACTGCTGCAGAAGCCGGGTCAGCAGGTATGAGGCTGCAAAGGCCTTGTCCGCAACTGCCGGATCGAGCCCCCACAGAACAAGCACCTTTGCCGGCGTGGACGGCATGGCGACCGCCAACGCCTCGAAATCCTCTTGTGCATCCGGGCGCAGCACGTACCCGCCGGCGACCACCTGAAAGCCCTCGCCGGCGCGCAGCACGGTCACACGCGCCCCTGCTTCGGACAGCCTGGTCAGCACCGCTTCCGAAACCGCATCATCGCCAGCCAGCACCAGCCACTCGCCGCCCGGCTGGACCGCAACGCCAGAACGCGGCCGTTCCACCCAGTCCAGCACCTCGACCCAG
>JAEYDD010000075.1 GCA_023404095.1 Pseudomonadota bacterium | reverse complement strand
GACGTGATGCGGTGCTGCGCAGCCGAAATGGCTCCGCACCGCAACTCGCCGCTACCGCCCCAAGTGTTGCAACCCAAAACCGCTGGAGCGAACTCAAAACTGGATAAAACTTGGGGGCAAGGTCAGGCGCGATCGATTGGTGGTGCGCAGAGCACAGGCCGGACGAAGTCGCCGCACCGCGGTAGCCGAATGGTCAATCAAACATTGACGGCGTATATGACAGTTGAGTAACAGTTTTATGAATATGCGCTAGCGAAGATATTCAAGCGCAGTTCGTTCGACCGTCATTTCACTGGAATCGATTTGAGAGGCGCCGCATAGTGTTCAGCTTGTCCAAAATCCTGAAAAAAAGAGAGCGCAAGCTAGAAGTCCCCGTCATTCAAGTTCCGGCAAATGAGGCTCCTGCACGCAAGCCTAGGCTGAGCATTGTATCAGCCATCTACAACATGGAAGAGTATCTTGACGCTTTCCTAGAAAGTATCGTCAAGCAGAAGGCCGGACTCGATGTTCTCGAAGTGATCTTGGTTAACGACGGCTCGCAAGACGGCACGCAATCGATCATGGACCGCTGGCGCGCCGATTATCCGGACCTGATCCGCACCCTGACGATCGAAAACGGCGGCGTTGCCAATGCGCGCAACCAAGGCCTTGCGCTTGCGAAGGGACAGTGGGTCACCTTCTGCGATCCGGACGACTTCCTCAGTGACAACTACCTCGAAGAGACGCTGGCCGAATTCAAGCGGAAGGGCGGCGGCGAACTAGTCGCGGTGTCTTGCAATTTCGTTCGCTTTATCGAAGAGCGAAACGAGTTCAAGGACGACCATCCCCTCAAGCATCGCTACAAAGCCCGACGCCGGATCCCCATTTCCCGTCTCACGACCGAATTGCAGCTGAATAGCAACAACGTGTGGTTCCGGACGAAGATTATTCGCAAGGCGGGTATAACGTTCAGGCACGACATTCGCCCAACGTTCGAGGATGGGTTCTTCGTCTCAGAATATTTTCTCAATTGCAAAGGAGCAATCAGCTTCCTGAAGGAGCCAAAGTATTTCTACCGCAAGCGTGCCGCCAAGAATTCGCTGGTCGACACGTCGAGCTACTCCCGCGCGTGGTATACAGACCAATTGGAGACCGGCTACGCAAGGTTATTGCAGATGGTCAGCGGGACAATGGGAGAAGTCCCGCTCTACTTCCAGAACATGATGGTCTACGAGGTGTACTGGCGCTTCAAGAGCATCATGAACGGATCGGCGAGCAATCTGAGCCGGGAGGATCTAAATCTCTTCGTAGAGAAGGCGCGGCATATCTTCAGCTTTGTCAACCGACAGCACATCGAGAATTTTTCGTTCGGCGGGATTTCCGAGAGTTTCAAGGTGAGCCTGTGTTCGCTGTTGAAACAGGAGGCGGTCTCCAATCCGAAAGCCTATCTCGTTGACTACGATCGGCTGGCGAATAAGGCGCGCTTTATGATCCACGCGCCGGCAATCGCGGATTATGGCATCAGAGCGCTTGTAGATGGCAATCCAGTCCCCATCGAGGACGTTAAGACCTTGCGGAAAGCGGTCGGGGATCTGAACTTTCACGAGGATGTTTATTTCTGGGTCGACCTATCGGGCGGCGAGAATCTATCGGTGGAGGCCGGCGGCTACACCTGTCTGTTAAAAAAGGGCGGCGCCTTTACGCTGGGCGAAAGCATATTGACGGCCGACGTGCCGACGCATCTGCGAAAAATGACCCGATATACCCCAACCGCCGAAGAAGCGGCGATGCGGAAGAGAGTGACAACGGAAGAGATGCAGCGGAAATTCAAGGGCTGCATCGTGATGATGGACCGCGACACCAAGGCGGACGACAACGCGGAGCACCTCTACAGGTACCTTCTGCGCAATCATATGCATCACAAGTGCTTCTTCGTGCTTCGCACCGATTCAATCGATTGGTCGCGCTTGCAGGAGGAAGGCTTCAAGCTGCTCGCCTACGGCAGCGATGAACACTTCGCCGCGCTGGCTGCAGCAAACCTGCTGGTCTCTTCGCACGCCGATCACTACGTTTTCGCACCCGCGGGACGCGCCCTTGCGGATCTGTGCACCTTCGAGTTCATTTTCCTTCAACACGGCGTCATTACCGCCGACTTGTCGAAGTGGCTCAATGGAAGGACCCTCCGGGGCTTCGTGACTTCTGCACCGCGCGAAGCCGCCTCCATCTCGCACCCCACGTCCCCCTACAAGTTCACGGAACGCGAAGTGTGGCTAACCGGCCTTCCTCGTCATGACGCATTGCTGCAGGAGCTAGCGACAAAACCCAAAGCGTCACACACTGTTCTAATCGCACCGACATGGCGCCATTACCTGACGGGTCCGATAATCAGCGGCTTTCATCGCCATAAAAATCCGCTCTTCCTGGAGAGCGATTATCTGCGTGAGTGGTCTTCTGTCTTGTCGGACACGGCATTCATTGACGAGGTCGTGGCGCGGGATGGCCATCTGGTTTTCGCGCCCCATCCGAGCATGCGGATATACCTGGACGACTTCATCATCGATCCGCGCGTCGAGGTGCGCGACGTTGTGACAACGCGCTACTCCGATCTGGTTCGAGAGTGCCAGTCGGTATTGACGGACTTTTCTTCATTGGCAGCGGAATTTGCCTATCTCGACAAGCCCGTCACATACTTTCACTTCGATCGGGAACGTGCCCTATCGGGAGGGCACACCTATGTGCAGGGGTATTTCGATTACGATGCCGACGGGTTCGGCCCCGTGTATCGTGATGCCGGCGATGTTAAAAACCACGTCCTGAGCCTGATCGCAGGCCCGGAAACACCGAGCTATTCGCTGCGACGCATGAGCTTCTTCCGTCACCGGGACGGCAAAGCCTCGCAGCGTGTCGCGGAGCGGATGTTCGAGGTGGCCGGATATTTGATTCGTCCGGACATTTCCGCATCCCAGGCGGAGGCTCTTCTCCCTGTCCTGCTCGATGAGGGACGAACGGACGAGGCTATATTGCTGTCACAACATATGATTGACAGCGGGAAATCTACCAACCCTATGTATCGCCAAGCAATTCTGGCTGGCCTTGCTGACACGGATCAGCGTGAGTTCAATCGCCGCGTCGTGGAGTGGCTAACCCGCGCGATGAAGTTAGAAGATGAGTTGAGGGGTAAATGAGGTCGAGCGGCCCGATTTCGGTTTAGGCATCTTCCCCACTGTAACGCGTGGCTATAAAGGGCGTATCTCTTCGGTACCGCCCGAAGAGATACGCCACTCCTTCTACGTGCGAGACAAAATGCAAAATGGCCCCCTCTCTCACCGGTCTCAGATATGGCTGGGAAACCGTGCCAGGGACAAGTTTTCCGAAGCTATACCGAGAAGGATATGGACATTTTGGAATTCGGACGAATTCCCGCTGATCGTCAGAGCCTGTTTCAGGTCGTGGCGAGAGACAAACCCCGACCACGAGATCATTTGCGTGACGCCAACCAATGCGAGGGAGTATCTAAAATCCCTCCCCGAGAATCTCGAAAGCGAGTCGCCTCAGAGGCAATCCGACTTCATACGGCTATGCCTTATGAAAGAGCATGGTGGCATATGGATGGACGCGACTACCCTGGCTTTTGAGTCGCTTGACTACATCCACTACCTGCGGAATTTGGCGGATGCTGAGTTCATTGGCTACTTTCATGCAACAAAGACGACCATTGCCGGATTCCCGTTGATCGAGAATTGGTTCTTGGCTAGCCCGCCGAGCTCTCGGTTCGTGACCGATTGGCAAGCCGAGTTTACTTACTCGATCATGCATGGAAGCGTGAAGTACGTTGAAACCGTCGGCAAACGAATAGACATAAAGCAGCTGCAGCAAGGCCTGCCCCAAGCGCCGTATTTTTCCTGCCACATCGCGGCTCAATTGATCATGCGCCGAGACAACCCCTACCGTCTTGGGTTGATTGCTGCAGAGGATGACGCGTTTAGGCTCGCGCGACATTGCAACTGGGAGGAGGGTAAAGTCATATCCGAACTCACTTCCGCGGGCGGTAAGCCAATGGGCAATATCTTCAAGATAATTGGTAGGCTTTGGAGACCGCTCGAACAGGCACTGCAAGACGGGAAATATGATGGGTCGTCCATCATTGGACGTTTGGTCCAGTCCTGATTCTGAGCGGGCGGCGATGATGCGTAATCCGTGGTGGCTGTACGCGATTCTCATCGTCGCCGTATTGGGCGCGGCGGCGAGTTTTGTGGGGCGACTTGGGCAGGCGCTTGGCTGGTGGGGACGCGGGCCTAGCCGTCCTTCTGTTTCAGCCTGCGAACGACGATTTCGAACAGCGCGTCCGTTATCCACATGGCCGATACGCCGATGAGGAAGGCCGTCGCATGCTGCGTGGCAATCTGATCGGGAGGCAAAGGCCAATTCACTGCGCCGAGATAGTGGATTGCCGGCGTCGTGAGATATCCGGCGGCAAGTGCGCCGCACAAAGGGGATGCGATCATCTCTCTCACCTTATAAGCCTTGCGAGACATAGCCCGCAGGATACCCCCCGATAGGCCAGCGAGGACGACACTGGCCTTGATGCCGATGAATTCAAAGAAGTCTGCAGGCGTCATGTCGTCTTCCGATCAGTTCCAGCATTTCAGATTGGCGCCGTGCCCGTTGTGCGAGGCGACCTGATTGGCATAGGTCCGATCGGTGCGAGCGATCGACACCGCCGTATCAAGGTTCGGCCGTAGCCTCTGCCAGCCGGCGCACGCATTGCTCGGCGTCGTCGTCTGACAACCCGAAATGGCGGCACAGCTCAGCAGCATCAGCAGAAGAAATATCTGCATTGGTCATGTCCCTTGCGTGGATGAGTTCGATGGTCTTTTCCAAGGCGGCGGTATCGGCCTCGGATGCCCCGGCACGCTTGCCGAGGACGTAGGCGGGGGTGATTGCCGGTACGGCGCCGAGAACAGCGCCAGCAGCCAGCGAGAGCCTAGGTATCATCAGTCAGCCCTTACCCGCTTGACGAAGTAGACGACGCCGACCGCAATGCCTGCGACAATGCCGGCGGCAAGCGCCCATTGCACGGGTCCGGACCCCGCGAACAGCGCACCGCCCGCGGAAAGAAGGCCGCCCAGCGGTCCCCATGCTTCCGGGTTCTTGATGATTTCAGAGAGGCCGATATCGCGGCTGTCCGCCTTGGCGCGCGCTTCGGGAGTAATGTCCGGGGGATATCATCCATCCGCACGCTTGCCCCGCTGGCATCGGCGGCAAGCTTCAAGGCATTGCCGATCACACCGGACTGATCCTTCAATTGGCCCTTCGGATCCTTGCCGGTGACGCGGATGGTCCAGCCCCGACCTTTGACTGGGAACCCCGTCTTTCTGCTGGACAGGGTGCGCAGATAGCGCATGCGCTCTTCGCAATAGGCGCGGATGAGGGCCACCATGCCGCCGGGAAAGCGATGTGCGGCATTGACGGTCCGCTCGCCGACCACACCATCCTCACGAACGCCAAGCAGCTTCTGTAGCGCCTTCACAGCTCGAGCAGGACCACTGTTTACGCCGAAGTCGAATGCGGCATAGTCGAGCCCCGGTGGCAGGAGATCCCCGCCGCTCTGCGTCCAGTAGGAGCGGCGATAGATTTCCACAGCTTCCTGGCGGGACATCGCTCGCACCTCGGCTGAGGTAACGGACTTCTTTCCGCGATAGGCGGCAAGCGTTCTGTGCGTGATCCCGTACTTCGTGGGACCGCCCTTGTCGGTCTTTGCATTCACATCATGCGCGAACATAAGTTCGAGCGCGACGGGAAGGGTTTCCCGAGCCATGTGATCTCCAAAAAAGTGTGAGAGTAGTTACGCGCCCAGATCCTGCGCAGGTGCGGTCATGGTGATTGTGAGACGTTAGCTTCAGTTCAGCGCAATGAACGCTGTCGCGCCATCGACAAGGCACATGCGGCCTCGACAACGGCCCAGGATTGAGGCAAATGGCGGCGCACGATAGAGGCGACTGCCATATGTTTAGATTGACTAAAGATATCCTTGATCAGTTCTGGGAGAATAAGATCGCCTTCAGCCCGAGCCCGGCACCCCCAGCGGATGGAAAGTACGGCTGGCTTGTGCAGGATATTGATGTGAGGATGCGCGCGCCCGTCACTATCGAGGCATACGCTGCGTTCTATGGTGGCGTGTACAAGCCCAGCGGCGGAGGCATTCCCTACACCGGCTTTTCCAGCCTTGGGTCGATATCCTACTCCAGCTCAGCGCTGCCAGAGCCCATGAAGGCTGGACGCTACTGCTCGATCGCCAACGGCCTTCGCTTCCTCGATAGCCACCATCCCGTCGATCTGGTCACCACAAGCATTATTACGTTCCGGCCCCACCACTTGCTTACTCGTGAATTCACAGACGAAGAGCAAATCGCGCAATATAACTGGGACGCACATGGCCATAAGAGCTTTCCAGTGCTTGGCAATGACGTCTGGATCGGCCGTGATGTCATTCTTCAAATGGGCATCAAGATCGGCGATGGAGCCGTGATCGCCGCAGGCAGTGTCGTAACCAAGGATGTACCGCCGTATGCGATCGTCGGTGGCAGTCCAGCGGTGCTCATCCGGCGGCGCTTTGACGACGAAACTTGCCACAGATTACAAGCTTCTCGATGGTGGAGATATCATCCATCGATACTCTCGAAAATCGGGTTCAAGGATATCGGCAGGTTTCTTGTGGAAGTCGAAGGTCTCGGACCCGCCGAAGAGTTCAAGCCAGTGACGGCCTTCATCACGAATTCCGGCGTGGAATTTTCATAACATCGACGCAATCAAGTTTCATTAGGCCCTGGCCCGCCAGCTGCCGGCGCCGCTGGTGAATATTATGGTGAATGGCGCCGGCACGCCGTGGGCAGGTTGCTCAATTACGCGAACGCCGCCGATCCATAAAGGCTACGCGAAAACATCGGCGGAAACCGTGTTCACCGTGACATTCTTTCCGCCGAGAGCAGTCCTGGCGCAAATTTGGCCGCCGTCGAACACAACGAGATCGCCGCTGCTCCCCGTCGTATCCACGCCGACACCCTCACGGAAATTCGCGCCATAAGCGTTGATAATGCTGCTTTGTGCCGCGTTAGCGCCACGAGATACCGCACCGGTTGCCGTAACGGCCTGCGCATTGATCGTAGAAGCGCGTCGGGCAAGCACCGCGATGCTGCCGCAGTTCGTTTCGGTGGCGGCGTCGATGTTTATTCGGCTGGCCTCTTCAGCGTAGGCGGCATTGGCCGTGCAGTTGTCGAGGGTGGCCTGTTGCGCCGCAACCGTGCTGCCGTATGCCGCTGAAATACCAATGTTACACCCTTTCAAATCGGCATACCGGGCACTCACGGTGGATCCATGCTCTGCGCGTATTCCGGTCGAGCAACCGTTTGCGATAATGCCTTCGGCCTCGATACAGCCGTCATGTCGCGCGTAAACACTTATGCCGCCGCAGTTGTTCGCTCCGCCGAAACCGGCGCCAGCATCCTTGCACCGGCAATTCAGCGTCGCGCCATGAAGGGCGTAGAAGCCGTGCCCAACTGTCCCTGAGACCGTCCACCTCGCGCGCGTTACAGGTCGCCCCATCACGGACATAGACGCCGTTGGACGCGCAATTGAGCGCCGTCGCCCGGTAAATGTCGATGGTGGAGTTCCAGATGCCAAATACGCCGTGGTTGCCCGCGCCGTCAAATTTCCCATATGGAGCCGATATGCTCGAATGGAAGGACGCATACAATCCCTCAGCTCCCGCCCCCGAGAAATCGGCCGAATGCCTGCGGAGGTCTCGTTGGCTAGCCCCGGCTGATAGCAGGACAGCGACGAGTAATAGTACGCCCCCAGGTTCCGCTTGAAGCCGACAAACCCAACGTTAGGGCCGAGAACGCCCTTGGAGCCGTTAAATACGGCAACACCGTCAACATTCAGGGACGGCGCCGCGGATGCCGTAAACTTGCAATCGATGTAGGGCAGGATCGCATTTTTATCACCGCAAAACATCGGACGGCGGCCATCCGACACGGAGGTGGTGGCGGCCGAGATGTCAGCGACAACATTTGCATCCTCTGCGGTGATGCGTACCCATTCGATATCTTCCCGGACAACAATCTCCTGCTCAGCCATAACAAAGCCGGATAGGAGCTTGATTTCAGTCTTCAGCCCGCTGCTTTCAAAGCGCGGGGGGCGCAGGACGGACGCCGCCCGCAATGCATCGTTCAGCTTTGGATAGTCGCCCTCGGTCCCGACGGTTAAAGTCAGGGCGAATTCGCGACCTTCGCCAGCCACCAAGCGCCACCAGCCTCCGTTCACGGAATCGCTGTCAACGTCAGCGGTCCAGCGGTCGAGCGTGCGGAACTTGCCTTCAATGACCGGCTGAGCATTGACCCTCTCGTAGAAAAGCTGACCTATGCGGATACGGCTGATAGCCGCCCGGACATTGGATGCCTGAGCATGTGCCACGCTTCGACGGTCCAGCACCGCCCCGAGGTCGAACACCTCGACAACAGTGCGCTTCTCGTTGTCGTCGCCAGCCTCCGCGACCGGGAGCTGCGTTGCATCGGAGATGTCGGTGACAGCCGGTGTGAGGCCGTCGATGATCATTGCGGGGCCTACCGGGCCTCGGATATCGACAGCGGCAGCAGCCGTATCGACGAGCCCCGTCGGCCCGACATACTTGCCGATCGCCGGCTTGGTGCCTTCGCCACCCTGCCAGTCGATCACCTGCTGCACGCGGCGGCTGCCATCTGTCACGACGCCGAAGACAGGCGTCCACCCGCGATTGCCCTTGATTAGCCCGAGATCCGGCCAGCCGGCGGCGTTCTTCGGCCCATACAGCCGCTGTTCGTCCGTGCGGATGTCGATCCAGAAGTCCCCGATCCGACCGTCGGTGATCACAGGAGCGCGTGCGCCCGCAAGCGTGGTGCGACCGTCGACGCCCTTTTCAGGAGACGCCAGATAGACGGGATTGGAAAGTTGACGAGCCATCGATCAGGTCTCCGGAAGGGTAATGCCAGGGGTGATGGAAAGGGTGTGCGGGCCGCTACGAGAGCGAACTTCCGTGGTCTTGTTCTGGAAGAGGATGTCGAACGCGAACGGACCGGGCTCGATCGCCACGATCTCCGTCCAGCCGACATTGATTTCTAGGCGGCGAGCGACGGGATCGGAGATCACAAGCTTGCCGTTGTCCGTGGTCAACTCGAGCAGGACAGTAGCGTCGCCAGCCTTCTTGACCTGCATCCAGATGTCATAGTCGTCCAGCCGACAGCGATCGTTGACCGTCCCGAACACAATCGTGTCGATCCAGTCAGTGCCAGCGGCAACCGTGAAGGTCGCCATGGTGATGTCCTTTGGAGGGTGGTTAGTTTTCGAGAGTTTCGACGCGGTCGGAGAGCGTCTGGACCTGCGCAGTCAGCGCGGCGATTTCTCGCCGCAGGATTTCAACATCGGGCGACCAAACAACAGCGTCCGTCGCATCGACCACCTGAATGACTTCGACATGGGTCATACCGGAATTGAGATCCACGAACACATCCTGGTCCCCGATCGCGCGCAGAGCGGCGCCAACGCTTGGAGGTGACGCCGCCGCCACTCCACCAGTCCTCGCCGATCACGTCGAGCATGGAAATGGTGTTGTCGGCGGTCTGGGATGCCATGATGCCAGCATTCCAATCCTCGATCGCCCGCTCATCCAGAACGAAGGCGCAGACATCGGGAATTTTGAAAGATGCGATCTCAGGAAGCTTTCGGAGGCTCATTGCCTTGTTCCTTTGTTTGAGCCAGCGGGTTCGGCGCCAGCACCTTCTCCGGAAGATCCATGCACGGCAGCCACGAAATTCTACACCGCCGGTCTTTCAGAGCGAGTGATCGCTGAAGTATTGGGATGGGAAGAAGAGAGCGTCTCAAAGATTATCCGTCGATATGTCGGCCGCACTGCAGCAACGGATGCGATCATAACGCAACTGGATGAAGCCAGGTCTCTGAAGTCGCCGAGGTAGAGGCGCAATTCGCCCCTCAACCTGGCGCCACGACGCGCGCTTGATACGGCTCAATTGCCGCCTCAAGACCATAAGAAGAACGGAGATTGTAAAACTACCTGTAAAACCGGCCATTTTGGCCGTTCGCCCACCATGGCTCAAAGCACTGAGAAATGAGGCTGGAGCGGGTAGCGGGAATCGAACCCGCGCGTTCAGCTTGGGAAGCTGACAGGCTACCATTACATCATACCCGCGAATGGCTGCGGGAAGTCATCGGCGAGATTGGAGGGCGTGTCAAGGGTGGGGTGTCCGATGCGAAAGGTATGTCGGAAAAATCTTCGGAGGACGCATCAAGCCAGCCGCCATAAGCATCGCTTACGTCGAAGTGGAAGCGATACACTGGGATGTCTCCACTATCGGAAGCTTCCATCCCACCCCCAACGTCCACGTCCTTGAAGCACGCCGTTCATTGAGCCTTTGTATTATAGAAGGCGGCTACACCCAATTGAACGGGAAAGCCGCCAAGTCACAACTAACAAATCTCGCCTGCAGCCTAAATCTACACGCATGAGGTGCGTCACGACATCTACGTTAATGAAATTCTTCATAATTCTCATTGCGACACAACTTACAACGAAGGCCTCGATAGCCGAGTCTTCTCAGCCAACAATGGGTGCGGAAGTTGATGCAGCGATCGAGGAATACACATTTCGGTGTCCCAATTCTGCGGGGTTGTACATCGACTGGGAAGAAGCTGCGGACGACAAACGACGTAACGCAACTATTGTTCACGTTAAGGCGGTTCGTGCTTGCCGTACGAACCCCTATTACTCCTTCTGCAGCGGGTTTAACCCCGAAAAGGTCAGAGAATTCTTCTTAACCGTTTCGCAATACAGCCATATCCCTATGACGGAACCGTAAGAATAGACGGTCGCGCCGTAATTTCATCTGTTCGAGAAGCCGCGCCTTGCGCTCAGAACGGCTACCGTAAAGCTCCCGGCGGACCTTCTCGATCTCCAGCTTCAACCGTGCAATCAGAGCTTCGGAATGCGATACGAGCGCCTTTGCGTTGGCAGCTTCCACCTCGGCGGCAACACGCCGCGCACGCTCTTCGGCCAGCAGCGCCAGCGCACTCGCAAGGTTGTCCGGACGCTGTTCGGCGGGGTCGTTTATGGCGAGATGGAATCATATTCGACCCCGCCATTCCAGTCCAAAGGCTCTGCCGGGAACTCTCCCGTCGACATTCCGACCGATGTAGCTTGAAGTAATGTTCACTTGAACCCAGAAGGTGTCCGAGATGTCCCTTCAAGACCCCGCGTGATCACGCGACCGCAGCAGTTCTAACGCGATTTGAACGTCCGAATCCCGGCCTCTTGGCCTAAACCCTGGTGGCGCTTGTCGGAAGCCTTCGGAAGACCATCGTGGAAGCAAGTGGGCGATACTGGCGCCACCCGCTGCACGACCGTCGCGCCAAGCGATCCCTACCCTCGAATTTAAGGGATAGCCGAGACTGGCTGCGGGAACTCGTCGGCAAGATTGGAGGGCGTGTCAAGGGTGGACGCACCTTGGCCCGAATCCCCTCGAGAGCGTTGACGCAGTTGACAGTCTGCGCATTCCCGTCACCCGCCAAACGCGCCCTTATCCGACCATCATTGCTATCGACCAGCCGACTTAGAAGAACGTATTGCAGCGCGCCCTGGATATCACCAGCGTCAACGGACGCAGCAGCATGACACCCGAACCAGAAGATCGCCCCCCCGATGGCAACAGGCGAGAATGCCACATCGCGCGCCTTTCAGGGAAGCGACACCGGCGAACGGGCAAATGAAGCGTTGACGCCGCATACACTGGTTGAGTAACAGATTTATGGTAGCACTCTCTAAATGATATATCGGCGCCCCGATTCTCGGTGAATCGTTCTACAGGAACCAATAGCAAGAGCCATTCTATAGTGTTCAGCTTTGTCAAAATCCTTAAACTAAGAAAAAGCAAGCTAAAAGCTGCTTCACAGCAATGGCGACGCTGCAAACCGGCACCTAAGGTGCCGCGCAAGCCATGGCGGGCTATCGTTTCTGCCGTCTATTTGGACGGTTTCGGACCGGTCGATCGCCATGCCGACGACGTGAGGTCTCACATTCTCAGCCTGCTGGACGGAGGCGAGGATCCGAGCTATTCGCTGCGCCGACGAGGCTTCTTCCGCTACCATGACGGGAAGGCGTCGCAGCGCGTCGCCGAGCGGATGTTCGAGGTCGCGGGTTGCCTGATGCGTCCCGAACTTTCGGGGACGCAGGCGGAAGCCCTTGTTCCTCGCCTCGTGGCGGAAGGACGTACCGACGAAACGATCCGGCTTGTGCAGTACGTGCTCGACACTGGGAAATCGGCGTCGCCGGCATTCCGCGAGGTGCTGCTGAATGGATTGGCCGAAGGCAGCGATCAGCGGGAATTCAATCGCAGGGTGGTGCAGTGGCTGTCTTATGCCATGCGCATGGAAGACGAGATATTGCGTTTGCGGGAGCCGGGCGCTTCCTCCATAGAAAGGTCGGCCGATCATCATGCGAAGGCTTGAGGAGGAGGCCAGCCCCCCGCCGCCCCTGCAGCCTGACGAGCAGGAGCCGGATGCGGTGGAGAGTTATGGCCAACTGGCTTGCCTGCATATCATAGCATCGCTGCAGGCCAGCCTCGACAAGGCCCTGCGCCTTGCCGGGACGCAGCGCGAGGAGACCGTGCGTCACCGACGGGAAAGCAAGCGGCTGCGCGCCGAACTGACCGTCCTGCGCGAAGAGAAGGACAACCTTGTCCTTGCGCAGGAAAAGAAGCTCGGCCAGTTGCGCGAAGATCTGGCGCGGGCGCGTGGGGAGCTCGGCAGCGTCCGCAAGGAACTGGCGCAGATGAAGCAGGAACGCGACGCGACCTGGAGCAGACGGCTTCTGTCGGCGTTGCGGCGGAAGCGGGCGACAACGTCCGGGCAAAGACAGAAATGACGGTGGAAACGCAGCCCTCGCCGAACACAGGGGAGAACCTGCAGCAGCAGCATTTTGAACGAGCGGATGGCCTATCGGTCATCCTGGCCACCAATCGCCATCCCGACCTTGCCGCGTCAATGCTTAGCACCATCGCGCGGCAGACGATCGACGCGGCGCTGGTGGAACTCCTCATCGTCGTGAACGGGACAGACGACGCGCCGTGGCAATCCTGGTTCTCGGCCGCCCAGCATGACATTCCATGCGCTATCCAGCTCGTGGTGGCGCCGCGGGCGGGGGTCGGCGCGGCACGCAACCTCGGCATTGCGCGAGCGACACGCCGCTATGTCACCTTCATCGACGATGACGACACACTCAATCCCCACTATCTGGCACGGATGCACGCGGGGTGCGGCTTCGGCCGCCTGGCAATATCCGGCATCGAGGAACACGACTGCACAGGGGCGATCGTGGAGCGGGTATCCGCCATCCTGAAAAGAGCAGAGGGGATCTCATCGCTCCAGGAGATGGTGCAGATCAAGTCGGCAACCTGGCCATTGACAATGACCGTCCTGAAGGGCGTGCCGCACTATATGGCGAAAGCGGCTGCGTTCCCGGAGCATTTCACCGGGCATGAGGATGTGGTTTTCTGGACCGATCTGCTGTCGCGCTTCGACCCGGAGCCGGTTGTCGACGCCGCCGCACTAGATGCACCTTATGAGCGCGTCCTCACCGAAAACTCGATCTCGCGCGGCGAATTCTCGTACGAGCGTCACGTCTTTGCCCGCCTGCGGGCGATTCGGGCGATCAACTCCCTGCCGCGCTCGGAGCGCCCTGCGGAGTGGTTCGTCGACCGGGGCATGAGAGGGCTGGCGCGTCGTTGCAACGCGTATCTCGAAGAACACCGCCAACTGATCGCGCCCACCTTACGTGATATCGTGGCACTTCGCTTGCCTGTACATGTATCGGTTGAGATCACACGCGGTCTGTTCGACACCATTGACCCGAATTCGATCTTGAAAACGCAATTTTTAGCGGCTGACAATCTTCCACCCGCCTGCACTCGGATGTTTCTTTGACTGTAATGGCGTAGGCCTCAGCGCATCTGACATATCACCGCCAAACGGTGCTTCACAGCGGTGAAATGCGGCCTCGCCAGTCTGCCGGCACCCTATTCGGGATAGGCCCCGACGCCGTCCGGCGCAGGCCTGTTGAAGAGGATGAACACCAACGGGTTTCCCGGCTCTGCCATGGCATCGCTTCGCTGACCCGTCACCTCACCGGCAACATCGCTCACATATTCCGCAACCACCTCGCCAAAGCCGTTGCGCTGAACGGCCACCTTCTGTCCGACGTCGATCTTGTCGTTCAGCTTGACGAGGTGTTCGACGAGGCCGCCTGTGGTGGCAAGGATCGGGAACGCACTGTTGCCGACAAAGACATTCACATCCTTGCCCGTGCGTCCCATCGGGCCTGAAACGATGCCTTGATGCTTGAGGACGTTCATCGTGCCCTCCACGAACAGCGAGACCATCTCGAGATCCAGGACGCGCGCGGCACCGATCTCGGGCGTGAAGGACGGGATGCCGACGTCCATGAAGGCGTTGTGGAGCACGCCGGGATAGACGTGGTTGTCGAAGATCTGGCCGACGGGATAGAGCTCCACCATCGCCTTCACCTCGGGCACATCCATGCCGCCAATGTTGAACGCGGTGACCTCGAAGCCGGTTGTCCCCGTGTGGAAGTCGATTGCGAAGTCTGCGTTCGGCCGCAGCAGCCGGTTGAACAGGAGACCGGCGTGCCGGCTGGGGGCTGTGGCGCCGTTCTCGTTTCCGGGCCACTCCCGGTTCATATCGATCAGATCGATGCCCCTGCCCTGATTGGGCCATCTGCGCTGCATGCTTTCCACGGCTGGACGAGAGACATCCGTGACCGCCATCACCGTGCCCGACATCTGCGCCGGGTCGAGCTGGTTCATCACGGTCTGAACAGTATGTATCGAGCTCATTTCGTCGCCATGCACACCGCTGACCAGAACGGCGCGCTTGCCCGGCTTCGCTCCCCGCGCGACCGTCACGGAGACATGCCAATGCTGTCCGGACGGCATCTCGACGCCCTGGAAGTATAAATAGTGCCTCTGCCCCGGCGCCAGGTCGTTGACGTCGAGCGCGCTGACGACCTTCTTTCCGTCGATCACATCACCCGTATAGACCGTCCCCTTCGATGTTCCTGATGCCGCATCACCGGAGGAGGTGGCCGTGTCCTGCGCATTCGCCGCGCCTGCGCTTGCGGCTAGAACCGCCGAGGCTCCTGCCGAGGCGAGCGAGGTCAGCATGAACTTACGGCGATCAAGGCCTTCCTTGGGATTGTCCGACACGGCGAGGGTCCTTTGTCACTTGTAAAGAGGGCAGTGTTCGAAAAGTGGCACGTGCAGAAGTAAAGGGAAACCCGCATGGTCGCAAACCCGGGGGTAGCGGAAACGCGCAAGGGTTGCGCAGCGGTACAATATTCGGAGACGCGAAGCGGGAGGGAGCGATCTTCGGCAGGACGCAATGAGGGATCTTGCGCCTGCCGAACAGCAGACCAAACGCCTCATACAACTCGATTTCCGTCATACGTGCAGAGCAGAAACGGGAATCGCCTATGTCTCGCAAGAACCGGCAGGACAATCGCCCTGGACCATATCCCGCTGCGGCCATCGCCGAAGCGCATCGTGCCCGGCATCGGTCAATCCGTACACGCCTCTCTCGATCCGCTCGAACCAGCCGTAGACGTTCGAAAGGAGGATCTTTCCCGCCTCCGGTATGCCCGCCCTTACATCGCGCACACGCGAAGGTCCTGCAGCCAGGGCCGCAGCGCATCCAAGCGCCTGTTGACGATAGGCCGTCATGACCGGCGCGCGCGTGCTGCCGCCGAGCGAGGGATCGCCACGCCTAGTCCGGTGTTCCCGCATCAGCCTCGACCGCCGCTTCGGATTGGTCCGCGGCATGGGCGAAACGGAACCGACGATCACGCTGACATCGCCCGCGTCGGAAACGCCGATCATGCCGATCCCGAGCCGGCGACAAAGGTCGCGGTAGCGCTTATCGGCCTCCCTTCCCCTGCCATTGGGCGAAATCCTGGCGGCGATCCAGACTTCGTCCGCAATGGCCGCCCGGTCGACAGCCTGCAGCACAAGCTCCAGATTGAAGGTCAATTTCAACTCGCAGATCACCACGACAGGCGGGTCGCCGCCACTGAGACCGACGATATCGCAGCCGCCGATTTCGCCCTTGACGGCGTAGCCCGCCTTTTCGAGGAAGCCTTTCACAGGCAGATAGAGCGAAGTTTCCATACAACCCGGACCTCGAAATGGAGGTTCGCCGCGCAGGCACTACCGATCGCGCAGGTCACCCATCGCCAACGAAGGCGCAACTCTCATGAGAACGTGCTCTGCCCGCCTCTAGGACCGAAAATGCTTGGACAGTTTCAACCCTTGTGCCTGGTAGTTGGAGCCGAGTCCGGCGCCGTAGAGGCTTTCGGGGAGTTCCAGCATGCGCTCGTAGACGAGGCGGCCGACGATCTGGGCGTGATCCAGGATGAAGGGCACTTCATGGCTGCGGACTTCCAGAACCGCGCGGCTGCCGGAGCCGCCCGCGGCCGCGTGGCCGAAGCCGGGGTCGAAGAAGCCGGCATAATGGACGCGGAATTCACCCACCAGCGGATCGAACGGCGTCATCTCGGCGGCATAGAGGGGGGGCACGTGGACGGCCTCGCGGGAGACGAGGATATAGAACTCGTCGGGGTCGAGGATCAGTTCGTTGCGGCCGCGGCTGAACAGCGGCTCCCAGAAATCGAAGACATCGTGCTGGTTCTTCTTGTCCACGTCGACGACGGCCGTGTGATGCTTGCCGCGATAGCCGACCAGTCCGTCGGGGCCGGTTCCCTTCAAGTCGATCGACAGCGCGATGCCGCCGCCGGAGACGTTCGGCGTCTCGCTCGCCACCAGCGTGTCGCTCTTGTGCAAGGCCAGAAGCTCGGCGTCCGAAAGCAGCGCGTTGCCGCGGCGGAAACGGATCTGCGACAGGCGCGATCCGCGGCGGACGACGATCGGGAAGGTTCGCGGCGAGATTTCCAGATAGAGCGGTCCGCTGTAGCCGGCCGGGATCTTGTCGAACTCCTGGGCGCGGTCGGTGATGACCCGCGTGAAGATGTCGAGGCGGCCAGTGGAACTCTTCGGATTGGTGGAGGCTGAAAGCTCCGCGGGCAGGTCAAGTCTTTCCATCAAGGGCACGATATAGACGCAGCCCGTCTCCAGCACGGCACCCTCGGAGAGGTCGATGACATGCAGCTTCAGACGGTCAAGCTTGTCGGAAACCAGATGCGCAGGTCCGGGCAGAAAACTCGCGCGAACGCGAAACGCCTTCGAGCCGAGCCTGAGATCGAGGCTGGCCGGCTGGATCTGATCCTGGTCCAGCTTCGCCTCGCTCGCCAGTTTCCCGCCCTCGAACAGTTCGGCGATGGCGCGGTCCGCCAGAATTCCCGTTGCGTTTGCCATGACACCATCCTTAAAGCTGGCCGACAAAACCAAATGCAGGCAATTGACGCAAGCGCCTCCAGGCAGTATGGACCGGATATCCCGTGGTGATTTGGCCGGTCGGCTTGCAGCCACGTTAAACAAGTAGCTAAAAAGGCCGGGCGTAGAACCGGCCTGCATTGCGGCCGGTTTTTTTGTTTGGAAAGCGATGATCCCATGAGCAAGTCCTGGCGCCCGGCAACCCAACTCGTCCACGGCGGCACTACCCGTTCGCAGCACGCTGAAACCTCCGAGGCGATCTTCCTGACGCAGGGGTTCGTCTACGAGAGTTCGGAAGCTGCCGAGGCACGCTTCAAGGGCGAGACGGACGGCTTTATCTATGCCCGCTACGGCAGCCCGACCAACGACATGTTCGAACGCCGCATGTGTCTTCTGGAAGGTGCCGAGGAAGGCCGGGCGATGGCGTCGGGCATGGCCGCTGTCGCCGCCGCCATCCTCTGCCAGGTGAAGGCCGGCGACCACATCGTCGCCGCGCGCGCGCTGTTTGGATCCTGCCGCTATATCGTTGAGACGCTGGCGCCGAAATACGGTGTGGAATGCACGCTGGTCGATGGGCGGGACCTGGCGAACTGGGAAGGGGCGATCCAGAAGAACACCAAAGTCTTCTTCCTCGAAAGCCCGACCAATCCGACGCTCGAAGTGGTCGACATCGCCGGCGTCGCCAAGCTTGCCAACCAGATCGGTGCCAAGGTGGTTGTCGACAATGTCTTTGCCACGCCGATGTTCCAGAAGCCGCTGGAGCTCGGCGCGCATGTCGTCGTCTACTCCGCCACCAAGCACATCGACGGCCAGGGCCGCTGCCTCGGCGGCATCGTGCTTTCGGACAAGCAGTGGATCGAGGAGAGCCTGCAGGACTACTTCCGCCACACCGGACCGGCGATGTCTCCGTTCAACGCCTGGACGCTCCTGAAGGGCATCGAGACGCTGCCGCTGCGCGTCAGACAGCAGACAGAGAACGCCGCGCGCGTGGCCGATTTCCTGGCCAGCCACCCGAAAGTGGAGCGCGTCATCTATCCGGGCCGCAAGGACCATCCGCAAGCCGATATCGTGGCCAAGCAGATGTCTGGCGGCTCGACCCTCGTCTGCGTCCACCTGAAGGGCGGCAAGGAAGCGGCCTTTGCCCTCCAGAACTCGCTGGAGATCGTCGAGATTTCCAACAATCTCGGCGACGCCAAGAGCCTGATCACGCATCCGGGCACAACGACGCACAAGAACCTGACCGACGAGGCCCGTGCCGAACTCGGCATTTCGCCGGGCACCATCCGCTTCTCGGCCGGCATTGAGGACGGCGACGACCTTCTGGCCGACTTCGCCCAGGCGCTGGACCGGGTGAAGGCGTAATCGCTCGCGTGTCTGGTCGCGCATTGCTCCGGCGGTGCGCGACGATCTTTGTGCCGGACGCTGCCGGCAACGTTATTTCAGTAAATTAACTTGATCCGGCCGCGTCAGACGTGGCAACGAATAAGCGGGCGCGCATGTACGGCTTGCACATCGGCCCGGTGGCGGTCGCCTGCGAGGGCACCGCGCCATAACAATAACGCGTTCGAGCCAAGGCGTTGGAATGTACAGAGCCCTGACCCGCGACATCGAGGTGACGGTGGAGCCCTACTTCCTGGAGGAGCAATCCGATCCGGACGACAGCCGCTATGTGTGGGGCTACAGGGTGGTCATTGCCAACCGTTCCGACGTGACGGTCAAGCTCGTGACGCGCTACTGGCATATCACAGACCAGAACGGCATCGTCGACGAGGTCAGCGGACCGGGTGTGGTTGGAGAGCAGCCCGTGCTCGAACCGGGCGACACCTACGAGTATTCGTCCGGCTGCCCGCTGGACACGCCATCCGGCATGATGTTCGGACACTACCAGATGGAAACGCCATCCGGCGAGACGTTCAACGTGGCCATTCCGGCCTTCTCGCTCGACACGCCCGGCCAGGCGAGAACACTGAACTGAAATCGCCCGCCGGAGGCGGGCGACAGGGTCATCGACAGAGTGCGCGCCGTTACGCCGGCGACACTTCCGCAACATCGAAACGATAGGTCGTCGAGCAGAACTCGCACGTCGCCTCGATATGCCCGTCGGTCGCGGTGTGCTCGATCTCGTCTGCGGAAAGCCCCGATATCACGGCCTTCAGCTTGTCACGCGAGCACGAGCAGCGATCGAGGACCTTCTGCGGGGGATAGACGCGCACCCCCTGCTCGTGGAACAGCCGGAACAGCAGACGCTCGGTGCCGACGTTGGGATCGGTCAGTTCGTCCGTGTCGATCGTCTCGACCAGGGTGCGGGCTTCCATCCACTTGTCGTCTTCAGTGATCTGGTGTCCGGCCTCCTCGCCGTCGCCACCCGGCAGATCCGCCTGCCGCATCCGATCCGGCGCTTCCGGCAGGAACTGGGCAACAACGCCGCCGGCGCGCCAGCGATGACGCGTCTTACCGTCGGCGTCGCGGTCGTAGAGCTCGGCAACGCCCAGGCGGACGCGCGTCGGTATCTGCTCCGACTGACGGAAATAAACGCCGGCAATCTCCTCAAGCGTATGGCCGTCGAGCGCCACGATGCCCTGGTAGCGCTGCGTGTGGGCGCCCTGGTCGATCGTGAACGCAAGCACGCCCTTGCCGAGAAGCTCGTGCGGCGCGCCTCTGCCATCAGCGATCGCCTGCTCCAGCGCATCGGCGTCATAGCGGGCATAGGCGCGGACATTCTCGGGACTGGAGAAATCGGCGACCAGAAGATCGACAGGACCATCGCCCTTCGTCTGGAGGATCAGCTTGCCCTCGAACTTCAGCGACGTGCCGAGCAGGACGGTCAGCACGATGGCCTCGGCCAGAAGACGCGCCACCGCTTCGGGATAATCGTGCCGCTCCAGAATGGTATCGAGCAGCGGACCTAGCTGGACCGCGCGGCCGCGCACGTCAAGGCCTTCGACCTGAAACGGCACGACGTGATCGTCGCCGGCAAAATCGAGTTCGCCGAGTGTGGGGGCTGGCTGAGCCATCATTCGCTCCTTCGACGCCATAGACCGGCCCGGGCGGGATGCTTTTCACATCTGCCAGGGACGGGTGCGTTCATCAGTGATTCTGCGCCATGACCGCCGGTATGTTTTCACATCCTGCGGCGCGATGCCAGCAAGGCACCGCGGCGACATCGGGTTGCGCCATACATCGTGGCCCAGCCTGCGGATTTCAATAGCGCCGAGAGGCCTCAGATCGCGTTCAAGCACCACGCCAGGATGGACTTCTGGGCATGCAGCCGGTTTTCGGCCTCGTCGAACACCACTGACTGCGGCCCGTCGATCACCTCATCCGTCACCTCTTCGCCGCGATGGGCGGGCAGGCAATGCATGAAGAGCGCATCCTTGTCGGCCTTGCTCATCAACGCCTCGTTGACCTGATAGGGCTGGAAGACGTTGTGGCCGCGGGCCCGGTGTTCCTGGTTCATCGACACCCAGCAATCGGTGACGACGCAGTCGGCACCGGCGACCGCCTGGTCGGCATCGTGGCAGAGCCGGATGTCGCCGCCATTGTTGCGCGCCCAGTTGAGGATTTTGTCTTCCGGCTCCGAGCCGAGCGGTACCGCCATGTTCATGCGATAGCCGAACCGGGCCGCACCTTCGACGAAGGAGTGAAGCACGTTGTTGCCGTCGCCCGTCCACGCGATGGTGCGGCCCTTGACCGGCCCGCGATGCTCCTCGAACGTCATGATGTCGGCCATGATCTGGCAGGGATGGGTCAGATCCGTCAGGGCGTTGATGACCGGAACGGTGGCGTGTTCTGCCATTTCCAGCAGGCGGGCATGATCGGTGGTCCGGATCATGATCGCATCGACATAGCGCGACAGCACCTTGGCGGTGTCGCCGATCGTCTCAGCGCGGCCGAGCTGCATCTCGGTGCCGGACAGAAACAGCGTTTCGCCACCCAGCTGGCGCATGCCGACATCGAAGGAAACGCGGGTTCGCGTCGAGGGCTTCTCGAAGATCATCGCCAGCATCTTGCCGGCCAGCGGCTTGTCCGCCGTTCCCGCCTTCGTCGCCACCTTGCGGGTCTTGGCGTCATCCATGATCACGCGAAGGTTCTCTGCCGTCATGGCGGAGAGGTCGAGGAAATGTCTGGTGCCTGCCATTCTACGTCAGTCCTGCTGTTCTGCCCCGGGTCTCGACCTCAGGCGCTCTTCTTCTCTGCGCTCAATTTTTCCGCCGCCCGCTCGATCCGCGCAAGCCCCTCGCGCGCTTCCTCGGCGGAAGTCACCAGAGGCGGCAGCAGACGCAGCACGTTTTCGCCGGCGGGCACGAGGAGCATATGCTCGGCACGCACCGCTCTCAAAAGGTCCGCCGAGGGAATCTTGGCCTTGATGCCAAGCATCAGGCCTTCGCCGCGGATGTCCTCGATGACATCGGGAAAGCGATCCTTCAACGAGGCCAGCCCCTGGCGCAGCACCAGAGCCACGTCGCGCACGTGTTCAAGGAAGCCCTCTGAGAGAACCACGTCCAGAACGGCATTGCCGACAGCCATGGCGAGCGGATTGCCGCCATAGGTGGAACCGTGCGTGCCGGCAACCATGCCCGAGGCGGCCTCGGCCGTCGCGAGGCAGGCGCCGAGCGGGAATCCGCCACCGATACCCTTTGCCACGGCCATGATATCCGGCGACACGCCGGCCCACTCGTAGGCGAACAGCTTGCCCGTGCGCCCGACGCCGGTCTGAACCTCGTCGTAAATCAGCAGCAGGCCGTATTCGTCGCAAAGCGCGCGCAGTTCCTTCAGGAACTCGTTCGGCACCACACGGATGCCACCCTCGCCCTGCACCGGCTCGATCAGGATGGCGGCCGTCTCTTCCGTGATCGCCTCGCGGACCGCGCCGACGTCACCGAAGGGAACCTGATAGAAGCCCGGCGCCTTCGGCCCGAAGCCTTCCAGGTACTTTTCCTGTCCGCCGGCGGCGATCGTCGCCAGCGTGCGGCCATGGAAGGCGCCCTCGAACGTGATGACGTGGAATTTTCCGGGATAGCCCTTGGCGAACTGGTAGCGACGCGCGGTCTTGATCGCACATTCCAGCGCTTCCGCCCCGGAGTTGGTGAAGAAGACCTTGTCGGCAAAAGTTGCTTCCGTCAGGCGCTTGCCGAGCTTTTCCTGGCCCGGCACCTCATAGAGGTTCGACAGATGCCACACCTTGTCGGCCTGAGCCTTGAGGCTTTCGACGAGGTGGGGATGCGCATGACCAAGCGAGTTGACGGCGACACCGGCGGCGAAATCGAGATAGCGCGACCCGTCCTCTGCGATCAGCCAGACGCCTTCGCCGCGCTCGAAGCGTAGCGGCGCACGCATATAGGTCTCGTAGAGCGGCGTGGCATCAGCCATGGCGCGTATCTCCTTCGCAGCGGATGCGGAAATCAGGATCCCGGGATCGCCTCGGGAAAATCGAAAATGCCGCCTTACGGCGGCGGCGGCACTATCGGCATTTCGCGGGGTGATGTCAACAAAAGTCGCCGCGCTCAATCTGCCTCAATTTGCCGCTACGTGAGGATTCACGACGCTGATGGAACTGTCGCAAGTGAGTCACACCCGACGAGCAAGTTGGGGAAAACTGGAAAATCGATTCGGGCGGATTCCGGCGACTCTTGTCACAGAGTCCCCCTGTCAGTAGGTTAAAAGCCAATTACTAGACTGCATGCGGCGGAACTAGTCACCAACAGTATCAAGGCGTTTCGTGCTCCGGAGCCATTCGGGGCAGCGAGAATGGATTCTCGGCAGCGAAGCCCGGAACGGAGGCGATTCAGATGAACTGGACAGACGAGCGGGTCGAAAAGCTCAAGAAGCTTTGGTCCGAAGGACTGAGTGCCAGCCAGATCGCAGCACAGCTCGGCGGGGTCAGCCGCAATGCCGTCATCGGCAAGGTCCACCGCCTTGCCCTGCCCGGCCGCGCAAAGGCCGGCGGCGCTCCGACGGCGGCACGTCCGAAGCGTCCGGCAGCCCCTGCCCGTCCGGCGACCTTCACCGCGCGCGTCGCCACCCGCACGGTCACCCGTCCGGCCGGCGCCACCGTCATCAAGGAAGAGGTCGCCTTCGAGTACGACGAAGAGCCGGTCAGCCGGGTCATTTCCAACGTCGTCGTGCCGATGTCTCGCAATCTTGAGCTGACCCAGCTGACCGAGCGCACCTGCAAATGGCCGAACGGCGATCCTCTGAAGGACGATTTCCACTTCTGCGGCAACGAGTCTCCGGACAACTCGCCCTACTGCACCTATCACCAGCGCCTGGCATATCAGCCGTCTGCCGAGCGTCGGCGGATGCGTTGAGCGGCACACCCGCTCAAAAGCGAGCAATTACCGGAAACGAAAAACGGGCCTCATCAAGGCCCGTTTTTCGTTTCCGCTCTCTTGACGCTGATCGTTCGCCGGCGTCAGGTCTCAAGCGAATATCCCGCACCGCGCACCGTGCGGATGACATCGTGCATGTTGGAGAAATTGAGCGCCTTGCGCAGGCGGCCCACATGGACGTCGACGGTGCGTTCGTCGACATAGATGTCGTGACCCCAGACGCCGTCGAGCAACTGCGAGCGCGAGAAGACGCGTCCCGGCGCGGACATCAGGAACTCCAGCAGGCGGAACTCGGTCGGGCCGAGGCGGACCTCGCGCGAACGACGGTGAACGCGGTGCGTCTCCCGGTCGAGCTCGATGTCGCCGCACTTCAGCAGCGTCGAGACGACCTCGGGGCGGGCGCGGCGCAGCATCGCCTTTACCCGCGCCATCAGTTCCGGCGTGGAGAACGGCTTGACCACGTAATCGTCGGCACCGGTCGCCAGGCCGCGTACCCGCTCGCTCTCTTCGCCGCGCGCCGTCAGCATGATGATCGGCAGCCGCTCGGTTTCGGAGCGCTGGCGCAGCCGCCGGCACAGCTCGATGCCGGACACGCCGGGCAGCATCCAGTCGAGGATCAGAAGATCCGGCTGCCGCTCCTGAAGCCTGATCTCGGCTTCGTCACCGCGCAGGATCGTATCCACCTCGAAGCCTTCGGCCTCGAGGTTGTAGCGCAGGAGAACGCTCAGCGCCTCCTCGTCTTCGACCACGGTAATCTTTGGAACCATTCCTTGCCAACTCCTGGTCTGGTTTTCAGGCCGGCCGGGGCCTGCTACTCCTGCACTGCGCCGACGGAGGTTGTATTGTCGTCCTTTGGACGTTCGCCTTCCGGCTGCGCGCCGGTCGCCATGTAGAAGATCGTCTCGGCGATGTTGGTCGCATGGTCGCCGATACGCTCGATGTTCTTGGCGCAGAACAGGAGATGCGTGCAGGGGGTGATGTTGCGCGGGTCCTCCATCATGTAGGTCAGGAGCTCGCGGAACAGCGAGGTGTAGATCGCGTCGATCTCGTCGTCGCGTTCCCGGATTTCCTTCGCCTTCTCGATGTTGCGCGAGGCGTAGACGTCGAGCACTTCCTTCAGCTGCATCAGCGCCAGTTCGGCCAGGTGCTCGAGACCGCGGGCCAGCTTGCGCGGCATGCCCGAGCTCTGGACGGCGATCACGCGCTTGGCGGTGTTCTTGCCGAGGTCGCCGACGCGCTCGAGTTCCGCGGCGATGCGGATCGCGCCCATGATCTCGCGCAGGTCGGCGGCCATCGGCTGGCGCTTGGCAATGGTGATGATCGCCTTTTCATTGATTTGACGCTCGGCATTGTCGAGGACGACGTCCTCGGAAATGACCTTCTGGGCCAGCGCCGCATCGGTATCGACAAGCGCGCGGACGCTGTCGCCGACCATCTGCTCGGCAGTCCCCCCCATCTCCGAGATGCGGCGGGCCAGATACTTCAGTTCTTCGTCGTAGATCGAAACGATATGGGTCGATGACATGTCTCTGTTTCCTCAACTGGCGCAGATGCGCCGGGCCGCGCTGCTGACGACAGCATGCGTCAGCCAAAGCGGCCCATGATGTAGTCCTGAGTGCGCTGGTCGTCAGGATTGGTGAACATCTTGTCAGTGTCGTTCTCCTCGACGAGATTGCCGAGGTGGAACATGGCGGTGCGCTGCGAAACGCGCGCGGCCTGCTGCATCGAGTGCGTGACGATGACGATCGTGAAGTTCGCGCGCAGTTCGTGGATCAGTTCCTCGACCTTGGCGGTCGCAATCGGGTCGAGCGCCGAGCAGGGCTCGTCCATCAGGATCACCTCCGGGCTGACGGCGACGGCCCGCGCGATGCACAGGCGCTGCTGCTGGCCGCCCGAGAGGCCGGTACCGGATTCATGCAGGCGGTCCTTCACCTCGTTCCAGAGGCCAGCCTTCTGCAGGCTCTGCTCCACCACCTGGTCCAGCTCGGCCTTCGTCCTGGCCAGACCGTGAATGCGAGGACCGTAGGAGACGTTCTCGTAGATCGACTTCGGGAACGGGTTCGGCTTCTGAAAGACCATGCCGACACGGGCGCGCAGTTCCACCACATCGATCGCCGGATCGTAGATATCGCCGCCGTCAAGCGTGATCAGGCCGGTGACGCGGCAACCGTCAATCGTATCGTTCATGCGATTGAGTGTGCGCAGGAACGTGGACTTGCCGCAGCCGGACGGACCGATCAGTGCAGTCACGGTGTTCTCGCGGACATTGAGGTTCACGTCGTACAGGGCGCGCTTGTCGCCGTAATAGACGGAAACGTCCTTGCCGACCATCTTCAGGGGAACGGTGTTCATCTTCTTTTCCAGCGCTTCCTCGGTCGCGGCTTCTGTCATGATGTTCATCTTCTAATACCCCACTACCAACGGCGTTCGAAACGACGCCGCAGCAGAATGGCGCCAAGGTTCATGATAATCAGGAATGCGAGCAGCACGATGATCGCACCCGAGGTCCGTTCCACGAAGGCACGCTCCGCCTCGTTTGCCCACATGTAGATCTGTACCGGCAGCGCGGTCGAAGGATCGAGCGGCGTGGCGGGCACGTTGGCGACGAAGGCGACCATGCCGATCAGAAGCAGGGGCGCGGTCTCGCCGAGCGCATGGGCCAGACCGATGATCGTGCCGGTCAGAATGCCGGGCATCGCAAGCGGCAGGACATGATGGAAGATCGTCTGCATGCGGGACGCCCCCAGTCCGAGTGCTGCCGAACGGATCGACGGCGGGACGGCGCGGAGCGCCGCGCGCGTGGCGATGATGATGGTTGGCAGCGTCATCAGGGTCAGCACCAGGCCGCCGACGAGCGGCGCGGACCTAGGCAGGCCTGCAAAATTGATGAACACCGCAAGGCCGAGCAGACCGTAGACGATCGAAGGAACGGCAGCGAGGTTGTTGATGTTCACCTCGATAAGATCCGTCAGCCGGTTTTTCGGCGCGAACTCTTCCAGATAGATCGAAGCGGCAACGCCGATCGGAAGCGAGAGCACCAGCACGATACCCATCAGGTAGAGCGACCCCACCAGCGCCACGCCGAGACCGGCAGCTTCCGGGCGGCTGGAATTGCCGTTGACGAACAGGCCCGTGTTGAAGCCCTTGGCGAGCACGCCTTCTTCGGCGAGCGTATTCATCCAGCCGAGCTGCTGATCGGAGACCTTGCGGCTGCCTTCATCGACGGTCAAGTCGAACTGACCTTTGAAGGCGCTGTCGATATTGGCACTGGCGAGCACCGTCACGGGCAGCGTCTTGCCGATGATCGACGGGTCGGAGACCACCATGTCGCGCAGCGTGACGCGGGCACTGTCGGAAAAAAGCCCGGAAACCTGGCGAAGCGCTGCGCGGTCGCTCGAGGCGACGCCGAGCTTCTCGGCGAGGGCGTTACGGACGAGCAGCGGATAGTTGGCCGTCTGCAGCACCTTCGGATCACTCTCGCGCTTGTTGCCGGGGTCGATCAACTGTTCGGAGAACGTGATCGGCAGGGTAATCTCCGTCTGCAGGAACGCGGTGTAGCCCTTGCTGACGACAGTCCAGAGCAGGATGAACAGAAACGCGAGACCGAAGGCGATTGCCGCCATGCCGTAGAAGCGGAAGCGGCGTTCGGCGGCGTAGCGACGACGGATGCCGATGTCGCGGCGCGGCGGTGCAGCAGAGACCACCTGACCGGAAGCCTGAGAAACGATGTCGGTCATTCGTACTGCTCCCGGTACTTGCGAACGATGTAGAGCGCATAGATGTTGAGCGCGAGCGTTATGCAGAAGAGGGTGATGCCGAGCGCAAAGGCCACCAGCGTCTGCGGCGAGGTGAATTCAAGGTCGCCGGTCAGCTGGTTGACGATCTTGACAGTCACGGTCGTCATCGGCTCGAACGGGTTGATCTGCATGCGGGCGGCGACGCCGGCGGCGAGAACGACGATCATGGTTTCTCCGATGGCGCGCGAGGCGGTCATCAGCAGTGCGCCGACGATCCCTGGCAGGGCGGCCGGCAGGATCACCCGCTTGATCGTCTCGGAGCGCGTGGCGCCGAGACCGAGCGATCCGTCGCGCAGGGCGCGCGGCACGGCCGTAATGATGTCATCCGACAGCGACGAGACGTAGGGGATCAGCATGATGCCCATGACGATGCCGGCCGTGATGACGCTCTGCGCCTGAATGAAGTTGGCGTAGTTACCGGTCGCCAGCCCGTTGAGCTGGGCGGAGATGTCCCGCAGGAACGGGCCGACCGTGACCAGGGCGAAGAAGCCGTAGACGATCGTCGGAATGCCGGCCAGCACTTCCAGCAGCGGTTTTGCCAGCGACCGCATCCGCGGGGTCGCGTATTCGGCCATGTAGATGGCGGCGAACAGACCGACCGGAACGGCGACCAGCATGGCGACGAAACCGATGTAGAGCGTGCCGGCAAGAAGCGGAATGAGGCCGAACTGCCCGCTGGAGGTCGCACCAGCGCCGGCGAAGCGCGGATCCCAGACGGTACCGAAAAAGAACTCGTGCGCCGGCACCATGGTGAAGAAGTGCAGCGCCTCGGTCAGCATCGAGGCGACGATGCCGATCGTCGTCAGGATGGCGATCGACGAGGCCAGCAAAAGCGCCCCGAGAATGACGCGCTCGACCTTGTTGCGGGCGCGAAAACGCGGTGCGACGGCTCGCAGCGAGAAGAAGGCGCCGGCGAGCGACAGGGCGATGGCAACGGCCGCAAGCGCCAGCCGGCTCGTCTGTGTCATGCCGTTCAGCGTTGCCGCCGATTCCAGCATGTAAGGCCGCGCCTCGGCGGCGACTGCGACACCCTTGGTGGCGAAGACCGACTGCAAGGTGGAAGGATCCTGCTGGATGCTGCGAAGCTCCTCCTCCGTCAGCTGTGGCAGACCCCGGGCAATCGTGGTGACCATCCCGAAGGCGAGGCTCTGTTGTGCGGGCGACTGAGCCTTGACCTCATCCGGGAAGGTATCGCGGACCGAAGAATTGACAATGAAGGGGCTGATCGCCAGCCAGGCGGCGACGAGGATCAGGGGCGGCAGGAATGCCGCGAGCGCCACATAGGCGCCGTAATAGTTGGGTCGAGAGTGAAGCGCGGAAGACTTCCCCCCAGCCACGGCGTTTGCCCGCATGCGACCGAGAGTGTAGGCCACCGCGGCAATTGCGAGGAGAATGCCGATTAGAAGCGTCGTGCTCATGCGTTTTTCCCAGCCGCCTCATGCGGATTCGGTGCGGTAACGAGAACCGGCGCAGACAAGTCTGCGCCGGTTTTCGTTTTTCTTACATGCTCTTGCCGGCTTCGACGGCGGCGCGGATTTCTTCGCGCTCGGCGTCCGGAGCAGCGACGAGGCCGTATTCAGCCAGCGGGCTGTCGGGGCCGATCATCTGGTCCGATACGAAGAACTCTACGAATTCCTTCAGGCCCGGGACCACGCCGAGATGCGCCTTCTTGACGTAGAAGAACAGCGGACGGGAAACCGGGTACTCACCCGAGGAGATGGTCTCGACCGACGGGGTGACGCCGCTGACGGTTGCAACCTTCAGCTTGTCGGCGTTGTTTTCGTAGAAGGACAGGCCGAATACGCCGACGCCGGTCTTGTTGGCGGCAATGCGGGCGAGGGTTTCGGAATAGTCACCGTCGATGTCTACGGCCAGACCATCCTTGCGGACGGCGACGCACTTGGCATGCTGCTCCTTCTCGTCGGAAACGGCAGCCTTGATGGCGTCGGCTGCGCCGGCGTCCTTGCAGCCCTGGGCAAGCATCTTCTCTTCGAAGACTTCGCGGGTGCCGTGCTTTTCGCCCGGGATGTAGGCGGCGATCGCGACATCCGGGAGAGCCGAATTCACTTCGGACCACTTCTTGTAGGGGTTGGCGACGAGCTTGCCGTCGACGACGACTTCGGCAGCGAGAGCCTTGTAGAGGTCGGCCGGAACGAAAGCGATGTCCGGGTTGCCGGAGTCGGTTGCGAAGACGATGCCGTCATAGCCGATCTTGACTTCCTGAACGTCGGTCACGCCGGCTGCCTTGCAGGCTTCCAGCTCGGATTCCTTGATCTGGCGCGATGCATTGGCGATGTCGATCGTGTCTTCGCCGACACCCTTGCAGAATTCCTTCAGACCGGCGCCCGTGCCGCCGGATTCTACGACCGGCGTCTTGAAGTCGCCGAAGGTCTCGCCGAAAGTCTCGGCAACGATCTTGGAATAGGGCAGGACCGTGGAGGAGCCAGCGATCTGGACCTGGTCACGCGCAGCGGCAGCGCCTACGAAGGCAACCGAAGCGACCAGAGCGGCTACGGTGAGTTTAAGAGATTTCATCTGAAGTTCTCCCGTTATGGGCTTGTGTGGGTGCGGCGCGGTCGTTCATGACCGACGTCGATCAGCGGCCCCTGTCTAGCGCCCGATCGTCATAGCTTTTATGTCACTTTCACGAAACATTTGTGACAGTCTAATGCATTGAAATAATTCACATAATTATTTCAGGACGACGTCTCTGCCGTCTTATGTGTCAGAACTTGACGGTAAAGACCGTTCCCTTGCCGAGTTCGGACTTCACGCTCAGCCGCGCACGGTGGCGGGTGAGGATGTGCTTGGCGATGGCAAGACCCAGTCCGGTGCCTTTCTTGGAGCGGCTGGCCTCGACATTCACGCGGTAGAAGCGCTCGGTCAGGCGGGGTACATGTTCTGGCGGAATGCCGGGGCCGAAATCGGTGACGGAGACTTCCGGATGGCCACCCTCGTCCGCCGAGAGCCGCACCTCCACACGCCCGCCCTCCTGGCCGTACTTGCAGGCATTTTCCATCAGGTTTTCGAATACCTCGATCAGCTCGTCGCGGTCACCGGCAACCTCGACCTTGCCGTCCGGCAGACCGAGCCTGATCTCGACGCCAAGTTCGGTGGCGAAGGGTTGCAGGCTGTCGCGAACGTGTCCCAGAAGCGGCGCCAGTTCCACCATCTGGTCCGGAGGGACGTGCGACTTGATCTCGAGGCGCGACAGCGACAGCAGATCGTCGACCAGGCGGCTCATCCTCGTCGCCTGTTCGTGCATGATGCCGAGAAAGCGTTGCTGCGCGGCCTGATCGTTTCGCGCCGGCCCCTGGATGGTCTCGATGAACCCTCTCAAGGATGCGAGCGGCGTGCGCAGCTCATGGCTGGCATTGGCGACGAAATCCGAGCGCATCCGGTCGATCCGGCGCGCCTGCGAGACGTCGCGAAAGGTAATGAGGAAGTAGCGCGTGCCCCCAAGCCGCTGGCCGAGCGCCTGCATTGGCGCGACGCGGACGATATACACTGTTTCGGAAGGCAGCCGGTCTGAATGCTCGACCTCCTTTGCCTGACCGCTCGCGATCACGTCGCGCGCCATGTCGAGGATACCCGGGGCGCGAATGCGCCCGGCGAGGTCGGCATTGCGTGGAATAGGACCGAAAAGCACTGTGGCGGCCCGGTTCTGTAACCGGACAGTTTCGTCCGCCGTGACGATCAGCACCGGCATGTCGAGCGCATCGATGAGCGCGGCAATGGAATCCAGCGTTTCGGAGGTATCCGCTTCGGGCCGAATAGCCGGTGTTGCCGAAGCCGCTGGCGGACCTTCCAGCCTTTCCGTACGGGCGAAGCCGGCAAGAACCAGAAGCGTGGCGGCAAAAGCAATCCAGCCGGCAGGAATCCCACCCAGCCACATCAGGAAGGCGGTGAAGACGACGGCTGCGAGCAGCACGCGCTCGTCCCACAGCTGCGTCATGAGCCACCGGATTGTCGATCCGCGCTCTTCCACCACGATTCCCCTTCTCGCCTTCATCGGTCTGCTCCGCGATTGCCAATGCAACACGAAGCGATAGCGCGATTTCATGACATGTTTTTCACGGTGCGCTTGAAATCGCAACGCGGTTATGGCCTCCTCCCCCAACCTCTGCCCGCAGGAGCCAAGACATGGTGACGTTTCCCGACATCAAACCAGTGGAAATCGAGATTGGCGGCAAGAAGAGATCCTTCGACATAGACGACCCCAAGCTGCCAAACTGGATCGACGACAAAAGCCTGTCGTCCGGCGGCTTCCCGTACGACAAGAAAATGGACAAGGACGAGTACGCGGCGGAACTGGAAAAGCTGCAGATCGAACTGGTCAAGGTGCAGTACTGGCTGCAGGCGACGGGAAAGCGGATCATCTCCGTCTACGAGGGGCGCGACGCGGCCGGCAAGGGAGGCCTCATCTTCGTCACCCGCGCCTTCCTCAACCCGCGCTCTGCGCGTGTCGTCGCGCTCGCCAAACCGACGGAAGCCGAGCAAGGACAGTGGTACTACCAGCGCTACGTCGCACAGTTTCCAACAGCAGGCGAATTCGTCCTGTTCGACCGCTCCTGGTACAACCGCGCTGGCGTGGAACCGGTGATGGGGTTCTGCACACCGGAGCAATACGAAAAGTTCCTCATCGAGACGCCGGACTTCGAGCGGATGGTCATCACTGACCGGATCATCTTCTTCAAATTCTGGCTCGATATCGGCCGGGAGATGCAGATCAAACGCTTCCACGACCGCCGACACGATCCGCTGAAGACTTGGAAGCTGTCCCCGATGGACATCGCAGCGCTCAACAAGTGGGACGATTATACAGAAAAGCGCGACCGGATGCTGGAGGAGACACACAGGTCCTGGGCACCGTGGACCATCGTACGCGCAAACGACAAGCGCAGCGCGCGGGTCAATGCCATCCGCTATGTCCTTCACCGGCTCGACTACGAGGGCAAGGACAAGAAGGCGATCGGCGACATCGATGAGCGGATCATCGGGACAGGCCCCAAATTCCTCAAGTGACCGTCAGCAAGCCGTAGTGGCGCGCCAGCGCTGCGCCGAGCTTTACTCGCCCGGCAGGATGCGGACGGCGTAAAGATTGACCCCGGCACCGCCGCCGGTAACGTCGCTGTTGACGAAGAGGCGGCCGGCCTCGCTCGGCGAAAGCGAGCCCTCGAACTTGACCTGAAACAGAAGGTCGGTGCGTTCGGAGACGGTGAAGCGGTGGCGCTCGCAGTCGCCCATCGTGCCGAAATCGCACTCGACGGCGAGCTGGGCAGGCTTGCCGTTTTCCGACTCCACCGTGAGCGCGACCGTCGAGGTCTTGCCGGCCATTGCCTGCAGCACGGTTGGCGACACGGCGATCGCGACAGATCCTTCGCGGTCGGGCGCCGACGAGACGACACGGATCGCGGGGCCCTCGTCCGTGCTCACGGCTTCGAAACGTCCCTTCGCTCCGGCCGAAAGCACGCTTGCATCCGAGGGGCTGAGAACCTCGCGCCAATCGGAGGAGAAGCTGTTATGGGTGTCTAGCGCCTCCTTGAGGGGATCGCTTGCGGAGAAGTCGTCGCCGGTCACGGTCTGCTTCGGATTGGCGACGCTGCCGTCGCGGGCCGATTGTGGCAAAAGCAGCCCGCTCGTCTGCACCCACCAGGCCGCCGTGCCCACGGCGGCGATCAGCGTGGCCACCACCAGCAGGAAGGAAAACAGCCGCCCGCGCCGCTTCGGCGCCTTGGCCATGCGCGGCGATGCGGCAACCATGCCCTCTGCGCTTTCCAGGGACGCGCTGCGCGAGCGCGCGTCGGCCTTCGCCGACGTCCTGGAGGCAGGGCCGAAGCCCTCGCCGCGGTCCGGGCGGATATCGCCCAATTGCGGCTCCGCATCTTGGCCGCTCTGACGGGGGGCGGCCGGCGACCGGCTTTCCTGCCGCACTTCGGGCTCGACCCGTTCTGCGCCCGGTCCTGTCGCGGGCTGGCCGGGCGCGGCGGCCGGACGGTCCGGCGCGGCGACGGGAACCTGTTCCGGCAACGGCGTCTTTATCGCCGCACGCTGCTCGGTTTCGATCTGGCGGATGGTCATTTCCAGGCGGTGGCGTTGGGCTGCGATCGTCTCGGGATCATTGACCTCCTGCTTGCGCAGGCCGGCCTCGAGTGCATTTCGCGCCGACTGGTAGATCCGGGCGCGCGTTTCGGGATTGTTGCTTTCGGCGCGCGCCAAAGCATTTCTGATCGCTTGTTCCAGTCCGCTCACTTTGCCTCCTTGGGCTCCGCGCACGCCTGCGTGCGGCGCGGTCAAACGAAGCCACGGCGTCCATGTCCTTGTCTGTTAAGAATTCGGTAAACGTTGACGCCGCGTTCCGCAAGTGTTGCGGTCATGCGCCGCCAGCGCTGCCGGGGATAACGCAGCATATGCGGGTATGGACATGGCCACCGCGCCGCGAAAAAACGGTGGCAAGGGGTCGGGTGGGAATCCGGGCGACGCAGCGACAACCGGGCGGCTTCCCATCCAGTACGAATGTTGCTAGCTTACGTTTGCGTAAACGTCACTTCAGCCGGACCGAGACATGACCCTGCCCGCCATCCTACGAAACAAACTGCGCCTGCCCGTGGTCGCAGCACCGCTCTTCATCATTTCGCACCCGGCCCTGACGCTTGCGCAGTGCAAGGCAGGCGTGGTCGGGGCTTTTCCGGCGCTGAACGCGCGGCCGCAGTCGCAACTCGACGAATGGCTCGCCGAGATCACCGAGACACTGCGCGACCACGACGCCAGCCATCCCGACCGCCCGGCCGCGCCGTTCGCGGTCAACCAGATCGTCCACAAGTCGAACCGCAGGCTCGAACAGGACCTGATGCTGTGCGTGAAATACAAGGTTCCGATCGTGATTTCCTCGCTTGGCGCCGTGCCTGAGGTCAACGACGCGATCCATTCCTACGGCGGCATCGTCCTGCACGACGTCATCAACAACCGCCACGCCAACTCGGCAATCCGCAAGGGGGCCGACGGGCTCATCGCGGTGGCAGCGGGCGCCGGCGGGCATGCAGGCACGCTTTCGCCGTTCGCCCTCGTGCAGGAAATCCGCGAATGGTTCGAGGGTCCGCTGCTTCTCTCCGGCGCGATCGCGACCGGGGGCGCAATCCTTGCCGCGCAGGCGGTGGGCGCGGACATGGCCTATATCGGCTCGCCCTTCATCGCCACCACCGAGGCGCGCGCGGGCGACCCCTACAAGCAGGCGATCGTCGAGGGCAGCGCCGCCGACATCGTCTACTCCAACCATTTTACCGGGGTGCACGGCAACTATCTGCGCTCGTCCATCCGCGCAGCCGGCCTCGACCCCGACAACCTGCCTGAAGCGGACGTGAGCATCATGGACTTCGACAGGGCCGAAAGCGGACCAAAGGCGTGGAAGGACATCTGGGGCTGCGGCCAGGGTATAGGGGCCGTCAAGGAGATCGTCGAAACGGAAGCACTGGTGGCACGCCTGGAGGCCGAATATCTCACCGCCCGCGAACGCCTGTGCGCACCATGATCGCCGCATGCTCCACAGCTGCCTTCAGAAAAATGACCAAGTACCAACAGATCACTTGAAATCTCCGCGCAATGCGGCTATCAGCCCCTCACATTCCGGCCCACGATAGTTCGCGGGCCGATGCGGGCCGCTTTAGCTCAGTCGGTAGAGCACATCATTCGTAATGATGGGGTCACGTGTTCGAGTCACGTAAGCGGCACCACTTTTCTCTCACGTTTCCAATCGCGTGACAGGCGCACTGCGCGCCGCAATGCGCCGTTTCCTGGCTGGGTCGCCACCGGGTCGCCGCAGGGCGGGAAAATTGCGGCGCTGTTCACTTTTCTGGGACTACGCTCCACCAGCGCCCGGCGCCCCAAAGGCGGCTATGATATCCTCATGCTGGGCCAACTCATTTGCGGTGAACAGCGCGTTGGTTCGCTCAATCCGACGCATCGCAAGCTCGCAAGCAAGCTTCTCGATCAAGACGCAGTGTTTAAGAACTATTTGCGCCGCCTCATTCCAAAGACGATCCGCCAGCTTCTGAAGCTCATCGCCAGCCGCTTCTATTGAGCGTGTCCCCGGGTGCTCAATGTTTCTTAACAAGCGAAGAAGCTCCCGCCATTTTGCAAAGTCGTTTAAACCCGACCCTCGACAAAAAATGCGTGCTCTTTCATGGTCTATGGAGCAATCCTCCATGGCTTCAGCGAGTACGCCCGCCATCAGCACTTTCACTCGCCTCTCACAAAAGTCCTTGAGCCCGGGCAAGTCGAAAATCGGAAACAGGAGATCTAGCTCCGCCCCACCCCCGGGGCCACCGATGGCGTGCTTGCTGGCAATTTGCACCGAACCCACCTGAAAGCCGAGTTCCCGGGCCACGAAGTGGTGCCCAAACTCGTGACGTGCGGTTGGAAGGTTATCCTCCATCAGTACCTGCTCGTAGCCCTTCAATGTCATCTTCACTCCATAATTCTTGTCAGAAATTGATATTTACTGCCACTTACTAGCACCACGGCCCGCGCTGGCCGGTCCATGTCCTCGCTAGTCCCTCCGACACAAGCTGGTCTCCCATCGATCGGCCGCCCCGCATGACAACGCGCAGCTTTCGCCCATATCTGTCTTCGTCTCGGTTCTCCCAGGCGGCAAGCTCGTAAGGGCCGGCATTCAGCAGTTCCAGTAGCCGACGTGTCGCGCGGGCGCCTAGCTCTGCCTCCGACGTGCACCGGGGTTCGGACACCTCGGGCGTGTCTATATCAGCAATCCGGATCTTCACGCCGTCCTGCCAGAAAGTGTCGCCGTCCACCACGCAGTTGATGCGCGTCGGGCCGGTGCAGAGTTCGAAACTACGGGATTCTAGCGCATGTCCAGCTTGGACGGCAGCAACCGCTGCTCCTGATGATGCCACAAGTAAGCGTAGGTCAGGCTCGTACCACGAGACCGCGGCGCCCATCGCAAAGGCTGCGAGTCCGACCAGACTGAGCAGTTTCCCGAAGGAAGTCGGCCGTTTTTGCTTCGGAAACTGCATCACATGCATCCCCCTTTGCGCCCGCATACTGCGCGTTTTCCCGATTATAGTGGGCCCCCGTTTCCTCTTGGTTATCGACCAGCCCGACGAAATCCGTCGCCTTGGCCTACTTGCTATCGGTCGCTCTGGGGGTGCTTCGAGAGATATAGTCCGCTTCAGCCAGCGCCATGGAAAGCAGGTAGACCAGCATTGCAGGCCTTCCTTCCTCCTTCTCGATCATCTTGATCAGCTCTGCCAACGTCTTCGAGATGTAGTCGATGCGATCAACTGTCATGACTGCCCCCAGCACCTTGCCAATGCTACTATAGCGCGATCTAATGCGCCACTATTCGACCGGCTTTCGATAGGAGGGGCATCGGTGGCTGATTTGGCGGAACAACTGAAGGCCGAGTATTCGATACTTCAAAGTCACTATGAGACCTTCGATGGACGCGCACTGACGATAAAGTCGCTTGCTACGCCGCTGTTGGCGGGAGGTTTGGCAGTCGGACTGAAAGAGAGCCAGCCAGTACTTGTTGTCGCTGTGTCCTTAACCGCCTTGTCTCTTTGGTGGTTGGAGGGGCTCTGGAAGACATTTCAGTACTGCTATGCAGAGCGAATCGTAGCAATTGAGCGCTACTTTGCCGGCGAGATTGACGACGATGATATTCGCCCCTTCCAGATTTACCGCAGCTGGTTCCAGTCTTGGCAGTCAACCCGCCTAAGCGAATTGCCAGATCGACTGAAAGAGCCCTTTGTGTGCCTGCCTTACGCGCCCCTTATATTCGCAAGCTTGGCGTGCTTGATATGGCTGTGGGCCGCTCCGGGTAAGTCTTAGGCGCTTGGGCGGTCGCAATTGTGAGACGATTCATTGTCTCTGTCGTTGGGATTTTAGGAGTGGTCTATTGGCTCGGCTTGACGAACAAGCCGGTTTCGAGTCCTGTCGAAGTCAGCCAGCCCAAGACGTTATCGCTTTCAGTCGACGCAAGTGCTCCCAAACCTGAGTTGCCTCAACCGTCGGCGGCAAGCGAGGCGACGAAGACGATCCATCCTGCCCCCGTTCCCGAGCCCGTCACTAAGGAAATGTTCATTCGCGGAAAGCGCGTGGCATTGAGGGATGGGCCAGGCAAGCAGTTCGACGTCTTGGATCGTTACGATACCGGCCGCGCCGTACTCGCCCTGCTATCTGAGGGCGAATGGACACGTGTCCGAGACCGGCTGACCCAACGCGAGGGCTGGGTTTCCTCGCACCTTTTGCAGAGCAATCCGCCCGCTGAGCCAGCGCAGAAAGAGGACGCTCAACCAAAGAAGAACTCGCAAGAGCCACAGATCAGCATTCCACGGATATCAGACGCCGCCATCGTTCAACGAATCATAGCGGAATCAATCAACGGGTATGCCGGCTCCTGCCCGTGCCCGGAAAGCAGGGACCGGGGTGGCCGGCGGTGCGGTAAGCGCAGTGCCTATTCCAAGCCCGGCGGCGCATCCCCGATTTGCTACTCCAGCGATGTTTCCCGCGAAATGATCGAGGCTTTCCGGGCACGGCTTTGAGCTGGCTGCAGAAGTGGTCAGTTCGAGCGCGAGCCCGCCGTGGACAATAGATTCCTTCTCGTTGGCTTTCTGACATCAAACATGAGGCACATACCGCTTCTGAAATAGCTAAATCCTTGGCACCGAGACGAGGTAACACATTGGTCCTGACACGCGGACAGCGTGTAATTCTGAAATCTCGCAAACGGCTTTGCCACTATCTCCACATCGCGACTGGTACGGAAGCCAAGCGATGGGCCGAAATCACGGCCAACTCTCGTGATGTCCGCTGATGACCCGATGTATCCGGAGACGGCGCCGGAGTACTGAAGAGCCTCCGTGGCCATACCCTTAAGGAAGCAGGCCCGTTGAATGACGTTGTAGGTGAATGCCGAACAACGCTCGTTGGCCTCGCATTGCAGTCGACAATCGTTCGCAGTGGCTACCTTCAACGGCATGCCGGGGAGGTCATAACCAGGCAGATCCGTGTAGTCATAGAATTGCCAGGAGGGCGGCGCCGGGGTAACCGCGGGAGCTTGTGGCGGAAGGGTGGCCTGTTCTTGCGCCGACGAGCCAAAAGGAACAGGAACGTTGGACGTTGCTGGCGCCGCTTGCTCTGGCTGCGGGATCGGCTCAACATCCAACCCAATCCTTTGGGCGTCTCCTGCGGTAAGCCATTGCATCGAAGACGGGTTTGCCTGCGTCACGTAGACAATGACATTCTCGCTGAGGTTCAACTGCTGCAGGTAGGAGCCAACCAAAGCATTGCCGGCGCTGCTTACATCCTGTTGGCCGTACTGATCCGTAAAGACCGCATGAAACCCAACTTTGGACGTGGGAGCCAGGAAGCGCGTCTTGCCCGCTATCCACGCCAACCCGCATGCGGAGGCGCAGATATGGTCCTGGAAGACAGCTGTTAGAAAGCCCTTAATGGCTATCGTACGGCCAATCTCCATGCCGACGTGTGCCAAGCCGCCCGGACTGTTGAAGACAACAACTGCGCTGTCAGTGGCAATCGCCAGGTTCTTGAAGCGCACATCATCGCCCTCAACGAACGTGCCTTCCACGGTAATGAGGGCGCCTTTCTCAAGGCGCTCCATCTGAATGTCAGCCGCTCTAACGGCCCCGGTCGAGGCCGCCAACAACGCGAGCAAAAGTGTGAATCCCCTAGTCACCAATCCCTCCAGCCACCCAACACAAGTAAAATCCAGTGTGATGACGGTGTCAAAGTGACAATGCAGTCAGGGTAAAGACACCAACGCTCGGCATTCTGGAGAACTCAATAGCCGAAATAGCCCTCGTCATACTCCAGATCGGTAGTGGCGCCCGCAAGGTCCCATTCTCGTTCGTCGTCGCCTTCTCGGTCGTCCATGTTACGGCTGTCGAAACCGGCAAGCTCCGGCTCCAGATTCTCGTCTCCGTCCAGCTCATCGAGCAGGGTAATTGCGCGTTCGATCCAAGCTTCAAGAGCGGACCGGCGAAGTTCATACAGCGCCGGCAACATCGCATGCCTCCCGCCGTACCGTGCTGGCGTCCTTCGGCCAACCGACGACCGTGAGCCATCCATGTTCGTGGGAGAGGCGGATCTGATACTCACGAGCGGTGTCGATTTCACCCATGACTTCGGCCAGCCTCGCGGCGTGGTACCGCAGGACCGCGTTCCGATCAGCCGTATCCAGCCAGTTTTGCAGGTCGAACGGTGCGACTTCTTCAGCGCATGCCGTTGCGGTTGCAGTGGCTGCCGGCAGGGCGAAAGCTAAGCCGGCGAGAATGTTGCGACGGGTCGTATCCATTAGGCGCACTCCTGAATGATGTTTTCGATCTGGGCATTGATGGCGGCGCGCTGATCGGCGGCGCGGTAGCGGAAGGACAGAAAATCGACGCTCTGCAGCGCATTGAGCAGCGCATGGAGCTGCGGAGCCTTGGGGCCGCCAAGCGCTCGGTCCATGCGCACCTTGCGGGCGACCGCTGCGGCGGCATTCTTCGCAGATCCCCACGCCATCTTGAGGCAGCGCGAAAAGGACGCATCTACGTGGCCGCGCTCGATCTGCCAGGCGCTGTAGCTCTGTCGGAATTTCCGATAGTGAGACCATGCGTCGTTCATGATCTGAGACCGGTCGAATTTTGGCATGCCTCCGGCGGCGGCCGGAACGGGGGTGTTCGGCATCTTTGCACTCAATCTGTGTTTGGTAACTAGGTAACTATATCTAGTAACCTAAATCGATGATTATGGCTTGTCAATAATAATCTAGTTCTGGTACCTAGTTAACGGAGTTTCATAGGGAGTTCCGAATGCTTACGACCGGCAACCAGCTGAAGGCGGCGAGAGCGCTTGCGGGATTGGAGCAACGCGATGTTGCCGAAAAAGCGGGCCTGAATGTCAACACTATACGGAATATGGAGGCTTCGGGCGGTGGGATGATTGCTGGCCGGGCCGCGAACGTGCAGGCTGTGCAGAGAATCCTTGAGGCCGCCGGCATCGAGTTTTTAAACCACGGACAACCAGGCGTAAGACTCGTAAAAACCAACGGGTGAGCCCTTCATGCGACTTCTCAATTTGCTTACGCTCTGCAGCTGTATCCTCGGAAGCTTTTCGCTTGCGGTGGCCGCGCCGAAGCAGCGTCCGGTGTACGCTGGCAGTGATGGGAGTACACTGGAGTTCTGGGATAGGGGCTTTTACATTACTCACTTCGACAAGGATGGCGATTACAGCTACGATTGCCGGAGGGTCGGGAACCTTACCGACAAGCTACACTATGGGCAGTGTGAGGGCGGCGAGCGCTTCATTTTCACGCTGGACCCCTTGAACCCACAGACCATTAAAATTGGCGATGTGATCTACAAGGAATGTGGAGCCGATCGGTCTATGTGCCAGGACATCGTGGGGCCAGGCGCCGAATGACCGCCGGATATCCCAACGTTCGCGAACACCGGTTCAGCCATATGCAGCTCGACGGCGGCACAACGGCAGCGCGGGCTTTCAAGAACCATCCCGACACACTCGGGCATTTCTCGTTCCACCCGCAGCTTCCGACCTACTATCTCTGCGCCATCGACACGAACGGCTATGAGTGGATGGTGTGGATGGGCACAGAGATTGAGGATGGCAGAGCGTTTTTCAATGAACACAAACGTGCCTATGGAGTCTGCGAATTGGTAGACTTCTCGGCAGGCGGCCGTGCTTAGCTCAATTCCCCATTGCGGGCGCTACCGTGGTGCCCAGCACACATCATACTGTCGTCTCCGCTCAAACTTCGTCCGAGTAGTACAGATCTGACAACCGGTACTCGGTGCGAATATAGTGTCTTGCAAGCGCGTGGATAAGCTCCGCGGCGGAGTATAGCCGCCCTATCTCTGGGGAGGCGTCGGCGTCCGAGGGGAAGGCGTCAGAAGCATGAGCCGTGGCGACGCGGCAATTTTCCATGACATAGGCTTCAACAGATTTGCCGTTGCGATGCGCGTCGAGGCTTTGGAGCACCTCTGCGCGAAGTGACGCAGCAACTTCTGGGAAGGCTTCTCTGATCCATCGTTTCGTGGCGCTCTCTACGCCGGGCTTTGTCCTCGACCGGTTTTCAAAGACCTTGAAGAAGCTGAGCACCTCGAACGTCACAAGGCCTGCTCGTCTGGCATTGAGGCCCTCTCGGTAGTACGCTAGCCGTTGAAGCAATTCCGGGCCATCGGGGATCGAGCGAGAGAAAATCCAATGTGGAGCGGTGGAAAAGCCGCCTCCATCAGACCGCGGAGCGGGTACGGGTATGGGGTTCCCGGACCAGCCGTCTTTGAGAACCGCGTAACTATCGTCACACCAACTGAGGAGGCTCAGAAAACGGTTTAGCAGTGTTCGGGCTTCTACGGAGGAAAGCCGCTCGTGAGTGAGATCGATGCTGATGGATTGCGAACTCTCCTTAGTTCGCGGGAAAAGCACGAAATGGTGTCCCGCAAACTCAACACGCTTCGGCTCGCTTGGCCACGTCACACCTGCTTCAACCGCGATATTGAGAAACCGTGAACCCGCGCGTGCACCCAATTTGCGGTGAAAAGCTTCACGTTCTTCCTCAGTCTCGTATTCCCGCCAATCGGTCTTCGGCGGAAAGTCGAGGCGTCGAGAAATGACGATATCCCTCCGAAGTCGCTTGAAAAAGCTTGGGGCCAACACCAGTTGCCTCGCAGTTGGGCCAGTGATGTGGTCATGGTCATAGCTAAGCTCCGCGCCCGGCGACTGAAGCGATAGCGCCATCTTGCTGACGTATGAAATCGTCCTGCGCACTCCGTCTGTCTCAAACACAGCTTTGGCGTAGTATTCATCCTCATTTTGTTCACGCACGATCGACAGCGATATTGAAACTACGGAGCTACACGACTCGTCGCTGGATAGAACCATTGCGATTGTATCCACCAATGTTGCAGCCTGACCAAAGGACACATCACGTCCGCCAACGGGTCTAAGGTCTCCAAGAATCAAGGAAACATGTCCGGCCCAACTTGGGGCAGTGGGAGCGAAACTTAAGACCGCACTGGCAATCTGCTTGTCTGAGAGCCTGACGGCGGCATTCTGTCTGCCACGAGGCAACAAGTTGTATCCCCGTAGCCTTTCAAAACGCTCTGCCGTCTGTTCCCAAGATCCGGGTTCAGCCAGCGAGCGCCCCAATATGTCAGAGAGCTGGCGCGCGTACATGTCTTAGGCGTTACACCCTTCTGGGGGGCGAGACCAGAGTCTCCTCCGTGCTTCGCTCACATCAGGGGAGGGCCAAAACGAATAGCGGTTAGCTCGCTCGCTTACCGGCAGTGGCCGAGCTTGAGATTGCCGTTTCGTCTCTGTGACCTGACGACAGCAATGGCCTTTCAACGCGGCGCCAATTTATGCCGCCCCTATGAGCGCGGCAACTCGCTCGCTCACATTACCCTCAACGTCGAAGCACTCTGACTGTAAACGCTGATAGGTGCGCTGGTGCATCCCTTTCGGCCTCTTTGGAAAAGCATCGTCGATGCCCTCCGAGCCGCCAAGCTTGCGGCGGATCGTTCGCGCCCTGGCCAGCCCCGGAACCCTGTAGGCCTCCTGCTGGCTGGCATAGGATAGCTGCCAACACTTCCGGCAGCGATAGTGCTGGCCACCGTAGACGACGCCGCAGCGCCGGTTGCAGGATAGGCACCGGAACCACAGGCGAGTTCCGCCGAATGGCTGCTCTGTCCTGTCCCACGGAATGACTTCACGGATCTGTCGCCACTCCCCGCCGGCCGATGAACGCGAGTTGTATTCGAGCGCCAGTCCCCAGCTCGTATACTCGATGCCGATGCTACTGACCGGCTGGCCGAAGCGAGACCACGACAGCGTGGCGCGCTTGCCGGGCTTCAAAAGGTCATTGGCGCGCAGATAGGCGATCGAGATGGATGAGTAGCTCTCGCACGTGTCGCGCTTACTCCAGCGCCACCATGTTCCCGATCCGGGGCCGCCCATTATCGTTTCTCCGAAATCATGTGCGAACTCACGGCTGCGGCTTGGCCATGGACACGTTGCCGACGATGGCCTGTCCGCCGTCCTCGACCGTGACGTGCTTTACGGTCACGTGTTGCTTGTCACCAGAGCGGTAGCGCTTGAAGCACTCTGTCTGGGCTGCGAAGGTGCGCGCGAAGCTGTTGGTGGCTCGAATTGATCGTTCCTGCCCCTCGATGGTGTCGGCCGATCCGACGCGACGGGCAAAGCGCATGACCTGGTTATGCAAGGTGAGCATTTGCAGGGACAGCATCACCTCCACCGGATCCTTTGGGGCGAGTTCGGCAAGACCGTGGGTGTAGAAGGCGAACTCCTTCTTGCTGACCTTTCCTCCTGGCGCCGCGGCCAACAGCGCCTGCTCCAAGACATACTGGGATAGGGGAAAGCTCTGGGTGCCAATGGCAGAAGCCCATGTTGGCTGTTCAATCCTCAAATTCCCATCATTATACGCCACCGGATGAGCGAGGTCGTCCAGTGAACCCGTCGTGAGGAGGCCGGGCTGCCGACGATGTTGCCGCGGTCGTTGAAGGTGGTCGTGACGCCGTTCGTGTCGGTGCGGGCGATTAGACCGCCGCCAAGCTGCGTGATGCGCGAGCCGTCCGTGGCTGTCGCTTGGGAACCGATCGGGGTTCCGCCACCCCAAACCGAATAGGAGGCGCGCGCTCCGCTTCCAACATTGTTGATCGAGGCGCCAAGCTCCGAGAGCAATCCGCCTATGGTTTGCTGGTTACTTGGGGCGCCGGAGAACAAGCCCTTGCCCGTGCTCATCTCCCGTCCGAGAAGACCGCCCATGAGTGTCCCTACCGGGCCGAGCGCGGCGCCTCCGAGAAGAGCTCCTGCCATCGTTCCGGCCACTTTCTTGGCCTTCTGTCCGGTCGTTTCCGGTGCCGCTGGGAAAGAGCCGACGTTTGCGCGTGGCGTTGCGCGGTCGTAAGCGTTGATGTCGTCAGGGTTGGCGATTTCCGGCGATGCCGGTCCCTTGACGGTCGCACCACCGATGACACGCGTGGAAACTTCGCCCGGAGAGTATGCGGTCGTCTGAGCCGTGTTGGGCTGCACACCTGTCAGGCTTGCGGCAAACGTGGCCGGGTTGGAGAGCAGGCCGGGGCCGCCCGGAAGAGTGGAAGCGGCCGGCGAGAATGAGACATTCTGTCCGAGCGCTTCTGTCGTTGGCGCGGTGCTGGCTAGCGACGGCTGTGCGTCCTTCATGGTCTGCGCGAGTAACCCACCCCTTAGCCCGTCGTAACCCTGGGCTACCGGACCAGATGCAAAGCGCGAGGGATCTGTCGCGCCCATAGCTTCGTTCGTTGCCATGAGGCTGTCGCGGAGGCCGCTGTAACCCTGTGCGACAGGTCCGGCGGAAAAGCGGTCCTCGGACAAGGACGGATTCAGGAGGCCAGGGCCAGGGGCCACATCGGCCGGGGCGAGGCCCGCACGTTCCACCTCCATCGGTGCGGCTGACATCCACTGTGCGCCGGGCGACGGCGAAGGGGTGGGCACGCGTGTTGCAGCGTCAAAGTCGATGACGGAAGCCGGATCGATCTGGCGTCCCTCCTGGTCCATAACCTCAAGATGAAGATGTGGCCCGGTAGAACGCCCGGTGTTTCCCACCAGGCCGAGCGGTGTTCCGCGGGCAATCTGGTCTCCCTGCGCAATGTCGCCAATGCTCTGGAGGTGGCCATAGCGGCTGCGTGTCCCGTCTGGATGTTCGACTTCGACCATGTTGCCGTAGCCGCGGTCAGTGCCTGCAAAGGTAACTACGCCGCCCCCGATGGCCTCGGCGGGATAGCCGGCCGCGCCGTCCCCCAGTGCCATGTCCACGCCGCGATGCATGATCGATCCGAGGCCGAGCGGGGTGCGCGGGCTCTCGCGTTCACCAAAGCCGCTTGTGATGCGGTCGCCCAATAGACCGAATGGCGAACTGAACCCCTCTTGTGGGTCGGACAGAAGCCCCGCGGTCGGCATGGCTTGCTCACGCGTCTGCGGCGCGCGCGCTGCGAAACCTCCGAACACGGAATCGAAGGCGGATGGCTGCTCCTCAGTTGGCGCGTAGCTCGCCAGGTACCCGCCGCCGAAGGCAGGCTGTCCGGAATTAGCGACCCTGATAGCTCGCTCATCGGGGTCGGTGAAATACTGATGTCCAGCTGTCTCGGATTCGAAGGTCAGCCCGCCGGGGAGGTTTTTGGTGGCCTCAGGCGTGGCATAGTAGGTAGCCGAGGTAGTAGGGCCTTCCTCAAGCACCTCGGTCAAAGCGCGCTCGGCCAGGCTCCGGTAACTCTCGACGCCAGGAGGCAGGCGCTTGCCATAGGCATCGAACTGGTTTGGCGCGGCAATCACGTCTTCGAGGCTCACACCCTCCTTGCGAGCGCGGTTCACCATCACACTCGCGATGTGCTTCAAGTCCTGATATCGTTCGCGCGGGTTTCTGCCGCCGGCCTCGCCTAGCATGGTGTCGATTACACTTCTGGCTTCAGGCATTGCCGGCCTCGCTGGCTGAAGAAGGGAAACGCGAATGGAAGAAGGAAAGCCGAGCAGCGAAGGGCTCGCGATATTCAGCTACTTGCTGGCCGCGGTTATCCTGCTGCCCATCGGCTGGTGGCTGAAAACCAGCTATCATGCGCCGCTTGCAGCGTGGTTCAATTCGTTCATTCATTGAGCGTACATGACCCCCATTGACCGGGCTGGCACAGCCAGGGCGTTGCCGAGGTCTTCGAGCGCACGCATATAGCCAGGATTTCGGGCGGCAGCCTGTACGGCAAGCTGCAGGTTTCCCCGCTTGTCCGACATAAGCATGCTCGCCATTCGCTGCATGACTTTCCCTTCTACCTGCTGTGAGGCATAGCGGGTGGCACGCGGCACGACAGCGCCAGCGAGAGCACCTTTCCAATCTCCCGTAAGCGCATAGCCGCCAATACCTCCAGCGCCAGCGGCAAGCCCCATCTCCGCAAGCTGGCGAGCGGTCGTTGAATTGCCCATCGCTCCGCGTAGACGGTCGGCCAGATCCTCGACGCGAACATAGGCCTCGATTTCCTTTGCCTTGGCCTTACCGAATGCCATCTCCATGCTTTCGCGAGCGGCATCGCTTTTGAAGTAGCTGCTGATGACATTGGCACGGTCAGGTGCGGCCTTGATGCGGTCAATCAGCTCGGAGGCGAACCCGGTGGCGAATGCCTTTCGTTCGGGTGGGGTGAAGCGCTCCAGCGCCTTCCTTGCCTCGGGGATCGAACGAGGAGACACCGCGAACTTCCTGCCTGCGTCCAGTGCATCCTCTGCGTCGAAAAACGCAGCGGCACCCTGACGCGCAGCCTTGTAAGACGGCACGGCTCCGTCGAGTTGCCGCACAAGCGCGTTCTTGATGGCCGTGAGGTCAGCAACCAGCGGATTGTCACCCGCTCGCTGCGCCTTTCCTATCATCCCGTCGAGGTTGCGCTTGGTTTGGTCCCAGAACTGCAGCGTGGGCATCGCGCGGGAGCCGTCGGCATTCGCCCTGAGCACAAAGCTTCCGTCTTCGGCCACGGTGAAGGGATTGGACACGGGCCGGAACCCTTCCACAGCCGCCCGATTTGCTCCGCGGGTGGTTGCCATCCGCGCCGCGGTGCGCATGGCCGGTGCCTGCATCAACGTACTGAAGCCCTCGTTCCACATGGCCTGCGCTTCGGGACGGGAAAAGGCACGGTCATAGGCGGGCTTGTTCACATGCCGCGCCGTCTCGCGGATGGTTTCGCGCGCTGCCAGGTCGTCAGCGTCTCCCCCTGTAAGCTTGCGAATGAAGTCTGTTGCCCGCTGACTCTGGCTCGAAAAGCGGTCCTGAGCAACGCGGCTGATGGTCTCGCGCGCCTCGGGGCTCTGGTTGGCAACAGAACGCGCAAGCGCTCGCGTGGTTTCGCCCCCGCGATCAGCATTGACGATGGGAACGCCCGCGGATCGTGCCGTGGCTTCATCCGCCGCGTTCATGACACTGGCGGGGTTGGCTGCAGTGTCACGCATCAGCGCTGAACCGACACGACGGGCGGCTTCCTGCTCCGGGCGTAGAGCGGCGTTGACCGTGGGGTAGATCCTGTCGGCAGCGGCCGAGATGCCGCGCTCGATGGCCCTACCGGCGACCGGGATAGCCGCACCAATGCCACCGCTGAGAGTAGAGGATGCCGCAACCTCGCCGATATCACCGCCGCGCGCTGCAGTATCGGCCCCTGAAATGAGCGCATTGGAGCCAGCGGAGCGAGCCACCCGTGGGAGGAGCTTTGCGCCGGTCATGCCGAGAGCTTCGGCACCAGCTGCCGTGGCCCCCACGCCGCCCATGGTTGCGAGCGTTCCCGCAATCTGGCCGGAGACATTCGATAGGGGGTACTGCTCCTTCCGGGCCTCGCGGCGGGCCTGAACGTCGGCGCGGATTTGTGCCGGGTCCTCCCCAGTGACAAGACCGGAGACGTTGGAGCCGATGAAGTCCGAAATGCCAGTCAGCGCAGGCCCTAACACTGGCAAATCACCGGCCCCTTCAAGCCAGGTCATGCCAGCGTTGATGTAGTCTTGCATGGATGAGCCGGGTTCCGGGGCTTGCTGTGTCTCCCGAGCTGCCTCGGTTCGAACGCGAGCACCCTTGCTGGGCTGGGTTCCCTGATCGACTTCCGTGCCTGCCGCCTGTAGCCGCTTGATTTCCCGAGCCAGGATAGTGGCGCCCTCGGTATCACCGGCAGCGTCAGCCTTGATGAGGGCATTCGAGAGCTGATCGACGGTTGCCATAGTCAGCCACCGTACTTGCGTAGAAGGTCATTGACGGTCGGGCCGCCAGATGGCGCTCCCGCACCTCCTTGGCCGGCGCCGGATCTTTCCTCAAGCTTCGTAACGCCCGCCTGGACCCAATAGCGGAAATCTTCCAGCGCTTCCCGGAAATCGCCTTCGTTCTGTGCGGTATTCAGCCGGGCAAAGGCCGCTTCGGCACGCTTGCTCTCGAAATCCGTGATGGCGCCGCCGCCCTTGAGCATGTCGCGCGCCTGAAGGAATGCGCCGCCGCCAAGTTGGTCGAGCTTGCTTTGGACACGTGCCGAGCTTGCGGACCAGTTCGGAAGCCGAGAATCCATAGGCCCCACCATCCGATCAAGGTATGGGTCTTCGGACAGCGAGTTGATTTGCCGATCTAGTTCGGTGGCCATCGCCCGGGCGCCAGGGAGCGCCGCTTTGGCCTCTCCTGCGGCCTTTCCCTCTGCGCCGGCACTCGCTGCGCCCGCAACGTCCTTCGGAACCTGCTGAATGATATCGCCGCTGCGATTATCGCGGATGCCGATCGATGTTCCAAGGTCGACGGTAGAGGTACCCGGAGTGAGACGGACACCGGGGGGGAGCGTGACGGGACGGAGGCCGCCGGCCTTCGAAGGCTGGAACCCAACGGTATTGCCATCAGCGTCCTGCCCATAGACGAGGTTCAAGCCGAGCTCATCGTCACCGTTTGCCCCACCCTTCGGAGCCCTCCCGAGGGGCGTCCACGTGGCGGCCGTCTCGTCCGCAAAGCCATAGGTGCCGTCCGGAAGCGTCTGGAACTTGCGGTTGGGCGTCTGCGCCTTCTTCCTCTCTTGTCTGTCCTTCAGCGCCATGCCAAAGCCTTCGGTCGGGGTGATGAGCCCGGCCCCGACTGCCTGGGCAAGCTCGGGATAGTCCCGCCCCAGCATTTCCATGGTCTTGTTCTGCTTGCGGTAGTCGGCAATGCCGCCAAAGGCGTTTGCAAGCTGCTCACTCGCATTGTCGCCAGTCATGAGGCCCTTGCCGATGGCACCGAGTAGCCGAGGATCGAAGTTGAAGGCCATTGCAAATCACTCCGTTCGATTGCGAGTGATTCTAGTTAAAATTCAAAAGCTTGGCCATTCGACACCGTTGGACACCGTTGGACATTTTCTAGGTTTTTTCAGTCCAGATCGAGAAAAGTACGGTAGGCCGCAACGTCGGGATGGCGGTCATGGCCGCTCTTGAGAAGCTCCAGCGTCTGGAAGTCGCCGTGCAACACCATTTCCAGCCCGAGAGCCGAAACATCGATCGGAGCATTCTTACCGCTCTGCCGGCCGATGCCGTATTGTTCGCACCAGCGCCGGATTGTCTTTTCGTCCCGATTGGCGTGGAGGGCAGCGAGACGGATCGAGTAGGTCTCTCCCTGGCGCATCAATACCGGCCGTTGGCGTTTGGGAGCCTCGAAGGGAACGACGGTCATTGCATTGCCCTCGTGTCTCGGCGCTCGACCACCGGCAGATCCCATTCCATTGCCGCGATATGCGCCCGGGCTGTGAGCTTGGCTACATTGTCACCGATGGCGACGCAGGTGCGGTTGTCGTCGCTCCAGACAACCTCGACTGTCACGACCTGCATGTTTTCGGTGCAGGCGAGGAGGTCGGATCTGCCCCACTGGTCATCCCTGCCGAGACTGAAGAGGGTACCTGTAACAACCTCTATCCGCATTGGCTCTATGCCTTCTGGCACCCCTTCCATGGGAACAACGCTAGTCATCGGGGGTTTCTCCTTTGCAGGCATTTGAGCGGCGCCGACGATTGAGGGCGGGACTTGACCGGCAATAATGGACCGGCTGGCAAAGCCTCTCTCGCGCCGCTCGATGCCGCCAACTCCAGCAACCGGAAGAAACCATGAGTTTGCCATCCACCGACCCGATACCGGGGCAACAGCCATTCCCCATTCCAGAAGTCCCTCCGATCGATGTTCCGAGCCCTCCTGTTGAAGAGCCGGAACCCGATCAATTGCCGGATGAAGATCCGGTTCCAAATCCTGACGAGAACCCTGAACCTGGTAAGCAAACGTAGCTTTGAAGGTGAGGGGAGATAGGGGCTCGGCGTTGATGCTTGCTCCCTCTCCAAAGCAAAGGCTTCCGCGCTGCTCGGCACGACGTTGCGGCTTTTTGCGCGAGTGACGCTCTCACGGTCTTTGTCTTTTTCTCTGGTCTGGGTCTTGTCTCCAGTCTCCGTCTCTGTCTCCGGTCTCTTGTCTCCTGTATATCGGTACAGTCTCGATACCCTATCGATACGGTATCCCATTTCAGCGCCCTCCCTGCAGGAACCGGGTACGGGTGAGGCGACTGCCGGAGTAGTCGTCGAGACTGTGGACGCTTCCGCTAAGCGCTTCTTTCGCCGCAGTTTTCTCTTCTTGGGAGGCTGAAAACTCCGCCTCCGCAGCTTCTCGAATTTGGTCGCTCTCGATCTCGAAAATTCGACGCATGACGCCGGTCGCATGTTTGGGACCCATCGCAGGGTTAGCCTTGAACCAGCCGAGACAGAAATACTCCTCCGTTTCGGAGTCGAAGGCCACCAGACCAGAGGCCAAGACCTCATCTCGTGCGGTCGTGAAGCGCTCCACGTCCCAGCCGAGGTCATTGCAGGCGTAGAGGGTGGGGAGCCGATAGGCCCCCGCACTGTTTTGATGTTCGGACGCTATCAGAAACATGAAGGCAAGCTTGGCGTCCGACGATGGCAGCGACCGGAAACGTTTGTCGCGCCACATGGCCGGGGTGATTTTGGAGAACTCGCGCATTAGCCGAAAGCCCTCCGCAATGTACGGAAACGCTCTGCCGTGGCGATTGCCTGGCATGCCTCCAGAGCTGAGAGGCCGAAGCGCTCTTTCAGGACAGGCACGGCCAGCCGCGGCGGGTCTGCCTGATCCGCAAGCCACACGGCGGCGGTCTGAACCTGGGGCGATGCCTCCCCCTGTGCGGGGGAGGTCTGACGATTATGGGGAAGGCTGGTCATTCGGCACCTCGCAAGTGAGGTCCGCCCTGATTACGATAGGCTGCGAAAAGCCCGTCAAATTCTAGGGGCATGAACTTGCTATGAGCGTCAGCAAAGGCGCGTACATAGGCTAAGTTGGCCGGACCTAGGCTCCACTCCTCTTCGTTCAGTTCGACATGCCCGTTCTCGTGGTCGATGAACGCGCAGAAGCCTTGGGCCATCGGATGAGGAACGATGGTCACAATCCTGTCGCCATTTGCGGCGGCTTCGGTAGGTCGGTTCCCTACTCCAAACTTGTGGGAGTGCTTCACCATGCGAATTGCCGCGTCGTCGGGAAGGAAGACCTTCGCCAACTCCTCCAGATCGACCCAGAGAAAATCGGGCTCCTCATGCGGAGGTGAGAAGAACGAGACCGGCTTACCTTTGATGTCAACAGTGCCGAGGAAGCGGGCTTTCGTCAGGAATTGGGCTTTCGACATCATGCAGCCCTCCTGTCGCTCGCATCGACAATCTCAACGTCCGAGCGCAGAACGTACCGGGCATGCGTACCGGCGAACGGACCTCCGTGGCTCTCGTGGACAGTCTCGATCACGAAACCGAAGCCCCGCAGCTTGAAGACGTAGTGTGACCAGCGGGGGCCGGGATGGTCGATCGGTGTGCACCCCGCCTTGCCAGCTTCGACAAGGTTTCGGAGGGCCCAAGCATCGCGGCCGATAACCGTGACGGCCCGGCCATCAGGAAGAATGCGGGCTGTGATGATGAGTTTCTGGGTCATGCTGCACCCCCAATTCCTGCCAATTCGCAGACAACGCGAGCGTGGTAGACGGATAGCCGGAACCGCCGCACGAGGGCGCGAACCGCTGGACTTTCGGGGAGGGTTTCGCTAGGGTTCTGGAGATCGAGCGCCCTGCCAAGAGCTTTGATTTCCGGAACCCGGTTTGCGCCCCGCGCAGCCGGGTTTTGTGTTTTCGTCATGGCCGCACCTATCAAGCTGCGACCGACGTGGACTGGCGGCGCTTGGAAGCAAGCCAGGTTTCCAGGTCCGTGGGGTCATAGACGACGACTTTGCCGAGCTTGATGTAAGCCGGGCCGCCGCCGGTCAGGCGAAGCTTCTCAAGGGTGGAAGCTGAGAGGCCCGTATACTCCGCGGCCTTATCGGTGCGGAGCTTAGGGCGTTGGGAAGGTTCTGCCATGTGGTGTCCTCTTGCTTGGACCGGCAATGTTGTCCGGCGAGAGGAAGAATGGCGCGTTATTTTTCAATATGTTATCGTCAAATACCGTCTTGACGGTTCGTGACGGACGGTGACATCACTTGATGGCTTCTGGGGTATTTTCTCGGAAGTAGCGTTCAAAGCTTGACGGACTCGGAGCGGTTTCCCCTCTGGCTTCAATATGCGCAATAATCTTCTTCATTCGGTCGCCTGGTCTTTGGGGCAACTTGCCATCCGGCCAAAGCTGCTCGACCGCCTGCCCGATTTGCGCCTGAGAGGGTGATGATTTACGGCGGCGAAGTGCCTGAGGCGGTTCAGTTGTGGCGGCCAATGCGCCGTTTGCCATTGGCTCTTTTGGTGAGAGCTCGTCTCGGGAAATCATTATCTTGACCCAAGCCGGCGACTGGGAGTTAGCGAGGGTCAAGCTGCCACCGGGACCAGCGTTATCATCCTCCAAATCGAGGAATTCTAGAAGGTGATGCGTTCGCGTTCCGAATCCGATGAGGGTGTGCTTTGCCTCCTCCCAATACTCTGCCGGGATTTGCTCTCGCAGCCTTGTCACAAAATTCAAACCCGTTGCTGAAATCTCACCCTCTGCCAGCTTTCGCAACAACATGTTGGCGGCGATGTCAAAAAGGTCCGTCTCCCCCTTGGTGGACGGCTCCGATGATTTTGCCATTGAACGGGCAAGCATAACGGTCGCCTCGAAAATCGAGAGGCGCCGTTGATTGTCCGCATCAATCTCGGCAGCAACCCTCAGTATCGACCCAGTCATTCCGGAAGAGAAGTTGCCTACCCGCCGGCTTATGGAAGCCGCCAATGTTGCATTCTCCACGAAAATCCAGTCTGGCGAACCGTATGCAGTTTTCGCCTCACCTCTTAGCGTGGCGAACTTGAAGAATGGTCCGAAGTCATCAACGTTCCAGTCGTCCGCTCCGAACCTTGACCATTCCTCCATTTCTCTGGGCAGCTTGAAACCGCCCCCGCCATGAGGACGCAAAGCAAAGCCAACTTCTTTGCGAGCAATTGCTGCGCCAATGAAGTCAATGACCTCCTTTGTTCGTCTTCTTTCTGCGTGCACGACTTCGCCGCGGCCGGAAAAGGCTAGCGCCGGGTCATTGTCGGTCCACTCACCCGGGAATAGAGCCGCGCCGACGATCTGAACACCGTTGCCCAGGAACACAAATCGGCCGTCTGCACTGTCGCGGGGCCATTTTGCATCTTTCTCCCATATCGTTGGCTGCCTGACAGCCGGATAGTATCTCGACATAGCCTGCACCTTGGCCGCACCAAAATTGGCCGCAGGGAAACCGGTGGTGCTTACCGGCTTATCGGATGGCCGTCCTATCCCTGCGGGTCTCTTGTCAGGTCCCGTCCTTCTTCAATGGGACAACGTTATCTTTTCGCTCCTTCCGGCCGCCCATCGCATCCTTGAGCCTTGAACCAATAGCCTCCGCAGCGTGCCGGACAGGATCAGTGTCCAGGTGGGCGTAACGCTGTGTTGTTGCTGCTTGCGTATGCCCGAGCAGCTTGCCGATTATTGGCAATCCCATGCCGCCCCCTGCCCCGAAGCTGGCGAAGTTGTGCCGCAGGTCATGAATCCGCACATCTTCAAGTCCCGCGTGTCGACGCACCGCCTCCCAAGGGCGCTTCAAGTCCGCGCGGGGCTTTTCGTCGTCAGTCCCGGCAGTGTCGCCGGCTATTACGTATTTCCCCACCTTCGTGAGGTTGGCGAGAACGTCCATGGCGGGCGCGTTCAAGACAATGGTCTTTTTCCCAGTCTTTGAATCGGGCAGAAGCAGCAGCCCGCGCTCTAGATCGACATGCCGCCACTCAAGATGAAGGATTTCGCGTAGGCGAGCACCCGTGAAGACCAAAAGCCGAAGGGCCGCGGCGGCGTGCTCCCCGATGACGGTAGTACGACCCTCTTTCCGCAAATGCTTGGTCTTCTTTTCCAGATCGATCGTCCACGGGATGCCATCGGTCTCAGCGAGGTGGATCGCAGCGCCTAATCGTTCCAGCTCGGATGTGGAAAGGTAGCGCTCCACACTCCCCTCTTCATACTTCTCCAGCCCACCGGCTGGATTTTCGCCCTTCGGGACCAAGCCCACTTTGAAGGCAAATGAGAACATTGAGCTGATAACAGCGGCAGTCTTATTTGCCATCGCAGGGGTTTCCCGCATGTCGAAGTGGAGCTTCGCAACCTGCGCCGGGGTAACGCTCTTTGCTTTGAGCTTGCCTAGCTTCGGAACTATGTGCCGCTCTGCGATTTCCTCGTAGGCCGAGATGGTGTTGCCCTTCCGTTTGGCCTTCACGTGCTCCTTGATGAAGGCAGCGGACAAATCCTCCACCGTGATGGCTGAGCGGTTCTGCGCCTTCTCCGCCTGGGGGTCTTCCCCGACCTTCACGAGCGAGCGCAGCTTGTCGGCACGCTTTCTCGCTTCGTCTGGCGTGAAGTCCGCAATCTTGCCGATGGTGACGCGCTTCTTGGAAGCCGTTCGACCGCCCTCGGCCGTCCGATACTCAAACACATAGGACTTCTGACCGGAAGGGAACACGCGAAGGCCAAACCCCGTCACTTCGGCGTCAAATATGGTGTAGCGGGCACAGCGGGGCTCCGCTGCATCCACGACGCGCTTTGTGATTTTCGTGCCTGCCATTCTGCCGTTCTCTCTGGGTCGCCACCGGGTCGCCAAAGAAAAAGCAAACCACCGGAAACATGCGGATACACATTACCGGCAGAAAGCTCTGATTTCAATTATGTTTTGAAGCAGTCGGAAATATCCGGAAATGGGCGGAAACATGCGCCACATCATTCGTAATGATGGGGTCACGTGTTCGAGTCACGTAAGCGGCACCATTTTTTTCTCTCCAAACTCAAGCAATTGACACTCGACAGAGGGTTAGTCGAGGGCCATCCGGGCATGCCTTTCAACTCAATACGAAAGGCCCGCAGGCGTATCCGCGTCTCGCAGCAGCGCATATGTAATCTCGGATAGGGAAACTTGCAGAAATTGTCGCGTGCCGGTCGCGATGGAAATTGCAGGAATCTCAAGGTGGGCGCCTACCTGCCTGTAGGCACCGAAGCTAAGGCCCTCAATCAGCTCCTCGTCAACGACAAGACGGTAAGTCCCTGCCGGCAGGGGCGCCACAAGGCAGCTCAACGGGCACGGGTTGTTGAAGGTTACTTCGGTTTCCGTCGTTCGATCGAACATTTCAATCATCCAGTTCGTCACCGTGCTCCGTCTGCAGCCCGATGGACAGTATGAAAGCCAGGGAAGGTGCGGCCGACGCCTGTGACCGGAGGTTCACATAATCTGGCGCCCGACGCGAGAATCGGCCTTCGGGCAAGCCGCATTGCTGGCGAAAGACCACATCAGCTCGACGGCCTCAGCCGTTTGACTGAAAAGCCCGACCTCAGGTATCGACCGTTGGTCACGCCGCCTTCGTTCTCCCATACCTGCAGCTCCGACTCGTCGGATTGCCTTGCCTTCTTTACAGTCCTGGTAGCGGGCAGCCCCTGGATGGCATGGCGCGGAAGCATGGACTTGTAGGGGACGCGCGCGCGGCCAGAGCGTAGGGCGATGTTTCTCCCGAAAGGAACAGCTTCGTCACCAGTAACGCGGCCGCATTGAAGAGCGATCGATCGATGCTGAGAACGTCGGCGTCATAGCCCGCATCGTTCAATACAGTCTGAAGCATGCTCATGTCGGAAGGTGAAATGGAACTGGATTTGGGGGCGGAAGACATGTCGTCCTCCTTATGTTGGGGCCAGGGTAACGAGCCCTCAACCAGTAGCGCCCGTGACATGGCTACCGACACGTAAAGGATGCTCTCCGAACGGGCCGAACGCAAGCGCCCCACGGCTTAATTCGTGTTCTTCCGTGCGGATTGCGTCAACGCGTCTACGGCAATTTCTGACCTTGGGCCGCCTGCAAGGGGGAACGCGGCGGCACACAACAAAAAAGGCCGGGGCGTAAACGCACCGACCTTCCTCATCAATCACCTTTCGTCCAGTGCCAGTACATCCGTGGTCAAGGGCAGATGGTAATTGCGGCTTCGCGAGCGGCAGATGCATTCCAGCGCTCATCAGCGATACCGATGTCAAGCTTATAGAGACGCATTGTGTTGGAAAAAAGTCCGAGCTGAGATATCGCAGCTCCGTCAATTGACGGGATCGTTTCCTTGCCAATCGATCCGGTTGCGCGCACTGTCTCACCTTCAGCAGTCGATTTTCAGGGCGCTGCTGCTTAAGGGTTCTCACGCCCTAGCCCCGACGCGAAAGGAGGACTCAATGTCTTCCAACGTGCAGCATGTCGATTTCCGGATGAGTGACATCCGCATTCTTCAGAAAATGCTTAAGCAGGCAGATTACCTGACCGAGAACCTCCGTCCGCTGAAAGGCCCCCTTTTCCCTCGCTCGAAAATGATACTGAGGCGCTTTCTGACGACGATCTTGCAGGTACCGGTCCAATGACCGGCGCGGGCCAGTCGCTGCTTCCCTACGGATGCCGCTTGGAACAAAACCGCACCTGGACGGTCTTCATCACCATGTCCGGGAAAGTTGCAGAGCTGGGATTTTATCGCGCAACCCGATTGACTGAACTGGACGCCAGAGAGTTGGCTGCCCTTTTCAACCGCAATACCGTGGGCACCCCGTCACGGCCCAGCCATCCCGCCATGCAGGGTCCTCCGGACAAATGGTAGCCCGCGCTCGGCGCAAAACACCCCCCGCGTCTGTCCGCCACGAACTCCGCGCGAGGCGTGCGATGACCTTTGGCGAAGGTCTCGTTCGAGGTCGGTCGGGAAAGCTGAACCGTCAAGCATTCGGCTTTCAACGTTCACTTGATCGAATGAATTGGAGGGTGCGCCGGAGGACAGCATGACAAGCACTGTGCGCGCCCTGAAGGGAGGAAATGGCGACCGCCGCCAAACGCGCATCGCCATGCCAAGCGCCCGGCGTCGTTCAGGGCAGTGTCAGCGTGTCGCCTTAGCTCTTTCGGTGCAGAGGGCGGAAGTCGCCCCGGAACCGAGGAAACTGAGATGAAAAACGTCGCAATCGCATTGTTCGTACTCGCGTCCGCCGCAGGCATCGCACACGCCGAGGATAACGGGATGTGCGGCAACACGCCGAAAGACAAATGGCTGACCGAGGATGCGGTGAAGGCCAAGGCCGAGAAGGACGGCTACGAGGTGCGCAAGGTCAAGATCGAAGACGGGTGCTACGAGCTCTACGCCGTCGATGCCAAGGGCGCCAAGGTCGAGATGCTCGTCAATCCAGGCAGTGGCGAGGTCGTTGGCACAGAGGACGATTGACCATGTCCGGACGCAAGACAGAAGCGGCAGAACGCCTTCCGACGGGCGCGGTCAGGGTCTGGGACCCCTTCGTCCGCATCTTCCACTGGTCGATGGTCGCCTTCTTCCTCGTTTCCTATCTGACCGGGGACGAGTGGCGGGCCGCCCATCTCTTTTCGGGTTACGTGATCGTCGCGCTCCTGCTGGCTCGGATAGCATGGGGTTTCTTCGGATCGCCACATGCGCGCTTTTCCGACTTTGCTTACCCGCCAAGGGCGACACTTGACTTCGTCGTCGATGCGCTCAGGGGACGGGCGCGACGCTATCTCGGACACAACCCGGCCGGCGGAGCCATGATCCTGGCACTGCTTGTCATGATCGCGGGAATTGCGACCACGGGCTACATGATGACCACGGACGCCTACTGGGGCGTCGAATGGGTCGAGATCGCGCACGAGACCCTCGTTAACATCACCCTGGCCCTCGTCTGCTTGCATATCGCCGGCGTCGTTCTTGCCAGTATCGAGCACCGCGAGAATCTCGTTCGCTCGATGGTGACCGGATCGAAGCGTCCGCTCGACGAGGCCGGAGAATAGCACCGCATTCTGCAACGCCCCGCCCGAACCGGGCGGGGCCGGAGGTAACAACCGGCATTGCCGTCCCCGCAGATGGGCGGTTCCGATGATACCGGCAATCCGGCTTTTTCACCGCTTCGGAAAGATCTCCTTCCAGTCGTTCTTCATGTCGACGACGATCCATCCGTTATCCGTCGCGACATCGAGCGCCTTGTCCAGGCGGCCGAAATCGGTCTTGCGATCATAGGCATATTCGCGATCGGCATCGGTGTGGTGAACGATCATTCCCAGACGCGGCGTGGATCCGCCGGCCGTCGTCCACTCCAGCATCTGCAGGTCGCCGTCAGAATTGCCGAAGGCCGCGATGGGGCGGCGGCCGATGAACTGGTTGATGCCGACCGGCTTGCCGGCCTTGTCGTCGATGAAATTCACCTCAGGCAGCCGGAACAGGATCGGCACCCCTTCACGCTCCTTGAACTCGGTCTTGATGGACGAGCCGATCACCTGCTCGGGCGGAATGCCATAAACCTTCTCCGTCCATGGCCGCATGAACTCGACGCCCCCGCCCGAAACGATGAAGGTCTTGAAGCCGTTCGCCCGCAGATAGGCAAGCAGTTCGAGCATCGGCTGGTAGACGAGCTCCGTGTACGGACGCTTGAAGCGCGGGTCGCGGGCGGTCTCGATCCACTCCGTGACAATCTTCTGGAACTCGTCAACGGTCATTCCGGCGTGCGTCGTCATCGCAAGCTCTACCAGGCCTTTCTCGCCTGAAGCTGCAAGGGCCGAAAGGTCACCCTCCAACACCGCCTTGAACGGCTGCTGCTCCTTCCATTCCGGATGCTCCTCGGCCATGACCTTCACACGGTCGAGTATGAAGGCAAGCTGCGTGTACATCGGATGCTCGACCCACAAGGTGCCGTCATTGTCGAACACCGCGATACGGTCGTGCTCGGGAACGAAGTCGGGGGTATTTTCCCTGGTGACGCGCTCGACGAAGGTGACGATGGCCTTCTTTGGGGCGGCGTCGCTCCAGGAAGGCAGGGGGTCTCCCTGTGCTGCCGCTGTTGCGACAATGCCAAGAACTGCAACGAAGACCAGAAACGCACGTCGCGTGAGACAGGCTACCGTGTTCATCCAACCCTCCTTAACGCCAGGCCCTGCTCGCCGCCGATGCCGGCAGCGCCGTTCCCTTGCAGTCGGGGCGGCGGATGCCGCTCCCGCCAGCTTTTCGTGTCATCATCCGAAGCGCTGAGGGCCGTGTCGGCGCGTCCGGCAAACGAACTGTGCAACGTCGGCGACGGACATTCAATGCAACTCTCTCCGCATGCCAGTCCGATGGCACTCTGCCGACCACTGCGGCCTGGCCGGCCGTCGTCACTGCCGGCTGACAGTCTCTTGTTCGAAAAGGCCCTCTTCCAGCTGCGCAGCGTCTTCCTTCCCAGGACCGGCATAGTCTTCCCGCAGCCTGTAACGGTCGGCGTAGGCCCGGAATTTCTCCTGGTCGAGCACGTACAGATCCCCCCAGGGTTTCACCTGCCCCGCCCAATGGATGATCTTCGGTCTGTCGCAGTAGTCCTGGGCGGGCACGTAGTTCCATTCCTCGCCCAGGACGAAGATCTCGGAGCGGGCATAGACGTTCAACGCGTCCTGGTCGTTCATGGCATATCGCTCGACCAGCGGTATATGATGGCGCGAGAAGTCGTCCCGGCGCATCCGTGCGAGGTTCATGAGGATGACGCCTGCATTGAAGGTGGGGAACGCCAGGGAACCCTGCTTATGCAGCCTGCGCCGCAGATCCCACGCCCGCTCGGGATCGAGGGCCAGTGATGCCTTGCCGACGAGCCGCGCCCCGGACTTCCAGTATTCGAAGCGGGTGAGCTTGGCGGCAAGCGGCGCATCGCCGAGTTCGGTGCGGAAGAGGTCGGCCACATCCGCCTGAACGAGCACGTCGATGTCGAGATAGAGTACCTTGCCGAGGCCGCTCAGAAGCTCCGGCAGCAGCAGCCGGTCGATCGTCGAGATGGTGGTATGTGGCAGCAGGTGCAGCGTATCGCCATAGTCGATGCCGCTGAAGTCGTACCGGCGTATGCGCAATTGCGGGAAGAAATGGTGAAGTTCATCGACATATCCGGTCGGCAGATCCCGGCTCAGGATATGGGCGGTGATGTTTGCCTTGCTCTGTTCGCACATCGAGGCCATCGTCACCGGCAGGATGGAGGCCATGTTCCGGTCAAGCGCGAACGCGACGTGCACCTCGTTACTGCGCTCCTCAGCCGCCCCCCTATGATAGACGTTCCCGCAAACCTCGCGGGATACCGCTTCGACGTCGAAGGAGGGCGCGGGCAGTGGAACCACGTCGGCTGTGTACCGATCGGCCTCGGCCAGATCGGGCGCACAGAGCTCGGCCCAACGGGCACGGACGCTTGCCTCATCCGCGCCAGAAAGGATCAGCGTCAGTACGGCTTCGAGCTTTTCCTCAAGCCGCGCGCGCATGCGCGCGAATTCCTCCTCTCCAAGGTCGAGCAGGCCCTCGAAGCGAACATCGGCACGGTTCCTGGGGCGAAAGTCGACCGGGAGGCCAAGCGAGCGACAGGGAAGATAGCAGTGCAGCCGCGACGTCACGACGCGCGGGAAGTCGAGATAGCCCGTCAGCATTGCCCGCGCCGCTTCAAGATTTTCGGCGAGCGTTCCCTCGCGCACCTCGTCACCATACTGAATGAAGGACGTCCTGCTCCAGCCGGGATAATCCTCCGGCTCGAGCGCCACCTCCACAACCGCGAGCCTGTCTTGCCCTGCAGGGCGATGCGGCGGAAAGATCTGCCCGATGGTTGTCGTCAGGCACCCCGAGAAGAAAGCCGCAATATCGAAGTCGCGCAGTCGGTACACCGTGTTCCAGTCCCGGCAACCGATTGGCTCGTGCTTTCTGAGATAGTCGACCGCTGAGGGCGTCAGCACGTCGGGATTGTTGACATGGAAGGAAAGAAAGATGGGACGGATGTGCTCGGGGAAAGGGAAGTCGAAATCACCGTGGAAGCTGCGGTGCATGAACCAGCCGTTGGCGATCAGCCACGTGGGGCGGGCGTAGTTCCGACCGGATGCGAAATCGCGATCCAGGGTCACGACGCTGACGCTCCGGGCGACGCCGTGAATACGGCGATCCGGCTGCACCCGCTGCTGCGTCTCCCTGACGAGGCGGCCGAGATCGCCACCGTCGTCGAAGTCGACGTCTGTGAAGCGGCACAGGTTCGCAAGCACTGCCAGGGTCTGCACATAATCCCCCTTGTTGGAGGGGGTCCGCTGGCGGTCCGGCAACTTGTAGTCCATCAGCGCGATGCTCACCTCCCGCTGACTGGTCGCCAGGGTGTCCATGTTGGAGAGCCGCTCCAGCAACCATTCGAGCTGTCGTCGTTCGCCCGCCGAGATAGTCGGCGTCGAAGACGAGGCGAGTTCGTGCGCCACCCTTTCGCGCAGGCCGTGAAACTGCAGATGCTTCGCAAACAGGTTGAGAAGGCGGGCGCGCTCTGATGCCGGCAGGTCTTCTGCTTCATCAAGGAACCGGCGCAACCGCCGGCCGCCGCCTCCCGGATCCTCCTCCATCAGGGACGAAAAGAAAGCATAGGGACACAATGCCTGCGCGACGTCGGTTCCGAGGCGCTCGAAATGATCGAGCGCGGTCTCCGGGAAGCCGTCGAGATGATAGTAGACGCCTGACAGCAGATGGCCGAGGGCGCGCGTATCCTTCTCCTGCAGAAGGCTCTGGCAGAAGGAACGCGCCAGCAGTCTGCTTTCGGCGAAGCTGGCCTCGACGAAAGCTATCGCTGCCTGCTGCAGCGAGGTGCCGCGGGCGACCGCGTCGACAAGTGACGCCCGCAACTGCAGAGGCAGGGCGTCCTTGCGCAGCGCGCGCAGACGGCCGGCGATTTCTCGGTTCACAATTGCCTGCGACGAACGTTGCTCCTGCAACTCGCCGCGCTGTCGGCGCAAGATGTCGATGGTTTCCTGAAAGCTTCTGGCATCGCTGTCGCGCCCCGCGCGCAGCGCCGCTCGCTGTTCCCGCACGGTTTCGAGCCGCCTTTGTTCAGCGGCAAGCCGCTTCTCCATCTCGGCGTAGCGGCGCTGCAAGACGGCATGGCGCTTTTCGAGATCAGCATGCTGATGGTGCAGTTTGGAACGCAACTGCTCCAGCGTTTGGTGCCGCCGCTCCAGTCTATCGATGGCTTCTGACTGCCTGGCATATTGCTCCTGAGCGTGTTGGCGCTCCGCAGCAAGTCCGTCTTTCAAGGTCTTATTGCGCAAGGACAGCTTGCCGATTTTCTGCTGCAACTGTTCCAGCTTGCTGCCTAAGGCCGCCAAACGGCGCTTGTCGGCATCGCGCTCTTTCCTGTGGCGCCCTTTCGTGACGAGGTAATCGGCGAGCCTCTCGGAAAGCGGGCGCACGTGGCGATTGAAAAAGATCAGATCGGCAAGCCTTCTGGATCTGGAGCTCAAGACGCGCCTCCAAGCCGCAATCCCATTTGCGAACACAACGTCGCCACATCAATATCGCATTGCATGTCCATTAGGCAGTCCTCATCAATGATGCCGGACTATCTGACATGGCTGCGGAAGCCTCCGACGAGAACGCTCAGCAATGGAAACTGCGTTGCATCGACGTGATCCTCACCCCTTTCGACCTGACGGCCGATCGGTTGCTGGTTCTCAAGGGTATCGTTGTTCGCAAAGCCGTCAAATCGAGTTAAGTTGACAGAGCTACATTAGAGAAGTGGCGCAAACTGCTATCTTCGCTCCGAGTGCGAACGCACGACCACCGCGTCGGCAGGGCCTCCTGCTTACCCATGCCGGAAATAACGATCGAGGAACGATGGAAGGCTTGAACATCCAGACGCCGGAAGGCGCAACCCAGGACACCGCGGAGCGCGCATCCGGCTTCAAACCGATACTCGTCAGCTTCTACTGCGGCGACACCTATTACTATGACGCGGCGGAACTGCTGCGGGCTGACTGCCGCAAGGCCGGCATCGACTATGATATCTCCGAGCTCACCATCCCCAAGGATTTCAACTGGGCGCAGATCTGCAAGCTGAAGGTGGCCTTCTTCCAGGAGATGCTGAAGAAGCACAAGCGGCCGATCTTCTGGGTCGACGTCGATTGCCGCATTCGCTCGTTGCCCGAGGAACTGCGCGCCTGCGCTTTCGACATTGCAGGCTATGTGCGCGCGTTTCGCTACATCCGCGACTTCGACCCGCTTTCCAACTCTCGCTTCTGGACGCCCAGCATCCTCTTCTTCAACTACAACGAAAAGGTCGTGCGCTTCGTCGAACTGATGGGCAAGATCGAGGCTGAAGCGCCCGGCAATGTCACTGACGACTATGTGCTGCACGAAGCCTGGCTTCAGTTCGAGGAACAGTTGAGCGTCGGCATGCTCCGCCCGGAAACCGTGGCCCGGACGCCAGACGACGTCAACGAGCGATCCTCCATTCTGTTCGGCTCCAGCGGCAACGTCACCGAGTGGCGCAGCCAGGTGATCCAGCACGACGTGCCCCGCCGCATGCCAAACCACCAGGCCACCGTGCTCAGCGAAGTGGCGTCGAACATTCGCAAGGAAGGCGATCTCAAGCGCGCCTTGTGGCTCTATCGGGAAGCAAACCTGCTTGACCCCACCAATACGCGTATCGTTGCCAACTACGCCGAGACCCTGAAATTGCTGAACCGCAAGGAGGACGCTCTCGACTTCCTGGATCAGGCGGTCGATCAGAACCCGGACTCCATGGACGTGCGGCAGAAGCGGATCTCGATCGCGGTACAGGCGCGCAAGTTCGAGAGGGCGCGACATGCCGTCGACGAACTGCTCGGCAGCGACAACGAGGCCTGGCGCGACCACGGCAAATCGCTGCAGTTCGACCTCGAACTGGAGAAGCGTGCATTCGAGCGCAAGCTGAGACCGTCTCAGCGCCAGCGAATCTGGTGGATGAAGACACCCTATCCCGGAAATTTCGGCGACATCCTCAACCCCTATCTGATCGAGAAGCTGACCGGCATCCCGCCCCGCTATGCGCCGCGCGGCAAGGGCATGCTCTGCATCGGCAGCGTGATCAAGTTCGCAACGACAGGTACCATCGTCTGGGGCAGCGGAACACCGCGCATGACGGATGTTCTGGCGCCGGACGCGCGCTATCTCGCCGTACGCGGGCCGCTGACCCGCGAACTCGTGCTGAAGTCCGGCGGCGAATGCCCCGAGGTCTTCGGTGACCCCGCCCTGCTGCTGCCGCAGCTCTACACGCCCCGCAAGGTCGAGAAGAAATACCGGCTTGGCGTCATCCAGCACATCGTCCACCGCGGCGAACGCAATTTCGGCCCCCGCGTCAAGGAAATCTCCATCGTCCGCTGCGGATATGACGAGATCGAGGCGTTCATCGATGAACTCTGCGAATGCGAGATGATCCTGTCGACCTCGCTGCACGGCCTTATCGTGGCGCATGCCTACGGCATCCCCGCGCGCTGGTGCACCTTCAGCGATGGGGCTGCAATCAGCGGCGACGGTACGAAGTTCCGCGACTATTTCCTCTCCGTCCAGATGCCCGAACAGCACGCGCTGGACCTGTCGCACTACCACGACATCACCCCGTCGATGCGCGACGAAGTCCCCGACCTTCAGCTGCGCTTCGACGCGTCGGCGCTGCGGGCTTCGTTTCCCACCACAGAAAAGGACGTGCCGGAGGCGGAATGAGCGACCTTCGGCACGACGCGGCTGACACGAGTATTTTGTCGTGATTTTCATGCCCGACGCTTCCGGTGTATGATTACATCGTGGCGTGCCGCGATGTGGCCTTGGCGAACATCCGCAAATGATTGCCGGCTACTGTTTCGGACGTAGCCGGAAGCATACCTAAGATTGAGCCCGGTCGCCCCGCCCATGCGAACGGGCAAGCGCCGGTTCAATCATATGAGCCGCCCAGATCAATTGCTGAGCCTGCTCCATCCTTAACCATACTTTTCTCGTTTCGGTTCAACCGCCTAAATTCATTATCGCTTTTTGCGGGCATTGTCGGAGGGACCGGGGTGAAGCTCAGAATTCTGCTGCCCGCGGACATGTCCACGATGTACCCGCGCAATCCTTATGTGCTGCAACTCATGCAGGCCTTGTTGCAGGATCCGATGGTTGAGCTCGTCGCGCATGGTCCCATTCATCTCTTCAACGGGAACTGTGACTGGGATGTCGTCCACATCCAGTGGCCGGATGCGCTGATCGGCTGGAAGGACGAACGCGAGATTTCAGTAGAGGACATCGATCTCGCCCTGTCACGGCTCGCCGCCCGCGCGCTGATCGTCCACACGGTTCACAATCATGCCCCCGATGAAGACAGCGGCGAACTCGGAGGGCAGCTTTATGCCACGGTTTTTCGCCACACTGACGTCTTCGTGCATCTCGGCAAGCGTTCCCGCGATACGTTTCGCCAGGCGCATTCCGGCGACGACTGGGCCGGGCGGGCGGTCCATGTCGTCATTCCGCATGGCAACTATGACTTCTACAAGACGTTCAAGCCGCCGAAAACCGGCCTCCCCCCCGCGCTCATGACGAAGGACAAGCGTCTCCTTGTCTTCGGTGCGCTGCGCAGTGTGGACGAGGAAGCGCTGGCACGCGAAGCGTTCGCCAAAGCCAACGTAATGACGTCGCGCCTGGTCTTCGCGGGGGCACTGTCCGTGCAGGCGTTTCCCGCGGAAGTGCGCAAGAACTTCCCCAAGCCGGACAAAAGCGTTACCCGGCTGCACAGGCGGATCCCGGACAATCTGATCGCGCCCCTGTTCAAGACCTGCCGGGCGGTCTTCATCCCGCGTTCCGGCCGCCTGAACTCCGGTGTCGTGCCGTTGGCGTTCACTTTCGGCGTTCCCGTGGTTGCTCCCGACGAAGGCGTGATCGGCGAGATGAGCAGAAAGTTCGGCGGCATGGTCTATACGCCGGGGGACTGTTCGACGGCCGCCGCGGCGATCCGCAAGGCGCTGTCCATGCAGCAGGATGCGCGCGAGCGGCTGCGCGAACGCATCCTCAACTACAGCGCCACGGTTCTCGCATGGCCTCGCATCGCTGCGAAGCACCGCGAACTCTACATTGCCAACATTGCCAGGAAGAAAGGTCTTCCTTTGCACAAACGACTGAAGGCGAGGTTCGGTCTATGATTTTCGGGCGTTTCATCAGGGGCAACAAAAGCACCTCGCCACCCAAGCCGAAGACGACCACTTCCCCACCCACCGGCAACAAGTCGGAAAAGCCACGGAGTCCGGCCCACGGCGCATTCGATGGAAAGCGCGTGAACCTTTATCACTGGACGCCGCGGGATGCGGGCCAGACCAATTTCGGCGACGAGCTGTCGCCCCTCCTAGTGCGACGCATTCTGGACCGCAGCGGTCTTGGCGATGTCGCCCTCGAACCATCCGGCGATGGGCCGAAACTTCTGGCGGTCGGCTCGGTGCTTCAGCAGGCCCGCGAAGGGGATGTCGTCTGGGGGGCCGGCATCAACGGCAAGAGCTGGCCACGCCGTCTGAAGACGATCGACAGCCTGCACGTCGCCGCCGTGCGCGGCCCGCTGACACGGCGTGCGCTCCAGCGCTTCGGGTTCGAGGTTCCCGCCGTTTTCGGAGATCCGGGTCTCCTCTTTCCCGAGCTCTTTCGCGACGAGATCGCGCAGGCCGGCGAGACGGTACGCAGGAAGTATGGGAAGGCGGACGTCATCTACATTCCGAACCTGAACGACGAGAGCCTGCTCCCCGAGCGCTTTGCGCATTTACCCGAGGGAGTGACGCTGGTGTCGCCGACAGCGGCCCCCATCGAGGTGGCGGCGATGGTGGCCCAGGCGCGGCTGGTGATCTCGAGTTCATTGCATGGGCTGGTCTTTGCAGACGCCTGCGGCGTTCCCTGCCGCCCGCATCTGAGCGCCTTCGAGCCCATCTTCAAGTATGTGGACTATTTCGAGGGCGTGGGGCGGTCGCAATACGCCTTTCACCTGACGATCGAGGACGCGCTTGAAGCGGCAGATCTCCCCATGGTGCAGATCGATACGAGCCAGATCCTCCAGGCCTTCCCCTTCGAGGCGCTCGGGCTTACTCCGCCGCCCGCTTCTCGATGACCGGGTGCTCATCCGTCATCTCCACCTCGCGTACCCACTCGCGCCATATGGCGACCAGAAGCGCCATCAGGACCGGCCCGATGAAGAGGCCGAGGAAGCCCATCGTCTTCACGCCGCCGATGAGGCCGAAAAACGTCGGCAGGAAAGGCAGCTTGATCGGCCCGCCGACCAGCTTCGGACGCAGCGTCTTGTCCACAATGAAGAGCTCGATCGAGCCCCAGAGAAACAGGGCTATGCCCGCGAACGGCGAACCGCTGGAGATGAGATAGATCGACACGAGTGAAAACGCCAAGGGCGCGCCGCCGGGAAACAGCGCCATCAGGCCGGTGATCACGCCCAGCGTGACGGCGGACGGCACGCCCGCCACCCAATAGGCGATGCCGAGCACGATGCCCTCGCCGATTGCGATCAGCGTCATGCCGGTTACGGTGGAGCTGATCGTCGCCGGTACGATCCGGGAGATCCGCTCCCACCGCATCGGCAGGATGCGCTCGCCGATCGCATCCACCTGTCGCATGAAGCTCTCGCCGTCGCGATAGATGAAGAACAGCGCGATCAGCATGAAGAGCATGGTCAGCAGCAGGTGAAACGCGGCCCCGCCGGCTGCGAGCGCGACGCGGTAGATGTTGCCGATGTTCGCGCCGCTGACGATCTGGCTGAGTTCGCCGATCGCGCCCGGATGATCAAGGAGCTGCGTCCAGCGGTTCGCCATCCACTCGCCGACGACAGGCAGCGCCCGGATCCATTCCGGCACCGGGGCGCCCGTCTTGTTCATCGCCACCGCCCAGCCGATCCACTCCCGCACCTCCTGGAATGCGTAAGTGACCGCGAACATTATAGGCACGACGATGAAAGCCAGGATCAGCAGGATGGCGATGGCGGCGGCCAGCGTTCTCCGCCCGCCCAGCGCACCGCGGAGCCTGCAGAACAACGGCCAACTGGCCGTTGCGATCACCAGGGCGGCGAGGACCGGCACGACGAAGCCGTAGAAGAAATAGATGCCGGCGACGATGACCAGCAGCAGGAGCCAGCGGGCAGCCGAGATGGATGAGATCAAGGCGACGCCCGACGCGCGGGCGGCGCCCAGCAGCCGGGGTTCCGGACGAAGATTGCGCAGTTGGGGCTCGTGCACCGTGTAACTCCTCTCGATGCGGCTCCGCACTTGTCGCACTTTCGGGACGCATTGGCTTATATCGTGATAACAGTGTCTGATGTCATGGCAAAGAAAAGCTTGCGTGTGCGACTTTTTTTTGGGCTTCGTGCACGTTCGGAGAATTCGCCCGGCAAGACTCCGGGAATGCGGCAGGGCGTCTCCCGATGCGAAGGGGGAACCGACCCGATGCAGGACGAGGACATCGATGCCATGACCGGCAGTGACGCGTGCGCAGCGAAAGGCGGTGCCGAGTTGGCAGCGTGGCGGACGAGCGAGCGAGCGCGACTGATCGCCGAACGCCTGTCCGGTTCACCCGAAAGTCGGCTTTCCGCGTCTTCCCTCATCCTCACGCGCCTGCGCGAGACGGTCGGGGCGATCGACGGCAGGCGCGTCGGTCTCTACTGGCCATTCCGCGGCGAACCGGACCTTCGCCCGTGGGTCGAGGAGATCTGGCAGGGTGGCGGGGTGGCGCTTCTTCCAGTGGTCGTTGAAAAGCGGCAACCGTTGCAATTCCGAAGCTGGCGGACCGGCGAGCCCCTTGCGCGCGGCATATGGGACATTCCCATACCGGCCGGGGGAGAGGTGCTCGAGCCGGATGTCGTCGTGGCTCCGCTTGTCGGCTACGATCCTGCGCTCTACCGGCTCGGTTATGGCGGCGGCTTCTTTGACCGCACGCTGGCGGCCCTTCAGCAAAAGCCGTTTGCAATCGGGGTCGGCTACGGCAACCAGAAGATCGCCACGATCCGCCCGCAGGCGCACGACATCCCCATGGACGTTATAATAACGGCCGACCTCGGCTGACCGGCGGCGACGTTATTTCGGCACGCAGAACACGCGCGGTCCGCCGCCGAACGGTTGGTAAGTGTTGTCCGACAGGCGGTAGCTGCGATAACGATTGGCGCACCAACGCTGTGTGGTCATGCCGTAGACCGGGGCCCGCGGGCCGACGGTCACGTCTCCAAGCATTTCACCGGTGCCGAACACGGCGCGCGGATACCAGTAGCCGTTGGGGTGGCGATAATAGCCTTCTCGATAGGTGGCATAACCGCGCGTGCCGCGATAAAGCGGCGGCGTGCGCAGGGCATCCACGGGGTCACGTCCGCCAAACATGTCGACCGGATCCTGGCCGACGACGACAGGGCCGTTGCGGGGGCGCAAGGCATCGATCGCAACCGCAGGCACTGCCGTCGCAAGCGACAGGCCGAAAAGCAGAAACGCGGATTTTGACCTAAGAGCCATGACGCCACTCCTGGAGGGCAGCTATTCCATATTCTCACGCGTGGCCGGCTGTTTCCAGCCCGCTTCGAAGCATGGCGCAGCATCACGGCAAGAATCCGGACGGACATTCTCAATATTGACGTTTACGTCAAGGTTATCTAGCAATAAGGGTTGAAGCCATGGTCCAAAGGCATCATGCTGCCGGCGTCGGGGGGTTTTGGAGGAACGCTCCCGGACGCATAAATGGGGCCATGGGCGAACAGACCACTGGGAGGAATCGCATTCATGTCAGCAAGCGTCGAGGGGCGGACCGCCACCATTCCCGAAAGGATCTGGCTGGCCTCATATCCTTCCGGATTTCCGGCAGAGATTCCTCCGCTGGCCTATGAATCGATCGGTGCGGCGCTGGAGCACTTCTGTGCCATCCATGTGGATCGCCCGGCCTTCATCAGCATGGGCAAGAGCCTGAGCTTTCGCGGCCTCGAAGCGGAATCGGCCAAGATCGGCGCCTGGCTGCAGTCACGCGGGCTCTCCAAGGGAGACCGCGTGGCGGTGATGATGCCCAACATCCTGCAGAACCCGGTGGTCGTCTACGGGATCCTGCGTGCCGGTTTCACCGTGGTCAACGTCAACCCGCTCTATACTCCAAGGGAGCTGGAGCACCAGTTGAACGATGCAGGGGCAAAGGTGCTGTTCGTGCTGGAGAACTTCGCCCACACCGTGCAGCAGGCCGTCGCCAAGACGCAGGTTCAGGACGTCGTCGTCTGCAGCATGGGCGATATGCTCGGCCTCAAGGGCCACTTGGTCAATCTCGTGGTGCGCCGGATCAAGAAGCTAGTGCCGGTGTGGTCGCTACCGGGCCATCACACCTTCAAGGCCGTGATGGCGGCAGGTGCTGGAAGGACGCTTGCAGCGCCCAACGTCTCCCGCACCGACATCGCTTTCCTGCAATATACCGGCGGCACGACCGGCGTTTCCAAGGGGGCAATGCTGACGCACGCCAACCTTTTGTCGAACATGGAACAGATGGGCCTGTGGCTGGAAACGGCCTTCATCGGCAAGAAGCGGCCCGAGCAACTGGTCTTTCTCTGCGCGCTGCCGCTCTATCATATCTTCGCACTGACGGTGAATTCGCTCGCCGGGCTTCTGACCGGGGCGACGAACATCCTGATCGCCAATCCGCGCGATATCCCTTCGCTCGTGAAGGACATGGCCACCTACAAGGTCAACGTCTTTCCCGGACTCAACACGCTGTTCAACGCGCTGATGAACAATCCGGATTTCCAGAAGGTCGATTTTTCCAACCTGGCGCTCACCTTCGGCGGCGGCATGTCGGTGCAGCGGCCGGTGGCTGAACGCTGGCGAAAGATGACGGGTTGCCCGATCGCCGAAGGTTACGGACTTTCCGAAACCTCGCCGGTCGCGACGGCAAACCGGCTGGACACATCCGAATTCACCGGCACGATCGGCATGCCGATCCCCTCCACCGACGTGGATATTCGCGACGACGATGGGGCTTCGCTGCCGATTGGCGAGATTGGCGAGATCTGCATCCGCGGGCCGCAGGTGATGGCCGGATATTGGAACCGTCCCGACGAGACTGCCAAGGTGATGACGGCGGACGGGTTCTTCAGAACCGGCGACATCGGCTTCATGAACGAGCAGGGCCTGATCAAGATCGTGGACCGCAAGAAGGACATGATCCTCGTATCCGGATTCAATGTCTTCCCGAACGAGGTGGAAGAGGTGGCGATGACGCATGCGGGCGTCCTGGAATGCGCTGCGATCGGCATTCCCGACGAGCATTCCGGCGAGGCCGTGAAGCTGTTTGTCGTGCGCAAGGACCCGAACCTGACCGAAGCGGACGTCAAGGCCCATTGCGCAGACAACCTCACCAACTACAAGCGCCCGCGCTACATCGAATTCCGCAACGAACTGCCGAAATCCAATGTCGGCAAGATCCTTCGCCGGGAGTTGCGGCCGTAGCTCGGGGCGGCTACAAATAAATCGATTTAAAAAACGTTCTGAAAAGCGGCCGCATCCGCCTGAAAGCGACATGCTGCCCTTGATTCGCCTCATGCAAACCGCCTAGTTATCGCACCAGCCATGTTGCGATGCAGGGAGAGTACCATGAACGCGCTTGTCGAAACGCTGAAAGCAACCGTAGCGGACACCGACGCCACCGACATTCGCGGCGCCTTCGCCGCCGACCCGCAACGCTTCTCCCGCTTCAGCGTTTCGCTCGACGACTTCCTGTTCGACTTCTCCAAGTGCGCGGTGAACGACAAGGTGCTCGACGGGCTCGAAGCACTCGCCAGGGAAGCCGGCGTCGAGAAAAAGCGCGATGCGATGTTTGCGGGCGAGAAAATCAACATCACCGAAGATCGCGCCGTCCTGCATACCGCATTGCGAAACCGCTCCAATGTGCCGGTCCTCGTCGACGGCAAGGACGTGATGCCCGACGTCAACGCTGTGCTTGAGGCGATGGGCTCCTTTGCCGATGGTATCCGCTCGGGCGCGCTTGCGGGTGCGACCGGCAAGAAGATCACCGATGTCGTCAACATCGGCATCGGCGGCTCCGACCTCGGCCCGGTGATGGCGACGCTGGCGCTCGCCCCCTATCACGACGGCCCGCGGCTGCATTTCGTATCCAACATCGACGGCGCGCACATCGCCGATACGCTGAAGCTGCTGGACGCCGAGACGACGCTGTTCATCGTCGCCTCCAAGACCTTCACGACGATCGAAACGATGACCAACGCCGATACGGCGCGCAAGTTTATCGCCGGCAAACTGGGCGAGGCTGCGGTCGGCCATCATTTCTGTGCGGTCTCCACCGCGCTCGACAAGGTCGCCGCCTTCGGCATCGCCGGCGAGCGGGTGTTCGGCTTCTGGGACTGGGTCGGCGGTCGCTACTCGATCTGGTCGGCGATCGGGCTGCCGCTGATGATCGCGGTCGGCAAGGACAACTTTGGCCAGTTCCTCGCTGGCGGCCATGCGATCGACAACCATTTCCGCAGTGCGCCGTTCCGCCAGAACATTCCCATGCTGCTCGGCCTGATCGGCTTCTACCACCGCAACGTGCTCGGCTATCCTTCACGCGCGATCCTGCCCTACGACCAGCGTCTCCTGCGCTTCCCGGCCTACCTGCAGCAGCTCGACATGGAATCGAACGGCAAGTCGGTGACGATGGACAGCAAGCCGGTGGAAGGGAAGACGGGGCCTGTCGTCTGGGGCGAACCCGGCACGAACGGCCAGCACGCCTTCTACCAGCTGATCCACCAGGGCACCGACCTCATCCCGGCCGAATTCATGATCGCCGCCAACGGCCACGAGAAGGACCTGCGTCATCAGCACGAGCTTCTGATTGCCAACTGCCTCGCCCAGTCCGAAGCGCTGATGAAGGGCCGCACGTTCGACGAGGCGAAGGCGCAGCTGACCTCCAAGGGCGTGGACGACGCCAAGGCCGACAGGATTGCGCCGCACCGGGTCTTCTCGGGCAACCGCCCGTCGATCACGATGGTCTACGACGAGCTGACCCCGTTCGCGCTCGGCCGCCTGATCGCGCTGTACGAGCACCGCGTCTTCGTCGAAGGCGCCCTCTTCAACATCAACTCCTTCGACCAGTGGGGCGTGGAGCTGGGCAAGGAGCTGGCAACCGGCCTGCTGCCTGTCGTGGAAGGCAAGGAAAGTGCGGCCGGGCACGATTCCTCGACGGCCGGCCTCGTCGCCGCGCTGCTGAAGGCTGCCAAGTAAGAGGCACTCAAGCCGATCGAGTGGCTTTTCTCCCCGGCTGCCGGGGAGAGAGGCCGAACGACCGAACTAAAGCCCAATCTCTTTTGCCCAGGGGGGATTTGCGCCGGCGCGCGAGACGGTGACGGCAGCCGCCTTCGCACCAAGCGCAAGGGCGTTCCCGATCTGCTGCTCGTCCAGCCTTGCGATCTGCGCCTTCGTCAGCAGGTTCTGCATCTTCAGCGACGCCAGGATACCGGCGTCGAACGTATCGCCGGCACCAACCGTATCCACCACCGAGACGCGCTCGCTCGGCACGGTGACCTTTTGGCGTTCGGTGTAACCCACGGCCCCCTCCGCGCCGCGGGTCACGACGACCAGCTTGGCCCCCTGGTGGAGCCAATGCCGCGCCAGTGTTTCCTCATCCCCCTCAAGGCCGAACCACGCGAGGTCCTCGTCGGAAAACTTGACGATGTCTGACATGGAAGCCATGCGGCGGATACGGGCCAGATGCGCGTCCTTGTCCTTGATAAACCCCGGGCGGATATTCGGATCAAGCGAGATGACGCGCGCGGCCTGCTCGCGCTGCATCAGCGCTTCGTAGGTGGAGCCGCAAGGTTCCGGGATAAGGCTGATCGCCCCGAAGTGTAGCGCCTCGCACTCCTCGCCGAGGACGGGCAGATCGTCCTGGCCGATCATCCGCCCCGCCGTGTTCTCGTCATAGAAGGCGTACGTTGCGTGCCCATCCACCAGCTTGACGAAGGCAATGGTCGTCGGTCGGGAAAGCGTCGCGCAATAGCTGAAATCGACGTGGCTCCTGCGCAGCGTATCACGCAGCAGGTCACCCATCATGTCGTCGGAGAGGCCGGTAAAGAAGCCGGAGGGCACGCCGAGGCGGCCCAGCGCGATCGCGGTATTGAAGATCGCGCCGCCGGCATAGGGCGCATAGGCATCCTCGCCAAGCGTCGACTGACGCGGCAGCATGTCGATCAACGCTTCGCCACAACTCAGGATCATGAATGCCTCCTCCGAACGTTCATTCAATCGATTTAAACCGGCATGGCGGAAAATGCCAGCGGCTTTCGCTCAGCTGGTCGGCAACGCGCTGACCCCGCCATGCTCCGACGACCAGAGCAGGGGCGCGTTCAGGAAAGCCTCCACCGAGCCCAGGGTCGCCTCGTCGAACAGTTTCTGCGACCGCGCGACGGCCAGAACCTGGCGCCACGTGGAGACGTGATGGAGCTTGACCTTGCCGTTGGCGAAGCGGGCTTCGGCTTCCGGGAAGATACCGTAGAAGAACAGGGCCATGCCATGATCGACGACGCCGCCTGCGGCGCGGATCGCATCGATGAAGGTGAACATCGAACCGCCGGCCGTCGTCAGATCCTCGATGACGAGCACGCGCGCGCCTTCCGGCATTTCGCCCTCGATCTGCGCGTTGCGGCCATGCCCCTTCGGCTTCTTGCGGACATAGACCATCGGTAGAGCCAGACGGTCGGCCAGAAGTGCTGCGAAGGGGATGCCGGCAGTCTCGCCACCGGCGACGACATCGAACTGCTCGAAGCCGGCGTCGCGCGTGATCGTGGCGGCGGCGAAATCCATCACCGCCGAACGGATGCGTGGATAGGACAGAAGCTTGCGGCAGTCGATGTAGACCGGGCTCGCCATGCCCGAGGCGAGCTTGTAGGGCTCCTCCGGCCGGAAGTGCACCGCCTTGATTTCCCACAGCATGCGGGCAAGCAGCTCCGCCATGGTATCGCGATCGGGGAACGAATTGGAAAACATTGTCACCTCTCCCTGCTGGCCGTTTTGCAGCGCATAGCAGGTGAAGGCGCCAGATACCAGCCGATGGGAGCCGGAACCTGGCCGACGCGCAACAAAAAACCTCCCCGCGGACGGGGAGGTTCGAAGGCCGTTTCGGCTATGCGGATCGATCAGGCGGTGGCGGCGACCGCACCGCGGCGGGCGTCGATCGAGATCGCTCCGGGGCCGAAGGCGGCGAGAACGAGGAAGCCACCGGCAATCGTCAGGTTCTTCATCATCATCAGGCCGTTGAACAAGGTGAGCAGGCCGTTTGCGCCTTCCGGGAAATCAGGAACGTTGATCGGGCCGCTGTGGAAAACGAGCGCGGTGAATACGCAGAATGCGGCGAGCAGCAGCGACGTGATCTTGGTCTGGAAGCCGACGAGCATGAACAGGCCGGCGACCAGTTCGAAAAGGCCAGCAATGTAGGCGAGCGCGGTTGCGGCCGGAAGGCCGGCGCCGGCGATCATGCCGGCAGTGCCCGAGGGATCGAGCAGCTTCGGGTAACCTGCGAGGATGAACATTGAGGAAAGAAGAATGCGTCCCACGAGGACGACGAGATTCTGAGACATGGCGGGCTCCTGGGCCGTTGGTTTCACTGGCGCTCATTTTTAGCAGAACGTTGCGTTTACACTAGTCCGCCACTGGGTGGACACATCGTTCACCTTTTACGCACGAAGGATGCACCCTTCGAGCACGGCCGACCGACGTACAGAGACCCTGCCGGACTCTTTTCGGTTGCAACCACTGGCGGAGTGCAGGAAGAATTCGTCGACGACAGGCGGGGCGACAGGCGCGGGGACGGACAGATGACAGAGGTTACGAGGAGTGTCGCCTTTTGGCGGTCGTTTCCCATCTTCGAAGGCTTCAACAAGGAGACGCTCGCCGAGATTGCCGATATCGCCACCTATCGGAAATGGCATGCAGGCACGGTGCTGTTCCAGCGCGGTGACGACGGAACCTATCTCATCGTGGTCATCTCCGGTCGCATCAAGATTTCGCTGATCACGCCGCAAGGCAGGGAGCTTTCCCTGCGTCACCTGGAGGCCGGCTCAATATTCGGCGAAATGGCGATCCTCGACGGGCAGCCGCGCTCGGCCGACGCCACCGCTGCAGTGGCCACCGAAGGCTACGTGATCAGCAAGCGCGATTTTCTTGAGGTCCTGTCACGCAATCCGCAATCCTACCAGGCGATCATCCACTATCTCTGCACCAAGCTCAGGGAGACGACCGAACAGCTGGAAACGATCGCGTTGTACGACCTCGATTCCCGCGTCGCGCGCTTCTTTCTCGCCATGCTGCGCAACATTCATGGCAGTGAGCTTCCGGAGTGCGCCAACCTGCAGCTCTCGCTCAGCCAGACGGAAATCGCCAGCATCGTCGGCGCCAGCAGGCCGAAAATCAACCGCTCCATCCTCGCGCTGGAAGAGGCAGGAGCGATCCGCCGCACGGACGGCATCATCTTCTGCCACACCGGCAGGCTGCTCGCCGTCGCGGAGCCCGAAGACAAGTAGCGGCAATGACGCCCCGGCTCAAAGCGCTTCGCAGCAAGCCGCTTCTGGCCGGCTTCGCCACGAGCCTTTGTTGTGCATTCCTGCTCTTCCACTTTTCCGAACCCGTGCTGGAGCGGCCGCGCGAATTGTTCTTCGACGCGCTGACGCAGGCCTTTCCCGGCCCGGAAACCGACCGCCTCGTTGTCGTCGATATCGATCGCAAGGCGCTACGCCTGGCCGGCGGGGAATGGACACGATCCCGGTCGGCAGCGCTCATATCTGCGACCGCGGCAGCCCGGCCCGCTGCCGTCGCAATCGACCTCGTCTTCAGCAAAGACTGCGATCCGAACGACCCGACGAACGGGGCACTCGCCGAGGCCCTCAGCCAGGCGCCTGCGATCCTCGGCTTCCTGATCGGCGAGCAGGCGACTGCAACACCTGGCCCGGCGCCCGAACTGGCGGTGCAGCGGCCGATCGCGGTGCCGCCGTTGTGGTTCATCAATGGCGTCGACGCCTCTTGCCCGATCTTCCAGCAGCGCGCGGCGGCGGCCGCGGCGGCCTTCCTCATCGGCGACGACGATGCGGTCGTGCGCCGCAGCCAGCCCTACGCGATCCTGGGGAATGCGGCCTATCCAGCGCTCGGGCTCGAAGCGGCCCGGCTTGCAGCAGGCGCCGGCGCGTCCGTGATCGGCGGTGTGCCGCCATGGATCCGTCAGGACCAAAGATTGCTGTGGCCAGACGATGATGGCAACCTGCGTTTCGTGGCCGCCGATCCGGGGCGCATCGCGCGACGTACAATCTCCGCCGCAGACGTTTTAAGCGACAGCGCTATGGAGGAACGCATCCGCGACAAGGTGGTACTGGTGGGGAGCAGCCTGCCGACGCTGGGCGGCCTGAGAGCCAGCGCGTCGCTTCCGCTAGAGCCCTCCATGCAGATCCATGCGGATGTGGCGACCGCCGTGCTTACCGGCTTTGTCCCCCACCGCAAGAGATCCCAGATACCATGGGAAGCCGGATATGCGTTTCTGGCAGGGATCGGGGTCGCCACCCTCGTCACCCGTGTTCGCCCGACCTATGCCGCAGTGGCCGGCCTCATCGCGATCGCCGGCACAGTTGGCGGGGCGGCATTCGTCTACCGACAAACCGGGTTATTGGTCGACGCGCCGGCGATCGCAATGGCGCTGGCTACCGTTCTGCTCGTCACCGGCGTGCTGCAATTCGCGCAGGTCCGCCGCGCCGAACAGACGGCTCGCGCCCGTTTCGGACAATATCTCCCGCCCTCCGTGGTTTCCCGATACATTGACAATCCCAGCCTGGAACGCGTCGCCGCGGAGGAGCGGCAGGTGACTGCACTCTTTACGGACATAGAGGATTTCTCCGCCCTGTCCGCTCGTATTGGGCCGCAAAGGCTGGTGCCGTTGCTCGACGTCTACTTCCGCGAGGTCAACGCGCTCGTGGCCAGTCACGGCGGGATGGTCAACAAGGTGGTCGGCGATGCGGTGCATGCGCTGTTCAACGCGCCGGAAGACCTGGACCGGCATGTGGACCGGGCGATCGACTGCGCGCGGGACATACATGCGCTGACCGAGGAAATGCGCGGCAGGGCGGATTTCGCCGCCGAGGGCTTCGGCCGGACACGCATTGGCATCGAGACAGGCCTCGTCATCCTGGGCGAAGTGGGCACCGGCGGCACGCTTGACTATACGGCGCACGGGATGGCGATGAATATCGCCGCACGCCTGCAGGAAGCCAACAAGGTCTTCGGAACGGCCATCTGCATCGGCCCGGCGGCGGCAGGCGAAACCACGCAACGCCTGCGTTCGCTCGGGGTGCACGAGATCCGCGGCGCAGGTCGGCTGGCGCTGTTCACGATTGCCGACGACAGCTAGCGCTCCACACGCTCAGCGAACGCCGATACTGGCATAGGCTTCGCGGATGCGGGCCTCGCCCCATTGCCCCACCTCGCCCGGCACGCCGGTCGCCGGCGGTACGTCAATCCCCTGCCCCGCACCCACCTCACGGGCGACACCGCTCCCTTCAAAGCGGATCGACCCGCGCTCGACGAAGACGGCGAACACGCCGCGATTGGGGCCGGCGAAGAACTTCGTGCCGCGGACGCCGATCATGCCGAACGCCGTCCGTACGGTCAGGTCGATTTTCGGCGCCTCTTCCGGTCGGTCGAAGATCATCCCGCCTGTGCCGAGTTCGATCGTACCGCCCTGAACGGCGATGAAGCTGTCGACCAGCAACTCGGTGCGGCTTCCAAGCATGAGTTTGGTGGCCTCGCCCAGCGTCATCTCGGCAAAGCTCCCATCGCCGGTGACAATCAAGTCACGATCCATGATATCGGCCCCGGCGCGAATGGCCGATAGCGCCTCGCCTTTCCTGCGGCTGACCTTGCCGCGGACCTCGTCGACCGAACCGATGACAGCACTGGCTCGCGCCGTGCGTCCGGGAAAGGCCGCAGCCGTCCAGATGGCAGCCGCGAGAAAGGCCCTGCGGCGGACCGTGACACCTTGCCGTGCAACTGACATCGCACCCTCCCCGCCCACCGACGTTTACCATAGACGCTGCGGCGCCTGTCCCCTTCGGAACAATTACGCCCCCCAAAGACGTCTATCCTCAGGGCATGAAGGGAGACGGACTTTGCAGTATGTTGTCAATGCAATGAAAACGGGCGCGCTGGCGCTTTTCTTCACCAGCGCTGTCTTGATGCCGCAGGCACGGGCCGGCGGGAGCGGCTTGTCGATCGATGCGCAATGCGATGCCGCTGCCGGCAGCCGCGATGACAGGACCCGAAATACCGACCTCGCGCCCGTCGAAGACGGCGGGATGAAGCTCGGCATGGCCCTGTCCGCCTGCCGCGAAGCCTACAAGGCCGGCGGCAAGCCGCGCATCGCCTTCCAGCTTGCGCGGGCGCTGGAGCAAGGCGGTCAGCTGCTTGCAGCGCAAGGCCTCTACCGCGAGGCGGCGACGCAAGGGCATACGGCGGCCATGGTCCGCCTCGGCCGGATGCTCCAGGAAAAAGGCGACCCCAGCGGCGCCTTTGCGCTCTACAGGCGTGCTGCGGAAGCTGGCGATCCCGGCGGCGCTTACGCGCTCGGCATTTCCTATCGCGACGGCATAGGCACTCCCGCCGATGCCCGGAAGGCTGCGCTCTGGTTCGATACGGCAGCTTCCGGCGGCTACGAAATTGCTGCGCTTAAGACGGAGTTCGCGCCTGAGGCTGGCGCGGCTGCCAGCACCGGCAGCCGCTGATTTTGTCGATCGGCGCCGACCCTCAGACGATTTCGCCGGCCTGCGGACCCCAGGTGTCGGTCATGGCGAAACCGTCCGCCAGGGGATCGGTGGGATCGAGCGCGATCTGGTGCAGGCCGAAGGTCCAGCCACGGCCGGTGATCGTCGGAATGATCGCCTTTCGGCCGGCCACCTCGGTCTCGGCCTCCAGCCCGACTTCGAACTGAGAACCGATGATGGAGCGTGACTTGAAGCTGTCGCCGACCTTGACCTTGCCGCGGGCGTGCAGCGTCGCGAGGTTGGCCGAATTGCCGGTGCCGCAGGGCGAGCGGTCGACGCGGCCGGGCCACATCGTGGTTGCCGTGCGGATGGTGCCGTCTTCCTCCCGATCGCGGAACATGACGTAGGCTACGCCGTTGATTTCCGGGATCTCCGGATGAACGACGGGCATCTGCTTGTTGATCAGGTCCTTCAGCACCATTCCCGCATCGACGAGCTTGCGCGCATTGGCCTTCTCGATCTTCGTGCCGATCTGATCCACGTCGAGCAGCGCGTAGAAGATGCCGCCATAGCTTATGTCGAAGCGCACACGTCCCCACTCCGGCGTGTCGATCTCGGCGTCGAGCTCCTGCACGAAGGAGGGTACCATCGTCAGCCTCACCTTCTCGCAGCGACCGTCGCGGCAGGTGGCCGTGGCCTTGACCAAGCCCGCCGCGGTATCGAGGACGACGACCGTTTCCGGCTCCTTCATCTCGACGATGCCGCTCTCGAGCAGTGCCGTGGTGATGCAAATGGAATTGGAACCCGAGGAAGCATGCGCCTGGTCGGCCTGGAGAATGATGAAGCCGGCGTCGGCTTCCGGGCGCTTCGCCGGAAGAAGCAGGTTTACCGAGCCGGTTGCCGCCGCACGCGGCTCCAGGCAGAGGAAGCGGCGCAGGCTGTCGTCCACGGTGTTGATGTAGTTCAGCTGCTCGGCAATCGTGTTACCGGGGATCTTGGGTACGCCGCCGATGGCAACCTTGCCGATCTCGCCCTCGCAATGAACGTCCAGCAACTGGATCGTGCGTTTCCATCTCATGCTCTTCGACTCCACTCGTCTTCGAAATGTGTCGCACCCGGCCGCGCCGACCGCGAGCCGAAGACGACGATTGCTGGCGATGCCGCCTCGCGCCGGCGCGATGGGAGAACAGGCGTGACCGTTGCATAAAGATGCACGGTTGCTGCGCTTTTCCCATTTCCTCGCCGGATAATCGCCTGTGGCGGCGACGCAGGCATCTCTGCCGCGGCATCGCCCGTCGGCGATGGTGCTACATCACGGCGCGGGGCAAGCCAATCGGTTTGATGTCGCAGCCTGCACTTTCCGCTCCCACAATTCGTCCGGTTCGCTGGTGCTTCCGCCTTGACCGGCACGGTTCTGGCGGAAACAGTGCGTGCGTCCTTCTCAAACGGCCGATTTTCATGACCAAACTCATCGTTTTCACCGATCTGCACATGACGCCCGCCGGCACCACCATCATCGGGCTTGATCCTTACGAGCGCCTCAGCAGAGGCATCGACCACGTCAACCACTATCATGCGGACGCCGACCGGGTGGTCTTTACCGGCGACCTTACCCATCGCGCTGATACCGCCTCCTACCTTCGGCTCAAGGCGCTTCTCGGAACGCTGGTTCCGCCAGCCGCCATCACCATCGGCAACCACGACAACCGCGATCGTTTCCTTGATATCTTCGACCATGTCGAAGCCGACGAGAACGGCTTCGTCCAGCAGTCGATCGATTTCGACGACTGCCGCGCCATCCTGCTCGACACGCTGTTCGCCCCGCCCTACGATTACCCTGCAAGCCATGCCGGCCTGCTCTGCGAGCGCCGGCTGGGCTGGCTCGACCGGCGCCTGTCGGAGACGGACAAGCCCGTGCTGCTGTTCATGCACCATCCCCCGCACAGGACGGGCTTTACCGGCATGGACACGATCCGGCTGACAAACGAACAGGACTTCTACGAGCTGATCCTCCGCCACGGAAACGTGCGTCACATCTTCGCCGGCCACGTGCACCGAACGATCGGCGGCTCCCATCGCGGCATCCCCTTCTCCATATTCAAGAGCCCCGTACACCAGCAGCCGATGCCGTTCGACACGCCGGACCCGTCGCTGTCGGTCGATGAGCCGGGTGCCTACGGCATCGTGTTGGTGACGCCTGACGGTCTGCAGGTCCATACCGAAGACTATGAGATAGCGCGGCGCGATAGTGTCACTGCGTAACACTTCGTGAGCTTCTTTCTTGCGCTGATCCGGGAACACGGGAGCGGCGGACACGTTTGGTGATCCGAAGGGCTCAGAAACCGTTTCAGAAGGAGAATGGCATGAAGAAGGTTCTTATCGCAGGCGTTGCGCTGGTCATTGCCGGCACTGCCATGGCGCACGCCGAGGAAAAGAAGCCCAACCCCGCTATCGGTGCTGCAACCGGCGGCGCGACCGGAGCATTGACCGGCGCCCTTATCGGCGGCCCGGTCGGTGCCGCCATCGGCGGCGTGGCAGGCGCAACCCTTGGCGCTGCGGCCTCGGTTCCGCAAGAAGCACGCGCCTACGTGATCGAACACCCGGTGGAACCCGTCGTCCTGGACGGCCCCGTATCGGCCGAAACCCGGCTGCGCGAAGACGTCGTGCTGACGCCGATCCCCGACCACCCGGATCTCGGCTATGTCTATGTCGAGAACCGTCCGGTCATCGTGCGTACGAACGACCGGCAGGTCATCTATGTCGACGACGTGCAGACGACCGGCAGCATCGCGCCGACGGTGCCGGAAACGACCATTACCTATATCGAGCGCAATCCGGTCGGACCGGTCGTTCTGGAAGGTCCGGTGGCCGCGGGTACTGTCGTGCCTGAAGACATCGACATTGTCGCCGTTCCCGACAGTCCGGACTACGGCTACATCTATGTCGACGAGCGTCCGGTCCTGATCGAGCGAAGCTCGCGCAAGGTTCTCTGGGTCCGCTGATCCGGCCAGACGAGAACGAGCATCTGGCGGCTCGCCATGGCGGGCCGCCTTTTTACTGACCATCGGTCATCGTCAGGTGAGAGTCGGGCGGCGCAAGCGCTTGCACAACTTCCTCGTCCGAGACCTGCGGAAAATCGCGGTAACATAGTCCGACCGCGCAAAAATCACGGGGCGTGTGCAGGCAGACGATGCGATCGACAGCGCCGCCGAGTGCTTCGAGCGCCTCGGGTGGCGCAACCGGAATGGCCAGCGTTGTGGAGGCAACGGCCTGCCGCCGAAGCGCCTTCAGTGCCGCCGCAAGCGTTGCCCCGGTCGCCACCCCGTCATCGACGACAATCACGTGGCGCGTTTTCAGATTCACCGGCTGCCGGCCGGCGAGATAGCGCCTGCGCTGACGCGCGATCTCCGCCGTCTGCCGGGTGGCTTCCGCTTCGATATAGGCCTGACTGGCGCCGCAGGCCGCGACGAGTTCCTCGTTCAGCACGAGTTGCGGCGAATCCGATCCTGCAATGGCGCCGATAGCGACCTCCCGGTTCTGCGGCGCGCCGATCTTGCGGACGAAGAGAAGGTCGAGCTTTGCGCCGAGGGCACGGGCGATCTCGACCGCGACGGCGACGCCACCCCTCGGCACGGCCAGCACCACGGGATCATCGATAGCCTGCACTGAAAGCGCAGCCGCCAGCTGGCGACCGGCATCGGCTCGATCGACGAACAAGATCCCGGGCCTCATCATGGCACCCTCCCGCGAGTTTGTGAGGCATTTTAGCAAATTCATTAAGATGTTGGAGATATCTAGACTCTCGACGCGCAGACTCCTTCCAAAGGGTCTGGCCTCGGATGCCGGTCGGCATCCGCACTCTCCATGATGGAGCCCCCACCCCATTTTGACTGCACGCCGTCTCCATGGGCGCCATGGCGACTGCCAGAGCTCGTGAGGATTGCATGTTTAGACTACAGCCAAAGTCGCTTGCGACCAAGCTGATCGCAGTTACGGGCGGCACGATTGCGCTCGTTCTCATTGCGTCGAACTATCTTTTGATCTCGCAGTCGAGCGATCGCGTTCAGTCGCTGATTCTCGACGAGGCGAACAGTCAGGCACGTGCCATCGCGTCGGATGTGTCCGGCGCCGTCGGCGAGCTTGTCAGCAGCGCGCGCACATCCGCCGCCATCATCGGCAAGGGTCATGAAAACGAGGCGATCGACCGCAAGCAGGTCATCGATCTTCTCAAGGTGAACGTCGAGCAGAATCCGGCCGCCTACGGCAGCTGGTACGCCGCGGAGAAAGACAGCTTCGACGGCAAGTCGGCTGAATATGTCAACAACAAGGAGTTCGCCGGCGACAAGAACGGGACGTTCAATCCCTATTGGACGAAAGACAAGACCGGAACGATCCAGTTCACCCCGTTCGAGTCGGATTATGAAGGAGCCTGGTATGCGCTCGCCGCAAAGAGCGGAAAGGGCGCCATGACGCCGCCGTACCAGGAAAGCACGACGGGCGAAAGCACGTCGATGTCGTCCATCGGCTACCCGGTCTATTCCAACGGCAAGCTGATTGGCGTTGCCGGCGCCGACGTCAAGCTTTCGACGCTCGCCGAGCGCGTCGCCCAGATGAAGCCCTTCGGATCGGGTCGCGTTCTTCTCCTGACGCAGACGGGCAAGTGGCTGGTACCACCGCGCCCCGAACTTGCGATGCAGGACTATGAAGGCGCCGGTCTGGAGACCGTCAAGGAAGCCATCGCTTCGAACAAGCCCGGCTTCATCGCCGACCTGAGCTTCGACGACAACGAGCCATTCGACCGCATCGTCTATCCGGTCGCCTTGCCCGACGTGAACGCAACGTGGGTCGTCCTCGTCGATGTGCCGCGTTCGGTCATTGGCGCCCCGGTGCGGGACCAGACCTACATGATGATCGCGGGCGGCGTCATCGTGCTTGCCGTCGTGCTCTTCGGCCTTTGGCTTGCGGTCCGCAACTACGTCCAGCGGCCACTCGCCGGCCTCGTCGGCGACGTGGCGCGCCTGGGCAGGGGCGACTATGCCGAGCCGGTTTCCGGCCAGGACCGGAGCGACGAAACGGGCGAGGTCGCCAAGGCGCTCGAAGGGTTCCGTCATCAGCTTGCCGATACGAAGCGCCTCGAAGCCGAGGCCGACGCACAGCGGCAGATGACCGAGACCGAACGTGGCCGTTCGGAAGCTGAACGCCAGGCAAGCAGTGCGCTGCAGCGCGAAATCGTCTCTCGCCTCGGCGAGGGCCTTGCACGCCTTTCCTCCGGCGAACTGTCCTACCGCCTCTCCGGCGAATTCCCCGGCGAATATGCAAAGCTCAAGAGCGACTTCAATTCGGCGATGGGCAGCCTCGAAGAGACGATCAGGACGGTCAATACCTCGGTCTACAGCATCACCAACGGCACCAACGAGATCTCCAACGGTGCAGCGGACCTGTCCCACCGCACCGAGCAGCAGGCGGCAAGCCTCGAGGAGACTGCCGCAGCCCTGGACGAACTGACCTCGCAGGTCAATTCGAGCGCCGACAATGCCCGTGTCGCTGCCCAGTCGGTTTCGTCGGCGAGTGACGACGCGGCCAAGTCCGGTGAAGTGGTGCAGAAGGCCATTGCTGCGATGAAGGGCATCGAGCGGTCTTCCGGCGAGATCTCCAACATCATCGGCGTGATCGACGAGATCGCCTTCCAGACCAACCTTCTGGCACTTAATGCCGGTGTGGAAGCGGCACGCGCAGGCGAGGCCGGCAAGGGCTTCGCCGTCGTCGCCCAGGAGGTCCGCGAACTGGCACAGCGCTCCGCGAATGCGGCCAAGGAGATCAAGAACCTCATCAATGCCTCCGAGACGCAGGTGCGCGACGGGGTGGATCTCGTCGGCCGGGCCGGCAACGCGCTCGAAAAGATCGCCCAGCAAGTGATGCAGATCAACGGTCTTATCCGCCAGATCTCATCGTCCGCCTCCGAGCAGGCGGTCGGCCTGAAGGAGATCAACTCGGCCGTCAACCAGATGGACCAGGTGACGCAGCAGAACGCGGCGATGGTGGAAGAAACCACCGCGGCCAGCGTCGCGCTGAACGAAGAGGCACGAACGCTGCAGTCGCTCGTCGCCCGCTTCCGCACGGGTCAGACCGCGATGTCGGCCCAGCCGCAGCGGTCTGTACAGACGATGGCCCCCTCTGCTCCGGCACCCCGCCCGGTCGCTTCCCGGCCGATCCCGCAGGTCGTCGGCAACACCGCACTGGCGCAGGACGAGTGGGAAGAATTCTGAGCGCAAGCATCCTGCACCTAACGAAACGGCGCCTTTCGGGGCGCCGTTTTCATTTCACGTATCGGATGTACTGGAGCTCAAAGCCGAGCCACGCGCTCCGTCAGAAGCTCGAAGAAGCCGTCTGCATCAATGTCGCGCATGACCCGCGCATTGTGCTGGCGCCCGGTGACCTGCCACCAGTCGACCACCGTCATGCCGGCCGTCAGCGGCGAGGCCGTCTCGATTTCGACGTTGCAGTTGCGTCCGCCGAAAAGTTCGGGGCGCAGCAGATAGGCGATCACGGTCGGATCGTGCAGCGGACCACCGTCGGAGCCGTATTTTTCGACGTCGAACCGCTCGAAGAACTCCAGCATCTCCACCAGCGCCTTGGCCGGACGGGTGCCGATCGCCTTCAGTTTCTCCACCCGCGTGCGAAGCGTGAGCACCTTGTGGGTGACGTCCAGCGGCATCATCACGATCGGAATCCCGGACTTGAAGACGATATCGGCCGCTTCGGGATCGACATAGATGTTGAATTCGGCAGCCGGCGTGATGTTGCCGCCCTCGAAGAAGCCGCCGCCCATCATGACGATCTCGGCGACGCGGCCGGCGATCTCGGGGGCCTTCTGCAGTGCGAGCGCAACATTGGTCAAAGGACCGAGCGCGCACAGCGTCACCGCGCCCGCGGGCTCATTGCGAAGCGTGTCCACCAGGAAATCGACGGCATGCTGCTCCTGAAGCGGCATGGTCGGCTCGTCGAGTTCGGGACCATCCAGGCCGGTCTTGCCGTGGACGTGTTCGGCCGTGACCAGCGGGCGCTGCAATGGCGCGTCGGCCCCGGCGAAGACCTTGACGTCGGGACGGCCGCACAGCTCGCACAGGATGCGCGCATTGCGCGCCGTCAGCTTCAGCGGAACGTTTCCGGCCACAGTGGTGATGCCGAGCAAATCCAGTTCGGCAACACTGCCGAAGGCCAGCATGATGGCGGCGGCATCGTCCTGGCCCGGGTCGGTATCTATGATGATCTTTCTTCGCGGCGACATGGGCCTTCACTTCTCCGAATCGTGTTCCTGGGCCGCCTCTGGCGGCGAAACCGGGACTATATTTACCCCGGGGCACTCTGCAAGCGTCTTGCACGTGCGTTTGGCAATCCCCATATTGCCTTCTGTCGGGATGCCGAACTCGGGTCCCGCCACAGTCGCTTGAAAGCAAGGACTAACGCAATGAGCCGCATTACGCCTTTTGCCAGCCCGCTCCTCCTCGGCTTCGACGCCATGGAGAAGACCCTTGAACGGATTGCCAAGGGTAATGACGGGTATCCTCCCTACAACATCGAGCGCATTCTCGCCGACAGCGCTTCCGGCGCTCCCGACCGGCTGCGGATCACGCTCGCCGTGGCGGGCTTCTCCGAAGAGGAGCTCGAGGTCACGACGGAGGAGAACCAGCTCATCGTTCGCGGCCGGCAAGTCGACAGCGGCGAAAGAGACTACCTCTACCGAGGCATTGCCGCACGGCAGTTCCAACGCATGTTCGTCCTTGCGGACGGGATGCGCGTGTTGGGCGCCGAGCTGCGCAACGGTCTCCTCGCCATCGACCTGGCGCGTCCCGAACCGGAACGCATGGTAAGGAAAATTAACATTTCCGTACCAGACTAGGCCAAGTGCCGTTCCTGCGGGCACCTCCGCCGGAGCTTCACCGACAGACTGATTTACCGGACGCACCGACGGGCCACGATGGCCGCGGGCATCCGGCGGGCCGGTACCCAATCCGGCACATTGCCAGGAGGCAAGCCATGGGACTGAAGACCATCTCCCCCCAAGTATCGAAGACCGACCTTGCACATCTCGGCGCAGGCGAAGTCGGCTATATCCGCAAGATGCGCGCAGACGAAGTGTCGCGATGCTTCCCGGAAGCGCCCGATATCGATCCCAATCTCGATCTGTGGGCCCTTTTCGGCGCCGATGGCACGCCAATCCTTCTGACCGACAACCGCTCCAGCACCTTCTACAAGGCAGCCGAAGACGAACTGCGCACCGTCAGCCTGCACTAAAGCAGGCCCCGATGCTCAAAGTTCGGGCCTCAGGCTTCGGGCTTTTGATTTACCGCATGTCGTAGTCGCAAGACCGCTGAACGCGTTTGCGTGAATGCCTTCGATTCGCTGCGCATGGCGCGCTGCCGTGTCCTGCTTCGGGAGAAGAGCCGGGCCTCGCTCAAACCCGGCGAAAGGTGAGATAGGCCGAACTGCGCCCCTCGCGTCGGGCCTTCGCCTCGTAACGCGTGCCTGGCCAGCCGGCAAAGGGCGTCAACCAGTCGGAGGCATTCCCGCCCGTCCATTCGAAGGCCGGGTGGTCTGCGCAATGAAGCAGCGTCCAGTTGACGTAGGTGTCGATATCGGACGCGAAGCAGAAATGCCCGCCGGGTTTCAGCACGCGGGCGAACCGGTCGAGATTGACGGCCGAGACAAACCGACGCTTCCAGTGCTTCCGCTTCGGCCAGGGGTCGGGATAGAGCAGATCGATCTGGTCCAGAGAAGCTTCCGGCAACCAATCGAGAACCTCTGTCGCATCGTCGTCGTAGACGCGCACATTCTTCAAGCCGAGTTCGCCCACGCGCGACAGCAGCTTCGCCATGGAGTTGACGAACGGTTCCACGCCGATGAACCCCGTGGCCGGGTTCTCCTGCGCGCGGTGAACAAGATGCTCGCCGCCGCCGAAGCCGATCTCCAGCCGCACCCGTTCGACGGGCTCTGGAAACAGGTCTGACAGCCGCAGCACCGGCGTTTCGATCTCGAGCTTGAGAGCAGGCAGCAGCGTCGCCATGCCTTCCGCCTGCCGCTCGCGCAGCGGCTTTCCCTTGCGGCGGCCGAAGAAGGCTTCGGTGGCGCGGGTCGGATGCGGCTGTTCTGTCATTGGCTCCATCTCTCACGATAAAAGCGGGCGTCTCTGGGAGGCACCCGCTTTACAGTGTTCACAAGCGATCCGTAAAGGCCGATCAGGCGGCCTTCAGCGTCTCGGCCCTCAATGCGTCCTTGAGCGGCTTGACGAGATCCAGCTTCTCCCAGGAGAACGAGCCGTCGCGCCCCGCCTTGCGGCCGAAGTGGCCGTAGGCAGCCGTCTTGGAGTAGATCGGCTTGTTCAAGTCGAGGTGGCGGCGGATGCCGGAGGGCGACAGATCCATGACGGTGCGGATCGCAGCCTCGACCTGGTCTTCCGTCACCTTGCCGGTGCCGTGCAGGTCGACATAGACCGACAGCGGCTGGGCAACGCCGATGGCGTATGACAGCTGGATCGTGCACCGATCGGCGAGCCCGGTGGCGACGACGTTCTTGGCGAGGTAGCGCGCGGCATAGGCGGCAGAACGGTCGACCTTGGTCGTGTCCTTGCCGGAGAAAGCACCTCCGCCATGCGGAGCAGCGCCACCGTAGGTGTCGACGATGATCTTGCGTCCGGTCAGGCCCGCATCACCATCCGGTCCGCCGATGACGAATTTGCCGGTGGGATTGATGTACCATTTGCAGTCCGTCCCGATCTTGATGTCGTGCAGGGCTTCGCGGATATAGGGCTCGACGACCTGACGAACCTTTGCCGAATCCCAGCTGTCATCCAGATGCTGGGTCGACAGAACGATCGATACGACCTCGGACGGCTTGCCCTCGACGTACTTGACCGTCACCTGGCTCTTTGCGTCGGGGCCGAGCTTGGCGACATCGCCATCGCCCTTCTTGCGTGCCTCGGCGAGGAGCTGGAGGATACGGTGGGAATAATAGATCGGAGCAGGCATCAGCTCGGCCGTTTCGCGGCAGGCGTAGCCGAACATGATGCCCTGGTCGCCGGCACCCTCGTCACCCTGCTGGTCTGAGGCGCTGTCGACGCCCTGGGCGATATCGGCCGACTGGGCATGCAGCAGCACGTCGATCTTGGCACTCTTCCAGTGGAAGCCGCTCTGCTCGTAGCCGATATCACGGATCGCCTTGCGGGCGGCGGCCTTGAACTTGGAGGGGTTGATGACGTCGTTGCCGTCCTTGTCCTTCTTAAGCAGGCTCGGCGGCAGTCGCACCTCGCCGGCGATCACGACGCGATTGGTCGTCGCCAGGGTTTCGCAGGCAATCCGGACGGTCCAGGGGTCGAAATTCGTCTTGTTGGCCTCACGATAGACCAGGTCGACGATCTCGTCGGAAATCCGGTCGCAGACCTTGTCGGGATGTCCCTCGGCCACGGATTCACTGGTGAAGAGATAATTGCTGCGCATACGGGATTCCCCTCAATGAAGACGCTTCCGTATTAGTCAGTTCAGAGCGGAAAAACAAGCGCAGAACGACATAAACATATCTTTATGTCTGATTATTCCCCTTTGCGCCGCACAAAAGAAAAACGGCTCCAAAAGGAGCCGCTTTCTTGCGCTAGATTTTCAACGCAAGGCGAGGTGGCTATTCCACTTCCGCCTCGGCGGCGAGCGCCTTGACGAGATCCACCAGCTTGCGGCGGACCTTCGGATCGGCGATCTTGACGAAGGCGCGGTTCAACTGCAGCCCCTCGGACGAGGAGAGAAAATCGACCACGTAATTTGAGCTGGACGCTTCCGCCATGCCGGACTGGCCGGTGGCATTCTCGCCCGGGGCATCTTCGAAGAAGAACGAAACCGGCACGTTGAGTATGCTGGAAATGTTCTGCAGGCGGCTTGCGCCGACGCGGTTCGTGCCTTTCTCGTATTTCTGGATCTGCTGGAAGGTGATCCCCAAATTTTCGCCCAATTTTTCCTGGCTCATACCAAGCATGGTTCGGCGAAGGCGGATCCGGCTACCGACATGGATGTCGATCGGGTTCGGCTTCTTCTTGTTTTCCATCGTTACTTTGTCCTAACGCGCGCAATGGCTTTTGCTACCCGGCATCAATCATAAGCACTAACGTCACGTTGCAACCGAAATACTTCGGACTTTGATAGTAGGCAAGGATGCCGGCAACTGCCACTATGCAATTTTAGGGGTTTTCGGTCAATTCGCGCGCCGGATAAAACCATTGCGTGAAATAGCCCCTACTCCAAAAAAGATTGCAACTAACACCCAAAACCTTAGGTTTTGTGACATATTGTCATGAAACGCAATGCTTTTTCCCGGAATAGTTGCATCAACGAATCCGCTCGCATCATAAGGAAGTCCTAATACGACACGACCCTTCGCGTCCACAACCGCCGAGATCCCGGTATTGGCGGCGCGGATAAGCGGCAACCCGGTCTCTACCGCGCGGACCTGCGCCTGGTGAAAATGCTGCCTCGGCCCAGGCGTGTCGCCGAACCATGCGTCGTTGGTGACATTCAGAAGCGCATCGGTCGAGAAAGCTGCGGCTGCGATCTCGTAGGGAAAGATCGCTTCGTAGCAGATCAGCGGATAGAGCGACTTCCCCGAAGGCAGCTTCAGCACCTCATGCGAGCGCGCAGCCGAAAAGCCGCCTGGAAGCGATGCGACTGCTGCGACACCCCAGGAATTCATCAGGTCCTCGAACGGCAAGTACTCGCCGAACGGCACGAGGTGGACCTTGTCGGCGGCGCCGAGGATCTGGCCGTTACCGTCGATCGCATAGATCGAATTGTAGTAGCGTGGCTCCCGACCGGCCCCGGCATCTTCCGTCCTGACGGCGCCGGCAATGAGCACCTGATCGTCGTCGAGAAGCTCGGCGATGCGCGAGAGCGCATCGGGATTGTCGGTTAGGATGAACGGTATGGACGTCTCCGGCCAGACGATGATATCCGGCCGCCTCTCGCCTGAAGGGGGGGCTGCGCTGAGCGCGAGATGCTTCTCGAAAATCGCCGTGCGATTGGCATCGTCCCATTTCGTCGCCTGGTCGATCGACGGTTGCACCAGCCTGACGGTCACCCCGGTGTCGGCTGCGTCGGGCATGAACCGCAAAGCGTAGACGCCATAGCCCACTTGCAATGCAAGGATGAAAGCGGCCAGCGATAGGCCGATCCGCTTGCCGCGCCCCGTCCACAACAAAGCGGGAGCGGCAAACACAAAGACCGCCAGGACGTTCATGCCGAGCAGGCCGATCGGGCGCACCGGCTGCATCATCAGCGGTATCGGCATGGCCCCATAGGCCACCGCGTTCCAGGGAAACCCGGTAAACAGGACCGAGCGAAGCCATTCGGCAATACCAAAAGCCGCGGCCAGCATGAACAGCCGCCCGACGCCATCCGACCAGAACAGGCGCGCCAGCGCGGCCGCAAAGCCATAATACAGCGCCAGGAAGGCAGGGAGGCCGAGCACGGCCAACGGCACCGCCCAGGCATACTCGTCGGCATCGACCAGCATCGCGTTTCCGAGCCACCAAAGGCTGCCGACGAAATAGCCGAAACCGAAACACCACCCAATCCGAAAGGCTGGCGCCAGGCGACGCAGGAAGCCGGCATCGGGATCCCCGCTTGCGCCGTCGATCAGCCAGGTCAGGAGCGTGAAGGAGACGAACAGCGCTGCGAAGAAGCCGTAAGGCTGCAGCGCCAACACTCCGAAAAGGCCCGCGACGAAGGCCGTCAGCGCACGCGTCCAGCCGGACAAAAGCATCACCCTGCCTGCCAGTCGCCCCATTCCGTCCCTCTCGAACTCGACCGCGAATCAGCGCGGAACATCTTCCAAAACTCGCACCGCTTGTCGCGCGGCGTAGGAAGACTGGCAAGTGGGCAAGCACGGAGACGATAAAGCACCGTCCTGCATACCTTTGGCGCGAGGGATCACCACGCCCAGCCAAACGGGGAGCGGCACGACCGCAGCAGAAACATGTATTGGAGCGCGATGCCCATCGATGTCAGGCTGGATGTAGTCCGGCGCGGCCGCCGCCATGGGAGAGGCGCTCAGGCGTTTCCCTTCGTCTCGTCGTTCTCGGTCAGAATCGGGTACTGCGCCGCCGGAGGAGCCTCGCCCTCCGCCTTTTGCGGACGACGTCGCGGCGCGGAGGGGCGCTTGCGAGTGATGCGCACCCGCTTGACGCGCCTGGGATCGGCATCGAGCACATGAAATTCGAAGCCCGGCAGGGCTTGGACGACCTCGCCGCGCACAGGAATGCGGCCAAGCGAGCCGAAGATCAGCCCACCCAGCGTGTCGACGTCCTCGAGCTGCTCGCGGACGTCGAAGTCACTGCCGATCGTGCCGGCGATCTCTTCCAGCTCGGCGCGCGCATCGGCAATGAACACGTCGTCTGAAACGCGCGTGATCATCGCCTGGTCGTCGTCGTGCTCGTCCTCGATGTTGCCGACGACCATCTCGACGATGTCCTCAAGCGAGGCAAGGCCGTCGGTGCCGCCATACTCGTCGATCACAAGCGCCATCTGCGTGCGGGCCGCCTGCATGCGCCCCATCAGGTCGGAGGCGAGCATCGATGGGGGAACGAAGAGGACCGGCCGGATGATACCCGCCTCCGCCACCGTCTTTCCGAGATCGACGCGCGCGAGGTCGAATTCCGCCTTCGGCGCCTTGATCGGCTTATCGCCCGCCTTGGCGGACGGAGAAACGCTTGCCGCCTTTGCCCCATTGCGTCGCTTGTTGCGCGCCTGCTTGGTCACGTAGGCCAGGAGATCGCGGATATGCACCATGCCGCGGGGATCATCGAGGCTGTCGTAATAGACAGGCATTCGCGAATGCCCCGATTCCTCGAAGATCATCATCAGTTCGCCGATGGTGACGTCCTGCTCAACGGCCTCGATGTCGGCGCGCGGCACCATGACGTCCTCTACCCGCACCTCGCGAAAACGGAGGATGTTGTGCAGCATCGCCCGTTCTTCGGGCGAGAAGGCGGCATCGCCTTCGGGGTCGGAGGTCTTCAGCGCCTCGGCAAGATCATGGCGGAGGCTTGTAGCGTCGGGGCTTCTGAAGAAGCGCATCGCGCGCGACCAGAGATTCCTTGCCGGATTCGCATGCGGCTCCGGCCTGGGCGTACTGCCCCCGTCGTCCTGTTCCGAGGCATCAGCCTCATTCGCTTCAGCCGAAAGCGGCTGTGATTTAAAATCGCTCATCGTTCCAAACTGTCAAACCGGGTCATCCCCGTAGGGGTCAGATAGGCCAAGCTCGCTCAAAATGCGAGTCTCCAGCCCCTCCATTTCTTCGGCCTCGTCGGTTTCCATATGATCATAACCGAAGAGGTGCAGAAATCCATGCACCAAAAGATGCGTCAGGTGATCGTCGAACGGCTTGCCCAATTCGACTGCTTCGCGCGCCAGCGTCTCGTGCGCCATGATGATATCGCCGAGCATCGGGCCGGGCATGTCGCCAGGTTCGACCGGAAAGGCCGGAAAGGACAGCACATTGGTGGGCTTGTCCTGTCCACGCCATTCCGCGTTGATGGCGCGGATCGAGGAATCGTCGGTGAAGACCAGCGACAGCTCTGGCGGGGCTGCCGGAAAAGGCTGGCCCTGTTCGCGCACGAGATGTCGCGCCGCGGTTCCAATGACGCGTTCGCTCAGGGAAAGAAGCGCCTCTTCGTCGGGCCAGGGGCCTTCCTCGACGCTGATCTGGATTTCGATTTCGGTCATCGCTCGGTTGACAATGGACCGCCTCAGCGGTCCATGTGCTCGCTTTCGTCCTGCACGGCGGTCTGGGATTCGTAGGCGCGGACAATGCGGGCCACCATCGGGTGGCGCACGACGTCGGCATCCTTGAAGCGCACCACCGACACGCCCTCGACACCGCGCAGAATCTGCAGCGCCTCCACGAGGCCGGACTTCATGCCCCGCGGCAGGTCGATCTGGCTCGGGTCGCCGGTCACGATCATGCGGCCGTTCTCACCAAGACGTGTCAAAAACATCTTCATCTGCATCGATGTCGTGTTCTGGGCCTCGTCGAGGATAACGGCAGCGTTCGCGAGCGTCCGGCCGCGCATGAAGGCGAGCGGGGCAATCTCGATGACGCCGGCGGTAATCGCGCGCTCGACCTTGTCGCCCGGCATCATGTCGTACAGCGCATCGTAGAGCGGCCGCAGATAGGGATCCACCTTCTCCTTCATGTCGCCGGGCAGGAAGCCGAGCCGCTCGCCGGCCTCGACGGCGGGCCGCGACAGCACGATGCGGTCGACCGCGCCGCGCTCCAGGAGCTGGGCGGCATAGGCGACGGCGAGGTAGGTCTTGCCGGTGCCGGCGGGCCCCACGCCGAAAACGAGTTCGGAGCGCTCCAGCGCGCGGATGTAGGCATCCTGCATCGGCGTGCGCGCGGCAATCGTCTTCTTGCGGGTGGAGATCTGCGCCATGGTCAGCTTGGCCTTGCGCTCCATGGTCGGCAGCAGGAGCTGGTCGTCGGCGGCAACGGCCATGCGGATCGCGCCCTCGACGTCGGAAAGCTCCACCGAACCGCCGCTTTGCAGACGGCCGTAGAGATAGTCGAGCGCGCGGCGGGCCTGGTTGGTGGCCACCACGTCGCCGGTGATCGCCACTGAATTTCCGCGCGGGCGGGCATCGATCTGCAGCCGCTGCTCCAGAAGCTTCAGGTTCTGGTCGAACTGGCCGAACAGCTCGCTGGCGTATCGGTTGTTTTCGAAGGTGAGCACGAAGTGATTTGCGTCTGTCGCAGGTGGTTTCGACTGGCGCGGCGATGTCGTCATCAATTCGTGTCCGTTCAAGCGGCAACGCTCCCTTGCTGGCCGCCCGTCAACCAATCGCCTCGGCGAAAAGGCTGTTCGGGCCGGCACCGGTGATTCGCACTCTTATAATGTCACCGATTTCGGAGCCGTTTGCATCAACATTAACAGGGTGCAGCCAGGGAGATCGTCCGACCAACTGACCGGGCATGCGGCCCGGCTTTTCCAGCAGAAGTTCGATCTCCTTGCCAACACACCCTGCAGCGAAAGCCGTCTGCTGTTCGAAAAGCAGCGCCTGCAGCCTTTCAAGGCGCTCGGACTTTACACCTTCCGGGACGTGTCCGTCCATCTCCGCGCCGGGCGTGCCCGGCCGGATGGAGTATTTGAAGGAAAAGGCCTGCGCATAGCCGACCTTGCGCACGAGTTCCATCGTGTCCTCGAAATCCTGATCGGTCTCGCCGGGGAAGCCGACGATGAAGTCCCCCGAGATGGCGAGATCGGGCTGCACGGCGCGGATGCGTTCGATCAGGGCGACATATTCGGCGGCCGTATGGCGCCGGTTCATCGCTTTCAGAATGCGGTCGGAGCCGGACTGCACCGGCAGGTGCAGATAGGGCATCAGCTTAGGCAGGTCGCGATGAGCGGCAATCAGCGCCTCGTCCATGTCGCGCGGATGGCTGGTGGTGTAGCGGATGCGCGCCAAACCCTCGATCTGCGAAAGCCGGGCGAGCAGCGCGCCGAGCCCCAACGCCCTGCCGTCGGCGCCATCGCCGTGCCAGGCATTCACGTTCTGACCAAGCAGCGTGATCTCGCGCACGCCGGCGTCGACCAGACGCTCGGCCTCGGCCACGATCTGAGCCAGCGGCCGGGAGACTTCGGACCCGCGGGTGTAGGGCACCACGCAGAAGGTGCAGAATTTGTCGCAACCCTCCTGCACCGTCAGGAACGCCGCGACGCCGCGGGCGCGGGTCTGCGCCTTCTTCGGTGCGGGAAGGTGCTCGAACTTGTCCTCGATCGCATAATCGGTGTCGACCACGCGCTCGCCGGCCTTGGCGCGCTTCAGCGCGTCGGGAAGGCGGTGATAGGTCTGCGGTCCGATCACGAGGTCCACCGCCGGGGCCCGGCGAAGGATTTCGCTGCCTTCCGCCTGGGCGACGCAGCCGGTGACGCCGATGACGAACTCGCGCCCGTCCTTGGCCCGCGCCTTCTTCATGTCGCGCAGGCGACCAAGCTCGGAATAGACCTTCTCCGCCGCCTTCTCACGGATATGACAGGTGTTGAGGAGCACGAGGTCAGCGTCTTCCAGAGTGGTGGTCGCCTCGTACCCGTCCTTCGACAGCGCGTCGGTCATGCGCTCGCTGTCATAGACGTTCATCTGACAGCCATAGGTCTTCACGAACACCTTGCGGGTGTTGCGCGCATCCGCAGCGGCCTGACCTGACGTCTCGCTTGTGGAAATCTGTTCGCTCATGCCGGCTCTTTAGTGGAAAACGGCCCGGGAATGAAGCCCCGTGCCCTCAATCTATCCTTCGCCCGCGCAGGCGGTCGCCCAGCATCGTGCGAATGCGCGTCTCGACCTCGCGGCTCAGCGCCTTGCGGTTGCCGCCCACATCGTAGGGGATCATCTCGCCGAAATCGACATCAACCTCGAAGGCGCCTTCGCGAAGGATGCCAAGCAGGTGCGGCAGCATCTCGATGTCGCCGGGCCATGCGGCAATCGGCCGGTGGTAACGCCCCATCGGCATGCCGTGGATGCCGGTATAGGCAATGGAGACGGGCTGCACGTGAACGATCCCGCCCGGCACCTGTGCTGCCGCACTCGCAGCGGCACCAAAAAGCGAGGTCTTGACCTGTAGCAGCCTGTTGCCATCCGAGGTCGTCCCCTCCGGAAAGAGCACGACGATCTCGCCGGCGGCCATCCGCGTCGCGATCTCCCCCACTTGCTCGCCCGTCTTCCGCTTCTCCTCGCGCTCGACGAATATCGTCGCCTGCAGGCGGGCGAGGATGCCAAAGACCGGCCAGTCCCGCACCTCGGATTTCGCGATGTAGACGACGTCGGCGACCGAGCCGAGCACAAGAATGTCCTTCCAGGACGCGTGATTGACCGCCAGCATCAGCGGCCGGCGCTTTTCCAGCGTGCCGTGCACGCGCACCTTCAGGCCGAGGAGGCGACAGGCGGCGCGATGCCAGAGCCGCGGGATGCGGCGGCGAAGCTTCAAGTCAAGGCATAGGCCGACCAGCTGCGCCGGCAACAGGACCAGCGTGACCCCCGCCAGACCGAGCAGCACGATCGCGACGCGGACCTTGGCTATCAAGCGGAACCTGCGAGCAGGCGGCCGTCGGACGGCCGACCTACTCGTCTTCCTTCTTCAGCGGAATGCCATAGAGCTCGAGCCTGTGATCGACGAGCTTGAACCCGTGTTCGCGGGCGATCTTCTCCTGCAACGCTTCGATTTCGGGCGAGTGGAATTCGATCACCGTGCCGCTTTTCAGGTCGATCAGGTGATCGTGATGCTCTTCCGGGACTGTTTCGTACCGCGAGCGGCCATCGCGGAAATCGTGGCGCTCGATAATCCCGACGTCCTCGAACAGCTTCACCGTGCGATAGACCGTCGAAATGGAGATGCGCGGATCGACCTCGGCGGAGCGACGGTACAGCTCCTCGACATCCGGATGGTCGGCGGAACTCTCCAGCACGCGGGCGATCACGCGGCGCTGCTCGGTCATGCGCATGCCGCGCTCGACGCAAAGCTCTTCCAGCGTTTTTTCGACCTGCCCCATTTCGCGCCGGCTCCCTTGTCTCGCATGCGTGGGAACGCACCGATGCGTATCCCATGCACCGGGACTAGCGAAGATCGCGCCGCATGACAAGCGCCGTGGACCGTCCGCCGACAGTCTCATAGTAGGCCTTGCGCTCGCCCACCTTGGCAAAGCCGAGCTTTTCGTAAAGCCGAAGCGCTGCAAGATTGCCCTGGTCAACTTCCAGGAAAATCTCGTCCGCGCCACGCATGCGGGCCTCGCGCAAGGCCGCCTGCATCAGACGCCAGCCAAGTCCGGATCGCTCGAAGCGCGAATCGACGCCAATGGTGAGGATTTCGGCCTCGCCCGCTGCCGCACGCGCCAGCACGAAACCGCCGGCGGGCCGCCCCGACGCGTTCATTTGCCAGGCCACGAAGCCAAAGACGGTGTCCTGCGACAACAGCGCGTGAAACTCGCCGTCACTCCAGGCGCGCGCGAACCGTGCCTTGTGCAGACCTGCCAGAACACCGCGATCCCCCGATTCGATCGGGAAGATCTCGAACTCGGGCTTGCGGATGAAGAAATCGGTCAACGACACGGAATTCAGGCCCTCGTAATGGCAAATCCGGCCTGGGGCTTCGCGTCCGGGCCGCGCAGGTAAAGAGGTTTCGGCCTGTCGGCCCGGGGATCGGCTAGCGCGCCCAGCCGTGCCACCATCTCGATGGCGACGGCAGCGGTTGCTTCGCCCTCATCGCCCCCTCCGAGAAGGGTCGAGGCCGAGCCGACGATCGCGCCGCCGGCCGCAACGGCTGCGGCCTTCGCGTCGTCCAGCGACAGAACGGCCGCCTCGCCGATCGGCGCGCCGGCCGCGGAAAACGCCTGGCAGTAAGCCTCGCCGCGTTTTGCATCCACAGCCACGAAGACGGGAGTGCCCGGGTGGCCCTGCCTGTATCCGGCAGCAATCGCCGCCAAAGTCGAGATACCGACCGAGGGGACGCCGAGCGCGAGCGACAACCCGCGCGCGGCAGCGACGCCGACGCGGATACCCGTGAACGAGCCCGGACCAACGGTAACGGCAACACGATCGACGGCGCCCAACTCGATCCCAGCATTGGCCAGGGCCTCGTCGACGAAGTCCATCAAGCGCTCGGCATGGCCGCGGCCGATATCCTCGCCAGCCTTGCCGAGCGTGACCTCGCCTGCAGTGTCATGGATGGCCGCGTAGCAGCCGCTGCCGGACGTATCGATGGCCAGCAGGATCATCTTGGGCACCCGCATAAAGGGTGCCGGTCTTCACATGACGGCTTCAACTTCCTGAACTTCCGGTACGAAATGGCGCAGCAGGTTCTGCACGCCGTGCTTCAGCGTGGCGGTGGAGGACGGGCAGCCGGAGCAGGCGCCCTTCATGTTGAGATAGACACGGCCGTCGCGGTAGCCCTTGAAGGTGATGTCGCCGCCATCCTGGGCGACGGCAGGACGAACGCGGGTCGCCAACAGTTCCTTGATCGTTGCAACGATCGCTTCGTCGCCCTCATCGTAGAACTCGCCGTCCTCGCTCTCATCGCCGCCAAGCGCGCCACCCGCCATGATCGGCTGGCCGGACATGAAGTGCTCCATGATGTTGCCGAGGATCGCCGGCTTGAGGTGCTGCCAGTCGGCATTGTCCTTCGTCACCGTGATGAAATCGTAACCGAAGAAGACGCCGGTCACGCCGGGAACGGCAAAAAGTCGTGCGGCCAGCGGAGAAGCGGCCTGTGCTTCGGTGGCGTCACGGAACTCCGCCGTGCCCTCTTCCAGCACGATCTTTCCGGGCAGGAACTTCAGGGTTGCCGGGTTCGGCGTCGTTTCCGTCTGAATGAACATGGTCTCTCTCCGTGCCGTCGGGTTCAAGGCTCCGCGGCCAACTGTTTAGAACTATTCAAAAGAAAATAGGCATTTCCGGCTCCCGCATCAAGCCGCCGCTGCAGGATAATGAAGCGGCGCTGCGCGATACCTTCAGCTCAGCGCGTCGATCTCCTCGTCGCTGAGGTTTTCCGGGATGACGGTTACGGGAATTGGAAAGGCCGCCCCCCGCCCGCCGATCGAAGAGACGAGCGGTCCAGGCCCCTCCTTCGCCGAACCGGCCGCCAGCACCAGGATCGCAATGTCCCGGTCATCCTCGATCTGCGCATTGATCTGCTCGGACGCGATGCCCTCCCGGATCACGATCTCGGGCTCGATGCCGAGCGATTCCCGTATGCTCTGCGCGGCCTTGGCGACGACGGCTTCCGCTTCCTCGCGCGCCTCCGCGCGCATGATCTCCTCGACCCCGAGCCATTCGCGGAAATCGCCGGCGGGGATGATGTAGAGCAGCACCACGCCGCCATTCGAATTCTTCGCGCGCGCCGCGGCATAGTGAGTGGCACGCTGGCATTCGGGCGTCTCGTCAACGATCGCCAGGAACTTGCGGCGATGCCCTTCCAGACGTGACAGTCGTGTCGATACCATTACTCACTCGCTTTCGCCATGCTTCCGCCACAGCTTATACCAAATCCCGGCAATGGGAATTGGTCAGGGCGAATGTCGCGACGGATCACGTCCGCCTGCGCGGCCGTCATTGAGCTTGATCGTCCTCCTGTCGGCGGACGATCAAGCTCAATGACGGCCGACGCGCACCGGCGACCGGCCGCCCCTACCGAAGGAAGCCGATGATGTCTGCGACCTCGGCCATGGTCTTTTCAGCGCGCGCGCGTGCCCGTTCGCCGCCCTTGCGCAGGATCGCGTCGATATGGGCGGTATCGTCCATCAGGCGGCGCATCTCCGTCGTGACCGGCGAGAGCACGCTGACGGCCAGATCGATGAGGGCTGGCTTGAAGGCGGAGAACTGCTGACCGCCGAACTGCGCCAGAACGTTGGCCTTGGAGGTGTCGGCAAGTGCGGCGTAGATTCCGACGAGATTGTCGGCTTCCGGCCGACCCTTGAGACCTTCGGTCTCGCTCGGTAGCGCATCCGGATCGGTCTTGGCCTTGCGGATCTTCTTCGAGATTGCCTCGGCATCGTCCATCAGATTGATGCGGGACAGATCGGACGGGTCGGACTTCGACATTTTCTTGGTGCCGTCGCGCAGGGACATGACGCGCGGCGCCGGCCCCTCGATCATCGGCTCGACCATCGGGAAATAGGCATGCACCGGCTCCTCGCCGACGACGATGTCGACGCCGGTGCCGGTGGCACGGATCTTCTCCTTGAAGTCGAGATTGAACTTCATGGCGATGTCGCGGGCGAGCTCCAGATGCTGCTTCTGGTCGTCGCCGACCGGGACATGGGTGGCGCGGTAGACGAGGATGTCCGCGGCCATCAGGCTCGGATAGGCCAGCAGACCGAGCGAGGCGTTCTCGCGGTCCTTGCCGGCCTTGTCCTTGAACTGGGTCATGCGGTTCATCCAGCCGATGCGGGCGACGCAATTGAATACCCAGGCCAGCTCCGCATGCTGCGGCACCGCCGACTGGTTGAAAACTATGTGCTTTTCAGGATCGATGCCGGAGGCGATGAAGGCGGCGGCGATCGAGCGGATCTGACCGATCAGGTCCTCGTGAACGAGCTGCGCGGTGATCGAATGCAGGTCCACGACGCAGTAGATGCAATCGTTGCTTTCCTGCAGGGTCACGAACTTGCGGATGGCGCCGAGATAGTTTCCGAGATGGAGGTTGCCCGTCGGCTGGACGCCGGAAAAGACGAGCGGCTTGAACGCGGTCATGATGTCCTCGTGAGGCTGGTGGAGGGCCCAAGCAGCGGTCGCTGCAACTGGTTCACGCCGGCGCTTATGCACGCGGGCCACGGCACAATCAAGGGCCGGAATTCCCCGCCGGCACGGGCAGCACCGGCGGATAAAATGGCGACAAGTTCCGGCGAGGCGCGGATACCCCATAAGCGGTATCTAATATTAGCAATAATATCCTCACAAAAGCCTATTTTAGGATTTCAGTTCTCTGGCGGGGGTGGTGGCTACCCGATCAGCATTGCTGACCGGTCCGATCAGGGAGAGGTATCATGCGGAAAGCATGCTCCATGCTGCTGGCTGGCCTGTTCGCACTCTCGACGCTCGTGACGATCGATGATGCGCAAGCCGAAGACGAAAAGAAGCTGAATTTCAAGAAGGACAAGGCGCGGATCACGCTGGCCTATGCAACGCAGACGCCCAGGGTACGAGACGGCTGCTTCCCGGGCCGGCTGCACGCGGTCCTCGCACACATCGCCGCCCAGACCGGACGGCGCCCGCTCGTCACGTCCGGGCATCGCTCAGGCGGTCGCCGCGGCTCGTACCATCGCAAATGCATGGCAGCCGACATCAGGGTGCCGGGCATCTCGGTGAGCCGGATCGTCGCTGCGGCGAAGACGGCTCCGGGCATCGGCGGTATCGGCACCTATTGCAACGGCATCGTCCACGTCGACGTGGGGCCGAAGCGGCGGTGGAACTATTGCAGCGGCCGCGGACGGGGCCTTGCGCGCCTGCACCAGGCAAAGGCGAAAGTCGTTGCGATGCGCTGAGCGCGGGTCAGCCCGCAGGCTGCAACAGGTCCCATGTGTTGCCGAAAACGTCCTCGAACACGGCGACCTTGCCATAGGCCTCGGTCCTCGGCTGTTCTAGGAAACGGACGCCGGCGGCGACGAAGGAGGCAAAATCGCGTTCGAAGTCGTCCGTATGCAGGAAGAAGCCGACCCGGCCGCCGGCCTGGTTGCCGATGGCCGCCTCCTGCCGTTCGCCGGACGCCTGGGCCAGAAGCAGGCCCGAACCCGCGCCGCCATTCGGACGCACGACCACCCAGCGTTTGCCGTCGGGAAGCTGCGTATCCTCGACGAGGTCGAAGCGGAGCGCGCCGCAATAGAAGGCGATTGCCCGGTCATAGTCGGGCACGACGAGCGTCACCAGTGCGATCCTGCGGGTCACTCTCCGCTCTCCGATGCGGGCTTGGCCTTGCGCTTGACGTTGCGGCGGATCAGGCCGATGTCGGCACCGCCGATAAGAAAGGCGACGCCGAAGTAGATCACCATGGCCAACGTCACCAATGCGCCGAGCGCTGCCACCTGCTCCAGGAGCGACGCCGTCGGCGCGAGCCGGGCTGCCAGGGCATCGGCGGCATAGTTCAGGCTGACGGCCATGACGAGCGTTGCGATCAGGAGCCGGGCGATGCGCCAGGCCAGCGCCTTGTCCAGCGGCCAGTGCCCCCGGCGCACCAGCGTCACAAACAGGAAGATCGCCGTCAGCCATCCCGACGTCGCCTCCGCCGTCGCGATGCCGCGCTCGTGAAAGAAGGGGAACAGCGAAACGGCGAGGACGCAGTTGACCGCCACCGAGCACATGGTGATGCGCATCGGCGTCTTGGTGTCCTCGCGCGCGAAGAAACCCGGATTGAGCGCCTTGATCATCACGAAGCCCGGCAGGCCGAGGCCGTAGATGGCGAGCGTGCCGGCGACGACGGAAGTCGTCTCCGGCGAAAACGCCCCGCGTTCATAGAGGACGCGCACGATCTCGTCGGATATCACCCACAGCGCGCCTGCGGCCGGCAGCGTCAGGAACAGCACGAATTCCATCGAGCGGTTCTGCAGGTTGGCCGCCTCCTTGTCATGCCCGGCCTTCAGCGCGCGCGCCAGTTCCGGCAGGAGCACGACGCCGACGGCGATGCCGACGACGCCGAGCGGCAACTGGTAGACCCGGTCGGCATACTGGAGGACGGAGATCGCGCCGTCCTTGGTGGAGGCGATCATCTGGCCGATGATCTGGTTGATCTGCGTGATGCCGCCGGTCACGGCCGCCGGCAGCGCCAGCCAGAGCAGGCGCTTCACGTTCGGCGTTATCCGCGGCCAGCGAAAGCCGATGCGCATGCCCGCATGCAGCACCCCGGCATAGAGAACCGCCATCTGCAAGACGCCCGCGGCAAGCACGCCCCAGGAGAGATAGCGCGCCGTTTCCAGCGGCGAGGCGCCGGAATAGAGGGCCAGTCCGAGGGCGCCGATCAGCACCAGGTTAAGAAAGATGGGCGCGACTGCGGCGGCGAAATAGTGATGCAGCGAATTGAGCATGCCCGACAGCATCGCCGTCAGCGACATGCACATCAGGTATGGAAACATGATGATGGCAAGCTCGACCGTCACGTCGAACTTTTCCGGATCGCCGACGAAGCCCGGTGCGATGATCCAGGAGACGAGCAGCGGCATCGCCAGTTCCATGGCGATGGTGATGATCATCAGGACGGTGAAGAGGACACCGAAGACTTCTTCGGAAAAGCGCTTGGCGCCGTCGGTGCCGCCCGCCTCGATCTCCTTGGCGAACAGCGGCACGAAGGCCGCGTTGAAGGCGCCTTCGGCAAAGAGCCTGCGAAAGAGATTCGGGAAACGGAAGGCCGCATAGAAGGCATCGGCCATCGGGCCCGTGCCGAGGGCGGCGGCCATCAACGTCTCGCGCGCGAAACCCAGCACGCGGCTGCCAAGCGTTGCGCCGCCGACGGTGGCGAATTTCCTGACGAGGCTCATTCCCTGGTCCGTATCCCTGATTGCGCGCCCAAGGGCGCGACCATGCCCGGCGGCATCCGATCGCGCGCTTCATCCGCCTCTTCGGCCATGACGGCCTTCAACCGCGCAACGATGTTGCCCTGCCGGTTCTCATTGGTGATTTTGTGGCCGAGAAGGTCGTTGACGTAGAACGTATCGATCACCTTCTCGCCGAAGGTTGTGATGTGGGCGGAGGCGATGTCCAGCGAAAGGTCGGACAGCACCGCCGTTACTTCGGAAAGCAGGCCCGGGCGGTCCAGGCACTCGATCTCGATGACGGTGAACTTGTTCGACAGAGCGTTGGAGATCGTGACCGCGGGCGGCACGGTGAAGGTCTTCGAACGCTTGCGGCCGCGCGTGCGGTTGGCAATGACCTCCGGCAAGCGCTTGCGACCCGACAGCACGTCCTCGATCATCTTGCCGATGTTGGCAGCGCGGCGCATCTCGTCGGCGTCGTTGGGAAACTCGCGATTGACCAGGATCGTATCCAGCGCGCGCCCGTCGGACGTCGTAAAGATCTGCGCATCGACGATATTGGCGCCGGCTGCGGCACAGGCGCCGGCGATCACCGTCAGAAGTCGCGGATGGTCCGGCGACAGCACGGTGATCTCTGTGATGGCGTGGAAGGAGTCCGTGCGCACCATCGTCGCAAGGGCCTGCCGAGCCTTGTCGGCGTCGCGGATGAAGCCCGCATGCCGCACCTGGTCCTCGATCGAGACGGTGAGCAGGTAAGGGTCGTAGTGCAAGCGGCTATAGGCCTTGCGGTCCTTCTGGCTCCAGTCGGAGAGGGCCTCGTAAAGCCTTTCACGAGCAGCCTTGGCGCGCTCCTTGCGCGACACTTCCGAAAAGCCGCCGGACAGCAGAAGCTCTGTCTCATAGTAGAGCGTACGCAGCAACTGACCTTTCCAGCCGTTCCACACGCCCGGGCCGACTGCGCGGATATCGCAGACCGTCAAGACGAGCAGCATCTTCAGCCGCTCCATCGACCGCACCTTCTCGGCGAAGTCGACGATCGTCTTGCGGTCATTCAGGTCGCGCGTCTGCGCTACCAGCGACATGACCAGATGTTCCTCGATCAGCCAGACGACCAGCTCCGTCTGCTTCGGCGTCAGGCCGAAGCGCTGGCACAGCTTGCGCGCGACACGGGCGCCGGCAACGGAATGGTCCTCCGGCCGGCCCTTGGCCACGTCATGCAACAGCACCGCCACATACAGCGGCACGCGGTCCTCGATCGCCGGCATGATCTGGCCGGCCAGCGGATGCAGCTCCGTCTCGCGGCCCTGGTCAATCGCCGCCAGCACGCCGACGGAGCGGATGAGGTGCTCGTCGACCGTATAGTGATGATACATGTTGAACTGCATCATCGCGACGATCTTGCCGAAATCGGGGATGAAGCGCCCCAGAACGCCCGCCTCGTTCATCCGCCGCAGGATCAGCGCCGGATCGCGGGGCGAGGTGAGGATGGACAGGAAAAGCCGGTTCGCCTCGTCGTTTTCCCTGAGCGCGTTGTTGATCAGCCGCAGGGAGCGCGTGACGAGCTTCAGTGCGTCGGGATGAAACTCCAGTTCGTTGATGTCGGCGATATGGAACAGCCGGATCAGGTTGACCGGATCGCGCTTGAACACATCGGTATTGGCGATCGTGATCCGCCCGCGATCCTCGACGAAATCCAGCGTGCCGGCGATCTTGCGGCTGCGCCGGGTGAAGCGGCTGATCGCTGCGGTGAAGCCCGGCGCTTCCTTTGCCTGCTGGTCCTCCAGAGCGGCGCAGAAGATGCGCGTCAGGTCGCCCACGTCCTTTGCCACGAGGAAGTAGTGCTTCATGAAGCGCTCGACGGCCGAAAGGCCGGGATGCGGCTGGTAGCCCAGGCAGGCCGCGATCTCGGACTGGACGTCGAAGGAGAGGCGTTCTTCCGCCTTACCGGTGAGGAAATGCAGGTGGCAGCGAACGGCCCAGAGGAAATCGTCCGCCTTCTGGAACAGCTTGAATTCGTGGCGGGAAAGGACGCCGAGCTTTATCAGGTCCTCGGGGTCGCGGATCCGATAGTAGTATTTGGCGATCCAGAACAGGGTGTGCAGGTCGCGAAGGCCGCCCTTGCCTTCCTTGACATTCGGCTCGACCAGATAGCGCGTATCGCCGGCCTTGCGATGGCGCTCGTCGCGTTCGGCAAGCTTGGCGGCGATGAATTCCGGACCGGTACCGCGCATGATCTCGCGCTCGAAGCGCACGGCCAGCTCATCGAAGAGGAGGTGCGAACCGCACAGGTAGCGCGCCTCCAGGATTGCGGTGCGGATCGTCATGTCGCCCTTGGAGAGCGTGATGCATTCCTCGATGTTGCGGGTAGCATGGCCGACCTTGAATCCCATGTCCCACAACACGTAGAGCATGAACTCGATCGCCGGCTCGCTCCACGGCTGAGGCCTCGCCGGCAGCAGGAAGAGAAGGTCGATATCCGACCCCGGCGCCAGCGTGCCGCGACCGTAGCCGCCGACGGCGGTCACGGTAATGCGGGCGGCCTCCGGCGCCATTGCGGCGCTGAAGACGTGATTGAGCGCGAAATCGTGCAGCACGGTGATGATCTTGTCCTGTAGCCAGGACAGCCGTGCGGCACAGGCAAGGCCGCTGCCGTCGGAAAACAGAAGCTCGCGGGCCTGTTCCCGACCCTGCTGGTAGGCGCTCTTGAGTTCGGCAAGAAGGGCTGACCGCATGCGGTCGCGATATTCGGCATGCGCGCTGGCGATGAATTCGCATCGTGCCCGGAGTGTTGCGACGTCGAGCAGGCCGGAATGGGCCGGAACCGTTACTTTGCTGTCCATAAAATTGCGACCGCCTGCTGCCCTTCTGTCCTTCGTCACCCGCCGGTGCTGAAGCGCTATAGCCCTTTTTGGCCACAAGCGACAGTCACGTGTTATCGACCGGCCGCTTCCTTCTTCAGCGCATAGAGCGCTTCAAGCGCCTCGCGCGGCGACATGTCGTCGGGGCTCAGGCCCGTGAGCATTTGCTCCACCTTCGAGGTGCCCGCCGCCTTCGCCGTCTCCTCGCGCCGCACCGCCATCTGGAACAGCGGCAGGTCGTCTATCAGCTGACTTGCCGGGTTCTTGCGGTCGGCGTCCTCGAGCTTGGCCAGCACGTCCTTGGCACGCGCCACGACCGAAGCCGGAAGGCCGGCGAGCCGCGCCACCTGGATGCCGTAGGAGCGATCGGCCGCGCCCGGCCCGACCTCATGCAGGAAGATCACCTCGCCGTCCCACTCCTTGACCCGCATGGTGGCATTGGACAGGCGGTCGAGCTTTTCCGACAGTACCGTCAGCTCATGGAAATGGGTGGCGAAGAGGCCGCGGCAGCGGTTGGCCTCATGCAGATGCTCGACCGCGGCCCAGGCGATCGACAGGCCGTCGAAGGTGGCGGTGCCACGGCCGATCTCGTCGAGGATGACAAGCGAGTGCTCGGTCGCCTGGTTGAGGATCGCCGCCGTCTCCACCATTTCGACCATGAAGGTCGACCGGCCGCGGGCAAGATCGTCCGAGGCGCCCACGCGCGAGAAAAGCCGATCGACAATACCGATATGCGCGCTTTCCGCGGGAACGTAGCTGCCCATCTGGGCGAGGATGGCGATCAATGCATTCTGGCGCAGGAAGGTCGATTTACCGCCCATGTTGGGGCCGGTCAGCAGCCAGATAGCGCCATCGCCCTTGCCGGCAATGGGGGAAAGGTCGCAGGAATTGGCGACGAAAGCATTGCCGGTCTGCTTGCGCAACGCCTGCTCGACGACCGGATGCCGCCCACCGACGATGGCGAACATCTTCGAACGGTCGACCACCGGCCGGCAATAGCCCTGTTCCTCGGCCAGCACCGCAAGCCCTTGCGAGACGTCGATGACCGACAGGGCCCGCGCCGCCGCCTTGATCGAATCCGCCTGCGCGACGACGGCTTCCGCCAGGGCGTCGAAAGCCGCATGCTCGATCGACAGCGCACGGTCGGCCGCGTTGGCAATCTTCGTCTCCAGTTCGGAAAGCACGGTCGTGGTAAAGCGCATGGCGCCCGCCATCGTCTGCCGGTGGATGAAGCGCGCCTTCGCCTCGGCCGTTTCCGTCAGTGCTGCGGCATTGCCGGCCGAAACCTCGATGAAGTATCCAAGCACGTTGTTGTGCTTGATCTTCAGTGACTTGACGCCGGTCTCTTCCGCATACTGCAGTTGCAGGCCCGCAATCACCCGGCGCGACTGGTCGCGAAGGGCCCGCATCTCGTCGAGTTCGGCATCGGCGCCCTCGCGGATGAAGCCGCCGTCGCGCTTCAAGAGCGGCAACTCGTCGGCAAGCATCCCGCTCAGCCGCTCCAACAGCGCGACCGGAAGTGCGGCGATGTCCCGCTGGGCGCCCTCAAGCTCATCGGAAAGATCCTCGCCCGCCATCAGGCCGCCGACCGCCGAAGCCGCCCGCATGCCCTGCAGCAGCGCACCGAGGTCGCGCGGGCCGCCACGGCCAAGCGCCAGCCGGGAGAGTGCACGCGGCATGTCCGGCAGAAGCTTCAATGCGTCGCGCAGGTCGGACATGAACGAGGGGCGATCGGAAAGTGCCGCAATCGAATCCAGCCGCGCGTTCACCGGGTCGGGATCGGTCAGCGGCGACATCAGCCGTTCGGCGAGCAGCCGCGCGCCGCCGCTGGTCACGGTCCGATCGATCGCTTTGAGCAGCGTGCCGCTGCGTTCGCCGGAAAGCGTGCGAACCAGCTCGAGATTGGCGCGCGTGGCAGGATCGATGAATAGCGTGGAGGCAGAGCTTTCGCGCTCCGGTGGCCCGAGCGGCGGCCGTTCGGCGATCTGTGTCTTCTCGACATAGGCGATGGCAGCAGACGCCGCCGAAAGCTCGGCGCGGGAAAAGGTGCCGAATCCATCAAGCGTACCGACGTCGAAATAGCGCGAGATCCGCCCCTCCGCGGTTGCACTGTCGAACAGGACCGCCGGCTGCGGCACGACCACACGTCCGAGCACGTCGACCACCGGCCGGAACTCGGGATCATGGAACAGCGTATCTGGAACGATCAGTTCGCGCGGTTCGATGCGCAGGATGTCGGCCAGAAGCCGTTGCTGCGTCGTCTCGGCCAGGCGAAACACACCAGTGGAAATGTCAATCCAGGCGAGCGCCAGCGCCGGCTCGCCGCCGCCGCGGATGCGCGACAACGCCATGAGGTAGTTGGCGTCGGACGGCGACAGCAGCTTCTCTTCCGTCAGCGTGCCCGGGGTGACGAGACGAACGACGTCGCGGCGGACGACCGATTTCGAACCGCGCTTCTTGGCCTCTGCCGGATCCTCCACCTGCTCGCAGACGGCAACGCGGAAGCCGAGCGCGATCAGCTTCTGCAGATAGTCGTCTGCGGCATGGATCGGCACGCCGCACATCGGGATCTCCTGCCCCATGTGCTGGCCCCGCTTGGTCAGCGTGATACCGAGCGCGCGCGAGGCATCCGCCGCATCCTGGAAAAACAGCTCGTAGAAGTCGCCCATCCGGTAAAACAGCAAGCTGTCCGGATTATTGGCCTTGATTTCGATATACTGCTCCATCATCGGCGTCGCCGATGCGCGGCTTGCCCCGCTGGCAAGTTCGGCTGTCGTCAGTATGTCGCTTTTGCGCAGGATTTGGTCGTCCACGGAAAGATAGTTCATCCCAAAAAAACAGGTGTCACCCTAGCCGCGCCTCGCTATAGAAGACAACACCTTGGGACTGCGCGGGACGCGATGCCCACAGGAGCTTGGCCAGAATGGAGTGGGAAGGACCGATGGCGGAAACCAGCAAGACAAAACGGGCTGTTGCAAGCGTGACCGATCAGGAGGCGCTGGATTTCCATGCACGCGGCCGGCCGGGGAAGCTGGAGATCACGCCGACGAAGCCGATGGCGACGCAGCGCGACCTTTCGCTGGCCTATTCGCCCGGTGTGGCCGCTCCGGTCAAGGCCATCGCCGACGACCCCTCGCGCGCCTATGACTACACCTCGCGCGGCAACATGGTTGCCGTCATCTCCAACGGAACTGCCATCCTCGGTCTCGGCAACCTGGGCGCGCTCGCCTCCAAGCCGGTGATGGAAGGTAAGTCCGTTCTGTTCAAGCGCTTCGCCGACGTCGACAGCATCGACCTCGAGGTCGACACTGAGAACGTCGAAGAGTTCATCAACTGCGTGCGCTATCTCGGCCCTTCTTTCGGCGGCATCAACCTCGAAGACATCAAGGCGCCGGACTGTTTCATCATCGAGCAGCGCCTGCGCGAACTGATGGATATTCCCGTCTTCCATGACGACCAGCACGGCACCGCCATCATTGCCGCAGCCGGGCTGATCAACGCGCTGACGCTGACCGGACGCGATTTCAAGACCACGAAGCTTGTCTGTAACGGCGCGGGTGCTGCCGCGATCGCCTGTATCGAGCTGATCAAGGCAATGGGCTTCAACCCGGAGAACGTCATCCTCTGCGATACCAAGGGCGTCATCTACCAGGGTCGCGAAGACGGCATGAACCAGTGGAAGTCGGCACACGCCGTCAAGACCGACCGGCGCACGCTGAAGGAAGCGCTCGACGGTGCCGACGTGTTCTTTGGCCTTTCGGCGAAGGGCGCGCTGACGAGCGAGATGGTGCAATCGATGGCGCCGCAGCCGATCATCTTCGCGATGGCCAACCCGGACCCGGAAATCACCCCGGAGGAGGTGGCCCGCATCCGCGACGACGCGATCGTGGCGACCGGACGTTCCGACTACCCCAACCAGGTCAACAACGTTCTCGGCTTCCCCTATATCTTCCGCGGCGCGCTGGACGTGCGCGCGACCACCATCAACGACGCCATGAAGATCGCGGCCGCAGAAGCGCTCGCCAACCTCGCCAAGGAGGACGTGCCGGATGACGTCGCCGCCGCCTACCAGGGCAACCGGCCGCGCTTCGGCTCTCAATACATCATTCCGGTCCCCTTCGACCCGCGTCTCATTTCGGCCATCCCCGTTGCCGTAGCACAGGCCGCGATGGAGACGGGCGTTGCCCGCCGGCCGCTGCTCGACCTCGATGCCTATGCGCGCGAGCTGAAGGCGCGGCGCGATCCGATCGCCTCCACGCTCCAGAACATCTATGCCCGCGTGCGCCGGCATCCCAAGCGCGTCGTCTTCGCCGAGGGCGAGGAGGAACAGATGATGCGCGCCGCGGTCTCCTATGCCAACCAGCAGCTCGGCACCGCCATCCTCGTCGGCCGCGAGGACCGCATGCGCGAGACCGCCGCGCGCGCCGGCATCGATCTGGACCGCCCCGGCATCGAGCTTCTGAACGCGCGGATCTCCAAGCGCAACGACGCCTATACGGACTATCTGTATGCCCGCATCCAGCGCAAGGGCTACCTCTTCCGTGACGCCCAGCGCCTGATCAACAACGACCGCAACCACTTCGCCGCCTGCATGGTGGCGCTCGGCGATGCGGATGCGATGGTGACCGGGCTGACGCGCAACTATTCGACTGCGCTGGAAGACGTTCGCCGCTGCATCGACCCGAAGCCCGGCCATCGCATAATCGGCGCCTCGCTGGCACTGTGCCGCGGGCGCACCGTGCTCGTGGCCGACACGGCGGTGCACGACATGCCGTCTGCCGAGGAACTGGCAGACATCGCCGAGGAAGCAGCAGGCCTCGCCCGCAGGCTCGGCTACGAGCCGCGCGTGGCGATGCTGGCCTATTCGACCTTCGGCAATCCGTCAGGCGAACGCTCCGAGCGCGTCCGCGAAGCGGTCAAGATCCTCGACAAGCGGCGTGTCGATTTCGAATATGACGGCGAGATGGCCGCCGACGTGGCGCTGAACCCCAAGATCATGGAACAGTACCCGTTCTGCCGCCTCTCTGGTCCGGGCAACGTGCTGGTCATGCCTGCCTTCCACTCCGCCGCAATCTCGACGAAAATGCTGCAGGAGCTTGGCGGCTCGACGGTGATCGGCCCGCTGCTCGTTGGCCTCGACAAGTCGGTCCAGATCGTCTCGATGGGCGCAAAGGACTCGGATATCGTCAACATGGCGGCGCTGGCGGCTTATAACGCCGGGGTCTGAACCAACGCTTGAGCACTTCCGGCGAAGGAACCGCCGGAGGTGCTTTATCGCCGCCGATTTTTCGCAATTCGGCGCGAAATTGCGACCGGATCGGCTGCATTGTCGAAGCGTTCAGCGGCGCAGCGGAAAAATTCGCTCGGTCGAGCGGGCGGGGGATGCCTCAGCTTGCGAACCGCCCTGCATCCGCACCGTAATAGTTGATGTAGCGGCCGGAAATACTGCCAATCGGCAGGACGATCAGCACGTCGGTGGTGCGGAAGGCATGATCGACGACGGCACCGTCGCCGATCATCGCGCCCAGCCGCAGATACCCCTTGATCAGCGGCGGCATGGCGAACAGCGCCTTGCGGGCATTGACCGCCTCGCTCGGCATCAGGTCCATGGTGCGATACTGGTCTTCGTGCGCGCTAACGGTCCATTCCCCCCGAACCCGGGCGTTCTGGTGCAGAAAGGAAAGGGCAAGGGCATGTTCTTCGGGAACGACGCCTGAGAACGAGCCGCAGCCGAACATGGCGCTGATACCGTGCTTGAGCGCATAGGCCCAGGCGCCCTGCCAGAGCAATTCCACCGTCCGCTTGGTACGATACTGGGGAAGCACGCAAGATCGGCCGAGCTCCATGAACTGCTTGTCGGCATGGCGGGCAATCAGCGCGTCGACATCGAATTCCGACTGCGAATAGAACCCGCCAGAGCCCTTCGCCACGTCCTGGCGCAGCAGGCGGTAGGTTCCGACGATCTGCTCTTCACTGTCGCCCTCGATCGCTGTGTCGAGTACGAGCAGATGATCGCAAACCATATCCCAGGCATCGATGTCGCGCCGGCGGCGCATGGCGTCCGGAGCGATTTGCGCATTCATTTCTTCCACGAAGACGCGATAACGCACCGCCTGCGCGGCGTCGATCTCACTGTTGGTCACCGCCAGCCTCGTCTCGAGGCTGCCGATCCGGCCAAGAACTTCGGCTGGTCTGCGGGCAGGAAGACGGCACGTCGACAGCACGGTTTCGGTCACCACATTCGGTTCAGCGATCTCCACGGTCATCGTCCAATTCCCATCCATGTCAGGTGCGTGTCTTTAAGCACGAATCTGCGACAGGAGAGTGACACCGGGCTGTTGCGACCTTAGGGGCAGGCCGTACCGCGGGCAAGCAAAACCACGTCAACCGGAAGGCAGCGCTACCTCTGCCGCGCCGCGGCCAGCCGCGAGACCTCGGCCAGAAGGGCGGGCGGTTCGGCAGGCTTGGCCAGAACGGCGGCGGCGCCGCAGGCCAGCAATTCCTGATGCAAGCCCTGACGGCGATCGGCCGTCAGCACGATCACCGGCGGCCAGCCCGCACCAGCGGCGAGACGGCGCACGACCTCACGCCCGTCACCTCCCGGCATGCCGAGATCGGTTATGATGACGTCCACGCTCGGCGCGCCCCCGGCCGTCGCCTGGAGCAAAGCCGGAAAGTCCTCGACCACCCGGACCTCGAAACCGGCCTTCGACAGCATGGATCGCACCAGCATGGCGTTGATCGGATCGTCTTCGGCAAGCAGCACCCGTGCCGCAGGCGCAGGGATCTCGTCTTCCTGCGGCGGCTCCTTGAGGATCGGACGGTTGTCGTTGATGGCGTCGCGGACCTCGATGCCCTTCATGCGCCCACGCAGCACCTCGACGAGCGAGCGTTCCCGCAACGGACGGATGAGCCAGGCGTCATACCCTTCGCAGTTGCCGATCGCGCGGCCCGTCCGCTCTTCCGGATTAACCAGGTAGACGCGCCGGACCTGCGGATCGGCAAAGGGCGAAAGATGGGCGAGCTCGCGCCGAAACTCGCCCGAAAGCCGGTTATCGACGATGATGTCCGTCAGCGGGAAGGCGATCGTGCTCTGGGTGAATTCGAGCGCATCCTTCAGGACCGACATGTGGCGGCAGGCGCCGCCCAGCGTCTCGATGGTACGCTTCAGTGCGTTGGAGGCCGGCCCGTTAGGCGCATAGAGGAAGACGGTCGAGCCGCGCAACGGCCCCGCGCGACGGTTCGTCGGCGCCAGCGTCAGCGCCGCCGGCATGCGGATCGTGAAGGTCGAGCCGCGCCCGACTTCGCTCGACAACGTCAGAGCCCCACCCGCCTCGCGCAGTATCCGCGCGGAAATCGCAAGACCCAGCCCGGTACCGCCGCGCCGCTGTGCCGCCCCGCCGGCCTGCTCGAATGCCTCGAACACTCGCGCCTGCTCGTCTGCGGTCATGCCCGGGCCGCTGTCTTTCACCTGGATCACGATCTGCTCGCCCTCGATCCCGGTCTCCAGATAGACGCCGCCGCTGGAGGTGAACTTCACGGCATTGCCGATCACGTTGTAGAGAACCTGCCGCAGGCGCGGCCCGTCGAACAGCATGACCGACGGGACCTCCACCGAAACGAACGAGCCGATCTCGATTCCCTTTTCATGGGCGCGCGGAGAGAGCATTTCCACCACGCTCTCCAACAGCGGCCGAACCGGTTCCTCGCAGGGCCGCAGCTGGAAGCGCCCGGCCTCGATGCTGGAGAAGTCGAGAAGATCGTCAACGAGCTGCACCAGCGCGTGGCCGGACTGCCGTATACCGGCGAGATAGTTCTTTTGTTCGGCGGTCAGCCGCGTCTGGCCGATCAGATGCGACATGCCGAGAATTCCCGAAAGCGGCGTGCGGATCTCGTGGCTGACGGTGGCCAGCAGGCGCGACTTCGTCTCGCTGGCCATCTCGGCGCGTCGGCGGGCGATCTCGCGCTCATTCTCCGCCCTGCGCTCTTCGGTCACGTCGCGGGCGATGCTGTGGATCACGAGATCGCCTGTCGCAGGATCGCGAATGGTGATGTCGTGCCAGGCATAGATGCGCATTCCGCCAGGCGTCGTGATTTCGACGTCATAGTGATAAGGCAGCGTCTGCGAGCGAAAGTCGAGACCGAGCTCGCTGCAGGACAGGCCGGTCGGATCGACGATGCCGACCAGATCGCTGAGGACTGCATTGGCGCGCAGGATCCGCCCGTCGAGCGAACGCACCATGACGATGTCGCGGAGGATGTCATGGATCGCAGCCGTGACGGCGGCGGTCTCCTTCTCCTCCCAGCTGCGATCGTTGTGGCGCTCGGCGTGGTTCGAAACATGGTGCTCGGCCTGAAACCTTCCCCGCCACAGGAGGATCGAGGCTGCGAAGCCGGCGGCCGCCAGGCCGCTCCCAGCCACGTAGAATTCCTGGAGAATGCCGGAGACGAGGACCAGGCAGGCCGAGATCAACGTCAGGCCCGCCACGAGCCCGGATGCGAAATGCTGGTCGAAGGGTGCAGGCGTCTCTGCCGCAGCGGCGGACGAACGCGGGCTGTCCAGTGCAACGCCGCTGCGCCGGCGCGCATCCCCTTCGTGTCTAGGCTCCTCAGCGAATTCCGCCCGGAGCCGGTCCTGTAGCTTGGCTGGTTCGCTCATGCGTGCGCCATAGCACGCCAAGCGTTCAGATCCGCTTCAGCAAACCGGTCACATTTTAACGATCGGGCGCGCTCTTGCGCTGACGCGTCAGGAGCAGTTCGTCCAAAAGGATGCAACCTGCTCCGAGCGTGATGAACGTGTCGGCAAGGTTGAACACTGCAAACGACCACGTTTCCGTGTAAAACAGGATGTAGTCGATCACGTAGCCGAACAGAAGGCGATCGATGAGATTGCCGATGGCGCCTGCGATGATCAGCGCGTAGCCGGCATGGGCCAGGCCGCGTTCCTTAGGCGTCTGCCGCCAGAGCCAGCTGACGAAGGCGACGACGACGAGCCGAAGGCCGACGATGAACCAGTCCTCCATGCCCGACAGCATCGAGAAGGCGACGCCGAAGTTGTAGGTGCGGTAGAGCGCCAGCATCGGGACGACATGGACCGCCTGCTCGAGGGGCAGCCAAGCCTCGACCATCAGCTTGACCACCTGGTCGAGCGCGATCGCAAGCACGATGAAGACGACCACCGGGACGGGCCTTGAAAACAGCGGGACGCGATCGGTCATTCGGATGCTTCCAGAGACAGGAGATGGCGCCGCGCCTCGAACAGCATGATGCCTGTGGCGATCGCCAGATTGAGAGAATCGGCGCGACCTGCCTGGGGAATGCGGGCGAGCGCATCCGCCTCCCGCGCCATTTCGTCGGGAATGCCCGCCTGCTCGTTACCCATCAGCAGTACCACGGGCTTCTTGGCATAGTCGATGGTCCGATAGTCGACCGCGCCGGCGAGGTGGGTCGCCACGACCTGGACGCCGGCATCCTTCTTCCAGCGCAGAAAGTCTGCAAGCGACGTCTTCGTCACGGGCACGGCAAAGACCGACCCCATCGTCGCGCGCACGGTCTCCAGCGAGAACGGGTCGGTCGTGTCGCCGACGAGGATGACGCCGGAGGCTCCGGCCGCATCCGCGGTCCTGATGATCGTGCCGAGATTGCCGGGATCGCGCACGCGGTCCAGCGCCACATAGGTCTCGCCCCTGCCGGGGCGCACGTCCTTCAGCGGTCGGTAGCGCTGCTCGAACACGCCTATCACCATCTGCGGATTGTCGCGCCGGGTGATCGCCGACATGACCTTTTCGCTGACCTCCAGGACAAGCCCGCCCTTGGCGAAGGTACGGGCGGCGACCTGCTCCACCTGGGGCTTGCCCTTGGCTGCCTTGGCATAGACGAGCTTGCGGATCGTCCAGCCGAGCTCGAGCGCGTCGATGACGAGCTTCAGACCTTCTGCGATGAAGGTCTTGGTCTCGTCGCGCGTCTTCTTCTGCGCAAGCGCCTTGATGTCCTTGACGATCGGATTCGCGAGGCTGGTCACTTCCTTGACCTGGCCAACGCGATGGGGGCCCTTCTCGCGGCCCTTGCCATCATCGTGTTCGCGGTGCTCAGTCATGCGGACGTCCATCGGCTGAAGAGGGATGTGGATAGGGCGCGACCCGGAACGCTTCCGTCCAGGCCGCCTTCACGGATGACGAGCTCGCCGGATTCGACCAGGCCACCGCGGCCGCGCATCGTCTCGCGCACCAGCTCGTGGATCGAATAGAAGCTCGCCCGGATCGAATAGGCCGTGAGCACAAGGGCCGACTCTTTCGGCGCCAGGATCTCGCGGCAGATGTCCAGCATCAGCGGGAGCCCCTCGAAGAGCTGCCATACCTCTCCGTTCGGTCCGCGACCGAACTTCGGCGGATCTGCCAGGATGATGTCGTAGCGGCTGCCGCGACGCTCCTCGCGCAGGATGAACTTCATGGCATCCTCGCAGATCCAGCGGATCGGCAGCTTCTCTGCGCGGCCGAGCGCCTGGTTCTCGCGGGCCCAGCCTATCGCCTTCTTGGAGGCGTCCACATGGGTAACCTCGGCGCCGGCGCGGGCGGCGACGAGCGATGCCACGCCGGTGTAGCCGAACAGGTTCAGCACCTTCAGCGGCCGGCCTGCTGCCTCGATCCGCGCCTTCATCCAGCTCCAGTGCGCAAGCTGCTCGGGGAAAACGCCGACGTGGCGGAACGCGGTAAAGCGGCCGTGGAAGTCGGTATCCAGAAGCCGCATCGGCCAGGTCTCGCCGAGTGCCGCACCCGGGAAGCGCCAGCGCCCCATGCCGTCCTCGTCGGTGTCACCGGTGAAGACGGCATCGGCATTGTCCCAGACATGCGCCGGCAGACTACGTGGCCATAGCGCCTGCGCCTCCGGCCGCACGATGCGGTAGGGGCCGTACTGTTCAAGCTTTTCGCCGGCACCGCTGTCGATCAGGCGATAATCATTCGTGCCGGCCGTTTCGAGGATGACCGGGACCCGCTCGGCCGGCTTTTCGCCGGTATGCGTGGCGATCTTGCGAAGCGGCTCGGCCGGCTGCTGCTCCGGCCTGGCCGGTCGCGGCTGCATCTCGCGGGCCATGGCGGCCTTCGAGGCCGGATTTGACGAGCGGGGAGTGCCTGCGTGCGTCGCGCCGGCCTTCGGCTCGGAACGAGACTGGCCCTTGGAAGACTGGCTCTTCAGAGACTGGCCCTCGCGAGGCTGGCCTTCGCGAGACTGGCCGTTTCGCGGCGTCGATGCGCGCGAGCGTTCGCCAGGCCGTGCCGGCCCTGTCGCGGCGGGTCCCTTCTTCTGCCGGCGGTTCTTGTCCTTCACGTCGCGGTCCGGTTTCTTGATCTCAAGGAAGCGGACGCAGATCCGCAGGAAAGCGAGACCAAATAGCACCCCTGCCCTACTTGGCAAAGCGCTTTCCGATCTGCGATAAATCCTTTGCGCGGTCGAGGAGGAGGAACGCCATGGACATGACAGGTGAGGAGCGCATTGCCGCACCGCGGGACGCGGTATGGGCCGCGCTGAACGACCCGGAGACCTTGAAGGCCTGCATTCCGGGCTGTCAGTCACTGACGATGAAGTCGCCCACCGAGCTCGAAGCCACTGTGAAGATCAAGGTCGGCCCTGTCTCCGCCACCTTCAATGGCGAGGTGACCCTGTCCAACCTCAACCCGCCGGAAAGCTACACGATCGCGGGTGAAGGCAAGGGCGGGATCGCCGGCTTTGCCAAGGGCGGCGCGGACGTCAAGCTGACCGACGAGGGGAATGAAACGCTGCTGTCCTACACCGTGCGCGCGGAGATCGGCGGCAAGCTGGCCCAACTCGGTGCACGCCTGATCGATTCAACTTCGAAGAAGCTTGCCTCACAGTTTTTCGCCGATCTTGGCCAACGGCTCAACAGCGGACCGAACGCCTGAAGTCCAGGCGAGCGGGTGTCCGCCGCTGCGGTTGAACAAGTTCTGGGCTGATCGTACGAACCGAAGCTAAAAATCTTGCAAGCGGCCGTCACTTCGGCGCCGACAGCAGCGACTGGGCGGCGAGCGTTTCGGCGCGCGCCTTCTGCTTGTCGGCTTCCGTGTGCCATTTGACGGCCTCGGTCGCCTCGACGCGGGCGCGCTTGCGGTACTTGTGCTGGCTGACCCAGGTGGCGACGGCACCGAGAATCATGCCGAGGATCAGCGCGAGAAACAGGAAGACGAAGAACGGCGCCGTCGCCGACAGCAGCGTGTCCTCGGGCCGGAACGGGTTCAAAGCCATACGCACCGGCTGGCGATTTGCCACCGACAGCACGATGAGCACGATGCCGATCGGCACGAGCACGACGAGATTGACGATTTTCTTCAACATGGCCGCCTCACACGATGGATTGGCTCTGTCGCAGTTCCAGGACCGAACGCGGGGAGCTGCGTCTGGAACTGCAAATATAGCGGGAACGGCACGGCCGCCGAATCAGATCGGCGGCCCTGCTGCCGGTCGGCGACCGCATGTCAGTCGGCGTCGCCGTCATCGAGGTGGTCGGGGTTCAGCCGCTCACGCAGCTCCTTGCCGGTCTTGAAAAACGGAACCCACTTTTCCTCGACGAAGACACTGTCGCCCGTGCGCGGATTGCGCCCGGAACGCGAAGGCCGGTTCTTGACGGAAAAGGCGCCGAAGCCGCGCAGTTCCACCCGGTTTCCGGCAGCAAGGGCATCGGAAATCTCGTCCAGCACGGCATTGACGATATTCTCGACGTCACGATGATAAAGATGCGGATTACGAGCGGCGACGATCTGTACCAATTCAGACTTGATCACTGTTGCCCCCTCAAAACTCTTGTCTTTTCAATCACGTCCAACCTGCCAAACCGAAACAAGACCGTCAAGGAACAACTTTTCGCCCCCGAGCTTGTTGAGCACGTCCGTACCGCCGGTGCCGAGGTCGAAGATGCCCTTCAACAGGTCTGCGGAATCGATGCCGATGCCAAACAGGCTGGTGCGGCGCGGGGGCTCATAGTCGACGACTGGCAGGCTGCGCACAACATCGCGCGTCTCCAGATAGTCGCGGATCTCCGCGTCACCGCCCAGAGCATCGACAAGCTTGACCTGCAGTGCCTGGCGACCCGTGTAGATGCTGCCGTCGGCAAGCTTGAGCACGTCTTCGCGCGGCAACTTGCGGCGGTCGGCGACGAGATCGACGAACCAGGCAAAGCTGTCGTCGACCATGCGCCGGACCATGGCCTTGGCGTCCTCGCTGGGAGGATGGAAAGGCGACGGCTCGGCCTTGAGCGGCGCCGACTTGATCTCTTCGAGCGACACGCCGACCTTGTCCATCAGATCCTTGACCTGCGGATACTGGAAGATAACGCCGATCGAGCCGGTGATCGAGCTCTCGCCGGCAACGATCCGGTCACCTGCGGCTGCGACCATGTAGCCGGCGGAGGCGGCAAGGGTGCGCACGTCCGACACGACCGGCTTCTTCTCCGCAACCCGGCGCAGCGCCTTGAAGATCGTCTCGCCGCCATAGGTGGTGCCGCCCGGCGACGTGATGGAGACGACGAGCGCCTTGGCGTGATCGTTCCGGGCGATGCCGTCCAGACGCTCCAGAAGTTCACGGTCGTCCTGGATGATTCCGCTGATGGAAACGCGGGCGACGTGATTCTGGCCGGAGGCCGCCGGATAGCTGGATGCTATCGCAGCAAATGCGGCAATGGCGGCGACAAGTACGGCGGCAACACGCCAGAAGGTCAGTTTCCGGCGCAGTTGGCGGCGGTCGGCTATGGCAGACTGGTCCATCGCGAGGTTCCCGTGCGGTCATTCAGCGTGGCGAATGGCATCAAGGCCATTTGCCAAGTGCCTCATCGATATGGCATTACCCGGGCAAATGGCAAATCATCTGTGCCAAAATTTGGACATCCATTGTTTCTTCAGGAATAATCGCCATATGGGGCGCGTTAATGTGGTGCAGGGAACAGGCGGCTGAGCCGGCGCGGGCCCGCGGGCCCGAGAACTACGAACAAGGTACATGCTGACAACAGTCGCAGACATGCATGCCGAACCGAATGTCCGGTCGACGGAAGCCTACCGTCTGGCCGCGCGACATTCCGCGCGCGTGCGCTTCCTTAAGGTCGCCCTCCCAATCGCCGGCCTGCTGATCGCGGCCATCTTCGCGATCGTTTCCATCATCAGCACCTACATTCCCGATCAGCTCGATGTCGAAAGCGCCACGATCGAGGACGGCAAGGTGGTGATGAAGAACCCCGCAATCGCGGGCCGAAACCGCGACGGTATCAGCTATTCGATGAAGGCCGACCGGGCGCTGCAGGATATGAAGAACCCGGACATCATCCAGCTGGAGAACATCCGGGCACAGATGCCGGTCAACGAAACGATGATCGCCCAGGTCGACGCCGTCACCGGCATCTATGATCGCGGCCGCAACATACTCGACATGACCGCCCCCTTCACCATCCGCCTCAATACCGGCCTGGAGGCGGCCTTCCGCGACGCCCATCTCGACATCAACGCCGGCCGCATGGCCACCCAGCAGCCCGTTACCATCCAATCGAAGGAAGCTTCGATTGTTGCGCAGTCGCTGCGAATGACAGATAAAGGGCGGACCGTCGTCTTCGAGGGAGACGTCGTCGTGAATGTCGATCCCGCCGCCATCCGCAACCGAGAGAAGTAGGGCCACGATGTCCGCATTTTCTGAACCCGCGCAAAGACATGCCATTCTCCCGCTTCTCGCCGCCGGCTTGCTGCTGGTCGCATCAGGGGCGGGAGCGCAGGAAACGAAGAGCCAGCTGAAGGGGCTTCAGCTGTCCAACGACCAGCCTATCCAGATCCAGAGCGACAAGCTGGAAATCCAGCAGCAGTCCAACACGGCCCAGTTCACCGGCAACGTCAAGGTCGTGCAGGGCACGACGACCCTGCAGGCCGGCAATATGGTCGTGCACTACAGCGCCCAGGGCGGCGGCTCGATCTCGAGTGGCGACGCCAACATCGAAAAGATAGATGTATCGGAAAAGGTGTTCCTCCAGTCCGGAACGCAGGAAGCGACCGCCGATACCGGCACGTTCAACCTCGTCGACGAAGTCTTCGTCCTGAAGGGCGACAAGGTCGTGCTTTCGGAAGGCAAGAACGTCTTCGTCGGCTGCCAGCTGACCGTGCTGATGCGCACCGGCGAGGCCAAGCTCGACGCCTGCGGCGGCCGGGTGATGATCCAGCTAGACCCCAAGTCCCGCAAAACCACGAACTGACGACGCCCGTGTCCCTCGTTTCCATATCCCGCATGTCGCGCCGCGTTAAGAAGGCCGAACCGGTCATCAAGCGGACCGCCGACACGTCCCGCTACGAGGGCACGCTGATCGCCCGCAACCTGACCAAGACCTATGGCGGCCGGCGCGTCGTCAACGGCGTGTCGCTCGTCGTGCGCAGGGGCGAGGCCGTCGGCCTGCTTGGGCCGAACGGCGCCGGCAAGACCACATGTTTCTACATGATCACCGGGCTCGTGCCAGTGGACGAGGGCACGATCGAGCTGAACGGCAACGACGTGACGACGATGCCGATGTATCGCCGCGCCCGCCTCGGCGTCGGCTACCTGCCGCAGGAGGCGTCGATCTTCCGGGGCTTGACGGTGGAGCAGAATATCCGCGCCGTGCTCGAAGTGCACGACCGCGACAAGGCGCGCCGCGAGCGCAAGCTCGACAGCCTGCTTGCCGAATTTTCGATCTCGCACCTGCGGAAATCGGCGGCGATCGCGCTGTCCGGCGGCGAGCGCCGACGCCTGGAAATCGCTCGCGCACTGGCTACCGATCCGACCTTCATGCTGCTCGACGAACCGTTTGCCGGCGTCGATCCGATCTCGGTTGCCGATATCCAGGCGCTGGTGCGCCACCTGACGTCGCGCGGCATCGGCGTGCTGATCACCGACCACAACGTGCGCGAGACGCTTGGCCTGATCGACCGGGCCTATATCATTCATGCGGGCGAGGTTCTCACCCATGGCCGCGCCAACGACATCGTTGCCAATCCCGACGTCCGTCGCCTCTATCTCGGCGACAATTTCAGCCTCTAGGCAAAAGAGCTCGAATTGCAGATTTTGGACCGCCACTTGAATTTCAGGGGTGGCGGGCAACAAAATTGCGCGAGAACGCAGCCGCAATCACAAAAAATTCAAGACTTGGGCCCGGTCCGGACAATGAAATTCACCTTATCGCCCAACGGCTGCTTGACCAAACCAGATAAAAAAGCAATTTTTGGGCCAGCTTGAAATTCAAGGCGAGGATTTCGGTCTTGCCGCCTGAAAATCCGGCATTGGCGCGCCTGTTCGAGACGGGGGTTTGGGACGGCGGCCAGGGTGTATGCTGCACCACGCGCCCGGAAAGGGCGTTCCGAGGAGGCAGTAGAACAGCAATCTGCGCATCGTCCGCTCGGGAAAATCAGCCTCGATTTCCGGAGGGTGCATGTTTGTGTGCGGCGTCCTTAAATGTCTGTCGACGTTAAGGTTTCGCCAGGGAGTTTGAGCGTCCGCATGGCACTCGCAGCCAGCCTTCTTCTGCGGCAGAGCCAGTCTCTGGTCATGACGCCGCAACTGATGCAGTCGATTCAACTGCTGCAGATGACGCATCTCGAATTGACGCAGTTCATCGAGAGCGAGGTCGAGCGCAATCCGCTTCTCGAGCTCACCGCAGGCGACGACGGGGCGCGCGGCGAGGAGGCAATTGCCTCGGACCATGACTATTATTCCGTCAATGAAGACCGGCCCAGCCACGATGACGGCGTGGGCGACGGCGCCTATGCCAGCGACCTCTACGATACCGCGACGGCCGGCCGAGCCGATGCCATTTCCGACACGCTCGACGCGAGCCTCGACAACGTCTTCCCCGACGATGCCGGGCCGCGCGCGGCAGATGCGCCGGAACTGCTCGGGCAGTGGAAATCGATGCCCGGCGCCGGCGATGGCGAGGGTTACGATCTCGACGACTTCGTCGCCGGCCAGACCAGCCTGCGCGATCACCTGGGCGAACAGGTGCCCTTCACGCTCGCCTCGCCGGTCGATCGTCTCATTGCAAGCCACCTGATCGATCAGTTGGACGAGGCAGGCTACCTGACGGCCAATATCGCCGAGACCGCCTTGAAGCTCGGCAAGCCGCTGGCCGAGGTCGAACGGGTGCTCGATGCGTTGCAGCAGCTCGACCCGCCGGGCGTGTTCGCACGATCGCTGGCCGAGTGCCTGGCGATCCAGTTGCGGGCGCGCAATCGCTTCGATCCCGCAATGGCAGCACTGGTCGGCAACCTGGAACTCCTGGCGCGGCGCGACTTCGCTGCTCTGAAGCGACTGTGCGGCGTCGACGAGGAGGACCTCATCGACATGCTTGCGGAGATTCGCAAGCTGGACCCGAAGCCAGGCACCCGTTTCCAGCCCGGCGTATCCGAGTCGGTCGTGCCCGATATCATCGTCCGCGCCGCTCCCGACGGCAGCTGGCACGTCGAGCTCAACCAGGAGACCCTGCCGCGCGTGCTTGTGAACAACGACTACTACGCATCCGTATCGCGGCGCACGGAGCGGGCCAGCGAAGACCAGGCCTTTCTCAACGAATGCCTGCAGAACGCGAACTGGCTGACACGCAGCCTCGACCAGCGGGCCAAGACCATCATGAAGGTCGCAACCGAAATCGTACGCCAGCAGGACGCCTTCCTGATGCACGGCGTCGATCACCTCAGGCCGCTGAACCTGAAGACGGTCGCCGATGCGATCAAGATGCACGAATCCACCGTCAGCCGCGTGACGTCGAACAAGTACATGCTGACGCCGCGCGGCCTGTTCGAGCTGAAGTATTTCTTCACCGTATCGATCGGCTCTTCGGGCGGCGGCGAGTCGCATTCGGCCGAAACGGTGCGCCACCGCATCCGCACGATGATCGCGCAGGAGGCGCCCGACGGCGTGCTCTCCGACGACGACATCGTCGACATCCTGAAAAAAGGCGGCGTCGACATTGCCCGGAGGACGGTGGCCAAATACCGCGAGGCGATGAACATCCCCTCCTCCGTCCAGAGACGACGGGAAAAGCGCGCGCTCGCGAAAGCTTCCGGCTTTTAGAATTTCGACGGATATCGCTCGTCAGGAACGCAACTTCACGCAATCGTGCACGCGACCTGAACGGGACGTGATGATCCCTTTAAGCCCGGCTGCCCAAAGCATTTTCCGCCTCGTCCGGCGGGGTGCCGCGCTGCCCTGCGACGGCCCGGCATGCAAGGGTTGGATCGTTTTCTCGCCTGCGTCGTTATACCTGCCGACGAAAACGTGACGCGTGTCCTGCACCCGGCGCTGTTGACTCTCGGTAAAGGAAGGGATAGATGCCCGCCCCAATTCCGAAGCGAAGACAGGCCGGTCCCAGAACCCCCGTTTTCCACGGTACGGCAGGCGAAAGGGTGTTGCTCGCGTGAAGTGCTTGGATGACGGGTCCGGTTGGAATAGACTGTGACACGCAAATCACAATGAGAGAGGAAACTCCATGAGTGTGCGTGTATCCGGCAAACATATGGAAATCGGTGAAACCTTCCGACTGCGCATTGAAGAGCAGATCGGATCGGCGGTTACCAAGTATTTCGATGGAGGATTTTCGAGCCAGGTCACCGTGGAAAAGTCCGGTTCGCGATTTAGCGCCGACTGCAAGGTTCACCTCGACACCGGGGCTGCCCTGCAGGCTAACGGTGAGGCGAACGATCCGATTGTCGCATTCGACGCGGCATCCGATCGGATCGAAAAACGCCTCCGCCGCTACAAGCGCAAACTCAAGGATCATCATAACGGGAATGGTCACGACGCCTACGCGGAAGTGGCCTACACGGTGATGGACGCCGTGCCCGAAGATTCGGACGAACTCCCGGCCGACTATGCGCCGACCATCGTTGCGGAGAGCACGAAGACGCTCAAGACGATGTCTGTCGCCAGTGCCGTGATGGCACTCGACATGACGGATGAACCGGTTCTTCTCTTTCGTAGTGTCGGCCAGGAACAGCTCAATATCGTCTACAGGCGAAACGACGGAAATATTGGCTGGATAGATGCAGCCAGTATCAAAAGCTAAGGTGGCAGGGGAAAGCGCCCGGGGGCTGGGCGCTTTCCGCTTCATTCCTTTCACTGCGGCTCACGAGGACAAAAGAATGGCATTGGCAGGTTTGCTGCAGCAGAGCGCAATTATCCCGGCTATGAAAGCCAATTCGAAGAAGCAGCTACTTCAGGAACTGGCAATAAAAGCGGCGAAGATCACCGGACTTCCGGAGCGCGAGATATTCGACGTCATCCTCCAGCGCGAGCGTCTTGGCTCGACGGGGGTCGGCAACGGAATCGCCATCCCGCATGGGAAGCTCAAGGAACTGGACCAGATCACCGGTCTTTTTGCCCGTCTTGAAACGCCTGTGGACTTCGAGGCCCTGGACGACCAGCCGGTCGATCTCGTCTTCCTGCTGCTGGCGCCCGAAGGAGCGGGTGCCGATCATCTCAAGGCCCTGTCGCGCATCGCCCGGGTGCTGCGCGATCCCGCCATGGTGGCAAAGCTTAGGACCTCGGATTCGGCGACGGCGATCTATGCCTGCCTGAACGAGGAACAGGCGTCCAACGCCGCCTGACGCGGCTCGGGCCGACGTGCCGGCACAAGGGAACGCCCGTGGCGCTTTTCCCTGTCTGACGCTGTTGTGCATCCGCCTCTACCCTCGCCCTACCATCAGCCTTCCGGCCGGGTGCAAGGAAACAACAAAAACCGGCAGCCTTAAGGCGAGCCGGTTTTTTCATGGGCGATGGCGGGCTTCGTTGCAGACCGACGAGGCACGTTAGGTCCGCGCGTCCATTGCGGTGACAAAAAAGCCCGGCAAGCGCGTGGCTGCCGGGCTTTGTGAATGCCAATAGGGTGCGTCTCAGCCTTGCTCTGGCTTGTCCGCCGCAGCGGCAACCTTCGGACCACCCTTTGACACGCCGACCATTGCAGGACGCAGTACACGATCGCCGATCTTGTAGCCGTCCTGGACGACCTGGAGAACGGTCGCGTTCGGCACCTCGGTGTTGGGGACCTCGAACATTGCCTGGTGGAAGTTCGGATCGAACTTTTCGCCGATCGGTTCCAGCTTGCGGACGCCGTGACGCTCTAGTGCCGAAAGCATGGAGCGCTCAGTCATTTCCACACCCTCGATCAGGGCCGTGAGGCCGGCGTCCGCCGCTTCGCGCGCCTCGGCCGGAATGGCATCCAGACCGCGCCGCAGGTTGTCGGACACGGCGAGCATGTCGCGCGCGAAGCCGGCGATCGCATAAGACTTCGCATCCTTTACGTCGCGCTCGGTACGCCGGCGCAAATTGTCCATCTCGGCCGCCAGGCGAAGATACCGGTCGCGCAGGTCGGCATTTTCCGCCTTAAGGAGTTCAACGGGATCAGCCGCACCTTCGGTGGCTTGTTCCGTCTGGCTGTTTTCGGGCGACACAGCGGCGCTTTCGGCCTCGTCAATCGCGGCTTCGGGGGCGTGCTTGCTGGTATCGTCGGTCATCGGTTTCTCCGGCTTGAGAAATCACACATGTCGCGGAGCGCTCCCGCCCTGCGGCCATGCATGGGTTGATCGGTCAGAGCGACCTGCCGCCACCTCTCGGCTGGGCGGCGCTCACGCGTATTCCCGCAAGGTCCGTGCCGCCGAAGGGCGCCCGGGTCGATGACGGGAGTTGAGGCGGATATCGAGCTTCGCACCGAAAAAATCAAGGCTCATCGGCAAACTCATCCGCCGGCCGGCGCGCATCAGCGCGAAAGCTGGGACATCAACTGTGCAGTATAGTCCACCATCGGCACGATCCGCGAATAATTCAGCCGCGTCGGGCCGATCACCCCGACCGCACCGACGATGCGCTCATCGCTGTCGCGATAGGGCGCAACGATCAGCGACGAGCCTGAAAGCGAGAACAGCTTGTTTTCCGAGCCGATGAAGATGCGAACGCCCGGCCCGCTCTCGGCGAGGTTCAGGAGTTGGATCAGGCTGTCCTTCTTTTCCAGGTCATCGAACAGCATCCGAAGGCGATCGACGTCCTCGGCGCCGGCAAGCCCCTCCAGAAGGTTGGCGCGGCCGCGAACGATCAGCCGGGTAGGCTTGGCCTCCTCCTCCTCACCGCCGGACCACACCGCGAGGCCGCGCTCGACGAGATCCTGCGACAGCGCATCCAGTTCGCCGCGCACCTGCTGGCGCAACCTTTCGAGCTTGGTGCGCGCCTCGAAGATCGTGTTGCCCGCCAGATGGGCGTTCAGGAAGTTTGCCGCCTCGGTCAGCTGCGAGTTGGTCGTGCCCGCCGGCAGCTCGATGATGCGGTTCTCCACCTGGTCATGGTCGCCGACGAGCACCACGAGCGCCTTGGTCGGCTCCAGCCGGATGAACTCCACGTGCTTGAGGACCGTATCGTTCTTTGCCGTGATAACGATGCCGGCACCGCGCGACATGCCCGACAGCATGCGGCTCGCCTCGGCCATCATCGTCTCGACGCTCTGGCCGTGGCTGGGCCGATGGACATGCCGGTCGATCGACGCCCGATCCTCGTCCGAGACCTTGCCGACCTGCATGAAGGCATCGACGAAGAAGCGCAGGCCGAGTTGCGTCGGCAGACGACCGGCGCTGACATGGGGAGAATAGATCAGGCCGAGCGCCTCGAGGTCGCTCATGACGTTGCGGACTGAAGCCGGCGACAGCGACATCGGCAGGATCCGGGAAAGATTCCGCGAGCCGAGCGGCTCACCGTGCTCCAGATAGCTCTCGACGATCCGGCGGAAAATCTCGCCGGCGCGCTCGTCCAGCGCCGCATATACGTCCGTGTCCGCGGGAGTCCTCAGTACCATGCCGATCGAACAAACCTTCTCATTGACCTCAATATAGGGGCTGCCCACGGTGCCGCACAAGCACATTCGCCTGCAAGCGCGATGGAAGAGCGTCCGCGAAATCGATTTCGATTCTCGGTCTGATGCGCTAGAAGCACCGCAGACCTCAAAGATGAACAACGGAGTATGCGATGCGGCCGTCAGGCAGAAAGACCGACCAGATGCGCAAGGTCACCTTCGAGCGCAATTTTTCCAAGCATGCGGAGGGTTCCTGTCTGGTGAAATTCGGCGACACGCATGTGCTGTGCACCGCAAGCCTTGAAGAAAAGACGCCGCCGTGGCTGCGCAACAGCGGCAAGGGTTGGGTAACGGCCGAGTACGGCATGCTGCCGCGCGCCACCGGCGAGCGTATGAAGCGCGAGGCCGCAGCCGGAAAGCAAGGCGGGCGCACCCAGGAGATCCAGCGCCTGATCGGCCGATCGCTGCGCGCCGTCGTTGATCTGACCGCGCTCGGCGAGCGCCAGATCACCATCGACTGCGACGTCATCCAGGCGGACGGCGGCACGCGCACGGCATCGATCACCGGCGCCTGGATCGCGCTGCACGACTGCCTGAAATGGATGGAGACGCGCGGCATGACCAAGGTCGACAAGGTGCTGAAGGACCATATCGCCGCCATCTCCTGCGGCATCTTTGCCGACCAAGCCGTGATCGACCTCGACTACCTCGAGGATTCGGCTGCCGAGACCGATGCAAACTTCGTCATCACCGGCTCGGGCGGCATCGTCGAGATCCAGGGCACGGCCGAGGGCAAGCCCTTCACGGAAGAGGAGTTCGCCAGCCTGATGGGACTTGCCAAGACCGGAATCGCCGAGCTTGTCGCGATGCAGAAGCAGGCCGTCGCCTGAGAGGCGGCCCCTCTTCTTCTCGCCAGGGAAGAAGCGCGAGTGCGGTGAGAGGATCAGAGGCATTGCCGCAAGTGCGGCGCGTGCCTCTCCTCATCCGGCCTACGCGCCATCTTGCCCCCATGCGGGGGTCAGATGGCATCTTCGGGCCGCGGAACTTCTCCCTTGCCCGTCATCCGCCCTTCGGGCACCCTCTCCCGGTCAAGGCCGGGAGGCGACGGCGGCGCTTCGCCGTCTGCCGGGAAAGATGCGAGGTGGAGGAAATTTAGATGGCCGATCCGGAGAACCTCCTCGCCGGCATCCTTGAGACCGCGCTCTATGCGGAAGATCTGGATGCGGCCGAAGCCTTCTACGGCAGCCTGCTTGGCCTTGAGAAAATCACGCGACAGGCGAACCGCCATGTCTTCTTCCGCTGTGGCCCCGGCGTCCTTCTCATCTTCAATCCGAAGGAGACCGTGGTGCCGCCGCCGCCGCACGCTTTTCCCGTGCCCGTGCACGGAATGACGGGACAAGGCCATGTCTGTTTTCGCGCATCGGCCGCGGCGCTTGATTTCTGGGTGGAAAAGCTGAAAGAAGCAGGTGTCGCCATCGAGGCGGATTTCCGCTGGCCGAATGGCGCCCGCTCCATCTATTTCCGTGATCCCGCCGGAAACAGCCTCGAATGCGCCGAACCCGGCCTCTGGGGCCTCGACCCTGGCGACCCGACCTGACAGGAACAGACATGCGCAAGCTCGATACCCGCACGATCGTCGTGGCCAGCCACAACGCCGGCAAGATCCGCGAAATCCGCGATCTGATCGGCCCGCTCGGCTTCGAGGCCAGGTCGGCCGCCGACCTGAACTTCATCGAGCCGGACGAGACGGGCACGACATTCGAGGAGAACGCGGCGATCAAGGCCCTGGCGTCGGCCAAGGCTGCCGGCATGCCTGCACTCTCGGACGATTCGGGAATCGTTATCGATGCGCTCGGCGGCGCGCCCGGCGTCTACACCGCCAACTGGGCGGAAAAGGCTGACGGCAGCCGCGACTTCGCCATGGCGATGGAGAAGGTCGAACACGCGCTCGGTGAAAAAGGCGCCACGGCACCGGCCGATCGCACCGCCCGCTTTGTCTCCGTCCTGTGCCTGGCCTGGCCGGACGGGCATACCGAGATGTTCCGCGGAGAAATCGAAGGTACCGTCGTCTGGCCGCCGCGTGGCAGCCAGGGCTTCGGGTATGATCCGATCTTCCAGCCGGAGGGCCACGCGGTCACCTTCGGCGAGATGAGTGCAGAGGAAAAGCACGGCTGGAAGCACGGCGAAGCCCAGGCGCTGTCGCACCGCGCCCGCGCCTTCAAGCGTTTCGTCGAAACCTGCCTGGAAGCGTAGGGCAGCAGATGACGGCGGTCACCCCTTTCGCACCGAGACAGCCGATTGGCGACGATCCGCTGGACCCCGGCTTCGGAGTCTATGTGCATTGGCCTTTCTGTGCCGCCAAATGCCCCTATTGCGACTTCAACAGTCATGTCCGCCATCAGCCGGTCGACCAGGACCGGTTCGTCGCCGCCTTCCTGAAGGAGATGGAGACGATGCGGCGGCTGACCGGCCCGCGCACGGTCACCAGCGTCTTCATGGGGGGCGGCACCCCTTCCCTGATGCGACCCTCGACGGTCAGCGCGATCCTGTCAGGGATAGCAGGCCAGTGGCACATGCCCGACGGTATCGAGATCACCATGGAGGCCAACCCGTCCAGCGTCGAGGCTGAACGCTTCCGCGGCTATCGCGCGGCCGGCGTCAATCGCGTCTCGCTCGGCGTGCAGGCCCTGAACGACCGCGACCTGAAATTCCTCGGCCGGCTGCACGACGTCGAAGACGCCCTGAAGGCTATCAGGCTTGCACGCGAGATCTTCCCGCGCATGTCCTTCGATCTGATCTATGCCCGGCCGAACCAGACGGTGGCGGAATGGGATGCCGAGCTGAAGCAGGCAGTGTCCTATGCCGTCGACCACCTCTCCCTCTACCAGTTGACGATCGAGGAGGGGACGCCGTTCTACGGCCTGCACAAGGCCGGCAAGCTGATCGTTCCGGATGGCGAACAGTCGGCTGTCCTCTACGAGGCGACGCAGGAGATCACAGCGCGCGAGGGCATGCCCGCCTACGAGGTGTCCAACCATGCCCGCCCCGGCGCCGAAAGCCGGCACAACCTCACCTACTGGCGCTACGGCGACTATGTCGGTATCGGCCCCGGCGCCCATGGAAGGTTGTCGACCGGTGGAACGAAGATAGCGACGGCGACCGAGCGCCATCCGGAGACTTGGGTCTCGCTCGTGGAGGAGAATGCGCACGGCATGGTCGATCAGGAGGTGCTGGAACTGTCGGAACAGGCCGACGAACTGCTCCTGATGGGGTTGCGCCTCACCGAGGGGGTGGATCTCGCCCGCTGGCAGGCGCTTTCGGGCCATGACCCCGATCCAGCGCGCGAGCAGTTCCTCATCGATCACGGATTCCTAGAGCGCCTCGGCAATTCCCGCCTGCGCTGCACGCCCGCCGGCATGTTGATCCTCGACGCCGTTGTGGCGGATCTCGCCTGCTGAAACGTTTGGTGAGCTTCACTCCAATCGGAAACTGACCGAGCCCTCCGCGACCGGCCCCATATATTGGCCGGTCCAGACAGCGAAGTAGTTCGAGACCGGATCGAACCAGCTCTTCAGGATCGGGTAGCTTCCGGGCTCGACGCCTACCTGATGTCCACGCCTGACAGGCCGCGACTGTGATCGACAGACGGGCATGAAGGTCTCCCCGACCGACGCCGACGCGCGCCGACTTCGCCCCCGCAAACCCCAGACAAAGCCGGATTCGCAAGCCTCGGCCGCATCCATAGCCAGCTCAGCAACCGCATAAAAAAGAGCCCGGGGCCTCGCGCTCCCGGGCTCAAGGGCCGCACCCCCAGGCGCGTATGCCAGCTATTCGTTGATCAGGCGCTTCAGAAGCTCGATCTCATGGCTGAGCTTTGTGTCGGAGGCGACCAGATCCTCGATCTTGCGCACGGCGTGCAACACGGTGGTATGGTCGCGTCCGCCGAACCGACGGCCGATCTCCGGGAAGGAGCGCGGGGTCAAGGTCTTGGACAGGTACATGGCGATCTGGCGCGGCATGACGACGACGCGCGTGCGGCGGCTGGAGACCAATTCCTGGCGCGAGACGTTGTAGTGTTTGGCAACGACGCGCTGGATGTCCTCGATACGCACGCGGCGGGGTTCACCGGCGCCGACGAGATGGGCGAGCAACTCATCAACCCGTTCTACCGTCAACTGCGGTTCGAAGGTGCGCCGGAACAAAAGCTGGTTGAAGGCGCCCTCCAGCTCGCGACCGCTGGCGGTGATGTTGCGGGCGACGTGGCTGAGGATCTCGGCGGGAATGTCGAGCGAGCCATCCTCCTGCTTGGCCACCTCGAGGCGACGCTGCAGGATCTCGAGACGCATCTCGTAATCCGGACCTTCCATCTCGATCGCCACGCCGCCCTGAAGACGGGAGCGGACCCGCGGATCGAGCGATTCCAGCTCCCAGGGCGCACGGTCGGCAGCAACCACGACTTGCTTGGCAGAGTCGAGCAGCATGTTGAGGAGATGGCAGAACTCGTTCTGGATCGAGTTCCCCTGCAGGAACTGCATGTCATCGATGACGAGCAGATCGATGTTGCGCAGGGTTTCCTTCAGCGACAGCGCATCGTTGTCGCGAATGGCCGTGGCAAAGCGCCACATGAAATACTCGGCCGTCAGATAGACCACGCGCGGGCTGCGCGCGCTGGAAAGGGCTGCATTGGCGATCGCCTGCAGCAGGTGGGTCTTGCCGAGGCCGACGCTGGAATGGATGAAGAGCGGATTGAACCGCACGGCACCGGCACCGGCCTCCGCGATCGTCTTGGCCGCGGCAAGCGCCACACGGTTGGACGAGCCCTCGACGAAGCTGTCGAAGGTATAGCGCGCGTCGAGCGGCGAACCGAAGAGCGGCGTCTGCGCCGGTTGACGCATCGGCGCCGGCTGCGTCAGGCCGCTGACGGCCTGTGCGATCGGCTGCGGACCCGTCGAGCGGCGGGCCTGGGCGACCGGGGCCGCATCGGCGATCGCCGCGGTTTCCTCGACGCCCACGGGGCGGGCGCCACGGGTCGCCGTGCGAACCAGGATTTCAACCTTCAGGATCTCGGGCTCTTCCTGCTGGAACAGCGAGGTGATGAGTTCGAGGTAACGGTTGTTGATCCAGGATTTCAGGAAAGTCGTCGGCACGGAGAGCCGGACGACGGTCTTGGAATAGGAATGGAGCTTGAGCCGGCCGAACCAGCTCGCAAAGACGTCCTGGCCGACCTGCGCCTTGAGGCGCGCGCTGACCCGTTCAAAGAGGGCGTCATGCTTGGTCTCGGATTTGTCCCCTGGCTTCTCACTGCTTGCCGGGACTGCCTTGAGCACGCTTTCCCCATTCGCATATGCACCGACAGACGTGGCCGTGTTTGCTTGCATTTTGCCGCCTTTCAAGTTCATTCGACGCACCGGCATGTCATGCCGGGCCCATGTTCATTCGTCCCAGGCCGCATCACCGGAGCCATCGGCGATACGATCTCGGCCTTGCCGGTCGCACGCCCCACTCCGAACGCGACCAGCACAACGGGCCATCTGCCGGAACATCCTTTCGGCCACTCCGACTTCCTGCCGCCCGGACAACGCGAACTCCTCGTACAGATCGCGCGACCGTCTTCTGCCTTTCACTTACTCTCCGGTTTCCTTCGGCGCCGTCCTCGCGGCCTCCGCAGGATGCAGGCGAACAACGGCAAAAGTTTCACCGTTCCGGCCCATTGCCTTGCGGCGGCCAGTCGACTGCTTCGGATTTCAGATGAAACGGAGCTATGCGCTCCGCACAGGGCCGAAACTCTTTCCCACCGGCCCATAAGGCTGATGTTCGGTGTCTCATATGCACTTATGTGTGCGCCCCCTGTGGAAGGCATTTAGGCAGGATCACCCGGTAAGATCAATGGCGAATTTTACACGAGATTAAGACGCAGCCGTTGACTCACACTGTGCAATTTGCCTCGGAAATGGGGGGCTGCTGAAGAATCCGTTATGAATCAATGGCTTTGTTTTTGGGGCCGTTTCAACGCGCGCGCGAATCGAGAAAAATAATAATTTTCTTGACTCCAAAGGCGCCCCAATTGCGCCCAGCGATGGCGGCAACTTTGCGACCATCCTTTTATAAATAACTGATTTTAAAGGATTTTTCCTGTCATGCCTTTGACATAAGCGCAGCTTTGCGCGTTAACCATAGCGGCGACAAAAAGGCAAAGAAAAAGCCCGGCGCAACCGCCGGGCTCCATCAAAATTGCATAGCTCGTGCCGTCAGATCAGGCAGAGAGCGTCTTTACGCGATGAGCGAGTCGCGAAACCTTGCGGGAAGCGGTATTGGCGTGAAGGACGCCCTTGGTCGCGGCGCGCATCAGTTCCGGCTGGGCGGCCTTGAGGGCTGCAGCCGCTGCTGCGGCGTCGCCCGCGGCCAGCGCCTCTTCGACCTTGCGAACGAAGGTGCGAACGCGCGAACGGCGCGCCTTGTTGATATCGGTGCGGCGAGCGATCTTGCGGGTCGCCTTTTTCGCCGAAGTGGTATTGGCCATGGATGCCTCTCTTCAGAAACCGGACGCGAACTCCGCCTTCGCCGTGCCGGGTCACTGCGACCTGTCATCTGAGCAATTCGGGAGCAATCTCGGAAAACCTTGGAAGCGGCTTTCCAAACTGTGGGGCGGCGTATAGCGGGAATTGGCTGCCCCGTCAACGCGCAAATTGAAGAAATCGGGACGCGAAATGCGCCGAACCGATTCGAAATGCGGCATTTGCGCCACCCTGCCCCGGCCGCCCCCAAGCCACGGAGCTATCGCCAGGCAGGCATGCGCGAGGTCGTCCTTCCGCCATCGTCTACTTCTGGCACACGGTGCAGTGGAAAGTCGAACGGCCGGACTGGACAAGACGGCGGATGGTGCCGGCGCAACCCGGTGTGCGGCAAGCCCCGCCTTCGCGGTCGTAGACGGAAAAGGAATGCTGGAAGTAACCGAGCGAGCCGTCTGCGCGAATATGGTCGCGCAGTGTCGAGCCGCCCGCCTCGATCGCTTCGGCAATCACCGCGCGGATCGCCTCGGTCAGCGCCACGAGCTCCTTTCTCGGCTTTCCGGCCGCCGTCACGAGACTTCCTGCCGCCCGCTCAGGCGAGAGATGCGAGCGCCACAAGGCCTCGCACACATAGATGTTCCCAAGGCCGGCAATCGTCTTCTGGTCCAGCAGGGCGGCCTTCAACGGCTGGCTGCGGCCACGGAAGCGCGCGCCGAGATAGGCCGGGTCAAGTGCGTTGCCAGTAGGCTCGATGCCAAGTTCGCGCAGATAGGGATGCTCGGCGAGGCTTTCGCGGCGGGCGAGGTCCATGAAGCCGAAGCGACGCGGGTCATTATAGACGACGCGACAAGCGCCGGTCGGGGTCTGGAGATGCAGCACGACGTGGTCGTGCCGTTCGTCCTTTCCCCGCGGCATGTGGAACTCGCCGGGCGCGACCTCTCCCCCCGCCCCCACAACCCGGAAGGAACCAGACATGCCAAGATGGGCGATGACGACATCACCGCCTTCCAGATCGATCAGCAGGTATTTCGCGCGCCGGCCAAGTGCGACCACGCGCTTGCCCGACAGCACCTCGGCGAAACGGGAGGGAAAGGGGAAGCGCAGGTCCGGACGGCGCAATTCGGCGCGGGCGATCACTGCACCCTCCATCACCGGCGCCAGTCCGCGCCTGACCGTTTCCACCTCCGGCAATTCCGGCATCACAAGCTCCTGAAGCTGTTTCACGCGTGCGATTTAACCCTGCGGCGGATTTGCCGCGGGCTGGCAATTCCCTATTGCCCATCTTTATCCTATATACCAGCGCGACGATGGCGCAGGCGCGAGCGGGATGCCGCCAGGGGTTCTGTGCTGCAATCGCGGCGCGAAAGGGGCGGCGCGCGCCCTCACGCGCACAAGCAGGAGAAATGAAGATGAGCGATCGGGACCGCACCTCGGCCCATGGCGGCATGGAGACCTCCTACGGCTTCCGGAAGGTGGCCGAGGGCGAAAAGCAGGCGCTCGTCAACGACGTCTTCCACAAGGTGGCCAAGCGCTACGACATCATGAACGATATCATGTCTGCCGGCCTGCATCGGGCCTGGAAGGACGCGATGATTGCAGCCCTCAACCCGCGCAAGGATGCAGCCTACCGCACGCTGGACGTTGCCGGCGGAACCGGCGACATCGCCTTCCGCATCGTCGAGGCGTCGAACCGGCTGGCCCACGCCACCGTACTCGACATCAACGGCTCGATGCTGGCCGTCGGCGCCGACCGTGCCGCAAAGAAAGGGCTCTCCGCCAACCTCGACTTCGTCGAGGCAAATGCCGAGGAACTGCCGTTCGAAAACAACACCTTCGACGCCTATACGATCGCCTTCGGCATCCGCAACGTGCCGCGCATCGACGTGGCGCTGTCGGAAGCCTACCGGGTGCTGAAGCGCGGCGGACGGCTTCTGGTGCTGGAGTTTTCCGAAGTGGAGATGCCTCTGCTCGACCGCTTCTACGACGCCTGGTCGTTCAAGGCGATCCCGCAGTTCGGCAAGATGGTCACCGGCGAGGCCGAGCCTTACCAGTATCTGGTGGAATCGATCCGCAAGTTCCCGAACCAGGCCGATTTCGCCGAGATGATCCGCAAGGCCGGCTTCTCCCGCGTTAGCTTCACCAACTATACCGGTGGCATCGCGGCGCTGCATTCCGGCTGGAAGCTGTGACGGATGCAGGCTTGCTTCAATACCGCGATCGTGTGTCAGCCTGCCCTTCGCAGTGCTCCGGCTGTCGGCACGAGACCGTTCGATTTCACTGACATACCGTTTACCTGCGGTGACCGCGTATGAGCAGCCCCGCAGCCTATCTTCGGCTTGCCCGCGTCGGCTGGGTGCTCGTGCGCGAGGGCGTCGTCACCGAACTGCCGCTGCAGGAACTTCCGGCATCCGCCCGCTTTCTCGCCCGTGTCGCAGGGCTTTTCGCCCGCCGCCGCAAGCCCGGCGAAGGCCGGAGCGCCCGCCTGGCTCATGCGATCGAACGGCTCGGCCCGTCCTATGTGAAGATGGGCCAGTTCCTCGCCACCCGGCCCGACGTCGTAGGCGTCTCAATCGCCGAGGATCTGTCCGCCCTGCAGGACCGCATGGCGACCTTCCCGATGGCCGCGGCGAAGGCGACCGTCGAGAGCTCGCTGGGGCGCTCCATCAGCGACCTTTATGTAAGTTTTGGCGAACCTATTGCCGCCGCCTCCATCGCCCAGGTGCATCCGGCCGTCGTCCGCGACAAGGATGGCGAGCGCCGCGTTGCCGTCAAGGTAATCCGCCCGGGTGTGCGCCAGCGCTTCGTCCATGACCTGCAGGCCATGTACGCCGCCTCGCACCTGCAGGAACGGTTTCTGCCGCATACGCGCCGGCTGAAGCCGGTGGAAGTGACGCGGACGCTGGAGCAGACCACAAAGGTGGAGATGGACCTGCGGCTGGAGGCCGCCGCCCTCTCCGAACTCGGTGAGAATACGGCAAACGATTCCGGCTTCCGCGTGCCGAAAGTCGACTGGGAGCGCACCGGCCGCGACGTCGTCACCATGGAGTGGATCGACGGCGTCAAGATGTCGGATATCGAGGGCCTGCGTGCCGCCGGCCACGACCTGAACGCACTGGCCGACACGCTGATCCAGTCGTTCCTGCGCCATACGCTGCGCGACGGCTTCTTCCATGCCGACATGCACCAGGGCAACCTGTTCGTTGATCCGCAAGGGCACATCGTCGCGGTCGACATGGGAATCGTCGGCAGGCTCGGCCGCAAGGAGCGCCGCTTCCTTGCCGAAATCCTCTTCGGTTTCATCACCCGCGACTATGTGCGCGTGGCGAGCGTCCACTTCGAGGCCGGCTATGTGCCCTCGCACCATGACGTCGCGAGCTTCGCCCAGGCGATCCGCGCCATCGGCGAACCGATCCACGGCCAGCCGGCCGAAACAATTTCCATGGCCAAACTGCTGACGCTTCTCTTCGAAGTGACCGAGCTGTTCGACATGGAGACGCGCACCGAACTCGTCATGCTGCAGAAGACGATGGTGGTCGTGGAAGGGGTGGCGCGCACGCTGAACCCGCGCTTCAACATGTGGAAGGCGTCGGAACCCGTCGTCGGCGGCTGGATCCGCGACAATCTCGGGCCGAAGCGGATCCTCGCCGACCTGCGCGAGGGCGCACATGCGGCGCTGCGGCTTGCCGAAGCCGCTCCCGAGATCGCCGCGAAGGCGGAAAAGCTCTCGCTGGACCTCACAGTCATGGCCGACAAGGGGTTGCGGTTCGACGAAGCCACGGCAGAGGCGATCGGCCGCTCCGAGGCCCGTCATGACCGCTCCGGCCGCGTGGCGCTGTGGGTGATTGCGGCAGCAATGGTCTATATCGCCTGGGTCGTGGGATAGAGATCCGGCCTGAACGCGGGCAGAAGAGCGACCGGAATCGGCCGGCCGCTCTCTCCCGTTCGCTTCAGTCGGCGGGCTCTTTCAGTTACCCGGCTTGTTTTTGATCGCAGCGTCGATCTGCCTCTTGACGGCATCCAGATTGAAGGAAGCCGGATCCTGCATCGGCGGATAGTCTACCGCCGTCATGGCGAGCTTGGCGACCTCCTGCTGAACACTGACGAACCGCCAGAATTCACGTGCGAAGAAATCGTTCATGTACCCGCCGCCCAGATCGTTCAGGCTCTGCTGGCCGATCGAGGGGGTGCGTTCGAACGGGTCCTGGCGGAGGTTGACCATGGTCGGCATGTCCGTCGTGACCTTCGCTCCAGGCCACCCCTGCGGCTGCTGGATGAACTGGAACTTGAAGTTGTCGATGCGCACGGCGCCAAGGTGCGGCCCGCCAAAATAGAAGAACTCGTGCCGGGCGGAAGGTCCTTTCCCCAGCAGCAGGTCCATCTGGTTGTAGCCGTCGAGATGGTTCTTGTAGGTGCGATCGCCCAATTGCACGCCTTTAAGAAGCTGGTCGGTGATCTGGGGGTTGCCGGCGGCGGCAAGCAACGTCGGGAACCAGTCGAGCGCCGAAAAGATGCCGTTCTCCACCGCCCCGGCTCTGACCTTGCCAGGCCAGCGGATGATCGCAGGCGCCCTGAAGCCGCCTTCCATCACCGTGCCCTTGGTCCCCTTGAACGGCGTCATGCCGCCATCCGGCCAGGTGAAGACCTCCGCGCCGTTGTCGGTGGTGAAGATGAGGATGGTATTGCCGGTCTCGCCGGCGTCCTCGATGCATTTCATGATGGCGCCGACGCTGTCGTCCAGCTGCGCCATCCCTGCCTCTTCCAGCCCGTAGTTGCTGTCTGCGTTCATCAGGGCCTGGTACTTGGGCGACAGGAAGGTCCAGACGTGCATGCGCGTGGTGTTGTGCCAGACGAAGAACGGCTTGCCGTCGGTCTTGGCCCTGTCCATGAAATCGCACGATGCCTTCACCAGAACCTCGTCGAACGTCCCCATGTCATATTTGGCCTTCGGCAGGATGTCGTGCATGTTGGGCACGTTGGACATGTCGGGATAGGGTGCCAGCGGGCCTTCGTCGACGATCCGCTGCTTGCCGATCTTGCCCCACCGGGGCTGCTCGGTCGTGTCGTCGGTATCGACGGCATAGCTGTGCACGAGATTTCGCGGCCCGACCTTGTCGCGATAGGACTGGTCGTTCGGGAAGGAATACCAGTAGGGGTCCGACATCGCGTCGAGGTGATACAGATATCCGAAGAACTCGTCGAAACCGTGCAACGTCGGCAGATATTTGTTCAGGTCGCCGAGATGGTTCTTGCCGAACTGCCCTGTGGCATAGCCCTCGACCTTCAGCGCGGTGGCGATCGTTGCGGCCTTGTCGGGCATGCCGACATCCGCACCCGCCTGCCCCACCGTCGTCAGCCCCGTGCGCAGGGGGATTTCCCCGGTGATGAAGCTGGCCCGTCCCGCGGTGCAGCTCGCCTCGGCATAGTAGTCGGTGAACATCAGTCCTTCGGCAGCCAGCCGGTCGAGGTTCGGCGTCTTGCCGGACATGATGCCGCGGTGATAGGCGCCGATGTTGAACCAGCCGACATCGTCGCCCATGATTACCACGATGTTGGGCTTCTGCTCCTGTGCGCCCGCTGGCGCCGCGGAACCCAGGGCCACCGTCGACCACAGCAGCCCCGTGCAAATATTCCTCATGAAATTCATGGCTTACCCTCCTCATTCAAGTCCGTTTTGGAAGCAAGATTCAGCGGAAAAGGGCATTCCTTCCCGCCGACATGTTCATCGGCAGGCCATCTGCGTATTCCTCCGATAGCGTGACTGAAGATGCCAGGTAAGCATCGACAGAAACGCCACAGGATCGTTATTTAGTTAAGCAATGAAATCGCGGGCGGAAATTAATATTTGCCTCTGCCCGAAATGCATCCCTATTGTATTTACTTTTTTTCGTCAGCATTGTGTCGATCGAGACCGCAGGATCCAAATTGCAGTCCTCCGGGACACCGCTTGACCTGAAGCGGACGCGCCATAGATTGGGCGCCATGGCTGAGACAGGGCAGGAAGGGGAAGAGGTGAGCTCGACGGAGGCGATACGCCGCCGTCTGCGCAGCCTCTATTTCGGCAGCGACCCGCGTGCGATCGCCTTTCAGTTCGCGATGATGATGGTCGACATCGCAATCATCGTCTTCTTCCTGATGGGGCCTTACCTGCGCGCTGGGCATGCCTATGTGCTGGTCGACTACGTCGTCGCCGCCATCATCGCGTTTGAGATCGTCGCGCGCATCCTGGTCGCCCCGACGCTGCGCTACTGGCTGACCCGGCCGATGACCTGGATAGACCTCTTCATCCTCGCCACCCTGCTCTTTCCAAACCAGCTCGCCAACTTCGCCTTCTTGCGGGCGCTGCGCATCTGGGCGATCAGCCAGAGCCGCCTGTTCACGCTGGTGCTGAAGCGCCGCGGGTACGGCGACTACGAGGAGACCATCCAGGCCTGCATCAATTTCCTGATCTTCCTCTTCCTGGTCACCGGCTTCGTCTATTCGACGTTCTTCTATGGCGAGAACATCATCGGCTTTGTCGATGCTCTCTATTTCACCGTCGCCACGGTGACCACCACCGGCTTCGGCGACATCACGCTGCCCGGAACTCTCGGCAAGCTGACCTCGATCGTCACGATGATCATCGGCATCTCGCTGTTCGTGCGGTTGGCGCAGACGATCGTACGGCCGCACAAGGTAGCCTTTGCCTGCCCGCAATGCGGCCTGAAGCGCCACGACGCGGACGCCGTCCACTGCAAGGCCTGCGGCCACGTGCTGAACATTCCCGACGAGGGCACGTGATGCTGGCAGTCGAAAACGCGGCTATCCTTTCGGGCGACGCGCTTGTGCTTGGAAAAGGTCGACATAGGCGATAGGAACGATGCGCCTGCCATCGTGCTGCAGGCGGAAGATTGAAGGGCAGGAACGGCCGATGACCTTGCGGGACAGGCGCATTCTTCTGATCATCTCCGGCGGGATCGCGGCGTACAAGAGCCTCGACCTGATCCGCCGCCTGCGCGAGCGCGGCGCCCGGGTCATCCCGGTCATGACGGCCGGTGCGCAGCAGTTCGTGACGCCGCTTGCGGTCGGGGCGCTTTCGTCCGGGCACGTTTTCACCGATCTCTTTTCGCGCGAGGACGAGCAGGACGTCGGCCACATCCGACTGGCACGGGACTGCGATCTGGTGCTGGTCGCGCCGGCAACTGCCGACCTGATGGCGAAAATGGCGAACGGCCTTGCCGACGACCTCGCCTCGACCGTGCTGCTGGCGACCGACCGGCCAGCGCTGATTGCGCCGGCCATGAACCCGAAAATGTGGTCGCACCCCGCAACCCTGCGCAATGCGGAGACCCTTGCCGGCGACGGCATTCGCTTTGTCGGTCCCAAGGCCGGAGAGATGGCCGAGGGCGGCGAGGCGGGACTTGGCCGCATGGCCGAGCCGCTGGAGATCGTGGCAGCCGTCGAGGCGATGCTTGATGCCGGTACAGCCCCCCAGCCTTTACCGCTTTCCGGCAAGCGCGCGATCGTCACCTCGGGACCGACGCACGAGCCGATCGACCCGGTGCGCTACATTGCCAACCGTTCCTCGGGCAAGCAGGGCCATGCGATCGCAGCAGCCCTTGCAAAGCTCGGCGCTGACGTGACGCTGGTCTCCGGCCCCGTGGAAATCGCCGACCCGCCCGGCGTCCGCGTCGTGCATGTCGAACGCGCCGAGGAGATGCTGGATGCGGTTGTTGCCGCCCTGCCCTCCGACATCGCCGTGATGGTCGCAGCCGTCGCCGACTGGCGTGTGGCGACATCGGCCGGCGAAAAGATCAAGAAGAAACCCGGCGAGGCGCCGCCGCCGTTGCAACTGGCGGAAAATCCCGACATCCTGAAGACGATCGGCCACCATGCGGCGCGGCCCAGGCTCGTCGTCGGCTTTGCCGCGGAAACCCAGGACCTCGAGGCGAACGCGCAGGCCAAGCTGAAGCGGAAGGGTGCAGACTTCATCGTCGCCAACGATGTGTCGACGGCCACCGGCATCATGGGCGGCGACCGCAACAACGTGAAGATCGTCAGTAGCGATGGCATCGACGCATGGCCCGACCTGTCGAAGCAAGAAGTCGCCGAAAGGCTGGCGGATCTTATTGCAAAACGGCTGGAGGCGCTTCGCTAGCGCCCTCGCCGCAAGGTTCACGTTTTCCGCTCAGCCGACGACAGCAAGTTCCGATCGCCATTGCGCCGTCCTTGGTGCCGGGCGGCCGGCTGGCGAAAACAGCCGCACGTCGACGCCATCCTCGCCAAGCACGACGGCGCTGCCGTCGGGAATCTCCACCCAGGCCTCACTGTCGTCGTTCAGCGGCTCTGAGACGAGGCAATAGCCACCCGCCCCGCCCATCGGTGCGGCATAGAGCGTGGGCGCGCGATCATCGGTGGCGTAGCGGATCGCATAGAGTGTCTTTCCGTCGGAAAGGGCCGCGGTGAAGCGCACCAGCACCTTGCGTTCCAGATGCTGCGCCAGACGCTCGATGAAGGAGATCGTCTCCGCGATGGCGGTCAGGGGGTCGTGGGCGAGGCCGAACTGCAGCGCGAGCAAAAACAGGAGCTCCGAATCCGTGGCCCCGGTGCGGGCCGCATAGAGATCGTTGTCGAGCATGGTCTCCATCGGCCGGCGCAGATGCTCGAAGTCGGCGATCTGGCCGTTGTGCATGAACGACCAGACCCCATGGACGAAGGGATGGCAATTGTCGCGCCGCGTGCCGCCGCCGGTCGCGGCGCGGACATGGGCGAGAAACAGTCTCGAGCGGATCTGCCTTGCGATGCTCTTGAGGTTGCAGTCCGACCAGGCCGGCAGGATATCGCGGTAGCGGCCCGGCTCCGGGCGCTCGCCGTACCAGGCGATGCCGAAGCCGTCGCCGTTCGTCGCCGTCTTGGCGCGGGTGGCGCAGTGCGATTGCTCGATCAGCGAATGCGCCGGCGAGGAGACGAGTTCCTCCAGAAAGAGCGGTTCACCGCGATAGGCTGCCCAACGGCACATTGGCTCAACTCGCTTGGCTGCCGGCCACAGCGGCCGAAGGGACGAATGCATGTGCTGGCGTCAGAATCATCGAAAATGGGTAAAAATGCGTTAACGAAAGTAAATATCGGGAAACCATGTTTGCCCGGCCCGACACGATGGGAGCACCGCGACGGTTCTCGGGATGGCGAGCGGCCCGGACCTGGCTGGACAAGGTGAAGATGCGGGTATTTAATTAGCGATCAATGAAATAAAGCTCCGGAGGGCGTCATGGCGAACGTCGAGTGGAAGCTTCAGGGACGCGAATTCATACACTGCAATTGCGCCTACGGGTGCCCGTGCCAGTTCAACGCACTGCCGACGCACGGCAATTGCCACGCGGTCGGCGCTATCGACATCGAAGACGGTTTTCACGGCGATACCCGCCTGGACGGGTTGCGGATCGCCTTGATCGCCGCATGGCCGGGCGCGATCCACGAAGGCGGCGGCCAATGCGTGCCGATCGTCGACGAGCGGGCGACCCCGCCACAGCGCGAGGCGCTCTTGCGCATCATGAGCGGGGAGGACACCGAGCCGGGCGCGACCTTCTTCGCCGTCTTCGCCACCACCTTCGACGCTGTGCACGACCCGGTCTTCACCCGGATCGATTTCGATCTCGACATCGACGGGCGCACCGCCCGGATCGTTATCCCCGGATGGATGGATGCGCGCGGCGAACCCATCCGCAATCCCGTGACAGGGGACGAGCATCGCGCCCGCATCACCCTGCCGCACGGTTTCGAATACGACATGTGCGAGGTCGGCCGCGGCTGGGCGGAGACGACGGGACCGATCAAGCTCTCGCTTGCCGACAGCCATGCCCATTTCAGCAGGCTGCATATGACCGGCGCCGGCGTGGTCCACGGCTGAGGCGTCATGGGAGACCCGGCACTCGACAGGCTGCTCAAGCGCGACCGGGCCATCGTCGCCGTGTGCTTGGTGGTCATGACGGTGCTGGCGTGGCTCTACCTGCTCTCGCTCGCCCGATCCATGGGCGCGGCCCATGTGCCGGTAGACGGCGCCGGCAGCATGGAAGGCATGCCGGGAATGGAAGACATGCCCGGGATGGACATGTCCGGGATGGAAACTGCCGAGGCCGCGCCTTCGGGATGGAACTCGGACAATACGGCGCTCGTGGTCGCCATGTGGTTCGTGATGATGGTCGGCATGATGCTGCCGTCAGCCGCGCCAATGATTCTTCTCTATGCAAGGGTGGGGCGACATGCGAGCGCGAAGGGAACACCCATTGCGGCAACCGGGGTGTTCTGCGCTGGCTATCTTGCGGTCTGGTTCCTGTTTTCCCTCGCAGCGACGCTCGCCCAGTGGATATTGGAACAGGCGTTGCTGATCACGCCGATGATGGACAGCGCGAGCCCGTTTCTCAGCGGGGCTCTTCTGATCACGGCCGGGCTTTACCAGTGGACGCCGCTGAAGAGCACGTGCCTCGGCAAGTGCCGTGCGCCGGCCGCCTTCCTGCAGGCCGCCGGCGGCTTCAGGCGCGATGCGACCGGTGCCTTTCTCATGGGCATGCGCCACGGCGCCTACTGTGTGGGCTGCTGCTGGCCGCTGATGCTGCTGCTGTTCGTCGGCGGGGTGATGAACATCCTGTGGATCGCCGTGATCGCGATCTTCGTGCTGGCGGAGAAGCTTCTGCCCGGCGGCGACCGCATGGGCCGCGCCGCCGGCGTCGTTCTGATCGCCGCCGGCGCATGGCTGATGCTGCGCGGGATGGCGCACGCGGAACCGCTGCAGCGGCTGTCGCTGGCGGCTCTCGGCATGAAAACGCCCGCGTGGATCAAATACCACGCGGGCGTCGGCGATCTTATTCCTTCGACTACGCCGGAGCAGCCGACAAAGGCGGCGATGAGGGGCCTCACGCCGCCTTGGCGACGTGATACTCCTTGATTGCTGCCATCTTGATCGCCGGATACCGCTCGGCCTCGTAGCGTAGCGAGAACGCGTCCTGCGCCAGGAATACCGGGTCGCCATCCAGATCGCGGGCGATGTCGCCACGCCGCGCGGTGACGAACTTGTCCAGATCCACGGCACTGTCGGCCGAGATCCAGCGGCAGACGGAGAAGCGCGACATCTCGAAGGAAACCGGCAGGCCGTATTCGGCCTGCAGGCGCTCCTTCAGCACGTCGAGCTGCAGCGCGCCGACAACGCCGACGATCGCCGGCGAGCCGTCCTCCGGCGAAAACAGCTGCACGACGCCCTCTTCGGCCATCTGCTGCAGCGCTTCCTTCAGCTTCTTGGCCTTCATCGCATCCTCCAGGCGCACACGGCGCAGGATTTCCGGCGAGAAGTTCGGCACGCCCTCGAAAACGAGCGCCTCGCCCTCGGTCAGCGTATCGCCGATGCGCAGCGTGCCGTGGTTCGGGATGCCGACCACGTCGCCGGCATAGGCCGTGTCGGCAAGCTGGCGCTGCGAGGCGAAGAAGAACTGCGGCGCGGTGAGACCGAGCTGCTTTCCGGTGCGCGACAGCCGCGCCTTCATACCCCGCTCCAGCTTGCCCGAGCAGACGCGGGCGAAGGCGATGCGGTCGCGGTGGTTCGGATCCATGTTCGCCTGGATCTTGAAGACGAAGGCCGTCATCTTGTCTTCCGCCGCATGCACGGTGCGGACGTCGGCGACCTGGTCGCGCGGCGGCGGTGCAAAGGCGCCGAGCGCGTTGATGAGGTCGCGCACGCCGAAGTTGCGCAGTGCCGAGCCGAAGAAGACGGGCGTCAGATGGCCCTCGAGGAAGGCTTTCCTGTCGAAGGGCTTGCAGGCCTCGATCGCCAGCGAAAGCTCGTCGACAAACGCCGCGCGCTCGTTTTCCGGCAGCCGATGCGAGGCCGTCTCCGGATCGTTGACCCGCGTCAGCCGCTCCTGCGTGTCCGAGCCGCGCACCTCGTTGGTGGAAAGATGATAGGAGCCGCAGAAGGTCTTCGAGCGACCGATCGGCCAGGTCACCGGCGCGCAATCGAGCGCCAGCTTCTCCTCGACCTCGTCCAGGATCTCGAAGGGATCGCGGCTCTCGCGGTCCATCTTGTTGACGAAGGTGATGATCGGGATGTCGCGCATGCGGCAGACCTCGAACAGCTTCAGCGTCCGCGGCTCGATACCCTTGGCGGCGTCGATGACCATGACGGCCGCGTCGACCGCCGTCAGCGTGCGGTAGGTGTCGTCGGCGAAATCCTCGTGGCCGGGGGTGTCGAGGATGTTGAAGACATTGCCTTCATACTCGAACGTCATCACCGAGGTCACGACCGAGATGCCGCGCTCGCGCTCGATCTTCATCCAGTCCGAACGGGTCTGGATGCGGTCCTTCTTGGCCTTGACCTCGCCGGCGAGCTGGATTGCGCCGCCGAACAGCAGCAGCTTTTCGGTCAGCGTCGTCTTGCCCGCGTCCGGGTGGGCAATAATAGCAAAGGTGCGGCGGCGGGAGACCGCCTCGGCGAGACTTTCTGCCATGTCCTGAAAATCCTGTTGATCGCGCGCTATGTAACGGTTCCGTGGAAAACTTTCAATTCGCGTTTGACCCGGACAGCAGCCGATCCGCAAATGGGGGATGAACATCCGACATACTCCCCATCCGACCCTGAACCTCGTCCGCCTGCCTCATGGCGCCGGCCTCGATCTGCCGTCCTATGAAACGGCAGGCGCCGCCGGCATGGACCTGAGGGCTGCCGTTGACGAAGGCGAACCGCTGGTGCTTGCCCCGGGCAGCCGGGCGCTGGTCCCGACCGGCTTCATCTTCGAGATCCCGGAGGGCTACGAGGCTCAGATACGCCCACGCTCCGGCCTCGCCTTCAAGCACGGCATTACCTGCCTGAACACGCCCGGCACGATCGATAGCGACTATCGCGGGGAAGTGAAGGTGCTGCTTATCAACCACGGCGCGGCGGATTTCGTCGTCGAGCGCGGCATGCGCATCGCCCAGATGGTGATCGCGCCCGTCGTGCAGGCGCACGTGCGCGAGGTGACGGAGGCGGGCGCGACCGAGCGCGGCGCGGGCGGCTTCGGTTCGACCGGGGTCTGAGGACCAACCGGCAGATGACTGACGATCGGGCCGGGCTCATCTTTCGCGAGGACTACTTCGACGATCCCGCCGGCTGGGCGGCGGTGAAGGCGCTGCTTCTCGACATCTTCGGCGTCGATGTCAGCCCGCTGGACCGGCTGGGCGGACCTGACCCGACGCTGATGTCGTCGGCCTGGTTCGACGAGTACGGGCGGTGCGTCGCGAATTTATCCGCCTTTTCAATGCCGCTCGTGATCGGCGGGCGCCGGGTGAACGCGGCCGCCCTGCAATCGGGTGCGGTGCTGCCGGAATATCGTGACCGTGGACTCTTCCGCGATCTCCTCCGCCGCGTGCTGCAACGCTGCGACGCGCAGGGCTTCGAAGCGGTCGTGCTCTACACCGACAAGCCGCAGCTCTACGACCGCTACGGTTTCGGGATCCTACCGGAGCATCGCTTTGCCGGGGCTGCACCGGCCCTGACCGCGGTATCTCCCTCCTTCCGCACGCTCGACATGCACGATGCTGGAGACGTTTCTCTGGTGCGCCGCATGCTGGAAAGCCGCGCTCCGATCTCGCAGCGACTTTCCGTGGTCCGCAACATCCAAACATTCCTGCTCAACACCGCGCTGGTGGAGGGCGTGACGTTCAGCCTCCTGCCGCAGCATTCGGCTGTCATCGTCTGGAGCGAGAACGAGGATTGTAGTGTTTTCACGCTGCACGACGTAATTGCTGCCAGCATGCCATCGCTCTGCGAGATCCTGCAGGCAATTGGAAAGCAGCCCGAAAGGGTGGAAGTTCTGTTCGCCCCGGATGAGCTCGGCTGGGAGGGTAAAGGCATTCCCGAGGAGAGCGATCTACGCTTCATGCTGCGCGGCGAGGCCGGTCTTTTCCCGAATGGTCCTTGCCGGCTTTCGCCCATGGCAGAGTTCTGAGCCGCATTTCAGAGCCAAAAGCGCCGGCAGCCGCCGCTTTGCCGAGGTCGGCTCGACCGGCGACGTGCTGGTCCGGGCGCTGGGCAATGACCCCCAAAGCGCCTTGAGTTTTTCCTCTAGCGTACCGATGATGCGCGCGAGGACAGTCCCGCCTCCGCGCCAGTTCCATGTGCGATATCCGGGCATCGACGCCGAAAATAAGGGCCAGCAGCGCGCCGGCCTGCCCCCGGCGCGGCCAGTTGCGCACAGGGTACCGCGCCGGCGTGCGCCGGCTGGGGCTTGTTGGATTCCTCCGACCGAGCGGCGACGTCCGGGAACAAGCCGGACGCCAACTGGTCACGTCACTTCGCCTGTCGGGTCGTCTCGAACAAGAACCAGGTACGGCGCTCGGCCTCGTCGATCCAGTTTTCCAGGAGGCTGGCGGTCGCGACGTCGTTGTGCTCGTCGCACAGGTCGTGCGTTTCACGCAGGAGGGAGACCAGGTGCTTGTTGTCCTCCAGAAGCTCGGCAAGCATGTCCCCCGGCGTCACATAGTCGGCGTCATTGTCGGGAATGCGCTGCAGCCGTGCCGCATGGCCGATGGAACGCAGGGTGGTTCCGCCGATCTTGCGGGCCCGTTCGGCAATGTCGTCCGTCGTCGCGAATATCTGCTCGGCATGCTCGTCCAGGAGCAGGTGGTAGTCACGAAAGTGGGGGCCGGAGACGTGCCAGTGGAAATTTTTCGTCTTGAGGTACAGTGCGAACATGTCGGCAAGGAGGGTGGTGAGCGCGGCCGAGATATCGGTGATCGCATTCGAGGGAAGACCGGACGGGGTCTTGAGTGGCGCAATCCTGCGTTTTTCGGCAGAGGAGGAAGACATGCGGGTTCTCCTTGTTGGGATACGGCATTGAACCGACGCGACGTGTTCTTGGCGCTCGCCGGAAAATCGAAATCGGGCCGCCTTTGGCGGTCGCCGACCGCACCAAAGCTAGAGCGACGGTCGCAATCTTCAACGGCCTTCGATCTGTGGTGTGACCTGCACGGCATGCCGGCCGCTGCCCTTTTGCTTTCCCGCCAAACGCGCGCTCCCTTCGCGGCGCTTGAAAGCACACTTGCCGAGGCGTAGAGAGGACCAAAAGAGAGATCCAGACATGACCCTTGCCGCCCTTCTTGCCTATAGCGGAGCCCTCTTCATCGCTGCCGTGATCCCCGGCCCGGGCATCACCGCGATCGTTGCCCGCGCACTCGGCTCGGGCTTCCGCGAGACGTTCTTCATGGGACTGGGACTGATCCTCGGCGACATGATCTACTTGACGGCGGTGATCCTGGGGCTCGCCTTCATCGCACAGACGTTTACGACCGCCTTCATAGTCATCAAGATCGCGGGCGCCCTCTATCTGGGCTACATCGCCTGGAAGCTCTGGACCGCGGGCCTCGTGGCGCAGGAAATCCAGGCGCGCCGCTCATCGAACGTCGCGATGGCGTTTCTTTCCGGGCTGCTGGTCACGCTCGGCAATCCGAAGACGATGCTTTTCTACGTCGCGCTCGTGCCGACGCTCATCGATCTCGGCGCGATCGGCCTGAACGACTACGGGCTGCTGCTGGGGGCGACCTTCGTCGTGCTTCTCGTCGTATTGATCCCGTACATGGCGCTCGCCTCGCGGGCGCGCACGCTGTTGAAGAAGCCGAGCGCGCTACGGACGTTGAACCGGGTGGCGGCGGGCATCCTTGCCAGCACCGCGGCCTACATCGCAACGCGCGCTGCTTGAAATAAAGATTTCCATTCAACCGGATTGCGAAGCGTTTTTTCCACTCCACCGGCCACACATGGGCGATACCCCACTGGTCTCGGCTGCCGTCGAAACCTATTCTCCCCTCAATGCAGATTTGAAGGGAGACTGAAATGCCTGAGACCCGCAAGCCCGGCCGCGGCCGCGTCTACGCCTCCATTACCGAGACGATCGGCGATACGCCGATCGTGCGCCTCGACAAGCTCGCGAAGGAAAAGGGCGTCAAGGCCAACCTTCTGGCAAAGCTGGAGTTCTTCAATCCGATCGCCTCGGTGAAGGACCGCATCGGCGTCGCCATGATCGAGGCGCTGGAGGCGCAGGGCAAGATCAGCCCCGGCAAGACCACGCTGATCGAGCCGACGTCGGGCAATACCGGCATCGCGCTGGCCTTCGCCGCGGCCGCCAAGGGCTACAAGCTGATCCTCACCATGCCGGAGACGATGTCGATCGAGCGCCGCAAGATGCTGGCGTTGCTGGGTGCGGAACTCGTCCTCACCGAAGGGCCGAAAGGCATGAAGGGGGCAATCGCCAAGGCGGAAGAGCTGGCCTCGACGCTTCCCGACGCCATCATTCCCCAGCAGTTCGAAAATCCCGCCAATCCGGAAATTCACCGCAAGACGACGGCCGAGGAGATCTGGAACGATACCGAAGGCCAGGTCGACATCCTCGTTTCCGGCATCGGTACCGGCGGCACGATCACCGGCGCCGGCCAGGTGCTGAAACAGAAGAAGCCCGGCCTGAAGGTGGTCGCGGTCGAGCCCGCAGACAGCCCGGTCCTGTCCGGCGGCAATCCCGGACCGCACAAGATCCAGGGGATCGGCGCCGGCTTTGCACCGGCGATCCTCGATACCAAGATCTACGACGAGGTCGTCACCGTCAGCAACGACGAGGCCTTCGAGAACGCCCGCCTGGTGGCCCGGCTCGAAGGAGTACCGGTCGGCATCTCCTCGGGTGCGGCGCTGACGGCAGCGATCAAGGTCGGCAGCCGCCCGGAGAATGCGGGAAAAACCATCGTCGTCATCATCCCCTCCTTTGCCGAACGCTATCTCTCGACCGCACTGTTCGAGGGTCTCGGCGGCTGATCCCAACCCGCCCGAGCTTGCCGCGACAGGGGCGCTCCGCCCAGGATGTGCCCCGTCTTTCCCGCTCGGTGTTGCCTGCCGCGTATCGCTACCGCCGCTACGAGCGGTCGCATGAGGGAATGCCGGCAGCTCCGACAAAGGCCGTGCGCGGGCCATGGCTTGCCCCTCCCCGAAGGACGGCCCTGACCGCGCGTCGGATCGGGTCGGGTCGAATTGCGTCCCGTTCGCGCTCAGGCCGCCGCGGCCAGGCGCTCCCCGGCAATCCGATAGGAAATCGCTTCGGCGAGATGTATACGGCCGACGATATCCTTTCCGTCCAGATCGGCGAGCGTGCGGGCGACCTTGAGCACACGATGATAGCCGCGGGCGGAAAAGCGCATCTTTTCGGCCGCGTCCCGAAGCAATTGCAGACCGCCGGGATCGGGTTCGACAATGCGCTCGATCAGCGCGGTCGACGCCCGGGCATTGGTGGAAATCCCGGAGTGCCCGAGCGCCAGAAACCGGTCACGCTGCGCCTCACGCGCCCGCGCTACGCGTGCGGCCACAGCGGCACTGGTCTCCGCCGCCATCGGCCGGATCAGATCGCTCGCCGAGACAGCCGGCACATCGATGCGGATGTCGATGCGGTCCATCAATGGCGCTGAGATACGGGACTGGTAGTCGGCCATGCACCGCGGACCGCGCGCGCAGCTCTGCCCTGGCTCGCCCGCTATGCCGCAACGGCACGGGTTCATCGCCGCGACCAGCTGGATTGCGGCGGGATAGCTGACCCGATGATTGGCTCGTGCAATGACGCACTCGCTGGTTTCGAGCGGCTGGCGCAACGCATCCAGAACCTGCGGCGAAAATTCCGGGAACTCGTCAAGGAAGAGGACGCCGTGATGGGCCAGCGACGCCTCGCCCGGGCGGGCGCGAAAACCGCCGCCGACGAGAGCTGCCATGGTCGCGGAATGGTGCGGCGCGCGATAGGGCCGGCGGTCGGACAGTCGCCCGCCGGCCAGCTGCCCGGCGATGGAGTGGATCATCGAGACTTCGAGAAGTTCTGCAGGCGCCAGCGGTGGCAGAATCGACGGCAGGCGCGCGGCGAGCATCGACTTGCCGGATCCCGGAGGGCCGACCATCAACAGGTTGTGCCCGCCAGCGGCGGCGACCTCCAGCGCGCGCTTGGCGCTCTCCTGGCCCTTGATGTCGGCGAGATCGGGAAGGCTCGCGGGCGCTGCGCGAATTGCGGGTTCGGGACGCGACAGCACCTGGGTGCCGCGAAAATGGTTCGCCAGCGCGATCAGGCTTCGCGGCGCGAGGATGTCGAGTTCGCTTCCCGCCCACGCCGCCTCCGCGCCGCTGTCGGCGGGGCATATCAATCCCTTTCCGAGGGCGTTGGCGCCGATCGCGGCTGGCAGCGCGCCGGCGATGGCGGCAATGGTGCCGTCGAGATTGAGTTCGCCGATCACGACATAACCCTCAAGGGCATCCGCCGGAATGGCGCCGAGCGCAGCCATCAGGCCCAAGGCGATGGGGAGATCAAAGTGGCTGCCCTCCTTGGGCAGATCGGCAGGGGCGAGGTTGACCGTCACGCGCTTGGCCGGCAGCGACAGCCCGGAGGCATGAAGGGCAGCCTGAACGCGTTCGCGGCTTTCCGCCACAGCCTTGTCCGGAAGGCCGACGATCTGCATGCCGACCTTGCCGGGCGCCACCATAACCTGGACATCGACGGGGACGCCATCGATGCCCTGAAATGCCACCGTACTGACCCTTGCCACCATGAATGCCCCCAGCGGCGGCCTCATGCCGCCGAACGTGCTGGCGAAGGAAATGCGCATGACGGGAAGCGAGCTTGCGGCTTCCGACAATTGCACCCGCTCACCACAACCAATCCTCAAGTTGCAGTTGACACGATTGCACGGTATGCGGAATATAACAAGAACAATTATCGAACAAATGTGCGTATTTTTCCCGCTCAGGCTGCATCAGGTTGCAACGGGAGAACAGACGGTCCGTTGCCGCCTGCTTGACGGGCGGACCGCCCACCGGCGGATCCGGCGGGCGCGCCAACGGTGGATGTCCGCGGGCTCATGTCAACGCGGGATGTGAAAAGGAGCAGGCGGAACACAGCAACGATGCCCCTGCCCGTCAGCCGTACTGACCGCCCGTCGTCGCGCGCGCCGCTGAACGCCCGGGAACGACCGCGGCCACGAATATCGGCGCGAAGCCTACCGCTTGGCTTCGATTGCGTCCCACAGCAGGCTTGCGATGTCGGAGCCGCCGAACTTCTTTACCTCGCGGATGCCGGTCGGCGAGGTGACGTTGATCTCGGTCATGTAGTCGCCGATGACGTCGATGCCGACGAGCAGGAAACCGCGGGCCTTGAGCGCCGGGCCGATGCGGGCGCAGATTTCCACCTCGCGCCTCGTCAGCGCAGTGGCCTCGGCGCGGCCGCCGACATGCATGTTGGAGCGGCTGTCGTGCTCGGCGGGAACGCGGTTGATCGCGCCGACCGGCTCACCGTCGACGAGGATGATGCGCTTGTCGCCCTTGCGCACGTCGGGAAGATATTGTTGCGCGATGAAGGGTTCGCGGAACAGCTGGCCGAACATTTCCAAGAGCGAAGAGAGGTTGCGGTCGTCGCGGGTCGAGTGGAACACGCCTGCGCCGCCGTTGCCGTAGAGCGGTTTGAGAATGATATCGCCCATCTCCTCGCGGAAACGGCGGATTTCGGCCGGGTCGCGGGTGATGAGCGTTGCCGGCATCAGGTCGGCAAATTCGGTGACGAAGATCTTCTCGGGTGAGTTGCGCACCCAGGCCGGATCGTTGACCACCAGCGTCTTGGGATGGATCCGCTCCAGAAGGTGGGTGGATGTGATGTAGGCCATGTCGAAAGGCGGGTCCTGGCGGAGCAACACCACGTCCATGGTGGAGAGGTCGACGCGTTCGGGCGCGCCAAGCTCGTAGTGGTCGCCCTTGACGTCGCGAAGCCGCATCGGCTCGACGGTGGCAAAGACCTTGCCATCGCGCAGGCTGAGCTTGTCGGGCGTATAGTGGAAGAGATTGTAGCCGCGTGCCTGGGCCTCCAGGCTCATGGCGAAGGTGGAATCGCCCGCGATGTTGACGGTGGACACATGGTCCATCTGGACCGCGACGTTCTTGATCTTCGCCATGTAATTGCCCTCAGGAATTTGCCCGTCACATTTAGGGCTGCGGCCCGGCAAACGCAACGGGCGGAGGAAGGCATCCGGGCCGATCAGACAGGTCTCGCCGCACTTTCGCAGATGACGCCACGCGACGTCCACGAAGGCAGCGCTCGCTCAGGCAGGCAGACGCGATCCGCGCACATCCGGCAGGACGGATATCTTGTGCCGCCCGCTGCCGACAGCCACTCAGGCGGCGAGGCCGCCGCGCGCAGCACCGGGACGCATCATGTCGCGCAGGCGAAGGGCGATGGCGAAGGGAGCCGGAAACTGCTTGCGACAAAAGGCGATCTTGCGGACATAGTCATCGACGCGCCAGGTTGCCCAGGTCTTGCCGGCGAAATAGGCTATGTCACCGGCGCGCAGCGTTCGCTCGACGCCGTCTTCGGTGGTGACGTGCACCTCGCCCTCCAGAATCATCACCGTCTCGTCCCAGCCGAAATACCAGCGAAAGGCGCCGGCGGTACAGTCCCACACCGCGGTCGTCGACTGGTCGTCGTGACCGCGCGAATGCAGGGCGAGACGGGCGCGCGGAGCGCCCTCGAGAATCCACGACGGCTCGATCGGCGTGTCCACCATCTCCATCTCGTCCATGGAGGCCGCGATCAAGGGCCGCGGAGGCAGCGCCCTTGCCGGAATCGTGCGTGCGGCCATGCCGATCGCGCTTGCGAGCATCAGTTTCAGAACCATCGAAGTCCCCTCTTCGCCATTCTCGCGATCTTAGGACAAGAAGGTTCGAGGCAGGTTCATGCGCTTGCTACAATTTTAGCAATCACGCGGATTGGGGTGGCGGGACGGAAGATGTCCTCGCAGCGGGCTTCTTAAGCGCCCCTGCAAGAGTACCGCATCGATCGCGCCTCCCGCGGCAGGCCGACGCCCGATCGCGTCCCGCATGGCAGCGACCGGATTGCGATCACCAAAGGCGCCCCGCGCAGAGGGAGCAATACCTACGCGAACCCCTCGATGTCGCAGACGATCAGGTCGTGGTCGGAGAGCGGCCGACCGCTCTCGTCGAGGGAAGAGACGATCCGGGCCGCGCCCACGACCAGGCCGCGCGCCAGGAACCAGTCGAGCTTCATCGCCCGGTCCGGCCAGCGGGTGATCAGGCTCGGCCGGGTGGTCATCTGCTCGAGCGGGCCGCCATGGCGAGCGAAGCCGCGGGCGGCGGCCTGGCGAAACAGGCCTTCGGCCTCGAAGTCGCCGCCGGCATGGTTTCCGGTGTTGAGATCGCCGCCGATCAGGACCGGGAGGCCAGGAAAGGCTTCGTCGAGGGCGTTGAGGAGGCCTACGACCTGACGCTCGCGATAGACGGCCGTCGTGGCGCTTTCGAGGTGGACGGAGACGGCGACGAAGGGGCCGGCTTCCGTCTCGAGGACCGCGCCGATCGCCATGCGCTCGCCGAGTCGGGGCTGGTCACCACCGTCGATGAACCACAGCCGCCCGCCTTCGAGGCGGAGCATGAAGGGCTGCTGCAGCGGGACATTGGCCATCAGACCGTTCCCGTGGAAGCCGTGAAGGTTGAAGGCGTCCCTACAGAACTCGCGCTCGGTTTCGGAGCCAAGGCCGAGTTCGAGGAACTCCACACCGTAGGCATAGCCCATGCCGAGATGGGCCGCCAGCTCGGCCGTGGTGTTGCGCTGGCCGGTGCGGGCCATGCCGCTGTCCATCTCGGAGACGAGCACGACGGGTGCCGGCGTCGCCCGCTGGAGCAGGCCTGCGGTCGCTTCGGGAAACAGGCAGCGTTCCAGGTTCCAGGCGCCGACCTCGAAGGGAAAGGCGAGCGGGCCGGCGGAAACGGCACGGCCGCCCATCTCGATCGCGTTCATGAAGGCAAGCGACGCCATCTTGTCGTCATGAGCTTGGACGGTGCGCGGCAGGGTAGCGACCTGCAAGCGCGTCTCTTCGGGCACGCCCACGAGTGCCGGAACGGTCGTGCGGATCATCGGGCCGTCTCCAGAAGGTCGGCAGTCGTGGTCATGCGGCGCGGCTCGACCGACGACCAGGAGAGACGGCGCCCGGTCTCGGCATCAAAGAAGTGGAGCCGGCCGAGCGGAACGGCGAGCTGCATCTCCCCGGACAACGGCGCATCCGACGAGAGCGCGACGGTGACCGGCTGGTCGCCCACCTTACCGTGGACGAGGCGTTGCGAACCCAGTTCCTCGACATAGTCGACGCGCAGCGGCATGGCGGCAGGGCCGATCTTAGCGCCTGCATTAAGCGGGGCGCCGACGGCCTGCAGGTCCTCGGCACGGAAGCCGACGGTGACGGCGCCTTGCGTGGGCACGGTTTGGCCGAGATCGATCAGTGCGGGGCCGATCGCAAGCTTGCTGCCGTGCAGTTCGCCCTGCACGAGGTTCATCGCCGGCGAGCCGATGAAGCTTGCGACGAAGGTGGAGGCGGGCGCGTGATAGACGTCGAGGGGCCGGCCGATCTGCTCGATGCGGCCGCCGTTCAGGACAACGAGGCGGTCGGCGAGCGTCATCGCCTCGAGCTGGTCGTGGGTGACGTAGAGCGACGTCGTGCCGACGCGGCGCTGCAGTCGCTTGATCTCGCCGCGCATGGAGACCCGCAACTTGGCGTCGAGGTTGGACAGGGGCTCGTCGAACAGGAAGGCCGAGGGGTGGCGGACGATGGCGCGGCCCATGGCGACGCGCTGGCGCTGGCCGCCGGAGAGCGCACGCGGCTTGCGGTCGAGATAGGGGCCGAGCTCCAGCATGCGGGCGGCCTCGGCGACACGCGCCTCGATCTCCGGCTTCGGCGTGCGGCGGTTCTTCAGCCCGTAGGCGAGGTTCTCGCGCACCGTCATGTGCGGATAGAGCGCGTAGTTCTGGAATACCATGGCGATGTCGCGGTCGGCCGGCTCGACGTCGTTGACGATGCGGCCGCCGATTTTTACCGTGCCGGACGAGATCGTCTCCAGCCCCGCGACCATCCGTAGAAGGGTCGACTTGCCGCAGCCGGAGGGGCCAACGAGGACGATGAACTCGCCGTCGTCGATCCTGATATCGACCTCGCTCACCGCCGGCACGTTGCCGTGATACACCTTCGACACCTTGTCGATCTCGATCGTTGCCATCGACTTATCCTTACTTGTCGCTTTCGGTGAGGCCCTTGATGAACCAGCTCTGGAAGATCACCACGATGAGCACGGGCGGCAGCATGGCGAGGACCGCCAGGGCAAAAGCCTCATTATAGTCGGGGATCTGCGAGCCGATCCAGACCTGGAGGATCTGCTTGATGCCACGCATCAGGGTGAAGAAGCGCTCATCGGTGGTCATCAGCATCGGCCAGAGATACTGGTTCCAGCCATAGACGAACATGATGATGAAGATCGCCGCGATCATCGTCTTCGACAGCGGCACCAGCACGTCGATGAAGAACTTGAACGGGCCGGCGCCGTCGATGCGCGCGGCCTCCAGCAGTTCCTCGGGCACCGACTTGAAGAACTGGCGGAAGTAGAAGGTGCCGGTCGCGGATGCGAGCAGCGGCACGATCAGGCCGGTATAGGAATTGATCAGACCGAGGCTGCTCATCACCTCGTAGGACGGCATGATGCGGACTTCCAGCGGCAGAAGCAGCGTGGTGAAGATCACCCAGAAGGCGAGCGTGGCGAAGCGGAAGCGGAAATAGACGATCGCATAGGCAGCCAGCATCGAAAGCGTGATCTTTCCGACCGCGAAGCCGATGCCGAGGATGAAGGAGTTCATCATCATCCGCGCGCCCGTCACCTGTCCGGTGAAGCCGCCCTGGCGAGTCAGCACGGTTTCGTAGGTCTCGACGAGGTGACCGCCGGGCGAGAGCATCAGCCCCTTCGAATGGATCGCGGCCGCCTCGTGCGTCGAGGTCATGAAGGCGACGACAACAGGCAGCGTCAGGAACAGGGCGCCGAGGATCAGCACGGCATGGTCGAGGATGCGGGTTCTGTGCATGGACGCCTCAGGTGTAGTGGATGCGCCGCTCGATGAAGCGGAACTGCAGCACGGTGAGCACGAAGACGACGATCATCAGGATCACCGACTGGGCAGAGGATCCGCCGATGTCGTTGCCGCGGAAGCCGTCCATGTAGACCTTGTAGACCAGCGTGATCGGGTTGTTGGCCGCCTTGTCCTTCACCATCACGTCGATGACGCCGAAGGTGTCGAAGAGCGCGTAAGTGACGTTGATGATCAGGAGGAAGAAGGCGGTCGGCGCGAGCAGCGGGAAGATGACCGTCCAGAAGCGCTTGATGTCGGAGCGGCAGTCGATGGCGGCCGCTTCGCGCACGGAAGCCGGCAGCGCCTGGAGGCCGGAGAGGAAGAAGATGAAGTTGTAGGGGATCTGCTTCCAGACGGCGACGACGATCATGGCAAACGCGGTGTCGAAGTAGCTGAGGCCCACCTTCATCTCCCAGCCGAAAAAGGCGGCGATCTTGACGAAGGGGCCGATGTGCTGATCGAAGAACATCATGCCGATCAGGCCGGCGACCGGCGGGGCGATGGCATAGACGGAGATCAGCAGCGTCTTGTAGGCGGCATTGCCGCGGATGACCGCATCCGCCTTGACGGCGAGCAGCAGACCGAGCGCGAGCGAGAAGAAGGTGACGGCAGCGGTGAAGATCGCCGTGAAGCGCGCGATGGACAGATATTCGGGACTGAGCAGCACGCCCAGATAGTTGTCGAAGCCGACGAAGGTCGACCCGAAACCGAAGGGGTCCTCCAGATAGAAGGAGGACTGGATCGCGCGCACCGACGGCCAGTAGAAGAAGATGACGATCACGACCAGCTGCGGCGCCAGGAAGAGGTAGGGCAGGAGCGGCGAGGAAAACTGGACGCGCTTCATGAAGGAACCTTGGAGCGGATGGGGAAATGGGCGTCTCTTGGATGAGTGTCCCTAACCCCGGCCCTCTCCCCGCAAGCGGAGAGAGGAAGATAGAAACTTTGCGAGCGAGTGGTCCGTCTCCCCGCTTGCGGGGAGAAGGTAGCCGGCAGACCGGATGAGGGGCGCCGGATGGCGACTGGGCTTACGGCGTTCACGCCGATGCACTCACCCTTGGCGCACCGCCAGCCCGCATCGACGCTGCCTCAACCTGCCGTCTTGGCGAAGCGGGCGAGCAGTTCGTTGCCCTCGCGCTCGATGGTGTCGAAGGCGTCCTTGACGGTGGTCTCGCCGGAGAAGATGCGACCGTATTCGCGCTCCATGATCTCGCGGATCTGCGGATAGAAGCCGAGACGGTAACCCTTCGACCATTCGCCGGCCGGCAGCATCAGTTGCTTGATGCCGACTTCTGCAACCGGGGTCTTCTCATAGTAGCCTTCCGACTTGGTCAGCTCGTAGGCGGCGGTGGTGATCGCGACGTAGCCGGTGGCTTGGTGGTAGAACTTCTGGATTTCCGGCGAGGTCAGGAACTGGAAGAAGTCGGCCACGCACTTGTTCTCCTCGGCCGGCTTGCCGGCCATGGCGAAGAGGGCCGCACCGCCGATGAAGGAATTGGTGCCGGCGCCCGCGATCGAGCCCCAATAGGGCAGGAAGGTAGCCGAGAACGGCATCTGGGCCGTCTTCTGCAGGCCGCCGAACGAGCCCGACGAGCCGATCCAGAGGGCCACCTTGTTCTCTTCGAACGGCTTCTGGTTGTCGTTCCAGCCGGCGCCGTAATAGGCGAAATAGCCCTCGTCGGCCCAGGACTTCAGCTTTTCGAACATCATCACGAGGTTCGGGTCGGTAACCTTGAGCTTGGTGTCGACGACGCTGTCGTAGCCGTTGTTGTTGGTGGCGAACTGGATGTTGTTGCGGGAAAAGAAGTTTTCGGTGAATTGCCAGGTCAGCTGCGCCTGGACCAGCGGGATGTAGCCGGCTTGCTTCAGCTTCGGCGCGGCTGCCTCGAACTCTTCCCAGGTCTTCGGGGCCTCGACGCCGGCCTTCTTCAGCGCCTCGTCGTTGATGTACATGATCGGCGCGGAGGAATTGAACGGCATGCCGACGAACTTGCCGTCGCTGTCGGCGTAGAAATAGCGCACGCCCTCGATGAAGGCATTGCGATCGAAGTCGTAGCCGGCGTCCTTGATCAGGTCTTCGGCCGGGACGACGGCGCCCTTCGCATTGATGATGGTGGCGGCGCCTGCGTCGAACACCTGCAGGATGTTCGGCTGCTCGCCGGAGCGGAAGGCGGCGATGCCGGAGGCAAGCGCCTCTTCATAGGTGCCCTTGGAGACAGGCGTCAGCGCGCAGGCGGTCTGCGCGGCGTTGAACTTCTGCGCCACCTCGTTGATGACCTCGCCGTTACGACCGGCCATGCCGTGCCACCAGCTGATGTTGGTCGCGGCGAGCGACGAGGTCGCGGTCAGGGCGATCGAGATTGCTGCGAGCGAAAACTGCTTGATCATGGAAGGGATCCTCTCCACCGGTTGCATCGGTGTGCGAGTGCCTATTGCCCTTCCGTGACGATCGCTTAACAGGAATATGTCAGTTCGATTACATTTCACATCACTTTCGAACAGATTTCGTTTTTGCTTCAAAATGCGTCTGGCAGATGGCGCGGCAGGCGCCAGGGCAGGACCGCGACGATATCGTAGCGGATCGACAGGCGGTGTGCGTCGGACTGGCGCGACAGCCAGACGTCGCTGGCCGCGCGGATGCGATGCTGGGATGCGGCCGTGACCGCGAAGACAGCACTTTCCTCGCTCGCCCGCGCCTTGACCTCGACGCAGGCGACCAGGTCGGCCTTGCGCGCGATGATGTCGATCTCCCCAAGCCTGGTGCGGTGTCGGATCGCAATGATGCGATAGCCCTTGGCGATCAGGTAGAGGGCGGCCACGTATTCCGCGAAATGCCCGCGGCGAAAGGCCTTGCGGCGGAGCTTCCTGCCCGCCTCATTGCCCATTTTCGGCCTTCAGTTCGAGCAGGCGCTGGTAGAGATCGCGCCGGGGCAGCCCGGTCTGGCGCGCGGCCTCGGTCGCCGCCCTGCCGGCCGGCATGTCGCGCACGAGCCCGGCAAGCAGCGCATCGACGTCGGCGGCTTCAGGCGGCGCCTCCTCCGCCGGCGGCGCGATGACGAGCACGATCTCGCCCTTCACCTGGGGGTTCTCCGCATAGTGGGCGGCAAGCTCTTCCAGCGAGCCGCGGCGGAATTCTTCGAACGTCTTTGTCAGCTCGCGGCAGATACAGGCCTGTCTCGCGCCGCCCAGAACACCTGCCGCAGCGGCGAGCGTTGCCCCGATCCGGTGCGGTGATTCAAAGAAGATCAGCGTCGACGGCACGCGGGCGAGTTCGCCCAGGCGATCGCGGCGCGCCTTGTCCTTCACAGGCAGGAAGCCTGCAAACAGGAAAGCATCGTTGGGGAGGCCCGAGCCGACGAGCGCTGCGAGCGGGGCCGACGGCCCGGGGATCGGCACGACCTTGTGGCCGGCCGCAAGCGCCAGCTGGCCGAGACGATAGCCGGGATCGGAGACGAGCGGCGTGCCGGCATCGGAGACCAATGCCACCGAGCGCCCCTCGTCGAGTGCGGCGACGAGCTTCGGACCGACCTCGTCGGCATTGTGCTCGTGATAGGCATAAGGGCGCGTCACGATACCGTAGCGGTCGAGAAGAACGCGGGTGACGCGGGTATCCTCGCAGGCCAGCACATCGGCGCCGGCCAGGGTCTCCAGCGCCCGGAGGGTGATGTCGCCGAGATTGCCGATTGGGGTCGCAACCAGATAGAGCGCGGGCTCGAGCGGCCGCGCGGGCACGAGCGCGCCGTGGACGCGATAGTGACGGGCAGCAGGCGCTGCCTCCCTCTGCGGTTGTTCGTGCATGCGAGACGTATTGTTCCTGATTTCGCTCCCGGTCGAGGCGGGCCTGCTTCCTTATGGGCGAGACCGGGGCGGGCCGCAAGGGCGCTGCGATGGCGGCGGAGCCTTCTATCCCCTGCGGCAATCGCCATGCCTCTTGCATTTGGGCGGATAAATCTGCCAATTTGCCCGTCCACATCCTTCCGGCGCCAGCCGGCAAACAAGAAGACGTCGCGCCGGCACGGCCGGCGGGCAGAGCGGTCGAAAGCGGTACTCCAATGCGCATCACAATCGAACGGTCCAATCTCCTGAAGTCGCTCAACCATGTCCATCGCGTGGTCGAACGCCGCAATACGATACCGATCCTTTCGAACGTGCTGCTGCGCTCCGAAGGCGCGGGCCTCGAGATGAAGGCAACCGACCTCGACCTGGAAATCACCGAGGCGACGCCCGCGCAGATCGAGCAGGCGGGTGCCACGACCGTTCCGGCACACCTGCTCTATGATATTGTCCGCAAGCTGCCCGACGGCTCCGAAGTGCTGCTGGCCAACACGCCGGATGGCGGCGCGATGACGGTTGCCTCCGGCCGCTCGAAGTTCTCGCTGCAGTGCCTGCCGCAATCCGATTTCCCGGACCTGACGGCCGGCAGCTTCAGCCACACTTTCCGCCTCAAGGCGACAGACCTGAAGATGCTGATCGACAGGACGCAGTTCGCGATCTCGACGGAAGAGACCCGCTACTACCTCAACGGCATCTTCATGCATACGATCGAAAGCGCCGGCAAGCTGAAGCTGCGCGCCGTCGCAACCGACGGTCACCGGCTGGCACGCGCCGACGTGGAGGCACCTTCGGGCTCGGAAGGCATGCCGGGCATCATCATCCCGCGCAAGACGGTCGGCGAACTGCAGAAGCTGGTCGACAACCCCGAACTCATCGTCACCATCGAGGTTTCGGACGCGAAAATCCGCTTCACGATCGGCTCCGTCGTGCTCACGTCCAAGCTGATCGACGGCACGTTCCCCGACTACCAGCGCGTCATTCCGACCAACAACGACAAGGAACTGAAGATCGACTGCCAGTCCTTCGCGCAGGCGGTCGACCGCGTGTCCACCATCTCCTCCGAACGCGGCCGTGCGGTGAAGCTCGCGATCGGCGACGGCCAGATGACGTTGACCGTCAACAACCCCGATTCCGGCAGCGCCACCGAGGAGTTGCCGGTCGGCTACGACAGCGACCCGCTCGAGATCGGCTTCAACGCGAAGTACCTTCTCGACATAACCTCGCAGCTCTCCGGCGAGGAAGCGGTGTTCATGCTGGCGGATGCAGGTTCACCGACGCTGGTGCGCGATCTTGCGGGCGACGATGCCCTCTATGTCCTGATGCCGATGCGCGTTTGAGGCGCGTCGGGGCTGAATGCTTGAAGGCGGGTCGAAAGACCCGCCTTTTTCTTTGCAAGTCAAACTGTTGATCCGGCGCGATCAGACTTGTTTTTGACGCAAATGGCCACACATATTGGCGCAGGGAATCGGCACGATTCGAGGCGCCTGCGTCGCAGGGGTGGCGGAGCAGTTCCTTGAGGCCACAACCGGGGAAACAAAATGAGTTTGCGGGTGAAGGTGAAGGAACGGCTCGGCAAGAAATTTGACGAGGAGATACGCTTCTTCAAGGGTTGGATCAGCAACACGCGCGCCGTCGGGTCTATCATTCCGACGTCTTCGTTCACCGCGCGGCGAATGGCCGATGTCATCAACCCGCATTCCGGCCTGCCGGTGCTCGAACTCGGTCCCGGAACCGGGGCGATTACCAAGGCGATCCTGGAAAGAGGCGTTGCGCCCGACAAGATCGTCTCGATCGAATATTCGACCGATTTCTACAATCACCTGGTGGAGCGCTTCGACGGCGTGCACTTCATCAACGGCGATGCCTTCGACCTCGACCGGACGCTTGGCGCGCTCAAGGACCAGCAGTTCGACAGCGTGATATCCGCCGTGCCGCTCCTGAACTTCCCGATGCACCGGCGCGTTTCGCTGATCGAGGACCTTTTGCGGCGCATCCCGGCTGGAAGACCCGTCGTGCAGATTTCCTATGGACCGGTGTCACCCGTCACCGCCATGCCGGATCGATACCAAATCAGCCATCTCGATTTCGTCGTGCGCAACATTCCGCCGGCGCAGCTGTGGACGTATCGCAAGTCGCACTGAGCGGCGAGGCCGATGCTGGCGCTCTACATCACCCATCCGCAGGTGCGGATAGAACCGGACGTGCCGGTCCGGCGCTGGGGTCTCTCTGCGAAAGGGCGCGAGCGCGCGATCCAGGCGGCGCAGGCCGATTGGGCACGCAGGCTGAAGCGCATCATCTCAAGCGACGAGACGAAGGCGGTCGAGACGGCGGAAATCCTTGCGCAATCGAACGGCCTCACGGTCGAGGTGGTGGACGGAATGGGCGAGAACGATCGCTCCGCCACAGGCTTTTTGCCGCCCGAACGCTTCCAGGAGGCTGCCGACTGGTTCTTCGCCCATCCGACGGAGAGCTTTCGCGGATGGGAGCGAGCCGCCGACGCGCAGGCAAGGATCGCCAGCCGGGTGGACGCCGTCCTGAAAGACCACGGCACCGCGGGGCCGATCGCCTTTGTCGGACATGGCGGCGTGGGGACGCTGCTCAAGTGCCATCTTTTCGGCCTGCCCATCGCCCGGCGCCACGACCAGCCCGGCGACGGCGGCAATCTTTTCGCCTTCCGGCTTGAAGATCGCTCTGGCGCATGCGACTGGACGGCGATGGAAACATGGAAGGGGTGACAGGGATGGAAGCGCGCGAACGACTGATCGTCGGACTGGATGTTCCGACCGTCAAGGAAGCCGAGGAAAAGGTTCGAGCACTCGGCGACAGCGTGCTCTTCTACAAGATCGGCTACCAGCTGGTCTTCGCCGGCGGCCTCGAGTTCGCCCGCGACCTTGCCCGGGACGGCAAGAAGGTCTTCCTCGACATGAAACTGCTGGACATCGACAACACGGTCGCCAAGGGCGTCGAGAACATCGCGAAGATGGGCATGTCGATGCTGACGCTGCACGCCTATCCGAAGGCGATGCGCGCGGCGGTGGAGGCGGCGGCCGGATCCGGCCTGTGCCTGCTCGGCGTCACCGTATTGACCTCCATGGACACAGAGGACCTGGTCGAGGCTGGCTACAACGACACGCCGCAGGCGCTGGTACGGCGCCGGGCCGAACAGGCGCGCGCCGCCGGCATGGGCGGCATCGTCTGCTCGGCCGCGGAGGCTTCCGCCGTGCGCGGCATTGTCGGTCCGGGCATGGCGATCGTCACGCCCGGCATTCGCCCGGCCGGTGCGGAAAAGGGCGACCAGAAGCGGGTGATGACGCCGGCAGAAGCCCTCAAGGCCGGATCGACCCATCTCGTCGTGGCGCGGCCGATCGTCAACGCCGCCGATCCGCGCGTAGCGGCAGAGGCCATTCTGGCCGAGATGACGGCCGCGCTCAAAGCATAATCAAGGGAGAGACAAAATGGCCAAGGGATACTGGATCGCACGCGTGGATGTTCGCGACGCCGAACGCTACAAGGACTATGTGGCAGCCGCAAAGCCGGCCTTCGAAAAGTACGGCGCCAATTTCCTCGCCCGCGGCGGCGCCTTCGAAAAGCTTGAAGGACAGGTCCGCGCCCGCAACGTCGTGATCGAATTCCCCTCGCTGCAGGCGGCGATCGACTGCTACAACTCCCCCGAATATCAGGTCGCGGCCGCCATCCGCCAGGAAGTCGCGGATGCCGAGATGGTGGTCGTCGAAGGGGTCTGACACACCGACAGCGGCGGGCGCGGAAGTTGCAGCCAGGCACGTGCAGACAAGCCTTCACCTCCCCGGTGGTTTGGGCTATGTAGGCCCCACCTACCTTCGCCTATTCCAGGAGCTTCCCGCATGACACTCTCCAACCTTCCGCCGCAGGTGACCGTATTCGGTGGTTCCGGATTTGTCGGCCGCCATGTGGTGCGCGCGCTCGCAAGGCGCGGCTACCGCATCCGCGTGGCCGTGCGGCGGCCGGATCTGGCGGGGTTCCTGCAGCCGATCGGCGGTCTCGGTCAGATCTCCTTCGTCCAGGCGAACCTGCGCTACCGCGACTCGATCGACCGCGCCGTTCACGATGCCGACCACGTCGTCAACTGTGTCGGCATCCTCTTCGAGAAGGGACGCCAGCGCTTCGACTCCTTGCAGGATTTCGGCGCACGCGCCGTTGCCGAGGCAGCCCGCGCCCGCGGCGCCACGCTGACCCACATCTCGGCAATCGGCGCTGACGCCAATTCGGCTTCCGACTACGCCCGATCCAAGGGCCGCGGCGAACTGGGTATCCGCGAGGTACTGCCGGAAGCCGTGATCCTGCGTCCGTCGATCGTCTTCGGACCGGAAGACGGCTTCTTCAACAAGTTCGCCAACATGTCGCGCTTCGCCCCCGTCCTGCCGCTGGTCGGCGGCGGCCACACGAAGTTCCAGCCGGTCTATGTCGCCGACGTGGCCGAAGCCGTGGCGCGTTCCGTCGACGGACACGCCACAAAGGGCGCGACCTACGAACTGGGCGGCCCGGAAATCCTCACCTTCCGCCAGTGTCTTGAGCTGATGCTCGACGTCATCGACCGCAAGCGTCCGTTCGTCTCGCTGCCCTTCGGCATCGCCTCGATGATCGGCTCGTTCGCCTCGCTCGTCCCCTTCGTCGAGCCGCCGCTGACGCCGGACCAGGTCCGGTTGCTGCGTTCGGACAACATCGTCTCCGACGAGGCGAAGAAGGAGGGCCGTACCATCCAGGCGCTCGGCATCGCGCCGGCGCTCGCCGAAGCGATCCTGCCGTCCTATCTGGTCCGTTACCGACCGCAGGGCCAGTTCACACGCGGAACGGCCTGAGGCCCCTCCCGCATATCAAGCGCATCGCGCAAATCATCGCCGCCGCCCAGCACCGGGCGGCGTTTCCTTTGGCGTCCGATGGCCGTCCCGGGGCATTCACGCAGGCGATCTGAACGCCAGCGCGCAGTGCCGGGACCAAGCGTTGCAGTTGTGCCGCACTGTCGAAAATCAGCACAGCATTTACGTGGCATTCAACATGTTCGGTTATTGATGTTTTGCGGGGCGGCGAATACACACCGCCTCGCGCAAGGGGCCAGACCGGCGAGACCCGCGTACATCTTTCCTCAAGGACTTCTTCGACATGGGCAAGGCAATTGCACTTTTCTTCGGCTGCGCGGCGCTGGTGATCCTGGCGGGCTCCTTCATGGCACCGAGCACCGTTGCCGCCGGCAAGCACGGCTGCGCCCCGGCCTATGGCGTCGACCCCTGCACGACCTCGTCGATCAAGCGCTGAACGTAAAAGGGCCGGACGACAACGCCCGACCCTTGATATCTGCGCCCGAAGGCGCATGCATCGGCGCGAACCGATCGGGTTCGCGAAATCTCCCTATCCCCAGAGCGACAGACCGATCAGGCCGGCGACACCGATGACGATCCGCCAGATCGCAAAGGGCGCAAAGCCGCGGCGCGAGACGAAGTCCAGCAGCGAGCGGACGACAAGCAGCGCTGAGAAGAATGCGGCAACGAAGCCGATGACGATCAGCATGCCGTCATCGAAGCTCAGTGCGCCGCGGTTCTTGTAAAGGTCGAGCGTGAATGCGCCGAGCATCGTCGGCATGGCGAGGAAGAACGAGAATTCCGCAGCCGAGCGCTTGTCGGCACCCATCAGGAGGGCACCTGCGATCGTGGCGCCGGAACGCGAGGTGCCGGGTATCATGGCGAGGCACTGGAAGAAACCTATCTTGAGGGCCAGCGACGGCGGATAGTCCATCACGTCCTTGTAGCGCGGCTTCAGCGGCAACCGATCGATGATGTAGAGCACGATACCGCCGAGGATCAGCACGATGCAGATGAGCTGCGGCGTCTCGAACAGCACCGTCTTGATGAAATCATGGGCAAAGACACCGATGACCGCGGCCGGCAGGAAGGCCAGCAGGACGCAGAAGACGAAGCGCCTCGCCTCCGCGCTGGTCGGCAGGGCCAATGCGATGTGGATGAGTTTGGCCGCATAGACGGCAAGGATCGCCAGGATAGCGCCGAGCTGGATCAGGACGGCGAAGGTGTTCCCCGGGGACTTGAAGCCCATGAAGTGGCCTGCGAGCAGGACGTGGGCTGTCGAAGACACGGGTATGAACTCTGTCAGGCCTTCGATCACTCCGAGAACGAGGGCGCTGACAATCGACTGGTCGGCCATGGAAAATCCTTGAAGAGATGATGTCGCGAGCGATCATCAAAAACTGATTCGCTTGTGTTTGCGTTGTCATCTTCCTATAGCTTTGTGTCAGGAGTCGTGAACAGCGCAATCGCATTTCCCGGCCGATGGCCGGTCCACTTCCTCCGACGATCATCAAAAGAAAAGCCTTATGCCGACCCTCTATCATCACCCGATGTCTTCCTCCTCCCGTTTCATCAGGCTGGTTCTGACCGAATACGGCTATCAGACCGATCTCGCCGAGGAGCAGCCCTGGGAAAACCGGCGCGACTTTCTGACTTTGAACCCGGCGGGGACGCTGCCCGTCTATGTCGACGACAGCATGCGCGCGCTATGTGGCGCCACGGTCATTTCCGAGTACGTGGACGAGACGCACGGCGTCTTGAAGCGCGACCGGCGGCTTCTGGCGGAAGACCCCTTCCAGCGGGCCGAGATCCGCCGCCTGGTGGAATGGTTCCTGCAGAAGATGGAGCAGGATGTCACCCGTCCGCTCGTGCGTGAGCGGATCTTCAAGCTGCAGATGACGCCCGACCAGGGCGGCGGACCGCCGGACAGCAAGATCCTGCGCAATTCGCGCGCCAACGTCCGCCAGCACATGAAATATCTGTCCTGGCTTGCCGGTTCGCGCACCTATCTCGCCGGCGACCGGCTGAGCTATGCCGATCTTGCGGCCGCCGCGGCTGTCTCGGTGCTCGACTATATGGGCGAGATCAACTGGCAGGATGCACCGCAGGCAAAGGACTGGTACCAGCGCATCAAGTCGCGCCCGTCGTTCCGGCCGCTGCTTGCCGAGCGTGTGCGCGGCGTAACCCCGGTCTCGCACTACGCGGACCTCGATTTCTAGGGCGACGATAGCCATGGCCGGCGCGGCAACCAGCGCGGACCGGATCGAGCGGCAACGGGAAAAGCTCAAGGCCTTCCTCCTTGCCGAGGCGGCCGACAAGGGGTTTGACGTCTGTCGCGTGGCACGGCCGGATTCGATCCCCGACGCGCCTGCCCGCCTCGATGCCTTTCTCGCCGCAGGCTATCACGGCACGATGGAGTGGATGGCGGAGACGCGTGATCGCCGCGCCGATCCCCGCGTGCTCTGGAGCGAGGTGCGGTCGGTCGTCCTGTTCGGGATGAACTACGGCCCCGACGAAGACCCGCGCAACGTGCTGGCCATCAAGGACAGCGCGGCAATCTCGGTATATGCCAAGAACCGGGACTATCACGACGTCATCAAGGGCAAGCTCAAAGAAGTTGCCACCCGCTTTGCCGCACGCGCCGGCGAGGACGTGAAGGTGTTCGTCGATACCGCGCCTGTGATGGAAAAGCCGCTTGCCATGCAGGCAGGGCTTGGCTGGCAGGGCAAGCACACGAACCTCGTCAGCCGAGAATTCGGCTCCTGGCTCTTCCTCGGCAGCATGTTCACTACCGCGGACCTTGCAGCCGACGGCCCCGAGCGCGACCATTGCGGCTCCTGCCGGGCATGCCTGGATGCCTGTCCGACAGGCGCCTTTCCCGCACCCTACAGGATCGACGCCCGCCGCTGCATCTCCTACCTGACCATCGAGCACAAGGGGACGATCGAGCGCGAACTGCGCCCCCTGCTCGGCAACCGCATCTACGGATGCGACGATTGTCTCGCCGCCTGCCCCTGGAACAAATTCGCGGCCCTTGCGGCGGAAATGAAGTTTCACGCGCGCGACGACCTGCGCGCGCCAAAACTTGCCGAGCTTCTGACGCTCGACGATGCGGCGTTCCGGACGCGCTTTTCCGGATCTCCCGTCAAGCGCATCGGCCGCGCCCGCTTCGTGCGCAATGTGCTGATCGCGGCAGGCAATAGCGGTGATGCCACGCTCGCGCCGATCTGCGAGTTATTGGCAAGCGACCCCTCCCCCACCGTGCGCGGCATGGCCGTCTGGGCGCTACGGCAATTGCTGGGTAGAGAGAATTTCCAGAAGTTTGCTAGAAAGGCAGCCGAAGAGGCCGACCCGGAGGTGCGGGCGGAATACGAGGCAGCGACGGAGGTCTGATCATGCGTCTTCTGGTGTTAGGAGCAGGCTTCTCCGGCCGTGCGATCGCGCAGGCGTTCAGGGCGGCTGGATATGCGGCCGCCGGCACGACACGCTCAATGGAGAAAGCAGATACTCTCGCCGCGCTGGGAATGGACGCCATCGTCTATGACGGCGAGACGATCTCCGACACGCTCCTCGAGGTCATGGGCAAGACGACCCACCTCGTGCAGTCGATAGCGCCCGGCAAGAGCGGAGATCCACTGTTTCGTGGCGGCGTCCCGCCGATCGGCGAGTTGATGCCACAGCTGCGATGGGCGGGCTATCTTTCCACCGTGGGCGTCTATGGCGATCACAAGGGCGCCTGGGTGGACGAGGAGACGCCACTGCACCCCGTCTCCGCCCGCTCGATCGAGCGCGTTGATGCCGAAAACCGCTGGCTCGCGTATTCGCAGGCAAGCGGCGTCCCCGTCGCGATCCTGCGACTTGCCGGCATCTACGGCCCCGGGCGAAACGCGCTTCGCAACGTGGCGGAGGGCACGGCGCGGCGGCTGGTGAAGAAGGATCAGGTGTTCAACCGCATCCGCGTGGAAGACATCGGCGCGGCGGCATTGTTCCTGGCCGAACGCGGTCAGTCCGGCGTGTTCAACATCACCGACGACGAGCCCGGGCCGCCGCAGGACGTAGTGGCGGAAGCCGCGCGCCTGCTGGGCGTGGAAATCCCCCCCGAGATTCCCTTCGAGACGGCCGAGCTTTCGCCCATGGCGCGCTCCTTCTACGGCGAGAACAAGCGCGTCTCCAATGCCAGGATACGCGCACTCGGCTTCAACTTCCGCTACCCCGACTACCGCATGTCGCTTGCCCAGATGCGGGCGGACGACAGCTGGCGTGGCTAAACCAACGACATTGTTAACGGAAGGTTACCGTAAAGTGCGCCGACGCGCCCAAGTTTGGCCTCTTTCTTGCAACCAAAGATAGAGGCAGACAGAAAAAAGATTCGGATTGGCGTACCAAATTCGGCTTATGTGCAACTTTTTTCCAGTTTTCCCGGAACCGGTCGACAGGAAATTCCACTTTTGTCAACACTTCGAGATTCGCACTGATTCTAAAGGCATTTTAGAAACCGTTGTCGAAATCCGGAAGGATAGACAGCATTCTATGCAAATTCTCTTGAAGATCACCGACAAGTAGTCCGGGCCGGCCGAGGCCATTTTTCGCCATTTTTCGCCCCAATAGACAGACCTGTCAGAAGATACTGGACACGAGCACTGAGGGGTCAACATGTCTATCAAGTCCTCTACTGTGGCACTCGCCGCATTGATTATCGCTGCGCCCGTTACCTTCGCATCCACTGCCGAGGCCGCCGGCTGTGGCCGTGCATCCTGGTACGCGCTCACCTCGAAGACTGCGTCCGGCGAGCGCATGAACCCAGCCAAGCTTACCGCCGCCCATAAGACCCTGCGCTTCGGCACGAAGGTCAAGGTCACCAATGCAAAAAATGGCCGCAGCGTCGTCGTTCGCATCAACGACCGTGGTCCTTTCATACGCGGCCGGGTCCTCGATCTTTCCAAGGCAGCCGCCTCGCAGATCGGCATGATCGGCGCGGGGCATGCAAGCGTCTGTTATCAGATCGTCAGCGCAAGCTGACGGAAGAACCGCCTTCGCCTCCGGCGGTCCTGTCGACTGAATGACGGCGTGTCCGCGCACCTGGGCGGGCTATGCCGTAAAAGACCGGCCCCGAGACAATTCGGCGCCCACGGCTTGCTCTCGCCGCGCTTCGCCGCTACCACGGCGGCAAAACGGAGTTGAGCAATGCGATTGGGCGGGCGGCTTTCGGGAGCCATCGAGGTTTTGGCGGATATCGAGGCGCGCAAGCGTCCGGTCGCCGATGCGCTGAAGGACTGGGGCCTAGCCCATCGTTTCGCCGGCTCTGGCGATCGGGCGGCTATCGGCAACATCGTCTACGACGCCCTGCGGATGAAGCTGTCGCACGCCTACCTGATGGATGACGACAGCGCTGCCTCGCTCGGCCTCGGCGTGATGCTGCGGCAATGGGGCCTGACGGCCGAAAGCCTTGCGCGTGAACTGGAGGGCGACAAGTTCGCCCCCGAACTTCCCGCCGACCGGCTGAAGGCCTTTGCGGCCCGGCGGCTTGCGGATGCGCCGCTGCACGTGCAGGGTGATATTCCGGAATGGGTCCAGCCCTCGTTCGAGGAGAACTTCTCCGAGGACTGGCTCGAAGAGGCGAAGGCCCTGACCGGGCGCCCGACCCTCGATCTGCGCGTCAACACCTTGAAGGCCACACGCGAGAAAGTGCTGAAGGCACTAGAGCGGAGCGGGGCGGAGCCTGCCAGGATTGCACGCCACGGAATCCGCATCCCGGCCGGCGAAGGCCCGTCGAGACTGCCGAACGTCACCGCCGAGCTATCCTTCCAGAAGGGCTGGTTCGAGGTGCAGGACGAGGGCTCGCAGATCGTCGCCGATCTCGTCTTCGCGCAGGAAGGCGAACAGGTGCTGGACTATTGCGCCGGCGGTGGCGGCAAGACGCTCGCCATGTCGGCGGCGATGAACAACAAGGGCCAGGTGCATGCCTACGACGCCGACCGCAAGCGACTGGCGCCGATCATCGAGCGGCTGAAGCGCGCCGGCACCCGCAACGTCCAGGTTCACGAGGACCTGTCCTCGCTCGCGCCCTTTGCCGAACGCTTCGACCGTGTTCTTGTCGATGCGCCCTGCACCGGCACCGGAACATGGCGGCGGCGGCCGGACACGAAATGGCGGCTGACCGAGAAGAATCTTGAAGAGAGACTGGCCCAGCAGGAAGAAGCGTTGGCGAGTGCTGCGACCTTCGTTCGTCCGGGCGGCACGCTTGTCTATGTGACGTGTTCGGTTCTGCCTGAGGAGAACGAAAACCAGGTCTACAGCTTCTGCGAGGACAATCCCGAATTCGAGATCCTGTCGGCGGCGGGCGCCTGGGAAGAACTGTTCGGCACCGACAAGCCGCAACCGTGGTCCGCCGACATGAAGACGGTAACCCTTACCCCGGCCTCGACCGAAACGGACGGGTTCTTCTTCTGCGCCATGGGCCGCAAGGCCTGAACAATTCCCCCGCATCTATATTGCGTTCCATGAGGCGCTGCGCGTCTCATGCGCAGCACTGCGCGAGTGTTGAATTGTTCTAAACTATACACTTTGACACAAGTTTATTTTTGAGCGAAGAGAAGTCCGCCTGATACTATCCGTCGCCCGGCCACGGGCGAGGTCCCGGCACATCGTTCGCCCGCACGGGGAGGGGCGCCGGGAAGGAAACAGGCCTTTAACGGGACCCCAGGAGACAACATGAAGACGTCCTTCCTCCGCACGGCAGCGCTGGCGCTTTTGACGGCGACCTCCGCGTTCGCCTTCCAGCCGGCATTTGCCGCAACCGACGATGCCGCCGTCGTCAAGCACTATGTCGATGTCGCCCATGCCAAGTTCTCCGACGCCCTCTCGACCGCCAAGGCGCTCTCGACTGCCGTCGATGCGCTGATCGCCAATCCGACCGACGAAACGCTGAAGGCGGCACGCGAGGCCTGGATCAAGGCACGCGTCCCCTATCAGCAGACGGAAGTCTACCGCTTCGGCAACGCCGTCGTCGACGAGTGGGAAGGCAAGGTCAACGCCTGGCCGCTCGACGAAGGCCTGATCGACTATGTCGACGCCAACTACGGCACGGAGAGCGACGAAAACGCGCTGTTCGTTGCCAACGTGATCGCCAACCCGAAGATCAAGATCGACGGCAAGGACGTGGACGCCACCAACCTGACGCCCGAATTCCTGGCAGGCACGCTGCAGGAAGCAGGCGGCGTGGAGGCGAACGTCGCCACCGGCTACCACGCCGTCGAATTCCTGCTCTGGGGCCAGGACCTGAACGGCAACGGCCCGGGCGCCGGCAACCGACCGGCAACCGACTTCGACACCAAGAATTGCACCGGCGGCAATTGCGACCGCCGCGCAGCCTACCTGAGGTCGGCAACGGAGCTTCTGGTCGCCGACCTGCAGGAGATGGTCGACAAGTGGGCCCCCGAGGGCGAGGCCACCAAGGCCGTCAGCGCCGATCCGAAGAGCGGCGTCAGCGCCATCCTGACCGGCATGGGATCGCTCTCCTACGGCGAACTCGCCGGCGAGCGGATGAAGCTCGGCCTGTTGCTGCACGATCCGGAGGAAGAGCACGATTGCTTCTCCGACAACACGCACAACTCTCACTACTATGACGCGCTCGGCATCCAGAGCGCCTATACCGGCGAGTACGTGCGCGCGGACGGCACGAAGATGACCGGTCCGTCGCTCTCCGAACTGGTTGCCGCGAAGGACCCGGCGCTCGACAAGGAAATGAAGGCGCAACTCGACACGACGATTGCCGCGATGCAGGCGATGGTGAAGCGGGCCGAGACAGTCGAGGCCTACGACCAGATGATCGGCGAGGGCAACGCGGAAGGCAACGCCGTCGTGCAGGCCGCCATCGACGGTCTCGTGAACCAGACGAAGACGATCGAGCGCGTGATCTCGGCGCTGGACCTCGGCCAGATTGAGCTTGAAGGTTCCGACAGCCTGGACAATCCTAACGCCGTCTTCCAATAAGATGCAAAAGGCGGGCCGCATCCCACCGATGCGGCCCGATCCCGAAATGAGCACCGCACCCTTCAACCGCCCGCATGCCGTCCTCGGCGCGCTGCTGCTGTCGCTCGCAGCCGGTGCAGCCTTCGCCTTCGACGAGTTGCCGGGATCGGGCGGGCGCACCGACTTATCCGAAGCAGACAAGGCTCGGGTGGCGGCAATCACCCGACCGACGCGGAATTTCTCGAAAGCCGAACGCTACGAGGCCATGTCCGGCGGTGCGGCGACGTCGACTGCGGCCGTCAACGCCGACAGCTTCTCGCACTTCTCCGAAAATCTCACCTTTCAGCAGGAAGAGGGCTTCAAGCTCGGAAACGCGCTGTTTCGCAAAGTCTGGGTGTCCTCCCCCTCCTCCACGCATGCGTCCGACGGCCTCGGCCCGCTGTTCAATTCGCGCGCCTGCCAGAACTGCCACCTCAAGGACGGGCGGGGGCGTCCGCCGGAGCCCGGCGCGACGACGAGCACCACCTTCTTCCGGTTGGCGCGTCCACCGGCCGACGATGCCGAACGCGCGCAACTCGATGCCTTGCAGGTCCTGAACTTCCCCGACCCGGTCTATGGCGGCCAGCTTCAGGACTTTGCCGTTCCCGGGCTTGCCGCCGAAGGGCGGATGCAAGTGGAATACACCGAAGAGACCGTAACGCTGAAGGGCGGCGAAGAGGTATCGCTGCGACGGCCGCGTTATTCGGTGACCGATCTCGGCTACGGCGCGATGGATCCCACAACGACGCTGTCGCCGCGCATGACGCCGCCGATGATCGGGCTTGGGCTGATCGAGGCGATCCACGAGGCCGACATCATGGCACTCGCCGATCCCGAAGACGGTGACGGCGACGGCATCAGCGGCAAGGCGGCGCTGGTGCGCGACGAGGAAAGCGGCAAGCTGGTGCTCGGCCGCTTCGGCTGGAAAGCGCAGAACGCCAGCGTACGCAAGCAGAGCGCCGAAGCCTTCGCCGGCGACATCGGCATTTCCAACCCACTTGCGCCCGCCGCCCACGGCGACTGCACGCCGGAACAGCCGGCCTGCCTCGCCATGCCGGACGGCGTGCAGAAGCGGCTGGGTGACACCGAGGCGCCCGACCCGGTGCTTGACCTCGTCACCTTCTACTCCGAAAACCTGGCCGTTCCCGCCCGCCGCAAGGCGAGCTTCGCGCCGACGCTTGCGGGCAAGAAGGCATTTTACGAAACCGGCTGCGTGGCCTGCCACACCCCAAAATTTGTCACCCGCCGCGATGCGCACGATACCGCGCAGGCCTTCCAACTGATCTGGCCCTATTCCGACTTTCTCCTGCACGACATGGGCGACGGCCTCGCCGACGGCCAGACTGTCGGATTGGCGAACGGCCGGGAGTGGCGCACCCCGCCGCTATGGGGCATCGGCTTGACCAAGACCGTCAGCGGCCACACCTTCTTCCTGCACGACGGACGCGCCCGCAACCTGACGGAGGCGATCCTCTGGCACGGCGGCGAGGCACAGGCCGCCCGCGAACGCTTCATCGACCTCGACAAGGCCGATCGTGACGCTCTCCTCACATTCCTGGAGTCTCTTTGATGCTGTCCCTTCGCGGCCCCCGCCTCCGTAGCGCCCTTTTCGCTCTTGCTGCCGCAGCCTTGTCGCTGCCGGCCTGGGCGCAGGACGCCAATCCGATCCCCCCGGCGGAACTGACCGATGCGGCGATTCTGCCCGTGATGGAACGCGCAGTGGACGAGGTGATCCGTCCCGGCTATCGCGACCTGAGCGCATCCGCAAAGAGCCTTTCGCAGGCCGTTGCAGCCTACTGCGCGGCCCCCTCTCCCGAAACCAGGGCTGCGGCACATGCTGCCTTCGACGATACGGTCGCGAAATGGTCGTTCATCGAGATCGTTCGCGACGGGCCGGTGTTGCAGCAGAACAGGTTCGAACGCATCCTTTTCTATCCCGACCGCAAGAGCACGGGGCTAAAGCAGGTGCAATCGCTCCTTGCAAAGGCGGACGAAAAGGACACCGATGCTGCCGCGCTTCCCGGAAAGAGCGTTGCGGTCCAAGGCCTGGGAGCGCTGGAATACGTCCTTTACGGCACGGGAGCCGACGCGCTCGATACGGGCAAGGACAGCTTCCGCTGCCGTTTCGGCAGAGCGGTGACCCAGAACATCGCCGCCACGGCAAACGCGCTCAGCGCCGATTGGGAAAAGCCGGACGGCGTCCAGAAGGACTGGAAACATCCCGGCCCTGACAACCCGGTCTTCCGCGACGGCAAGGAGGCGATCACAGCCTTGCTCGGCATTCTCGTCCATGGGGCGGAGACCGTTCGCGACCAGCGCATCGAATCTTTCTACAAGGGCGAGGACACGCCGCCGCGGCCGAAATCGGCAGTCTACTGGCGCTCCGGCAACACCTGGAAATCGATCGAAGGCAATCTGGACGGGCTGAACGCGCTTTTTCGGAGGTCCGGAATGGAAGAGCTTCTCGATCCCGGCGTCGCCTCGATCGCAGGGTCGGTGGAGTTCGTGATGAAATCTCTGCAACGCACAGCGCCGAGGATCGACGACGACATCGAAAGGGCGGTTTCGGAGCCGACCGAGCGCAGGAAGATCGATTTCCTGATCATCAATGCGCGCGATCTCGTGCTTAGGCTCAGCAACGATTTCGGCGGCGCGATCGGGCTTGGCGCCGGCTTCTCCTTCTCGGACGGCGACTGAGCGAAAGGCTTTGACAACCGCGCCCCAAAGGCGCAGATGGCTTTCGTGCCGGACATTTGCGGCACGTGACAAAAGGACAAACCCGATGAACCCCGACAGTCGAAGTCGAGTCGCAGAAGTTTCGATCGTCAGGTCCTGATTCAGAGGGCTCCGGCGGTCGTCCGACTCGCCGCATGGAGCCTGCTATGCTGTCCATCTTCCAAAACCGCGGCAACCACCTCGTTCGCGTCGACGCCTTCGGCGACGCCGCATTGCAGCCTGCCATCTGGTGCGATCTCCTGAGCCCCACGGGCGAGGAAACGCGCCTGGTGGAGCACAATCTCGGCATCGAGATCCCCACCCGGGACGAGATGCAGGAGATCGAACTGTCCGATCGCCTCTATCAGGAGGCGGGCGCGCAGTTCATGACGATGACCGCCGTCACCGCGCTCGACAGCGAGGTGCCTGCCAAGGTGCCGGTTACGTTCATCCTCAAGGGGCCGACGCTCGTGACTGTCCGGCATGCAAGCCCGCGGCCGTTCTCCACCTTCGCCGCCCGCAGCCAGAAGGCAAACGGAGTGCCGTGCGGCTCCGGCGAGGCGGCCATGCTGGGCCTGATCGAGGCGATGATCGACCGGACCGCGGATGCGCTGGAGCATGCCGGCCTGGAAATCGACGGGATTTCGCGGGAGGTCTTTCGCAAGAAGAGCGCCAGTGCGACGAAGACGACGCGCAACCTGCAGTCGCTGATCGACCGGATCGGGTTGAAGGGCGACCTTTTGACCGCCGTTCGAGAAAGCCTCGTCAGTATCGGCCGGCTGATTGCCTACCACACCGCGGTCGAAGACCGCGGCGGCCGGCGTGCGCCGAAAGAGACCCGGCAGCGCCTGAAGCTGATCCAGCGTGACGCCGCCTCGCTTGGCGAGCATGCGGAGTTCCTCTCCAACAAGATAAACTTCCTGCTGGACGCAACGCTGGGGCTGATCAACCTCGAGCAGAACCAGATCATCAAGATCTTCTCGGTCGCATCCGTGGTGTTCCTGCCGCCGACGCTGGTGGCCTCGATCTACGGCATGAACTTCCAGATGATGCCGGAATTGCAATGGGATCTGGGCTATCCGGGCGCGCTGACCCTGATGGTGCTTTCCAGCCTGCTGCCGTATCTCTATTTCAAGCATCGGGGATGGCTTTGACCCGCGCCGAACGACAGAGGAAAGCATGCGTACACCGCTTCTCGACCGCCGTAGCTTCATAAAAATGGTGGGCGCCGCCTGGACGGCGACGCTCACCCCTTCGGCGCTCTACGCACTGGAACGCAGCGACGCCGTGTTCGCCTCCGGCTTCATGGCGCGCGACGGTAGCTTCGGCATCGCCACGCTTGCCGAGAAAGGGACGATCATCGACACGGTGTCGCTTCCGGCGCGAAGCCACGGCATGGCCTACAGTGCTGCAAGCGGCCATGCCGCAGCCTTCGCAAGGCGCCCGGGCACCTTCGCCCTGATCTTCGATACGCGCCGGCAGGTAGAGCCGGTCACGATCCATGCCGGCGAGGGACGGCATTTCTTCGGGCACGGCAGCTTTTCGCCGGACGGACGCCTCCTCTATGCCAGCGAGAACGATTTCGGGCAGAACCGCGGCGTGATCGGGCTTTACGATGCGACCGACCGCTATCACCGCATCGGCGAGTTCGACACCTACGGTATTGGCACGCACGACATGAATGTCTCCGACGACGGGCGCATGCTGGTCGTTGCCAATGGCGGCATCGAGACGCATCCGGATTTCGGCCGCACCAAGCTCAACCTCGATCACATGGAGCCGTCGCTGGCATTGATCGATGCTGCCACCGGCGCGCTTATCGAAAGACATGCCATGCCTCCGGCGTTGCGCCAGCTTTCGACCCGGCATGTAGATATCGACGGCAAGGGTCGCGTCTGGTTCGCCTGCCAGTACGAGGGGCCGCGCAACGATCTGCCGCCGCTTGCCGGGCACTTCGCCAAGGGCCAGGACATCGCCTTCCTGGAACTTCCGGCAGAAGCGACGCAGGCGCTCGCCAATTATGTCGGTGCGATCGCGGTCAACCGGAGGGAGGGACTCGTCGGCCTCACATCGCCAAAGGGCGGCACGGCCGTGACAATCGACGCAGCCACAGGTCGCGTCCTTCGCCAAGACCACGTCGCCGATGCGGCCGGCATCGCGGCTTCAAGGCGCGGATTTGCCGTCTCCACCTATGACGGTCGCTTCGACGACCAGAAGGCTGGTCTCGCCTGGGACCAGCACATCGTCCGCTTCGGGAAGCTCTGAAGCTGTCGTGTCCCGGGCCCGGCCAGCGGCTCCTTTTGCACAGACGGCGCGGCTTGAACAGGGGTGCTTCACGCTGCCCCGGCATCGCGGGCGATCAGGAGGTGCAGATCGCGCCAGGCATAGGCGACCTGTTCGTAGCGATGACCGCCGAGCGTAATGGTGCCAGTTTCGACGGCGGACGCGCCGAGACGCTCGTAGAAGAGACGATTGGGATTGGTGGACAGCACCCAGGCGCAGAGCGTCATTGTGCCACCCTCGGCCATGTAGCGGGCGACGCTGCGCACCAGTTCGGCGCCGACGCCGCGTCCCTGGTGGGCCGGTAGCACATAAAGCGCGTAGATCTCACCTGCGGGGGTGGGCGTCGCATAACGGGCCGGACCGTAGTTGACGAAGCCGACCAGATTGCCGGTCTTTCTCTCGATCGCCACGAAATGGCCGACACCGGCCGCGTTTCGGCGACCCATATGGCGAACGGCTTGCTCGGCCGGCGACATGCCCTGAAGGAAAGCATCGTCAAGCAGTCCCCGAAAGGTCGCCCTCCAGGTCTCCACCAGCACCCGGCCGATCGCGAAGACGTCGGCGGTGCGTCCCGGCCTGATCTCGATCGCGTGATCCATGGAAAAGATGTAGGGCGGCTTCCCGCCCGTGCAATGGTCTGCCCGGCAGACTGGACACGGAAGAGACGGCGCCCTAACTGAGCGACATGAACAGCAAAGCCTTGACCTACCTCTCCTTTCTCGTGCTCGTCGTCGGAGGCGGGCTGCTCATCGGCCTCTTCAACCTGCCGGACGCCTGGTATCGGTCGCTGGCAAAGCCCGCCTTCAATCCACCGGATTGGGTCTTTGGCCCGGTCTGGACGCTGCTCTATGCAATGATCGCCGTCGCAGGTGCGCGTACTTTCATCGGTTTCCCTAAGACCGCGGCCATGCGGCTCTGGTGGGCCGCGCTCGCCTTGAACTTCGCCTGGTCGCCACTGTTCTTCGGCCTCCGCGAACCCGCACTGGCGCTGGTCGTTGTCATCGGGCTTGTGGTGAGCGTCCTGCTCTACATCCTTTCCAGTTGGAAGCAGGACCGGGCTTCGGCCCTGCTGTTCCTTCCCTATCTCGCCTGGACGTCGTTTGCAGCCGTCCTTAACGGCGCGATCGTGGCGCTCAATTGACGTCTTGCGGCGCGCGGGCGTGCGTGCGAGGGTTTCGACCGACAACGGGCGCGGACTTTTGCGACAAGCCCGCCAAGCAAGACGAGCGACATGACAGACCTTCCGCCGGCGGATTTCCGTGAACGCATTACCAGAAGCTTCGGGCGCCAGCGCGCGATGGAGCTGATCGGGGCGCAACTGACACGCGTCGAGCACGGAACGGTGGAGATCGAACTGCCGTTCGACGAAAAGCTGACCCAGCAGCACGGTTTTCTCCATGCCGGCGTCATCTCCGCCGCCCTCGATTCCGCCTGCGGATACGCCGCCTATACGGTGATCGATACCGAGGCCTCGATCCTGACGATCGAGTTCAAGGTCAACCTGATGTCTCCGGGGCGCGGCGACTGGTTCCTGTTTCGCGGCGAGGTGACGAAGCCCGGCTCGAACATCATCGTTGCCGACGGACGGGCCTATTCCATCACCGACGGCCCTGCGAAGCTGATCGCCTCGATGACCGGCACCATGATGGTGGTGCGCGGACGCCAGGACGTGGCGGGATGAGCTACGAACTGAAGTCAGTCGCCGGCAAGAACCTGCTCTATGTGATGGCCGTCGACGCTGAATACGGCCAGCACCTCAGAAGCCGGATAGCGCCGCTGATGACGGGCGTCGGCCCGGTCGAGGCCGCCGTGCAACTGACCTGCGCGCTTGCGCATCTGCAGGCGCGCGACAGCCTGCCGGACCTCGTCGTCTCGCTCGGCTCGGCGGGTTCTGCGACGCTGGAGCAGGCCGGGATCTACCAGGCGACGAGCGTGTCCTATCGCGACATGGATGCCTCCCCGCTCGGCTTTGCGAAGGGCGCGACGCCTTTTCTCGACCTGCCGATCGCCGTGCCGCTGCCGCTGCGCGTGCCCGGCATCGCCGGCGCGCGGCTTTCGACGGGAGCGAACATCGTTTCGGGTACTGCCTATCAGGTAATCGATGCCGACATGGTGGACATGGAGACCTTTGCGATCCTGCGCGCCTGCCACGCCTTCAAGGTTCCGCTCATCGGCCTGCGGGGCATTTCCGACGGGAAGGCCGAACTGAAGCATGTCGGCGACTGGACGGAATACTTGCATGTCGTCGACGAGAAGCTCGCGGAGGCGGTCGTGCGGCTGGAGCAGGCGATCGCCGACGGCACGATCGCGCTCTGAGCCCGGAATCTGCCGCGATCCCCGTTGCGCAGTGCGGCAAATTTCATTAAAGGCTCGCCATGACCCAGACAGCTCATCCCGACAGCGTTCTCATCATCGATTTCGGCAGCCAGGTGACGCAGCTCATCGGCCGGCGCGTGCGCGAAGCAGGCGTCTATTGCGAGATCATCCCGTTTCAGTCGGCCGAAGAGGCCTTCCACCGGATGAAGCCGAAGGCGATCATCTTCTCCGGCGGTCCGGCATCGGTTCTGGACCCGGGCAGCCCGCGCGCGCCGCAGGTGGCTTTCGATTCCGGCCTGCCGATCCTCGCCATCTGCTACGGGCAGCAGACGCTGGCGACCCAGCTGGGCGGCAAGGTCGAGGGCGGCCACGCCCGCGAATTCGGCCGCGCCGACGTCGAGATCCTGAGGGACAGCCCGCTGTTCGAAGGCTTCTGGGAAGTCGGCAAAAAGTACCCGGTGTGGATGAGCCACGGCGACCGCGTCACCGAGGCACCCGAAGGCTTCGAGATCATCGGCACCTCCGAAAACGCCCCCTTTGCCATCTGCGTCAACGAAGCGAAGCGCTACTACACCACGATGTTCCACCCGGAAGTGGTGCACACGCCTGACGGCGCAAAGCTCTTGTCCAACTTTGTGCACAAGATCGCCGGCATCAAGGGCGACTGGTCGATGTCCGCCTATCGCGCCCGCGCCGTGGAGGCCATCCGCGAGCAGGTCGGCGACAAGCGTGTCATCTGCGCGCTTTCGGGCGGGGTCGACAGCTCCGTCGCGGCGCTTCTGATCCATGAAGCCGTCGGCGAGCAACTGACCTGCATCCTGGTCGACCACGGCCTGATGCGCAAGAACGAGGCGGCCGACGTCGTTGCCATGTTCCGCGAGCACTACAACCTGCACCTGATTCACGTCGACGCGGTCGATCGCTTCGTCGGCGAACTGGAGGGCGTTTCCGATCCGGAAACCAAGCGCAAGATCATCGGGCGCCTGTTCATCGAAGTGTTCGAAGACGAGGCCAAGAAGCTCGGCGGCGCGGAATTCCTCGCCCAGGGCACGCTCTATCCCGACGTCATCGAAAGCGTCTCCTTTACGGGCGGGCCCTCGGTGACTATCAAGTCGCATCACAATGTCGGAGGCCTGCCCGAGCGCATGAACATGCAGCTCGTCGAGCCGCTGCGCGAGCTGTTCAAGGACGAGGTGCGCGTGCTCGGCCGCGAGCTCGGCCTGCCGGACAGTTTCATCGGCCGGCACCCCTTCCCGGGTCCGGGCCTTGCCATCCGCTGCCCGGGCGGCATCACCCGCGACAAGTTGGAGATTCTCCGCGAAGCCGACGCCATCTATCTCGACGAGATCCGCAAGGCCGGCCTCTACGACAAGATCTGGCAGGCATTCGCCGTGCTGCTGCCGGTCCAGACGGTCGGCGTCATGGGCGACGGTCGCACCTACGAGTTCGTCTGCGCGCTGCGCGCCGTGACCTCGGTGGACGGCATGACCGCCGATTTCTACCACTACGACATGAACTTCCTCGGCCGTGCGGCGACCCGCATCATCAACGAGGTGCGCGGCATCAACCGCGTCGTCTACGACGTCACCAGCAAGCCGCCGGGCACGATTGAGTGGGAGTGATCCCGCGTCCGGTATAGATCGGCCCTGCGGCCGTTGCACACTTGAAGGAAGGACGGTGGTTCTGGCATAGCCAAACGCCATCGTCTTTTCTGTAAAGAGCGCCCGACTGTGACATCAATGAACGCGCGCAGTTTCGGCGCCATATGCTTGTGCCTCGCCACGTAGTCCGTCGAGGCGATCAGCGGCAGCCGGTAGCTGCCCACCGGCCGAGACATGAAGCGTGAGTCGGTCGGCCGGCCGGTGCACCTCACCGCGTCGGCGCCTTCCTCGGTCATGTCCACCAAGCCACCCTTCGGTACCTGCGACACTGTCCAGCCGGCCATCGAAAAGGTGGCTGGGGAGCCGGCGGATGTGGCACAGTCGACGTTGGTCACGGCGCGGAACGTGGCGATTGCGGGCGCCCGATCATCGGCGGCGTTCTTGTGGGCTTTTTCCGATTCTCTGCCCCCGCAACCGGACAGGCTGACCGGAGCGCAGCCCGGCTAGAACCCGAACGACTGCTGTGCCGGTTCCGGCGGGGAAAAGGAGACGCCCTCCAGTGCCAGCATCCTGAGCTTTGAGCCGGCGCCACCCGGCGCCGAAAAGCCGCCGAACTTGCCGCCGGCGGCAAGCACGCGGTGGCAGGGAATGATGAGGGCGACCGGGTTTTTTGCCATGGCCTGGCCGACATCGCGCGCCGCTTCGGGGCCGGCGCCGAGTTCGCGAGCAAGGGCGCCATAGGTCGTCGTTTGCCCCCAGGCGACCCGTCGGGCGGCATTGTAGATCGCCGTGAAGAATGGGCTCTGGCCGGAAAGGTCGAGCGGCACGCCGGAGAAGTCGACCGTTTCGCCGGCGAAATAGCGACGAACCGCGGCGGCGGCCTCGGCAATGGCAGGCGGCGGATCCGCCGGCTCGGCGGAAGGCAACCGGCGCAGCAGCAGCCGGCGCGTCGTCTCCGCATCGTCGGCCGGCAACTGGAAGCGCAGGACGCCGATGCGGCTCCAGCCGATGCCGCAAGGACCGCCCGCCGTTTCGAAGATCAGGTAGCTGCAAGCGCCCGACATGACGTAGCTCCGCTTTACACTGCTGCAGGATCGTCCTTTGACGATGCCAGTTCAACCCGATTCCGTCAGTTCGAAAAATGCGTGCGGACTTGCACCGATTGCAATCAATCCCCATAACCGCGGAGAAAGCTTTGCGAGGAGACATCGTGGACGTTACCGAGATCACCCTTGCCGGCGATACGCCCGGCCTCGAATGGCGGCTTCCCGTGCTCCGTTTCCCCGGCACCGATGCCGGTGCGCCGAAGGTCTATATCCAGGCGGCGCTGCATTCGAACGAGCTGCCGGGCACCGCTCTCATCCACTTCCTTTGCGCGCGGCTGCGCGAGGCGGAGGCGGCCGGCGCTGTTCTGGGCGACATCACCATCGTGCCGCAGGCCAATCCGATCGGCGCGGCACAGGCGCATTTCGGCGAGATGCAGGGCCGCTTTGATCTCGCCTCGCGAACAAATTTCAACCGCGATTTTCCACTCGTTGCCCTTTCGGATCGGGACGGGCTGCTGAAGGAGATCGAGCAGCAGACGGCGGTGAACCGGCTGAAGCGGACTTTGCTTCACATGGCGCTCGGTGCCGAACTGGTGCTGGACCTTCATTGCGACGACGAATCCGTGCAGTACGCCTATATCGACGAAGCCTTCTGGCCGGAGGCGGCAGATCTTGCGAATGCGCTTTCGATGGAGGCGGTGTTCCTGTCGGACGGCGAAAGCACCGCCTTCGAGGAGGCAGTCGGCTACGCCTTCAAGCGCCAGGGCGGCGAGAAGCAGACCTCCGTTCCAGGTCGGCTGGCGGCTACCGTCGAGTTGCGCGGACGGCGCGACGTCTATCCTGAGAGCGCAGGAAAAGACGCCGATGGGCTGTTTAACTTTCTCGTTGCACGCGGCGTGATCGCCACGCCGCAGGGCGGGCCGCGAGTGCCCGCACAGGCTTTTTCCGGACCGGTTGTTCCTCTCGACAACATCGAGATGGTGCGGGCGATGGAGCCTGGCACCGTGCTGTTCCACCGGGACATCGGTGACACGATCGAGGCGGGCGACCTGCTCGCAACGCTCGTGACGCGACCAGGGTTTGCCGACGGTTCAATCGAGGTTCGGGCTGCCCAGGCCGGCCTGATCGCGACGCGGACCTCCGACCGGTTCGTGCGTCGCGGCGATGACCTGATGAAGATCGCGTGTCGCGAACGCACCCGCGCTGCTCGCGCCCCAGGAACGCTGGAAGACTGAGCCAGGCGCGCAGATCGGCGTGATAAGACGTTGAATCTGCGCGCAATCCCTCCTGAAAATCGATACTGATTTTCTTCGCCGATGCGCTAAGGTGGAGGGAAACTAGCGTTCAACCTTCAGATGGTGACCGGCGGAACGAATGCTGCAGACGATCTCCGACTACTGGCCGCATGTCCTGGTCGTGCTTTCGATCGTACTCGGCACACCGGCTGCCATCCATGCGACAATGACGAAGGAAGAGGTGCGCGCGGCGATCGGCTGGGTCGGCGTCATCCTGCTGTCACCGATCCTCGGCGCGGTCATCTATTACGTCGTCGGGATCAACCGGATCCGGCGCAAGACGCTGACGCTGCAGCGAGCCGGCGCGATCACCAAGAAGGGCCACCACACCGTTCATCACGACGTGTCTGGAGAGACCGTCTACAGCCGCTACGGCGGCGCGCTTTCGGCGATGAAGCACCTCGGCGACAATGTCAGCCGCTTCGCGCTGACCTCCGGAAACCGCATACAGGTTCTTGCGACCGGCGACATCGCCTATGCGGCGATGCTCGAAGCGATCAACGGAGCCCGGCGCAGCATCCTGCTGGAAACCTATATCTTCGACCGCGACGGCATGGGGTTGCGGTTCGCCGCCGCCCTTTCGGCAGCGGTGGTGCGCGGGGTGAAGGTGCATGTTCTGATCGACGCGGTGGGTGCCCGCTATTCGACCCCCAGCATCATGCAGACGCTCAAGCAGGGCGGCGTCTCCACCCGTGTCTTCAACGGCAACATCGTCATGGGACTGCGACTGCCCTACGCCAATCTCAGGACGCACAGGAAGATCCTGATCGTCGACGGCGCCGTTGCCTTCACCGGTGGGCTCAACATCCGCGCAGCGTTCACCCGCGAATTTGCCGGCGATGACGAAGCCAAGGACACCCATTTCCGCGCGGAGGGACCGATCGTCGGCGATATCTTCCACGTCGCCTACGAGGACTGGCGATTTTCCGGCGGCGCGGAACTCGATGGCGAGGCATGGCAACTGGCGCCCCCGCAGGCTGACCCCAACGCTGCGCTGTTCGCGCGCGCCGTCTCTTCGGGGCCTGATAGCAGCCTCGAAGCCAACCAACGCATGCTGATGGGCGCGATCTCGGTCGCCAAGAGCCGCATCCGGATCATGTCGCCATACTTCCTGCCTGAGAGAGACCTGATCAGCGCGCTTGCGACGGCGGCGCGCCGCGGCGTGGATATCGACATCGTCGTCCCCGGAACCAACAATCTCAAACTAGTCGACCTTGCCATGACGGCGCAATTCGACCAGTTGCTCAAGGCCGGTTGCAAGATCTGGCGCGCAGGTGGCGCCTTCAACCATTCCAAGCTGACGGTCATCGACGGGGCCTGGTCCTATGTCGGGTCGTCCAATCTCGACCCGCGCTCGCTACGCCTGAACTTCGAGATCGATATCGAAGTGTTCGACACCTTCTTCGCGGCCGAGATCGAAGCACGCATCGGCAAGGCGCTGAGAACGGCGAAGGAGGTGAACCTGCAGGCCCTGCGGGCACGCCCCTTCTCGCGGCGCTTGATCGAGCGGATCACCTGGCTCGGCTCGCCCTATCTCTGAATTCGCACCTTGGCCTAGCGAACCGCTTCCGCCGTCGCACCGACGCGATGCGCATTGCCGTAGGAACGGTCCCAGATCGCCTGAAGATCGATATGCGCCTTGATCGGCAGGTGATCGGAGGCGACACGGGCAAGCGGACTGTCGTGAACTTCGACAGCGGCCACGAGATCGTGCGGGTGGCCGAGCACGCGGTCCAGCGCCAGAACCGGAAAGCGCGAGGGAAAGCTTGGAACTGCGCCGGCAGCAGGATCGAACACGGGAGCGAGCGGCGACAGTGAGGAGCGACGGCCGACCCGCCATTCGTTGAGATCGCCGATCAGGACGGTCGGCATCTCCTCCTCCTGGGCCACGGAGGCCAGGACCGCCTTGGCCTGCAATTGCCGCGACCGCTTGAGCAGGCCGAAATGGGCGGCAACCACGCGCAGCCTGCCAGTGGGGAAATCGAAATTCACCACCAGCGCCCCGCGCGGCTCCACGCCCGGCAGTTTGAGCTGACGCACGTTCAGAACTGTACCCTTGCGGATCATCAGCATGTTGCCGTGCCAGCCGTGGCCGCTGGTCGAATGCGTCATGATGGGCACCGGGATGAGGCCACAGTCACGCTCAAGCGCTGTCAGATCCAGCAGGCCGGAGCGCGCGCCGAAGCGCTTGTCGGCTTCCTGGATCGCGATCACGTCGGCATCGATCTCCGAGATGACAGCCGCCACGCGGTCCGGATCGAACTTTCGATCGACACCCACACATTTATGGACGTTGTAGGAGGCGATGACGGTGTCGCCGCCGTCGCGATTGGCGGCGAACGGCCGGTGTCCACGGCGATTGCGGATTGCCGCCAGGGCGGCGGAGCTCATCTTTTCGTTCAGTTTCTTCAACAGCCCTTCCTTCGCAGGGGCGCGCAGGCAAGGCAGAACATAGGGTAGCCCAGTCCTCGCTGCAACCGCGTGACGCAGGTCCGCCGGCGAAAATGAATGAGCGTCCCCGCTCCGGATTACAGGTGCGGTCCAGCAAGTTCGGGCTCGAAATTGGGGCGAAATTCGCTTAAACGATCGCAAGCCAAACCCAGTCCAAGGGGTCTCAACATGTTCGAATCACTCAGCCGCCAGCCCGATGATCCGCTTCTCGCCCTGATCGGGCTCTATCGCGCCGATGCCAGGGCCGGAAAGGTGGATCTGGGTGTCGGCGTCTATCGCGACGAAGAGGGCGCGACGCCGATCTTCCGCGCGGTGAAGGAAGCCGAACGCCGGCTTGTCGCCGGCCAGGCGACGAAATCCTATGTCGGGCCTGAAGGCGACCCCGTGTTCCTCGAACGGCTCTGGGAGCTGACGACCGGTCCTTCCGGACGCGACCGGGCCGTCGCCAGCCTGCAGACGCCCGGCGGCTCCGGCGCTTTGCGGCTTGCCGCGGACCTGATGGCACGCATGGGCGTGACACGGATCTGGGTCGGCGTGCCGACGTGGCCGAACCATCCGGCAATCTTCAAGGTCGCCGGACTGGAGGTCGTCTCCCACCCGTTCTTCGACGTGCCGTCCCAGTCGATCCTGTTCGACGAGATGATGGAGGCTCTGAAAACGGCAAGGGCGGGAGACGCGGTGCTGCTGCACGCCAGCTGCCACAATCCGACCGGCGCCGTTCTTACTGCTGACCAATGGTACGCGCTTTCGGCGCTGATCGCCGAGCGCGGCCTGCTGCCGCTGATCGACAGCGCCTATCAGGGTTTCGGCAAGGGGTTGGAAGCGGACCGGGCAGGCCTCTGCACGGTGCTAGACGCCGTCCCCGAGGCCCTGCTTGCGATTTCCTGCTCCAAGAATTTCGGCCTCTACCGCGAACGCACCGGGGCGGTGTTCGCCGTGGCGGCGACAGGGGATATCGCCCTTTCGGCCCGCTCCAACCTTGCCGCGCTGGCGCGCACCGCCTACTCCATGCCGCCCGACCACGGGGCCGCGATCGTCAGCGAAATCCTCGGTGACGATGCACTGAAGGCTGACTGGATGGCGGAGCTCGACATGATGCGCGGCCGTGTCGCCTCGATCCGCCAACGCCTGGCTGCCGGGCTTTCGCGCCGCTGGCAGGTGTTGACGGCGGTCGCCGAACAGGAGGGCATGTTCTCGCTGCTGCCGCTTGCCGAAGAGGACGTGCTACGGCTTCGCGCCGAGCACGCGATCTACATGCCGGGCTCCGCCCGCATCAACATCGCGGGGCTGAAGAGCGCCGAGGTCGATGCGGTGGTCGAAAAGTTCCTCAGCCTCTGAGCCGAAAGGAAACATGGACGTGACCGTCACGATCTACGGCATCAAGAACTGCGACACGATGAAGAAGGCCCGGACCTGGCTCGACACGCACGGCATCCCCTACCTCTTCCACGACTACAAGGCTGAGGGAATCGACGCCGCATCGATCAGACGCTGGATCGACGAACTGGGCTGGGAGACGGTCCTGAACCGGTCCGGCACCACCTTCCGCGCGCTTCCCGAGGCTGAGAAGGCCGATCTCGACACCGAAAAGGCGATTGCGCTGATGGTGGCGCAGCCATCGATGATCAAGCGACCGATCCTCGACGTGGACGGCCGCTATTTCGCAGGCTTCAAGCCCGCAATCTACGAAGACACGTTCCGACGCTGACGGGTCCGCTAACGTCGGCACCTGAGCTGGAGGTGGTCAGATGATGAAGAAGTCTGCCGCCGTCATCGCCAGGCCGTCGTCAAGGGTGGCGAACAGGACGCGACCGCCAGATGCCTTGCCGTTGGAATCGTAATAGAGGTTGCCGGCGTCCTTCTCGTAGATGATGCGGTCCGATGCGTCTTCTGCACAGCCCTTGTCATTGGCGACGAACTGGTCTGCCGACAGCGTTCCGATGCCGCTCAGCTTGGTGAAGATCGCGTTTTCCAGCTTGATCGTGTCGGCGGCGACGTTGAAGTCCTCGATGTCATCGACATTGTACGCAGCGCTGAGTTTCGTGTTGAAGACGAAGTAGTCGCTGCCCCCGTCGCCGCGCAACTGGTCATTGCCGAGGCCGCCGACGAGATAGTCGTTTCCGCCGTCTCCGCGCAGCCAGTTGTCGCCATTGCCGCCGGTCAGGGTGTCGGCGTAGCCGGTGCCGCGCACGCCTTCGATGCGGCTCAGGGTGTCCGTCTTGCCGAAGCCGTCGATCGCCGTTCCGGCCTTGAGGTCCACCGTCACGCCGACAGCGCGGCCACCATTGCTCTGGTCGCGGTGATAGCTGACGGTGTCGAAGCCCCCACGACCGTCGATGACGTCACGCCCACCGACGCCCTGGAAATCTTCGTCCCTGCCAGACCCCTTCAGGACGTCGCGGAACTGGGTGCCGCGGAACGTCTCGAAATTCTGGAACTGCTCGGTGTTGCCATAGGGATCCATCACCGTGCCGGATGCCGCGTCCAGCACGACGCCGCCAAGCGCATTGGGATTGAAGCGTGCGTCCTGGAAGCTGAGATTGTCCCAGCCGGTGCCACCGTCGTAGCGGTCCCTGCCCTCGCCGCCGATGACGAAGTCATCGCCGCCCTTGGCGTTGATCGTATCATTGCCGGCGAAACCTTCGAGATCGTCGTTTCCTGACGACCCGTTCAGGGTATCGCTGCGATTGAGTATCCAGGCCTGGAGGCTCCACGGATCGAAAACCGTTGATGCATCCTGCAGGGCTTCCAGCGACAGGCTGAGGCCCGTTAGGGTCGATACCAGCGTCGTGCCGTTCGCCTGCAGCAGCTCGACCTTCGTCACCGTCCCGCCGGTCGCGTCTCCGCCGCCATCGAAGGCAAAGCCGGAACCGCTGAAGCGCAGCTTGAGCCCGTCATCGAGTTGGAGAGTGTAGCGCGTCGACGAACTGCCAAGCACTGTCGCCGAGGATAGATCAACCAGTTCACCGAACATCGGATTGTAATCGAAACCGGGAATGGCAGGGCTGTAGTCCTGGGGATACTTTCCACCGGGAAAATAGACGGTGTACGTCGCCATCGCGGGCGCCCTCCATTTTAAAAGAAGGCGCTAATATACTGATCCCTCGTGAACCTGTCGACAACAGGGAGAATAGCTCCTACGAGCTAGGACCTTCCCGATCAGTCTTCTGAATAGCGCTCCTCGGTCCACGGATCGCCTCGCATGTGATAGCCGTTGCGCTCCCAGAAACCCGCCCGGTCGCCTGTCAGGAACTCGATGCGGTTCACCCACTTGGCGCTTTTCCAGAAATAGAGATGCGGCACCACGAGGCGGACAGGGCCGCCGTGCTCAACAGACAGGGGCTCGCCCTCCCAATGGGTGGCGAGCAGCGCGTCCTCGACGGCGAAATCGGCAAGCGGAAGGTTTGTGGTGTAGCCATCATAGCTCGACAGCATGACATGGCTGGCGGACAGTTTCGGCATGACGAGATCGAGCAGGTCATGCGTGGAGACGCCCTGCCAGCTATTGTCGTAGCGTGACCATGTCGTCACGCAGTGGATGTCGGACTGATTGCTGGTCTGCGGGAGCGCCTGGAAGGCGCGCCAGTCGAGCGAAGCCGGGCTATCCACTTCGCCTGCGATATCCAGCCGCCAGCTTTCGGTTCTTACGACGGGCTGCTGACCGAGATCGAGAACGGGCCAGTTCCTGACGAGGTGCTGGCCCGGCGGCAGGCGATCCGTGCCCTGCCGGCCTATCCCGCCGGTCAGAAAGCGGCCCTGCTCGGCCCAGCGGCGCTTCGTCTGGGTAAGTTTCGTCTCCGGGGCCTCGTCTTCGCTCATCACGTCTCTCCTTGCCGCAGTGCAACAAAAAGTAGGCAGCAGCACCAGCGTGTCAAGAAAGGGTCTCCCCGCATATCAACAAGGTTAGCTTTCCGACACCGAGGCGTCGACCGCAGCAGCATCCGGTATCGACGGCTGGGCGCCGCGCTTGAGGCACGCCAGTGAGCCGGCGACGGCCGCGCGGCGCAGGCAATCGGCAAAGGGCAGACCGGCATCGAGCGAGGCAGTAAGATAGCCACAGAAACTGTCGCCGGCACCGACCGTGTCCACCGGCTCGATCTTCAGGCCGGGCGTACGGAAAACGTTGCCCTTGCGGATGGCGATAACCCCGTCTGCGCCAAGCGTGACGATCAGCGTCTGGCCCGTGCGCTCATGGATCGCGCGCATTTCGGCTTCGCGTGCGGCGTCGGACAGGTTCTGCTTGCCGGCGAAAAGCTCGAACTCGGTTTCGTTGGTGACGACGATATCTGCCTTGGCGCCCAGCCTTTGGGCATCCGACGTCAACGGCGCGAGGTTGATGACCGACGTGACCCGCCGCGCCTTTGCCGCGTCGAGCGCCGCCTCCACCGCCTCCGGCGGCACCTCCAGCTGCAGCATCAGCACGTCGCCGGCCGACATCTGCGAGACCGCCGCCTTGGCATCCGCAGCCGTGACGTCGCCGTTTGCGCCGGCCACGACGACGATAACGTTCTCACCGTCGTCGCTGACAAGGATATGGGCCGTGCCCGTTGGCTCGTCTGCGACCTTCACGAGGTCGAGGTTCACTGCGGCCTGCGTCAGGAGCACCAGCGATTCGGCTGCGAAAGCGTCGCCGCCTACGGCACCCGCCATCCGTACGGTCGCGCCCGCACGCCGGGCTGCCAGGGCCTGATTGGCACCCTTGCCGCCGGCGGCGGTCGTGAACGTGTGCCCGCGCACGGTTTCCCCCGGCTTCGGCAGTCGCTCGGTCGTGGCGATGAGATCCATGTTGATGGATCCGAACACGGTGATCATGGGGTGCGTTCCTCAGCGGGTTTTCTTCGGCCGACACTGCCCGAGACGCTCAGTCCTCGTCAACCACTCTGAGCTTCAATTGGCCGGTGCGGCTCTCGACCGCACGCTCGGCGGGTTGCGGCGGCGGAGCCGCTGTGGCCGCGGCTGCGGTTTCGAACTCCATCTCGCCGATGCGTGCGCCCCTGCGAGCAAGCTTCTCCGTCGAGGTGAGAATCTGGTCAACATCCTTCTGCGCCGAGGTGAAGTGGCCGTGCAGCTTGCGAACCCGGTCATCGAGACGTCCGAGATCCTCCATCAGCCGCACCACCTCGCCCTGGATGACGTGCGCCTGCTCGCGCATGCGCTGGTCCTTCAGCAAGGCCTGGAGCACCTGGATCGACAGCAAAAGGAGCGAGGGCGAGACTATGACGATGCGGGAACGATGGGCCTTCTGCACGATGGCCTCGAAGTTTTCATGGATCGCCGCAAAGATCGATTCCGAGGGCACGAAGAGGAAGGCGGTGTCCTGGGTCTCGCCAGCGACAAGATATTTCTCGGCGATGTCGCGCACATGGACCTCCATGTCGCGGCGAAACTGCTGGGCGGCGCTCTTCGACGCCTCCGCACTCTTGGCCGCGCCCATGGCGTTCCATGCCTCCAGCGGAAACTTGGCGTCGATCACCAGCGGTGGCTGGCCGTTGGGCATGCGAATGACGCAGTCCGGGCGGACACCGCTTGCCAGTTGCGGCTGGAACTCGTAGGCGCCGATCGGAAGACCGTCCGCGACGATCGCCTCCATGCGCGCCTGCCCGAATGCGCCACGCGTCTGCTTGTTGGAGAGGATGGCCTGCAGGCTGACGACGTCTTTTGCCAGCGACTGAATGTTCGTCTGCGCGGTGTCGATCACCGCCAGCCGCTCCTGCAGCCGGCGGAGGTTCTCATGGGTCGCGCGCGTCTGCTCGCTGATCGACTGGCCGAGCCGCTGCGTCAGTCCGTCGAGCCGCTGATTGATCGACTGGTTGGTCTCCGCCTGCCGCGCGCCGAACACCTCGGCCATCGCCGCCACACGGCCCTGCATCTCGTTTTGCGCCCGCAGCAGCTCCGTAAGCCGTGCTTCGGCGACGGCCGATGCCTGCTGCCGGATGCGGGCAGAACGGCGGGCGACATAGGAGATGCCGAGCAGCACGGCCGCCGCCAGGAGGCATAGAAGCTGCAGGGCCGGATCCCGCGACAGGGCGTCCACCAGCCGAATCAGGGCTTCCTTGAAAGAGAATTGCGGTGTCATGGCGCAAACATAACAGCATTTGCGCCCGAAGATAGATCATAACGTGAACAAACTGCCGGGTCCGCCGGTTGGAAAGCGATGCCTTCCAAGACAATTGAAAGGCGCCCGACAAACCGCTAAGTGAAGCACATGACGATCAAACCGCTGATTATTCTTCCCGATCCCATCCTGCGACAGGTCTCCACCTCCCTGGAGGCCATCAACGACGAGACGCGCCGTCTGGCAGAGGACATGCTGGAGACGATGTACGACGCGCCCGGCATCGGCTTGGCGGCGATCCAGATCGGCGTGCCGCGCCGCATGCTCGTGCTGGACGTATCGAAGGACGGCGAGGAGAAGACGCCGCTCGTCTTCATCAACCCGGAGATCGTCGCCTCGAGCGATGCCCGTTCCGTCTACGAGGAAGGCTGCCTGTCCATCCCCGACTACTACGCCGAAGTGGAGCGCCCGGCCGCGATCACCGTGCGTTATCTCGATCGCGACGGCAAGGCGCAGACGATCGAGGCCGACGGATTGCTGGCGACCTGCCTGCAGCATGAAATCGACCACCTCAACGGCGTGCTCTTCATCGACCATATCTCCAAACTCAAGCGCGACATGGTGATCCGCAAGTTCACCAAGGCCGCAAAGACCCGCGGCGCCAAGGCAATCTGACGGTTACATTGAAAAACCCGCGCCCGGCGGCTATGATATCAGTGATATCGAGCGGAGGCGAAGCTTGTGGGCGACCTGCTTTTACGAAACGTTCCCGACTCCATGAAACGCGACCTGTCGCTGGCCGCAGAGCGCGCTGGCGTGAGCCTGTCCGATAAAGCGAAGGACCTGCTCCGCCAGGGGCTGCAGAATGAGCGGTCCGATACGCGCGCAAGACCGAAGTCTGCCTGGGAGGCCCTTCGCCAGGTCGCCTTGGCAAGCGGTCCGGACGAAGAGTTCGTCGAGATCATGCGGAAGATCGAAGCTGACCGGAAGAAGGACTTCGGGCGTCCGGTCGAGTTCCCTGAATGATCGTCCTCGATACCAACGTGATTTCGGAAAGCGTCAAGGAACAGCCGGACGCCAACCTTGCCCTCTGGATGCAGCAAATAAGCGAAGCTGATCTCTTCCTCTGCGATATCGTGATGATGGAACTCTCCTTCGGCGCCGAGCGCTTCAGACAACGAACAGGTTCGGGACGATACCTGCGCATGTTGACGGATTTGCAAACTCTGTTTAGCGACCGCATCGTCAGCCTGTGCCTCGATTCCGCGATCCTGACGGGCAAGGTGCGGGCGCGGCGGGAAAACGCCGGCCGTCCGATCTCCATTTCAGACGCCATGATCGCCGCGACCTGCCTCCATCACGGCGCGACGCTGGCGACGCGCAACGTAAAAGACTTCGAGGGACTTGATCTGAAGCTTGTAAACCCGTTTGAAGGGGCACGATAACAGTTTGAACCCGCGCATGCGCCGCTTCGGCGATCGCTCCGATCCGAAGGATCATGCGCCGGACGGGAGCATGGCGGCATGGCGCTTCGCATCATCTTCATGGGCACGCCGGAATTTTCCGTGGCGACGCTGAACGCACTTTTCGAGGCCGGCCATACGATCGCTGCTGTCTATTCGCAGCCGCCGCGGCCTGCGGGACGACGCGGGCTGGAGCTGCAGAAATCGCCCGTGCACCAGCGCGCCGAAACTCTCGGCATCCCCGTTTTCACGCCACTGAACTTCAAGGCCGAGGAAGATCGCGCAGCCTTCCGGGCGCATGAGGCCGATGTCGCCGTGGTGGTCGCCTACGGGCTGCTTTTGCCCGAGGCGATCCTGTCCGGCACCCGGCTCGGCTGCTACAACGGCCACGCCTCGCTACTGCCGCGCTGGCGCGGCGCGGCACCGGTCCAGCGGGCGATCATGGCCGGCGACACGGAAACCGGCATGATGGTGATGAAGATGGACAAGGGGCTCGACACCGGTCCCGTCGCGCTGACCCAGCGCGTCGCCATTGCGCCTGAGATGACGGGCGGCGAATTGCACGACAGGTTGATGCAGGTCGGCGGCACGCTGATGGCGCAGGCCATGGAACGCCTGGAAGCTGGCGCGCTGCCACTGACGCCGCAGGACGACGAGGGCGTTGTCTATGCGGCCAAGATCGACAAGAGCGAGACGCGAATTGATTTCGCCCGCCCCGCAGCCGATGTGCACAACCACATCCGCGCGCTGTCCCCTTTCCCCGGCGCCTGGCTCGAACTGGACGTTGCCGGCAGGCCCGAGCGCGTGAAGGTGCTCGGCTCGCGGATCGCCAAAGGCAACGGGCCGGTGGGAACGGTGCTGCCCTCCGAAGGCCTCGTCGTCGCTTGCGCGGATGGTGCCGTCTCGCTCACCCCGCTGCAGAAGGCCGGCGGCAAGCCGCTCGAGGTTGCAGATTTCCTGCGCGGCACACAGGTTCCGGCCGGCACGGTGATCGCCTGATGCCGCGCTACCGCATGATCATCGAGTATGACGGCACGCCCTATGTGGGCTGGCAGCGGCAGGAAAACGGCCCCTCCGTCCAGGGCGCCGTGGAGAAGGCGATCCTGTCCCTCACCGGCGAAACGATCTCGATCCGGGGCGCCGGCCGCACCGACTCCGGCGTCCATGCCATGGGACAGGTCGCCCATGCCGACCTGTCCCGGGCCTGGAAGGAGCACACGCTTCGTAACGCCCTGAACGCGCATCTGATGCAGGCGGGGGAGCGGGTAGCGATCATCGATGCCGCATTGGTGGACGAGACCTTCGACGCCCGCTTTTCCGCAAAGCGGCGCCACTACCTCTACCGCATCATCGCGCGCCGGGCGCCGCTGGCGCTGGAAGCGAAACGTGCCTGGTTCGTGGCAAAGCCACTCGACCACGAAGCGATGCATGCCGCCGCACAGGAACTCGTCGGCAAGCACGATTTCACGACCTTCCGCTCGGCCCATTGCCAGGCCAACAGCCCGGTCCGCACGATCGACCGGCTCGACGTGACGCGTACGGGCGACCTGATCGAGATCCGCGCCACGGCACAGAGCTTCCTCCACAATCAGATCCGCTCGTTTGCCGGAACGCTGAAGCTCGCAGGCGAAGGAAAGTGGAGCGTTGCCGATGTGCGGGCCGCGCTGGAAGCGCGCGACCGCAAGGCGTGCGGCCCGGTCGCCCCACCGGATGGGCTCTACTTCATGCAGGTCGACTACTGATCTTTCTCAACCCGGCAATGTGCCGAGCAGAACCTGCAGACCCTGCCCCGCCAGAAGAGGCGGCAGCACGAACAATGCGGTGAGAGTCGCTGCCAGCAGCGACTGCTTGCCGACGCACATCCACAGCAAACGGTACTGGAGCATGATGCTGAGGCCGAAGACGGCATAGAGCAGCAGCCCGGAAAAGGCGGAAAAATCCGGAACTATCAGCGCGATGGCAAAGGGAATGGCGGTCGCATAGGCAAAGGGCACGGCGATCCAGTTGCTGGCGATGACCATGGTCGCCAGATGCTGGGCGTATCCCAGCGGGCGCGCCAGCAAGGCGACGAGGATCAGCGGCATGAACCAGCCGACGAGATCGATGAAGGCGAGCTTCAGGATGAAATCGAAACCGGCACCCGTTCCTTCCGGCATGCGGCCCAGAAAATAGAGGCGCCACGAGGCCCATATCACGGCCAGCGCCGGCAGGCTCCAGGCCATCGCCCAGAACGAGCGAACAAGGCCGCGCCAGGTGAGGTCCAGCCAGCGGAAGCCTTCGGGCTTCTGCCGGACAAGTTGCCAGACACCGGTGAGATAATGGAGGACCTCGTCAAGCCCCGGCATCGGCGAACCAGCGCTCCAGGAAGGTTTCGTAAATTTTCGTCAGCGTCTCGAGATCGGCGACGGCGACGCGCTCGTCCACCATATGCATCGTCTGACCGACGAGGCCGAATTCGACAACCGGGCAATAGTCCTTGATGAAACGGGCGTCCGACGTACCACCGGTGGTGGACAGCTTCGGAACCCGGCCAATCGCGGCCTCGATCGCCGCCGACAGGGAGGCGATGAGTCGGTCGTCACGGGTCAAAAACACGTGGCTCGGACGTTCCGCCCAGGTAATCTCGTAGCGGACCGGCTGCCGGCCCGGGCGGAGCCTATCGTCGGCTGCCGCCTTTTCCAGCCGGCGAACGATTTCGGCCTTTACGCTATCAGCCGTCCAGGTGTCGTTGAAGCGGATGTTGAAGCTGGCGGATGCCCTGGCCGGGATCACGTTTACGGCGCGATTGCCGACGTCGATGGTCGTCACCTCCAGGTTCGAAGGCTGGAAGTCGGCCGTGCCCGGATCGAAGGGCGGAGCCATCAGCGCATCGGCAAGAGCGATGACGGCGCGGACCGGATTGTCCGCCAGGTGCGGATAGGCGGCGTGCCCCTGGACCCCGAAGACGGTCAGCGTACCCGAGACCGAGCCGCGCCGGCCGATCTTGATCATGTCGCCCAGCATGTCCGGATTGGTCGGCTCGCCGACCACGCAGGCATCCCAGCGCTCGCCCTTCGCCGCCGCCCATTCCAAAAGCCTGACGGTGCCGTTGACCGCGGGGCCTTCCTCGTCCCCGGTAATCAGAAATGAAACCGAGCCCGTCGGCGGCCCGTGCTTTTCAATGTGGCGGGCGACGGCCGCGACGAAGCAGGCAATCCCGCCCTTCATATCGACAGCGCCACGGCCGTACATTTCGCCGCCGGCGATATCGGCCGAGAAAGGGCCGTGGCTCCAGGCGGCCTCGTCGCCGACCGGCACGACGTCGGTATGGCCGGCAAACATCAGATGCGGGCCATCGGTACCGATGCGCGCATAGAGGTTCTCCACATCCGGCGTGTCCGCCGCCGACATCACCACGCGCTCCACATGGAAGCCGAGCGGGGCGAGCATGGCCTCGAGCGCCGCCAGCGCACCGCCTTCGGCCGGTGTGACGGACGGGCAGCGGATGAGCGTGGCGAGATTGAGGACGGGATCGATCGTGGTCATGTGCTGGACTGCCTGCCGGCTGGCCGCGCTATGCACCGCCGGTCTTTGGTTCTGGAACTCTTTGTCGGGTCTAGCTCATAGGGCGCGCGCTGTCATCATCCTTCACCCGGAAGCAGGAGGAAAGATGGCGCAGCGGCCCTCCAATAAAATTCTGAATTCGCTCAATGTTTCTCATCCGAAAGGCGATGCGGAGCGGCCGGAAAGTCATGCAGTGGCCGCTGGCGTCATTCCTTCGGGCGGTCGGTGACGCGGCCATGCGCGTTCGGCCCGGGTGTGCCGGGCCAGACGAGGAAGGCAATGAGCGCAAAGATGGAAATCGCCGGGACGAACAGGCACAGAACCAGCGGCGCCGGCAGGGCCATGTCATGCAACCGCTTGATCGTCAGCATGACCGAGGAAAGGGTGGACAGGACACCCACCGCGAAAAACAGGAGTGTCCAGACAATGAACGCCGGCTGCTCCTGCGGCGTCATCACCATGCGGGTCAGAAAGGCCGCTGCCAGCGTCATCCAGAAACCCCAGGCGAGCGCATAGGGCAGACGGGAGACGCGGCCGGACCAGCCGAAGAAGAGCCATCGCAAACTTGGCGGCTGGTCCGAATTTTCCATTGCTCAGTCCCGGAGCAGTTCGTTGATGCCGGTCTTGGAGCGGGTCTTCTCGTCGACGCGCTTGACGATGACCGCGCAGTAGAGGTTCGGCGCGGGCTGGCCATTGGCCATCGTGGCGCCAGAGCCCATGGAGCCCGCGACAACGACGGAATAGGGCGGCACTTCGCCATACATGATCTCGCCCGTAGCGCGATCGACGATCTTGGTGGACTTGCCGATGAAGACGCCCATGCCGAGCACCGAGCCTTCACGGACGATGCAACCTTCGACGACTTCCGAGCGGGCGCCGATGAAGCAGTTGTCCTCGATGATCGTCGGCCCGGCCTGCATCGGCTCCAGCACGCCGCCGATGCCGACGCCGCCGGAAAGATGGACGTTCTTGCCGATCTGGGCGCAGGAGCCGACCGTCGCCCAGGTGTCGACCATGGTGCCCTCGCCCACATAGGCGCCGAGGTTGACGAAGGAGGGCATCAGGATCGCGTTCGGGGCGATGTAGGCGGAGCGGCGAACGACGCAGTTCGGCACGGCGCGGAAGCCGGCGCGTTCGAACTCGTTGACGCTCCAGCCGTCGAACTTCGAGGGCACCTTATCCCACCACACCGAAGCGCCGGGGCCGCCGGGAACGATCTCCATCGGGTTGAGACGGAAGGACAGCAGCACGGCCTTCTTGAGCCACTGGTTGACCGTCCAGTTGCCATCGGCCCCCTTCTCGGCCACCCGCACCTTGCCGCTGTCGAGCAGGTTCAGCGCGGTCTCCACGGCATCGCGAACCTCGCCGCGCGTCGAGGTGGTGACGGAATCGCGCTCTTCGAAGGCGCGTTCGATGGTGGCTTCAAGGGCGGCGAGATTGGAGTTGTTCATCGGAATTCCTTAAACTTCGACCATTATTCTGGCCCATCGGGATGCCGGAGGGGACATATCATTTTCGGCAGCGAGTCCTAGAGCATGATCCCGGAAAGTTGAAGCCCTTTTCCGGCGGATGATGTCGCGACGAGACCGGCGAGATGATACAGCCGGACATTGCCCGAATGACAACGATGAACAGGCCTGCTACGCGCCTTCATGTGAAGCAGACCGCTGGATGGATAGTGATATGGCACGACTGAAGAAAAAGAACCTTCGCCGCAAGGACGGCGTCTGGGATCCGCTGGCCGACAGCGCGTTCGACAAGCACCGGGCTTCGGTCGTTCCCCATACCCCGCAGTCGATGTCACCGGCCTACCGGCTTGCCTATGTGGACGACGAATTCCTGTGCCGGGAAGAGTTGCGCCCGGTGCGGCTGCAGCTCGAACTCCTCAAGGTGGAGATGATGCTGGCCGAGCGGGGCATCAAATCGACGGTTGTGATGTTCGGCGGCGCCCGTATTCCGGCGCCCGGCATGGAAGCCTGGGCAGCCCGCAACGAGACGCAGCGCAAGAACCTCGAGGCAGCGTCGGTCTACTACGACGAGGCGCGCAAATTCGCCAAGCTGTGCTCGGAGCGTTCGGCAGAGACCGGCTTCAAGGAGTTCGTCGTCGTCACCGGCGGTGGCCCCGGCGTGATGGAAGCGGGCAACCGGGGTGCCGCGGATGTCGGCGCGCCGTCGATCGGGCTCAACATCGTGCTGCCGCACGAGCAGGCGCCCAATGCCTATGTGACGCCCGACCTCAGCTTCAACTTTCACTATTTCGCGGTGCGCAAGATGCACTTCTTGCTGCGCGCAAAGGCGGTCACGGTATTCCCGGGCGGCTTCGGCACGCTCGACGAACTCTTCGAGACCGTCACGCTTATGCAGACCGGGCGCATGGCGCTCGTGCCGCTGATCCTTTTCGGCAAGACCTTCTGGAACTCGATCATCAACTTCAACGCGCTCGCCGATTTTGGCACGATCTCGCCGGGCGACGTCGAACTGATGCACTTCGTCGACACAGCCGACGAGGCCTGGTCGGTTATCGAGAAGTTCTACGAGACGCTGGATACGGAAGCGGCGGCAACCGGAAAATAGCCAGGCATGATGGCGGGAAGCCGGTGAAGAGCCGGCCTCTTCGCAAACTCGTCCGGCAGCCCTATCGGTCGATCAGCCGGCAAAGGAAGCCGGTAAGGTCGGACGTGGCGTAATCGATGTGCACATCCGCATCGGTCCTCTTTTCCCAGGCATCGGTGAACTCGTGGCTCTCGTCGCGCGGCATCAGGAGAACGGTCTTCATGCCGAGCGCCTTGGGCACCAGGAGATTGCGCGGCAGATCCTCGAACATGGCCGCACGCGCCGTGTCGACGCGGTTGAGCGCCATGAACTTGTCGTAGGTGGCGTCCGCCGGCTTCGGCACGTATTCGGCCGCCACGATGTCGAAGATGTCGTCGAAGTGATCGAGGATGCCGAGCGCGCGGGCCGTCATCTCCGCGTGCTTGACGCTGCCGTTGGTGAAGATGAACTTGCGGCCCGGCAGCGCCTTGATCGCCTCACCCAGCGCGGGATCGGGCGCCAGCACGCCATAGTCGATCGCATGAGCCTTTTCGAGAAAATCCAGCGGGTCGATGCCGTGATGCAGCATCAAGCCCTTCAGCGTCGTGCCGTGATCGAGATAGTAGCGCTTCTGCAAGGTTCGCGCATCCTCGCGAGACAGCCCAAGGAGCGCGGCAACATAGCCCGTCATGTTGACGTCGATCTGCGAGAAGAGATCGACGTGGTGCGGATAGAGGGTGTTGTCCAGATCGAACACCCACTCGGTGACGTGGGCGAAGTCTGACTTGTCGGGGATATTGCTGATCTCGGTCATGGGCGCCCTTATGACACGGGCGCAACAGGAAGCAAAAAGGAATCGTCGCCGCGATGCGGCAATGGATTTGTGGCAACCGTCATGCTAGCCGGCAGGGATGGAAGCCTGGATCGTCATCACCATTTGCGCCGCGTTCCTTCAGAACCTCAGGTCGGCGCTTCAAAAGCACCTGCGCAGTGCGCTCGGAACGACAGGCGCCAGCTTTGTCCGCTTCGGCTACGGCTTCCCCATCGCGATCGCCTATGTGACGGCGCTGCACCATTTCGCGGGCTACCCCTTCCCCGATCTCAGCGTTTCGTTCGCCGTCTGGTCGGTCATCGGCGGACTGGCCCAGATCTTCGCCACCATCCTGCTCGTCTATCTCTTCTCGCTGCGCAACTTCGCCGTCGGCACGGCCTACTCCAAGACAGAGCCGGTACAGGCAGCGATCTTCGGACTACTGCTTCTGGGCGAACGGCTGACGCCGGGCGCCATCGGCGCAATCGTCGTCGGCGTGGTCGGGGTGATGATGATCTCGGTCGCTCGCATGCCGCTGTCGTGGCGCAATCTTCTCGCGGCCATGACCGGCAGAACCGCCCTGATAGGCATCGCGTCGGGCGCGATCTTCGGTATTTCTGCTGTCGCCTATCGTTCGGCGGCACTGTCGCTGGATGGCCCGAACGCCATCATGCAGGCGGCCGTGACGCTCGCCTGCGTCACAACGTTCCAGACGGTGTTCATGCTCGGCTGGATGCTCCTCAAGGATCCCTCGGAGATCGGCCGCGTCGTCCGCTCCTGGCGCTCCTCCTCCATCGTCGGGCTTGCGGGCGTCACCGGTTCGGCCTGCTGGTTCACCGCGATGGCCCTGCAGCAGGTCGCCTATGTGCGCGCGCTCGGCCAGATCGAGCTGCTCTTCACCTTTGCATCCTCCTATTTCGTCTTTCGCGAGCGGATCAACCGCATGGAGGCGGCGGGTTGCACGCTGATCGTCACGGGTATCCTCCTGCTGCTGATGTGGAAGTAGGGCGCCCTCACGCCCTACTTGCATTCTGCTCCCGATTTGGCGGGGAGGCTGGAAATCCGGGCTAACGAAACCACATGCTGTTTCGACCCTGGCCGGACGGTGCGGAAGCTCCTCTCGGCTCAGGACGATGGGATGGACTTCCAAGGGAGGCACGGCATGGAACAGAAATTGAAAGCCGAGGCTTTTGCCGAATTGCATCGCAAGGGTGACCCGCTGGTGCTTTACAACATCTGGGATGCAGGCAGCGCCAAGGCCGTCGCCGCGGCCGGCGCAAAGGCGATCGCCACCGGAAGCTGGTCGGTCGCAGCCACAGGCGGCTATCCCGACGGCGAAGCCGTTCCGCTGCTTCGCCTTGCGGAAATCGCCCAGTCGATCGTGGCCGCTACGAATCTCCCCGTCACGATAGACTTCGAGGGTGGCTATGCCGTCGATCCGGACGACGTCGCCTTGAACGTATCGCGAATCGTCGATGCGGGCGCAGTCGGCATCAATTTCGAGGATCAGGTGGTCGGCGGTTCCGGCGTCCATCCCGTCGACCTCCAGACGCGGCGCATCCGCACCATCCGGCTGATGACCGAGAACCGGGGGATGCCGTTCTTCATCAACGCCCGAACGGACCTTTTCCTGCACCAGCCGGACGCAAGCCGGCACGAAGCGCTGGTGGATGCCGCGATCGAACGGGGCCGGGCCTACGCGGAAGCTGGCGCCAGCGGCTATTTCGTCCCGGGACTGGCGGACGGCGGACTGATCGGTCGCATCTGCGAAGCGGTCCCGTTGCCGGTCAACGTCATGATGAAGGTCGGCGTTCCGGAGGTTGCAGCACTTGCCAAACTCGGCGTCGCCCGCGTCAGCTACGGCCCGGGGCCGTACCGTGCCATGATCGAATGGCTGGGCCGGCAGGCGGCGGCGGTCTACGGCGGACCTTGAAAGGCTGCGCGCGCAGCTGCTGGTGCGGGCCGCCATACACGGTGGCCCGCAGGAAAGCTCAGGGCACGATCAGCGTGCCGGCGCCGCGTTCGGTGAAGATTTCGAGCAGCACCGAATGCGCGGTCTTGCCGTTGAGGATGACCACGCCCTGCACGCCCGCCTTGATGGCGTCGATGCAGGTCTCCACCTTGGGGATCATGCCGCCGGAGATCGTGCCGTCCTTGATCAGCGCCCGGGCTTCGGAAACCGAAAGCTCCTTGATTAGCTCGCCCTGCTTGTTGAGAACACCGGGCACGTCGGTCAGGAACAGGAGGCGCGTGGCGTTCAGTGCTCCTGCGATCGCACCGGCGAACGTGTCGGCGTTGATGTTGTAGGTGTGGCCGTCGCGACCGGGTGCGACCGGGGCAATCACCGGGATCATCTCGGATTTCGCCAGCAGGTCGATCAGCGTGCGATCCACCTCGACCACCTCGCCGACGAAGCCGAGATCGAGGATGCGCTCGATATTGCTGTCCGGATCGATAACGGTCTTCTTGGCCTTTTCGGCGAAGACCATGTTGCCGTCCTTGCCGCAAAGCCCGATTGCCCACTCTCCGGTCTGGTTGATGAGTGCGACAATCTCCTTGTTGATCGAGCCTGCCAGAACCATCTCGACGATCTCGACGGTCATCTGATCGGTCACGCGCAGGCCGCCTTCAAACTTCGATTCGATGCCCATCTTGGCCAGCATGGCGCCGATCTGCGGGCCGCCACCATGGACGACGATCGGGTTGACGCCCGACTGCTTGAGAAGCGCGATGTCGCTCGCGAACGCCCTGCCGAGCTCGGGATTGCCCATCGCATGGCCGCCATACTTCACAACGATGGTCTTGTTTTCGTAACGCTGCATGTAGGGCAGAGCCTGCGCCAGCAGCCGGGCCTGGGTTTCGCTTTCGGTCAGGGACATGGGAGCCTCGCAAAATTGTCGGCGCCTGTTTAACGCATGTCGCGTGACGATGGAATGACGAATGCGGCGGCGGGCGCTGCTCTTTCCTAATCCGCTTCGCGCCATATATGCACAGCAGGCGGGCCGGATGACATGCGCCTCCGGGAAGAAAAGGGCATTCCGTGCGTGACGACGAAATCTCCTACCTGATCGGTCGCATCAGCCTGAAGGACCGCCAGGCGTTCCGTCGGCTCTACGATCTGACCTGCGCGAAACTCTTTCCGATCTGCCTGCGTATGCTGGGCAGGCGCGAGGATGCCGAAGAGGCCCTGCAGGAAATCTACGTCAAGATCTGGCAGAGAGCCGATCGCTTTGCACCGGGCGAGACGAGCGCCTTTGCCTGGCTTGCCGCGATCGCGCGCCATCATGCGATCGACGTGATACGCGCGCGAAGACCAGTGGCAAGCGACATCGAGGAAGCATATGATATCGCCGACACGGACCCGGGCCCGGAGGAAAATTCGATCCAACGGTCGGAGGGGCGCCGCATCGATGGTTGCATGAGGCGACTGGAGGCGGACAAGGCTTCGGCAGTGCGGGCAGCCTATGTCGAGGGCCTGAGCTACGAGGAACTTGCCACGCGCCATGGCGTGCCGCTGAACACCATGAAGACCTGGCTTCGCAGAAGCCTGCTGAAACTGAGAGAGTGCCTGGGATCATGACATCGCCCGACCAGAACAGCAGGGATCCGCGCCGCGACGAGGTGATCGCAGGCGAGTACGTCCTTGGCGTTCTATCGGCGGAGGACCGACGCAAGGTCGAGGCCCGGCTCCGCAACGACCGGGTATTCGCCGCCATGGTCAGCCGATGGGAAGAAAACCTGTCGACCATCAATCACGAACTGGAAACGATGCCGCCTTCACCGCGCGTCTATTCCGTCATCGAGCAGCGGATCTTCGAACCTTCGACGCGACAGGCGCGCCCACAGCGCAGCCTCTGGGCTTCCCTGCCCTTCTGGCGCGGGGCGGCGCTGGCGATGACGGCGCTCTCGGTCGTTCTTGTCGCGCTCGGCCCGGAAATCTTCCGGTCCGCTCCGCCGGCACCCGAACAGATCGCCGAGCTTGAAGGCACAGGCAGCCCCATGGGCCTCGTCGCACACTTCGATGCGGCAAAAGGCATGCTGATGATGACCCCGGTCGCGGCCAAGCAGGAAAGCGCCAAGTCACTCGAACTCTGGCTCGTCGAGGATGGAAAGGCACCGGTCTCGCTCGGCGTGTTGCCGCAATCGGGCGAAGGCATGATCCGCGTCCCGGACTCGATGCGCCCGCGGCTGAAGGGGGCGGTTCTCGCCGTCAGCGTCGAGCCGCTCGGGGGCTCGCCCACCGGTGTCGCCACCGGTCCGGTGATCGCGTCGGGCCGGGCACGAAGCTTCTGAACCAGGACGGCGTTCTGCTTTGCCATACCAAATGCGTCCTCTTTTCGTGCTGAACGGACCGCCTCATGAATTGCGAGCCGGCGGTGAAACTTTTTCATTCGACCTTCCGTAGACAATCGCGACGGCAGCAAGGCCGTTGTGTCAAGCAGTACGGAAGGATTGGAAACATGCGCATATCAGGGATACCCCTCGTCGCGACCGCCTCGATCCTCTGCCTCGGAGCGCTCACAGCACAGGCCAAGAACCCCATGGTCGGCGGGGCGGCAATGTATGAGGACAAGAGCATCGTCCAGAATGCAGCCAACTCGAAAGACCACACGACGCTGGTGGCGGCTGTCAAGGCGGCTGGCCTTGTCGAAACACTGGAGGGCGCCGGCCCCTTCACCGTCTTCGCGCCGACGAACGAGGCGTTCATGGCTCTTCCCGACGGTACGGTCGACACGCTGCTGAAGCCTGAGAACAAGGCAACCCTGGCCACCGTGCTGACCTGCCATGTCGTCCAGGCCGACGCGATGGCGGCGACGATCGGCAAGATGATTGCCGACGACGGGGGCGAGCATGATGTCGCGACCGTTGGCGGCTGCGTGCTGAAGGCCAAGATGGACGGGGACAAGCTGACCCTGACCGACGAGACGGGCGGCGTCGCGACGGTTACGATCGCCGACGTCAAGCAATCGAACGGCGTGATCCACGTCATAGACAAGGTACTTTTGCCGAAGACCTGATCCCTGGCCCATCGGTGGCGTGCTCCGCACGCCTCCGAGCGGGCGGGCCGGCATCGGCAGGGGCCATCGTCAAGGTCCGCGATGGCCCCACTTCCTGGCGACGCTCGTTCAGCGCAGGTCGCCCGCTCGTATCAGCTCGCGGCGGGAGCGGGCGGTTGCGCGACGGTACCGGAGAGGGCTTCCTGCAGCTTCTTTTCCTGCTCGGGTGAGAGCGACGTCTTGAGCACACGTCCGCGGACACCCTGAAACTCGGCCAGCACCTTCTCCGGCTGAACCTTGCGCACGAGGATGAAGAGGGCCGAGGAGTTGTTGGGGATCGTATCGCCCAGCGACTTGATGAAGTTGTCGTCGATGCCGTAGTCGGCGAGCGAGCCGGAGAGAGCGCCTGCGCCTGCGCCAACGGCGCCGCCGATCGCGAAGCCGGCCAGCGGGTTCAGGAACAGAAGCCCGACGAGGCCGCCCCAGAGGGCGCCGGAAAGCAGGCCGGAAGAGGCGCCGATCGCCGTTAGGTTCATGCTCTGCTTCAGGTGGACCTTGCCGGCCGCGTCTCGGACGACGACCACCGCGTCTTCCAGATCGATCAGATATTCCTTCTTCAGGCCGTTCAGCTTCACGAGGACCTTGTCGGCCTCGTCCGGTGAATCAAATCCCACAACGATCAAATCGGACATGAGCGTACTCCCTGTTGAAACCGCGTCGGCGGACGCCGACCGCTTGATACTGCTGGCGCGTGCCCCTTCGACCGGCGCGGTCGTCGGGTCGCGCATGCGCAAACTCGAGTTTACTGCTTCCCGCGCGCCCGGTCGGACGCGCCACGATCTAGGAGATAGGGCACGTTTGATGACGGTGTAGTGACGCAGGTCAACGCACCGGAGGAATGTTCAACTCGGGCAGGATCGTTCAACAGTCTGGATTTGCGATCCGGTGAACGTCGCGGTTCTTCGGCATCGGATTTTTCAGCGCGTGATCGTCGTCGCGATGGCGTCGCGCAGTATATCGAGCCCGCGGCCCTTCTCCGAAGACGTCGACAGCACCTCCGGATAGGCAGCAGGCCGCTTGCGCAGCTTTTCCGCCGTCTCGCTGATCAGCCGGGGCACGCCGGCTTCCTTGATCTTGTCGGTCTTCGTCAGCACGATCTGGTAGGAGACGGCCGCCTTGTCGAGCAGGTCGAAGACCTCCTCGTCGTTCTTCTTGATACCGTGGCGACTGTCGATCAGCACGTAGACGCGCTTGAGCGTGGAGCGGCCGCGCAGGTAGTCGAAGACGAGCTTGGTCCAGGCATCGACCTGTTCCTTCGGCGCCTGGGCATAGCCGTAGCCGGGCATATCGACGAGCGCCATCGGCGGCAGGTCGTCCGCCTCGCCGGAAAAGCCGTCCGGGACGAAATAGTTCAGCTCCTGCGTGCGACCCGGCGTATTGGACGTGCGCGCCAGCCCCTTGTGGCCGACCAGCGCATTGATCAGCGACGACTTTCCGACGTTGGAACGACCGGCGAAGGCAATTTCCGGCGGCCCCTCGGGCGGCAGGAATTTCATCGCCGGCACGCCGCGAATGAAGATCCACGGCCGGCCGAAAAGCGGTTTGTCGTCGGATTTCGTCACAGTCATCTCTCGGTCTTCGCGAATTCTCTGCCCGGCTTCAAGGTTTTGCCCGGCATTGTCAAGCGACAACGAGGTTGCAATCAGCCACGACGCTGGCGCCACATCTCCCGCCCGAGATGGCAAAGCAGCGCCGCCAGGACGATCGCGCCGCCGACGACGGTGCGCTCGCCAGGGATCTCGTCGTGGAAGATTGCAACCCAGAGCGGCTGCAGGACGGTCTCTGCCGTTCCGAGAAGAGCTGCCAGCGCCGATGGGATGAGGCGCGCGCCGGTGACGAACAGCGCGAGGCCCAGCCCGAAGTTCAGCGCGCCGAAGACGACCAGAATGCCAAGCTCGCCTGCGGTCACCGCAAACCCGCTGGTCTGGCTTGCGGCAGCAGCGGCAGCGAGAACGGCGCCGGTGAAGCCGGCTGGTGTCATGCGCACATGGGAATAGCGCCGCGTGATCACGGTCGCCGAGGCGAAGGAAAAGGCGATCAAGAGGGCCAGGGCGTCGCCGAGCGGGGATACACTGCCCGTCAGCGAACCGGAGACCATGATTGCGACCCCGCAGATGACCGCCGCGATTGCCGCCCAGGTGGCCGCCCCCACCCGCTCACCGAAGAGCACCCAGCCAAGCAGGGCCGCAATCAGCGGAACGCTTGCCTGGATCAGCACGACATTGGCAACCGTCGTATAGGCAAGCGCGAGAATGAACGATGTGGACGCCGTCGCAAAGCAGGCGCCGACGGCAAGGCCCGCCATTCCCATGTCCGCAAAGAGCGCCCGCGTGCCCCGGACGCCATCGCGTAGCAGCATGAACGCCAGCAGGAACAGGGCCGCAAAGAGCGAGCGCCAGAAAATGACGGTCCAGCCGTCCTCAATGTCGAGCAGGCGCGCGAGCACGCCGCCAAAGCTCCAGACGATCGCGGAGCCCAGGACCATGGCTGCACCGATCCTCTCGCCACGAACCCCGGCGCGGGCGGTTTGAGTTGAAACCACGGGTGCAGGCATGATGAGGCTCGCCGAGAGTGGACTGGGACATCATGGCAGAACGGCATTTGGCTGACGCATGCGGCAACGACAGGCAAGTGTCGCAATGCGGGCATCGCGATCGGGCCTCAACGCAAGAAGCCCCGGCGAACCGGGGCTTCGGGAAAACTTCGATGGAGGCCGGCTACTTTGCCGGATCGGGTTTCTTCCTGCGGAACACACCCTTGAGATTGTCGAACAGTTCGATCTTCACGCCGTGACGCTTCATGATGACGGCCTGCTGCATGACGGAGAGCGTGTTGTTCCATGCCCAGTAGATGACCAGGCCGGCCGGGAAGCTCGCCAGCATGAAGGTGAAGACCACCGGCATCCAGGTGAAGATCATTGCCTGGGTCGGATCCGGCGGCGTCGGGTTCATGCGCATCTGCAGGAACATAGTGAAGCCCATGATCAGCGGCCAGACGCCGATCAGCAGCGCGTGGGGCACGTCCCAGGGCAGCAGCCCGAACAGGTTGAACAGCGACGTCGGATCGGGAGCGGAAAGGTCCTGAATCCATCCGAAGAACGGCGCGTGGCGCATTTCGATGGTGATGTAGATGACCTTGTAAAGCGCGAAGAAGACCGGGATCTGCAAGAGGATCGGCCAGCAGCCGGCAAGCGGATTGATCTTTTCTTCCTTGTACAGCGCCATCATCGCCTGCTGCAGGCCCATGCGGTCGTCGCCGAACTTGGCCTTCAGCTCTTCCATCTTCGGCTGCAACCGCTTCATGTTCGCCATCGACGCATATTGCTTGCTGGCCAGCGGGAAGAACACGCCCTTGACGACGATCGTGGTCATCAGGATAGCGACGCCGAAGTTGCCGAAATAGCGGAAGAAGAAGTCGAGCAGCTGGAACATCGGCTTGGTGAAGAACCAGAACCAGCCCCAGTCGATCATCAGGTCGAAGCGCGGAATGGAGAGCGAAGTCTGGTAGCCGTCGATGACCGGAACTTCCTTGGCGCCGCCGAACAGCATGTTCTTCACTTCGCCCTTCTGACCCGGCGCGATCGTGATCGGCTCCTGCCGGAAGTCGGCCTGGAAGCGCGGGCGCCCGTCGGTGAAGTGGGAGAAGCGGGTCTCGTAGGGGGTTGCCTGCGGCGGGATCAGCGCGGTCGCCCAGTACTTGTCGGTAATGCCGAGCCAGCCGCTGGTGGCTTTCCCGGGCGCAATTGTGGTGTCCTCCTCGGCGGACGAGTAACTCACCTCGTGCAGCCCGAGTTCGCCAAGGTAGCCGATGAAGCCTTCGTGCAGCACGTAGACGCTCGGCGTGGTCGGCTTGGAGAAGCGGGTCACACGCCCATAGCTCGACAGCGAGACCGGTGCGCCGGAAGCGTTCTCGATCGAGTCCGTCACGGTGAACATGTAGTGCTCGTCGACCGAGATGGTGCGAACGAACTTGATGCCCTTGTCGTTGGTGTAGGTGAGCGTCACCGGCGTCGTGGTCGTCAGCTTGCCGGTTCCCTCTTGGGTCCAGGCCGTCTGCGGGCCGGGCACCTGCCCCGTCGTCTCGTTGCCGACATAGGCAACTTCGGCGAAATAGCCATGCTCGGTTTCGGCGGGGCTAAGCAGCGTGATCATCGGGCTCGAGCGGTCGACGGTCTCGTGATACTCACGCAGCTTCAGGTCGTCGAAGCGGGCGCCGGTGAGGTTGATGGACCCGAGCAGCGAAGGCGTGTCGATCTGGATGCGCACCGACTGGGGCGCCGCCGCCTGGCCGCCTTCCGTGGTCGTGCCCGGCACGGCGCCGGCGGATGCCGATGCCGCGGTCGTGCCCTGCGGCGTCACCGGGTTGGCCTTGTCCAGTTCCGCCTGCATCTCGGCGACCGAACGCTCGCGCTCGATCTTCGGATTGACGTAGAGGAACTGCCAGGCGATCAGGATCAGCACCGACAGCGCAATCGCCACGAAATAATTGCGGTTGTTTTCCATCATTCTTTCCCGGGGCCTGCGGACGCCGGCCTCTTGTGTTTATGCCTGTTGCTGATGCGCTCGCGAAGACGGTCCTGAAGCTCTGCGAAGCTCGCATTGAGAATGTCGCGTCTGGCGACAATGACATAGTCGTGTCCGGGCGCCATTGCAAACCCGGCGGACAGTCGCACGGCCTCCTTCAGGCGACGGCGCATGCGATTGCGTTCGACGGCATTTCCGTGCTTCTTCGTGACGGTGAAGCCGACGCGCGGCGCGGTTTCCGGCTCCTGCCGGTCGCGCAGTTCAAGAAGGAACAGCGGCCCTTTGCGCTTCTCGCCGTCCCGAACAAAAAGAAACTGCGGGCGGCTTTTCAGCCGTCCGACAGTCAATTTTTCGTCATTCTTCGTCATTGCCCGGCTATCTCGCTTCGGGCAAGCGCGGCCTTAGGCCGAAAGACGCTTGCGGCCGCGTGCACGACGTGCGGAAAGAACCGCGCGACCGCCCTTGGTGGCCATGCGGGCACGGAAGCCGTGACGACGCTTGCGAACAAGCTTGGAAGGCTGGTAGGTACGCTTCGACATTTATTTAATACCGCGGTGTGCGGCCCTTCTTGGGTTTGCGTTTAAGCAAGGAGCGTTACGTTAACGGACGCTGTCGGCCATCACAATATGACGGCCCGCCCGGACGTGCGCGGCTTATAAGGGCAAAGCCCGGGGAAAGTCAATTCCACGCCGCGAATGCGGGCAAACGCGCAAAAGCTTAACGGGGAATTGCAATTTATGGTGGCGCAGTCGCGCAACACGAACAGCAGCCTTACGTAACGTTATCAGAAGAAGCTGATTTCCTTGACGAAAATCAAGCCCGAACCGCTCCGCACGCATTATCACGTTAGTATTCATTAGAATTCTCATTAACTTTTAAAGACTACAAAATAGGCAGCATTCAGTGCGGCCAGCCGCTGCCTGTGCAATTCTTTCTCGTGGCAGAGGGGGCCGCAATGAAAATACGCGCAAGAATTTATCTCATCGTAGGTTTGATGGGGATGATCGCCATCCTCATCGGCGGCATGGCGCTCGGCGTCGTCTATCAGTACGACCGGAAGCTTCGCCAGTTCGAGAACGCCGCCGATCGCGCCTATCTCGGCGAGCATCTCAACAGGCAGGTCACCGCCGTCGTCATGGAGGCGCGCGGCGTCTACAGCTCGCCCACCACAGAGGCCGCGCAGAAATTCGCAAGCGGCATCCGGAGCGAACTGGACGAGATCGACAAGACGCTGTCCGCCTGGCGCCCGAAGGTACCTGAGGCGCAGATGAAGGCCTTCGAGGCCGTGGTAAGCCGCGCCGCCGAATTCCGGACATTCCGCTCAGAAACCGCCCGGCTCGGCTCGGAAGTCTCGCCTAAGGCCGCCAACGATCAGGGCAACAACGACGCCAACCGGGCCAACCGCAAGGCGTTCCAGCAGGAAATCGATGCCGTCGTCGAAACCGACCGCGCAAACCTCGCCGCGATCAAGGCCGACGTGTCCGACTTCCAGACCCTCATGCTCGCACTCGTGCTCTCGACGATTGTGCTGGGCCTCGCCGTCGGTGGGGGTGCCGCCTTCTACGTCGCCACGAACCATCTGAGCCGACCGATCCAGAACGTGACGACCACCATGAAGCAGCTCGCCGCCGGTGACCTGTCGACCGAAGTGCCCTATGCCGGCCGCAAGGACGAGATCGGCGACATGGCCGCCGCCGTCGCCATCTTCCGCAAGAACGCCATCGAGGTGCGCGACCTCAACGCACAGGAACAGGTCCTGCGCGAGAAGAGTGCCGACCTGCAGTCTTCGATCGCAACCGTGGTGCACGCCGCTGCCGCGGGCGATTTCAAGCAGCGCATCGACAAGGATTACGGCAACGCCGACCTCAACCGGTTTGCCGCCAGCGTCAACGAACTCGTCAGCAGCGTCGACACCGGCATCAATGAGACGCGCCGCGTGATCGCAGCGCTTGCAGAAGGCGACCTGACAAGCAAGATGAACGGCTCATTCCAGGGTGCGTTCGCCGAACTGCAGACCAACGTGAACAGCACGCTGGCCACGCTGCAGAGCGCCATGCGCGAGGTGCGCGCCTCCACCGACTCCATCAACGCCAACTCCGGCGAACTGCGCACGGCATCCGACGACCTCTCCAAGCGCACCGAACAGCAGGCGGCCGCACTGGAGGAGACGTCGGCGGCGCTGGAGCAGATCACCGCAGCCGTTCGCAACTCTACCGAACGCGCCCAGGAAGCGACCACCATGGTCGGCGAGGCGACCCGCAGCGCCAAGCAGTCCGGCGAAGTCGTCCGCAATGCCATCGACGCCATGGGGCGCATCGAGCAGGCCTCGAACGAGATCACGCAGATCATCAACGTGATCGACGAGATCGCCTTCCAGACCAACCTTCTGGCGCTCAACGCCGGCGTGGAAGCGGCGCGTGCCGGCGACGCCGGCAAGGGCTTCGCGGTCGTGGCGCAGGAAGTGCGCGAGCTTGCACAGCGCGCGGCAAGCGCTGCCAAGGACATCAAGGGGCTCATCACCAAGTCCGGAGACGAGGTGTCCGTCGGGGTCAAGTACGTCCAGGCGACCGGCGAATCGCTGGCCGACATCGAGATCCGGGTGACGAAGATCAACGACCACATCCACTCGATCGCCACTGCAGCGCGCGAACAGGCAACCGGACTGCAGGAAGTATCGACCGCGGTGAACCAGATGGACCAGGTCACCCAGCACAATGCCGCGATGGTCGAGGAGAGCTCGGCTGCGACCCACAAGCTCAAGGCCGAAGCCGACAGCCTGACCAGTCTCGTCTCGCGCTTCCGCACCGGCGAGAGCCCCGTCGTTGTCGCCCAGCCCTCCCACCGGCCTGTCGAATCGCCTGCCCGCAAGATGGTGAGCAACGTGGCACGCGCCTTCGTCACCCGCGGAAATACGGCACAGGCGGTGAGCCCGGACGGCTGGGAAGAGTTCTGAGCCGTCGGACAACAAGCAACCCGATTGATGAAGGGTGGCGGCCAGTTCGCCACCCTTTTCTTTGCGCACTTGCCGGGTGTCCGGCAACTATTACCGCCGCGCTCCCGCCGATTGGAATGCGTGGCCGTATCCGTTATGATCAATACTGAACTGCTTGCGCCGACTTGCGCAGACTTCCGGAACGATGCGACAGCCGTGCTCGCGCGCGGCCGGTCCGGATGTAAGAACCCAAGGGGCCACACCTGTCGCTGATACGCCGCCATACCGATATGGCATGGCCAGGAGTGACTATGAAGGAAAGCGATACTACGCCGATGCTGGGACGCGTCCAGATGCCGAGCACCCTCAAGGGGCTTTCAGGGCGCCTGCTGCTTTTGACCGTCGCCTTCATCGTGCTTGCGGAAGTGCTGATCTTCGTCCCCTCGGTTGCAAGCATGCGGGTGCGGTGGCTGAGCGATCGGCTGAATGTCGCAGCCGCCGCCGCAATCGTCGCCGACGGCTTCCCGCAGCAGGATCTTTCCCGGGCACTGCAGGACGAGACGCTGATGGCCACCGGCACCAAGGCGATCGTGCTGCGCCGCCACGACGCCGCGCGCCTCGTCGCCGTCGCCGATATCCCGCCGACCGTCGACGCGCAATACGACCTTGCCGCGGTTGAGCCGATCTCGGCCATCTGCGACGCCTTCGACACGCTCTTCTTCGGCGGCAACCGGATCATCCGCGCCTACGGCCCGCTCGGTGAGAGCGACACCACGATCGAGGTGGTGCTCGCCGACAAGGCCCTGCGCAAGGCGATGCTCGTCTATGCCCGCAACGTTCTGTTTTTCACCGTCGTGCTTTCCGCGATCACCGGCGGGCTGATCTTCCTCGCCATCAACCGGATGCTGATCCGCCCGATACGCCGCATGACAGGCAACATGCGCGACTTTGCCGCAGATCCCACAGACAGCGCGCGGGTACTGCAACCGGCCGACGGTGACGACGAACTGGCCGTGGCCGGCGCGCATTTGGCCGAAATGCAAAGGGCGCTGCAGGGGACGCTGCGCGAACAGAAGAACCTCGCCGATCTCGGCCTGGCCGTCTCCAAGATCAACCACGACATGCGCAACATCCTGTCGTCGGCGCAGCTGATGTCAGACCGTCTGGCCGACGTCGACGATCCGCTCGTCAAGCGCATCGCGCCGAAGCTTTTGCGAACCATCGATCGCGCCGTCGGCTATACCACCGACGTTCTGGCCTACGGCCGAATGCGCGAGCCGGCGCCGCGCCGCCGTTTCGTCCCGCTGGCGCCGCTGGTAGTCGACGTTTCGGAAATGCTGGCCAACGACCGTCATCCGGGCGTCGAGTTCGCCATCCAGATCGAAGCCGGACTTCAAGTCGACGCCGACAGCGAACAGTTGTTCCGGGTAATCCACAACATCTGCCGCAATGCGGTCGAGGCGATGACGCAGCAGCCGCTGCACGACCATGGCCGACTGACCGTGTCGGCCGTCCGCACCGGCAGCGTCGTCTCCATCACGATCGACGATACCGGACCAGGCATGCCGGAAAAGGCCCGGGAAAATCTGTTCACCGCCTTTCGAGGCTCGACGCGCTCCGGTGGAACGGGCCTTGGGCTGGCGATCGCCCGCGAGCTCGTGCTGGCCCATGGCGGCACGATCGCGCTCGTGGAGAAGGCGACCGAAGGCACGCAGTTCCGCATCGAGCTGCCGGACCGACCGGTGCCGCTGGCCGCCTTCCGCAATCGCGCCTCGTAGTCAAGGACGCGCCGGGCTGGCGGCCGCGTCTCGTTCAGCATCTGCAATGCCGGAGCTCGTGCCGAGACCGCGACGCTTCCCCAGCGCGACAAGGCGTCATCCACATTCCAGGCGGCACCGATCAAGCAATTTCATTTTTTTGAGAAAAGGCGCTTGCAATCGCACGGCGGACCCAGTAGGAGATCGCTCGCAGCCGGGCAACACGCCCACGGCTTCAAAGCGCACCCGTAGCTCAGCTGGATAGAGCACCAGACTACGAATCTGGGGGTCAGGAGTTCGAATCTCTTCGGGTGCGCCATTCTTCCCACTAGGCAGAAACACGTTTGGGTACCACGAAGAATGAGGTAGCTTTGCGCTCTCTTGGTGGTTTGCGGCGGCAAGGCCTTACCCAATGGCGGACGCCCGCTTTGCTTCTCAATTCTGTGCTGGACCGACCTTCCTTGGACTGGTGACTTGAACGTAGCCGCATATGGTGAAAGCCCATCATCGGCGCCGGCCAAGTCGCGACAAGCGCTGCTCTGAACTCGCACTGCGGCGGCTAAGCCAGAGCAGCGCAAATCCGAACAGCGGGATGAAAGTGTCGGCCCAGAAGATGCGGCATTGACCGGCGCGGAGTTGTGCGCGATCACCATCTGACAGAGATAGCGCCCGCGCCCGGCGTGAAGATGCTCGCAGCGAGTACGGTCGCGAGGGGCACGACCGGGGCGAAGCCCAGGCTCTCCGAAGAGAGTCATGATCGGTACCCGTCAGTTTGGGAAGTGCTCGACATGCGTCTCGGCCGAGCGGCCGAAATAGACGACGCGCCGGCCGAGGAACGAGACGAGATATCCCGCGCAACCGGCGGCCCTCGCCTTCTCACAGAAAGCGACGTAGCTGTAGTCGGCGGGGTTCGCCTGCGCCCATCGCACCAGACGCGCGAGCTCGGCGACATCGAAGGCAGCGGCAACGTTGCCCGCGGAGGGCCGCATATCCATCGTCACGCAGTCGCCGTCGGGCAGATAGTAGGTCTGGCTGTTACGGCGGTAGTCGACCGAGTAGCCTTCGAAGCCGGCAGCAATCAGTCTGCCAACGATCTCTGAAAAGCTCAGGCTTCCATCGTGAGCTGCGTGCAGGCAGGTTTCGGCAATAGCGATCCGTTCCGCATCCATGGCGGTTTCCTTTCGCGTCAATATTGGAATTTGGCCGGCAGGCTCAGTCCACCGGGGTGGGTTTCAACTCGCGCCGTTCGGCGAGAAGCTTCAGGATACGGTCGAGCGTCTCGCGCTCTTCCTTCGTCAACGCGCCGAAGAATTCAGCATCATTCTCGTCGGCAAGCGATGCCAGGACGGGGATTTTGGCCCGCCCTTCCGCCGTCAGGGATAGGCTATGGGCGCGCTTGTCGTCCCGGCTTTCCGCCCGTTCAACCAACGCTTTGGCCACAAGCCTCTCGGCAAGTTTGCTGATCGCACCCTTGGTCATGCCCATCCGCTCGGCCAGAACCGACGGAGACGTCGGCTCGAAGTCGTAGAGCGTCCGCATGAACGACCACTCCGCAACGGTGACATCTTCGCCCGATACCTTGCGCGCGAACTCGTGGGATACGGCGTTCGACACCATTCGCATCCAGTACCCGATGTGATCAGTCAGTTCGGAGGGTAAGGTCATGAGGCCCCCTTTGTTGACAAGGAAACTAACTCAATGAAGTTTCCTTGTCAACTAAAATACTGGAGCTGGCCAGACGGAAGCGATGGGTTGAGTCGATCGCGGCACCTCCTCTGCCCCAGCACAGCGGTAGGACTTTACATCCATGGGCCGAATTGCCTGACGCCCTAGCCCAGTCCCAGCCGTGACCGAATAACGGGCCGAGCGACGAAGAATGGGCCGTTGTCGCGCGCCAAGACAGCATAGCCGGCGGCGAGGCGTTGACCCTGCGCATCCAGCCCTCCCGGTTCGGCGGCCGCCAGTTCCGGATGCCTTTTAACGAGGCAACACTGGCAAGGAGGAGCAGCGGCCTGGCTCTGTCCAGAAACGAAAAGAGCGCGCCCGTGGCGGCGCGCTCTCACCATCTTGAATGACCTCTACGATCAGAGAATGAAGTCGGACGCCTTGAAGGTGATCAGCTGATCCACGAAGATCGAAAAGTCGGCCTTCCTGTCGCCGTTCACGTCGCCGGTGACGAGCGTCCCCGCGCCGGACTTCTCATAGCGCAGTTCACCGGCCTTTCCGCTGAACACGTCCTTGTCAATGAAGCTGAAAGCCTGGCTGCCGGCCTTCTTCGTGTTGGCGTCGATCGGCGAGACGTCGATTAGGTCGCCCTGGCCGCGATAGAAGTTCGTGATCGTGTCGCGACCGCTGGCAGCCACGGTGGAGTCCTTTGTGGAGGTGAAGATGAACCGGTCGGCGCCAGAGTCACCGGTCAGCACGTCCGCCCCCAGGCCGCCGGTGATGCGGTCGCTGCCGCTGCCGCCGGAGAGTACATCTTTGCCCTTGCCGCCGTCGATGACGTCGTTGCCGCCGCCGCCGTCGATCTTGTCCGCAGCCGATCCACCGTCGATATGGTCGCTTCCCGTGCCGCCCCTGACGTTCAGCTTCGTGCCGGATGCCGCGGAAACGTATGCACCGTCGTTGTCCAGCTTGACCGGACCCGAGCCGCTGATGCGAACGAGATCGACATCCTTGATGTCCGTCGTCGCGATCTTTGTTCCTGTGCTGTCGACCTTGACGGTCAGATATCCCTTGTCACTCTGAAGCGCCGTTTTCTTGCTGATCGTCACCGTGCCGATGGACGGCGCCTTCGTCATGTCGATGACTTCGATTCCGTCCAGGCGCCCGAAGCCGGTCAGCTTGAGGCTGGATCCCTTGATCACCTGAATGGTGTCGGTGCCCGCACCACCCACGAGATGGAGCTTGTCGTCGAGATACCCGGGCGACATCTTGAACACGTCATTCTTGTTCGTGCCGGTCGCGCCGCGTTCCGAGCCCATCAGTTCGACGGTGACACCCTTACTCACGGCTTTGCTGAAGATGAAGTTCTTGTTGGCGAGCTTGCTGGCGGTCACGTTGTTGAGAACGACCTCGTCGCCCCCGCCAAGCGATATGACCGCCGATTTACCGATCTGGCGGATCGCCAGGTCGGCCTTGCTCACGATGCCGGTGCTGGAAAGATCCAGCCTGTCTTCGGAAAGCGAGAAATCAGTCACCGTGTCGAGGTCGTAGCCGCGCTTGAAGATGAAGAGATCGGCGCTGCCACGGCCTGTCAGGATATCGTTGTCGGCGCCGCCGTCGATACGATCCTTGCTGCTTCCACCGACAAGCGTGTCCATGTCGGCGCCGCCGGCCAGATCGCTGCCGGAGTTGGAACCGTAGATGTTGTCCTGCGCCGAGCTGCCGCGGAAATACTTGAACTTCACATCGTTCGCGTCGATCGTGGAATTCGGGTGGATCTTCGGATTGCCCGGCGAGACGCCGCCATGAGCATATTTGTCATCGTAGCTCAACACCGCGCGATCGACGTAGATCGTGTTCTGATCGTCAGCACTGCCGTGGAAGTTGATGTCTCGGTTTGTCGACAGGACGTGGAAGCTGTTGTAGTGCTCTGCGCTCCACGAACCGAACAGAACCGAATGGCGCATGTCCGTGTCGGTCAGGTTGGTGAAAGTGTTGTTGAAGGCGTGCTTGAAGAAGAACGCGTAGCCATTGCCTTCCGGACCTTTGTTGTGCGAGCCGACGGTTGTCAGCTTATCACCAGAAATGCCGTATACCGAACTGAAGGTGAAGCCGTGCGAGGCGTTGTCCTTCACTTCGATGTCGTGCAGATTGACATCGGTTGCACGGGTGACCTCGATAGTCGAAGAATTGTTGAACTTGTTGATCTTGTTGGTAAAGTCGAATCTGCCGGCCGTTCCAAGGTCGGTCTTGATCGAGAGCTTACCGATCTCGATGTTCTTGACCACGTTGACGATGCTGACGGTCGTCTCACCCTTCTCAAAATTGTAAGGCGTGGGCGACTTGCTCTCAAAAGTTATGGTGTTTCCCGAGATCTTGACCACCTTTGCGATCATTTCGCGGAGCGGGTCGGTTCCGGCGGCCTTAAGGTGCGTATTGCCCTCGGACTTGAACCAGTCGTCATCGTTCGCCTGCTGAAGCTGAATGATGGACCCGACTGAAATGCCATCGACATTCGACAGCTTGAGTGTCGTCGTCTTTCCCTTGACGGTCGATTCGGTGAGACTGGCTGTCAGTTCGACCGCCTTGCCGCCCTGAACATCGAAGGCGGTGGCATTGTCGGTGTTTTCCGCCTTGACCGTGATGTTCGTCTTTCCGACGCCCGCTCCGAGAATGGTGATGTCGCTACGTGCAATCACGACCTTGTCGTCGAAGGTGTAGTTTCCGGCCTTGAACTGGATTGTCGAGCCCGCTGCCGCGCTCTTGATCAGGGCAGAAATGTCAGCAGCTTTAGCACCGAAGTCGATCGTATATATCGCCGCCGCTTTGCCCACTGCCCGAGCACTTGATATCGTTGCCAATTTAGTCACCACCGTCTGTGATAGAGTTCAGGAATACTGACCGGAAAAGAATAGAACCCGCACGTGTCAGTTGTTCCAGCCGGAAAAATTCAAGGCGCCTACTCGGCGATCGCCCTAATTTTGCCGCTTGCTCAATCGACAGACATGCAGACGCCAGCCCCAGCTTCTGGCGGTCCGGGCCGCAGATCAGCACAGGTCGCCTTCAAGGTCGAGACAGTCTCCAAAATTCGTTAAAAAATGGCCCTCTCCGTCCCCACGCATTTTGACTTCGAAGGGGGCCTCCACTATGGATGTGCCGCTATTTCGGCGAACGGTGCCACAGCTGTAGCGGTCACTGGCAAAATCACTGCAATCGACCGCAACATCAAGAGGGATGCATGACAGGCCAGCATCAATCGCAGGACGACGGTATGCTTGAAGCTTCGGGAGAAGCTCTTCCGATCGACGGCAACACCGGCGCGCCGCATGCCCCGCATGGTGCGGACATACTTGCGCTGGAAGAAGAGTTTCGCTCGCTGCTGGATCTGAACGCCGCCCTTCGGCTGCGTGTCGAGGCTTCTGAGCGGGCCATGCGCAACGCTGCCGCCGCCGCCGACCGGCAGAAGGACCAGCTTGCCTACCGGCTTGGCAGCGAACTCATCGCGGCCACGCGCTCCGTTTCCGGGCTAGTGGGGCTGCCGGTTTCACTGCGCAGGGCCTACAAGGAATACAGGATAGACCTGTCGAAGCGGGCTCAGGACGGTCCGGCCCCGGACGATGCGCCTGCGGTTCCAGCAGACGAGACCCCTCCGGCGCTTGCCGCAACCGCCGACAATGTTCGGTCACAGGAAGACGCCATTGACAATCTGCGGGCGCAGATCGAGGCGCTGCAGCACAATAACGCTATGCTTCTGGAGCGCGCCGTTCAGGCAGACCAGGCCAAGCGGCGATCAAAGGATGCGATCAACCAGATCCAGGGCCAGCTCGCCTACCGCCTCGGCTCAGACATCGTCGCTGCCCGATCGCTGCCGGCAATACTGAAGCTGCCTTTCGCCCTGCGCCATACCTATTCAGACTTCAAAAGGAAGAGCAGGCAGGGTCCTGCAGTCAAGCGCGGCAAAAAGGGCGACGGCCAGGCATCGAACCATCGCAACATCGCCGACCTCGAAGCAAAAATGTGGGGCGGGTTCGCCAGATACGCGCACCCCGAACTCGAGCAATGCCTGGACGACCGCAGCCTCAGTTCCAGCCAGCGATCGGCCGCAGCTTATGCTCTGGCGCGCTGGAGCTTCGTCGAGGGTGACTTCAGCCATGCGGCCGATCTGATGGAGCGCAGCATCCGGCTGCACCGCGACAATATTCGCGAGAAGCGCCTGTGCCAGTTCATGTGCCTGGCCCAGGCGGGCCGTGCCGCAGAGGCCGAAACGCTGATGCGGGGCATGCAGGCCAAAGTGGATTCCTTCATCGACTTCTCGCTCATGCAGGCGGACGTTCTGCGCCGCAAGGCGCGTCTCGAGGGCCGGTCGCCGTCCGAATGCGACCAGATCTATCTGAATGGCCTCAACTTCGCGATGGCACCCTCCGGCATGGCACCGATCAGGCTCGCCGACCCCGCAAAACCTCTCAGCATCTGGAACATCACCGCGCACGCGCCCGCAAGCCGGGCGGCACAGGACCTCAAGGTTTCCATCATCATTCCGGCCTTCAATGCCGAGAAGACCTTGACGATGGTGCTGGAGAGCCTTGCTGCACAGACATGGCGCAACATCGAGATCATCGTGGTCGACGATTGCAGCACCGACGACACCTGCGCGCTGGTCGAGCGGTTCGCCGCGGATGACCCGCGTGTCCGCCTCGTTCGGCGCAAGGTGAACGGCGGCGCCTATCCATCGCGGAACGACGGTGTGGAGGTCGCGACCGGCGACTTCATCACCGTATGCGACAGCGACGACTGGTCTCATCCGGAGAAGATCGAACGGCAGATGCAGGAACTGCTCGCCAATCCTGACTGCGTGGCTGTTCTTTCCCACTGGCTTCGCGTCGACGACGATCTTGGCGTGGTAGGTTCCTGGATTCCGAAGAAGAGCCTGCTGGACATGAACTTCTCCTCGCTGCTGGTCCGGCGCGAGGTCTTCGACCGCCTGCGCGGCTGGGATGAAGTAAGGGTGACGGGAGACGCGGAGTTCAGGTCGCGGATTGTTGCCGTCTACGGCGAGGCTTCGATCTGCAAGGTCAAGCATAACAATATCCTGTCGTTCTCCCTGGCGCGCGAGGATTCGCTGACCCGCTCAAAGGCGACCCACATGCGCTCGCTGTACTACGGCGTTCGCGGCCAATACCGGGATTCTTACCGCAACTGGCATTTGACCCTCGAGCAAGGCGGCGATCCCTACCTTCCGCGGACAAACGGCCGTTTCCCCGTACCGATGGGGAACCAGCGCCGGCCGGCCGGAGAACAGACGTTCGATCTCGTGGTCATCTGCGACTTCGTCCTCAAGGGCGGCGCCTTCGTTTCGACGATGAACTACATCGCAGCCGCCGCTCGCTCCGGACTGAAGATCGCCGCGGTCCACTGGCGGAAGTATGAGTTGAACGTCGAGTCTTCGCTCAACCCGGCCTTCTATGATGCCTGCCTGAAGCACGGTATTGCGATCCTCACGCCGGGCGATACCGTAAAGGCCACCACGGTGCTGGTCGGCTATCCTGCTGTGCTGCAGAACCTGCCCGACCGCTTTGCCAAGATCGAGGCCGAAAACGTCATCGTACTGATCAACCAGTTCGCGACGCGCCTGGTGGATGGCTCCGACCGCCAGTATGAACCCGAGGTGATCCGCCAGCATCTGGTGGAGCTGTTCGGCACGCCCGGCACCTGGATACCGATCTCGCACTGGGTCAAACGGCTCATGCAGGATGATCCGACCTATCCGGAGCCTTATGCCGAGCCTTGGCACCCGATGGTCGATACCGATACGTGGTGCTCGGAACCGATCGTATGGCGCGGCGGCGGGGACCGTCGCCCGGTCCTTGGTCGCCATGGCCGCGACGCCTATACCAAATGGCCAAGCACGCTCGAGGCGCTCAAGGCCGCCTACTGCGTCGACACGGATGTCGAAGTGAAGTTTCAGGGCGGCGCCAAGCACGCGAGAGGCATGCTCGGCTACTCGCCGCAGAATTGGGAAGTCCAGCATTTCGATGCCACGCCTGTCAGTACCTTCTTGGCGGACCTCGATTTCTTCATCCACTTCCCGCACGAGCTTTATATCGAGGAGTTCGGGCGCGCGCCGATGGAAGGCATGGCTGTCGGCAAGGTGACGATCCTGCCGCCGCAGTTCCGCGAGACCTTCGGGGACGCGGCCGTCTACTGCGAGCCCGAACAGGTTCTGGAGACTGTGCGCCGGTTCTGGAGCGACGAGGCGGCCTATCGGGCGCAGGCCCAGAAAGGACGCGACTTCGTGCTCCGGCACTGCAACCAGCAGCAGTTCCCGGCAAGGCTGGAGGCTTTCGCAGGGCGAGCAGAAATCTTGAAACGCGCCTGACCTCTGGGGCAAGAGGGCAGCCCGCTGCTGCCGGCGGTCAATTCGGAGCGGATCCGCCGAAACGTTACGGATATCTCATTGGCCGGATCCGGCCAATCAATGGAGCCTGTTGGTGTCGCTACGCAAGATCGCCGGGGGAAGCCCTGCCAGCAATTCACAGACGACCCTCGCATTTGCGTTCGACAGCGGCTATCTCGCGCCTTTTGGCGCCATGATCCGCTCCATGGTCAGACAGCGCACGCTGCTCGACTGCCCGATTGCGATCTACACAGACGATCCGAATGTCTTCAAGGATCCGCTGGTCCTCGCCGTCACAGACGTCAAGCGCACGGTCGACGGCGCGCTTCTCGAAACCATGTACAAGGCAGCCAAGGACACGGTGAAAAGACCGGAGCGAGCGGCCTGGAACAAGGGCACATTTCTCAAATGGTCGGTGTTCGAGCGCCAGACGACGAGCCAGCTGCTTTTCCTTGACGTGGACATGATCTGCCGTGCCCCGCTGGAGGAACTGCTGACGCTGCGTCCTCGAAAGCCCTTTCTCTGCGCGCCACAGATCCAGCGGTCGCTGTTTCAGGATGGCGAAGGCAAGCGACGGACAAGCGGCGATATCGAGGCGCGGCTGCAAAGATTGCTGGATGGGGAACTCTGGGGGCCGCATACTCGGCGCGTCAACAGCGGCATGATGCTCATCCGCGAACCGCTGCTGAACACGGAATTTCGCGACGAGCTGCTGTGCTATGCCTTTGCCTCCGAACCGCAGTTGAACGAACAGAGTCACTTCAGCAAGTACTTCGCCGAAAACCCCTCACTCATGGCGACAGTCAGCGTGAAGTACAACTTTCAGGCCAACTACCTGCGCTATGTCGAGCAAGCCCGGCGAAGCGATTTCGCGTCCCAGGCAACGATCCTGCACTATGCTGGCAAGAGCAAGCCCTGGAATGCCACGAAGCACGAGCCGTTCCAGCTCGAATGGTTCTGCGCCTGAGGACTTGATGCGCCGCTGGCGGCGGCGTCGCATCGGGCTTCGTCGTGCAGGCCAAGCTTCCAAGCGCGCCCTCGGCTCACCTGATCACAGGCTCGCCGTGATAGCGCCGCCGTGACGGCTTTGACACGCCAAACCCGACCTCCATCATCAGCCGCGGCTTCTGCGTCGCCACCGTTCCCATGTGGAAGCCGAACGGATCCTCGACGAAGCCGAAGCCTGCGCTGCCAGTCAGCGCCTGGGCATTCTCCTTGCCGTAGAAATCCAGCACTTCGCCTGCCGGGTGGCCGACGAGCAGCGTCAGCTGGTGCTTCAGGCGCCGGCGCCGATGGCTGCCGCGGACGTAGACATGCGGTCCCGCCGTTTCGTCGACATCGGTCAGATAGAAGAAGAACTTCAGCATGCGCCAATCGTCCAGATCGAAATGATACTTGAAAGAGGCGCGGCTGAGATCGGCATCGGATGCCGATCTCGTCGGAAAGCTCCACCACGTGCGCGTGCAAATGATCTGCGCCTCCCCGCCCAGATAATTCCGGGCAACATCCAAGAGCAGCGGATCGCGCTGGACAGTGAGCGCCGCCTCGCATTGCATCACCCGCTCGAAATGATGGCCGCTAAGGAGCGTTCTGCCGAAGCGGCGCTCGGCCTGCTCATGATCGGCCGCCAGAAACTCGAGCTTGCGTTCGAAGTTGCCGAAGCATGGTGTCTCATGCCCGAAGCGCGCGATTTCCTCTTTGATCTCGGCCGGCAGCATCAGACCGGAGGAGATGCCGCTGCTTCTCAATTCATCGGCAATATGCGCAGCATCCTGCGTGCCGAAAATGGATGAGGCCGCGGACGAAGCAGGCGGCAGGCGCCGCGCGGTGAGCCAGTGCGCCCTGCGAAACGGCATGGTGCGCGCCAGGAGGAACATCGGCAGCCAGGCGGGATTTTCCCTCACATCGGCAAGATAGGTCGGAACGCGCGCCGCCATGCGGCGAAAACGTCCCCCCGTACGGGCGATGGCCTCCAGATCCCTTGCTTCAGTTCCACGCACGGCAGGCATTTCGGCTTCCTTTCGGGAAATCTCCTTCCCTCCCGGTCCTCCGCTTCCCGCCGGAGCATTCAACGCGCGAGCCACGCAGCGGGCGCGCCGTTTGCGATCCTTCCAAACGGACAGGGGCCGACATCCAACAGAAATATCGCCCACAACCGACAGCATCGCGACGACATTCATCGATGCGAAACTTCGCCAATTCGTTAAGATTTCAGGTGAGATTTGGTGGAGCTAAGCGGGATCGAACCGCTGACCTCTTGCATGCCATGCAAGCGCTCTCCCAGCTGAGCTATAGCCCCATCAAGGGTCCGGCGAGGCCGGTTCCGGGATACCGAACCGGGTTTTCCCCGGCAGGTGCGGCTTCATACTTCCGGTTTCAGAAGATGGCAAGCCGAAAAATCCAATCCGGCCGAATTTTTTAAATCCGGCCGGAAAATCATAAACTTAGACTTCCTCGTCGTCGCCTGTCACGCCGATGATGCCGCTCATGTCGTCGTTTTCGTCGTCTTCGTCCTGCTCGAGGAAGGTGTCGTCGTCGTCATCGCCGATATCGACGTCGTCATCGCCGAGATCCGGAAGGTCGTCGCCGCCCGATGCTTCGTCGTCAGCATCCTCCAGCGATACCAGTTCGACTTCGGTGTTCTCGGTATCGACCTCGTTGACCTCTTCGTCCTCATCCTTCTCCAGGACAGCGGCCGCCGACGTCTCCTCGAAATAGGACAGCGGATAGGACTTGCCGGTGTAGGGCGATACGATGGGGTCGCGATTCAGGTCGTAGAACTTACGGCCCGTTTCCGGGTCAATGCGCTTGGTTCCAAGTTCCGGTTTTGCCACTGTCAAAGCCTCTTGAATGGCCGAATATTTCCGGCGAAGCCGGATAACCGGCGGATGGTCGGGTAAAAGAATTAGCCGGTCCCCATAATCGTCTTGACCGCCGCTGTCAAAGACTAACTTTGCCGCCTTTTGCGGGGCTTGCGGGCTTTGGAGCGCCTGCGGCTTTTTCTCGGGCGGGTTGATGACGCTCGATACGCTTTGTGATAGCACCCCGCAGAACTTCCGGCGAAGGGTTCCGCACGCAAGCCGCAGGCGCTTGCGGCCGCGCGGGCAGCCGTTCGCCAAGGCACGCACGCTCTTTATTGAAGGAACCGCACCATGTCGCATGGCGCCCAGGCAAAGCCCGCAACCGCACGCAAGTCGAACGCCCTTTCCGGCACCGTCCGCATTCCCGGCGACAAGTCGATCTCGCATCGCTCCTTCATGTTCGGCGGGCTTGCCAGCGGCGAGACGCGGATCACCGGCCTTCTGGAAGGCGAAGACGTGATCAACACGGGCAAGGCGATGCAAGCAATGGGTGCGAAGATGCGCAAGGAGGGCGACACCTGGATCATCAACGGCGTTGGCAACGGCGCGCTGCTCGCACCGGAGGCACCGCTCGACTTCGGAAATGCCGGCACCGGCTGCCGCCTGACGATGGGCCTCGTCGGGGTCTACGATTTCGATTCCACATTCATCGGCGATGCCTCGCTGACGAAGCGGCCGATGGGACGCGTGCTCAACCCGCTACGCGAAATGGGCGTGCAGGTGACGGCCGCCGACGGCGACCGGCTGCCGGTGACGCTGCGCGGCCCGAAGACGCCGACACCGATCACCTACCGCGTGCCGATGGCGTCCGCGCAGGTGAAGTCGGCCGTGCTGCTGGCCGGCCTCAACACGCCGGGCATCACCACGGTGATCGAGCCGGTCATGACGCGCGACCACACCGAAAAGATGCTGCAGGGCTTCGGCGCGAACCTGACGGTAGAGACGGACGCAGCGGGTGTGCGCACGATCCGCCTTGAGGGCCAGGGCAAGCTGACCGGGCAGGTGATCGACGTGCCAGGCGACCCATCCTCGACCGCCTTCCCGCTCGTCGCAGCCCTCTTGGTGCCCGGCTCTGACGTTACCATTCTGAACGTGCTGATGAACCCGACGCGCACGGGGTTGATCCTGACCCTGCAGGAAATGGGTGCGAACATCGAAGTGCTGAACGCGCGTCTCGCCGGCGGCGAGGATGTGGCCGACCTTCGCGTGCGGCATTCAGAACTGAAGGGCGTCACTGTGCCCGAGGAACGGGCGCCCTCGATGATCGACGAGTATCCGATCCTGGCCGTCGCGGCCGCTTTTGCCGAAGGCACAACCGTGATGAACGGACTGGAAGAACTGCGGGTGAAGGAAAGCGATCGCCTTTCCGCCGTCGCCGAAGGACTGAAGCTGAACGGAGTCGATTGCGAAGAGGGCGAGGCCTCGCTGGTCGTGCACGGCCGCCCGGACGGCCGTGGCCTCGGCAATGCCGCGGGCGCCGCCGTCGCCACACACCTCGATCACCGCATCGCCATGAGCTTCCTGGTCATGGGGCTGGTCTCCGAGCATCCGGTGACGGTCGACGATGCGACGATGATCGCCACTAGCTTCCCGGAATTCATGGGCCTGATGGCGGGACTGGGCGCGAAGATCGACTAGCAGCCAGCCTTGGCCGCCTGCTTCAGCTTCAGGCGGCCGATCACCGAAACGTAAGCAAGACGTGAACAGACGCGCTGCAAAGGCGGACCTCTCCTCTTGGCAGCGCGCACCATTTTCCGCTAACACGCTCATAAATCCGAAGTGCCGCAAGGGGGTGAAATGACGACGATCGCCATCGACGGCCCAGCGGCTGCCGGAAAGGGCACGCTGTCACGGCTGATCGCGGACGCCTACGGTTTCCACCACCTCGACACCGGCCTGACCTACCGCGCAACGGCCAAGGCGCTGCTCGATCGAGGGCTACCGCTGGACGACGAGGCGATCGCTGCTGGCGTTGCCCGCAATCTCGACCTGTCCGGCCTGGACCGCACGGTGCTGTCTGCGCACGACATCGGCGAGGCTGCCTCGAAGATCGCCGTCATGCCGGCCGTCCGCCGGGCTCTGGTGGAAGCGCAGCGCGAATTTGCCGAACGCGCGCCCGGCACCGTACTCGACGGCCGCGACATCGGCACCGTGGTCTGCCCGGATGCCGTCGTGAAGCTCTACGTCACCGCATCTGCAGACGTGCGCGCCCGCCGTCGCTACGACGAAATCATCGCCAATGGCGGCGCTGCGGAATACGACGCCGTCTTTCAGGATGTGCGCCGCCGCGACGAGCGCGACATGGGCCGCCTCGACAGTCCGCTGCGGCCCGCGGAAAACGCGCACTTGCTTGATACCTCGGAAATGAGTATAGAGGCGGCGTTTTCGGCGGCGCGATCCATCATCGACGCTGCCCTTAAGCATTAGAGCGACAAGCCGTCCCCGCGCCGGTTTTGCTTCCCCAAAGGGAGGCGGATGTGCCTCGCTCATTGTCAACGCTAACCCCCGGCGCCCGTGCCCCTCAGGCACATCAGGAGTTTTCATGTCTCAAGCTAATCCCACGCGCGACGATTTCGCAGCCCTTCTGCAGGAATCCTTCGCCACCCACGACCTGGCCGAAGGCTATGTCGCCAAGGGCATCATCACCGCCATCGAAAAGGATGTCGCGATCGTGGACGTCGGCCTCAAGGTCGAAGGCCGCATCGCGCTCAAGGAGTTCGGCGCAAAGTCCAAGGACGGCACGCTGAAGGTCGGCGACGAAGTCGAAGTCTATGTCGAGCGCATCGAAAACGCTCTCGGCGAAGCCGTTCTGTCTCGCGAAAAGGCACGCCGCGAGGAGAGCTGGGCCAAGCTCGAAGTGAAGTTCGAGGCTGGCGAGCGCGTCGAAGGCGTCATCTTCAACCAGGTCAAGGGTGGCTTCACCGTCGATCTCGACGGCGCCGTCGCCTTCCTCCCGCGTTCGCAGGTCGACATCCGGCCGATCCGCGACGTCACCCCGCTCATGCACAACCCGCAGCCCTTCGAAATCCTCAAGATGGACAAGCGCCGCGGCAACATCGTCGTTTCGCGCCGCACGGTTCTCGAAGAGTCCCGCGCCGAGCAGCGTTCTGAAATCGTTCAGAACCTCGAAGAAGGCCAGGTTGTTGACGGCGTCGTCAAGAACATCACCGATTACGGTGCGTTCGTCGACCTCGGCGGCATCGACGGCCTGCTGCACGTCACCGACATGGCCTGGCGTCGCGTCAACCATCCCTCGGAGATCCTGTCCATCGGCCAGTCGGTCAAGGTTCAGATCATCCGCATCAACCAGGAAACCCACCGCATCTCGCTCGGCATGAAGCAACTCGAGAGCGATCCGTGGGATGGCATCGGCACGAAGTACCCGACCGGCAAGAAGATCTCCGGTACGGTCACGAACATCACCGACTACGGTGCGTTCGTCGAGCTGGAGCCGGGCATCGAAGGCCTGATCCACATCTCCGAAATGTCCTGGACCAAGAAGAACGTACACCCCGGCAAGATCCTGTCCACCAGCCAGGAAGTCAACGTCGTCGTTCTCGAAGTCGACCCGACCAAGCGCCGCATCTCGCTCGGCCTCAAGCAGACGCTCGAGAATCCGTGGGAAGCATTCGCGCATAGCCATCCGGCCGGCACCGAAGTCGAAGGCGAAGTCAAGAACAAGACCGAGTTCGGCCTGTTCATCGGCCTCGAAGGCGACGTCGACGGCATGGTCCACCTCTCCGACCTCGACTGGAACCGTCCGGGCGAACAGGTCATCGAGGAGTTCAACAAGGGCGACGTCGTCAAGGCTGTCGTTCTCGACGTGGACGTGGACAAGGAGCGCATCTCGCTCGGCATCAAGCAACTCGGCCGCGATGCTGTCGGCGAAGCTGCCGCTTCCGGCGACCTGCGCAAGAACGCTGTCGTCTCCTGCGAAGTCACCGCAATCAACGACGGCGGCATCGAAGTGAAGCTGGTCAACCACGAGGACATCTCGTCGTTCATCCGTCGCGCCGACCTGTCGCGCGACCGTGACGAGCAGCGCCCCGAGCGTTTCTCGGTCGGCCAGGTCGTCGATGCACGCGTGCTGAACTTCTCCAAGAAGGACCGCAAGATCCAGCTGTCGATCAAGGCTCTGGAAATCGCCGAAGAAAAGGAAGCCGTCGCACAGTTCGGTTCGTCCGACTCGGGCGCTTCGCTCGGCGACATCCTGGGCGCGGCCCTGAAGAACCGCCAGAACAACGAATAATCGTTCTTCACGGTCTGAAATTGAAACCCGCGGGGAGCGATCCCCGCGGGTTTTTGAGTTTATGAGCCCCCTTATGTCCGTCGCGACGCAGCCATCACGTCCAGTATTCGCCGAGCTTCTGATAGTATGCGAAACCGGGGTCGGGCGGGCCGACCAGTTCCTCGACCTTGCGGCGCCGACGCTCCATGTCCGGAGTGTCCGCCTGCCCTGACGGTTGCTGGCCGTCGCCTTGCGCGTCACCGTCGCCGGCGTCCTCGTCCTGCGGCCGATCGTCCGGCGCGTCTTCGTCCTCGGTCGTGGACTCGTCCTCCTCCGTCTCGTCCTTGCGACGCGCCTCGCGCGTCTCCAGATCGTCTGCCGCGGGCAGGTAGGGCACGAACGGAATGGCCAGTCCCTCACGCATCATCGCCGGCAATGGCGGCCTTTCCGTCAGCTGATCGGGCAGCGCGACGGCCGGCGGGCGGGCGGGCGTCGTCTCGCCTTGGCCAAAGGCGCGTGGCTGACCGGCCTGCGTATCATCAGCGTCGGCAGGCAACGTCAGCGAGGCGGCAGCTGGAGCCGCCCTCTCCTTTACGGCATCGGCGGGAGCCTGTTCGGGGGCGCGCGCTGGGGTCGCCTCAGCGACGGGTGCCTGCGCGGTGTTTGCTGCCTTTGGCAGCCTTTCGGGCTGTTCATCGCCCTCCGGCGGGGTCGGGATCTGCAGCGAGGGCATGTCCGGCTCGTCCGGCAGGGGCGCCTGCAGCAGGAGGCGGAGCACCAGCGCTTCGTCATCGCTCAAATTGGCGATGACCCCGGCGATCAGGCGCATCATGCCTTCCTGCTCGCGCCCGACGCTCGCAGGCACAGTTCCGCCCGCCTGAGCGCTGACGGCCCCACGCACGTTCGTCGTTTGCGCAGGACCCTCTATGACCTCGCGGCCTACGGTGTTCTGCACCGGAGTGTCCATCGTGGAAAGCGGCCTGTTCACCTCGGCGGCAGGACGGCCAGGCGCCCGTGCGTCCTCGCGCACCGGCGCCTGCGCCTCGGTGGCGGGGCGGGGGGCTGGCTGCAGCGTTCGAACGGTCTCTTCCGGCACCGGCTTTCGCGGTGGCGTGGACGCATCCTCCTGCCGAACGGGCAGCGGGGATCGAGTGGGCGCACCTATGTTCGATTCCTTCTCGCCGTCGAACAGGCGCTGGAGTGCTGCCTGCAGCGAGCGGCTGTCGACGTTATCTTCGCGCCTCGCCGGGATCGCCTCTTCTTCCCTGCGGCCTGCAGTGGCCAGTTGGGCCGCGGCAGGGGAAAAGAGCTGGGGAGGGCGGGCTACCGGACCATCTTCGCCGCCGCTTTGTGCTGCGGCAGAAAGCAGTGCGTGCGCCAGCCGTTGCGCATCCGGACCGCCGGGATTGCGGATCACTTCCATGAGGGTGCGCGTGGGCGTCGATGCAAGTACGGCAGTCAGAAGCTTTTCGGTCGAAGGCCGGAGTTCGGCAGGCAGGCGCGCAATGAGGTTCGCGAGGTTGCGAGTAGCGTCCTCGCCGGCGCCGCCACGCGGAGGCAGCGTCTTTAGGGCAGAAAAGAGGGCATCGAGAAGTTGCCGGCTGACGCCGCTGTTTCCATTGTTGCCGCTGTTGCCGCCGCCAGTTCCGTCACCGCCACGCTCGATCTGACGCATCATCGCTTCGAGCAGGCGAAGCAGCACCGCGGCCCTGAGATTGGCAAGGGCTTCGGCGGACAGTACCGGACGCGCGGCATCGGGCGCGCCATTGCCAGCAGGCTCCGTCGGTGACGGGATCGGGACTGTGATCGACGTCGCTATGCGCGGCAGCATCACTATCTCCATAGGGCATCCTCAGATCGCTGCCGTTCGGGCAGGCACGATGCCTCTCTCAGACGATCCATGTTCAGGCTGGCGGGGCATCATGCGCGCCCATGAGATTGACGTTCGGTCCCGCGCTGCGGCCTAGCATTCAAGCTTTCGATCTCGGCCGATCGCCGCGCTTCTGAAGCTTGCCGCGGGGAAGCGGAGCGAGAACAGCCTGGAGCCGGGCATGCTTGATCTGCATGGGATCTCACATCATGGTTAATTTTGCGTTATCGCGACAAAGGCCAGCGACTTGCCGTCCCACGGCGGATCGCCGAAGATGGGTGCCGTCCAGCGATATCGAGAGCGCCATGTCCGTTCGTCCACCGCAATTTCAGGATCGTCACGTCTCGTCGGGCTTCAACGTGCTCGAGTACGAACTGATGGCCGAGCGCGCCGATGCGCTCGGACGCCACGGAACCAAGGTTGAAAAGGCACTGGAACAGCTGCGCGGGAAGGCCGAACAAGGCTGCAGTCCGGCAGAACGGGAAGAATTGCTGGATGTGGCGGCGGATGCGGTGTGGACCTTCTTCATCCAGCGCGAAATCTGCGGCCTGCGGGACCAGCGCGACATCGTCCGCCGCTACGCCATCCCAAAGGAAGTTCTTGCGAGGGTGGGTATCGTCCGCAAGACCGACAGCTGAATGCACAAAATCTCAACAGACGCTAGCCGGCGTCAGGCTGGCCAGCGTTGGGCCGCACCGTGTCAGCCCTCCATGTCAGGTGACCTTGTCAGACGACCTTGTCAGGCGGCCTTCCGGCGCAGCAACTCGTAGATGCCGATATCGTCCACCGGCAGAAACAGGTCGGGCTCTGCATCGGCCAGGCGGTTGGCCGCGAGTGCGTCCTCGACCTCCTCCTTAGCTTTCGAACCCGCGGCTTCCACGCTGGTGGACAGGCGTTCGCCAACCGTGCGGTCGTCAAGAGCCTTGCTGTCGGGATCTGCCTGATCGTCGTCAGCGTTCGCTGCGTCGGGAAGCCCGGCCAGCACCTGAATCATCTCCAGCCCGGCTTCTGTCGCCGAAATCCGCCCGCCTGCGCCATCTTCATCGCGCTGCGCGATATGCTCGCCGACCGCCGCCTGCATGTCGCGAACGTCTTCGAGCTTCTCGGCGTTCTGCAGGTCCTGAATGGTCTCTTCCCGCTCGGCTCTCGTCTCCTCATCCTCGACGCGGCTTGGATCATACCCGGTGTCGCCGCGTTTCAACTCTTCGAGCGTGCTGGGATCGGCAACGTCTTCCAGACGCTGGAGGACCTTGCGCATGTCGCGGCTCATCCCGCTTTCGCTCTCCGCCTGCTCGGCGAGCGCGTCCTTAACCCGCTGGCCGGCGTCGCTCCAGGGATTTGCGATGGCAGCGATCATGTCCGATGCCGTCAGGCCGAGCTTCTTGAGCCCGGTTGCCTCCTCCAGCGCGGCAACGCTCTTGGGTAGCTCGGCCCGTCGCGCCGTCAGCGTTTCGCCAATGCGGGCGCCGAAGTCCTCCTCCTCGCCCGTCAGCCCCGCCTGGCTCGCAATGCGGGCCGCAAGGACAGCGTTCGGAGCGGTCTTCGACGTCGAGTTGCCCTGCATGACGTCGATCACTTCGGCCTCGCTCACGCCGAGCGACTTCAGCGTCAGAACCGCCGCCTCGCCGCGGCTGCCGGTCTTGGCGAAGCCGAGCATGGAGACGGCGTCACTGAGGCGCTGCGCAAAGGAGAAGCTCGATTCGTCCTTGCCCTGGGTGATGCCGAGGGCCGAGGAGAAACGGGAGATCAGCGTGGCGAGCGGATCCGGATCGCCCTTCAGGGCACCGAAAAAGTAGGCGTTGATCTTCTCGTTGGCGGCGGCCTTCGGCGGATCGCTGGTCACGCCGAAGGTCTCGTCCTTGCGATCCTTGCCCTTCGCCTTGTCGTCGGCCTCCTTGTGGCGAGCCTCCATCTCCTCGATCATCTTGCCAAGCTGATCGGAGACCAGCAGGCCGGTCGACTGCGACAGAGGCGGAATCATTAAACTGTCCCGATTGCAAAACCTGAATTCATGCAGCCGAGAATAGCGGCGATTTGGTTAAGCAATCCTGACCGATCCGTGCCGGCATTTGCCGACACCCTCAGCTATGGGCGAAGATATCCGTTTCGTCCCAGCCGAGCAGGTCGAGCTTGGCACGCGTCGGCAGAAACGCGAAGCAGGCCTCTGCATGCTGCAGCCGGCCGTCGCGGACAAGCCGCGCCATCAGCTTGTCGCGCAGCGCGTGCAGGTGCAGCACGTCGGATGCCGCATATTCGAGTTGGGCCGGCGAAAGCGTCTCGGCAGCCCAGTCGGAAGACTGCTGCTGCTTGGAGATATCCACCTCCAGAAGCTCCTTCAGATTATCCTTCAGCCCGTGCCGGTCCGTGTAGGTGCGCGTCAGCCGGGAAGCGATCTTGGTGCAGAAGACGGGCGAACAGGTGACGCCGAAAGTGTGAAACAAGACGGCGATGTCAAATCTGCCATAGTGGAAGATCTTCTGGCGGGAAGGATCGCTGAGCATGGCGACGAGATTGGGCGCCCGCGTCTGGCCTGCGGCGATCTTGATGACGTCAGCCGTGCCGTCGCCGGGCGAAAGTTGGACGACGCATAGACGGTCGCGGCGCGGGATCAGGCCAAGGGTCTCCGTGTCGATCGCGATCGCGCCGTCATAGCGCGCAGCATCGGCCGCCGGAATGTCGCCCTCGTGATATCGTATTGCACTTGCCATCTCAAACCCCACATAGTCCGCATAAACTGTCTGGGCTATATCGCATGTTTGCCCGGCACGGTACTATGCAAGGCCAAGATTGCACCCGCAGACGCAATGGATAGATATGAAACCGTCGAAACCTGACCGCTGCCGTGGCAGCATCCTTACCGTTGCCTTTGCTGTGGTGCTGCTCTCGCTCTCCTCGCCGACTTTGGCGCAACAGGCGGGCGCCTTTGCAGGGGGAGAGAAAGCCTATCCTTTCACAGACCTGCCCGGCGTAAAGTCCCAGGAAGACAAAGCTGCGGCCGAGGCTGCCAACGAGGTCGTGTGTGCGAGGGGCTACGACGACACCGAAGTTCGACGCTGGGGCGAATTCAACCACCCGGTCTACACCTGCACGCAGAATGGCCTCAGCTTCTCAAGCCGCAATCCACCGCTGTCGCGCGAACGCGAACTGCGCGGTTTCAACTGGTAGGCTGACGGCGGGCAGACCCGCGCTGCCACATCCGCAAGGCAAGGCGGCAGGCCCCGCGCTCATTGCCAAAAATCAGGCCGCACTGCCGACCGTGACCATATCCTGCGCTTCGATGCCGGCGGCGATGGTCGAGACCCAGGCACGGGCAATCGCCAGGCCCGCAGCATCGGCGGCAGGCCCCCGCGCCGCAGCGATCGCATCGAAGCTGTCGATCCATCCCGGCGCCATCCGCTCGATCTGCTCCGGGAACAGGTCGCGCCACCAGCTTGCGACCGACCGGTCCACCTCGAAGTGGAATTGCGTGCCGTAGGTGGCGCGACCGATGCGGAAAGCCTGATTCGTCGCTGTCTGATTGTGTGCCAGCCGAACGGCACCTTCAGGCAGCGTGAAGGTGTCGCTGTGCCACTGGAAGATCGGAAAGGCGCCGCCGACCGTGGCGAGCAAGGGGTCTGCTAGCCCCTGTTCCGTCGGCTGGATGTCGCACCAGCCGAACTCGAAGGCTTCACCGATAAGATTGGTCGCACCATAGCTGCGCGCCAGGAGTTGGCTTCCGAGGCAGACGCCGAGCACGGATTTGCCGGCGTCACCATAGCGCCGCATCATGGCGCACAAGGCCGGTAGATAAGGATGCCGCTCATCATCGACGGCCGATTGGGGGCCGCCCATGACGACCAGCGCGTCATAGGCCAGTCCGTCCGACGGCAGCGCCTCGCCGGCATGGGGGCGACACAGTTCGATTTTCGCGCCGGCCTCGAGCAGAGCGGCTTCGATCTGGCCAAGGGCCGTTATCCTGTCATTCTCGACGACCAGTACGCGCATGTGCATCTCCCTTTGGTTGCGGCAGACAAGCACGGCGCGATCCGGCATTCAAGAAGCAAGGTGATACCACGCCTTGCGACTTTTCAGCGGGAATGTGGAGGATGCTGCGGCCAGGCCCGCCTGCGCCTTGCCGATGCCCTCCGTCTCGCACAATATGCCGCCTCCTGCGGCTGCCGCCATGGCCGGCATCAGGGGATCGCAACGGGAGGCGCAGACAACATGCCCAGCATCAGTGCGGAGATGGCGTCAGAGATCATCCGGCGCGCCGGCGATGCCCGTCGCTTTCTGATTGCGATCGCCGGTCCGCCGGGTTCCGGCAAGTCCACCCTGGCCGACGAACTCCGCGCCGCCCTGAACGCCCGAGGCGAGCGTGCGGAGGTGTTGCCGATGGACGGTTTTCACATGGACAATGCCGTTCTGAGCGAGCGAGGGTTGCTGGCCCGCAAGGGCGCCCCCGAAACATTCGACGTGCGCGCATTCCTCGACATCATCCGCGCCGTGCGCGTGGCGGAGCAGGAGGTGTTGATCCCCGTCTTCGACCGCTCGCGCGAGCTCGCAATAGCCTCTGCCAGGGCGGTCTCACCCGAGCACCGCTTCATCATCGTGGAAGGAAACTACCTGCTGCTCGACGAGGGTAAGTGGGCGGAGCTGGAAGGCCTGTTCGATTATTCCATCATGCTCGCCCCGCCCATAGCGGTGCTCGAGCAGCGCCTCCTGGATCGCTGGATCGGCTACGGGCTGGGCGAGGAGGTGGCGCGTACGAAGGCCCACGGCAACGATCTGCCGAACGGTCGGCTGGTGCTTGAAAGCCGCAGGCGCGCGGACATCACGCTCGACAACGCCTGACGCGCCGTTGGTCTGCTGGCGGATTGATTCGCCGCGCAAGTTGGTGCAGCATTCACAATGCACAACCCTGAGTGTGTAATTGCGCCTTTCGGGCGCCCGAGGGGGATAGCATGACATTTTCGCAAGCAGTCTCTACCGTCTTCTCCAAGTATGCCGTCTTTACCGGCCGTGCGAGCCGCCCCGAATTCTGGTGGTTCGCGCTTTTCAATGTCATTGCCTCCGTCGTTCTCGGCGGCGTCGACAAGGCGGTATTCGGCCGGGAGATCCTCAGCGTCGTCTACGGACTGGGCGTGCTCCTGCCCGGCCTCGGCGTCGCCATTCGCCGCCTGCACGATACAGACCGCTCCGGCTGGTGGCTGCTCGTGGGGCTCATTCCGCTGATCGGCTGGATCGTGCTCGTCTACTGGTATGCGAGCGAGGGAACGCGCGGCGAAAACCGGTTCGGCACCAGCCCGGCCTGAAAACCGGCAAAATGTTTGCCTTCGGCGGTCGAGGGGTGATAATGCCCGCGGCGTAGATTTTCATCGAGCCGCGGAGTACTCAGCGCATGCAATCGATCACCATTCGCCGCCCCGACGATTGGCATCTGCATCTGCGCGACGGCGAAATGCTGAAGGGCGTGATTGGCGATACCAGCCGCCATTTCGCCCGCGCGATCATCATGCCGAACCTCGTTCCGCCGGTCGTGACCACCGCCGACGCGGCAGCCTATCTCGAGCGCATCATGGCCGCGATCCCCGCCGGCGACAGCTTTCAGCCGCTGATGACGCTCTACCTGACCGAGCACACGAACCCCGACGACGTCGAGGAAGGCAAGGCGCGTGGGCTGATCACCGCCGTCAAGCTCTACCCGGCGGGTGCTACGACGAACTCGCATGGCGGCGTGCGCGACATCGAGAAGGCGATGCCGGTGCTCGAGCGGATGGCCAGGATCGGCCTGCCCCTCTGCGTGCATGGCGAGGTCACAACCCAGGATGTAGACATCTTCGACCGAGAGGCCGTCTTCATCGACACCGTGCTCGATCCGCTGCGCAACCGCCTGCCGGAACTGAAGGTGACGATGGAGCATGTCACGACGAAGGACGGCATCGACTACATCAGGAATTCGAAGGCCAATCTCGCCGGCTCGATCACAACCCACCACCTGATCATCAATCGCAATGCGATCCTGGTCGGCGGGATCAAGCCGCACTACTATTGCCTCCCGGTTGCCAAGCGTGAACATCACCGGCTGGCCCTTCGCGCGGCCGCCACCTCGGGCGATGCGCGCTTCTTCCTCGGCACCGATTCGGCCCCGCATGTCGACCCGCTCAAGGAGTGCGCCTGCGGCTGCGCCGGCATCTATACCTCGATCAACACCATGAGTTGCCTGGCGCATGTGTTCGAAGAGGAGAATGCGCTCGACCGGCTGGAAGCCTTCTCTTCACTGAACGGACCAGCCTGGTACGGCCTGCCGGCAAACCAGGACACGATCCGGCTGGTGCGCCGCGAGACGCCCCTATCCTATCCGCCAAAGATCGAGACGAGAGCAGGTCCCGTGACGGTGTTCGATCCGATGTTTCCCCTTCACTGGGACGTCGCCTGACGGCACACGCCAGATAACACACGTCAGATAAAAGGACGGGCCGTCTCTTTGAGGCCCTCCCAGCCGGACACCTTCAGAAGGCCGTCGGGCTCGTTCACCTCGCAGCCACCATCCTGCCAGCGGATCAATTGACGGTCCGACAGTTTGCGCAACGTCTTGTTGGTGTGGACAAGGGACAGGCCGAGCGTATCGGCCAGGTGCTGCTGCGTCAGCGGGATGCTCCGGCGTGAACCGTGCAGCATCCCCACCGCCATGGCGCGCTGATGGATATAGGACAAGAGATAGGCGGTTCGCTCCAATGCCGAACGCCGGCCGATGCTGAGCAGGTGTTCGTCGAGAATCCGCTCCTCGCGTGCCGCGATCCACGTAAGGTCGTAGGCGAGAGAGGCATGGCGCGAAAACAGGCCGTCGAGCTTCGAGCGCTCGAATACGCAAAGGGTGACCGGCGTCAGAGCCTCGACGGAGTGGTCGAGTTCCCCCATCAGCACCCCCTGCAGGCCGAGCAGATCCCCCGGAAAGGCATAGTTCATGATCTGCCGCCGCCCGTCCTCAAGAAGCTTGTAGCGAAATCCCATGCCCGTCAGCACCGTATAGATGTGTGGGCTGTGGGTTCCCTCCACCAGAACCGTCGCCCCACGCTCGACCGACAATTCTCCGACCTTGAACTGCGACACGAATTCCAGTTCGCGCGGCGAGAATTTGCGGAAGCTCTTCAGTTCCTGAAGCGGACATTTGGAGCAGGGTGTATGCCACTTGCCCGGCGCGGGTGTGGAGGCGCCGGTCATGTTGGTCTCCGCGGTCTGCTACCGCACCGCCACACGTTTGGCTGAAGCCCCATGAAACCATTCCTTCCCCGGTTGCAGACATGTGATCTATCAACGCGAAAGCGATTTCTTCGGTTCCAGCGAAGAGGCTGTCGCTACGTCTTTTTTAAATGACGTCAGCGCGTTCGAGAGAGACATTGCGCGCCCCGGGCGCGCCTGCACCCAATTTAAAGGAGTAAGCTCCTAAGCCCTCCTCTGCCCTGGAAAGTACGCCTGAAATGAACAAGGCCTATCCGCATATCGCGATCGTGGAGGAAGAGTTCCTGATCGCCGTCGATGCCGAATTCCTTATCAGCTCAGCCTTTGAATGCCGCGTTTCGATCATTCGGCCCAATCAGTTCGAGCTCTGGGCAGATTCCGATCTTGCCGCGCTAAACCTCTGCCTGGTCGATCTTTCCGTGCGGTCCATATCCGTCACCGACGGCGTGCGGCGACTGAAGAGGCTAAAAGTACCGCTCATCTTCACCTCGGTCTCGGAGGCGCACCGATCCGGCGTTGCGCCCGTCGATGGCGCTCCGGTCATAATGAAGCCCTACGCCGACGAGATGCTGCTCGCCGCCGTAGGGCGGATGATACCCGACCTAAAGCGGCGTCAGAACTGACGTCCCAACCGTGCGTCGACCGACTGGCTGTTGGCGCCGCGAACCGCGAAATAGAGCATGATCGCCGTCCAGAGGATGGACTTTTCCGCGCCGCCGATGCCCTCTGCCTTGACGATCCAGTGGAAATAGACAGTCACGGCCAGAACGATCGCAGACGCGATGGCGGCAGGCCGCGTCAACAGCCCGATTGCCACGAGGATGCCACCGAAAAACTCGGTTGCGGCCAGAAGCGGGGACCAGAAGACACCCGGATAGAAGCCGAGCCCTTCCACCATGCCGACTGCGCCAAACGGGTTGATGATCTTTCCGTATCCGTGCGTGACGAGAAGCAGGCCGGCGACGACGCGAAGCAGCGTTTCTGCACTTTCGCTCAGAGAGGAATAGACAGGGCCGAGGAAGGGAAGAAAGAGTCTGTTACGCGTTGATGTAATGTCGCTCATGGGGGTTACCGTCGAAATTGTTGCACTGCACCGCTTGTCCGCGGACCGCTTCTTACGCGCAAGCAGCGCCTCGACAAAACATGATGAACTGCCTTGACATTTTCGTGAACCCCTCAACGGTCCGGGATTGCCAATCGGGCGCCATCGGCATAAGCCGGCCGCTATCGGACCCGACAAAAGCCAGGTGAGCGGACTGAACATGAGCGAACAGAAGCCCCGGATCTCGATCCTCTACTGCACCCAATGCAACTGGCTGCTTCGGGCGGGCTGGATGGCCCAGGAACTGTTGCAGACGTTTGGCGATAGCCTTGGCGAGGTGGCCCTCATCCCCGGCACCGGCGGCAACTTCGAAATACGGATCGACGGGGAAATGATCTGGGAGCGCAAGCGCGACGGCGGCTTCCCAGGCCCCAAGGAGCTGAAACAAAAGGTGCGGGACGTGATCGATCCCGAGAGGGATCTCGGTCACGTCGACAGGAACTGATAGGGAAGGCATGCGGGCGCCGGGCTATTCGGCACCCGACCGCCCCCTGCTCTTCACGGATAGGGCGAGACGCAGACCCTGTAGACGCCGTTGCCCGCGTGATAGCGGTTGGTCGCCGGTTCATAGGTACGATAGCGGTTCATGCACCAGGCAACGTGAGCCCCCGCACCGCTATAGGCACGCGGTGCATAATACGGGCTTTCATAGGGCTGGTAGATCGTCACACTCGACGAATAGGGCCGGTAGTACGGCCGGTAGTAGGGCGCGTAGGGCCGGTACGGGCGATACATCGGCCAGGCGTAGGCGCGATAAAATGGCCGGTTGATCGGATTGTAGAACGGTCCGGAATTCCAGCAGCTATAAGCATTGCAGGCAACTGCGGCCGGCAGAACTTTGGTTCCGACGATCCTATCCGCCTGGACAAACGAGCCGGCACTGGCGCCGGAGGCCGAGACAAGTGCGCCGGCAAGGGCCAGTGCGCCGGCAGAAACCAAACTGGGCAAGCTGAACATTTCGACCCCCTGTGCGTTAGGAGAGGTGGAATTTCGACAAGTTCCATAGTGTTCCGGGGCGGTCGCGCGCCACATTAATTTTCGCTGGCCGGCATGTCGCGCCCCGTCCAGGGTCCTCGACCTTCGCCATCGAAGACCGGGACAAGCCGGAAAAAATCGGGCATGAAATGCGGGCGGAGACCAGCATACTACAACTTGGAGCATGAGATGAGTCTGAAATTCGGCACCAGCGGGCTGCGTGGCCTTTCGACGGAACTGGAGGGGCCACCGGCGGCACTCTACGCCACCGCCTTTGCCCGCTACCTTTTGGATGCTGGTCTCGCCAAGGCGGGCGACACGGTGCTGATCGGCCGCGATTTCCGTCCATCCAGCCCCGCAATCGCTGCGATCGCAGCCGGCGCCCTGCGCCGCGCCGGCCTGGCGCCTCTCGATTGCGGCACCATCCCAACACCGGCGCTGGCGCTCTTCGGCCTGGAAAAAGGGGCCGCCAGCCTGATGGTGACCGGCTCGCACATTCCCGCCGACCGCAATGGCATCAAGTTCTACCGGCCCGACGGCGAAATCGGCAAGGACGACGAAGCGGCGATCACGCTGTTGGCTGCTGCGATCTCCTCTGCCGGCGAGGTGCCGGATGCGGAACCTGCGGTCGCGCCCGATGGCTCCGCCGATGCCGAGACCCTGTTCCTGAAGCGCTATGACGGCCTGCTGGCGCCTGGGGCACTTGATGGCAAACGTATCGGCGTCTACCAGCACAGCACGGTGGCGCGTGACCTCTTCATTACCGTACTGTCGGCCTTCGGCGCCGAATGCGTGCCTCTCGGACGCTCGCAGGAATTCATCCCGGTCGATACCGAGGCGGTCTCGCCGGAAACGATCGAGATGCTTCGGCGCTGGTCCAGCGAGCACGATCTCGACGCAATCGTCTCTGCGGACGGCGACGGAGACCGTCCGCTCGTAGCCGACGAAACCGGCACGCCGCTACGGGGCGACCTGCTCGGCCTGATCACCGCAAACTTCCTCCGCGCCGACGTTGTGGCAACGCCCGTCACCTCGAATTCCGGCATCGAAGCATCGGGGGCGTTCGAGGTCCGGCGCACACGCGTCGGTTCTCCCTTCGTGATCGCGGCCATGGACGCGGCTGTCGGCGCCGGTGCGAAAGCGGTAGTCGGCTTTGAGGCCAATGGCGGCACGCTGACGGGTACGAGTTGCATCGTCAACGGCCGCACACTGTCTGCTCTTCCAACCCGCGACAGCTTCCTGCCGGCGCTTGCGGTTCTGGCATTGGCCGCCGAACGCGATCAGCCGCTGTCGGCGGTCGCCGCCGATTTCGGCCTGCCGGCCGCCGCTGCCGACCGGCTCGAGAACTTTCCGGTAGAAACGAGCGCAGCGCTGATGGCGGAGCTTCGCTCAGGCCCACAGGCGCTGGCCGCGCTTCTGGCGCCGCTCGGCGCTCCGGCAAGGACGAGCGACATCGACGGGCTGCGCGTGACGCTCGAAGACGGCCGCATCATCCATTTCCGCCCCTCCGGAAATGCACCGGAAATGCGCTGCTACGTGGAAGCCGCCGATGAGAGCGCCGCCCGAAGCCTGCTCGAGGAGGGGCTCGACCTGATCCGCCAGTGGGCCGCGGTCGTCGAACGTAACGACGGGTCGCGGAGAAGCTGAGGGAAAATCGCATGTCGTTGCAAAAACTTCAAAAAGCCAGTTGACACCGGCGGCGGCTCCCCGTACATCCGCCTCCGTCGCCCAGATGGCGGAATTGGTAGACGCGCCAGCTTCAGGTGCTGGTACTCGAAAGGGTGTGGAGGTTCGAGTCCTCTTCTGGGCACCATTCCATTGTGAAGACGTTTCACAACGTCTTAAAGAAACCCCGGATGTCCGGGGTTTTTCTTTTTGGGGTCACGATTTACGCTTCTGCCTAACTGCAATCTGCACCGGCCCGAAGCACCACTCGGGACAGGACGCCGATCGAAACAGGTTGCCCGGCTATTTCATCAACCGCTTAAACGGCTGACCGAAGATCTTGAGCGTCTGCTCATAGCTTGGCGGCTTGTGCTTCAGGGCAACGTCCCTGAAAGAGATGTGGTGAATCTTGCTGGTGCGGTTGTGCGGCGTGGCGGAAAACTCGGCCATGAACGGCAAGAAATGATCGCGGACATGGGACACGTCCGCAGTGTTCTGCGCGTAAAAGATGGTCGACCCACGATGGGCACGGCTCTTGCCTGCCTCGATCACGGAGAATCGGTGCAAATCTTCCGGCGGGATCTGACCGGAATCGTCACCATTATACTTGCGGAGCGAGGCAAAGTAACGGGGCTGGTTCTGAAAGCGCCACAACTCGATCTGGGTATTGATGCAGAAGCATTCCTTCGCGTGGCCCATCACCGTAGATTGCAGGGCAGCGAAGCCGCCTCCAGACGAACCCATGACGATGAACTTCGCCTCCGGGGCAATCACTGACCTGATGTGGTGGAGCTGGCTCCAAATCCTCTCCAAGTTCCACTCATCCCGGCGACCGAGATACCAGTCGATGTGCAGGCCGGTCGAAGGCGCGACCGCGGGATCGCTGACGCAGACGACGGGATACTTGCACCGGCTGCCCCATGACCAACGGTTGAATAGCGGCGTTTCCGAGTGATACTGGCGGTTCATCGCGCCGTTGAAAAAGACCAGAATGTATCGCTTTCGCTCGTTGTTCTGGAAAAAGTAATGGCCGCATGAACCGTAGCCTGCCTGCAGCAACTCATCGATGCTTTTGATAGCTCGGAATCACGACCGGCTCACGTTTCACCACGCCATCAGCCACATTTCGCGAATCCAATCGCATTCCTTTTGCTTCTCCAACCGTCTGCGCGGCGCGCGGCATCCGCCATTGGCGTCAATATCACAATGGTCATCAGCGTCAATCATGTGCCCCTTGGATGCACGTTTCCTCATCCCTCCAACGCATAAGGCACGATCCGGCGCACGTTGTGGTCCACGTGCAGGCGGCGCTTGAAGGGGGGGACGGCGCGGCTAGCACAGTCGGCACGCTCGCAGATACGGCAGGAGATGCCGATCGGGGCGAAGGCCCCGGCATTCTCCATATCGAGGTCGTCGGCATAGACGAAAGCAGGTGCGTAGGAGATCTCGCACCCGAGCGCCAACGCATATTCGGGGCGGGCGGCACGGAAGCCGCCGCTGCCCTTGGAGGCGTGGGTGGCAAGACAGAGATAACGAACGCCGTCAGGCGTCTCCGCCAGCTGGCGCAGGATCCGACCGGGTCGCTCGAACGCCTCGTGGGCATTCCAGAGCGGACAGGCAGCGCCGAAGCGGGCGAACTGGAACTTGGCGGCGCTGTGGCGCTTGGTGATGTTGCCTGCCCGGTCGATGCGGGCGAAGAAGAGCGGCACACCCTTCAGGCCGGGACGTTGCAGCGTGCTGAGACGGTGGCAGACCTGTTCGATCGAGGCGCCGAAGCGGGCGGCGAGCAGTTCCAGGTCGTGGCGCAGTTCCTGTGCGGCCTGCAGGAATGTGCCATAGGGCAAAAGCAGGGCGCCCGCGACGTAGTTCGCCAGCCCCATGCGGCAGATCTCAAGCGCCTCCTCCGAGCGGAACCCCGCCCCTTGCGCCACAGCGTCGATCTCGCTTGCCGCCTGCAGCTGGGCGATCTGCAGCGCCAGCTGGAAATCGCGCGTCGAGGCGGCGGCATAGGGATTGAGCGTCAGGACGCGGGCCTGCGGATCATAGCGCCGAATGGCGTCATCGTCGGCCGCCCCGCGGGCGACGCGCACGGCGAACCTCCGCTCCAGGTGCTCGGTCAAGACTGCCTGATTGTCGCCGCGACCGATGCCGAGATCCACAGCCAGCCGCTCGGCAACAACGTCGAGGTCGTGGATGTAGTTGTCGACGAAATGAAAGAAGTCTCGCACTTCCTCATACGGCGTCATTTCGGCAGGCCCGCCGGCGCGGCCAAGCGTGGCGTCGAAGCTTGCGAGCCTTTCGCTGTTGCGCCGGTAGGCCTGGTGACAGGCGATCAGCGCATGCGCCAGGCCGGGCGCGTTCTGGGTAACGAGCTTCAGCTCCTGCAGGCTCGGCGAATAGGTCGCAAACAGCGGATCGGTCAGCGCCTCCGACAGCGCCGACAGCAGCCGGTCGTTCTCGCCGACCGACAGTTCGGCGATGTCCAGACGGAACTTGTCGGCGAGCGCCAGCAGTACCGCAGCAGAGACAGGACGCTGGTTGTTCTCGATCTGGTTCAGGTAACTGGTGGAGATGCCGATCCGCTCGGCAAACTGGCCCTGCGTGATGCCGCTCGCCTGCCTGAGATCACGGACCTTGCGGCCGATGAAGAGTTTGCCGATCGCCATGACGCCCGCCGAATTTGCAAATTCGCATTTTCAATATTGCTATTTTATATTTCCGCTTTCGCACCCGTTCAATTGTTTTCCGCACGCCAATATCGGCATAATGGGCGCACAAATCGAATTCACAGGGAGTGAGAATGCGCCCGATACTGGAGCAGTTGCAGGCTCGACGCGACGAGGCCTATCTCGGCGGAGGACAGAAGCGGATCGACGCCCAGCACGGCAAGGGCAAGCTGACGGCGCGCGAGCGGCTGGAGGTCCTGCTCGATGCGGGATCGTTCGAAGAGTACGACATGTACGTCACCCACCGGGCGGTCGACTTCGGCATGGCCGGCCAGAAGATCGCCGGCGACGGCGTCGTCACCGGCTGGGGCACGATCAACGGGCGGCAGGTCTACGTCTTCAGCCAGGACTTTACCGTGCTGGGCGGCTCGCTGTCGGAGACGCATGCGCAGAAGATCTGCAAGATCATGGACATGGCGGTGCGCAACGGCGCGCCGGTGATCGGGCTGAACGATTCGGGCGGCGCCCGAATTCAGGAGGGCGTTGCCTCGCTTGCCGGCTATGCCGAGGTGTTTCGCCGCAACGCCGAGGCCTCCGGCGTCATCCCGCAGATCTCCGTCATCATGGGACCCTGCGCGGGCGGGGCAGTCTATTCACCTGCAATGACGGATTTCATCTTCATGGTGCGGGATTCGTCCTACATGTTCGTCACCGGGCCGGACGTGGTGAAGACGGTGACCAACGAGATCGTCACCGCCGAGGAACTGGGCGGGGCCGGGACGCACACGAAAAAATCCTCCGTCGCCGACGGTGCCTACGAGAACGACATCGAGACGCTGGAGCATGTGCGGCTGCTGTTCGACTTCCTGCCGCTGAACAACCGCGAGAAGCCCCCGGTGCGGCCCTTCCACGACGATCCGGCGCGGCTGGAGGCACGGCTCGACTCGCTGATCCCCGACAGTTCCAGCAAGCCCTACGACATGAAGGAGCTGATCCTGGCGATTGCCGACGAAGGCGATTTCTTCGAGCTGCAGGAGAACTTCGCGAAGAACATCATCACCGGCTACATCCGGCTCGAAGGCCAGACGGTCGGCGTCGTTGCCAACCAGCCGATGGTACTGGCCGGCTGCCTCGACATCGACAGTTCGCGCAAGGCTGCGAAGTTCGTGCGCTTCTGCGATGCCTTCAACATTCCGATCCTGACGCTTGTCGACGTGCCGGGCTTCCTGCCGGGCGTGGCGCAGGAGTATGGCGGGGTGATCAAGCACGGCGCAAAGTTGTTGTTCGCCTACAGCCAGGCGACCGTGCCGATGGTGACGCTGATCACCCGCAAGGCCTATGGCGGCGCGTATGACGTCATGGCGTCCAAGCATATCGGCGCCGACATAAACTATGCCTGGCCGACCGCCGAGATTGCCGTCATGGGCGCCAAGGGGGCAACGGAGATCCTCTACCGCTCGGAGCTGGGCGATCCAGACAAGATCGCCGCACGGACGGCCGAATACGAGGAAAGGTTCGCAAATCCCTTCGTCGCCGCCGAGCGCGGCTTCATCGACGAGGTGATCATGCCGCATTCCTCCCGCAAGCGCATTGCCCGCGCCTTCGCCTCCCTGCGCAACAAGCAGGTGGATGCGCGTTGGCGCAAGCACGACACCATACCTTTGTGAGGGAAGAGCAGGATCATGGCCAAGCTTCCCGACATGACAAAGCATCGTGGCTTCCCGTCCGGCATGCCGGGTACGGGCGTCCAGTTCACCATCCGCCGGGCCAACCCAAAAGGCGTGACGCCGATCAAGGCGCTGCCCCGTCGTGCCCGACCGGGCTCGGCCGAGCACAAGATAGATGCGGCCTTCCTGCATGCGCTCTGGCATCAGTTCGGACCGGAACCCTTCGAGCGAGGCAATCTCGATGCCGCCCGGCTGAACTTGCTCTTCGGCCGTGAAGTTGTGGCGGCGGAGAAGGAATTTGACCCCACCTCCTATGAAGCATTGCTGATCATCGATGAGAAGGCGGCGCGCGCCTCCTTCCCGGAATCCTTTGAAGACGTGATGGAGATCTAGCCTTGGCGATCAAGAAAATCCTCATTGCCAACCGTGGCGAGATCGCCTGCCGCGTCATCAAGACCGCCCGCAAGATGGGCATTGCGACCGTCGCCGTCTATTCGGACGCCGACCGCGATGCGCTGCATGTGCAGATGGCCGACGAGGCGGTGCATATCGGCCCTGCGCCCTCGAGCCAGTCCTATATCGTCATCGACAGGATCCTCGACGCCATACGGCAGACCGGGGCGGACGCTGTCCATCCCGGCTACGGCTTCCTTTCCGAGAACGCCGCCTTTGCTGCCGCGCTGGAAAAAGAGGGCGTCGCCTTCATCGGGCCGCCGGTGCGCGCCATCGAGGCGATGGGCGACAAGATCACGTCGAAGAAGATCGCAGCCGAGGCCGGCGTTTCCACTGTACCCGGCCACATGGGCCTGATCGAGGATGCCGAGGAAGCGGTCAGGATCGCGACCAAGATCGGTTATCCCGTCATGATCAAGGCGTCCGCCGGCGGCGGTGGCAAGGGCATGCGGATCGCCTGGAACGACACGGAGGCACGCGAAGGCTTCCAGTCCTCGAAAAACGAAGCGAAGAACTCCTTCGGCGATGACCGCATCTTCATCGAGAAATTCGTCACGCAGCCGCGCCACATCGAGATCCAGGTGCTGGGCGACAAGCACGGCACAACGCTCTATCTCGGCGAGCGCGAATGCTCGATCCAGCGCCGAAACCAGAAGGTGATCGAGGAAGCGCCCTCGCCGTTTCTCGATGAAGCCACCCGAAAGGCGATGGGCGAGCAGGCCGTCGCGCTTTCAAAGGCCGTCGGCTACCATTCGGCGGGCACGGTCGAATTCATCGTCGACGGCGAGCGAAACTTCTATTTCCTCGAGATGAACACGCGGCTGCAGGTGGAGCATCCTGTCACCGAACTGATTACCGGTATCGACCTGGTCGAGCAGATGATCCGCGTCGCCGCCGGCGAAAAGCTCGCCTTCGGCCAGGTTGACGTCAGGCTGAACGGCTGGTCGATCGAAAGCCGGCTCTATGCCGAAGATCCCTATCGCAACTTCCTGCCCTCGATCGGCCGGCTGACTCGCTACCGCCCGCCGGCGGAAGGCGCGCACGAAGACGGCACGATCGTGCGCAACGACACCGGCGTCTACGAGGGCGGCGAGATCTCGATGTATTACGACCCGATGGTCGCCAAGCTCTGCAGCTGGGGACCAGACCGGCAGGCGGCGATCGAGGCGATGAGCCGGGCCCTCGACGACTTCGAAGTCGAAGGCATCGGCCACAACCTGCCCTTCCTCTCGTCGGTGATGCAGAATTCCCGGTTTCGCGACGGCCGGCTGACGACCGCCTTCATCGCCGAGGAGTTTCCGGACGGTTTCCAGGGCGTGGCGCCCGATTCAGACGCGCGACGCAAACTCGCCGCGGTCGCAACCCTCATCAACGACCGCCTGCAGCGACGGGCGACGAAGATTTCCGGCACGATCGGCAACCATCGCCGTGTCGTCGGCAAGGAATGGGTGGTGGCGCTCGGCAGCGAGGCTATCGCTGTCACCTTCGCCCAGGAGGGCGACGCGTCCCGGATCACCTTTGCAGACAGCGGCACGACCTCGATCCACAGCGACTGGCTGCCGGGCCAGACGCATGCGACCTTCCTCGTCGACGAGATGCCGATGGGCGTTAAAGTCGACAAGATCGGTTATTCGCTGCGGCTGCGCTGGCGCGGCATCGACCTCATCGCCCGCGTGCGCGAACCGCGCGTCGCGGAACTCGCGAAGCTGATGCCGATCAAGCTGCCGCCCGATACATCCAAGATGCTTCTCTGCCCGATGCCGGGTCTGATCACCGCGATCGCGGTTGCCGAAGGCGACACGGTGGAAGCGGGACAGGCACTCGCCACGATCGAGGCGATGAAAATGGAGAACATCCTGCGGGCGGAGAGAAAAGCGGTCGTCAAAGGCGTACCGGTGTCCGTCGGCGCAAGCCTGGCCGTCGACGAGGTCATCATGGAGTTCGAATAAGCGCGTAGACTGCCCGGCGGATTGCCGCGGGCTGGATGGCCCCTGATGAAGCGGAAGGCGGATGACCTCCGACGGGGGAGAGGACGCTGGATGGTGCGGAGGCCCTCCTTCTTCCCGCAGGCGGGGAGAAGGTGCCGGCAGGGGGATGAGGGGCAGACGCCTGAATAGTGGCAGACGCCAGCCGCAGAGAGACTGGAATCGGAGTGGAACGATGGCCGAGAAGACGATCAAGGACTGGCAGGCGCTCGCCGAGCGTGAGCTGAAGGCCTCGCCCGATGCGCTGACCTGGCACACGCCCGAAGGCATCGACGTGAAGCCGCTCTACACGGCAGAGGATCTTCAGGGCATCGATCACCTCTCTTCGCTGCCCGGCGTCGCGCCCTTCGTGCGCGGCCCGCGGGCGACGATGTATGCCGGGCGGCCGTGGACGATCCGGCAGTATGCCGGCTTCTCGACGGCGGAGGAGTCCAACGCCTTCTACCGCAAGAACCTTGCCGCCGGGCAGAAGGGGCTTTCGGTCGCCTTCGACCTTGCCACCCACCGTGGCTATGACAGCGACCATCCGCGCGTGGAAGGCGACGTCGGCAAGGCTGGCGTTGCCATCGATTCCGTCGAAGACATGAAGATCCTGTTCGACGGCATTCCGCTCGACCAGATGTCCGTTTCGATGACGATGAACGGCGCGGTGATCCCTATCCTTGCGAACTTCATCGTCGCCGCGGAAGAACAGGGTGTTTCCCGCGCAGCCCTGTCCGGCACCATCCAGAACGACATCCTCAAGGAGTTCATGGTCCGCAACACCTATATCTACCCGCCCGAACCGTCGATGCGGATCGTCGCCGACATCATCGCCTACACGGCGACGGAGATGCCGAAGTTCAACTCCATTTCCATCTCCGGCTACCACATGCAGGAGGCGGGTGCGACGCTGGTGCAGGAGCTGGCGTTCACGCTGGCCGACGGGCGCGAATACGTGCGCGCCGCACTCGCCAAGGGGCTCGACGTCGACGATTTCGCCGGTCGGCTGTCGTTCTTCTTCGCCATCGGGATGAACTTCTTCATGGAGGCGGCCAAGCTGCGCGCCGCCCGGCTTCTGTGGACACGCATCATGGACGAGTTCCAGCCAAAGAAAGCGTCGTCGCTGATGCTACGGACCCACTGCCAGACCTCCGGTGTCTCCCTGCAGGAGCAGGACCCTTACAACAACATCGTCCGCACTGCCTTCGAGGCGATGTCGGCCGCCCTTGGCGGCACGCAGTCGCTGCACACCAATTCATTCGACGAGGCTATCGCGCTGCCGACGGAGTTTTCCGCCCGCATCGCCCGCAACACACAGCTGATCCTGCAGCACGAGACCGGCGTTACCAGGGTCGTCGATCCTCTTGCCGGGTCCTACTACGTCGAGAGCCTGACGAACGAGCTGGCGGAGAAGGCCTGGGCGCTGATCAGCGAGGTTGAGGCGCTCGGCGGCATGACGAAGGCGGTCAACGATGGCCTGCCGAAACGGTTGATCGAGGAAGCGGCGGCGCGGCGGCAAGCAGCCGTGGACAAGGGCGAAGAAGTCATCGTCGGCGTCAACAAGTATCGGCTTGAGAACGAGCAGCCGATCGACATCCTCGAGATCGACAACAGCGCGGTGCGCGCGGCCCAGATCCGGCGCATCGAGGAGACGAAGCGACGACGCGACAGCGCAAAGGTCAAGGCGACGCTCGACGGGCTGACCGAGGTGGCACGCTCCGGCAAGGGCAACCTGCTGGCGGCAGCCGTAGAAGCCGCGCGGGAACGGGCGACCGTCGGAGAGATTTCGGACGCCATGCGCCAGGCCTTCGGGGATCATGCGGCGACGCCTGAGGTCATCAAGGACGTCTACGGCGAAGCCTATCGCGACGAGCCGGAACTGGAGGTTCTCAAGTCGCGCATGGCCGGCGTCGAGGGCAGGCTCGGCCGCAAGCCGAAGATCATGGTCGCCAAGCTCGGTCAGGACGGGCACGATCGCGGCGCCAAGGTGATCGCATCGGCCTTCGGCGACATCGGCTTCGACGTGCTTGCGGGCCCGCTGTTCCAGACACCGGAAGAGGCAGTCGACCTGGCGCTGTCGGAACGCGTCAATGTCGTCGGCGTCTCCTCGCTGGCTGCCGGCCACAAGACGCTGCTGCCGCAACTGGTGGAAGACCTGAAGAGGAAGGGCGGCGGCGAGGTGATCGTCGTCTGTGGTGGCGTCATTCCGCGGCAGGACTACCAGTATCTGCATGATCACGGCGTGGCTGCGGTGTTCGGCCCCGGCACGAACATCATCGAGGCAGCCAACTCGGTCCTGGACCTTCTGGAAGGGCGGCGGCGCAACGTCTGAGGCGCGGACGCAAAGTCGGCAAGCGATAGCCGCGACGGCGCGTCATGCACCTGTCCGGCGACGGGCCCGCTCGCGGAAGGGTGCCGTCAACCCCGTACACCCTATCTGTGGTCGCCAATCCAGCCGACAAATCCCAGGGATGGTCGATGGCTATGCTTCTCCTCGCGACAAGCGGGTTGTAGGCTTGGGCGCCCGGTCCACGGATCGGCTGTCATACCCCGTTTCTGAAAGGACCGCGCATGGACCGCGCCCACGACCCAAGCCAGCTCGAGATGGTGGTGCTGATGACGCCGGACATGGCGAACTTTTCCGGCAAGGTGCATGGCGGGGCGCTGCTGAACCTGCTCGACCGGGTGGCCTATTCCTGCGCCTCGCGCTTCTCCCAGCAGTACGCGGTCACGCTTTCGGTCGACCAGGTGGTCTTCCGCCAGCCGATCCATGTCGGCGAACTCGTCACCTTCAGCGCCTCGGTCAACTTTGCCGGCCGCACCTCCATGGAAATCGGCATCAGGGTCGAGGCGGAGAACATCCGCACCGGCGAGCGCCGGCACACCAATTCCTGCTACTTTACGATGGTCGCCGTCGACGCCGACGCCAAGCCGACCGCGGTACCGGCGCTCGCCCTCGACACGGAGACCAAAAAGCGCCGCGCGAAGGCCGCCGAGGGACGCCGCGCGCTGCGGCATGAGTTCGAGGCGCGCCACAAGGAGATGCGGGAGGGCACGGAGTGAGGCAGGAGTGGCGCTGACCTGAAAAAGGAAACGGAGGGCCGCTCTGCGCCAACCGCATGCATCGATGTCGGCACCGCCACCGGACTATCGAGCAGCGGTCACCGGTGATGCATCGCTTCGAACCGCCACTTCCGCAAGAACAAGCGAACAGAAGCCCGCAGCGAGAAAACCCAGCGAGAGGTTCAGGGCCGTTCCATCATAGAGCGCACCAAGACCGATAGCGAACAGGGTTGCGACAAGGCTGGATCCTGAAGCGATCAAAGATGCGCCGAAACCGGCAACCTCCCCGAGGGATTGCATAGCCATGGCATTAAGATTGCCGAAGAGCACGCCGATGGCAAAGAACACCGCATACAGGAACGTCATCAACATTGCGAATGGCAAAAGGCCACCATAGCAAATGGACGTCAGCATCATCAGAAGCGCGATTGATGCCATCCCCATGAAGGCTGCACGCGCCATTGTCTCCATGCCGAGGCGCTGAACGAACCTGGCATTCAAGAACGACGCAAGCCCCATAGCCGTCGCCAGCAGCGCGAAGTAGAAGGGAAATGTTTCCCTGACGCCGTATGCCTCAAAGAAAAGATCGGCCGCCGTGCTGAGATAGAGGAGCTGCGCACCGAAAACCAATCCGGTGGCCAAGATCAGGAAAGCCACGCGGCGACTGGACAGGATGCGGCAGCCATTCAAGAACAGGAGTGCAGGTCGAAAGGGAACGCGTCTGGCCACCGGTAAAGTTTCCGGCTGCCGGACCACCAGCCAAAGGCCAAGAAATCCAGCGATTGCGAGATACGCCGCAAAAACACTGCGCCATCCCCCAAGGACCATGAGCCCTTGCGCCAGGCTCGGAGCAAGCATGGGCACCAGAATGAAGAGGGTGAACATGAAGGACATGATGCGAGCCATGGCATCTCCTTCGAACTGGTCACGTATCATGGCCCGTGTCGCAATCTTCGGGCCGGCCACACCCACGCCCTGAAGGAACCGGCCGATAACGACTGTCTCCAGCGCCCCGCCGAGACCGGCAATGATCGTGCCTGCAACGTAGATCGCCAGGCCCAGGAGCAGAGCCTTCTTTCGACCAACTGCGTCGGACAAGGGGCCCATCAGCAGTTCGCCGAATGCCATGCCTAAAATAAAAAGGGTTATGATGTGCTGGGTGGAAAGCGGTCCGGCAGCCGTGACCTCCGCACCGATATCCCGCAGGCCCGGCAGCAGTGCATCAATGCTGAGCGAAGTCAGTGACGTCAGAAGTGCGTATAGGACGAGGCGTTCTCGGATACCGATCAAGGCTGGAATGGCCCGTTTGAACAAGCAGGATGCTGAAACTATACGACATGCCTACAACGGCAATGGGTCAAAAGCGGGCGGACCCCCGCAATCACTCCAGGACTATCGAGGGAACGGGCTCTTCCCCTGAGCCACAAATCGCCGATACCGGGCAATCAGAATGCCCCCATCGATGAACGACCTGGATGCCTGAGAAGCATGCGGTCCTGCATCTGGACACGGGACTGCGTGCTTTGGCTGCCCGGGACCGCTCCCTGCTGGAGACTTGGCTCGCTCACTCATCCCCCATCTTGAGCGCGGCGATGAACGCCTCCTGCGGGATCTCGACCTTGCCGAACTGGCGCATGCGCTTCTTGCCGGCCTTCTGCTTTTCAAGCAGCTTGCGCTTGCGGGTGGCGTCGCCGCCGTAGCACTTGGCGGTCACGTCCTTGCGCAGCGCCGAGATGGTCTCGCGGGCGATCACGTTGCCGCCGATGGCGGCCTGGATCGGGATCTTGAACATGTGCTTCGGAATCAATTCCTTCAGCTTCTCGCACATCTCGCGGCCGCGCTTTTCCGCCGCCATGCGGTGCACCATCATGGAGAGCGCATCGACCGGCTCGCCATTCACCAGGATCGACATCTTCACCAGATTGCCTTCCTTGTGGTCGGTGATCTGGTAGTCGAAGGAGGCATAGCCCTTGGAAATCGACTTCAGCCGGTCGTAGAAGTCGAAAACGACCTCGTTGAGCGGCAGATCGTATGTGATCATCGCGCGCGTGCCGACATAGGTCAGCTCGATCTGGATGCCGCGGCGATCCTGGCACAGCTTCAGGATGCCGCCGAGATAATCATCGGGCGTCAGGATCGTCGCGCGGATCCACGGCTCGTGGATCTCGGAGATCTTGACGACGTCCGGCATGTCGGCCGGATTGTGCAGTTCGCGCTCCGAACCGTCGGTCATGAACAGCTTGTAGACGACCGAGGGCGCCGTCGCGATCAGGTCGAGGTCGAATTCGCGCTCCAGCCGTTCCTGGATGATCTCAAGATGCAGAAGCCCGAGGAAGCCGCAACGGAAGCCGAAGCCGAGCGCTGCCGAGCTTTCCATTTCGAAGGAGAACGAAGCGTCGTTGAGGCGCAGCTTGCCCATCGCCGAGCGCAGGTCCTCGAAATCGGCTGCATCGACCGGGAAAAGGCCGCAGAAGACCACCGGCTGGGCCGGCTTGAAGCCCGGCAGGGCCTTTGCCGTCGGGCGCTTGTCCTCGGTGATGGTATCGCCGACACGGGTATCGGCCACTTCCTTGATGGACGCTGTGATGAAGCCAATCTCGCCCGGGCCGAGGCTATCCATAGCCACCATCTTCGGCGTCAGCACGCCAACGCGCTCGACGGTGTATTTCGCGTCCGTTCCCATCATGCGGACCGTCTGGCCCTTGGAAAGGCGACCCTCGATGATACGCACCAGCACCATGACGCCGAGATAGGTATCGTACCAGCTGTCGACGAGCAGCGCCTTCAGCGGCGCCTTTTCGCCACCCTCGCTCTTCGGCGGCGGCAGCTTGTGGACGATCGCCTCAAGAACGTCGGGAATGCCGAGGCCGGTCTTTGCCGAGATCAGCACGGCCTCCGACGCGTCGATGCCGATGACCTCCTCGATCTGCTCCTTGATGCGCTCGGGTTCGGCCGCCGGCAGGTCGATCTTGTTGAGGACGGTAACGAGCTCGTGGTTGTTGTCGATCGCCTGGTAGACGTTGGCGAGCGTCTGGGCCTCCACGCCCTGGGAGGCGTCGACGACCAGCAGCGAGCCTTCGCAGGCCGACAGCGAACGGGAAACCTCATAGGCGAAGTCGACGTGGCCGGGCGTGTCGATCAGGTTCAGCACATAGGTCTCACCGTTCTTGGCCTTGTAGTGCAGACGCACGGTCTGGGCCTTGATGGTGATGCCGCGCTCGCGCTCGATCTCCATGTTGTCGAGCACCTGCTCGGACATTTCCCGATCCGCGAGGCCGCCCGTCGACTGGATCAGCCGGTCGGCCAGCGTCGATTTGCCGTGGTCGATGTGGGCCACGATCGAGAAGTTGCGGATATGGTCAAGGGGCGTCGACGAATTGGTGCTCATGGCCGCCATATAGCAGCGCGCCTTGCGCCCGCATAGCGGTAAATTAACCGGTCGTTCGCCCTATTTTCAGGCTATTGCGCTCTCGCAACCTCAGGCATCAGCCATTGTGGCGAAGGTCGCGGATCCAGAAGGACAGCGGCTTGGGACTTTCCTGCGTCTCGTCGAGGTCGCGCCAGGTGAAGGTCGTGCGCAGTTCCGGGTGATGGCGGTAGCCGCGGTTCCGCCAGAAGCCGTTCAGCGGAACGTAGTCCGCAGGCCGGCGCGGATGGTCGGCGGGCCGCTCGACCGCGCAGAAGGTGCAGAGCATCAGCCCCAGCTTTTTCGCCTGCGCCTCGCGCCCCTCGAAGAATTTCACACCGACGCCGCGGCCGCGATATCCCGACAGGAGGACGCTTTCGCCGAAGTAGAAATAATCACCGGGATCACGGCCGGAGGCAATGAACGGCGCCTTAACCTCGGCGGTTTCCGCCACCATCGGCGTTCCGGTCGCAGCTCCCACCACGTGCTCGCCGTCGAAGGCGAGAACGAACACCGAGCCCTCGGACTTCGCATATGTGGCCAGATAAGTTCGCTCATAGGCGAGATCGCCGTCGTAAAGATAGGGAAAATCCCTGAAGACGGAGATCCTCAGCCGTGCGAGATCGTCAAAATAAGGAGCCGCTCCGGCACCCGAAAACGATTTGATTTCAAGGGTCATTCAGCATTTCCACGTGACGCCGGCTTGGTTATACATCGACCGTCCAGTTCAGCAAGCATGCCCGCTCAAGGAGAGAATTCATGAAAGCCGCCGAGATCATCCGCGCCTACTACGACGCCTTCAACCGCCAGGACATGGAGGCCTTTCTGGCGTTGCTCGACGAAGACGTGGTGCACGACATCAACCAGGGCGAACGCCAGGTTGGCAAGGCGGCCTTCGCGACGTTCATGGCCCACATGAACCGGTGCTATAAGGAAGAACTCACAGACATGGTGATCATGACCAGCGAGGACGGCAGCCGGGGAGCGGCGGAATTCGTCGTCAATGGCGCCTATCTCGCGACCGACGAGGGCCTGCCGGAGGCCAAGGGCCAGACCTACAAGCTGCCGGCCGGCGCCTTCTTCGAGGCGAAGGGCGACAAGGTGAGCCGCGTCACCAACTATTATAGCCTCAACGACTGGATCGCCCAGGTTACCGGCTGAACCTTTCTAAGGCCTTGGGCGTCGCCCATGCGGCGCCTAAGGCCTGGCGAGGGAGAATTGCGCTATCGCTTCTCGGCTGCCGAATGCGGTGTCGCCTCCACCAGCGCGCCCGCATTCGGAACCTGCGCGCTCTTCAGCTCGAACCCCTCCCGTTCCTCGACAGGCACGGTCTCGCGCTTGCGCAGGCGGGTCAGCACGAAGACGCCGTAGGCGATCGCGACGGCCATGGCGGCATAGATAAACGTCTGCTCGCCCAGAACGGGCGTCAGCATCGTCACCAGCAGCGGCACGAGCGTTGCCGAGACGGACCACGCAACCAGGAGCGTAGAGGCCAGCGGCACGAAGTCCGCCGGATCGGCGCGATCGTTGGCGTGCGCATTGGCGATCGAATAGACGCTCTCCACCGCACCTGCCCAAATCGCAAACACCACGACCAGCAGGATCAGGTTGGAGAAGGAAACCCCGAGTGCGGCCACGGCGGCCGACGTGATCAGCAGGCAGGTGACGATCAGGACGATCCGCCTGTCCAGGCGATCCGAGAGCATGCCAAGCGGATACTGGACGAAGAACAGCCCGAACTGCATGCCGAACATCAGCGCAGCGATATCCTTCTGGCTGACGTCGTTTGCTGCGGCATAGATGGGCGTGAAGCCCTGCACGACCATCGACAGCCCGCCGGCGGCGAGAACGCCGACGAAGGCGACCGGCGAATTGCGCCATGCCTTCCGAATGTCGGGGCTGGCCTTGGCGGGCGGCGGCGGATTGGCAAGGCGGGTCAGCCCGATCGGCAGGAGCGCCACCGCGGTGAAGAAGATCGTTGCGATGGGGGCGATGTTTCCGCCGGCCGGCATCTGTCCGAACAGCCACGCGCCGAGCCCGAGGAATATGACGTAGGCCATGTAGAAAAACGACATGGCCTTGCCGCGCCAGCTGTTTTCGCTGGCGTGGTTGAGCCAGCTTTGCGCAATAATGAAGTTGATGTTGCCGGCCGTCCCGTACAGCCCGCGCGCGACGATCCAGACGATCGGATGGACGCCAAGGCTGATCAGCACTGCGGACAGGATGACGAGCGCCAGAGAGCAGGAAAAGGCGCGTGCATGACCCACCCGACGGATGAGCGGGCCGGCGAGCACGCAGCCAAGAAGGCCGCCGAAAGCGATCGCTGTCACGGCTGCGCCGGGCGCCCAGCCGGCGTCTCCGGTCTTCGACAGGACGAAGGGGACGTAGGCGAACATGATGCCGTTGCCGATCGCGACACCGCACATCGAAAAGACGATCGCCATGATCGACAGGAGCGACGCGCTCTTCGCCTTGCTCGCCTGCATGTTCAGAAGCCCCTTCCCCGCGACCAACGCCACCATAGCTGCCGCCAGCCGGACGCGTTGTCGTCTTAGCGGCACAAAGGAAAATATTTCCTGAAATCGCGAGACGCTTGACTCCATTATATTGTCGAGCATATCTACTATGATGGAAAATGAGGCAGACCAAATAGACATCGTCATTGCCGAGCGTTTGAAGGCGTTGCGCGGCGGGCGCGGCCTGACGCTGGACGAACTTTCAAATCGATCCGGCGTCAGCCGGGCGATGATTTCACGCATCGAACGTGGGGAAGCGAGCCCCACGGCTCAGCTGCTGTCGCGGCTCTGCGCCGCGCTCGACGTTACTCTTTCGACCTTCTTCGCCTCCGAGCGCGACGGGAAAGGTCCGCTGGCCCGACGCACCGAGCAACTGATCTGGCGCGACCCGGAGACGGGCTACGAGCGCCGCGCCGTATCGCCGCCGCAGACCGCCTCCAGGATCGACCTGGTCGAGGTGGCGCTTCCGGCCGGCGCCAGGGTCACCTACCCTCCGGAGACCGGCAAGGCCGGCATGAGCCAGCACGTCTGGTTGTTCTCCGGCGTGCTGGAGATGACCGTGGCGAACGTCACCTACCGCCTGGAGCCTGGCGACTGCCTCTACATGAGCATCTCCGAGGGCCACGTCTTTCACAATACCGGCGATGCGGCGGCACATTACGCCGTCGTCCTCGACCGCGGTCGCATTTGAAGAGAAGAGAAAGCCATGCACATCATCAGGTTGCTCGACCACCACGAGACGAAGACCCGGATCACTGAACTCGCAGATGTTCTCGTCGACTGCGTCATGGGCGGCGCGTCGGTCGGCTTCATGGCGCCCTACGGCAGGGCAGATGCGCTACTTTTCTGGGAGGGCGTTGCCAAGGGTGTCGGCGACGGCTCTGTCCTGCTTTTCGCCGCCGAGCTTGACGGTGTCATCGTCGGCACCGTGCAGGTCGGCATTCAGCAGATGCCGAACCAGGGCCACCGCGCAGATATCAAGAAACTGCTGGTCAAGGAGGCAGCGCGCGGCCGCGGCATCGCTAGGCAATTGATGCAACGCGCCGAGCAGGAGGCGGCGCAACGCGGCAAGAGCGTGCTCGTCCTCGACACGGCAACAGGCAGCCCCGCCGAAACGGTCTACCGCAAGCTCGGATGGGAATGGGTCGGCGTCATTCCGGACTATGCGCTCTACCCGGACGGCAGCTTCTGCGGCACGACGCTGTTCTACAAGCGTGTGGGGCCGGTGGCGACCGCCACCTGAAGCCGCAGTCGCTCGCGTGTGGCGTATGGCCGCCATTGCAGATCCCGATTGCAATCCGGCCCGATCAGGTACACCATCCTGCCGATCCCCTTCGAGGAGAGCGCGCGATGGTGTTCGGACCTTCAAGACCGCCAATCACAGAAGACGTGGCGGAGGTGATTGCAAAGGACGTCAAGCAGGGCGAGGGCCATTCCGAAACGTCGGAGAGCCCAATCGCCTTCGTTCATCATCCGGGGACGCCGGTGCAGATGAACGGTCGCGTGCGCTGGCTGTTCCTGGGAACGGTGATCGCGATTGCGGTTCTGCTGGCGATACTTGTGCTGAGATGAGAAGGCCGCGGCAGGGCGGCACTTCCTTTTGGCTCATAAAGCGCCGAAACCCCTACTCGCTGTCCGCCCTCGACAGGGTTTCGAGCGCCGGCATCGAGGTGATGTTGTAGCCGGAGTCGACATAGTGGATTTCCCCGGTAACCCCGCCGGAGAGGTCGGACAGCAGGTAAAGCGCCGAATTGCCGACGTCGTCGATCGTCACAGTGCGCCGCAGGGGCGAATTCTTCTGCTGCCAGGACAGCATCGCGCGCGCGTCCGAAATGCCGGCGCCTGCGAGCGTGCGGATGGGGCCGGCCGAGATCGCATTGACACGAATACCGCGCGGACCGTAGTCGGACGCCAGGTACCGGACGGACGCTTCCAGCGCCGCCTTGGCAACGCCCATGACATTGTAGTTCGGCATCACGCGAACCGAGCCGCCATAGGTCAGCGTGAGCATCGTGCCGCCTTCGCTCATCAGAGCGGCCGCACGGCGGGCGATCTCGGTGAAGGAAAAGCAGGAGATGACCATCGTGCGGGTAAAGTTGTCGCGCGACGTGTCGGCGTAGAGGCCCTTCAACTCGTTCTTGTCGGAAAATCCGATTGCGTGAACGATGAAGTCGAGCTTGCCCCAGCGCTCCTTGATGGCGTCAATGACGGCATCGACCGAGGCGACGTCCTCGACGTCGCACGGCAGCAGGAAATCCGAGCCAAGCTCGGCGGCCAGCGGCTTCACCCGCTTGCCCAGCGCCTCGCCCTGATAGGTGAAGCAGAGTTCCGCACCCTGGCCCGCCAGCGCCTTTGAAATCCCCCAGGCGATGGAGTGATTGTTCGCGACCCCCATGATCAAGCCGCGTTTGCCCTTCATGATCCCCGTCATCGATCTCTTATCCGTTGTAGCGCTGGAACACGAGCGTTGCGTTGGTGCCGCCGAAGCCGAACGAGTTGGACAACGCGATATCGATCTTCGCATCGTCGATGCGCTTGCGAACGATCGGCACGCCGTCGAATTCGGGATCCAGCTCGACAATATGCGCGCTTTCGCCGATGAAGCCGGCCTGCATCATGAGAAGGCTGTAGATCGATTCCTGCACCCCGGCAGCACCCAGCGAATGGCCCGTCAGCGACTTGGTCGACTGGATGTGCGGGATCTTGTCGCCGAAGACCTCCCGGATGGCGCCGATTTCCTTTGAATCGCCGACCGGCGTCGATGTGCCGTGCGTGTTGATGTAGTCGACATCGCCCTTCACGGTCGCAAGCGCCTGGCGCATGCAGCGGACAGCGCCTTCGCCGGACGGGGCCACCATGTCATAGCCATCCGAGGTGGCGCCATAGCCGACGATTTCGGCATAGATCCTGGCGCCACGCGCCTTGGCATGCTCCAGCTCTTCAAGCACGAGGACACCTGCACCGCCGGCGATCACGAAACCATCGCGGTTGACGTCATAGGCGCGCGAGGCCGTTGCCGGGGTCTCGTTGTACTTCGAGGACATCGCCCCCATGGCGTCGAACAAGTTGGACATCGACCAATCGAGATCCTCGTGGCCGCCAGCGAACATGACGTCCTGCTTGCCCCACTGGATCATTTCTGCCGCATTGCCGATGCAGTGCGCCGACGTCGAGCAGGCCGAGGAGATCGAATAGTTCACACCATGGATCTTGAACCAGGTAGCGAGCGTGGCGGACGCGGTCGACGACATGGCCTTCGGAACGGCGAACGGACCGATGCGCTTCGGGCTGCCGTTCTTCAGCGTGATGTCTGAGGCCTCGACGATCGTGCGTGTCGACGGGCCGCCGGAGCCCATGATGATGCCGGCGCGATCGTTTTCGGCGTACTCTTTTTCGGTCAGGCCGGAATCGGCAATCGCCTGCTTCATGGCGACGTGGTTCCAGGCGCCGCCCTGCGACAGGAAGCGCATTGCACGGCGATCGACCAGATCGGACGTATCGATGTTCGGCGCACCCCAGACCTGGCACTTGAAGCCATGTTCGGCAAAATCATTGGAGAAGCTGATGCCGGATCTGGCGTCGCGAAGCGACGCCGTGACCTCGTCGGCATTGTTCCCAATGGAAGACACGATCCCAAGACCTGTGACAACAACCCGTCTCATAGATTCTGACCTTTTCTTGCTTTGTCGCTCGATGCGCGCTTCGACCTTACTCGGCCTTGTCCTTCGACAGACCGACCCGGAGGTCGGTGGCCTGATAGATCAATTCGCCATCGGCCTTGAGCCAGCCGTCGGCGGTGCCCAGAACGAGGCGCCCGCGCATGACGCGCTTGAAATCAATACCATATTCCAGCAGCTTCGTGTGCGGGCGGACCATGCCCTTGAACTTTACCTCACCGGTGGAAAGCGCCATGCCGCGACCGGGTTCGCCGAGCCAGCCGAGGAAGAAGCCGGTCAACTGCCACATGCCGTCGAGGCCAAGGCAGCCGGGCATGATCGGATTGCCCTGGAAGTGGCAGGGAAAATACCAGTCGTCCGGGCTAACGTCGTACTCGGCACGAATATAGCCCTTGTCGAAATCGCCGCCGGTCTCGGAAATGTCCGTGATGCGATGCACCATCAGCATCGGCGGAAGCGGCAACTGAGCATTGCCCTGGCCGAAAAGCTCGCCGCGTCCGCAGGACAGGATTTCCTCGTAGTTGTAGCTGGATTGCCTGGTCGTCATGGACTGTTTCTTCCCGGTCCTTAGAGTTTCTTGTCTTCTAGCTTTAGAGCAGTATGGGGTCAAAATGAAGCGATGACCCGGTCCTGCACCGGCTGCCACTGGCGCGCCGAGCGAGGGCGCGCCAGTGCGAATTTCGCGTCCCGCATACATGATGACCGGAGCGACAGCTAGTCCTAAGTGCCGACTGCGACGCCAAAGCATTGGTTTTCGGCATGCGGCAGTCTTTCTTCCCCGTTCAAGACTATTGAATCCGGCCCTTTCAAAAGTTATATCGAAACGTCAAGATTGTTCTGCAAGAGCGGGCGAATGGATTCGTCGACCATGGCGCATGTAAGAGAAGTCAGCATCGAAACGCGGTTGCGCGACTGTGGCCTGCGGCCGACCCGCCAGCGCATCGCGCTCGCAGACCTGCTCTTCGCCAAGGGCGACCGGCACCTGACGGTCGAGGAGTTGCACGAGGAGGCAGTCGAGGCCGGCGTGCCGGTTTCGCTCGCGACCGTCTACAATACCCTGCACCAGTTCACCGAGGCGGGCCTCGTCCGCGTCCTGGCGGTAGAGGGTTCGCGCACCTATTTCGATACCAATATTTCCGACCACCATCACTTTTTCGTCGAAGGCCAGAACGAGGTGCTGGATATTCCCGTCAGCAGCATCCAGATCGGCAACCTGCCGCAGCCGCCCGAAGGCATGGAAATCGCTCATGTCGACGTGATCATCCGTCTGCGGCACAAGAAAAGCCGCTAACGGACCGACGCTTCCCGCTTCCCTTTTCAAGATTGATAGCAGCCGCGACGGCTACATGACGTCATCGGGGTGTCTCCCGGGCCGTGGCTTGTAGACCGGAATCCGCCATCCGAAACGCAACGCGCCGCCGCGCACCGCGAACGCAGCGAGCACGCCGGCAGCCGAAGCAACGACCAGCGGAGCACCGGCTACCGATGCAGCGGTGAACACCGAAGCGCCGCTGAGCGCAGCGGTGACGTAGATTTCCGGCCGCAGCAACACCGACGGCTCTCCCGCAAGGACATCGCGCAGAATGCCACCAACGCTCGCCGTCATGACGCCGGTGGTGATGGCAACGGTCGGCGAGCCCGTGGCAGCAAGGCCCTTTGCCGCTCCCATGACGCTGTAGGCGGACATACCCACTGCATCGAGCCAGAGCAGCATGCGGTATCGCGATTCGAACAGATGAGCGGTGAAATAGACCACCAGCCCGACACCGATGCAGACGAGCAGATAGGCGGGCTTGACGACCCAGAAGACCGGCACGGCGCCGAGGACGACATCGCGGAAGGTGCCGCCGCCGACGCCGGTGGCAGCAGCCAGGAACAGGAAGCCTATAACATCCAGCTGCTTGCGCGACGCCGCAAGGGCACCGGTTGCGGCAAAGACGGCAACGCCGGCATAGTCGAGCAGTTCCAGAACGGTCACGCCATCCTCCGAGAAGCCGCAGCCAAGCCTCGCAAAAGCTTGGTCGGGCAATGATCCCTTCACAGCGCCCGTTACGGCGCTTCCTTATCTATCTTGACCGATCCAGACATCAAGGAAAGGCCCTGAACGATGTTTTCCCGCGCGGCGCTCTCAAGCTTCGTCCTTTCGTTCGCCCTACTCTCCGCGGCGCCGCTGAAGGCAGCCGAAATCGTGGACGACGCGATCGCACAGGAGAAGGCCGAGGTCGCGCAGACCTGCAAGGTCGCCACCTATGGGGAACATTTCGCCGACATCGTCGACTTCAACAATGACGGGCTGGACGACATCATCGTCAACCGCGGCGCGGTGAATTGCGACGGCGTCGATGGCAAGCTCTGCGGCGATGTCGGTTGCCCGCACAATTTCTATGTCCGCGTCGCCGAGGGCGGATATGTCTTCATCGCCAATGCCGACCTCTACGGCTACGAACTGAAGAAGCGCTACGGTAACCTGACCTTCGAAATGAAGGCGAACGCCGCCTCCTGCGGCCGTGACGACGACGAGTACTGCATCATCACCAGTCGCGTGCGCGGACTACGGTTCGACACCATCTCCAAGCGCTGAGCGGTTACTGCGGGAAAAGCGTCTCGGTGCGTCCCGCAACGTAGTAAGCCAGAAGCCCGATCCATTCGCGCAGCGCCGTTGTCGTCAATTGTGCATTGGACGACGGCTGGGTGAAATCGAGACGCAGGCTGGCGATGCCGCTGGTGCGGTAGTCGGTCGGCCAGGGCTGGACTGCGAGCCCCGATCTACGGAACAGGCCGATCGCGCGCGGCATGTGGAAGGCCGATGTCAGGAGAAGGCAGTTCTCAAGGCCGTTCTCGGCGAGCAGCCCCTTGGTGTTCTCGACATTTTCGAAGGTGGTGCGCGACGTCCCCTCCTGAATGAGCCGCTCCGGCCCGATGCCGAAGGCTGCGAACAACGTTTCCGAGACGACCGCGTCGCCCGCGTAGCGCCCGCTGAAGGACCCGTCGCCCCCCGAAACGAGGACGCGCGCCTGCGGATAGGTCCGCAGCAGCCTGGCGGCCTCGACAAAGCGATCGCCCGCCTGGTTCATCTCGAAGCCGCCGCGGGCAGCGATGACCTCCGCCTCGAAGCTGCCGCCCAGCACGATGAGGCAGCGCGGCCCCGCCTCGGGAAGGCTGGCGCGTGCGAAACGGTTTTCCAGTTGCTGCAGCAGGACCGTGCCGGTGCTGGTGTAGAGGGTGACGAAGAGAATGCCGGCGCACAGAAGAAGGAAGGCGCCCTGCAGGCGCCTGCGTCCGAACCAGCCAAGCAGCAGCGCGACGACGACGGCGAGAAAGGCCAGCGAAAGCGGCTGCGCCGCAAGCCAGAAGACCTTGGATACGAAATAGCTCAAACGATCTCCCTCGATGCGCGGGTCTGCGAATCACGAGGCAGACGGAATCACGTCGCACAGTGAAGGAAAAGGGCTTCGGCGGCTCCAACCGTTCCGGCAGCGTGATCTCACGGCGTGTTGATGAGATTGCCCCCGGAAACGAAGGCGCGACAGCTTACCGGCAAATGGAACCACAAATGCCTACTTGCGGCCCCACAGAACCTTGAAGCGGGCATTGCGGCACACCTCCCCGCTGTCCTTGAACGCTTCCTTCAGCACCGGCTCGTAGGGAAGACCGCGGTTGGCGACGAGCATGAGACGGCCGCCGGCCTTCAGCGATTTTGCCGCCATGCGGATCATCGAAGCGCCAAGGCCGTGATCGGCCGCGTGACCTTCGTGGAAGGGCGGGTTCATCACGATCAGGTCGTAGTGGTCGCGCGGCGGCTCGGCCGTCAGGTCCTGCCAGTAAAACCGGGTGGGGACATCCGGGCAGTTTTCGGCAAGGTTTTCCTTCGCCGCCTCCAGCGCGTTATAGTCCGCCTCGAACAGGTCCACACCCTTCAGCCCCGGCGCGCGCTCTGCGAGCAGCACCGAGAGATAGCCCCAGCCGGCGCCGAAATCGGCCGCGTGACCGCGGAAATCCTCGGGGATGCGCGTGGCAAGGAGCTCCGAGCCCTCGTCGATCCGGTCGTGCGAGAACATGCCGGGCGCAGCGGTGAAGCGGCCCTCGACGCGGACGGGACGGGCGGCCAGCGCGCCGGCCGGCTCTGAAACGTCCGCCGGACGGCGGAACCAGAAGGCGACGCCATGGTATTTCGGCGCATGGTCGCCCCCAAAGCCCAAGCGGTCGATCCGCTTGCGCAGCGACTGGATGCCGTCTTCCTTGCCGCCGGCAATCACGATCAGGCCGCCTTCCTGCACGCGCCTCAGCGCTTCGGCTATGCGGTTTTCGTTTTCACCCTTGTGTTTGCCGCAAAGGACCAAAGCACCGTCATACCCCTCGCCTTCGATCGTCGGCGTCACTTTGGTCCGCTGGGCCTCGAGTGCGCGGTAGAGTGGTCGCAACGGCTGCACTGCGTCGACATGGGCCGAAAAACCCTCCGGCAGCCGCTGGCCGGCCTCGGCGCCCAGAAAGAGATACCGCTGGCCTTCGGCAGGCAGATCGAGAATCCCGGCGGAGAAGGGATGAAACAGGGTCTTGAGGGCGTCGCGGCTCATCGGGGGGCTTTCGGAGTGTGCACGGCCTGTGCGCTATCATAGAAAGGGGGCGCGGAACATTCCGCTCCGCGCCCCCGAAATCGATCGAAAAGATCTTACTCGGCAGCTTCGCCGCCGTCGCTCTTCTTCTCGGCGGCGACTTCCTTGCCGGTCGACTGGTCAACGACCTTCATGGACAGGCGAACCTTGCCGCGCTCGTCGAAGCCCATCAGCTTGACCCAGACCTTGTCGCCTTCCTTGACGACATCAGAGGTCTTCGCAACGCGCTCGGAAGCGAGCTGCGAGATGTGCACGAGGCCGTCACGCGGGCCGAAGAAGTTGACGAAGGCACCGAAGTCGGCGGTCTTGACGACCGTGCCTTCGTAGATCTGGCCCACTTCCGGCTCGGCGACGATCGAGTGGATCCACTTGCGGGCGGCCTCGATCTCCTTGGCCGAAGAGGACGCGATCTTGATGGTGCCGTCGTCTTCGATGTTGACCTTGGCGCCGGTCTTCTCGACGATCTCGCGGATGACCTTGCCGCCCGAGCCGATGACTTCGCGGATCTTGTCGACCGGGATGTTCATCACTTCGATGCGGGGAGCGAACTCGCCGAGTTCCGAACGGCCCTCGGTGATGGCATTGGCCATCTCGCCGAGGATGTGCTTGCGGCCGCCCTGCGCCTGCGCGAGCGCGACCTTCATGATCTCCTCGGTGATGCCGGCGATCTTGATGTCCATCTGCAGCGAGGTGATGCCGTCGGCCGTGCCGGCGACCTTGAAGTCCATGTCGCCGAGGTGGTCTTCGTCGCCGAGGATGTCGGAGAGAACCGCATAGCGGTCACCTTCGAGGATCAGGCCCATGGCGATGCCAGCGACCGGCTTTGCCAGCGGAACGCCGGCGTCCATCAGGGCGAGCGAGGTGCCGCAGACGGTTGCCATCGAGGACGAGCCGTTGGACTCGGTGATCTCGGAGACGACGCGCAGCGTGTAGGGGAACTGCTCGGCCGAGGGCAGCATCGGACGGATGGCGCGCCATGCGAGCTTGCCATGTCCGATCTCGCGGCGGCCCGGGGAGCCCATGCGGCCCGTTTCACCGACCGAGTAGGGCGGGAAGTTGTAGTGCAGCAGGAAGCGTTCCTTGTACATGCCGGTCAGGCTGTCGACGTACTGCTCATCCTCGCCGGTGCCAAGCGTCGCGACGACGATCGCCTGGGTCTCCCCGCGGGTGAAAAGCGCCGAGCCGTGGGTGCGCGGCAGGATGCCGACTTCGGAAACGATCGCACGAACGGTCGACAGATCGCGGCCGTCGATACGGGTCTTGGTGTCGAGGATGTTCCAGCGGACGATCTTGGCCTGCAGATGCTTGAAGACGGCGCCGATGACTTCGGCGGAGTACTTCGGCTCCACGCCTTCGGGGAAGAAGTGCGCCTTGACCTTGGCCTTCACGGCGTCGACGGCAGCGTAGCGGTCGGCCTTCTGGGTGATCTTGTAGGCTTCGCGCAGTTCGGCTTCCGCGAGGCCGAGCATTTCGGCTTCGAGTTCGGAATGATCTTCCGGCTCGAATTCGCGCGGTTCCTTGGCAGCCACTTCGGCCAGCTTGATGATCGCGTCGATGACCGGCTGGAAGCCCTTGTGGCCGAACATGACGGCGCCGAGCATGACGTCTTCGTTCAGTTCCTTGGCTTCGGATTCCACCATCAGAACGGCGTCCTGGGTGCCAGCGACGACGAGGTCGAGGACCGATTCGTCCATCTCGTCGAGATGCGGGTTCAGGACGTATTCGCCGTTGATGTAACCGACGCGCGCGCCGCCGACCGGGCCCATGAACGGAACGCCCGAGAGCGTCAGGGCGGCGGAGGCTGCGACCATCGAGAGAACGTCGGGATCGTTTTCAAGGTCGTGCTGGACGACGGTGACTACAACCTGGGTGTCGTTCTTGTAGCCCTCGGGGAAGAGCGGGCGGATCGGTCGGTCGATCAGGCGGGAAACCAGCGTTTCCTTTTCCGACGGACGACCTTCGCGCTTGAAGTAGCCACCCGGGATCTTGCCGGCGGCGTAGGTCTTTTCCTGGTAGTTGACGGTCAGCGGGAAGAAGTCCTGGCCGGGCTTCGGCGCCTTGGCCGAAACGACAGTGGCGAGAACGACGGTCTCACCGTAGGTGGCCAGAACGGCGCCGTCAGCCTGACGGGCGATCTTGCCGGTTTCAAGCTTGAGCGGACGGCCCGCCCATTCGATTTCAACCGTATGGGTATCGAACATGTCTTGTCCTTACGTGGTTGCGGAGATACGCACCGCCGCCTTGCCGGCGCAGGTGGCTCTATCCGCATTCATGACACATCATGGGCAAGACAACGGGAGGCTTCGCTTTGGCACCGTGTACGCCGCCCCGCTCTGGCGCTTCGCGCGCTACCGGAGACAGGCGAGCGCCTGAAGCATCCTGCAATCCTGCCCCATGACAGGTCATCGGTTGGTTCCGCAGGACCGGCCCATCCGGCCTGCTGGAATATCTCGGTTCCGGGTCTCGGAACGTTTCGCGGAAAGTCTTCCGCAAAAAGCGCTGGCGGGCGTTCCATACGGAACGCCCGCCAGAATTGATTAGCGGCGGATGCCCAGGGCAGCAATCAGCTTGCTGTAGCGGGCCTCGTCCTTCTTCTTGAGATAGTCAAGAAGCGAGCGGCGGCTGGAAACCAGCGTCAGAAGGCCACGACGGGAGTGGTTGTCCTTCTTGTGGTCCTTGAAGTGACCGGTGAGGTTGTTGATGCGCTCGGTGAGGATCGCAACCTGAACTTCCGGAGAACCGGTGTCGCCTTCGACGGTTGCATATTCCTTGATCAGCGCAGCCTTGCGCTCGGCAGTGATCGACATCGTATTATCCTTTCTGAAAACGGAGGACTTGGGACGCCGGTCGCCGGGATGTCGTCCAGCGACGGCCATGAAGGCATGGCGGGATACAGTTCCGCATGCTGGCGCTGCCTATAAACCATTCAATGCCGAAATGGAAGAGCCGTCGAAAGGCCGCGCCGACACCGTGCCGGCGATAGCGTTCAGGCGCCCGAGATCGCATCCCCGGATCCCTGCTCCCCCTCGCCTTTCAACTGCGAAAGCGGGATCCAGACCAGCCATTCTATTCCGTCGGGCCTCATGTGGCGTTCAAGCTCCGCCTGCAGCGCCATGCCGAGCATCCGCTCCAGAACGACACTGCCGAAGCCCTTTCGCTCCGTGGCGATCTGCTCCTGATCGATATCTGCGCCGCGCTCACGCCAGACCAAGGCCAACCGCCCGTCCTCGATCGTCCAGGAGCAGTCGACACTACCGCGTTCGTTCGCCAGCGCGCCGTATTTGGAGGCGTTGGTCGCCAGTTCGTGCAGCGCCATGCCAAGCGTCTGGGCGGCCTGACTGTCGATGCGCAGAGACGGCCCGGCTATGCGCACCCGCGCGCCATTATCCGGGATGAAGGGCTTCAGCTGGTTCCTGGCGAGCTCGGCCAGTTCCACCCCCTGTGCCGCATGCGCGATCATCAGATCCGTCGAACGCGCCAGACCCGCCACGCGCTTTCGGAACGTATCGGCAAACACCGTCACGGAATCGACCGTACTGGCGGACTGGTTCAGCATGGCCTGGATAACCGTCAACTGGTTCTTCGAGCGATGCGCGACCTCCCGCATCAGGAAGCGGACTTCGTTTTCCGCTCTCGCCCGGGCATCGGCGGCCTCAGACAGCGATTTGGAGACAGTGTCGAGTTCCGAGATCACGTGCCGGCGCGGCGGGACGTCCTTTCCGAGCCCCAATTGCGTCGCGTCGCGCGCCAGTTGCCTGACGTCGCGGGAAACGGCACGGGCAATGAGGATTGCGGCGGCGGCGGCCAGCCCCGCGAATGTGGCGCCGCCAAAGACCAGCCAGAGAAACGAGGACTTGGCCGGGGCCTGCACGTCGGAGGCCTTCGCCCAGGCGACGATCTTCCAGCCGGTGAGAGCAGAGAAATCGGTCACGACCTGATAGTCCGTATTGTCGTGGCGCGCATCGCCCAGGCCGATCCTAAGCGCCGGCACGACCTGCAGGAAGAACGGCTTGCCGACAGTGGCTGCGGGATCCGTCGAAACGATGACGGTGCCGACATCGTCGAGCACTGCGGCGCTCCACCCGGGCGAAAGCATGTCGCGGTGCACCGTCCCGAGGAAGTCTTCCGCGTTCTGCGTCAGCGTCAGGAGGATCTGCTCCCCGGATGCCAGCGTCACCGGCATGTGCACGTTGAAGACCCATTTTTGCGCCGTCTGCCCGTAGAAAAGCCGCGACACGGTGGGCTTGCCGCTTTCAAAGGCCCGCTTTGCCGTTTCCTTGTCGGAGGTCGGGCCGAGGCCGGTGCCGTAGGGCACACGGGTATTCATCCGCTGATCGAAATTCCTGTCGATCACGAGCAAGTAATCGTTGGTCCCCGATAGCGCCTTTTCGGCCTGTTCCTGCAGACCGCGAAAATCGCCCCGCAACAGCTGTTCGGAGGTCGCCAGCACCGCAAGAGTCGACAGCATCGACGTGATTTCACGCTCGATGACGCGCCCCACGGCACCCGTCGAGGTTCGCAGCAGCGATTCCTGGACACGCTCCTGCGCCTCGTTTGCGCGGTTGAGAAGCACGGCGGAGAATATGAACGGTGGGACGATCGCCAGCAGGATCAGCGAGACGAGGTAGAAGGCGATGGGATATCGGAAGCGAGGGCGCCAGCCGAAGACACCCCTTTCGGACGATTGCTGCGACTTCTTCTGCTCAGAGATCGTCAACCGATGGCCCCTCTGCTGCCATGAGCGCCAAGCGGCCGGCCTGCGCCACGACCGATGCCGCCGCATGGCGACATTGGTCTATTGAGCCTCTCACAGCGTTCGAAATCAAGACGCCAATGGCGCTTTTGGCCCGACAGCCAGGCAACGACCGCCGACGAAAGCCGTCGACAGCCCGGATTTCCTTAGCCGGCGAACACCCGCTTGGGGCGGAACTCCCCGCCGCCGATCTCGCCGATCGCCACCAGCTTTCCGCGCGCCGTGGCGTAGGCCTCGTCGGCGGACACCGGCGCATCGCGACCGCGCAGGATGATGGGGTTGCCCATGCGCAGGCGATGGGCCTGGTCGTCGTTGATGATGATCTGCGGCAGGTTGGAGAGAGCCTCGCCGGTATCGATCAGGTATGCGTCCAGCGCGGCGAGCCGCTCGGCCTCGTCCTCGATCTCTTCCAGCGCCGTCAGGGCCGACAGTGGCACCATCGTGTCCTCGCCGAAGGGCGCCACATAGGTACGCCGCAGCTCGGAAACATGGCCGAAGCAGCCGAGGTCTCGGCCGAAGTCGCGGGCGAGCGCCCGCACATAGGTGCCCTTGCCGCACTCCACCTCGAACCTTCCAGTGTTCGCATCGGGGCAGCCCAGAAGGGTCAGGCGATGGATCTCGACCTCGCGCGAGGGGATTTCAACCGTCTCGCCGTCGCGGGCGATGTCGTAGGCGCGCTCGCCGTCGATCTTGATCGCGGAAAACTGCGGCGGCACCTGCTGGATGACGCCGGTGTAGCCGGGCAGCAGGGCCTTGATGGCTTCGGGCGCGGGACGGCTGTCCGAAGACCGCGTCACGTCGCCTTCGAGATCGTCGGTCGCCCGTTCTTCGCCCCAGGTGACGGTGAATTCGTAGATCTTGCGCCCGTCCATGACATAGGGGACGGTCTTCGTCGCATCGCCAAGCGCGATCGGCAGCATGCCAGAGGCGAGCGGGTCGAGCGTGCCGGCATGCCCGGCCTTCTGCGCCTTGAACAGCCACTTGATCTTGGAGACGGCCTCGGTGGAGCCGAAGTCGAACGGCTTGTCGAGAATCAGCCAGCCCGAAATCGGGCGGCCTTTCGGTTTGCGGGGTCTGGACATTGTTTCTTCTGTTTATTCTTCGTCGGTTTCGTCGAGGTCGCGCGCGACCTCGGGGGAGCGCAAAAGCTCATCGATCTTCTTGTAGTTGTCGAAGCTCGTGTCATCGCGGAAGCGCACGTCCGGCATGTACTTCATCTGCCTGAGCTGCGGGCCAAGTCGGCCGCGGATGAACTTGGCGTTGCGGTTCAGCGCGTCGATGACGGCTGCATGATCGGGAACGCCGAGCGGCGTCACATAGGCCGTCGCATGCTTGAGATCGGGCGACATGCGCACTTCCGAAATGGAAATGACGGTCTTCCCGATCAACGGATCGCGCACTTCGCCGCGCTGCAGCACCTGGGTGATCGCAGCGCGAACCTGTTCGCCGACGCGCAGCATGCGCTGCGAGGGCGCGGAGGACGTTGCTCTGGTCATTGTCGTTACCTTCAAAAAAATGCGAGCGCCGAAACCCTCCGGCGCCCGCATGACAACTGCCTGAACGAGCCGTTACAGCGTGCGCGTAACGTGCTCCACGCGGAAGCACTCGATGGTGTCGCCTGCGCGGATGTCCTCGTAGTTCTCGAAAGCCATGCCGCATTCCTGGCCGGACTGCACTTCGGAGACTTCGTCCTTGAAGCGCTTGAGCGTCTTGAGCTTGCCTTCGTGGATGACGACGTTGTCGCGAACAAGGCGGACGCCTGCCCCACGCTCGACCTTGCCTTCCGTGACGCGGCAACCCGCGACCTTGCCGACCTTGGTGATGTTGAACACCTCCAGGATCTCGGCATTGCCGAGGAAGGTCTCGCGCCGTTCCGGCGACAGCAGGCCCGACATCGCAGCCTTCACGTCATCCACCAGGTCGTAGATGATGTTGTAGTAGCGAATTTCGATTCCCTGGCGCTCGGCGAGGCTGCGGGCCTGCGAATTGGCGCGAACATTGAAGCCGATGATCGCGGCATTCGAGGCTTCCGCCAGCGAAATGTCGGACTCGGTGATGCCGCCTGCGCCCGAATGGACGATGCGGGCACGGACTTCGTCCGTTCCGAGCTTTTCCAGCGCACCGGCGATCGCTTCGATCGAACCCTGCACGTCGCCCTTGATGACCAGCGGGAACTCCTTCATGCCGGAGGTCTGGAGCTGGGTCATCATCTGCTCGAGCGAGCCGCGTGAGCCGGACTGGCGGGCCACCTGCTTCTCGCGGGCGAGGCGCTGGCGGTACTCGGAGATCTCGCGGGCGCGGCTTTCGTTCTCGACGACGGCGAACTTGTCGCCCGCAGCCGGCGTGCCCGAAAGACCGAGAACCTCGACCGGCAGGGAGGGACCTGCGGACTTCACATGTTCGCCCTTGTCGTTAACAAGCGCGCGCACGCGGCCCCACTGGTCGCCGGCGACGATGATCTGGCCTGGCGTCAGCGTGCCCTTCTGCACGAGGACGGTCGCAACCGCACCGCGACCGCGGTCGAGTTCGGCTTCGACGACGACGCCTTCGGCCGTCCTGTTCGGATTGGCTTTGAGATCGAGGATTTCAGACTGCAGCAGGATCGCTTCGAGCAGCTTGTCGAGGTTGGTGCCGTTCTTCGCCGACACCTCGACGTCGAGCACCTCGCCGCCCATGGATTCGACGAACACCTCGTGCTGGAGGAGCTGCGTGCGAACGCGCTGGGGGTCGGCCGTCGGCTTGTCGATCTTGTTGATCGCCACGATGATCGGAACGCCCGCAGCCTTGGCATGGTTGATGGACTCGATCGTCTGCGGCATCACGCTGTCGTCGGCCGCGACCACGAGGATCGCGATGTCGGTCGCCTGCGCACCGCGGGCACGCATCGCCGTAAACGCGGCGTGACCGGGCGTGTCGATGAAGGTGATCTTGTTGCCGTCGTGCTCGACCTGGTAGGCGCCGATATGCTGGGTGATGCCACCGGCCTCGCCGGCGACGACGTTGGCATGGCGGATCGCGTCGAGCAGCGAGGTCTTGCCGTGGTCGACGTGGCCCATGATCGTGACGATCGGCGGGCGTGACTGCAGCTCGGCCTCGTCGTCGGCAACGTTGAAGATGCCCTCTTCGACGTCGGATTCCGACACGCGCTTGACGGTGTGGCCGAATTCGCCGGCAATGAGTTCAGCCAGATCGGCGTCGATCAGATCGCCCGGCTTCATCATCTGGCCTTCCTTCATCAGGAACTTGATGACGTCGACGGCGCGTTCGGACATGCGCTGCGACAATTCCTGAATGGTGATGGTTTCGGGCAGCACGACTTCGCGCGAAATCTTTTCACGCGTTTCCTGCATCATGGAGCGCTTGAACTTCTCCTGACGGCGACGGATCGCAGCCATCGAGCGACCGCGCGTCGAGCCATCCTCGTCGGACGAAGCAGTGGTCAGCGTCAGCTTGCCCTGACGGCGGCCTTCGTCGCCCTTCGGGCGGGCAGGAACCTTTGCCGGCTCGGGACGCGTGACCTTGCCGCGAACTGGTGCGCCAGCGCCACGCGGGCCACGGCTCTCTTCCTCTTCCGTCTCACGCCGGCCACGGACAGCCCCAGCGGGTGCGGGAGCCGAAGGTGAGGCGGGCCGGGCAACGGCCGGACGGGGTGCAACAGCCGCAGGCGCCGCTTCCGGCTGCGCGACGGGAGCCTTGGCCTCGACCTCGGGTTCGCCGCGCGCTTCGGCTGCAGCCTTGCGCTCGGCTTCTTCCTTCTCGCGCTGAACTCGGGCCTCTTCCTCGGCCTTGCGGCGAGCTTCTTCCTCGACCTTGCGGCGGGCTTCTTCCTCGGCACGACGACGGGCGTCCTCGGCCTCACGCACCTGCGCATCGGCAAGCGCCCTGCGGCGAGCCTCGATCTCATCCGGAGAAAGCTGGTTCAGCACGACGCCGACACGCGGCCGCTGCGGCTCCTGGCGCGGCGGGGGCGGCGAAACCGGCTGCTGGCGCACGGGTGACTGCTCGGCCACGCGAGGAGCAGACGTCACCGGCTGGATCGGCGGACGTTCGTCCTCGGGCCGCGACGGACGGCGCTTGCGGGTCTCGACCACGACCGCCTTCGTGCGGCCACGGCCCATGTCCTGACGCACCGTACCCTGCTGAACCCCCGAGGGCTTCAGGGTCAGCGTCTTCTTGCCCGCTACGCTGATCGTCTTGTCGTCTTTGTTGTCGGTCATTCCGTATCCGTTCCGTTGGATCAGGGCCGGATGCGCATCACCAGACCCTGTCGTTCAATTCCTGTCGCCCGACGCGCTTGATGCCGGTTTCGGCCGGTCACCCGCGTCATCGCTTTGGCTGGCGAGCGTCGCCCTGCGCCCGACCCGAGCCATCGCCACGGTACATTTCGAGCATGATTGCGCGCTTCACTACACCCTCACCCGCCTGCCCTGCAAGCGCGCAAGCATGGATAAAAGCATTCTGGCCCAAAAGCCCTTCCATTTCGGCCTGCGAAAGCAGGCGGTAGGAAGGAATTTCGCTTTCCTCGTCGGCGGCAAACATATAAGCCCGCCGCGCCTGATCTATCTTCCTGACCCCGTCGGCCGCCGCATCGGTGGCGTGGAACACCGCCAGCGCCGCACCGCTGCGCACCGCCTTGTCGACGTTCGCGCCACCGGTGATGAACTGACCGGCCTTGCGGGCAAGATTCATCATCCCCGCAAGCTGCCCCATCAAAAGCCGCTCGACCTCGGCGCCGAGGTCCGGCGAAGCCTTCACCTCGGCCTTCAGCGCGCGTGCGAAAAGCTTCTTCGCCACCGCCTTCTCGACCAGCGAACGCTCCGCCTTCACCCAGCATCCGCGTCCCGGCAGCTGCCGCTTCAGATCAGCGACGACACTGCCGTCGGGCGCGGCGACGAACCGGATCAGCGCTTCGGGATCACCGCTCTCGCGGGTCACGATGCACATGCGGCCGTTTTCGCCCTCGTCCTTCATTCTGCTCTCGGGCAACGGCTTCTCCGGCTGCTGCGTTCCAGTCGCATTTCCGCCGCTCCCAGAGCTGCGGAATGCTCGATCGTTTTCATCACCTTGCAATTCCGGGTCGACGCTCAACCGCCGCTCCCGGAACCGTTGTTGCGGGAGATTCCGCTCAGGCGTCCTGCTCCGCACCTTCGACAACTTCGACCGGGGCGTCCTCGGTGGCGAGATCGGCCTCGGTGATCCAGCCTGCGGCCAGACGCGCCTGAACGATCATGGCCTCGGCTTCGGCACGCGAGACGTCAAACTTCGAGAACAGACCCTCGAACTTCTTCGTCTCGCCGTCCTTGCGCTCCGACCAGCCGACCAGATCGTCGGCGGCGCAGCCGGCGAAGTCCTCGACGGTCTTGATCCCGTCCTCGCCGAGCGCGACCAGCATCTGCGAAGTCAGGCCATCGATCTGGCGCAGCTCGTCGGCAACGCCGAGTTCCTTGCGCTTCGCATCCAGTTCCGCCTCGAGGCGGTCGAGGTATTCGCGGGCGCGGGTCTGGATCTCGGTCGCCGTATCCTCATCGAAGCCGTCGATCGAGGCGATTTCGTCGAGATCGACGTAAGCCAGTTCCTCGACGGCGGCGAAGCCTTCGGAGGCGAGCACCTGGCCGACCATTTCGTCGACATCCAGCGCATCCATGAAGAGATTGGTGCGTTCGTTGAATTCCTTCTGGCGACGCTCGCTTTCTTCCTGCTCGGTGAGAATGTCGATGTCCCAGCCGGTCAGCTGCGAGGCGAGGCGCACGTTCTGGCCGCGACGGCCGATCGCAAGCGACAACTGCTCGTCCGGAACGACCACTTCGATGCGCTCGGCGTCCTCGTCGAGAACCACCTTGGCGACTTCCGCCGGCTGAAGGGCGTTGACGATAAAGGAGGCGGGGTCCTGCGACCACGGAATGATATCGATCTTCTCGCCCTGCAGCTCGCCGACGACGGCCTGGACGCGCGAACCGCGCATACCGACGCAGGCGCCGACGGGATCGATCGAGCTGTCGTTGGAGATGACGGCGATCTTGGCGCGCGAACCCGGGTCACGGGCAACCGACTTGATCTGGATGATGCCGTCGTAGATTTCCGGAACTTCCATGGTGAACAGCTTCACCATGAACTGCGGATGGGTGCGCGACAGGAAGATCTGCGGGCCACGCTGTTCGCGACGGACGTCGTAGACGAAGGCGCGGACGCGATCGCCGTAGCGCATGTTCTCGCGCGGGATCATCTCGTCGCGGCGGATGATGCCTTCGCCGCGGCCGAGATCGACGATGACGTTGCCGTATTCGACGCGCTTCACCGTGCCGTTGACGATCTCGCCGACCCGATCCTTGTACTCGTCGAACTGACGGTCACGCTCGGCCTCGCGCACCTTCTGCACAATCACCTGCTTGGCCGACTGGGCAGCGATACGGCCGAAATCCATCGGCGGCAGCGGGTCGGCGATGAAGTCGCCCAGCTTGGCATCCGGGTTGCGGTCGCGTGCCAGTTCCAGCGGGATCTGGGTCGAATAGTCATCGGCGTGCTCGACTACCTCCAGCAGGCGCTGCAGGCGGATCTCGCCGGTTTTCGAATTGATGTCGGCGCGGATGTTCGATTCCGAGCCATACCGCGAACGGGCGGCCTTCTGGATGGCATCGGCCATCGCAGCCAGAACGATTTCGCGATCGATGACCTTTTCGCGGGCCACGGCATCCGCGATCTGCAGAAGTTCGAGCCGGTTAGCACTGACTGCCATTGTCTCAAGTCTCCGTTGTCACGCCGGACGCTTCCGCCGGCCATGGGGAGCGGCGCGCCGCTCCGGTTCCGTCCTCTTCACCGCAACTGCCCGGGTCCTGCCCTGTGGTCGCGGTGCATTCGTTGCTCACTCTTCGTCTTCGCCGTTCTGGTTCGCCGCTTCCGCCTTGGCGGCCTTGTCGGCGCGCAGCGCATCACGGATCAAATCGTCGGTCAGGATCAGCTTCGCCTCGGCCAGCGCCGAGAATGGGATTACCACGGTCGGCTCCTCGCCGTAGGCCGGCTGATCGCGCTCGACAGTGAAACCGTCAGCATCGCTGGATACGATCTTGCCGCGAAAGCGTTTGCGACCATCGACGAGGATCGACGTCTCGCACTTGACGAGATGACCCTGCCAGCGCGCGAAATCCGACTTGCGGACCATCGGACGATCGATACCCGGCGACGAAACCTCGAGATGATACGCCTTGTCGACCGGATCCTCAACGTCGAGGACCGGCGAGACGGCCATCGAGACGGCCTCGCAATCCTCGACCGTCATCGTGCCGTCGTTGCGCTCGCACATGATCTGCATCGTCAGGCCGTTCTGCGCCGACATGCGAACGCGCACCAGGCGATAGCCCAATTGCTCGAGCGTCGGCTCGATGATGTCGGCAACGCGCCGGTCGAGACCCGTCTCAACGATCAGCCGTGGTTCGTTCTGAATTTCAGTCATAGTCGCTTTCTCCACCCGGGCAAGGCGCCGCAGGCAATCGAGGCCGCGCGGCACGACGGGGCGTCGTCAAGTGTGCGCCTGACCGGGGCAATAAAAAAGAGCGGGTCCTCGCAGGGCCCACTCTTCATCAAACCGATCAAGAATTTGAGCCTGATATATACCCGATCGGACCGGATTGCAAGGTCGGGCGGCGGGAAGGCCGCCGGCCTGTCAAAATTGCCTCGTTCGCAAATGGTTCATCTTGCCGCAGGCGGCGTCCTCGCTATCCTGTCGCGCAACGACGAACAAGAACAGTGAGACTGAGCAGTGCCCGACCGCAAATCCCCGCTTGCGCCCTTCAGGCACAAAACCTTCCGGCTTATCTGGGCGGCGAGCCTGGTCTCCAACTTCGGCGGCCTGGTGCAGTCGGTGGGCGCTGCGTGGATGATGGCGTCGATTTCCAGCTCGGCCAACATGGTGGCGCTGGTGCAGGCCTCTACCTCACTGCCGATCATGCTGTTTTCGCTGATTTCCGGAGCTCTGGCCGACAGTTTCGACCGTCGCCGCATCATGCTGACGGCGCAGTTCTTCATGCTTGTCGTGTCGCTGACGCTGACGCTCTGTGCCTGGTGGGGGCTGATCACGCCGTGGCTACTGCTGTTCTTCACCTTCCTGATCGGCTGCGGGACGGCCCTTAACAACCCGGCATGGCAGGCCTCGGTCGGCGATATGGTGCCCCGCGAGGACCTTCCGGCGGCCGTGGCGCTGAACTCGATGGGCTTCAACATTACCCGAAGCGTCGGCCCCGCCGTCGGCGGCGCGATCGTGGCGGCAGCCGGTGCGGCAGCGGCCTTTGCCGCCAATGCCTGCAGCTATTTCGCCCTCATCTTCGCGCTGTTGCGCTGGAAGCCGGTGCTGCCGGAAAATCCGCTTCCGCGCGAGACGTTCGGCCGGGCGATCTCCGCCGGATTACGCTACGTGTCCATGTCGCCCAACATCGGCAAGGTGCTTTTGCGCGGCTTCGCGTTCGGTCTCTCGAGCAGCGCCATCCTGGCGCTGCTGCCGCTGGTCGCCCGCGATCTGGTCGCCGGTGGACCATTGACATACGGCATCCTGCTCGGCTGTTTCGGCGTCGGCGCGATCGGCGGCGCGCTGACCAGCGCCTGGGCGCGCGAGCGCTTTACCAGCGAGACGATCGTGCGCTTTGCCTTCGCCGGTTTTGCGGCAGCCGCGACGATCACGGCAACAAGCAGCTACGCCGTGATCACCGGCCCCGCACTGTTCATCGCAGGCTCCTGCTGGGTGCTGGCGCTGTCGCTTTTCAACACGACCGTGCAGCTTTCGACGCCACGCTGGGTCGTCGCCCGGGCGCTGTCGCTTTACCAGACCACCACCTTCGGCGGCATTGCCGGCGGCAGCTGGCTCTGGGGTGCGGTGGCAGACGGACACGGGGCCGCCAATGCGCTGCTCTGGGCGGCAGCCGCCATGCTCGTCGGCGGGGCGCTCGGTCTGCGCTACGGTCTGCCGCAGTTCGAATCCCTCAACCTCGCTCCGCTCAACCGCTTCAGCGAGCCGGAACTGCCGCTCGACCTGAAGCCCCGTAGCGGCCCCATCGTCGTCCTGATCGACTACGAAATCGCCGAAGAGGACATCCAGGCCTTCCTCACGGCCATGACGGAACGGCGGCGCATCCGCATCCGGGATGGCGCGGGACAATGGACACTGATGCGCGACCTGGAAAACCCGACCGTCTGGACCGAGACGTACCACGTGCCGACATGGATCGAATATGTCCGCCACAACCAGCGGCGCACGCAGGCCGATGCCGAGAACGGCGATATTCTCCGCGCGCTGCATCGCGGCTCAGAGCCGCCGCGGGTCCATCGGATGATCGAACGTCAGACGATCCTGCCGACCGAATACGAGCGCTACAAGCAGCAGATGGACATGCACCACTGACCGGAGACCGGCCAACTCCGTTTGAACCAACAGAGTGGCTCCAAATCGAGGCGACACGCTCCAGCTCGCCAAACTGGCGGCCGAACGGTTCAGCGCAGCTTCGTCTTCAGGGACGCGTCGGGATAGCAGGTGGGCTTAAGGCCGGCCTTGGCCTGCCAGTCGCCGAGAGAGCGGCGGGTCTTGTAGCCGGGCAGTCCGTCCACCTTGCCGACGTCGTAGCCCTTGGCGACCAGCGCCTTCTGCATCGACAGGACGTCCGACCGCAGCATCTTGCCGACATCGCCCCAGGCGCCGGTGAACGCTCCGCTGCCATAGGCGATCCGATCGGCCAGGTTGCCGATGTAGAGCGCATAGAGATCGGAATTATTGTATTCCTTGATCGCGTAAAAGTTGGGCGTGACGATGAATTCCGGGCCGTGAGTGCCGGCCGGGACCAGCATCATGCCGGATGCGCCGGTCTCGCTGCTGGCGAACGGCTTGCCGGACACGCGCTCAATGCCGGCGGCCGACCACTGGCCGATCGGCTTTGCCAGATCCGGCCCTTCCTGGGCGCAGGAAACGCCATCAGGGATGCGTACCTCATATCCCCAGCCCCGGCCCTGCTCCCACCCCTTCTGGCGCAGGTAGTTGGCGATGGAGGCAAGACTGTCCGGCACGGAATTCCAGATGTCGCGCACCCCGTCGCCGTCGAAATCGACGGCGTACTTCAGGTAGCTCGTCGGCATGAACTGCGGCTGGCCCATGGCACCTGCCCACGAGCCCTTCAGCTGGGCGGGCGTGCGGTCGCCACCGTCGATGATATGCAGGGCTGCGACCAGTTCGCGGCGGAACATGTCCTTGCGGGTCGACATGAAGGCCTTGGTCGCCAGCACCTCGATCGCGGGATGGGGAATGTCGGCGCGGCCGAAGCCGGATTCGCGTCCCCATACGGCGAGGATGATCTCGCTGGGGACGCCATAGGCCTGCTCCACCTTGCGCAAGGTCGCAGCGTGGGTCTTGGCCAGCGTCCGTCCGCTGGCGGCGAGCCCCTGCAGCCGCTTCTCGGAGAAATAGGCGCCCGGCGAGGAAAATTCCGCCTGGCTCTGCTTCTGTTCCTTCTTCGGCGCTGAACCGGGCGGCACCAGGTCGGGAAGGTCCCAGTTCAGGCTGATGCCCTCGAACGCCGCCGCGAACGCCTTCTGCGACACACCGGCCTGCCTGGCCTCCGGCCAGAGGTCCCTCTGCAGCCAGGCCTGGAACTGGCGCTCGACGTCGGTCCGGCTCTGGGCGAAGGCCGGGAGCGGGAGGGCTGCGACGAGCAGCGCCAGCACGGCGGCGCGCGCCTTGCCTTTCCATGATGCCGCCTCCGCCCCCCCGGCCGCGGGCTGATACAGATGGCCGGCCGGCCGGGTGAGGTCGCGTCTTCGCATCGCCGCTCCTTCGGTCAAATCGTTGTGCGCGCCCTGAGCGCTGCCGTCAGCGTGCCTTCGTCAAGATAGTCCAGCTCGCCGCCGACAGGCACGCCATGGGCAAGGCGGGTGATCTTGACGTCCAACCCCTGCAGCTGGTCGGTGATGTAGTGCGCGGTGGTCTGGCCCTCGACGGTGGCGTTGACGGCAATAATCAGCTCGCGTACGCCGCCTTCCGACACGCGATTGATCAGGCCGCGGATATTGAGATCGTCAGGACCGACGCCGTCCAGCGGAGAAAGCGTGCCACCCAGCACATGATAGGCGGCATTCATCGCGCCGGCGCGTTCAAGCGCCCAGAGATCGGAGACGTCCTCGACGACGATGATCACCGAGCGGTCGCGCCGCTCGTCGGTGCAGACCGTGCACGGATCGACAGTGTCGACATTGCCGCAGCACGAACAGATCCGCACCTTGCGATGCGCCTCACCCATGGCTTCTGCTAGCGGCCCAAGCAGCTGGTCCTTCTTCTTGACCAGATGCAGAGCAGCACGGCGCGCGGAACGCGGTCCGAGCCCCGGCACCTTGGCCAGGAGCTGGATGAGTTTTTCGATTTCGGGTCCGGTGACTCGTTTTGCCATGGCCGGTTTCTATCCCATATCCTCAAGAAACGGAATCCATGCCGCACACAGGGAATAATCGATGAAGATCCTTGCCGTATGCACCGGAGTCGCCCGCCCGGTCCCGGGAAAGAGCTACAAGTCCGGCATTTTCAAGGCGCCGTCCGACGCGCCGATCATGGTCGACCGCGAGGGGCTGATCGGGGATGCGATCTGCAACCGCAGGCATCACGGCGGTCCGGAACAGGCGATCTACGGCCTCGGCTCGATCGACCTGGACTGGTGGTCGGCCGAACTCGGCCGCACCATTGCCCCGGGCACGTTCGGCGAAAACATCGTCATCGAGGACATAGACAGCCGCCGGGTCTGCGTCGGCGACCGGTTCGAGACCGAAAGCGCGCTCATGGAGGTGACTTCGACGCGCATTCCCTGCGCTACGCTCGCCGTGCGCATGGGCGATCCGGGATTTGGCCGGCGTTTCATGGAGGCAGGCCGACCGGGTTTTTATTGCCGCGTGCTGCGCGAAGGCATAGTTCAGGCCGGCGACGAGGCGACGTATGCACCGTTCCAAGGCGAGGCCGTTACCATGCCGGAACTGCTGCGAACCTACGGCAGGAACCTGTCGGACGCCGATCGCGCGCGCTATCTGGCAACGCCCATCAGCGACAAGCTACGCGCCGCGCTGACCGGCTGATCTGCCGGCGCAATCATCGCTGCCACACTTGCGGCGACGACACCTCTGGCTGGCGAGTGGCCATCGAAACGTGCCGCCGACTTTCGATCGCGATCAGAACGGCAGCTTGAAGCCCGGCGGGATCGGCAGACCGGCGGTCAGCGCCTTGGTCTTTTCCGCAGCGAGCGCCTCGGCCTTGTCCTTGGCGTCCTTGTGAGCGGCGACGATCAGGTCTTCGAGGATCTCGACGTCGTCTTCCTTGAACAGCGAAGGATCGATCTTCAGCCCGTGCAGGTTGCCCTTGCCGTCCAGCGTGACAGTGACGAGACCACCGCCGGACGTGCCGTCGACCGAGAGCGCAGCGATTTCTTCCTGCATCTTCTCCATCTTGGCCTGCATTTCCTTGACCTTGCCCATCATGCCCATGATGTCGCGCATCGGCCGCTCCTTCCGTTCCACTCGCTGAATTGCATCAAAACTCGATGTCGTCGCCGGGCAGGATATCGCCCTCCGCGGACTCTGCCACTGCGGCGACCTCGACCGTCTCGTTCTCGACCTCCGGCGGCTTGATCCGCACGTCAGTGATCCTGGCGCCCGGAAAACGCTGGAGGATGGCAGCGACGTCCGGGTCCTGGCGCGCGTCGGCGACGCGCGCCTCCTGCGCCTTGGCTTCGGCTTCGGCCAGCGTCAGGCCACCGGCCTCGCGCGACACGATGACCATCCAGCGGATGCCCGTCCATTCCTCCAGGCGACGCTGCAGGTCGCCGACAAGCGACTTCGGCGCATCCTCGGCAAGGCCGATCTCGGCGCGTCCCGGCTCGAACTTCACCGGCCGGACGAAATTGCGAAGCAGTGCCCGAAGGCGGATGTCACGGTTCTTCGTGCAGAGCTCGGAAATATCCTCAAGCGAGGCGACCGGCACTTTCGGCGCGGGTGCTGCCTCCGCCGGTTGCGGAGAAGGCTGGATCGTCGCCTGCGGCTGCTGGTCGCTTGCCGGCACCGCCCGGAGCATCGTCGCGCCGCCGCCCGAGCGCATGCTCGGCTGATCGGGACCGCGCGAGACTGCCGAAACGGACGTCGACGCGGACGCAGCGCCCGAATAGGCCGGTCCGGACGACGGGCGCTGGCCATTTGCGTTACCGCCGCCGTTGGCAAGCTCCGCAAGGCGGCGCGCGGCATCTTCCGGCGAAGGAAGGTGGGCCGCATGCGCCAGCCGGATCAGCACCATTTCCGCAGCTCCTGCGGGGCGGCTTGAGGATTCCGTCTCCGGTATCCCCTTCAGCAGCATCTGCCAGATGCGCGACAGGGCGGTGACGGCAACGCTCTGCGCCAGTTCGGCGCCGCGCACGCGCTCGATCTCGCTCAGCGACTGGTCGCCTGCCGCGTCGGGCACATATTTCATTCGCGTCACGAGGTGCGTGAAATCGGCAAGGTCCGTCAGCACGACCGGCGGGCTGGCGCCGGCCTCGTACTGCGCGGAGAATTCGGCCAGCGCGGCTGCGACGTCGCCACGGATCACATGCGTGAAGAGGTCGACGATACGGGCGCGGTCGGCAAGGCCCAGCATCGAACGCACCGCGGCCGCCTCGACGACGCCGCCGCCATGGGCGATCGCCTGGTCGAGCAGCGACAGGCCGTCACGCGCGGAGCCTTCGGCGGCACGCGCGATCATGGCGAGCGCATCGGGCTCGGCCTGCACGCCTTCCTTTCCAAGGATGGTGGAGAAAAGTCCGACGAGATCGGTGGCGGCGATGCGGCGCAGATCGAAGCGCTGGCAGCGCGACAGCACCGTAATCGGCACCTTACGGATTTCCGTCGTGGCGAAGATAAACTTCACATGCTCCGGCGGCTCCTCGAGCGTCTTCAGCAGGCCGTTAAAGGCCTGCGTCGAGAGCATGTGCACCTCGTCGATGATATAGACCTTGTAGCGCGCCGAGACCGGGCGATAGCGCACCTGCTCGATGATCTCGCGGATATCGTCGATGCCGGTGTGCGAGGCGGCATCCATCTCGATTACATCGACATGCCGGCCTTCCATGATCGCCTGGCAATGCTCGCCCGGCACCTTCAGGTCGATGGTGGGACGGTCGATCTCGGCGGTCTTGTAGTTCAGCGCGCGGGCAAGAATGCGGGCGGTCGTCGTCTTGCCGACCCCGCGAACGCCCGTCAGCATGTAGGCCTGCGCGATGCGGCCGGTCTCGAAGGCGTTGGTCAGTGTCCGGACCATCGGCTCCTGGCCGACCATCAGGTCCGTGAAATCCTTGGGACGGTACTTGCGCGCCAGAACCCGGTATGCGGCGGGTTTATCACCTGACGGAAGTGGAGTGTCGTCGCTCATCGCCCCTGCCGCATCGCTTGAAAATGGCGTCCCGACAGGACAGGACGTTGGGTGGGAGGCTGGCACGATGACCCGTGCCGGGGCTCGTTAGGGCTGCTTCCTTCCGGACCTGACCCGGTTGGCGAGTGGCTCGTCCACCACCAACCTCCCGACCTCCATATCGGCAATATTGGGCGAGAATGCAAGCCGGCCTGCCAAAAAACTATTGGTGCGGGGGCGAAGGCGTGGCATGAGTCAGAGGGGCGCGGAGCAAAGACGGGAGCGACGGATTTGAACGCATTCGAGGTGGACGAGCGGCTTGGTCGAGACAGCGAGCTTGTGACGCAGATCGGGCTTTGCGAACTGCGCCTTATGAAGGACGCCCGCTGGCCCTGGCTCGTGCTCGTACCCCAGCGCGCCGACGCCTGCGAGATTTTCGACCTCACGCCGCTCGACCAGACGATGCTGACCTTCGAGATCAACCTGGTGGCGGACGCCCTGAAGCGGGCGACCAGCGCCACCAAGATCAATGTCGGCGCGCTGGGCAACATCGTCCGTCAGCTGCACATCCATGTGATCGCCCGCAGCGAGGGCGACCCGAACTGGCCCGGCCCGGTCTGGGGCTTCGGCACGGCCGAAAGCTGGACGGACGAGAGGAAGGCCATCTTCACCAAGACACTGCTGGAACATCTGAACTCATGAAATCCTCGATCTTCGACCTGCACCTGCCGCACGCCGAACCCAGCACCATGGTCGCCTTCGCCGAGAACAGCCTGGACCGGCGTTCGGAGTACCGCGCGGATGACTGCGTCGCGCGCGCATTCGACACCGAAGGCGTGCACGCATTTGCGCTGGCCGGCGGCAAGCTCGTCGTCAAGCACGACGAAAAGATCATCGATCCGCTCTTTGCGCCTTACGAACTGGCCGGTCTCGATCCGATCGTCGACGAAGCGATCCTGCTGGGCTACCTGAAGAATGGCGAGCCGCGGCTGGCCATTCCGGTCCGTGCCGATCCCGACACGCTGCACGAGCCGCTCAGGGCCTCCGACGGCCGTACGCTTTACCGCCAGCAGATGCTGGACGACGACCTGCTCGGACAATTTGCGCAAGCTTCAGCGCTTCTGACCTGGAACGGCAACAGCCGCTTCTGCGGCAAATGCGGCTCTCCGACCCGCATGGAGATCGGCGGCTACCGACGGGTCTGCAACGGCTGCGGGCACCAGACTTTCCCGCGCACGGATCCGGTCGTCATCATGCTGGCGATCGATGCCGAGCGTGATCGCTGCCTGCTCGGCCGCTCGCCCCATTTTCCTGAAGGAATGTATTCATGCCTTGCCGGCTTCGTCGAGCCGGGGGAAACGATCGAGCACGCCGTTCGTCGGGAGACGCTGGAGGAATCCGGCATCCGCCTCGGACGGGTGCGCTACCACGCCTCCCAGCCCTGGCCGATGCCGCACTCGCTGATGATCGGCTGCTACGGCGAAGCGAAATCCTTCGACATCCATCGCGACGAGCAGGAACTGGAAGATTGCCGCTGGTTCACGCGGGAGGAGACCGCTGCGATGCTGGCGCGGACGGCGAGCACCGATCCCGTGACGGGGGCCACCACCTCGCCGCCGAAGGGCGCAATCGCCCACCTTCTGATGCGCGACTGGCTGGACTGGCCCGCCTGAACAGGCCACCTGACGGCGCCGGCGCCTGCGGCCGGCCCGCCGTAACGAGCCGGGCGCGCCTCACATGCTGAGGCGCATCGGATGGGCGCGGTAGCTGCCGAGGATGCGAACCTTCTCGGAGAAAAACCGCAGCTCTTCCAGCGCGCGCCGCAGGTTGGCGTCGTCGGGGTGCCCCTCGATGTCGGCATAGAACTGCGTGGCAAAGAACTTGCCGCCGATCTGGTAGCTTTCCAGCTTCGTCATGTTGATGCCGTTTGTGGCAAAGCCGCCCAGCGCCTTGTAGAGCGCGGCAGGAATGTTGCGCACGTTGAAAACGAATGTCGTGACGATCACCTCGTCGGGCTTCGTACGCGCCGGCACGTCGGCTTCGCGCGCAAGCACGACGAAGCGGGTGACGTTGCTTTCGGAGTCCTCGACGTTTTCCGCGATGATCTCCAGACCGTAGAGATCGGCGGCCAGTCGGGGCGCGAGCGCCGCCATGCTGCGGTCACCCTTTTCAGCAACGAGCTTTGCCGCGCCCGCCGTGTCGCCTGCGATCACCGGCTTCCAGCCGTTCATGCGCACGATCCGCCGGCACTGGCCGAGCGCATGGATGTGACTGTGCACCGTGCGGACCTCATCCTTCGTCACGCCCGGCAGCACCATCAGCTGAAAGCGGATCGGCATGAAATACTCGCCGACGATGTGCAGGCGCGATTCCGGCAGGAGATGATGGATGTCGGCGACCCGCCCTGCAAGCGTGTTCTCGATGGGGATCATGGCGAGATCGGCATCGCCGTTCTCGACCGCGAGGAAGGCTTCCTCGAAGGTCTGGCAGGGCAGTGGCTCCATCTGCGGAAACATGTCCCGGCAGGCCATGTCGGAATTCGCGCCAAACTCGCCCTGGAAGGCGATCTTGTTGTTCTTCTGTATCATGGGACGGTCCATCAGAGGGGCGCGGCCGCAAGCAGCCTGCGGGCCTTTTCGAGATCGGCGGGAGTATCGACACCGAGCGGAACGGTGTCAACGATCTCGGCGTCGATGCGAAGGCCGGCCTCGAGCGCACGCAACTGCTCCAGGGACTCGCGCTTTTCGAGGGTCGAAGGCGGCAGCGAGACGAACATCTCCAGCGCCTTACGCCGATAGGCATAGAGGCCGATATGGTGATAGAGCGGCCCATTGCCGTACGGGGCGGTTGCGCGGGTGAAATAAAGAGCGCGCAACCGGTTCCCTCCGATCGGCGAGCCCACGACCTTGACCACGTTCGGGTTCGTCTTCTCCTCCGCATCGATGATCTCGGTCGTCAGCGTCGCAATGTCCGTCGCCGGGTCGGCGAGCGGGTTCAGCGCGGCGCGGATTGTTGCCGGATCGATGGTCGGAAGATCGCCCTGCACGTTTATGATCACCTTGGCCCGACCGTCCGGGTCGCACTTCAGCAGCGCTTCGTGGATCCGGTCGGAGCCGGACTGGTGCTCCACCCTGGTCATGACCACTTCGAAGCCTGCCGCCGCCACCGCGTCGAAGGTCTCCTGGTGATCGACGGCTACGACCACGCGACCGGTCCCGGATTCCGCGGCGCGCCGTGCCACCTGCACGATCATCGGCGCTCCGCAAATGTCGGCAAGCGGCTTGCCCGGAAGGCGGGTGGAGGCCATGCGGGCCGGGATCAGGACAAGCGTCTCGTCGAAACTCGGGGGATTCATTCGTAGCCCTTCAGAAATCGCGCATAAAGTGTCAAAACGTCTCAGTGCCGGGCGCACAATGACTGTTGCAACGAAGCAGCAAAAGACATAGGTTCCGCGCAAATTCAAGACTATCGGCATAATAGTGCCGTTTCGTGGGAGCTGAGGATGAACCCTTATATCAATATGGGCGTGGGCGCCCTGCTTGGCACAATTTTCGTGCTGATGTCGGTGTCAATCGCCTCCGAGGGCATCTTCCATTCGGCTGCCCCCGAGAAGGAAGGGTTCACGATCGTTGCAGCGGAAGGGACGACCGAGGGCGGCGCGGAGGGTGCTGCCGAGGCGGCAACGACCCCGATCGCGACGCTTCTCGCATCGGCCGACGCTTCGGCCGGCGAAGCGGTCTTCAAGAAGTGTCAGGCCTGTCATAGCGGAGAGAAGGGCGGACCGAACAAGGTCGGCCCCGATCTCTGGGACATCGTGAACCGCCCGATCGCCGCGCATGAAGGATTCAGCTACTCCGCAGCAATGAAGACCTTTGCAGAGGGCGGCAAGCAGGTCTGGGACTTCGACCACCTGAACCACTTCCTGGCGGCGCCGAAGAAGTACATTGCCGGGACGGCGATGGGTTTTGCCGGTCTGAAGAAGGACGACGAGCGCGCCAACCTGATCGCCTACCTGCGTTCGCTTTCCGACAATCCGGCCCCGCTGCCGAGCCCGTCTGCGGAAGGCGCTGCGGCTGAGCCCGCCGCCGAGAGCCCGGCACCGGCCGAAGGTGCGGCACCCGCAGCGGAGCCTGCACCCGCCGCGCAGTGATCCTGCCTGACACTCGATTTTAAGACCCGGCCAATGGCCGGGTTTTTTGTTTGAGGCCTCTGCGGGCCGCGAACACCCGCGCTTGCCGAAGCGGCAAGGGCGCCGGGTCACACCTCCGCCCCGTGCGCACGGCACGGAGAAAGCACTGCCGTGGCCGGCTTACGCCCCCAGAAGCCACGCCCAGAACGAGACGCTGACGACACCCGCCATGGTCGACATTGTTATCGTCGAGGACGCCAGCGCGTGCCCGACATTGAAGTGGTTGGCCAGCAGCCAGGCGTTGACGCCCGTCGGAACGGCCGACGTCAGCACGATCGCGGTCGTCCAGTCCTGATCCAGACCCACGAGGCGGCAGGCAAAGAAGACGCACGCGGGCAGCAGGAAGAGCTTGAAGGCCGACATTACCATGGCCGGAGCCACATTGCCGCGAAGGCCGTACTTCACCAACGCCATACCGATCGAGACAAGGGCTGCCGGCGCCGCGATCGAGGCAAGCTGATCCACGACGATCTTGGCGGGGCCTTGCAGGGGCACGCCAAAGAGATGAAACAATGCGCCGCAAGTAAGGCCGATGACCAGCGGGTTGCGCACCAGGCTGCGGCTGAGCCCGAGCACGAGGCTGGCGGCGCTCTGCGCAGGACGTGTCCCCTCCTTGCGCTCCGCCAGTTCCATCAATACCGAGCCGGCGATCATCATCACCGGCAGATGTACCGACAGGAGAACGGAGATCGCCACCAGGCCGTCGTCGCCCACGATGCGGGAAACCAGTGGCAGCCCGATGAAGACGGTGTTGGCAAAGGCCGAGGACACACCTGCCAGCACGCCGTAACGGCGATCGCGCCGGAAGACGAGCGTTGCCACCAGATGGGCGATCGCCCAGGTCACCGCGACCCCGCCGAAATAGGCCACCCAGATGCGCCAGGGGGAATCGCCTTCGAATGTCGCCTCGGCGATCGTCCTGAACAGCAGCACCGGGACTGCAACCCTAAAGACGAACTCCCCGAGCGCCTCGCCGACAGCGGGCTTGAGATACTTCACCTTCACGAGCACCCATCCGAGCAGAATAAGTGCAAAGAGGGGAATGACGTTCGTTGCAGTATCGGTCATGGAACGGGCGCAAGCGACGGGAGAAGGGAGCGGACGGGGCGGATGCACGGCATCTTCAGCTGCAATGGGTAGCGGAAGCGGATGGCGCGATCCACTCCCGCGCAAAATGAAAAAAGCGGGGACTTGCCCCGCTTCCTCATCCCCGCCTGTGGCGGGAAGCGATCCGTCTGCTGCCAGTACATCCGTGGTCAGCGAGAACGAACCGAAACTCTTCGGCGCGTCGTGTCGAGCGCCTCGTACACACCTTCTAAGAGCTCACGGTTACAGCCGTGTGACAGAAGTGGTGCAGCTTAGATGGCCTCAGCATCGGCGGGTTTGGTGAACAAATCGTTAACGGAAGGCGCAGATCCGCAAACAAGGCACCGTGCGGAATGATTTGCCTTTTTGGGGAACCCGACACAGGTATCTCTAGTTCATTCAGGATAACGTACTGCACCCAGGAGAATTGCAATGGCAGATGAAAAGCAGCCAGGCCGCCGCGCGCCGCTCGGCGTTGTCGAAACTTCCAAGAATTCGGACAAGACCGTCGAGGATAACCTCGGCGCATACACTGCCGACGCCAATGCGGAGGCGGCGAAGGCGGCAATCACGGAACAGTTGGAAATTCTGAAGGCCGAAGTGGCGCAGCTGCGCGATACCCTTGGCTTGATCGCCGAGAACACCGGGCAATATGCGGTTTCGCGCGTCAATTCGGTGCGGGAGGAAGTGCGTGTCGCGGTCGCTGCCAATCCGCTCGGCGCGCTCTTCGGCGCGGCACTCGTCGGCTATCTTTTCGGCTTGCGCCGACGCTGACATCTGCCGGCCGCAATATGCGGCCGGCAGCACCCGTGCGACCGATCTTGATCGCAGCCGGCCGTTCGGTTGCCTCAACGCCAGTAGCGGCTGCTGCGAGACGGCTGTTCGCTGGCCGATGCCAGCAGAAATCCGACGGCGACGCCGGCAAGGCCAGCGACAAGGACGAGCGTGGAGACCGCGGCGGGATGTTCCCGGGCAGCATCTGCCACAGCCGCTCCCTCCGAACGCACATATCCCGCGCCGTGACGGGCCGCAGCACGCATGGACTTTCCGGCCCGACCGGCACGGTCGCGCGCTTCATCCACCACTTCGCTCGCCTGGGCAGACATTTCCTTCCGCAGTTTGTCGATCTCCTCACGAAGGCTCGCAAGCTGCGTCTGGGCATCCAACTCTGCCATGGGTGATCTCCCTTTCCATGTTGAAACCGATCGGAAGACAGGCACTGCCCCGCCATAGAGCAACTTGGGTTGCCGGCCTCCGATCCCTATACGGCGGCAAGCCCTCTTGCCACACATGCCGAACAACGGTCGGAAACGGCGGAAGTTCCTGCAACCGCCAAATGTGCCCGCAGTTCGCGTGCGCTGGAATGAACCAGCCAGCAGACAAGAAGAACCCGGCGCTGTGCGGGGCGCCGGGAGGTACAGGTTGGGGCATTTTCTGAGGTGACGCCGGCGCCACGCAGAAAAGCTTAGGTGCAATCATTGTTTGCGCCAAGTGGAATTCCACAATCTAGCTCGAATTATCGAGCAGCTAGATCGTTCGATAGCCCGCAGCGCGCGCAATGCCGCTGCCGTTCAATCAAAGCCGGGCGTTTGGTTGCAGGCGTTGTTCCGTATTACTCGACGACGGCGACCTGATCGGCCTGGCCGGACATGGTGTAGTGGTCGACCATCTCGGGAACCAAAGCCAGTCCGAACATGACGGCGACGAACGTGACAAAAACCGTCACGGACAGGGTGGTGCGAATCATGGCGGCCCTCCTTTCAGCACACAGACTATCCCAATGCGCTGCTCCGCACCGGCCTTTTATGAACGCCAGATGAACAAAAAAGTTTGAACGGGAAAAGTAACGAAAAGTATACGCCTGACATGGAGAGGCCTTGCAGGCCTTCCGATAGCCTCGCAACGCGCGCCGCTTTGACATCCAGGACGAAGCGGGCCTACTTACCGCAGCAGATCAGCAAGCGATTCCGGAATAGAACATGCCCTCCAAAAAACCGCGAAAACGCCGCTCGTCCGGAACCCGCAAGCCGTCGTCGGCACGGCAGCGCATGTGGCCCTGGTACGCCCTGGGTGTCGCGATTGTCGCCGCGATCGTTGCACGCGAGAATCTGGATGGCCTGACGAGCCTGGTTCGGCCCGGCAATACGATTCGCCTCACCGAGCAGCCGGCCACACGGCCCAAGCCGGCCGAGCCGCCGCATCGCGTGCCGCAAAAGCTGGCCGAAACGACTGAAAAGCGCCCGCCGACGCCCGCATCCGCGGCACCGACCCCCGACACGAGGCCGCTGTTGTCGCCGCAGCCGATTCCCGCGCCGTCCAGCCAGACCGCAGGCGGGACGGCCTTCTTCTATTGCGGGATAAAGCAGGACAACTGCGTCATCGACGGGGGCAATTTCGTCTATCACGGAGCGAAGATCCGGCTGGCGGGCATCTATGTTCCGGCGACGAAGGAAGCCAAATGCGACCGGGAGCGCAATCTGGGCGGCGACGCAAAGGAAGCGCTTCGCGTGCTGCTCAATGCCGGCGCTTTCGAACTTGCGGCATGGAAGCCGATCGACGAGGACCAGTACGGCCGCAAGCTGCGCATCGTCGTTCGCAACGGAAAGTCGATTGGCGATGTGCTCGTGGCCCGTGGCTATGCCCGTCCCTGGACCGGCCAGCGCGAATCATGGTGCCCGTGAGGGCTTGGGAAATCTGCGCACGCAGCGATAGCAATCAGGCAGCGTGCTGTGACCGCAGGAGGATTTGCTGAGCGAGGGCCGATTGTGTGGTGCCCGGCGTGGGCCTTTGAGAAAATGGCGGACAGAGAGGGATTCGAACCCTCGATAGAGTTTCCCCTATACACGCGTTCCAGGCGTGCGCCTTCAACCACTCGGCCACCTGTCCATCCGCTGACGGCCGGTGGTCAATCCGGCGCGGACCGCCAGGCTGTTTCCAGTTAGCGGGACGGCGCGATATATACCGATGATGGCGGCGGGATCAACCGCTTTCTGACAGAAATTTGACGTGCTCCTCAAGAAGCGAAAGTGCGAGCGATTGCAACGGGACACAGCGCCCCTTATCTATGTGCAGAAGCATGGAACCGGCCGGCCCTCCCCCGCCTCTCCCGGAGTGACACCACGATGATACGCTTCGTTTTCAGGATGCTCAGCCTCGGCGTGCTGGTGCTGGCGATCATGGCTGCGACGCTGGATGCCATCCAGTCGGTTGCAGCCTCCGCCCCCATCCTGACGCCGCTCGCGGTCGCCTGGAGTGCCGCCAGCCCCGAATCGATCGCGTTCGTCGCCGACACGCTCATGAACCGGGTGCACCCAATGCTCTGGGACCCGGCGGCGTTGTGGGTGCTGTCGCAGCCGGGGGCGATCGTGCTGCTGGCCGTGGCGCTGCTCTTGTGGATGATCGGTTACAAGCGCCGACCGTTCGCGGGCCGCTTCACCGCCTGAACGAGAGACGATCCGAGGCAAGGCCACCGGACTTGTATCTTTCTCACGTATGAAAAGGCCCGGAGTCCGGGCCTGAAAGGAGTATCTCGCGTGTTCCTGATCGACATGTTCAACAAGAAGACGACAATGCCTTCGCCTGACGGCGCCCTGCCCGGCCGGCCGGAACCCATTCCGACGGCTGAGACGCACTTCGTCAACGGCAACCCGTTGAAGGAGCCTTATCCCGATAACACCCGCAGCATCCTGCTCGGCCTTGGCTGCTTCTGGGGCGCAGAACGGCTCTACTGGCAGATCCCCGGCGTCTACGTTACCGCGGTCGGTTACTCCGGCGGCTTCACCCCGAACCCGACCTACCAGGAGACCACCACGGGGCTGACCGGCCATACGGAAGTCGTCCGCGTCGTCTACGATCCCAAGATCATTTCCCTAGAGGCGCTTCTGAAGGTTTTCTTCGAGCAGCACGATCCGACACAGGGCATGCGGCAGGGCAACGATATCGGCACGACGTATCGTTCGGCGATCTACGCCTCAGACGACGAGCAGTTGCAGATCGCGCTGAAGGTGCGCGACCAGTATCAGGCGGCGCTCGACGCGGCCGGCCACGGAAGCCGAATCACCACGGAAATCGCCCCTGCCGGCGCGTTCTATTTCGCGGAGCCCTACCACCAGCAGTATCTTGCCAAGAACCCCGGCGGATACTGCGGATTGCGCGGCACCGGCGTCTCCTGCGCCATCGGATAACGCAGCGAAACCTCTTCAAAGATATGCAAATTGCGGGCCTGTCAGGCCCGCAACGTTTTTTTACCACTTGAAAAAATTGTCGTGAAATTTTGCTGCCGCCGTGCAAGGATCGCCGCGTCTGATCCTAGGGAACAGGGTTGGCACTCCGCAGACAGTCACTTTATGGGACGTGCGGGAGGACCCAAAAAAATCAATAGCAACAGGGCTGCACGATGAAAAAAACCTTGATCACTTTCCTTGCCACGGCGGCCATGTCGGCGACGGCGCTTGCGGCCGACATCAAGCCGGCGATCATCTACGACCTCGGCGGCAAATTCGACAAATCCTTCAACGAAGCAGCCTTCAACGGCGCCGAAAAATTCAAGTCAGAGACCGGCATCGAATACCGCGACTTCGAGATCGCCAACGACGCCCAGCGCGAGCAGGCCTTGCGCCGCTTCGCCGGCGACGGCAACAACCCGATCGTGATGGCCGGCTTCTCCTGGGCCGCCACGCTCGAAAAGGTCGCGGCCGAATATCCGGACACCAAGTTCGCGATCATCGACATGGTCGTCGACAAGCCGAACGTCCGCTCAGTCGTCTTCAAGGAAGAGGAAGGGTCGTGGCTCGCCGGCATCATGGCCGCAATGGCGTCGAAGTCCAAGACCGTCTCCTTCGTCGGCGGCATGGACATCCCGCTGATCCACAAGTTCGCCTGTGGCTATATCGGCGGCGCGAAATCGACCGGCTCAGACGTCAACGTTCTGGAAGCCTATACCGGCACCACGCCTGACGCCTGGAACGACCCGGTCAAGGGTGGCGAGATCGCCAAGTCACAGTTCGACCAGGGCTCGGACGTCGTCTACCACGCAGCCGGCGGAACCGGCGTGGGCGTCCTGCAGGCCGCAGCGGATGCGGGCAAGCTCGGCATCGGCGTGGATTCCAACCAGAACATGCTGCATCCGGGCAAGGTGCTGACCTCGATGCTGAAGCGCGTCGACGTCGCCGTCTACGATGCCTTCAAGTCGGCCAACGACGGCAAGTTTACGCCTGGCGTCAACGTGCTCGGCCTGAAGGAACAGGGCGTGGGCGTCGCGATGGATGACAACAACGCCGCGCTGATCACGCCTGAGATGAAGGCCGCGGTCGACAAGGCGACGGCTGACATCATTGCCGGTACGGTGACCGTCCACGACTACATGTCGGACGAATCCTGCCCCTACTGATTGCCGTTGAAATGAAGCGCCCGCCGGCTTCCGCAGGAATCCGGCGGGCTTTTCTTGCGTTTCGACGGCATCAATAGTGCGGCGGGCGGGTGATGGCCGGAGCCTCGAGCGAATTCTCCTCAACGACGAGGAAGCGCTCGGCCAGATGGTCCAGCTTGGTACGCATCTGCTCCACTACCTTCCACTGCTCCGCCAACTGGTCGGAAAGTTCCTCGATCGTCCGGTCCTGATGGGCGATACGCTCTTCGAGAGCGGCCATGCGGCCGATGCTGTCGGCGGCGGGGTTCTGGGGATTGGTCATCGTTCAGGCAGCCTTCCGCTTCTGTGCGTTCGATCTGGAGCCGTTCATCGTCGCAGGAGACGCCCTAGCGAATGACGGCGCCGGCCGCAATGATGCTGGACAAGTGCTGTGGAAGAAACAAGACTGAAGCGCGGACGACACGTCCAATGGCGCGGCGAAATCGCCAAAGCCGGGCCGGTCGGTTCCGACAGGCAGACGGCCTCGGCACACAAGAACAACGGATCGTCATGGGTGAATTGGCAATCGAACTGAAAGGCATAGACAAGAGTTTCGGCCTCGTCCATGCCAACAAGGACATCAACCTGAAGGTCCGGAAGGGGACCATCCACGGCATCATCGGCGAGAACGGCGCCGGCAAGTCGACGCTGATGTCGATCCTCTACGGCTTCTATCAGGCCGACCGCGGCGAGATCCTGGTCGACGGCCGCGCCATCGACATCCGCGACCCCAACACGGCGATCACGGCCGGCATCGGTATGGTCCACCAGCACTTCATGCTCGTGGAGAACTTCACCGTGCTGGAGAACGTCATGCTGGGGGCCGAGGAGAGCTGGATCCTGAACGCCGGCATTTCCAAGGCCAGGGCCGAACTGAAACGGCTGGAGAGGGAATATGCGCTCGACGTCAACCCGGACGCCGTGATCGAGGAACTGCCGGTAGGCTTGCAGCAGCGCGTCGAAATCCTCAAAGCCCTCTATCGCAAGGCCGACATTCTGATCCTGGACGAACCGACGGGCGTGCTGACGCCGGCCGAGGCTGACCATTTGTTCCGCATCCTCGAGCAGCTGAAGGCCCAGGGAAAAACAATCATCCTCATCACCCACAAGCTTCGCGAGATCATGGCGATTACCGACGAGGTGTCCGTCATGCGCCGCGGGGAGATGGTGGCGACGCGCGAGACCGCGAAGACCTCTGTTGAGGAACTGGCCGAGCTGATGGTGGGTCGCCGGGTGCTGCTCCGCGTCGAAAAAGGTGAGGCACATCCGGGCGACGTTAAGCTTTCGGTAAAGAACCTGACCGTGCGCGACGGCCGCGGCGTGACCATGGTCGACGACGTCTCCTTCGAACTGCGCGCCGGCGAGATCGTCGGCATTGCGGGCGTCGCCGGCAATGGCCAGTCGGAGCTGCTGGAGGCGATATCGGGCATTCGCCGTGCCGTGTCAGGCAATGTGCATTTGAACGGCGAGGCGATCGACGTCACCGGCCAGGCCGACCCGGCCGAGCTGCGTCAGCGGGGGCTCGCCCATGTCCCGGAAGACCGTCATCATGTCGGCCTTGTCCTGAAGTTCGAGGAGAGCGAGAACGCCATCCTCGGCTATCACGACGATCCGAAATACCGCAAAGGCTTCGTTCTCGACATCGACGCCATCCGGGCGGACGCGGAAGCCAACATCCAGAAGTACGACATCCGCCCGCCGAATTCTCGGCTGAAGACCGCCAATTTCTCGGGCGGCAACCAGCAGAAGATCGTGCTTTCCCGCGAGATGGAGCGCGATCCGGACGTGCTGATCATCGGTCAGCCGACCCGCGGCGTCGACGTCGGCGCGATCGAGTTCATCCACAAGCGAATCATCGAGATGCGCGACCAGGGCAAGGCCGTGCTGCTCGTCTCTGTCGAGCTCGACGAGATCAGGGCATTGTCCGATCGTATCCTCGTGATGTTTGCCGGCCGTGTCGTCGGCGAACGCAAGCCCGATGCCTCCGAAGGCGATCTCGGCCTGTTGATGGCCGGTGTGGAAGGCCCGAAGGAGGCCGCCGAATGAGCACCCCTTACGCGAAACTGCCGGGCTGGGTCGAATACGGCCTCATCCCGCTCGTCAATCTCGTCGTCGCCTTTGCCGTCGCGGGCCTGGTCGTGCTGCTCGTCGGCGAAAGTCCGCTGGAAGCGGCCTACCACATGCTCAACGGCGCCTTCGGGCGCGGCGAATATATCGGCTTCACGCTCTACTACGCCACCACCTTCATCTTCACGGGACTGGCCGTCGCCGTCGCCTTCCATGCGGGTCTGTTCAACATCGGCGGCGAGGGCCAGGCCTATGTCGCCGGCATCGGCGTCGCGCTCGCCTGCCTCTGGCTCGACCGGTTCATGCCATGGTACGTGGTCTTTCCGGTTGCGATCCTGGGTGCTGCGCTGTTCGGTGCGGCCTGGGCTTTCCTGCCCGGCTGGTTCCAGGCCAAGCGCGGCAGCCATATCGTCATCACCACCATCATGTTCAACTTCATCGCCGCGAGCCTGATGAACTACATGCTCAACCGGGTGCTGAAACCGCTGGGCTCGATGTCGCTTGAAACGCGCACGTTCGACGCCGGCGGACAGTTGCCGAAGCTCGACTGGCTGATGGCGATCTTCGGATTGAGCGTCGGCACCTCGCCCTTCAACGTCACCTTCCTGCTGGCACTGGCTGCAAGCTTCGGTGTCTGGGTGCTGATCTGGCGGACGAAGCTTGGCTATGAGATGCGCACCATGGGCCACAGCCCTTCGGCTGCCCGCTACGCCGGCATCAAGGAGGCTCGCATCATCGTCATCACCATGATGATATCAGGTGCGCTCGCCGGCATGATGGCCCTGAACCCGATCATGGGCGAGACGTACCGCATGCAGCTCGACTTCGTGCAGGGGGCCGGCTTCGTCGGCATCGCGGTAGCGCTGATGGGCCGCTCGCACCCGGCCGGCATCATCCCGGCAGCCATCCTGTTCGGCGTCCTCTACCAGGGCGGCGCCGAGATCGCTTTCGAGATGCCCTCGATCTCGCGCGACATGATCGTCATCATTCAGGGCCTGGTGATCCTGTTCGCGGGAGCGCTGGAGCACATGTTCCGCCCCGCCATCACCCGTGCCGTGCTCGCGTTTTCCGGCCGCGGGCGCACGCAAGCAGCCGTCAAGGGGGCATGATCGTGGACTATTTTCAGCTCTTCCTTGAACTCGCGCAGTCGACGGTGCGGCTTTCGACGCCGCTGATCCTTGCTGCCCTTGCCGGCCTCTTCACCGAACGCGCCGGCGTCTTCGACATCGGCCTCGAAGGCAAGATGCTCGGCGGCGCCTTTGCCGCCGGCTGTGTCGCCTTCGTCGCGCAGTCGGCGATGGCCGGGCTTCTGGCCGCCGTCGTCGTGTCGGTGCTCCTGTCGCTGGTGCACGGCTATGCCTCGATCACCCAGCGCGGCAACCAGATCGTCTCGGGCGTCGCCATCAACTTCATCGTCGCCGGCTCCACCGTCATCCTCGGCGAAGCCTGGTTCCGGCAGGGGGGCCGGACCCCTGCGCTTTCCGAAGGCGCCCGCTTCCAGGCGATCGACCTGCCCTTTGCCGAGGAACTGCGCGGCATACCGTTGCTCGGCCCGATCTACGCCGACCTCATCTCCGGCCACCAGGCGCTGACCTACCTCGCTTTCCTGATGGTGCCCGCAAGCTGGTGGATCCTCTATCGCACCCGCTTCGGCCTGCGGCTGCGGGCCGTCGGAGAAAATCCCGGGGCGGTCGACACGGCCGGCATTTCGGTGATCTGGATGCGCTACCGCGCCGTCATCTGCTGCGGCATCCTGTGCGGCATCGCCGGCGCCTACCTGTCGCTCGCCGCCAATGCCGGCTGGACCAAGGGCATGACCGCCGGCAAGGGCTATATCGCGCTTGCCGCGCTGATCTTCGCCAAGTGGCGGCCAGTGCCCGTCATGTTCGCCTGCCTGCTGTTCGGCTTCCTCGATGCCTTTGCCATCCGCTACCAGAGCACGCCGCTGCCGCTGATCGGCAAGGTGCCGGTACAACTGATGCAGGCGCTGCCCTATATCCTCACCGTCATTCTGCTGGCCGGCTTCATCGGCAAGGCCATTCCACCCAAGGCCGGCGGCGTCCCCTATGTGAAGGAGCGATAAGTCCATGTCCCACGACCTGTTCGAAGCGGCGCGCGGCGCCATGGCGTTCGCACATGCGCCCTATTCGAAGTTTCCGGTGGGGGCTGCGATCCGTGCCGATGACGGCAAGGTCTATGCCGGCGCCAACATCGAAAACATCTCGTTCCCGCAGGGCTGGTGCGCCGAGCCGACGGCGATCGGCGCCATGATCATGGGTGGGGCGAAGAAGATCCTCGAAATCGCCGTCATCGCCGAAAAGCTGCCACTCTGCCCGCCGTGCGGCGGCTGCCGGCAGAAAATCGCCGAGTTTGCCTCGCCTTCGACGCGCATCTATCTCTGCGACGAGACCGGGGTGAAGGAGACCATGACGATGAACGAGCTGCTGCCGCACGGCTTTAAGACGGAGATCATCGGATGAGGGCTGCGCTCGACCACCTTGTACCGCGCCTTGGCGGATTGGCTCCACGTTTCGGCATCGTGCTCGGCTCCGGTCTGGGCTCGCTGGTGGATGCTGTGGAAGGCGGTGTCCGCATTCCCTATTCGGAGCTTCCGAGCTTTCCCGCAAGCTCCGTTTCCGGCCATGCCGGCGAGATGGTGATCGGCCTCTTGCGCGGCGTTCCGGTCATCATGCTGTCGGGTCGGGTGCACTATTACGAAAAGGGTGATGCAAACGCGATGCGCGGACCGATCGAGGTCCTGAAGGGGCTCGGCGTCACCTCGCTGATCCTGACCAATTCTGCGGGCTCCCTGCGCGAAGACATGCCGCCCGGCTCTGTGATGCGCATTTCGGACCACATCAATTTTTCCGGCGCACACCCGCTGATCGGCGTGGAAAGCGACGACCGCTTCGTCGGCATGACCAACGCCTACGACGTCGGACTGGCGGCGCAGATGGAAGCGGCGGCGCAGAAGACGGGGACGCCGCTGCATCAGGGTGTTTACATGTGGTTTTCCGGCCCGAGCTTCGAGACGCCGGCGGAAATCCGCATGGCGCGGGTGCTGGGTGCCGACGCCGTTGGCATGTCGACCGTGCCGGAGGTCCTGATCGCCCGGTTCCTCGGTCTGAAGGTGGCAGCAGCGTCCGTCATTACCAACTACGGCGCCGGCATGACCGGGGCCGAACTCAGCCACCATGAAACGAAGGACATGGCCCCGGTCGGCGGGGCGCGGCTCGCCGCCATCCTCGCCGAAATGGTCGCGGCCGGAGAGAATGCCGATGAATGAAGCCACGCCCCGCCTCGTCGCCGCCAAGGCGCTTTCGCTGCTCGACCTGACGGACCTTTCCGACGATTGCGACGCCGCCGCGATCGAGGCATTGTGCCGGCAGGCCAACACCCCGTTCGGCCCGACGGCCGCAATCTGCATCTGGCCGCGTTTCGTCGCGCAGGCGCGAGAGCTGCTCGGCCCCGGCAGTGCCATCCGGATTGCAACCGTTGTCAACTTCCCGTCCGGCGACCTTCCGGTCGATGCGGTCGTTACCGAGACGCGGCAGGCAATCGCAGACGGCGCGGACGAAATCGATCTCGTCATCCCCTACAAGGCGCTGATCGCCGGAAACGAGGATGCGGTGCGGCAGATGATCCGCGCCGTCAGGGAAGCCTGCCCGCCGCCTGTGACGCTGAAGACCATCCTTGAGACCGGGGAATTGAAGGACCGCGACCTTATCCGCAACGCCTCGCATCTGGCGATCTCGTCGGGCACCGACTTCATCAAGACCTCGACCGGCAAGGTAGCAGTGAACGCGACGCTGGAAGCCGCAGACATCATGCTCAACGCAATCCGCGAAAGCGGCCGCAACGTCGGCTTCAAGCCTGCCGGCGGCGTGCGGACCGTCGGCGAGGCTGCACTCTATCTCAACCTCGCCGCCACCATCCACGGTCCCGACTGGGCGATGCCGTCCACCTTCCGTTTCGGGGCCTCCGGGCTTCTGGGCGATATCGTCGCCGTGCTCGAGGGACGAGAATCCGGCACGCACAGCGCAGTCTACTGACGATGCTGCCGCAGGAGATCATACGGCGCAAACGCGACGGGGAGGTGCTCCAGGCGCAGGAGATTTCCGGCTTCATCCGGGCGCTGACCAATGGCACCGCAAGCGAGGGCCAGATCGCCGCCTTTGCCATGGCCATCTGGTTCCGCGGCATGGATGCACGCGAAACGGTCGCGCTGACCGAAGCCATGCGCGATTCCGGCGACGTACTCGATTGGCGCGACATCGACCGGCCGGTGGCAGACAAGCATTCGACCGGCGGGGTCGGCGACAACGTCTCGCTGATGCTGGCACCGATCGCGGCCGCCTGCGGGCTGGCCGTGCCGATGATCTCCGGCCGCGGGCTCGGCCATACCGGCGGCACGCTCGACAAGCTGGAATCAATCCCCGGCTACACGATCGAACCTGCGCCCAGCCTCTTTCGCAAGGCGGTGAGGGAAGCGGGTTGCGCGATCGTCGGCCAGAGTGCTGCGCTGGCGCCGGCCGACAGGCGGCTCTATGCGATACGCGACGTCACCGCGACGGTCGATTCGGTTCCGCTGATCACCGCCTCGATCCTGTCCAAGAAGCTTGCAGCCGGCCTGCAATCTCTCGTCCTCGACGTCAAGCTCGGTAACGGAGCCTTCATGACCAGCCGCGCGGATGCGGAACGGCTGGCGCACGCGCTCGTGGAGGTCGCAAACGGTGCCGGCCTGCCGACGACGGCGCTGATCACCGATATGAACCAGCCCCTGGCCGATGCTGTCGGCAACGTGGTCGAGGTCGAAAACTGCATCGACGTCCTGAAAGGGGCGAAGAAAGGCACGCGGCTCGAACGCGTCGTGCTCGCTCTGGCCGCCGAGATGCTGGTCAGCGCAGGTGTCGAAGCAGATGCGGCCGCCGCACATGGGCGTGCCCAACGGGCACTTGCGGACGGAAGTGCGGCCGAGACGTTCTCGAAGATGGTGTTCCTGCTCGGCGGGCCTGCACGGCTGCTGGACCAGCCGTCACGCTGGCTTGCGAGAGCGCCGGTCATCCTGCCGGTCACGGCCGACACAGCGGGCTACGTCGCATCCTGCGATACGCGCGGCATAGGCCTGGCGGTGATCGAGCTCGGCGGCGGCCGGACCAGGCCGGATCAGGCGATCGACCACCGCGTCGGCTTCGACCGCTTGCTTCCGCTTGGTTCGCACCTGGAGAAAGGCGACGAACTCGGTCGCGTGCACGCGCGTTCACAGGAAGAGGCCGAGGCCGGCGCCGCGCGTCTGCGCACCCTTTATACGATCGAGGACGCAGCCCCCCTGCCGGACTATCCGATCGTCAGCCGGATCAGCGGATGAGCCGCATGCTGCTGCCGTCCACCTGATAGGAGGAAAGCCCCTTCAGGAAGGTCATCCCGATGAGCGTTCCGTGCAGCGACTTGTCATCCAGCACCATCGCGCCGACGTTGGAAACCGTGATGGTGCCAATGTCGACGCTGTCCAGGCGCACATAGGCGGCCCGCGCCCGGCCGTTGGCGGTGTTAACGGCATAGCGGAATTCGAGCTTGTTCCGGGAAAAACCAAGTCGCTCGGCGGTCGAAAGATTGATGGCGACCATGCTGGCGCCGGTATCGACCATGCCTTCGACCTTGCGGCCGTTGATGGTGAATAGCCCGGAGAAATGTCCCCTGTCGTCGGCTTTAAGCGTCACGCCACGGTTACCGGTGTAGCGTGCGGTCGATACCGGTTGTGCCTGCGCTGCAGCCGTTTTCGCCTTGTCCGGTCCCTCATCTGGAGCGAGGTATGCGCCGGCCAACCCGGGCACATAGACGGCTGCGACTGCAACGGCCGCGACCACGAACAGACTGCGAGCGAACATGGCATCTCCTTCGGGAATCATCCCCGACCCGGGCGAGCTCCGAATGGAAGGCTCCCCGGGCGGATGCCGGCAGTAGACCATGCGCGGGTTGACGGACCAGAAAGAACCGGCGCGGGCGTTCCATTTCGCCACACCCAATGAAAGACGTGACTAACGGACCGTTAAAGCGCTCACTTGGTACCGTACATGCGGTCACCGGCGTCGCCGAGGCCCGGCATGATGTAGCCCTTTTCGTTCAGGTGGCTGTCGATGGAGGCGGTATAGACCGGGACGTCCGGATGGGCGGCGCGGAAATTGCGGATGCCCTCGGGTGCGGCCAGCAGGCACAGGAAGCGGATGTTGGTGGCGCCGCGCTCCTTCAGCTTCTCGATTGCGGCGATCGCGGAGTTTCCGGTCGCCAGCATGGGATCGACGACGATGATGAGGCGTTCGTTCAGAAGGTCCGGCGCCTTGAAGAAGTACTCGACGGCCTCGAGCGTCTCGTGGTCGCGGTAGACACCGATATGCGAGACGCGGGCGGAGGGGACGAGTTCCAGCATGCCCTCCAGAAGGCCGTTGCCGGCGCGCAGGATCGAGGCGAAAACCAGCTTCTTGCCTTCGAGGACCGGCGCATCGATCGTCTGCAGCGGCGTTTCGATGCGCTCGGTGGTCAGTTCGAGATCACGCGTGACCTCGTAGCAGAGCAGCGTCGAGATCTCGCGCAGCAGCCGGCGGAAGCTGCCGGTGGAAGTGTCCTTCTTGCGCATGATGGTCAGCTTGTGCTGCACGAGCGGGTGATCGATGACTGTGACGCCGTCCATGGCCAAACCTTCCGTCATGTTGGTTGATCCCTTCTTTTTTCACATTCGCTCCATATCCCGCAAGAGACTGCAGGCGGTGGCATTGCGTCATCCCCGGTTGCGGCCCCGGCGAGCGTGATCAGAGCCGCGCGAGCAGCCGTGTCCTCGTCTCCTCGTCGACGAAGGCAGCCTCGATCGCTGTCCTCGTCATCGCATCCAGTTGCTCGTCGGAAAAGCCCATGACACGCGAGGCGATCTCGTACTCGCGCTCAAGCGACGTCTTGAAGAAGGGCGGATCGTCCGAATTCAGCGTCACCTTCACGCCTGCCGCCTGCAGGCGGCGGAGCGGATGGGCGACGAAGTCGGAAAAAACGCCGAGCGCCACATTGGAGCCTGGGCACACTTCCAGCACCACGCCTTCGTCGGCCAGCCGCGTCACGAGGCCGGGATCCTCGACGGCGCGCACGCCATGACCGATGCGGGTCGGGCGGACGACGTCGAGCGCGTCGCGCACGCTCGACGCACCGCTCAATTCGCCGGCGTGAATGGTGATCCCCAACCCGGCGTTTCGGGCGATATCGAAGGCGCGGGCAAAGTCGGCGACAGCACCCAGGCGCTCATCCCCCGCCATGTTGAAGCCGGTAATCAGCGGATTTCGGGCGGCCGCAGCGTACCGCGCCGCCCATTCGACCCGCTCCGGGCCGCGATGCCTCAATCCGACGACGACCATCCGGCACTCGATGCCGCTACGCGCCCGCGCCACCTCGATCCCCCTGCCGATGCCGGCAACATAGGCGTCTGCGCCAAGGCCGACGGCCTCCGCATGATCGGGCGAGACAAAGAGTTCGCTGTAGATCGCGCCGGCGGCTGCCAATTCGTCGAGGTAGGTTTCGGTCAAAAGCGCGTAGTCGTCCTCGCTGCGAAAAAGGCCGGACACGGCGTCGTAGGCTGCGAGGAAGCTGGTGAAATCGTGCCAGACATAGGCGCCGTCCTTGATGAAGGCGTCCGTGGAGACGCCATATCTACGCGCCTGCGCCAGGGCCAGCGCCGGCGGAACGGCGCCTTCGAGATGGCAGTGGAGCTCCGCCTTTTTCAGCATCCGCGTCACAGGAAGCTGCGTCCATGAGGCCCCGGCGGAATGCCGAGATGCTTTGCGATCGTCTCGCCGATGTCGGCAAACGTCGGGCGGATGTCGAGAAGGCGGGAGCGGATACCCGGCCCGAAGCACATGATCGGCACGCGCTCGCGGGTGTGATCGGTGCCGCGCCAGGTGGGGTCGCAACCGTGGTCGGCGGTGAGGATCACCAGATCGCCCGCGTGAAGCTTGCGGTCCACCTCCGGCAGGCGCCGGTCGAAGGCCTCAAGTGCCGCCGCATAGCCGGCAACGTCGCGGCGATGGCCGTAGAGCATGTCGAAATCGACGAAATTGGCGAAGACGAGGCTGCCGGCCTCCGCCTCGTCCATGGCCTTGAGCGTGGCGTCGAACAGCGCCATGTTGCCATTGGCCTTGGTCAGCCGGCCGATACCCTTGTGGGCGAAGATATCCCCGATCTTCCCCACCGCATGCACCGTGTGCCCAGCCTCGGCAAGGCGGTCGAGCAGGGTCGGCTCCGGCGGCGGAACGGAATAGTCGCGCCTGTTGCCGGTCCGCTCGAACGTTGCCGGGGTTTCGCCGACGAACGGGCGGGCAATGACACGACCGACCTTTCCGCCAGGCCACTCGTCCAGGATGATACGGACGGTCTGGCAGAAGGCCAGCAGCCGGTCGAGGCCGAAATGGCGTTCGTGCGCGGCGATCTGGAAGACAGAGTCGGAGGAAGTGTAACAGATCGGTTTGCCGGTGCGGATATGCTCTTCGCCGAGGCGGGCGATGATGTCGGTGCCGGAAGCATGGCAGTTGCCGAGGATGCCCGGCACCTTTCCGAGCTCGCAGATGGTGGAGACGAGATCGGCGGAAAAGGCTTCACCTTCGGCAGGGAAGTATCCCCAATCGAACATCACCGGCGTGCCGGCGATCTCCCAGTGGCCCGACGGCGTGTCCTTGCCGCGCGAGACTTCGCTGGCCGCGCCATGCTGGCCGAAGACGCGGGCAGGCACTTCCATTCCGTCCGGAAATCGCCCGGAGGCAGCTTTGGCCGCATGCAGCAGACCAAGTGCGGACATGTTGGGGAGCTTCAGCGGCCCGTGACGCAGCCCGGCGCGGTCGCCGGCACCGGCAGCGCAGAATTCGGCGATGTGGCCGAGCGTATCGGCGCCGTCGTCGCCGAAGTCGGCCGCATCCGGTCCGCCGCCGATACCGAAGGAATCCAGCACGAATAGAAAGGCTCTCGCCATCTTTCACCTATCGACATCGGGGTTGGCAGCGGGCGCAGGGCCTCCGGACGCACTCCGGAAGGTTATATGCGCCGCGGCTCAAAAACGCTTATCTAGGGTCGGAATGGCATGGAAGAGGGGACTGGCTCAAGAAAAATCGGCGTCAGCCACAGGTCGCGCACGTGATGGTGCTGCCCAATCGCGCACGGCTGTAGCTTGTGCGATGGAGATTGATCGACTTGATCGTCTCGGCGGTCGCACCGGGGATGGCCACCAGCACCTTGTAGGGCATCGTCAGTTCGGTCCTGACGATGAAGGATTTGACCTTCGTCATTTCCGAGGGCAGTTGCACGGTCGTGCCCTTGACGTAAGGCACGCCCTTGGCCTGGTTGCGCGACCAGGCAATCGTGGCATTCCCGTTGTCGTCGATCTGGATGCCGCTGATTTTCAGGGTGTAGTTGTTGACAGTGTAGGGTGCCAGAAGGTTCGACGCTATCGACGGCATCTCGTCGAGATATGTGGTCGATACGGTGTCACCCTGGGCGACGACGTCGGCGATCGTGGCCGCTGAACGCCCGACCTTGGAGGTGAAGGACCACGCGACGGAGATTTCGTAGGCTCCAATGTAACCGACGAGCAGCAGAGGCATCACGATGGCAAACTCGACAGCACCCGCTCCATCGCGCGCGCGCATCAGTCTGCGGAAAGCAGCCTTCAGGCCTGAACTCGATGTTCTCGTGCTCTTCGTCATCAATATTCCTCGTTCTGGATGACCGCCGTTGCGACGAGGAGATAGTCGCTCAACGAACCGTCTGGCGCCTGCAGGTTCGCAAGGTAAGGCCGCATGAAATCCAGGATAACCGGCCAGCGATAATAGGCGCGGACGATGTTGATCGCGGATTTTCCGCCCGGCGAAAATTTCAACTTGGTCGTGTCGAGCGGGCCTGTCTTCGGATCTCCGGTCCGGGGAACCGTGTTGGGCGGCAAATCCGCGAAGCTCGGAGCGCTCCGCACGTCGAGGAATAGCCGGGAAGGAATGTCGATTTCCTGCAGCGTGCAGGTCATCATGATGGTGAGTTCCTCGCAGAATTTGGCGCGGAATGCCGCTTCATCCTTCACGTCGGTCGGCTGGCCGGTATTGAAGGTAATTTCGCCCATTCTAATCTTGCGGGCGATCTTGTCGTTGGCGTTGACCAGGACTTGCTCGGCGGCAAAGGAAGCAACCGTTTCCATGGTTGCAAAGACGACCACAAAGAACATCGGGGCCAGGATTGCGAATTGCAGAGCGGATCCGCCCGAGCGTTCCCGCAGCAGACCTTTCAGCTTGCTCCTTGCTCTTTCCCCAAATCCGCTCGATGCCGTCAGCATGGTCGCCATCCCACCCAAACTCGCGCCGTCATCCGCGGACAATCGACGCACAGACCCGTGCGCAGTCCCGTCAGGCGGCCGCAACGGCTGCGCAGGGACGCATGTCAACCAGCCTAGAAGATAGAACGTTTATTTTTCGTGAGCGGCGAGCGAAGCATTTTAGACATTTCTCACTTTCACGCAGGACGTGACGGTGGAAAATGCGTCAGGGACCGCTGCTGGCCGCATTCGTACCGCGATCGGCGTGCTGTTCGCAGATCGGCGTACAGGAGAGTACGGAACGCTCGGTCTGGCGGAAGACCCGAACCGTGTTGCCCTCGTCGATGGAGACGAGGATGCGCTCGTCCACGATCGCGTTGCCGTCCGCGTCCAGTAGAACGAGGTTGGTCGTTCCGAAATTGCGGCCGGTGAGCACGATGGTTTTGGCGTCCGCGACCGTGGCATCGGCGACTTCGGCGTTTCCGACGATCACCTTGCTGACCGGACGGTCGAGCTTCAGTACGCGTGCGTGATCCATATAGACCCGCATCATCTCGCCATCTTCGGCAAGGGCGACGCCTGCCGCCAAACAGGTGGGAAGCAGGAGAGCGCCAATGGCGAGGCGGATGCCCCTGGAGGTCGCAAGTGTGCCAGCGGTTCTCATCTGCAATGTCCCGAACTGAGGTCGCCTAGAAGATGGACTCGAATGGTGAATGAAGACTTAAGGGCCTGAAGCTTTCTTCCTGTCGCACCGAGCGTTGCGGGAGTGCCCCTTGGCAACGATATCGCAACAGTAAGAAAAATGGACCCGCGCTCAGTATACCCGGTATACACGCGAGCGATAGCGCGCATTTTAGCGGCGATGTTGCCCCTTTGTTTACCACGATATTCGGGAAGCTGCGTTAACGCTGTAGTAACCGACTTCCTTAAGCAGCCAGCAATCGGGCCCGTGTAGGTTGCAGTCATCCGAACAACGGCAAACAGTTGTCGGACGTGCTGAACCAAAACCCTGGAGTTAGGAGAAATTCCCATGACCAAGATCTTCGCTCGCTTCCTGAAGGATGAATCCGGCGCGACCGCCATCGAGTATGGCCTGATCGCTGCCCTGATCTCCGTCGCCCTGATCGGCGGCGCCAGCGCCCTCGGCGGCTCCCTGGACGACACGTTCAACGGCTTGTCCGACAAGCTCGACGAAAAAGCGATCCCGGCCGCCGGCTGATGCCGTAGACGCTACACACGCAAAGTAGCATGATATTGAGGACCGCGCCCAAGGGGCCGGTCCTCTCTTCATTTCCGCAGCGGTCCATCGCGATCCAAAGCCGGTCGCGATTTCTTAATTTTCGTCGGGCAATACTGGGCAGGTGAGGAAGAGCTTATGACCGAAGCAGCTATCTTTGTCGTATTTCCGATTTGCCTGGCGATTGCAGCGTTATCCGACCTGCTCACCATGACGATACCAAATCGCGTCTCTGCGATTCTTCTCGCGTCATTTATTCTTGTTGCACCGCTGGCGGGACTGACGCTCGCGCAGATCGGCCTCCATCTTCTTGCCGGCCTTCTGGTCTTCGGCGTCTGCTTCATGCTCTTCGCTGCGAACGTCATGGGCGGCGGTGACGCGAAGCTTCTGACCGCGAGTTCCGTCTGGTTCGGAATGAGTGCGTCGCTGGTGTCCTACCTGCTCTACGTGTCGGTCTTCGGCGGCCTTCTCACGCTTGTGCTGCTCTCGCTGCGCGCCCGTTCCAACACGATCCTCGCATCCGGCCTGCCGGTTCCCGATCACCTGCTGACGGAAAAGAAGGTGCCCTATGGCATCGCGATCGGCATTGCGGCCTTTGTCGCCTATCCGGCATCGCCCCTCATGCAGGCTGCCCTCGCCACCTTCCACTGACGCCGCCGGCCGCGACGGCTTGCTTAAAGCGTGATTTTCGAACGCCGGGACTGAGAATTCTCGTCCGACTTTAGCCATTGCAATTAAAGATTGAAGGCAAATCCCGGCAACGTATCATAGTGTGCACCGCGCAACGCTTCGTTAACCACATCCTTAAGCAACTCATTAACCATAATTATACCATTTGGTGCGCAATGTGACGATGCAATCTTGCACGTCCAGGGGCGAACCATGAAACCGGCGCGAATCATTATTCTGGCAGTGGCCGTCTTGTCGGCCGGTGTTGCAGGCTATCTCGCGCTGCAGCTCGCCCGCGGCAACAAGATCTCCGTCGCAAGCCAGCCGGTGGTCGAACGCGAACCGACCATCAACGTTCTGATCGCCAAGCAAAGCCTTCCGATCGGCGCGCGGCTCAATGCCGATTCGATCGGCTGGAGCGAGTGGCCCAAGGGCAACGTCGTCGAGGGCTTCATTACCGAGCAGGGTCGGCCCGATGCCCTGGAGAAGCTCGCAGGTGCCGTCGTGCGCATGCCAATCTTCAACGGAGAGCCGATCCGGCAGGAAAAGATCGCCGATTCCAGCAGCAAGATCATGTCCTCGCTGCTCCCCGCAGGAAAGCGGGCGGTATCGACGGAGATCTCGGTTGCGACCGGTGCCGGCGGCTTCATCCTGCCGAACGACCGCGTCGACGTGATCATGGTCCGTGAAGGCGACGACGACGCCAAGATCACGGAGACCATTCTCAACAATGTCCGCGTGCTGGCCATCGATCAGCAGATCCAGGAGAAGGACGACGGCTCGAAGACCGTCGTCGGCACCACCGCCACGCTGGAACTGACCCCCGACCAGGCAAAGGTGATCACGGTTGCCCAGCAGATGGCCGAACGGCTGCAGCTGGCGCTTCGCAGCGTAGCCGATGCCCAGGAAGAAGATACCCAGGCGGCGGAACATCTGCTGAGCGGCGGCGACGGCGCTCCGACCATCCAGGTCATCAAATCCGGCGAGATCGTCAGGGCCAACTCGCCCGCGGCCAACCAGTGAAGCAGGAGCGCAAGGTGCGTGAAATCGGGAAGAAATTTCGGGCTTCGGTTGCCGGCGGGCTGAGCTTCTGCCTCGCCTTGTCCGGTATGCCTGCAGCGATGATCGACGGAGCGGCAAGCAGGGCGGAAGCGGCTTCCGCCTCCATCGTCCGCATCGCCAATGCCGGACCGGGGGCTCGCAAGTCGCTGAAGCTAGGCCTCAACAAGGCCATCGTCGTCGATCTTCCGACCGATGCGCACGACATTCTGGTGGCCGACCCCATGAAGGCGGATGCAGTGACGCGGACCTCGCGCCGCATCTACATCTTCGGCAAGGAGATCGGACAGACGAACGTCTTCATCTTCGGACCGAATGGCGAAGAGATCGTCAGCCTGGACCTCGCCGTCGAGCGGGACATCTCCGGGCTCGAAGCGCATCTTCGCCGGTTCATCCCCGATTCCGACATTTCCGTCGAGATCATTTCCGACAACATCGTGCTGACAGGCACCGTGCGGACCCCGCAGGACGCGCTGCAGGCCGCACGCCTGGCCGATGTCTTCCTGACGGGCGGTGAAGCGACAACGCGCACCGTGACGGCCCAGGGCAACAACGGCGACGCTGCCATCTTCGGCGAAGATCGACAGAAGTCGCAGGTCGTCAACATGCTAAAGATCGACGGCGAGGACCAGGTCACGCTGAAGATCACCGTGGCCGAAGTCAGCCGCCAGGTGCTGAAGCAGCTCGGTTTCAACGGCTCGGTGACCGGTACCGACGGCGGTATCTCCTTCCGCAATCCCACCAATCTCGGCGGTGCGATCGACTGGGCGACCAGCGGCGCTCTGACCGGAACGATCGGCGGCACAGCAATCGCAAGCTATATCAGCGCGATGGAGCAGGCCGGTGTGATGCGCACGCTGGCCGAACCGAGCCTTACTGCCATTTCGGGCGAACAGGCAAAGTTCTATGTCGGCGGCGACTTCAAGGTCCTTAGCGAGCAGAGCATCAAGGCAAACGAGGATACCGGCGCGCCTGAAGTCGCCCGCACCTATGACACAGTCGATTACGGTATCCGCCTGAATTTCAGGCCGGTCGTGCTGTCAGCGGGGCGCATCAGCCTCAAGGTGGAGACCGAAGTTTCCGAGCCGACACTGGAAGGATCTGCGTCGCTGATCGGCCAGAAGGCCATTCCGGGCGCCACCGCTCTCGGCATCCGCCGCAGGCAGGCATCGACCAGCGTCGAACTGCCCTCGGGCGGCTCGATCGTCATCGCAGGTCTTGTGCGTGACGATATCCGCCAGGCGATGTCCGGCTATCCGGGTCTTTCGAAGATCCCGATCTTCGGCACCCTGTTCCGATCCAAGGATTTCGTCCGCAACGAGACGGAAATGGTGATCATCGCGACGCCCTACCTGGTTCGCCCTGTCGCCAGAACCGCCCTGAACAAGCCGGACGACAATTTCAACCCGACGAACGACGCCGCAAGCTTCTTCCTCGGTCGCGTCAACCAGATCTACGGCCGCAAGGAAGCAGGTGTGCCCGCCGGCACATATAGTGGCTCCGTCGGCTTCATCTACAAGTGAGCGGGGGCACGGAAATGACCGAACCCACACGCTTCCCCGCCCCTGTCGAAAGGCACCGCCTCATGCCGATCTCCCGCCTCGTCACGGCCTCTCTCCTCCTCTCGGCGGCCATGCTGGCCGGTTGCGCGTCCAAGGACGCGACGGCGACCGGGTCGATCCCGGACGACTACCGCACGCGCCATCCGATCGTGCTGACCGAAGCCGAGCACACCCTCGACGTGCCTGTCGCCTCCGGCGACCGCGCGCTGACGCTTGCCATGCGCGACAACATTCGCGGCTTTGCGCAGGACTATGAGGCGAAATCGAAGGGAACGGTGCAGATCATGGTGCCGCACGGGTCGCACAATGCCGGGGCCGCAGCATCGCTTCGCAAGGAGATCCGCACCACGCTCGTCAAGGAAGGCGTTCCCAGCAAGCGCATCATAGAAACGTCATACAGCGCTGCGGGACAGGGAGATGCCGCACCGATCCGGCTGGCCTTCGTTTCCACTACGGCGAAGACCAACGCCTGCGGCCAGTGGCCGGAGGACCTGACGCTGAACACGATGGAAAACAGGCAGTATTACAATTTCGGCTGCGCGAGCCAGGCAAACCTTGCCGCCCAGATCGCAAATCCCATGGACCTCGTCGGCCCGCGCGGCATGACGTCCATCGACGCGGAGCGCCGCGGCACGGTGATCCAGGACTATCGCGACTATGGAATGAGCGAGTGACGGTGTGAGCGAACAGTGACGGGGCCTTGAAGATGACGAGCATCCAGTACAGCATCGACGCGGCACACGCCTCTGCAGCCGGCCCTGACGAAGGCCCGGGCGCCGGCGAACTCGACAACCTGCGCCCGCTGCCGCGCATATCGATCCATGCCTTTTGCGAAAGCGAAGGCATGTTCCAGGCGATGGAGCGTTGCGCCAGCGACCGGCGGATGTCGAAGGTAAGCTTCCGCATTAACAACGGCAGCATCCAGGCAGCGGTCAACATGTTCTCCGCCGCCCCGACACCGAACCTCATCATCCTGGAGACTTCGGCCCCGCCGTCCGCGCTGATGGGCGAACTGGCTCCGCTTGCGGAGGTTTGCGATCCCAGCACAAAGGTGATCGTCGTCGGCCACCACAACGACATCACGCTCTACCGAGAGCTGATCCGCAACGGTATTTCCGAATATCTCGTCGCCCCCGTGTCGATGGCCGACGTGCTGAACGCGGTCGCAGCCATCTTCGTCGATCCCGAGGCCGAACCGCTCGGGCGCACGATCGCCTTCATCGGCGCCAAGGGTGGCGTCGGCTCCTCCACGATCGCGCACAATTGCGCCTGGGACATCTCCAACCTGTTCTCGACGGAAGTGGTGCTGGCCGACCTCGACCTGCCCTATGGCACGGCCAACATCAATTTCGACCAGGATCCCCCCCAGGGCATGGCGGAAGCCGTCTATACGCCGGAGCGGCTGGACGAGGTGTTTCTCGACCGCCTGCTCGCCAAGTGCTCCGATCACCTTTCGCTGCTGGCGTCCCCGTCCATGCTCGATCGGGCCTACGATCTGGAGCGCGGATCGTTCCAGCCGATGCTGGAGGTCCTGCAGCGGAGCGCGCCGGTGAACGTGCTTGACGTTCCGCATGCCTGGTCGGAATGGACACGCACGCTTCTTTCGGAGGTCGACGAAGTGATCGTGACGGCCGTGCCCGATCTGGCGAACCTGCGCAATGCAAAGAACATGTTCGATGCCTTGAAGAAGCTCCGGCCCAACGACCGGTCGCCGCATCTGATCCTCAATCAGGTCGGCCTGCCGAAGCGGCCGGAGATCGCGCCCAACGACTTCTGCGAGGCCATCGAGACGCAGCCGATCGCCATCATTCCGTTCGATGCCCAGCTGTTCGGCGCGGCGGCCAACAGCGGACGGATGATCGCGGAAATGGACAAGAAGTCGCCGGCGGCCGAGACCTTTTCGCAGATCGCCCATGTGGTGACAGGCAGAGCCACGGTGAAGAAGCCCAAGAAGGGCGGGCTTGGCAAGATGCTGGGGATGCTCGGCCGGAAGTGAACGGGCCAGAGCCTTGATGAGAACTGGATGACACGGAATGTTCGGTAGACGCGGAAACGAAGGCAGTGGAAAGGGCGGCGGTTTTGCCGGCCATGCGCCGCAGGCCGCCTCGATGCCTGCACCGGTAGCCCTGGCGCCGCAACCCGCGACAGAACCCGTTCGCGAGGCGGTGGCCGTCGCGCCGGCACATCAGCCCTCGCCGATCGCGCGCAAGCGCTTGCCGCGCACAGAAGACTACTACGATACAAAGTCGCAGGTCTTCTCGGCCCTGATCGACACGATCGACCTGTCGCAGCTCGCCAAACTCGACGCCGAGAGCGCGCGCGAGGAAATCCGCGACATCGTCAACGACATCATCACCATCAAGAACTTCGCGATGTCGATCTCCGAGCAGGAAGAACTGCTCGACGACATCTGCAACGACGTTCTGGGTTATGGCCCGCTGGAGCCGCTGCTCGCACGCGACGACATCGCCGACATCATGGTCAACGGCGCGGGCAAGACCTACATCGAAGTGAGCGGCAAGGTGCAGGAATCGGAGATCCGGTTCCGCGACAATGCGCAGTTGCTGTCGATCTGCCAGCGCATCGTCAGCCAGGTCGGCCGCCGGGTCGACGAATCGAGCCCGATCTGCGACGCCCGCCTTCCCGACGGCTCGCGCGTCAACGTCATTGCACCGCCGCTTGCCATCGACGGCACGGCCTTGACGATCCGAAAGTTCAAGAAGGACAAGCTGACGCTCGATCAGCTGGTGAAATTCGGCTCGATCACGCCGGAGGGCTCGACCCTGCTGCAGATCATCGGCCGTGTCCGCTGCAACCTCGTGATCTCCGGCGGCACCGGCTCGGGAAAGACGACGCTTCTCAACTGCATGACGCGCTACATCGACGCCGACGAGCGCGTGATCACCTGCGAGGATTCGGCCGAACTCCAGCTGCAGCAGCCACACGTGGTGCGCCTGGAAACCCGTCCGCCGAACATCGAGGGCGAGGGCGAGATCACCATGCGCGATCTCATCAAGAACTGCCTGCGCATGCGACCCGAACGGATCATCGTCGGCGAAGTGCGTGGCCCGGAGGTGTTCGACCTTCTGCAGGCGATGAACACCGGTCACGACGGTTCGATGGGAACGATCCACGCAAACTCGCCGCGCGAATGCCTGAGCCGAATGGAATCGATGATCGCGATGGGCGGCTACACGCTTCCCGCAAAGACGGTGCGCGAAATCATCGCCGGTTCGGTGGACGTCGTCATCCAGGCCACGCGCCTGCGCGACGGCACACGCCGCATCACCCACATCACCGAGGTGGTGGGCATGGAAGGCGACGTCATCGTCACGCAGGATTTGATGCGCTTCGAGATCGAGGGCGAAGATGCCAACGGCCGGATCATCGGCCGCCATGTCGGCACGGGCATCGGCAAGCCGCACTTCTGGGATCGCGCACGCTATTTCAACGAGGAGCGGCGCCTGGCGGCAACGCTCGACCAGATGCAGAAACCTGACTAGCCGAGGGGCAGATGTTCGGACTTGATCCCACCATCCTCGCGATCGTCGCCCTGGCGGCCCTGGCCGCCGGCGCGCTCGGCTATGGCCTGCTGTTCTCGCGGATCGAGACGGAGAAGAAGGCCGAGAGCCGGGTCAACCGGGTCAAGTCCGCCGAAACCGACCAGAACAAGGTTCGGGCTGCCCGCGAGCGCATGCAGGAAATGTCCAAGCGCCGCAAGTCGGTACAGGACTCGCTCAAAGACCTGGAGAAGAAGCAGCAGGAGCGCCACAAGAAGGCAGCGCCGACGCTTAAGGCAAAGCTGTCGCAGGCGGGCCTCGGCCTGACGCCGACGCAATTCATTCTGATCGGCCTGGCCTTCGGCTTGTTCATGGCGTTCGCCTCGCTCGTTGCCGGCGCGCCGCCGGTCATCTCCGCAGGCCTGTTCGTCATCACGGGCCTGGGTGTGCCGCGCTGGGTCCTCAACTTCATCGTCAAGCGGCGCATGAACAAGTTTCTCGAAGAGTTTCCCAACTCCCTGGACGTGATGGTGCGCTCGATCAAATCGGGCCTGCCGCTGACGGACGCTCTCCGACTTATTGCGGCCGAAGGACAGGATCCGGTGAAATCCGAGTTCCGTCGCGTCGTCGAATCCCAGCAGATGGGCCTCAGCATCCCCGAGGCCTGCGCACGCATGTTCACCCACATCCCGCTTCAGGAAGTCAACTTCTTCTCGATCGTCATCGCCATCCAGAGCCAGGCCGGCGGAAACCTGTCGGAGGCGCTGAGCAACCTGTCGAAAGTCCTTCGCGAACGGCGGAAGATGAGGGCCAAGGTCTCGGCCATGTCGATGGAGGCGAAGGCGTCTGCGGCGATCATCGGTGCCCTGCCCCTGATCGTCATGCTGCTCGTCTACCTGACGACGCCCGAATACATGATGATCCTCTTCACCGATTCGCGCGGCCACCTGATCCTCGGATGCTCCGCGGTCTGGATGTCGATCGGCATTCTGATGATGCGCAACATGATCAATTTCGACATCTGAGGAAAAGCGATGAAGGATCTGGCAGCGACCCTCACCAATCCTGACCTGCTCTTGCCGGTCTTCGTCGCACTCGCGGTGCTCGCCACCTTCTATTCGCTCGCCGCACCTTATTTCGAGCGCGGCGACCTCGACAAGCGGATGAAGTCGGTGGCGCTGGAGCGTGACCAGATCCGCGCACGGGAACGGGCGCGGCTGAACTCCGAAGGCAGCCAGAGCAAGGGTTCGCTGCGCGCTCAACAGAACGGCTCGGTGCGGCAGGTCGTGGAAAAGCTGAACCTGCGTCAGGCACTGGTGGACACGGGCACGGTCAACCGGCTGCGCCAGGCCGGCTACCGCTCGCAGAACGCGCTCAACATCTTCCTGTTCGCCCGTTTCGTCCTGCCGTTCATCTTCTTCGCGGTCGGCGCCTTCTATATCTTCTATCTCGGCTATCTCGGCGACAAGCCGATGAGCGTCCGGATCTTCGCCTCGATAGGCGCAGCCTATCTCGGCTTCTACGCACCCAACATCTACATCTCGAACCGCGTCAGCAAGCGTCAGCTCTCGATCAAGCGGGCATGGCCGGACGCGCTCGACCTGCTGCTCATCTGTGTCGAATCGGGCGTATCGATGGAGGTGGCGTTGCGGCGCGTGGCGGACGAAATCGCCATGGCCTCGCCGGAGCTGGCTGAGGAACTGGTCCTGACGACCGCGGAACTTTCGTTCCTGCAGGACCGTCGCGTCGCCTATGAAAACCTCGGCACACGTACCGGCCTCGACATCGTCAAGGCCGTCATGCAAGCGCTCATCCAGGCCGAACGCTATGGCACGCCGATCGCGCAGGCGCTGCGCGTGCTCGCGCAGGAAAGCCGTGACACGCGCATGAACGAGGCCGAGAAGAAGGCCGCCGCGCTGCCACCCAAGCTGACGGTGCCGATGATCGTATTCTTCCTGCCGGTGCTGATCGCAGTCATTCTCGGCCCTGCCGGCATTCAGGTCGCCGACAACTTCTGACCGCCGGCCAAGCAACGGCCGTGCCCCGCCCCCGAAGAAGGGCCGGGGGCGACGATTCCGGACTGAAGAGCGTTCGCCCGAGGCCAGCAAAAGCGTCGCGACGCCGCCAGCCCCGATCAAGGACAGGCGAGCGTCGGCGCAGGCGGCGGCAATCTCAGTTCAGTTGGTGTTGTTGTCGTCGTTCTTGGCGAGTTGCTTCCACGAGTTCTGCTGGGAAAGCATGCTGCGAAGGTAGGCGACGTTTGCCTCGGCCTGTTCGGCGCTCAGTTCCTGGCGCGCGATCTGTTCCGCCTCGGCGAAGCGCCCCTGCAGACCGATGGCAAGCGCGAGGTTCTGCCGGACGCTGGAATCGGCGCCTGGCTGCTGCGTGGCCGAACGCAGATAGGTTTCGGCCGTGCGAAGGTCGCGGGCGAGAAGATAGGACATGCCGAGATTGGACATGACGGACGGTTCGTTCGGCTTCAGGTCGAGCGCTTCGCGGTAGCGCCCGCGCGCCTCTTCGGAGCGGCCCAGCTGGTCGAGGATTGCCCCTTCGGCCGACTTCAGCCGCCAGTCCGGCCGGTCCGGCGTCTGGGCGCGTTGGATCGTGCCGAGCGCCTGCTGGAGTTGACCCGCCGCCGCCTGCGACTTTCCGTAAGCTGCCAGCACTTCGCGGTCGGACGAATGGAAGATCGCCACCTGCTGCATGACGGCGAGCGCCTGGTCGTTCCTGCCGGTCATGCGAAGGAGGTTCGCGTAGTTCAAACCGGCCTGACGGTCTTTCGGATTCTTCTCATAGGCCTTTCCGACACTCTCCGCCGCCCGGCTCAATTCGCTGGCATTCATCTCCGTGATCGGCTTCGACATTTTCGGAATAGAGCCGGTCGTCATCTTGCTTGTGCCGGTCGAGCACCCCGCAAGGGTGACCGTGACCAGGGCAGTGGCCGTCAAAAGGACGAATTTTCGGCAAGACGTTTTTGCGTTGACGAAGCAAAGCATGAAAGATCCCCAGAGCGTCTCCTGCAGCGCGAAGGGAAAGAATCACGCCGCAATCCTCACTCCAGCAATATTCTGTTAACCCTAACAGAACGTTAATTCGCCGATTCCCGGACCTACCGCAAAGGCTCTGCCCCATGGCCCCGTACCAGTTCATCGAACGCTCTTCCCCCTTCAACACGCGCGGCGGCAAGACGCTTCCGATCTTCGCGATCACCCCTGCCCATATCGAGACGGGAACGATCGACCCGATCGCGCTGGACTGGGCGAAAAAGGCGGGGTTCAGGGCCGAATCCGGTTCGCTCCTCCTCATTCCCACCGAGGACGGTCATCTGGGCGGCGCGCTGTTCGGCCTCGGCAAGACGCCCTCCGAGGCACCCTTCCTGACGGGCAAGCTGGCGCGGACGCTTCCGGCCGGAGACTGGCATATCGAGACCGCACCGTTGACGGCAAACCGGCTTTCCCTCGGCTATGGTCTCGGCAGCTACCGGTTCGAGCGCTATCGCGGCGCGACCAAGGACGCGCCGACGCTGTTGATCCCCAGCGATGCGGATGCGGCCGACATCAGGCGTCAGCTTGCCGGGGTGTTCCTGGCGCGCGACCTCATCAACACCCCGACCAACGACATGGGGCCGGAAGCGCTGGAAGAGGTCTTCCGGGCGCTCGGCGAGCACTACAAGGCCAAGGTCTCGGTGATAAAGGGCGACGATCTCCTCAAGGAGAACTTCCCGCTGATCCACACCGTCGGCAGGGCTTCGGCGGAAGCCCCACGGCTGCTCGAGATGCGCTGGGGCAAGAAAGGCCATCGCAAGGTCACGCTTGTGGGCAAGGGCGTCTGCTTCGATACGGGCGGGCTCGACATCAAGCCGGCATCGTCGATGCTGCTGATGAAGAAGGATCTGGGCGGGGCGGCAAACGTCATGGGTCTGGCGCTGATGATCATGGACGCCAAGCTGAAGATCGACCTGCGCGTGCTGGTTCCGGCAGTCGAAAACTCGATCTCGGCGAATGCCTTCCGGCCGGGCGACATCTATCGCAGCCGCAAGGGACTGACGGTGCAGATCGACAACACCGACGCCGAGGGCCGGCTGATCCTTGCCGACGCGCTCGCACTCGCCGACGAGGACGAACCGGACCTTCTGATCGACATGGCAACCCTGACGGGAGCCGCCCGCGTGGCGCTCGGTCCGGATCTGCCGCCCTTCTTCACCGATGACGGAGATCTGGCCGCAGACCTCGCCGAGGCCAGCCTCTTCGTGGACGATCCGCTGTGGCGTATGCCGCTCTACATGGGCTACGACAAGGACGTATCCGCGCGAATCGCAGACCTGACGAACGCGCCGGCGGGCGGCATGGCAGGCGCCATCACCGCGGCCCTGTTCCTCAAGCGCTTCGTCACCCGTACCAAGAGCTGGGCGCATTTCGACATCTACGGCTGGGCACCGACCGAACGGCCGCATTCGCCGGTCGGCGGCGAAGCGCAGGCTATCCGCGCGCTCTACCACCACCTGCGAATGACAGCCGGCTAAATAAATCGCCTTCGGCACAATGAACGCGATGCCCCGTATCGCGGGGCCTCGCGTGCTTTGCAAATCCTCACCGATACGGTAGCGTAACGAAGTCTGCGTCGATCGATCGGGAAACACCTTGCCACTGGAACTCTCCGCCTCACAGGCGCTCGGCCTCTGGCATGCGGTCTCTTCCGGTCAGGTCAAGCTGGACGGACGCGACCTGACACTGAGGCAGATGGCGATCCTGCTGGAGATCTATCTCGTGCCGCCACCGCATACCGTTCGCGGGCTGGCCGCCAAGCTCGGCGTCACCAAGCCCGTCATCACGCGTGCGCTGGACACGATGGGCGGCATGGGTTTGGTGACGCGCGAACGTGACGAACGCGACCGCCGCAACGTCGTCATCAAGCGCACCGTGGACGGGTCGCTCTATCTTGAGAAGTTGTGCGACCTGATCATCGACCAGGGCCGTGCCCTGAAGCCATGAGGCCATGATGAACACCCTTCCAGACCGGCGCCTGAACGCCTATCGCAGTGATCTCGCAGAGGACGCGTTGCGTGGCATTGTCGAGGCGCCGCGCTACGTGGCCGGAACCGCGGCGAGTGTTTCGGCGCCCGTCGTCGCCCTGCGGCCGCGGCCGGACGTGGCGGCAGGCATCGATTCCGAGCTTCTTTTCGGCGAGACGCTGAGGGTGCTGGACCGCGCGGATGGCTGGGCATGGGTGAAGGCCGATTTTGACGGCTACGTCGGCTATGTCCCCGAGACGGATATCTCAGAGGCCGGGGCGCCCGCCACTCACATTGTCACTGCGCCGCGGACTTTCGCCTATACAGGTGCGGACCTGCGCACGCCTGCGGCATTTGCGCTCTCCATCGGCAGCCGGTTGACCGTTACGGGCGAGACCGAGACGCACGGCACACACTATCTGACGCTTGCGGACGGCCAGTCGGTGGTCGCCTCCCATTGTGCGCCGGCCGGCCGGCCGATCACCGACGACTACGTGTCGATCGCCCTGCGCTTCCTGGAAACACCCTATCTCTGGGGCGGACGCAGCGGCTTCGGGATCGATTGTTCGGCGCTCGTGCAGATTTCCATGATGATGGCCGGGCGGCAGGCGCCACGTGATTCAGACATGCAGGCGAGCGACCTCGGCGCGACGATCGACCGGTCGGAACTTCGGCGCGGCGACCTCGTGTTCTGGAAGGGACACGTGGCGATCATGGAAGACGAGGAGACGATCGTCCACGCGAACGGCAATACGATGAGCGTGGCGCGCGAGCCGCTGGATGGCGCCATCGAGCGGATCGGCTGGCTCTATCAGCAGCCGACGGGCTATCGCCGGCCGTAACAGCGCGCAGACCCCGCGAGCGAAAGGCTCAATAGCCGCTCGACCGATCGACAAGATGCTGAAGCGGCTCGCCGCTCTCATGACGGGCGATCTGCTGCTCCACATGGGCAAAGAGCGCCCTGACATCGGATGCTGCGGCTGCATGCGGGGTGACGAACACCTTGGCATGGTTCCATAGCCGGCTCTGAAGCGGCAGGGGCTCGGTTTCGAAAACGTCGAGCGACGCACCCGCAAGCGTGCCGGCATCCAGCGCGGCCAGGATATCGGCCTCGACCTGGCTGCCGCCGCGGCCGGCATTCACGAAGAACGGTCCGCCCAGCGGCCCTTTCCGACGCAGCTTGGAAAAGAGCGCCGCATTGAAGATGCCGCGGGTGTCTTCGGTCAGCGGCAGCAGGCCGACGAGGATATCGGTGCGGGCGAGAAACGCGTCTTGTCCGGCAGCGTCGAACGTCTCCACGCCATCGACGACCTTCTTCCGGCGCGACCAGCCGATGACGTCGAAGCCCATCGTCTTAAGCTTCCTCGCCGCATCCATGCCGAGTACGCCCATTCCCATGATGCCGACCGTCACGTCGGCGGCCTCGGGCTGGTCAAGTTCGTGCCAGACCCGCTTTTCGCTCTGCGCCTCATAGGCCTTGAACTGCCGCAGGTGCAGCAGGCACTGCAGGACCACCCATTCGCTCATGCGGTTCGTCAGAGTCGGATCGACGAAGCGAACGAGAGGAATGTCCGGCAGGCCGGGAACCGTCAGCAGGTGGTCCACGCCGGCACCACCCGAAAAGATCGCCTCCAGGCCTCGCGCCCTTGAGAACAGGTCGGGCGACGGCTTCCAGACCACCGCATAGCCGGCTTCCGAAAGGTCGCGTGACCTGTTGGCGGGCAATCCGAGATCGATCACCTCACGGCCGGGGAAGGCACCCTTCAGTGCCGATGCGACCTGCTCGCGGTCGAATTTCAGGTCGATGATGACGGGGCTTTTCTGTGACATGGCGAACCTAAGCGAAACTGGAAAGGACTTACTGGTGGACCACGTCCGACTTGACCGCGGCAAGATCGAATGCGGCAGCCATCAGCGCCCGCGTGTAGGGCATTTCCGGCGCCTCGATGATGCGCGACGCCAGTCCCTGCTCCACCACCTTGCCGGCGCGCATGACGATGATCTCGTTGGCGAGCGCGCGAACAACCTTGAGATCGTGACTGATGAAAAGGTAGGCGAGATTGTGTTTGGCCTGCAGGTCGCGCAGCAGGTCGACGACCTGGGCCTGAACGCTCATGTCGAGCGCCGAGGTCGGCTCGTCCAGCATCACGAACTGCGGCTTCAGCACCATGGCGCGGGCGATTGCGATGCGCTGGCGCTGGCCGCCGGAAAACTCGTGCGGGTAGCGCCAGCGGGTGGCGGCGTCGAGACCCGTCTCCTCGAGGGCTGCGGCGACGCGGCGGTCGCGCTCGTCAGCGGAAAGTTTCGGCTCATGGATCTGCAGCCCTTCGGCGACGATGTCGGCGACCGACATGCGCGGCGAAAGCGATCCGAAGGGATCCTGGAAGACGATCTGCATCCGGTTCCGGAGCGGCCGCATTTCCTGAAAGGAGTAACTGGCGATGTCCTTGCCGACAAAGGCTATCCTGCCCGAAGACGGGATCAGGCGCGTCAGCGCCAGACCGAGCGTCGTCTTGCCGGAGCCGGATTCGCCGACGACGCCGAGCGTGTGTCCCGCGCGCAGCCTGAGGTCGATGCCGTCGACCGCCTTCACGTGATCGACGACCTTGCGCATGAACCCGGCCTTGATCGGGAACCAGACCTTGATGTCTTCGGCCTCCATGACGACCGGTTTGGCGTCGTCGGCCGGCAGCGGCATGCCGCGCGGCTCGGACGAGAGCAGGTGCCTGGTATAGTCGTGCTGCGGATGGGTGAAGATCGCCTCGACCGGCCCGCTTTCCACGATCTTCCCCCTGGTCATGACGCAGACCCGATCGGCGAACTTGCGGACGATGCCGAGGTCATGGGTGATGAAGAGCATGGACATGCCGTGCTCCTCCTTCAGCTTCTTCAGGAGCTCGAGGATCTGCGCCTGGACCGTGACGTCGAGTGCCGTCGTCGGCTCGTCGGCGATCAGGAGCTCTGGGCGGTTGGCCAGCGCCATCCCGATCATCACACGCTGGCGCTGCCCCCCGGAAAGCTCGTGAGGATAGGCGGAAAGCCGCTTCTCGGGCTCGCGTATGCCGACCTGGTTCAGGAGCTCCAGCGTGCGCACCCTGGCCGGAGCGCCCTTCAGCCCCTGGTGCAGCTCGAGGATCTCGCCGATCTGCCGCTCGATCGAGTGCAGCGGGTTGAGCGAGGTCATCGGCTCCTGGAAGATCATGGTGATGTCGTTGCCGCGCACCTGCCGCAGTTTCTCGTCAGGCGCCTTCAAAAGGTCTTGCCCCTTGAACATCACCGCACCCGAGGGGTGGCTGGCGGAGGGATATGGCAAAAGCCTGAGGATGGAATTGGCCGTCACCGACTTTCCCGAACCGGATTCACCGACGAGCGCCACGACCTCCCCGCGACCGATCTCGAAGGAAACGTGGTCGACGGCAATCGACGTCTTTCCGCCCTGATGGAAGTCGACCGAGAGGTCTTCCACCTTGAGGATCGGCTCGCTCTTCTTTTCGTTCATGGCCGGGCTCAACGGAAGGTCTTTCTCGGGTCGTAGGCGTCGCGGGTCGCTTCGCCGACGAAGATCAGAAGCGACAGCATCAGCGACATGACGATGAAGGCGGTCAGGCCCAGCCACGGCGCCTGCAGGTTCTGCTTGCCCTGGGCGATCAGTTCGCCCAGCGACGGCGAACCCGGCGGCATTCCGAAGCCCAGGAAGTCGAGCGAGGTCAGCGTGGTGATCGAACCCGACAGGATGAATGGCAGGAAGGTCAACGTCGCCACCATCGCGTTCGGCAGCAGATGGCGGAACATGATCGTGCCGTTGCCAACGCCGAGCGCGCGGGCAGCCCGAACGTATTCGAAGTTTCGCGCGCGCAGGAACTCGGCGCGCACGACGCCCACGAAGCCGACCCAGGAAAACAACAGCATGATCGACAGCAGGATCCAGAAGCCGGGCGGCAGGATCGCCGAGATGATCAAAAGGATGTAAAGCACCGGCATCGACGACCAGATCTCGATAAAGCGCTGCATCAGAAGATCGGTCCAGCCGCCGAAATAACCCTGCACGGCACCAGCCGACACGCCGACGATGGCGGACGCGATGGTCAGCGCCAGTCCGAACAGGACCGAGATGCGGAAGCCGTAGATGGAGCGGGCCAGCACGTCGCGCGCCTGATCGTCCGTGCCGAGCCAGTTCATGTTGCCGAGCGTGCAGCCCCGGTCGGCCGCCCCACTCGGGTATCCCGAGCAGCGCTCCTCCTCGCTCATCAGCCAGAACGGCTTCGTCGGCGCGGAGTGGGGGATGTTGGAATTGACGGTGCGATAGGAATAGCGGATCGGCGGCCAGACCATCCAGCCGTTGGCCTCGATCTCGTCGCGGATGAAGTCCGACTTGTAGTCGGTCTCGGCAAGAAAGCCGCCGAACTTTTCCTCGGGGTAGTTCACCAGCACAGGAAACAGGATCTCGCCCTTGTAGGAAGCGATGATCGGCCGGTCGTTGGCGATCAACTCGGCGCAAAGGCTGACGAGAAACAAGGCAAGGAAGATCCAGAGCGACCAGTAGCCGCGCCGGTTGGCCTTGAAATTCTCCCAACGCCTCTGGTTGGTCGGGGAGAGAAAGCCCTTTGGCGGAGAGGCTTCTGGAAGCGCGCGGGCGTCGGGAAGAACGGCCATCACACGTCCCTCCGCTCGAAGTCGATGCGGGGATCGACCCAGGTGTAGATCAGGTCGGAAATCAAACTGACGACCAGCCCCATCAGCGAGAATATGTAGAGTGTGGCAAAGACGATCGGATAGTCGCGACGAACCACGGCTTCGTAACCAAGGCGGCCTAGGCCGTCGAGCGAGAATATGTATTCGATCAGCAGCGAGCCGGTGAAGAAGGCGGAGATGAAGGCGCCGGGAAAGCCGGCGATGATGATCAGCATGGCATTGCGGAAGACGTGGCCGTAGAGCACCTGGCGCTCGGTGAGCCCCTTGGCGCGGGCAGTGACGACATACTGCTTCTTGATCTCGTCGATGAAGGAGTTCTTCGTCAGGAGCGTCGTCGTGGCGAAGGCCGACAGCAGCAGCGTGATCAGCGGCAGCGTCATGTGCCACAGGTAGTCGAGCGGCTTCTGCCACCAGGGCAACTGCCAGAAATTGTCGGAGACGATGCCGCGCAGGGGGAACCAGTCGAAGAAGGATCCGCCCGCGAATACGACGATCAGCAGAATGCCGAACAGGAAGCTGGGCACGGCGTACCCGACGATGATGACACCCGAGGTCCAGACGTCGAAGGGCGAACCGTCGGAGACCGCCTTCTTGATGCCGAGCGGGATCGAGATCGCGTAGGAGAGGATCAGGATCCAGACGCCGAGCGAGATCGACACCGGCATTTTCTCGACGATCAGATCGACGACGGAGGTGTTGCGGAAGAAGCTCTCGCCGAAGTCGAAGCGGATATAGTTGCCCATCATCGACAGGAAGCGTTCGAGCGGCGGCTTGTCGAAACCGAACTGCTGTTCCAGCTTGGCGATGAACTCCGGATCAAGCCCGCGGGCGCCGCGATAGCCTGAGGCATCCTGGGAAAAGTCCTGCAGCATGTCGCCACCGCCGGACAGGCGGTCGCCGCCGCCCTGGCTCGTCAGATCGGAAATCACCTGCTCGACCGGGCCGCCTGGCGCAAACTGTACGACGATGAAGGAGATCGCCATGATCCCGACGATCGTCGGGATCATCAGCAGCAGGCGTCTGAGGATGTAGGCGCCCATCAGCCGGGCCTCCGCGTGATCGCGGTTGCCATGCCGCCACCTGTCGCCCTGTCAGCTCTCAATCCGCCAAATCCCCGATAAACCTTGACCGCCGTGGCGGTGATTCGTACTGGCTGCCATTTGGAGCGCGGCTGCGGTCCAATGCAAGCACTCACTCGGGCTTGACCTCGGTCGACCACCACGCGTCGGGGAAGCCGATGCCGTATGTCGGCAGCTCCGCCGGTCTGGCAATGCGGTTCCAGTAGGCGATCGGCGCGGCCATGCGGTAGTACATCGGCACGACATAGTGATGGGCGAGCAAGACACGGTCCAGGGCTCTCGTCGCTGCCACCAGCTCTTCGCGGTCCTTGGCAAAGATGATCCGGTTGATCAAGGCGTCGATGGCCGGATCGGAAATGCCGGCATAGTTCTTTGATCCCTGGCGGTCGACCGAGGAAGAACCCCAGTAGTCGCTCTGCTCGTTGCCCGGATGCAGGGTCTGGCCCCAGACGACCCAGGTCATGTCGTAGTCGAAGGCCCGCGTCCGATTGATGTATTGCGATGAATCGACGGTGCGCACCCGGGCGTCGATGCCGATGCGCTTGAGATTGTTGGCATATGGAAGGGCAACGCGCTCGAGCGTCGGGCTCGACAGCAGGATCTCGAAGGACAGCGGCTCGCCGGTATCCTCCTTCACCATACGATTACCCTTCAGCACATAGCCTGCATCCTTGAGCAGCGCGACGGCCTTGCGCAGGTTCTCGCGCTGCTTGCCGGGGTCGCCGCCGACCGGATTTTCAAACGGCGTGGTAAAGACGCTCGGCGGCACCTGATCCTTCAGCTCGGTGAGGATTTCCAGTTCCTTGCCTTCCGGCAGGCCGGAGGAAGCAAGCTCCGTTCCGAAGAAGAAGCTGTTGACCCGCTTGTACTGCTCGTAAAACACCGTCTTGTTCAGTTCCTCGAAATCGAAGGCATAGCTCAGCGCCTCGCGAACCCGCTCGTCCTGGAACATCGGCTTGCGCATGTTCGGCACCATGGCCTGCATGATGCCGGTGGCGCGGTACGGGTTGGCGATCTCCTCGCGCGTCACCCGCCCGTCTTTTACGGCAGGGAAGTCATAGCTCGTAGCCCAGCGGCTTGCCTGGTTTTCGAACCAGTAGTCCACATTGCCGGCGCGGAACGCCTCGAACTCGACGTTGCGATCCCCGAAATAGGAATACTCGATGCGCCCGAAATTGTTCTCCCCGATGTTGACGTTCAGGTCCTTGCCCCAATAGTCGTCGCGCAGTTCGTAGCGGATCGTCGAGCCCGGCGAGAATGCGGCGATCTTGTAGGGCCCCGATCCCATCACCGGCTCCAGCGTCGTTCGCGAAATGTCGCGCTGGTTGCCCGAGGCGTCCTTCCCCTCCCACCAATGCTTCGGCACGACCGGGAACTGGCCGAGGATCTGCGGCAGCTCGCGGTTGTTCTTCTCGTCGAACTGGAAGGTGACGTCACGGTCCCCCGTCTTTTCGACGGACACGACGTGCTTGTAGTAGTTGGTGTAGAGCGGATTGTGCTCGATCACTTTTTCGAAGGAAAAGATCACGTCTTCCGGCGTCACCGGCTGGCCGTCCGCCCATTTGGCTTCCGGCCTCAAGCGGAAGGTGGCAGACGCGATATCGTCCGGATAGGAGACGCCCTCGGCCAGAAGACCATACGAGGTGGTGACCTCGTCCTCGGAAGACTTCATCAGCGTGTCGAAAACAAGGTTGAGGCCGGCCGCCGCCTCGCCTTTGGCAAGCAGCGGATTGAACGAATCAAACGTGCCGTCGTCGGAAAGCCGAAGCGTGCCGCCCTTTGGCGCCTTGGGGTTGACGTAGCTGTAGTGCGCAAATCCGGGCGGATACTTGAGCTCGCCGACGGTGGAGATCCCGTGCCGCCATTCCGGCGCCTTCTCCTGCGCCTTCGCCCCTGCGGCCAGCGACGCCACCGCCGCCACAAGCACGAACGCACTGAGAATTCCGGATTTGCCTATCTTCATGCCAAGCCCCTTGTTGTCGACTGTCGCCACCGTCTGCCGGAAAGATTAGACAAAATCCGGGCAAATGACAGGAGCCGCCATGAAAGCGGCGATTTTTTGCAGCCCCCTGCCATCGCAGATTTCATCCCCACCGGGCGCGCGCCGTGCTAGTTCGTGCCCGAACGACAGTCAAAATCGATTCTGGACGACGAAATGCTTCCCACGTTCAAGCCACTCCTGACCCGTCTTGGAACCGCGGCAGCGCTTTTGGCGGCCATCGCCTCCCCGCTGCATGCCGAAGACAGACCGGCTCGGGAGCTTTTCGGCGGCAAGACCCTGCCATCGGTGATGCAGCCCCAGGCCTACGGCTTCTATGCCAAGGGCTGCCTTGCCGGCGGCGTGGCCATCCCGACGGACGGGCCGACATGGCAGGCGATGCGGCTTTCGCGCAACCGCCGCTGGGGACACCCGGCGATGATCGAGCTGATCGAACAGTTCTCGAAGGACGCGCGTGCGAAGGTCGGCTGGAACGGGTTGCTTCTCGGCGACATCGCCCAGCCGCGCGGCGGACCGATGATGAACGGCCACGCCTCGCACCAGATCGGCCTCGACGCCGATATTTGGCTGACGCCTATGCCGGACCGGACGCTGACCTACCAGGAGCGCGAAAGCATCCAGGCAACCTCGATGCTGCAGCCGAAGAAGTTCCTGACGATCAATCCGAACGCCTGGAGCGAGCGCCATGCGCGGCTGATCATGCTCGCGGCGAGCTATCCGCAGGTGGAGCGCATTTTCGTCAATCCGGCCATCAAGAAGAAGCTCTGCGACACCTGGACCGGCGACCGCACCGATCTAGGCAAGGTTCGCCCGATCTATGGGCACGACTACCATTTCCACATCCGCATGAAGTGCCCGCCCGGTTCGACCAACTGCAAGGGGCAGGCGGCGGTGCCCGCAGGCGACGGCTGCGACAAGTCGCTCGCCTGGTGGTTCACCGACGAACCCTGGGCAAAGCCGACGCCAAAGAAGGAGCAGAAGCCGGCAAAGCCGCCGCGCCTTGCCACGCTTTCCGATCTTCCGAAGGCCTGCGCGGTGGTTCTGGCGGGCCCCGCCCCCGCATCGGAGCGGGACGTCACCTATGGCGGCGGCAGCTCGCTTGCCTATTCCACCCCGGGGACGGAGACCGCGGATGGCGGCATCGCCGCTGTCATTGCCGCCGATGGCGCGCAGCCTTCCTTCGCCGTTCCCGTGCCGTTGCCCCGGCCGTCGCTGCAATAGGAGCCGCCGCGGATGGGATCGGGCCGCGACGCTCCTCGGGAGGCGGCTTTTCACCGCGACCATGGTCCTGTATAGAGCCATCAAATCGATTTAATTTCGGGGCCACCCATGTCGCTTCCAAAGACCATCGCCCTTATCGCGCACGACGAGAAGAAGGATGAGATGGCGGATTTCGCCCGGCGCAACGAGGCTGCGCTACGGCAAAGCCGGATCTTCGCGACGGGAACGACCGGTGGGCGCGTGCTGGAAGCCTGCCCGGAACTCGATGTCACGCGCCTGAAGAGCGGACCGCTCGGCGGCGACCAGCAGATCGGCGCGCTGATCGCGACCGGGGAGGTCGACATGCTGATTTTCTTCGTCGATCCGCTGACGGCCATGCCGCACGACGTCGATGTGAAGGCACTGATGCGGCTTGCGATCGTCTACGACATCCCCATGGCATTGAACCTTGCTACGGCGGAACGGCTGGTTGCGGCCAACTGACAACGGTGGCAAAAGCTTTCGGATTGAAAACGGATTGCGGCACTAGCGCCCGCAGGAAGAAACAGGTTTCATGGCAAAGTCGAACGATGGCGAGCTCGCCTTTCCCTTTCCCATCCTGATCGGAGATATCGGCGGCACCAACGCCAGGTTCGCGCTTCTGCTCGACGCCTTCGCCGCGCCGAAGGAGTATCCGATCATCCAGACGGCGCAATTCGAAAACATCGACGATGCGCTGCAGAACTGCATCCTCGACAAGACCTCGGTCCAGCCTCGCTCTGCGATCCTGGCACTGGCCGGGCCGATCGAGGGCGACGAGGTGCCGTTGACCAATTGCGATTGGGTCGTGCGCCCGCGCGAGATGATCGCGAAGCTCGGCTTCGAGGAAGTCCTGCTCGTCAACGACTTCGAGGCGCAGGCGCTGGCCGTTGCCTCGCTTTCCGACGGCGACAGGGAGAAGATCGGCGGCGGGGACGAAAATCCCGTTGCCTCGCGCGCGGTGCTCGGCCCCGGCACCGGGCTCGGGGTTGCCGGCCTTGTCCACGCCATGCACGCCTGGATACCGGTTCCGGGCGAAGGCGGACATATCGACATGGGACCGCGCACCGAGCGCGATTACCAGATCTGGCCCTTCCTGGAACCGATAGAGGGCCGCATCTCCGCCGAGCAACTGCTCTGCGGCCGCGGCATCATGAACATCTACCGCGCCATCAGCGCTGCGGACGCGCGGGAGGCGACGCTCGACATTCCCGCAGCGGTGACCTCGGCCGCGCTCACTGGTAGCGATGCGGCCGCCGTGGAGACGGTCTCGCTGTTTTCCACCTACCTCGGCCGCGTCGCCGGCGACATGGCCATGATCTTCATGGCCAAAGGCGGGGTCTATCTGGCCGGCGGCATCTCGCAGAAGATCCTGCCGGCGTTGCGCGGGCCGGAGTTTCGCGCTGCCTTCGAGGACAAGGCCCCGCACGGCGAGTTGCTGCGACAAATTCCGACCTACGTCGTCACCCATCCGATGGCGGCCCTTGCAGGACTTGCTGCCTTCGCGCGCATGCCGGATCGCTTCGGCGTGACCAGCGAAGGGCGCCACTGGCAGCGGTAGGCGATCGCTTTGCCAAACGGCAGACTCGCCAAATTGCCTGCAAGGCACTATAGAGCGCCGCAACAGATGCCCGCTCCGGAGCGGGCGTCCTCCGCAGCTGCAGGAAAGATGGGTTATTGAGCGAAAAGAGCCGTACCGATCGTCACGTCAGTGCCGAAACGATCACCGGCGTTCTGAAGCGCGTCATTGCGGAGAACGGTCGCGACCACATTCGCGGCTATGTTTTCGCGATCTTCTGCCTCATCGTCGTTGCCGGTTCCACAGCCTTCACCGCGTGGATCATGGAAGCGGTGGTCAACGAAGCGTTTGCCAACCGGCGCGCCGACCTCGTCGCCTGGATCTGCGGCGCGATCCTGGTCGCCTTCATCCTGCGTGGCTTCGCCACCTACGGCCAGGCCGTCACGCTGTCGAAAATCGGCAACAACATCGTCGCCAACTACCAGCGGCGGCTCTATTCGCACCTGATGTCGCTGAGCGTCGGTTTTTTCAGCGAGGCGCGCTCGGCACGGCTGGCGGCGCAGATCAACCAGAACATCAATGGCATCCGCGACGTGCTCAACATGACGGTGACGTCGATCGCACGCGATTTGCTGACGCTGATAGCGTTGATCGGCGTGATGATCTCGAAGGACCCGCTGCTGACGGGGATCGTCTTCTTCGTCGCCCCGCCGCTTCTGCTCGGCCTTCGCTACGTGTCCAAGCGGCTCAAGTCCGCAACCCGCGAATCCGTCGTCATCAACAGCCACGTGCTCGGCGCAATCCAGGAGACGATCCAGGGCATCAGCATCGTCAAGGCCTTCACGATGGAGGACCAGCTCCGCTCCAAGGTGGAGACGATCATCGAACAGGCGGAGAAGCGCTCCAACCGGATCGCGCGCCTGTCGGAGCGGACGGCGCCGATGACCGAGACGTTCGCGGGCGTGGCGATCGCCAGCGTGCTCGGCTATTCCGCCTATCAGGCGATCTATGGCGGGGTTCTGCCAGGCGCCTTCTTCGCCTTCATCGCCGCGCTTCTGATGGCCTATGATCCGGCCCGGCGCCTGGCGCGGCTGCAGGTGCAGATGGAGCGCGCCGTGGTCAATGCTCGGATGATCTACGAGATCCTCGACATCGAGCCGCACCAGCGCGACAAGCCGGACGCCAAACCGCTCGCGATCACCCAGGCCACGATCGAGTTCCGCGACGTGTCTTTCTCCTACGCCAATGGCGGCAAGAGCATCCTCAACGGCGTCAGCTTCATTGCCGAGGGCGGCAGGACGACCGCGCTCGTCGGGCCGTCGGGTGCGGGAAAATCGACCGTCATCAGCCTCATTCCCCGCTTTTACGATCCGGCGGCGGGGCAGATCCTGATTGACGGCCAGGACATTGCCAACGTCACCAAGCAATCGCTGCGCAACAACCTCGCCTATGTCTCCCAGCAGCCATATCTCTTCGAGGGGACGATCCGCGACAATATCCGCTACGGCCGCCCGGAGGCGAGCGATGCGGAAGTCGAAGAGGCAGCAAGACTCGCCTATGCGCACGACTTCATCCTCGATCAGCCGCAGGGCTACGAGACGCCGGTCGGCGAAAACGGCGTGACGCTTTCCGGCGGCCAGCGCCAGCGGCTGTCGATCGCGCGTGCGCTGGTGCGCAACGCGCCGATCCTGCTGCTCGACGAGGCGACCTCGGCGCTCGACACAGAGTCCGAACAGGCCGTGCAGAAGGCGCTGGACCACGCCATGAGCGGCCGGACGGTGGTGGTGATCGCCCATCGCCTGTCGACCGTCGTCAACGCCGACAAGATCATCGTCATGCAGAACGGGACGGTCGCCGAAGAGGGCACCCATGACGTCCTTGCCGTGCGGACCGACGGTCTCTACGCTCGCCTGCACAACCTGCAGGCACCGGGCGCCCCAGTGCAGGAAAACGAGAAGGAAGCGGGAGAATGACGGCAGCGGACATGAAGCTTGTCGTGGTCGGAGCAGGCGGCCGAATGGGTCAGACGCTGATCCGGACAATCCATGCGATGAAAGGTGCACAGCTCTTTGCCGCGGTCGAGCGACCCGGTTCGCCCTTCATCGGCAGGGACGCCGGCGAACTTGCCGGCCTCGGGCCGATCGGCGTGACGGTGACGGACCAGCCGCTGGAGGCCTTCGTCGCAGCAGAGGGCGTGCTCGATTTCACCGCTCCCGCCGCAACGATCGAATTTGCGGCCCTCGCAGCTCAGGCACGCATCGTGCACGTGATCGGCACGACGGGCTGCTCGGCGGACGACGATGTGAAGATCGCCGCTGCCGCCCGCCATGCCCGCATCGTCAAGTCAGGGAACATGAGCCTCGGCGTCAACCTGCTCGGCGTTCTGACGCAGCAGGCGGCGAAGGCACTGGACGCGGCCGACTGGGACATCGAGATCGTGGAAATGCACCATCGCCACAAGGTCGATGCGCCCTCCGGCACCGCACTTCTGCTGGGCGAAGCCGCCGCACAGGGCCGCGGCGTCCCGCTTGCCGAAAACTCAGTCCGGGTCCGTGACGGCCACACCGGGCCGCGCGTTTCCGGCACGATCGGCTTTGCCACCTTGCGCGGCGGCTCTGTGATCGGCGAGCATTCGGTGCTTTTGGCTGGCGAAGGCGAGACCGTCACGCTGTCCCATAGTGCGCTCGACCGTTCGATCTTCGCGCGGGGGGCCGTAAAGGCCGCCCTGTGGGCGCGCGACAAGAAGCCCGGACGCTATTCCATGCTCGACGTGCTCGGGCTGAACTGACCCCTATCCCAACGCGAGGAGCGAAGACCATATGAGCGGAACCCTTGTCCTTGTTCGCCACGGCCAGAGCGAATGGAACCTGAAGAACCTGTTCACCGGCTGGAAGGATCCGGACCTGACGCCGCTCGGCGTCGAGGAAGCCAATGCCGGAGGCAAGGCGCTGGCCGATACCGGCATCAAGTTCGACATCGCCTTCACCTCCGATCTCTCCCGCGCGCAGAAAACCTGCCAGATCGTGCTCGACAATGTCGGCCAGCCGGATCTCGAGACAATCCGCAACCAGGCGCTCAACGAGCGCGACTATGGCGACCTCTCCGGCCTCAACAAGGATGACGCCCGCGCCAAGTGGGGCGAGGAGCAGGTGCATATCTGGCGCCGCTCCTACGATGTGCCGCCGCCGGGCGGCGAAAGCCTGCGCGACACCGGCGCCCGAGTCTGGCCCTATTACCTCACCGACATCCTGCCGCGCGTGCTTGCAGGGCAGACGGTGCTGGTCGCAGCCCACGGCAACTCGCTGCGCGCGCTCGTGATGGTGCTGGACCGGCTGACGAAGGAACAGGTGCTGAACCTCAACCTCGCGACCGGTGTTCCGATGGTTTATCGGCTGAATGCGGATTCGACTGTCGCCTCCAAGGAAGTGCTCGGCGACATGTCCGGCGCGCACTGAGCGCAAAGGCGAAGATCAAATGAAAGGGCCGCTTGCGCGGCCCTTTTTGTATCACGCCTTGCCCGCTTCCCAGCCGAGCATGGCGCGCTTGCGGGTGAGGCCCCAGTGATATCCCGTCAGCGCCCCGCTCTTGCCGAGCGCGCGATGGCAGGGCACCACGAAGGAGATCGGGTTGCGCCCCACAGCGGCGCCGACAGCGCGCGATGCGGTGGGCTGCCCCAGTTCTCCCGCGATATCCGAATAGGTCACTGCCTTGCCCATCGGAATGCGCAACAGCGCCTGCCAGACGCGAACCTGGAAGTCGGACCCGATAAGCACGATGCGCAGCGGCTCCTCCGGACGCCAGCGCCCGGGATCGAAAATCCGCGCCGCATAGAGGGCCATCGCTTCCTGGTCGCAGACATAGGCGGCGTTGGGCCAACGGCAGGTCATGTCATCGAGACAGGCCTGTTCATTGCCGTCGTCGGCGAATGCCAGGCCGGCAAGCCCGCGCTCGGTGGCCATCACCAGGGCTTGACCGAACGGCGAGGGATGGAAGCCATAACGGATCGTAAGACCGGCACCGCGCGCCTTCCACTCGCCCGGCGACATCGCTTCGTGGGTGACGAAGAGATCATGCAGGCGACCGGGACCGGACAGGCCTATCTCGATGCTGGTTTCGAGAAGCGGCATCGATTCCTGGCGAAGAAGCCGCTTGGCGTGGTCCAGCGTCACCGCCTGCAGGAACGCCTTCGGCGAAAGGCCGGCCCAGCGGGTAAATGTCTTCTGCAACTGCGTCGGCGGCTGCTTCAGGCGGGCCGCGATATCCTCGAGCGAAGGCTGGTCGCGATAGTCCTCGGTGATCAGCTCGATCACCTGTCGGACGGTTTCGTAGTCCGCCCCTTGCGGGGTGATGTCGGACTTCAGCGTGGCTGTCATGTTCATCGTTCGTCTCCTGTGGCAGCAGGAAATCACGCCACCAGCCACGGCGCCACCCGAAACTTGCCCCGCAGAAACGCGCCCCGGTCGTCAGAGCCCGCGCTTCACGCGGGCCAGCGCGCCGGCAAAGGTCGCAGCAAAGCGTTCGCGGTCGTCGAGATGGAGAAACGACCCGACGTCGGTGCGCCTGCCCTGTCCGCTGACTGACATGTCCGTAATTCCGATCTCCTCCTTGCGGGAGACCTTGAAGCGGGCCCAGAAGGGATTGAACTCATGCGCGGTCTCGAAGCCGGACGGGGCGCGCTTGCGGATCGAGATGCTCGTACGAGAGACTTCGACCAGCTCGCATGCGCGGGCGGCGCGATTGTTAAGCCAGAAGGCACCGAACAGGATCAGAAAATCCGCGCCAAAGAACATCACGATCGGCCAGGCGCCGGAGATCAGGAAGATGGCCATATGCGCTACCGTCAGCATTCCCGCGATGAGGAAGAAGACGAAATGGCCGCGCTGGCCCAGCGAACGATGCGGCCTGAGTTCGGCGAAGAACACAGGCCGATCGTTCAGGGGCCGATCATTCAGGCCCCGGTCATCCAGGCTGATATCATCGTTGCCATCGCTCATGGCCACTGACTATAGAGGCAGCATGAAGAACGCGAAACCGAAATCGATCGTCGCTGTACGGGCGGCGCGCTCAGCTCCGAAGCGCGTCAGCAGGAGGCCGAGGACCGCCTACTCGCCCGACGAGGTGCGCGAGATCTTCCGGCGTTTCTCCATCCAGAGGCCGGAGCCCAAGGGCGAGCTTGAGCACGTCAACCCGTTCACGCTCGTCGTTGCCGTGGCCCTTTCGGCGCAGGCGACCGATGCCGGCGTCAACAAGGCGACGCGTGCGCTCTTCAAGGTTGCCGATACCCCGGAGAAAATGCTGGCGCTCGGCGAGGACAAGGTGCGCGACTACATCAAGACGATCGGGCTCTATCGCAGCAAGGCCAAGAACGTGATCGCGCTCAGCCGAAAGCTCGTCGATGAGTTCGGCGGTGAGGTGCCGCGCACGCGCGAGGAACTGGTGACCCTGCCCGGCGTCGGACGCAAGACCGCGAATGTGGTGCTGTCCATGGCGTTCGGGCAGGCGACGATGGCGGTCGACACCCACATCTTCCGCATCGCCAACCGGATCTGTCTGGCACCGGGCAAGACCCCGGACGAAGTCGAAGATCATCTGATGAAGATCGTGCCGGACGAATATCTCTACCATGCCCACCACTGGCTGATCCTGCACGGCCGTTATGTCTGCAAGGCGCGCAAGCCGGAATGCGAACGCTGCGTGATCGCCGACATCTGCAAGTCAACAGAGAAGACCTGCGACATTCCCGCACCTCTCGTGGAGTTGCCGCCGCAGGCGATCGTGGCGGCGCAGTAGGCCAGCCTGCCCCGATCGATCAGGCCGAAAGCCCGACGAGCACTTCCGCAATCGCTGCCTCGAAGTCGGCGCGGTTGCCGCCGGCGGCAATCTCAAGCGCCGCGCGGTCGAATGCCGACGAGAGCAATGCCGTCAGTTGCTCCACGAGGGGGATCCGGCCCTCCTGGTGCTGCAGCAGCGCCGTCAAGCCGGCACGCAACGCCCCTTCCGCATTGTCGCGGTCGAGGACTGCGACGGCGGCCGCGCCGAGCACGGCAGGCGCTTCCAAAAGCATAAGCCGCGTGCGCCCCTCCACAGACATCGCGTCAAAATATCCGCGCGCACCGGCAAGGAGCGCAGCGCGCGGGTCGCCGGCCGTCGCAGAAGACGCCTCGATCTCCGCCGCAACCATTGCAGCCTCCCGTTCGACGACAGCGAGGAACAACGCCTTCTTGTCCTCGAAATGATGATAGAGGGCGCCCCGGGTGACACCGGCTGCAGCGACGATGTCGGGCGTGGCGGTCTCCGCAAATCCCCTTTCCACGAAAAGCCTGCGCGCGGCATCGATGAGCGCGGTGCGCGTCGCCTCCGTCCTGTCCTTGTTGCTGCGGCTCACAATCGCTCCTTTACATACACGCTGTATGTATGTTATTTAGAAACATACAGAGTGTATGTTATGCAGCAGGAAAGGGAAAGCGATGAAATGCACGAGCTATTATCCCGTCATCATGACCGGCGACGTCCCCGGAACCGCGGCGTTCTACCGCGAACATTTCCGTTTCACGCCCCTCTTCACGAGCGACTGGTACGTCCACCTGCAATCGATCGAGGACGAGCATGTCACGCTTGCCGTCCTGGACAGCCAGCACGAGACCATCCCGCCTTCAGGACGGGGCAAGGCCTCGGGAATCCTTCTCAATTTTGAAGTCGAGGATGTGGATACGGTATACGTTGCCTGCCGCGCGGCCGGGCTTCCGATCCTGAAGGACATCTGTGACGAAGCCTTCGGCCAGCGGCACTTCATCACTGCCGATCCGAATGGCGTGCTGATCGACGTCATCAAGCCGATCCCGCCCAGTGCGGCATTTGCCACCCAGTACGATCCGGCGGCGTTACCCCAGTAGAGGCCGCGGCAGCGTCAGCCGCGAAAGCCCGGATCTGCGCGCGAAAGCAGCTTGTGCAGATGAACCATGAGGCCGGCGGCGAAGAGCGGCGTCAGCAGGTTCACGATCGGCACGGCGAGAAATGCCGCGACGACGAGGCCGGCCAGAAAGACCGTGGAGGCGTGCTTGGCGCGGAACAGGCGCGCCTCTTCCGGCGAGCGGAAGCGCATGGCGGCGAATTCGAAGAACTCGCGCCCTAGCAGGTAGCCGTTGACCAGGAAGAAGGCGATGAGGTTGATGCCGGGAATGAAAAGCAGGAGCAGGGCCACAAGGTTGCCGGCCAGCACCACGCCCAGAAACTTCAATGATCCGGCGATCGCCGCACCGAGCGGCAATGCCCGACCGGGCTTGTCGGTGGGATAGTCGCGCGTTTCCACGACCTCGGCCACGTCGTCGAGGAACAAGCCGGCAATGACGGCGGTGACCGGGGCAAGCAGAAGAGCCATGGACAGCGCAAGGCCGATGCTCGCCACGATGCCGAACACAAAGGTCAGCCATCCCGCCCAGTCTGGGACGTCGGGCATGTAGCCGGCAAACCACGGCAGCACCCAGGCGATAACGCTCTCGCGCAGGGCGAACCACAGCACCGCAAGGACGAAGATCGTCAGGCCCAGAACCTTCCAGAAAACACGCCGCGTTTCCGGTGCCAGAAGATTGGCCAGCGCCAGCCGCGCCGCGTCGAGGATCATGCCACTACTCCCTTGTTTCAGCAGCGATGTAGGGTGTGGGTGATCGTCCCGCAAGGCAGGGTTTGGCAACCGTCATTAAGGCCCCATTAAACGCCCGACACTAGACTCGCGCCCCGAAGTACTGGGATCATAATAAATATTTTGGGAACTTTGACATGCGTGCCGTCCGGATCAGCAGACTGCTTCCAACCCTTTTCGTCCTGATGGTACTGCTGGGAGCGCTGCAAGGTGCCATCGCATTCCGCTCGCTGTCCACGATCACCGGCCAGTTCGAGCGGATCGGCAAGGAACGCATGCCCCAGATGAGCGAGATCCTGCTAATCAGCAACGCATTCTCGGAATTGAGCGGAACCTATTCAGCCCATCTTCTCTCGATGGATCCGGACGAACTCACCGTGATCGAGGCACAGATCACGGAGCGCGCAGACGCACTGGTCAAGCGGATCGATGCCTATGCGGCGAGCATTTCCAACGTTGCGGAAGCCACGGCATCCGTCGCCACCATCAAGGAAAGCCTGGCCGCCTACCTGGCCGAATCCGACAAACTGAAGCAGTTCTCCGCCATCGCTGCCAAGGGGCCGGCGCTGGAAGTCTTCCACGGTCCGATGCAGCAGCAGGCCGAAAGGATCGAGGCCGCGCTGAAAAGCCTGATCGCGGCCAACCAGTCCTTGACGGCCACGGCCATCGACGCGGCTCAGGCGGAACAGGATTCCGCCTATCGCCTGACCATTGCATCCCTCCTGCTTTCGGTTGGCCTCGCGATCGCCGCCATCTTCATCGTACAGCGCCGTGTCGTTCGGCCGCTCGGAGGCATTTCTGCCGCGATGAACAGAGTTGCTGACGGCAATATCGGCCAGGAAATTCCCTACGCGGAGCGGCGCGACGAGATTGGCGAGATGGCGGCTGCCGTCGCCGTCTTCCGCGACAATGCGGCTGAGCGGATGCGGCTCGAGCGGCAGGCCACGTCCGACCGGGCGATCGCCGAGGGCGAGCGCATGGCGCGCGACGCGGAACGTAACCGCGAGAGCGGCAAGGTGCAGGCAGCCGTTGCCACGCTCGGCGAGGCCCTTGGCCGCCTTGCAGCCGGCGACATGACGTCCTCGATCGAAACGCCCTTCGAAGGGGACCTGGACCGGCTGCGCCAGGACTTCAACACGTCGGTTTCACACCTGCGCGAGGCGCTGTGCGAGGTGGGCGACAATGCCCGGGCGATCGACGCCAGCGCCCGGGAGATCCGCGCCGCCGCCGACGCACTGGCGCGCAGGACCGAAAACCAGGCAGCCTCGGTGGAGGAGACGGCGGCGGCCCTCGAACAGATCACCACCACGGTGAAGGATTCGACGCGGCGCGCCGAGGAAGCCGGAGCGCTCGTGGCCCGTACGCGTCAGGGCGCGGAACGGTCGGGCGAGATCGTCCACCGTGCGATCGCCGCCATGCAGCAGATCGAGCGCTCGTCAGGCGAGATCGGCAACATCATCGGCGTGATCGACGACATCGCCTTCCAGACCAACCTGCTGGCGCTGAATGCCGGCGTCGAGGCCGCACGCGCCGGCGAAGCCGGCAAGGGCTTTGCCGTCGTGGCACAGGAAGTGCGCGAACTCGCCCAGCGCTCGGCCAATGCCGCCCGCGAGATAAAGGCCCTAATCGGCGCCTCCGGCGAGCACGTGGGCAGCGGCGTGGCGCTTGTCGCCGAGACGGGTTCTGCACTGCAGGCGATCGTGTCCGAGGTTCAGGAGATCAACGGCCATGTGCAGGCGATCGTTCAGTCCGCCCGGGAGCAGGCCCTGGGCCTGTCGGAAATCAATACGGCCGTCGGCAACATGGATCAGGGGACGCAACAGAATGCCGCCATGGTCGAAGAGACGACCGCCGCAAGCCACGGCCTCGCCAACGACGTTCAGGCGCTTAACGGCCTGATCAGCCGGTTCAACGTCGGCAATGCAATCGGCCAGCCTTCCCGTTCGCCGGGCCTGCAAGCCGGCGGATCGGATGGGACACCGGCGCCGCGGGCGTCGCTGACACAACGCGAGCCGGTCGCATCGTTCACCTCCGCAACGCCTGCAACGCCGTCCGGCACGGTTACCCGGCTTCCGCGCAAATCAGCCGGCCAGTGGAACGTCAAGGCAGCCAGCGAGACGTCGAAAGCCGTCGCCTCGCCGGCCCACCTTCTGAAGCAGAAACTGATGGGCGCGCTCGGCGCCAAGTCGCAAAGCAAGGACGGCGACTGGGAAGAATTCTGATCTCCGGCCACGGGCCTGAGCCAGCGCCATTGGCAGGCCGGAAAGATCAGTCCGCCCCCCTCACCGCTCCTCAGTCCTCGTCTTTGACCGAAGTCCTCCCGGCCGGCGGCGGATAGATATGCTCGCCGCCGCGATAGTCGCGGATGCGGAAGCAGCCGTCGTCGCCTTCGCGAACCGCTGGCGAGAGCACCGGGACCTTGCCGTAACCGCCGGGTATGTCGAGGATGTAGGTCGGCTGGCACAGTCCGGAGACGCGGCCGCGCATCTGCTCGACCAGCGCCCGGCCCTCGTCGAGACCGAGGCGGAAATGGCTCGTGCCGGGCGCAAGGTCCGGGTGATGGAGATAATAGGGCCGGATCCGGTTCTCCACGAAGGCGCGCATCAGCTCCGTCAGGACATCGGCGTCGTCGTTGACGGCCTTCAAAAGCACTGTCTGGCTGATCATGGCGATGCCGGCATCGATCAGGCGGGCGCAGGCTGCGCGCGCGTCCGCCGTCAGTTCGCGCGGATGGTTGGCATGCAGGGCCACGTAGGTGGTCTTTCCTGACGCCTTCAACGCCTCGACGAGGCCTTTATCCACCCTTTCGGGATCAACGACCGGCACGCGCGTATGGAAACGCACGACCCTGACATGGCCGATTGCCGCCAGCCGCTGCGTGATCTCCCGCAGCCTGCGGGCCGAGAGCACCAGCGGATCGCCACCGGTGAGGATTACCTCCCAGATCTCCGGACGCCCGGCAATGTATTCGATCGCCCGATCAAGCTCCTCCGTCGTCAGCGTTCCAAGGCCGGCAGGGCCGACCATCTCACGCCGGAAACAGAACCGGCAATAGACCGGGCAAACATGCACCGCCTTCAGCAGCACCCGGTCCGGGTAGCGATGGACGATGCCCGGAACGGGACTGTGCGCCAGGTCGCCGATCGGGTCGGACTGTTCCCCCGGCAGTGCCTCAAGCTCCGCCACATCCGGTATGAACTGGCGCGCGATCGGATCGTTCGGATCGTTCGGATCGATCAGCGCTGCTATGGCGGGTGTCACGGCCACCGCGTAACGCTCGCCGACGCGGGCGAGCTCGTCGGCAGCGGCTTCGGGTGCAAGAAGCTGTGCATCGTCCAGTTCCGCCACGGAGCGCAATGTCCTCGCCTCGATCGAGGCGACGGACCCGGCCGGGCTCATTCGTACGGCCCCGCTCACAGCGCGGTCTCCGCAACCGGCGCCCAGATCACCTGGTCGATCCGCGAAGCGCCGGTCACGAGCATCACCAGTCGGTCGAAGCCGAGCGCGATGCCGCTCGCTTCGGGCATGATCGCGAGGGCCGACAGAAAATCCTCGTCGAGCGGATAGGTTTCGCCGTAGACGCGCTGCTTTTCCGCCATCTCCAGACCGAAACGACGGCGCTGCTCGGCTGCATCCGTAAGCTCGCCGAAGGCATTGGCGAGTTCGACGCCGCAGGCATAGAACTCGAAGCGTTCGGCAACCCGCGGATCGCGCGGGGAAGGTCGCGCAAGGGCTGCCTCGGCAACCGGATACTCGCAGAGGACCGTCGCACGATCGAACCCCAGTTTCGGCTCGACCCGCTCGACGAGAACGCGACTGAAGAGATCGGCCCAGGTATCGTCCTCGGCAACGCGCAGCCCGCTTTCGGCCATCGCCTGCGCCAGTCGCTGGCGATCCGTCGCCCCGTCCGAGGCGATCGTCGCCAAAAGGTCGATGCCGGCATGGCGGTCGAAGGCGTCCGCCACCGTCAGCCGTTCGGGCACGGCAAACGGATCGCATGTACGGCCGCGATGGGTGAGCCGGTCGGTCCCCGCGGTTCGGGCCGCCAGCGCCAGGATGTCGGCGCAGTCGTCCATCAGCGCCTCGTAGCTCTCCCCGGCCCGGTACCATTCCAGCATGGTGAACTCCGGATGGTGCAGGGGTCCGCGCTCGCGGTTGCGATAGACGTGGGCAAAGCAGGCGATGCGCTTCTCACCCGCAGAGAGTAGCTTCTTGCAGGCGAATTCCGGCGAGGTGTGCAGATAGAGCTGCGTCGCAGCACCCGAATGGGCAACCGCCTCTGTGCGAAAGGCATGCAGATGCGCCTCGTTTCCGGGCGAGACCTGCAAGGTCGCCGTATCGACCTCGATGAAGTGGCGCTCTGCGAAGAAGCCTCGCAACGCCGCCTGGACACGGTTGCGGGCGATCAGGAACGGACGGCGGTCGGCATGGACGTCGGGCGTCCACCAGGGGGATGGGGCGGAGGTCTTCACGGTCATGGCAAGTTTCTATCAGATTCCGGCGGACGCGCTGGCCTTTTGCCGGAATTTAGGGTAGTTGCGGCCCGATCCCGCTTTCTGCGGTCCGGGGATGACACTTGCTGCGTCCTCTACGACGCGGCCGCTCCAGATACAAGGAAGTCTTATGGCTAAGATCATCGCTTCTTCCGTCCGCAAGGGCAACGTGCTCGACGTCGACGGCAAACTCTATGTGGTTCTGACAGCGCAGAACTTCCACCCGGGCAAGGGCACGCCGGTCACGCAGATCGACATGCGCCGCATCTCCGACGGCGTGAAGGTGTCGGAACGCTACCGCACGACCGAACAGGTCGAACGCGCCCACGTGGAAGACCGCGAGCATACGTTCCTTTACGAGGACAGCGACGGCTTCCATTTCATGAACCCGGAAAGCTACGACCAGCTGACCATGTCCCCCGACGACGTGGGCGATGCCAAGGCCTACCTGCAGGAGGGCATGGCCGTGATCCTGTCGACGCATGAGGGCGTGGCGATCGCACTCGACCTGCCGCGTCACGTGACGCTGGAGATCACCGAGACCGAGCCGGTCGTGAAGGGCCAGACGGCGTCCTCCTCCTACAAGCCCGCCATGCTGTCCAACGGCGTGCGCACGCTCGTTCCGCCCCACATCCAGGCCGGCACCCGCGTCGTGATCGCAACCGAAGACGGCTCCTACGTCGAGCGCGCCAAGGACTGACGATATTTCGCCGCCCGACGGACAACCTTCGGGCGGCACCCCTTACAATCCGTCGAAAATCCGCTAAGACCGGTAACCGGCTCTTACCTTTCGAGACGGATAAACCGCATGACCCAATTCGACGTGCTGACGGTCGGCAACGCGATTGTCGACATCATCGCCCGCTGCGACGAAACTTTCCTCACCGACAACGACATCATCAAGGGCGCGATGAACCTCATCGACGCCGAGCGCGCCGAACTGCTCTATTCGCGGATGGGACCGGCGGTGGAGGCCTCGGGCGGCAGCGCTGGCAACACGGCGGCCGGCATTGCCAGCTTCGGCGGGCGCGCGGCCTATTTCGGCAAGGTGGCAAGGGACCAGCTCGGCGACATCTTCACCCACGACATTCGCGCGCAGGGCGTCCACTTCGCGACCAAACCGCTAGACCGTCTTCCGCCGACCGCACGATCGATGATCTTCGTGACGGAGGACGGCGAACGCTCCATGAACACCTATCTCGGTGCCTGCGTCGAGCTTGGCCCGGAGGACGTGGAGGAGGAGGTGGTGGCTGCGGCCAAGGTGACCTATTTCGAGGGTTATCTCTGGGATCCGCCGCGCGCCAAGGAAGCCATTCTCGCCTGCGCCCGCATCGCCCACGCCAACGGGCGCGAGATGTCGATGACGCTTTCCGACAGCTTCTGCGTCCATCGTTACCGGGACGAATTCCTGGACCTGATGCGTTCGGGAACCGTCGACATCGTGTTCGCCAACAGGGCCGAGGTGCTCGCGCTCTACGAGACGGAAAACTTCGAGCATGCGCTGTCGATGATCGAGAAGGACTGCGGTCTGGGGATCGTCACGATGAGCGAGGAGGGCTCGATCATCATGAAGGGCGGCGAGCGGGTGCGTGTGCACGCCACCTCGATCGAGGCGGTCGTGGATACGACCGGGGCTGGCGATCTCTACGCTGCGGGATTCCTGCACGGCTACACGCAGGGCCGCTCGCTGGAAGACTGCGGCAAGCTCGGCAGCCTTGCCGCAGGCATCGTAATCGAGCAGATCGGGCCGCGGCCGATGGTTTCCCTTGCCGAGGCAGCAGCAGCGGCCGCGCTCGCCTGAGTTCCCGCCGGCGAGGCCGCTACTTGAAGGCTTCGCCGGGATAGGCACCCCAGATTTCGGCCTGCGAAACCCAGCCGCCTGCGCCTTCCACCTCGGCCCGGCACCAGTCGCCATTGCATTCACCGACCTTGATGACGACGCCGGGCTCGAGCTTTGCGATGATGGCGCTCGACGACTGGGGATCCCGCCGCATGTTGACGAAGACGTCCGCACCCTTGCCGCGCATCCAGGGTGCGGTGACCGCCGTGCGCTCTCCCGACAGGAGCGCCTGGTTGACCCAGCCTTCCGTGCCGTCCGCGTCGCGGATGCGGCGCCAGTTGTCGTACTCCTGGATGATTTCGACCGGGACGCCCGATTTCATGTAGCGCCAGGCAACCGCGTAGTCGACGCTGGGCCCCACGCGCAGGTTCACGCTCTTGGCCTTGAGACTGACGAAACGCGGCAGGGGCAGCCCGCTCGGACCTTTTGCAGCTTGGGCGAAGGCGTTGGGAACTGCCTGCGATCCCAGGGCCATCAAGGCGACCAACACAACGGTGCGGATGCGAAAATGTAAGTGACGCATGACGTGATCCACTTCCAGCCAGACAAGGCATCCGGTGACCGGACCCCGGCCGAAGCACGCAATTCGCGCGACCGGTCTTCAGAGCGGATTGTCTTCGCGACGGGGTCTGGTAGAAAATGCCCTTGATGAAGCAAGTCTTGCCTATCTTGGTTAAGGACCCGTCAACAGGACGCCGAACGGACCATGACGAACAAGAAAAAGCCGAAGGTCTACCTCACCCGCCGACTGCCCGACGTGGTCGAAACGCGCATGCGCGAATTGTTCGATGCCGAGCTCAATATCGAGGACACCCCACGCACGCAGCCGGAGTTGGTGGCGGCAGTCAGGAGCCATGACGTGCTGGTGCCGACGGTCACGGACCGAATCGACGCGGCGCTGATCGAGCAGGCAGGCCCGCAGCTCAAGCTTATCGCCAGCTTCTCCAACGGTGTGGACCATATCGACGTGGACGCGGCGGCGCGGCGCGGCATCACCGTCACCAACACGCCGAACGTTCTGACCGAGGATACCGCCGACATGACCATGGCGCTGATCCTGTCGGTGCCCAGAAGGCTTGCGGAGGGGGCGCACCTTCTGACCGACCGCAAGGGCGAGTGGGCCGGCTGGTCGCCCACCTGGATGCTCGGGCACCGGATCTGGGGCAAGCGCCTCGGCATTGTCGGCATGGGCCGGATCGGCACCGCCGTCGCCCGCCGCGCCAAGGCCTTCGGCCTGTCGATCCACTACCACAACCGCCACCGCGTGAGCACGGCGACGGAAGAGGCGCTGGAGGCAACCTACTGGGACAGCCTCGACCAGATGCTGGCGCGCGTCGATATCGTCTCGGTCAACTGCCCCTCGACGCCTGCGACCTACCACTTGCTCTCCGCCCGCCGGCTGGCACTCATGCAGCCGTCGAGCTACATCGTCAACACTGCACGCGGCGGGATCATCGACGAGGTGGCGCTGATAAAATCGCTGCGCGAGGGAAAGATCGCCGGCGCCGGCCTCGACGTCTTCGAACACGAGCCCGCCGTCAACCCGAAACTGGTCAAGCTTGCGACCGAAGGCAAGGTGGTGCTGCTGCCGCATATGGGGTCTGCAACGCTGGAAGGGCGGATCGAGATGGGCGAGAAGGTCGTCATCAACATCCGCACCTTCTTCGACGGCCACCGCCCGCCCGACCGGGTCCTGCCCGGACGCACCTGACGCCGCCAGCCAGGCGGAGGCAGGGGTTCAGAGGCGCTTCGTCATCTCGATGGATGTCGTCCGGTCGAAGCCCAGATGACGGTTCTCGGCCGTCTTCTCGAAGCCCATGGCGTGGAAACGTCCGTGGTTTTCCGTGAGTTTGATCCGCGTCTCCAGCCGCATCGCCTGAAGGGACAGGCTGCGGGCCTCGGCCTCCGCCGCCATCAACAGCGCGCGGCCGATGCCCTTCCCCTGCCGGTCCGGCACCACCGCAAGCTTACCGATGTAGAGGCGCTGCTGCTCCGGGCGGCAGAAGATGCAGCCTACAAGTCGCTGGTCGTCGACCGCCACAAAGACGATTTCGGACAACGCCTTTTCCTTCAAGGTAGCCGGCGTCAGGCGGTGGGCCGAGGACGGCGGATCGATGCGGGCGTCCATGTAGGCGAAGGCGGTGCGTATCATCGCCAGCAGTTCGTCGTAGCGGTCGAAGGACGGCTCCAGGCGGCGGACTTGCATCACCGGGCCTCCTTGCGGCGACGGTAGCGCATAACGTCGAAACGTGCTGCAAGCCCGTCATACAAAAGCAGCCGTCCGACGAGGGGATCGCCGGCGCCGGTGATGAGCTTGATCGCTTCCATCGCCATCAGCGTGCCGATCACGCCGGTCAGCGCGCCCACTATGCCGACCTCGGCGCAGGAGGGAACGACGCCGGGCGGAGGCGCTTCTGGAAAAAGATCGCGGTAGGCCGGATTGGTTTTCCCGTCGTCATCCGTTTCCCAAGGCTTCAGCACCGTCAGCGAGCCATCGAAGCGGCCGACCGCACCGGTGACGAGCGGCACCCGTGCTGCCTCCGCCGCATCGGCGGCGGCATACCGAGTCTCGAAGTTGTCCGAACCGTCGACCAGAAGGTCAAAGTCTGCCAGAAGCTGTGGCGCGGTAGCGGGCGTGAACCGACGCTCGAAGGCCGTCACCCGCACATGCGGATTGATCGCGGCGATGGCTGCCGCAGCACTTTCGACCTTTTGCCGTCCGATCGCTCCGGTCGCGTGGATCACCTGCCGCTGCAGGTTGGACAGCGAGACGATATCGTCGTCGACGATGCCGATATGGCCAACGCCGGCCGCTGCCAAATACTGAAGGACGGGGGCGCCGAGACCGCCCGCGCCAATGACCAGAACGGACGCGTTCTTAAGCCGTTGCTGCCCCGCACCGCCGATCTCCGAAAGAACGATGTGGCGCCGGTAACGCTCGATCTCGTCTGGCGCCAGCGTCTCCCCACCCAGTATCCTTTCGAACCTGGTTCTGTCGCCGGTCACGTGCCGTCTCCGAAGTTCCGTTTCATCCCTCGATCCTGCCGTTTTCGACGTTCAGCAGGCGCGCGCGCTCACCGAGCGCCGCAAACATCGCACGATCCGTTCCCGTCATGAAGGCCTGCCCGCCGAGCGCGTCGATACGATCGAACAGGGCCGCACGTCGCCCCTCGTCGAGATGGGCGGTGATCTCGTCCAGCAACAGCACCGGGGCATGTCCGGTCATGCCTGCGACGAGACCGGCATGGGCGAGGATCATCCCGACCAGCAGCGCCTTCTGCTCGCCAGTGGAGCAACGGGCCGCGTCCATGCCCTTTTCCCGATGGCGGATAAGGAGATCGACGCGGTGCGGGCCGTCGAGCGTGCGGCCCGCGGCCGCGTCGCGAAAGCGGCCGTCGCGCAGGAGGGCGGCATATTCCTCCTCGATCTCGTAGGCGGGCCGATCGAGCCGGTCGTCGAGGAATCCACTCAACGTCATGGCGGAAGACGGGAACGGCCCTTCGTCTCGGGAAGCCTCGACGATATCGGCGAGCAAGCCGACCAGTTCCCGGCGCGCCAGCGCCATCGCGACGCCAAGCTCGGCCATCTGCGTTTCCAGCGCATCCAGCCAGCGTGCATCGGGGCGAGGTTCCGACAACAAGCGGTTGCGGCCGCGCATCGCCTTTTCGAAATCGGCGGCCCTTCGCCCGTGTTCGGGGTCGAGCGACAGGACGAGCCGATCGAGGAATCGACGGCGATCGGAGGAGGAGCCGGTAAAGAGGCCGTCCATGGAGGGCGTCAGCCAGACGACGCGCAGATGATCCAGAAGCTCGTCAACCGAACGTGCCGTCGTCCCGTTCAGCCTGAGGCGACGTGATTGCCCGTCCTCGCCGGCATCCGTGCCCGTGCCGATCTCGACCTCGCCCTGCATTCCGTCGATTGCGGCGAAAACGCTGAAGCCGCCGGCAGCACCCTCGCGGGCGACGTCGGCATAGGCCGCCCGACGCAACCCGCGCCCGGGGGAAAGGAACGAGACGGCCTCCATGAGGTTCGTCTTGCCCGCGCCGTTTGCGCCGGTCAGGACGACATGGCGATCATCGAGCCCGAGCGCGACTGACGCATAGTTGCGAAAATCGTGAAGCTTGAGGCTGTAAATGGTGACCTTGTGGGGCATCGGCATCCGGCTCTTTCGCCAGAGAGCTATGCCGAAGCGGTCACCGACGCAAGACCAACGGGGTTCGATCTCCCAAATCCGATGCATTGCAGCTGCGGCGTTCATCCCGCCTTAACGCCTCGTCCGGACAATGGTGCGGCCGTATCCGCGACCTGCCGGGAGCGGCCTCCGTCCTCAAGGTCGACATGACGCCGAACGAACGATCATTCCGCCTCTCCCTCGTGGTGGCCACGCTTGGCCGCACCGACGAGCTGTCGCGTCTGTTTGGGTCGCTGGCGGAGCAGAGCATGCGTGATTTTGAAGTGATCGTGATCGACCAGAACGAGGACGACCGCCTGCTGGACGTGATCGTACCGTTCTTTCGGACGCTCGAGATCGTGCACGTGAAGACCGCATGGAAGGGAGTTTGCCGTGCCCGCAACCTCGGCGCTGCACAGGCGCGCGGGGAATGGTTGATGTTTCCTGACGACGACTGCTGGTATCCGGGCGACCTTCTCGAACGGTATTTCCGCCTGACGGACCGGATATCCGCCAACTTCTATTGCGGCCGGGCCACCAATGCCGCCGGTGCCACCATCATGGGCCAGTTTGACACCGAAGCGGCGACAATCGACCGCGACAACGTCTGGACGACACTGATCGAGTGGATGCTCCTCGTACGGCGAAGCGCTTTTGTTGCAGCCGGCGGGTTCGATGAGAAGATCGGCCCCGGCTCGGGCACGCCGTGGGGGGCATACGAAATCCAGGACCTGGCGCTGACGATGGTCGAACGCGGCGAGAGGGGATACTACGATCCCTCGCTTTTCGGCCATCACCCGGAAGATGGCTGCGACCAGACCGCGCCCGGGAACATCGCCAAGATCCGCCGCTACAGCGCCGGCCTCGGCTATGTGATGCGCAAGCATCGCTTCGGCGCCACCGGTTTTCTGCCGCGCCTCCTGCGGCCGATCGCCGGAATGGCGATCTATGCGCTCACGCTTAGGCCGGACATGGCGCGCCGTTCGCAGCAGATCCTGATCGGCCGCTGGGACGGCTGGCGGACGTCGGCCGGCGTCGTGCTGCCTGCGCAGGATATCTTAACGTATGAGCGCTAGTTTTCCCGCCGGAGCCGGCAGGGCTTGAGGACCGGCAGCAAGGCGCGATGAGCAAGGGCATCATGTCGAATTCGATCACGAACGCAGCGGCGGGAATGCTGCTGCTCGTGACCGGCTTTGCCTGCTCGATCGTCATTGCCCGCCTGCTGGGGCCCGAGGCGAACGGTACCGTCGCCTTTGCGCTGTGGGTCGCCACGACCGGCGCGCTCGTCGCCGAACTCGGAACGGGCGTGCTCTTGATGCGCTGCCTTCCCCAGTTGAAGGCGCGTGGCCTTGGCGCCCAGGACCGGCGCGGTTTCGCCGCCTATCTCGCCTTGCCAGTCCTTGTCTCCACCATCCTGCTCGTGATCCTCTATGCGTCCGCTTCATGGGAAGCCGAGCGCGAAGCGGTGATCGGCACGCCGGAAAGCATCGTGATCCTTACCGGCGCGCTTCTCTTCGTGCAGTCGATCGGGGCGCTGACCAAGAACTATCTGCTCGGCGAGCAGCGGCTTTCCGCCTTCTTCCGCATCACGGTCGTTTCCTCGATCCTGCAACTGGTTCTCGTCATCGCCGGCGCCCTCGGCTGGGGCGTGGAGGGCGCGTTACTCGGCTATATCGCCGGACAGGCCGCACCCTTTGCCTTTGCCCTCGGGATTCTGCTGTCGCCGCGCAACAATGCCGGCTTTGCCCCTAAGGCGCTGATATCGTCGTCGGCCGTCCTGTTCTTCGAATTCGTCCTGAGCGCGGTGTTGCTGAACCGGCCCGAGCTTTTCTTTCTCCAGCAGTTCCGCAGTCTGGAGGAAGTCGGCTTCTACGCCGTGGCGTTGTCGCTTGCCAATCTGGCGCTGCAGCTGCCGGTGCAACTGACCGGCAGCCTGCTGCCGTTCTATGTCCATAGCCGTGAAGGCGCCGACGGCGTGTTGCCCGCCGGCATCTTTGCAGCCGTCACGCGCAGCTTCGCCTACATAACCTTTCCGCTCTGCTTCGGGCTTGCCGCCATCGCCGAGCCGCTCGTCGTGACGATCTACGGTGAGAGCTTCCGGCCGAGCGGCCTCATCGTCGCGATCCTTGCCGCCGGCTCGCCCGCCTTCGTCTTCAGTCAGCTGACGACGCAGTACCTCTACTCGATGGATCGCATCGCAATCAGGCTGGTGACGACAGGCATCGGCGCTCTGGCCATGCTCATCGGCTGCATCGCCGTCATTCCGCAGTTCGGGGGTCCGGGTGGTGCGCTGGTGCGTGGCGGCGTCCTCCTGCTGATCTGCGTGCTCCTCCTTCGCAGCATGAAAAGCGCCGACATGTCGCTCCGGCTTGCGCTGACGGTCGGCAGGATCGCGGCTGCGGCGGCAGTCTGCGGTCTCGTCGCCTTCGCCGTTACCGACATGGTTCCCGGTTTTGCAGGGCTGACGGCTGGGGTTCTGGCCGGCGCACTGGCCTATGCCGCTTGCCTGCGTCTCCTGCGCGCCGTCGACCCGACGGATGCGCATGTCCTCGACATGATGCTCTCAAGATCATCGGCCCGCCTTGCTCCGCTTCGACGCGGCTTGTCCTTCGTCGCCGGGGCGAAGGCAAATGCTCCCGCGGAGTGACCTGCCCGATGCGTCATATCAAGGAACAGGGAACCGCCGACGTTTTCGACACCGTATCCTGGGAACCGGGCTCGGCATCCATCCCGGTATCCTTCGCGAGGTCGGTCGGCCTCTACACGCCCGCAATTGCGGGAACGGTGCCGTCGGATTGTGCGGTGCTGTTCCTCAGCCCCTGGGGCTTCGAGGAAATGTGCACGCGCAAGCTCTGGCGCGATCTCGCCGAGCGCTTCGCCGGGTCGGGTGTATCGAGCCTGCGTTTCGATTACCCCGGCACGGGTGACACGCCAGACGACATGGAATTTCCCGGCGGCCTTCCGATATGGAAGGCGGCGATGGAGGCAGCAGCAGTCGAACTCCGCAGGCTTTCTGGCGCTACGCGACTGATCCTGCTCGGGCATGGACTTGGTGCGACTTTTGCCGCCCTGAACGCCGACAGTCTCGGGCCTGTCGAAGGTGCCGTCCTGATGGCGCCCGTCATCAGCGGCCGCTTCTACCTGCGCGAACTTGCCGCCTGGTCGAAAATGGTCGATGACGGCCTCGGGCTTTCCGACGAGCAGCGCATTGCCGGAAAAGTGTCGGTCGCCGGGCTTGTCATGCCGCCGGAGATCGCCGCCGCCGTCCGGGGGCTCAGCGTTCAGGCCATCGAGGCGATCCCGGCCCGGTCCGTGCTCGTCGTTCATCGCGCCGCGCGGGACAACGAGGCCGCGTTCGCCGATCGGCTGGAAAGCCTCGGCGCCACCGTGACCCGCCGCGCTTATGACGGCTACGATGAGCTCGTATCGAATCCCACCATCGCAAGGCAACCGGAGGCGGTGGCGACCGCCGTCGCCGAATGGGTCGCCGCGCTGGCCGCGGACGCCGGAAGCACCGTCCATCCAGCGCTGCCGACCGCGCCGTCAACCGTGGCGGGCGGCGAATTCTGCGAGGAGGCTGTACGCTTCGGTCCCGGGCACCGGCTGTTCGGCACGCTTTGCCTGCCGAAGGGGGAGCGGCGCGGCGCCGCAGTCGTGCTGCTCGGTACGGCCTACGATCGGCAAGCCGGCTGGGCTCGCTCCACAACGGAGACCGCGCGATATCTGGCCGCAAACGGCGTTGCGTCGCTGCGGTTCGACGCGGCCAATGTTGGCGACAGTCCGCCGGTTGCCGGCGCTCCGGTACAGGTCCTCTTTTCCGACGGACAGCAGGACGACGTGAGGGCGGCCTTCGACCTTCTTGCGCAGCGCGGGCTCGGTCCGGCCGTGCTTGCCGGGCGCTGCAGCGGCGCCTATGTCGCCTTCCGCGCCTCGCTGGACGAAAAGCGTTGCGCCGGTGTCGTTGCGGTCAATCCGTTCACGTTCGTGTGGGACGAGGAGGAGAACGTCGAGGAGGCCCTGCGCTACAACCCGCGTTCCCTTGGCGACTACCGCAAGCGGGCACTGCGGGCCGACACGTTCCGGCGGCTGGTCTCCGGCCAGATCGACATCCGGCGGGCGGCAGGCAACATATGCCGCCAGCTTGGCAGCCGGGCGGTGCGTTCGGCACCCGGCATTTTCTGGCGGCTGTCGAAATTCGGCCGGCTGAGGCATGCGGTGCATGCGTCCTTCGGCAGACTTTCGGAACGGCACATTCCGATGCGGCTGATCTACAGCGAAACCGACGTCGGCCTGGAGCGCTATCACGCCTATTTCGGCGCGGACGGGGCGGCCATAAAGGCCTATCCGAATGTCACCGTCGAGATCGTGCCGGGTGCAGACCATAACATGTCTCCGCCGGAGGCGAAGGCATTATTGCGGCAGCAGATCCTGGAGATGGCCCTGGCGGCGGCGCAACAGCGCGCATGAACGACGTCGGCTGCGCCAGCCGCGCGGCGCGCGAAACCATGTCATATCCGATTCGAACGGCACCGCATTGCCCGCCCCCGAACCGATCACACTTCCTGGACTAGAACGACATTGTGCCCGGTAGATTGAGTGCGCCGACCTCGCCCGTCGGGCGCTCCAGGCCGCTGGTTGCGGTCAGGCGAATTGTCCGCGGCATGCCAGGCGCGAGATGGAACCAGTTGTCGGACGGCAGAAATCCGGGGCAATCGATGTGCACGGACTGGAGAAGCCGGTCCGACGAAATCTGCAACAGCCAGTTTCCATCGCTCTTCTCGACGACAACCGTCGCCGTCGCCGGATGAAGGGCGCGGGAGCGACCTTGTGGGAAATGCAAGGCTTCCGCAACGAGCGAGGCCGTCTCGTGATCGCGCAACGTCGCGACCGTGACGTCATGGGCGGGCGGGCCGAAGCGGAAAGCATAGGTCGTGTCGAAGAAGGCGCCGAACAGATCGGTCGCGGCAATCGTTACCGCCTCGCGCGGATCCAGCGAAAGTTCGCAGCGCCCGGATACGACCGGCTGGCGCCCCTCGCGCAGGCAGGCGATTTCCAGAACGAACCCGCGCTCCACGTCGGTCTCATTCAGGACATGCAGGTCCAGCCCGTTCGTACCCTCGTCCGATAGCAGAAGCTGCACCGGCCGGAACGCGCGCCGAAGCGCATGCCACGCCGGCTTGGGCAGGCCGGTGGCGTCGATAACGCCCCAGCCGGCGCCCGGCAGCAGATCCTGCAGGGTCCAGACCAGCGCGCCATTGCAGGTCGATTGCGGGCGACGCCACTCGGCGAATGTCGCCTCCATCACCTCTCCGCTCGCCGCTCGCGAAAGATCGAGATAGCGAGCCGGATTCTCACGACGCAGGCGCGCGGGATCGCAATCATAGAGCAGGCCGAGATAATGGTCCCGAACGTCCTCGAAGTCCCAGGAAGCACCGCGGTCGCGAGGGACGCGTTCTTTCCAGCGCGGGTCGTGGACCGCCGGGACGGGGAGGTGCGCGTCCAGCGTTGCCTGCTCCGGCACGTTGGCGAAGGCGAGCGATTCGGCGGAGAAGCGAACGCCCGCCCGGCGCGCATCCTCCAGCGGCCGGCAATAGGCGCCGACGCCGTAATAATGGGTAACACCGGCATTGGGCGAGAACGGCATGGCGCCGCCGAAAGGGGAATTGGCGACGTAGGGCACGTCCGGACGCAACGCTTGCACCACTTCCGGTAGAAGGCTGTCGGTCAGTGCGCCGCTCCAGCTGGTCTTCGGAAGACCCAGCATCGCCGCCTGCTGGAACATCTCGCTTCCGCCGCACAGAACGGCCAGCGAAGGCGAGGCGGATAGCCGGCTCAGCAGTTGCTCCGCCTCCTCGCGCAGAAGATCGCAGAACTCCGGATCGGTCGCGGGGTAGTCGAAGTTCGCCAGCATCAAATCCTGCCAGACGAGGATGCCGAGCTCGTCGCAGAGGTCGAAGAACGCCTTCGCCTCATAGGCCATCGTGCCGCCGATGCGCAGCATGTTCATGCCCGCTTCCTTCGCAAGCCGAAGAAGCGGTTCGTATCGTTCCCGGTCGCCCGGCCGATCCACGATGTCGGCCGTCGTCCACACTGCGCCGCGGCAGAAGACGGGAACGCCGTTCACCTGCAAAGAAAAGCCGGAGCCGTCCGGGCCATGGTCGACGTGAAGCCGGCGAAAGCCCGTGCGACCGATCATGCGCCGCACGCCTGCGACATGGACTTCGGCCGCATGCAGAGCGGGCTTCCCGTGCGTGTGCGGCCACCAGGGCTCGACGTCCGCCACGGCCAGTTCGCCCGACCATCGGCCATCCGGCATCCGCTCCATCGTCACGCGATAGCCGGCGCAGCAGAGCTCCGGGGGCACCGAGAGATCGCCCGCACGAAACGAGACGTGGAGGTGCCCGATCGCCGTGGCATCGAGAGTGGCGTGGATCTGCACATCCTCGAAGCTGTCTTCCTGGGGCCGCCTCAGTTTCACCGGCCGGTATGGCCCCACAGCCTGTACCGTAGGGCACCAGCCCGGCATGTGACCGAGCAGGGTGGTCCGCACGAGGCGGAGGCCCTGCGGCACGATCATCTGCGGTCGCCAGCGGGCGCGCGGGCCGCGACGTTCGAGATGCGGTGCCAGGGCGCGGAAGCAGATGGCGAGCCGATCTTCGCCGCTCAGGCTCACCGCAATCTCATGCGCGACGAACATGGACTGTGAGGACAACTTCCTCTCGCCGTTCCAGTAGACCTCGGCAATGGTCGCCAGACCATCGAGGGCAAGAACGGCCGGTCCCGGTGCGCCGCCCGCAATGTCGAGGAAATACCAGGCATCCCGGTCGATCAGGGGCTCAGGGTTCGCCCGGTCGAACAGCCCGGCCCGCTCCAGCGCGCCGGCAACGGTCCCGGGAACGGGAGCGTCGAACGCGGCCATCGCATCGGTGCGCATGGACGGGTCCGCCCAAGCGCCGGCCGGCGTCAGGCAGAGGCGCCAGCCACTGTCGAGGCTCGTTTCGTACCGGTTCTGAGGATCGCCCATCCTGCCGCTCCGGTTCAGTCGATGCGCCGGGCGAGGACCTGCATCAGCTCTTCCCAGGCTTCGACGGCCGGGTCCAGTGCGGTTGCGAGCGGCTCGAAGCGCTTGCGCGTCACGGCGCGGGCAAGCTGGAACTGAACCGACTTCGCAACTTCGGAAATCCGGCGGGCGGCATCCGATGCCGGCGACAGCGAACCGTCTGCTGCGAGCCAGTCGAGATGGCTTGCCGCCAGTTCGAAGTTGGCGCCGACCTGACGCAGCGTGTTGAAGGCGTATTTGTGGAAGAAGCCGAACGGACGCTCCGCCACCGCCTCGACCTGTCCCGGGAAAACGCCGGCAAAGGCGGCGAGCGGATTTTGGCGGGGCCTGCGCGCGAAATGAAAGCGCAGCAGGCGGCGGGCAACCGGACGCAGATCCGCTTCGGAGGGATAGGACCGCGGGAACTTGGCAAATTCGGTATAGGGCAGGAACGGGAGCGCATCGGCGGCTGCGTTCATCTGGAACAGCCCGTCGAAATCCTCTCCCTCCAGACGGAAGAAGCCGGCATTGTGGAAATAATCCAGCACCCGGCCTTCAAGGTCGAGCCGGTTGATTGCAATGGTCGTCTTGCCATGTTCCTGCCGGTAGGCGACACCGCGCGTATCGGGCATGTAGAAGCTATCCATCTCGACGAGGCAGAGGCGGCCTCGGCCGATCTGCTCGGCGACATGCCGCTCCACCCTGTCATAGATCGCAAGCTCCGTGCAGCGAATGCCGTAGAGCGCCTCGAGATCTTCCAGAGGGACCTTGAAGAAGGTGAACTGGTCGCCTTCGAAATCCTGCGTCAGCGTGAAACCGAGCATCGCCTCCGGCGAAAGCTCCTGCGCATGGAGGACTTCGATCCAGAGATCGACATAGCAGTTGGTCTCCGGCCACATGCGCTCCTGATCGTGCAGCGCGTGTGGCCGGTGGTTGGCGGGATCCAGGCCCGGAAAGACGCTCGGTGCCTGCAAGGTCAGCCCCAGAGGGTCTTGCGGACGTTTTCCGGCCAGTCGGCGACGTCCAGGCCGTGGGTGTGGAACAGCGCCAGCGCGATGCGTTCCAGGCCGAAGCCGACGCAGGCAGTGTGCGCGACGCTGCCGTCCTCCATCGTCAGACCCCATTTCGAGCCGAACGCGTCCTGATGGTAGTTGAAGCTCATGCAGGCGGTGGGCCTGGCGACCGAGGTGATCGGGATCAGAAGCTCGAACTTCAGGTTCTGGTCGCGCTGGTTGTTGGCCAGCATCCTGCCGGCCCTGCCGAAGAAGGGATCGTTGGCGACGTCGATGGTCACCTCGAGGCCGACTTCCTTCATCATCTGCACGCCGCGATCCATCCAGGACTGGCGGAAGTCGGTGACATGCGTCTCCGTCCCCATGCAGACATATTCGCGCATGCGGAACAGCTGCTGGCGCGCCGGATCCTGCGACGGCTCGTGGCGGAAGCAGTAGGACTGGAGATCGTAGAGCGCGCCCTTCGCCGGAATGCGTCCGCGCCGTGCGACCGTCGGATAAAGCGGATAGCAGGCGGCAGGGGTCAGGACGATGTCGGTCGCCTTCTGGTCCTTCGCCCAGTCCTCCTCGCCGACCTCCATGCACTGCAGCAGGCTCATGTGGTCGAGCTCGTTGCCGCAGAAGGAATGGACGGTGCCCGCCAGCTGCGGGAAGCTCTTCATGTAACCGCTCTTTTCGAAGAAGGCGCGGTTCATGCCCGGCGGAAAGCGCATGGCCTCGGCGCCATCGGCGCCGCCAACGCGATCGATCAGGCGCTCGAAGGCTGTGATCACGTCCTCGAAATGGCCGCTGCGGCCGTAGAGGCCCTCAACGCCGGTTTCGATCAGAAGGCCGGCATCGAACAGCCGGTCGAGAAACGAGGTCTGCATATCCATCGCGCTTCACCCCACGAGACTGGTGTCCTGCTTGTGGACAAGCAGGAGATTGGACGTATTGCCGAGAATGCGATCGTTGGAGATCATCAGCTGGGCCGAATGCGCGTCGCGCAAATGGCGCCCGAGACTGAAGGGGGTACCGTTCTTGTAGCCCATGATCCCGCAGATCAGCATGGCGTGATTGATGATCGTCAGGATCGTTTCCGACGAGCCGATCTTGAGATTGTTCATGGCGACGGCAAAGCCCATCGATGACAGCCGGTCAGGATCTGCCTTTGCCGCCTCGAACTCCCGAAGGCCCTCCACGACGTTCGATTTCAGCATCTGCAGCAGGCTGGAGGCTTCGGCGAGCCGCAGCGCGCCGGGCGGCGTCTGGCCTGGGCTCCTGCGCGCCGCAGCGCGCACGAAAGCCTGAGCACGGGCCATGGCGTTGACGGCGATCCCGTACCAGACCGCGCTCCAGAGCAGATGCGAGGTCGCCAGCATCGACTGGGCGGCAATCTCCGCAAACGGCTTCGGCAGGATCTGGGCGGCCGGCGCCTCGCCCTTGAACAGATAGCCGTCGGAACAGGTGCCGCGCATGCCGAGCGTATCCCAGACATGGGTACGTTGCAGCGTGTACTGGTCCCTGGTGAAAACCGTCATCACCTGGTCGGTGGATGCGGCATCCGCGTGGCTGCGCGAGGTGATCAGGATTGCATCCGCATAGGCACCGTAGGAGATGACGGTCGCGTCCTTCTCCAGCCGGCAGCGGTCGTCCTCGACCGAGATGGCGCAGATGCTGTTGCGGAGGTTGCCGCCAATCCCGCCCTCGGTGGTGGCCGACGCCAGCAGCAGTTGCTCGTCGGCGATGCGGCGCATGAACGCTCGATGCCAGTCCGAGTCCTCACCATGCGAGACGAGGCTCGAAGCCTTGATCTGGTGCATGGCGAAGACCATGGCCGACGCGGCACAGGTCTGGCCGATGAGCGAGCAGGCCTCGGCGATATCGGAAATCGACGCGCCCTCGCCGCCGAGACCGGGCGAAATCTGGATCGAAAGCAGACGCTCCGCCCGCATCGCATCGATCGCCTCCTTCGGAAAGCGGCCGTTTGCGTCAACATCATCGGCGTGCACGGCGGCCACGGCGGCCACGCGCGCGGCTCGCTCCGCCAGACCTGTGCCGGTCGACATGTTCATTCGGCAGCCTCCGCGCCGCCCGCGAGGCCTTCGACGGTCCGGGCGATGGCGTCGATGCTCTGGAACGACTTGCGGTTGAGAAGGCTGTCAGGGAACTCGAGGTCGAATGCTTCCTCGATCGCCAGCATGATCTGCACGGATGCGAAGGAAGACATGCCCGCAGCATAGAGGTCGGCATTGTCAGCAAGCTGGTCCACTGCGACCGGCAAACCGCCATGCTTGGCGAGCAGCTCACGGATTTTCTGTTTCATGACATTTTTCTCCCGCGTGTTCTTTGCGGCCGGCGCACGATGCCGCGCACCTTGCCAGTTCAACCAGAGGCATACACGAGGGAGAGATAAGATGGCCTGAAAGGACATGGATAAATTTCCATGAAAAAGTCTCCATGGCCGGCCCGCGACATGGAGCAGCGGCCGTCCGCCGCCGCTCCGCTCCTAAATGCATCGCATTTCCAATATGATTCATATTGCGCGCGGAGATGCGTCTCGAGCCGTTGCCGCAAACGGTTGATCACTTGTTAACCATAATCTGGGAGGTTGAGAACGATCCTGCGGGCGATACCGGCCGCTGGACGACGCGTGCAATCTTTGGAATAGGCGTTGCCCGTCCCATGCGGGCCTTGGTCATTTGATGGACATCGACATTTTTCAGTTGCCGGGCATCGTGAGGAAGAGGATCCACTATGTCATCCTCGCCGCGCTGGCATGCGTCATGTTCGGGATGGTGTTCGTCTTCACCCAGAAGCCGTTCTTTCGCTCCACGGCCGAACTCTTCATCGATACGGGGCGGGGCCCCGTGGTGGGAACCGACACCGGCGGCGGCACGAACACGCAGCAGGTAATCGGCAGCCAAGTCTACCTGATCCAGTCGCGCGACGTGCTGCGTGAGGTGGTCAGGAAGCTGGACCTGACGAAAGACCCCTATTTCAATCGCGTCGGTCTCGCATCGAGACTGCTCGGGAAACCGGCGGAAGCTGCAACCGTCGACGGCGTCATCAACTCGCTGCTCGAAGATCTCAGCGTCGAGCGCAATGGCGACAGCTACGTATTCACCGTCACCGTCAAGCACGGCAACAGCGAGATGGCCGCCAAGATCGCAAACGCCATCTCCGAGAGCTACATTGCGATCGCCGACAAGGCCCGCCTCGACGTGAGCCTGCGGACGACCCGGACCATCGCAGAGCAGGCGGAGGAATTGCGCCAGCGCGTCCTCGACGCGCAGGAGGCGGTGGAGAACTTCCGGTCCGAGAACGGAATGATCAGCATAGGCGACCAGGGGCTGATCACCGACCAGCAGCTCGTCGGGCTGAACCAGCAGTTGCTTGCCGCACGCCAGCAGGTCGAACAGCAACGCACCGCCTACGAACAGGCTAGGCAGCTCAATGTGTCGAACGTCGAAGCGGGCGCCATTCCCGAGACGCTCAATTCCGGCGCTCTGTCCGGCCTTCGCAGTCGCTATTCCCAGGCGCTCGACCGCCAGGCCGAACTTTCCGCCAACCTCGGCAACGACCATCCCCAGATGCGCGCCATCCGTTCCCAGATCGCCAGCATCCGGAACGCGATCGAAATCGAGCTGCAGCGCGTCCGCGAACTGTCGGCAAATACCTACGAGCGCGCCAAGGCCAATCTCGCCTCACTTGAGACGCGCTTCGACGATCAGGCCGCCTCGACCAAGGACAACGGCAGGCTCCGGTTCCAACTTGTGCAGCTCGTCAGCGAAGCCCAGGCGATCGATGCCGTCTACAAGGCTTTCCTGACGCGGTCGGAGGAACTCAGCAGGCAGCAGGACCTCGGCAGCGGCAATTCGCGCATCATTTCCGAGGCAGTGCCATCGGACAAGCCCGTGCAGGCGCCGAAACTGCTGGTGCTGATCGCGGCCGTCCTGTTCGGCTCGGCCGCCGGCGCGACGCTTGCCGTCGCCCGCGAGCTTCTCGGCGGTAGCAAGCGGCTCGAGCGACGGCTCGTGACCAAGACGGGCGCCCCAATCCTTGCGACGGTCGCCACCGCGGCACCGCCGCAGCCCGGACGGATCGATCAGCTCGTGCAGCACCTGCCGTTTGCCAAGCCCGCAGCATCGGCAGCACTGCCGCGCGATACCGGCATCCATCGCCTATCCCAGCTGCTGCAGGCCGAATTCGCAACGACCCGGCCGGTCACGGTGGCCTTTCTCGCACCTGCCGGCGGCGCGCGGAACGGCCTTGCCGGAGACGTCGCGCGCGACCTTCATGCCGCCGGCGAAGTGGTTCTTCTTGCCAACGGCGCGCTTCGCTCAGGCCTCGGCTCGGCAAGCCGGCAGTCCTCGTCTGTCAAGGTCAGGACCGATGGCGCAAGGCCCAGCGCCCTGGAACTGGAGAACATCCTTCAGGTGGAACGCATAGGCTCCGGCGGATTGCGGCGTCTGGCAGCCCTGTCGTCGTCGCGGATCAGCACAGCGCCGCAAGTCGAAGCCGTCGACTTCACGATCGTCGACGGCTGCGGAACGCAGGCGGAGGCCGTCATTCCGACCGTACTCAGGCAGGCAGACGGGATCGTGATCGTCGCATCGCCGCAAACCGCAGACAACGATGCGCTGGACGCGCTGATGGCCGAGATCGGTCCCTGGCGCGACAAGCTGCTCGGCTGCGTCCTGATCGTCGGCGGCGGCCGGTAGCGGGGCTCATCGATGTCGCACACCGGATCGCTTCGCTACGGCTCCCGCTACCCGACGCGCAGCCACCGCGGCGCGGCAAATGCTGTGCGTGACGCCGACGCCCCGGATATTCTAAGGAAGGTGGCGACTGCAACCGTGCTTGGCGGGCTGGTGTTCAACGCCATCCTCTGCTTCGTCAACACCCGCATCATGGGAACGGCCGACCGCCACGTCATCATGGCCGAGCTTGTGATCGTGGGCTGCACCGTTCTCGCTGCAATGACCCGCAAGTCTGCGCTGTACGTCATCTTCGGGCTATTCGTCAGCTACATGGTGTTTCTGTTCATGCTGCGCGGCGGTCAGGTCAATCCGAAGGCCGTGCGCGACATTCTCATTCCGCTCGCCTTCTATTTCCTGGCGACGCGGATTGCGGATGCAAAGCTGGCGGACAAGCTCGTGCTGGCGAGCGGCCTGATCGTCGTCGGCTTCGGACTGTTCGAATATCTGTTCCTCCCGGTCTTCCTCGAGTACTTCAATGTGATCGGCTACTATCTGGCCCGTGGCACCGTGACGCTGGATCAGGTCTTCGGACAGACAAAGGGCCTCTTCATCTCCGGGCAGCGACCGGAGGCACGCACCATCCTGCCCTTCCTCGGGCAGCATCGCGTCTCCTCCGTCTTCCTCGAGCCCGTCTCGATGGGCAATTTCGGCGCCATCATCTACGCCTGGGCTCTTTTTCGCGGCCGCGAGTTCAGGCTGCGCTGGCTCGTGTTCCTGCTCGCCTTCACCGTCGTAGCGCTCGCCGACGCCCGCTTCGGTCTCTACACCTGCATCCTCATCACCCTGCTCTATCCGTTCTACGCCTTCATTCCGCGCCTCGTCTGGGTGGTGATGCCGTTCTTCCTGCTCGCAGTTCTGGCGATCTATGGCATCACGTCGGTCTCGGGGGGCGGGCCGAACGACGTTGCGGGCCGATTTGCGGTCACTGCCCACATCCTCACGCAGCTCGATCTCGGCGTCGTACTGGGCTGGGAGACGACCGACGCGTTTACGGCCGACTCCGGCATCAGCTACTCGCTGACGGCGTTCGGCATCTTCGGTTTCGTCGCGCTGTGGAGCCTCTTCGTCTATGCCCCGATGGCAGATGTGCGCGGGTGGCGTTTCCACTCGATGATGATCATCTATCTGCTGCTTCTGATGCTGATCAGCGACAGCTTCTATTCGATCAAGACCGGAGCGCTGATGTGGTTTCTGGTCGGCACAGCCAGTGCCTACCGCCGACCGGAAGCGGAGCGCGCACCTGAGCCACGCCCTGTTGCCCTCTATCCGCATAACCGATAGCGTCGCCGTAACACGCGCACGAAAACCTGATCGTCAGCGGGATTCACCCAATGCCGGACAGGCTTCCTGCGGTGCGGGAATGCTGCCGCCGTATTCCAGTGCCCGCAGTTGCAGGCGATCGCCTTCCTTGGTGGGCTGGATATTGAGCGCCTCGCTCTCAGGCCACCAGTCTCCAGCGGCCCAGTAGGTCCAGCCGGTCCAGACGTCCGGCGCACCGTCCACGACGGCTGTCATCCGGGAAAGCGCCGTGAGGCATTCGGTCTTCGCCGGCGCGCCGAACTCGCCAAGGAATCCCCGCTTGCCGTTTTCGCGCAGCCATGCGGTGAAGCGCTCAAGCGCCGTCACCGCCGCGTCCGCGGCCTCACAGGTCTCGTGCGTGCCGGAAAAGTCGTTGTCGAGGTATTGATGAACCTCGTAGGCGAAGTTCTTTTCCGGATCCTCGATACCCAGCATGACGGTCGCATTCGAGCCGCCGGGATTGTCGCGCTCCCAGCTGTGCGCACCCGTCCAGATAGTTCCCGGAACATAGATGAGATTTGTAGCGCCTGCCGAACGGATGGCGGCGATAGCGGCATTCGCGGCCGTCAGCCAATCTGTGGCGGCGATGTCGTGCGGTTCGTTCATCAGGCCGAACTGCACCGCGGGATCGTTCTTGAACTCCGAGGCCAGCCGGCGCCACAGATCGGCGAAAGCCTCGACCGGCACGTCGGAGGAACCGATCTGCTGGCCATGATAATACGCGTAGTTGTGCGGATCGAGAACGACGGTGAAGCCGGCCGCCTTGAGCCGCTTGACCGCATCGTGAAGCCGCCGTCGCTCCCCCATCGCAAACGCCCTGCCGAGCTTCGGCTGAAGCCGCTCCCAGCGGAACGGCAGGCGCGCGCCGTTAAATCCCTTGCCGGCGAAGTAACGGATCGTCTCGTCGCTCGGGTAGATATAGTCCTTTCCGTAGACGCCTGGAGGATCGCCGAACTCGGCACCGGCGAAGTTTACCCCCCGCAGGCAGGCGGCCGAGACTTCGAGCGGGAGGAGAATGGCCATCAACAGAGCTCCGACACGGGTCGCCATCGGTTTTCCGGGCCGGATCGCAAATTCGCCCTTACGCGCAGGTCGGCACTCAGCCATCGGCCGCAACCTCATTGCCTTCACCGCCCTTCGCCGGCGCAACCCGTGCGAGCGGCGCGACATTTCCTAGTATTTCGGTATAGATCTCGGCGTAACGCCCGGCAACCTTGTTCCAGGAATAGCCATTTGCCGCACGCATCGCTCCAATCCGGTAGCCGGCGACGTCGCGCGCCAGACCCAGGAAGGCGGCGTGGATGGTGCCGGCTGCCTCTTCCGCGTTCTGAAAATCGCAAAGCCGCACTTCGGGATGGCTTCCGGCGAGATCAGCATAGGCCTGATTGGGATGGAGCAGCGGCATCAGGCCGGCGCTCATCGCCTCCACGGCCACGAGCCCGAAGCCCTCATATTCGGAAGCCGACGCAAAGAGCGAGCAGCCGTTCAGCACATCCCTGATCTGTTCATTCGAGAGCCCGACAAGCACGTCGACATTGTCGTCCAGATTGCGCTCGGCGATCATCGCCCGCAGTTGCATCTCGGTGACCTCGCCCGGCACGCCGACGACGAAGAGACGCCAGTCGGGCTCGTGGACGACCAGCTGCGACAGGGCATCGAGAAGTCGGTCCAGGCGCTTGTTGGAAGAGAAGCGGCCGATGGTGACGATCCGGCGCAGCGGCACCGTCGCACCGGCGCCATGGAATTTGGCCACATCGGCGCCGTTGCCGATCTCGACCGTGCGGCGCCCGGCGATCTTGCGGAACAGGCGCGTATCCTGAGCACTGCAACCGATCACCCTTCGATAGGCGAGCGCCGACAGACGGGTCGCAACATTGAACCAGACGCGCTTGAGCGCGGCATGTCTCGATGTATGAAAGAAGCCGCCATGCGTGGTCGCCACGAGCGGCTTGCCGTGCAGAACCTTGCCCCATGCCAGCGCATCGAAGAAGAAGTCGATCGCATGAACATGGACGAGGTCGGCGTCCTTGAGGTGGCGGAAGATCTCTGGTGCGAAGGGGTAGCGGGTGCTGCCGCGAAAGGGAATGCGAACAACCTCGATGCCGTCGATCGTTTCCCTTGCGGGCAGCTTGCGGTGCAGGGTCGTGAAGACGCGGTCGAGCGTCACGACGCGGACCCGATAGCCACGGCTTTGCAACTGACGCGAAAGGTTGGCGACGACATCCTCCAGCCCGCCGCGGCTCGGTGCGTACTGGCGCACGACCTGCACCACCAGCGGCGCGCGGCGCTCGAAATCTGCAGAAAGACTACCTTGCCGCGCCGCGTCCATCCCGTTACCCGCACGTTCCAGGCGCCGCGCGCCCCACAAGCCACCTGCAGAAGCGCATCAAGCGATTAAGGCGGCGTTAAGGCGCAAGGGATGTTGTACCGTACTGACGTAGAGCGTCAGTACGTGGTAAACGGACCCGCAACAGTTGTACCCTCGATAGTAGCCACCACTGGTCAATGCGCCTCGTCCCAGTTCAGCGCGGCGCGTGCGTCGACCTTCAGCGGCACCTTCATCGACACTGCCGGCATAGACGCGTTTTCCATCACGCCGACGATGGCCGGGATCGCACGCTCGACGTCGCCATCCTCCACCTCGAAGATCAGCTCGTCATGCACCTGCAACAGCATGCGGACCGCGGAAAGCCCGCTCTCGGCGAGTGCGGGCTCCATCTTGACCATCGCCCGGCGGATGATGTCCGCAGCCGAACCCTGAATCGGTGCGTTGATGGCGGCCCGTTCGTTGAAGGCCCGCACGGAAGGGTTGGACGACCTGATCTCGGGATAATGCGCCCGGCGACCGAAGATCGTCTCGACATAACCGTTTTCACGGGCGAAGGCCTTGGTGGAATCCATGTAGTCCCTGATGCCGGGAAAGCGCTCGAAATAGCGCTTGATGTAGTCGCCCGCCTCCGACCGCTCGATCGACAGCTGGTTGGCGAGCCCGAAGGCCGAGATGCCGTAGATGATGCCGAAATTGATCGCCTTGGCGCGGCGGCGCACGTCGGCGGGCATGTCCTTCACCGGCACGCCGAACATCTCGGATGCCGTCATGGCGTGAATGTCGACGCCGTCTGCGAAGGCCTGCTTCAACTGCGGAATGTCGGCAACATGCGCAAGCACCCGCAGTTCGATCTGGCTGTAGTCGGCAGAGACGAGTTTGTGGCCGGGAGAGGCTATGAAGGCGGTGCGGATCTTGCGTCCTTCGGCCGTTCGCACGGGGATGTTCTGCAGGTTCGGGTCCGACGACGACAGACGACCGGTGGTGGTCGCTGCGAGCGCATAGGAGGTGTGGACGCGCCGGGTGTGGGGGTGGACGAATCCCGGCAGCGCATCGGTATAGGTCGACTTCAGCTTGGTCAGCTGCCGCCAGTCGACGATCTTGCGTGGCAAGGGAATGCCTTGGGCCGCCAGGTCTTCCAGCACCTGCGCGGAGGTCGACCATTGCCCCGTCTTCGTCTTCGAACCGCCGGGAAGACCCATCTTTCCAAAGAGGATGTCGCCGAGCTGCTTGGGCGACCCGATCGTGAAACGCTCGCCGGCAAGTTCGTAGATCTCGTCCTCCAGCGCGGCCGCACCCTGGGCGAGGTCACCGGAGAGGCGGGCCAGGATCTGTCGATCGATGGTGATGCCACGCTCTTCCATGTGCGCAAGCACCGGTACGAGCGGCCGCTCCAGGCGCTCGTACACCGCCGTCATCCGTTCCGCCGGCAGCCGCGGTTTCAGCACGTGCCACAGGCGAAGCGTGACGTCGGCGTCCTCCGCCGCATAGGCCGTCGCCCGGTCGATATCGACCATGTCGAAGGTCTGGGCACCCTTGCCGCTGCCGGCGACGTCCTTGTAGGCGATCGGCTTGTGGCCGAGCCAGCGTTCCGACAGCGCATCCATCCCGTGCGTTCCCGCCCCCGCATCGAGCGCATACGACATCAGCATCGTGTCGTCGAAGCTCTGGACGGTGATGCCATGACGCTTCATGACGAGATAGTCGTACTTCAGGTTCTGCGCGACCTTGAGGATTGCCGGATCCTCGAGCAGGTCCTTCAGCCTGGCAAGCGCATCGCGCATCGGAATCTGCCCGTCCACAAGCCCGCCGCCCAGAAGATCGCCGGCGCCGGCCTTGTGCAGCAGCGGAACGTAGGCGGCCCGTATTGCGATACCACTGGGATCCTTCGCATTGTCGGCGATTGCCAGCGAGAAGCCGCAGAGCTCGGCCTGCATGGCATCCAGCGATGTCGTCTCCGTGTCGAAGGCGACGAGGCCGGTTTCGCGTGCGTCTGCGACCCAGCGGTCGAGGGTCGCAAGGTCACGGATGGTCACATAGGCCGAATGATCGATCGGCTTGCCGGAAAAAAGCGCGCCCCGGGATTTCGCGAGCGTAGCGGGTTCATGGCCGTTGGCCGAAACGCTTGGCAAGAGGATCTCAGCCGCCTCGGCCGCGCTCTCCGCGGGCGCAGCCGACATCGAGCTGGCGCCGCCGGCCTCACCCTTGTCGAGGTCGGGACCGTGGGCCTCAGCCCCCCACTCGACGGGCACGACGGCTGCCTCGATCGCCGACGCATCGCAATCGCATGCCTCGGCCACCCGGCGCGTCAACGTTGTGAATTCCATCGCCTTGAGGAAGGCAATCAGCCTCGGCCCATCCTGCGCTTCGAGCACGAGAGCATCGAGCGGCACATCGAGCGGCGTGTCCGTCTTCAGGGTTACGAGTTCGCGTGACAACAGCGCCTGGGCGCGGTTGGCGATGATATTCTCGCGCCGCTTCTGCTGTTTGATCTCCTCGGCGCGCGCCAGCAGCGTGTCGAGATCGCCGTACTCCTCCAGGAGCTGGGCCGCCGTCTTCGGACCGATGCCGGGGATGCCCGGGACGTTGTCGGTCGAATCGCCGGTCATCGCCTGCAGGTCGATCATCTTGTCCGGCGTCACGCCCCACTTCTCGACCACTTCGGGTATCGCGATCTGCTTGTCCTTCATGCTGTCGTACATCGACACTTTCTGCGTGACGAGCTGCATCAGGTCCTTGTCGGAGGAGACGATCGTGACGTCGGCGCCAGCCGCCTCGGCAAGCCGCGCATAGGTGGCGATCAGGTCGTCCGCTTCGTAGCCCTCCTTCTCGATGCAGGGAAGGTTGAAGGCGCGGGTGGCATGGCGGATCAGCCCGAACTGCGGGATCAGGTCTTCCGGCGGCGCGGTGCGGTTCGCCTTGTACTGATCGTAGAGTTCATTGCGGAAGGTCTTCGAGGAATAATCGAAGATGACCGCGAAATGGGTGGGCGTCACGCCGACATCGGTGTTGCGCGCATCCTTGAGCAGCTTCCACAACATGTTGCAGAAGCCTGATACGGCGTTGACCGGCAGACCGTCCGATTTCCGGTTCAGCGGCGGGATCGCATGAAAGGCCCGAAAGATGAATCCGGAGCCGTCGACGAGGAAGAGATGATCACCATTTTTCATGAGCGAATGGATAGCGTGCGCGGCCCCGCACGTCCATCGCCCATTGCAGTCTGCCGTGGCCAGCCAAACCGCTTTGAGCCTCACACAAACGTTACCGATTTGTAATTTTCAGCGGCGTGCAAGTCCCTTGAAAAGCCACAATCCGAGGACCAAATGACAGTCATCGGCACCTGATTAAGCCGTGGTCTGGCATCCCGGCCTGTCCCCCGCCGCGCCAGACCAGAGGACAAAGGCCTTATCCCCCTCTCCGGGCCTTTGTCCACAATTTGCAAGAGCCGCTGCAGGCGTTACCTCCCGCCTGCAGCGGCTTTTGTCATTCCGGACCATGTGGCCATTTGGACACCGATCGACAAGCCCCATACCGATTGCCGGGAATCAAAATCCGGCATAGCCTTGTTGCATGGTGTTCGATCGGAGGGAATCGGCCGCTTATCTTGCCGGGTTGTTGGCAAAGGAGGCCGCGCGCGCGCTGCAGGCCCGCGCCAGGCAGTCCGGTTTTGCCCCGGGGCAACTGCCGGTGCTTCTCGAACTGTGGACCGGCGACGGCCTCACGCAGCGGCAACTGCTGGATCGCCTCGACATCGAACAGGCCACGATGGCCAACACCCTGGCACGCATGGAGCGCGACGGGCTGATCACGCGGACGCCGCACCCAAACGACAAGCGCGCGCAACTGATCCATCTGAGCGAACGCGGACAGGCGATGCGCACCGAGGCCCTGGCCGCCGCCGAAGACGCCGAGAGCGAGCTGTTTCGCGGGTTCCGCAGGTTCGAGAAGGAACTGCTTCTGGAGTACATGCGCATGATGATCGCCAATATCGCGCGCGACACGCGTTCTTGAGAACGCACGGCCTTTCTTGGAACGGTCACAATCGCTAATGTCCGGTCGAAAAGAAGGATTCGACCATGACCAACCTGCTTCCCGTCCTCGATCATGCAGCAGCGAGCGTTCCGGCTGCCCTCGAGCGCCTGTTCGACCTCGTCCGCATCAAGTCCATCTCCACCGATCCCGCCTACAAGGCCGAGGTGCAGCGCGGGGCCGAATGGCTGGTGAACGAACTGCGCTCGCTGGGATTCGACGCCACGGTTCGCGACACCGCAGGCCACCCCATGGTGGTCGCCCATCATGACGGGGCAACCGCGAACGCGCCGCATGTCCTTTTCTACGGGCACTACGACGTGCAGCCCGTCGATCCCCTGGAGCTTTGGGAACACGATCCCTTCGAACCGGCCGTGCGCGACATCGCCGGTGGCCGCCGGATCATCACGGGCCGCGGCACCTCCGACGACAAGGGCCAGCTGATGACCTTTGTGGAGGCCTGCCGCGCCTACAAGGAGACGACCGGCGCCCTGCCCTGCAAGGTGACCATCCTGTTCGAAGGCGAGGAAGAATCCGGCTCGCCTTCACTGAAGCCGTTCCTGGAAGCCAACGCGGCCGAACTGAAAGCGGATTTCGCCCTCGTTTGCGATACGAACATGTGGGATGCGGAGACGCCTGCGATCTCCGCCGGCCTGCGCGGGCTCGTGGGCGAGGAGATCGTCGTCAGGGCGGCCGACCGCGACCTTCATTCCGGATACTTCGGGGGGGCGGCAGCCAATCCGATCCATATCCTCGCCGACATCCTGGCTGGCCTCCATGACGCGGACGGACGCGTAACGCTCGACGGGTTCTATGACGGCGTCGAGGAGACGCCTGAGAACATCAAGGCTTCCTGGGAGAAACTCGGGCAGACGGCGGACAAGTTTCTGGGCGAGATCGGCCTCTCGGTTCCGTCCGGCGAGAAGAACCGTTCCGTGCTCGAGCTGACCTGGGCGCGGCCGACGGCAGAGGTTAACGGCATCCTCGGCGGCTATACCGGCGACGGCTTCAAGACCGTGATCGCCGCCCAGGCGTCGGCGAAGGTTTCGTTCAGGCTCGTCGGCAAGCAGGATCCGGCAAGCATCCGCGATGCGTTCCGCGCCTATGTGCGATCGAAGATCCCGACGGACTGCTCCGTCAGTTTCCACGCCCATGGCGGCTCGCCGGCAATCCAGCTGCCCTATGATTCGCCGCTTCTGAACAAGGCGAAGGATGCCCTTTCGGAGGAATGGCCGAAGCCCGCCGTGATGATCGGCATGGGCGGGTCCATCCCCATCGTCGGCGATTTCCAGCGGATGCTCGGCATGGAATCGCTTCTCGTCGGCTTCGGACTGTCGGACGACCGGATCCATTCGCCGAACGAGAAGTATGAATTGCGCTCCTTCGAAAAGGGCATCCGTTCGTGGGTGCGTATTCTCGCCGCACTCAGCGCCCGCTGAGCGCTGCCGACGATAGCCCGGGAGCGATCACGATTGCGTATCCCGGGCGCTTGCGGCATTGCGAATCATTGTCCTGCCTTTTCCATATGTTTAACCTGCTCCGATAATTCCGAAAGCGAGGGCAGGTCCGCACGGCCAGCGTTGCGGAAGACAAAGAGGCCAAGGGGAAGCAGCCATGACTGACAATCGCGCACATCGTCCGCAATCGGAACAGTCCTGCAAGGACGGTAGCCGCTGCGGACGGGCGCCGGGCGCATGAAGCTTAATAAGTTCTTCTGGCCGCTCGTCGGCGCAGCCGCAATCGCATTCTCGCTCTGGATCCTCTACCACGACCTCAGGGGACTTTCGTTCCACGAATTCCGGGAAAGCCTGCTGGCCATCCCGCCTTCCGGCTGGATATTGGCAGCGCTTGCGACGATTGCCGCCTATGCCGCGCTCGCTGCCTACGACCACCTGGCGCTGGAGCACCTGGGCCATCGCATCTCGCTCTGGTTCATCACCGTCGCCTCGTTCACGGCTTACGCTCTGGCCCACAATATCGGCGCCTCGGTCTTTTCCGGCGCTGTCGTGCGGTACCGCGCCTATTCCTCCAAGGGGCTGTCGGCTAGCGAAGTGGGCGTACTGGTCGCCTTCTGCTCCTTTACCTTCGCGCTCGGCACCGCTGTCCTCATGGGCCTGGTGCTGATCATCGAGCCGGAAATCATCGAGCGGGTGTCGGAGCTGCTTCCGGTCGAGGCGGCATTCTCGACCGGCGTTCTGATCCTGGCACTCGTCTCGCTCTACGTCATCGGCAGCCTGGTCGGATTCCGCCCGATCCGCACCCGTTGGCTTAAACTCGAGTATCCGCGCCCCTCGATCGCTTTTCGGCAACTCTTGATCGCGCCGGTGGAACTACTCGCGGCCGCGGCCATCATCTATTTCGTGCTGCCGGAAGCCGGCAATCCCGGCTACCTCGTGGTGCTCGGCATCTTCCTCGCCTCGTTCTCGGCCGCTCTCCTCTCGCATGCACCGGGCGGCATCGGCGTGCTCGAACTGATCTTCATCGCCGGCCTGCCCGAGCTCAGCCCGGTGGACGTGCTCGCCGCGCTGGCGGTATTCCGCATCTTCTACCTGATCATTCCGTTCGTGCTGGGCCTGGGGGCCGTTTTGGCGTTCGAACATGCGCGCTACACTCAGTCAAAGCGCGAAGAGAAGACGAATACCGGCGGTTGACGCGGTTCATCCTGCATTCAGCCGAATAGCCGCATGATGGCGACCGTCTTAGAATCCAGATTGGCTTTCGGGAGTAAGAAGATGAAGAAGATCGTCACGGGCCTGATGGTTGCCGCGCTTTCCGCGGCCACCCTTGCCACCGGCCTGCTGCCAGCCGAAGCCGCCTCGATGCCCCGCACCGGCGTCACGGTTCCGACGAACGTCGAGGCCGTCGACTACTACGTCCGGCGCGGCTATCGCGACGGCGGCCGGTACTATCGCGGCGGCAACCGCTACTATGGTGGCGGCTATTACCGCGGTTACCGCGGCTATCCCTACTATCGCGACGGCTATCGCCGCTACGACGACGGCTACTGGTATCCGCTCGCGGCCTTCGGCGCCGGCGCGATCATCGGCGGCGCGATCGCAAGCCAGCCACGCTACGTCGAGGAAGGCGGCATCAATCCCCGTCACTTCGAATGGTGTGCGGCGCGCTATAGATCCTACCGGGCTTACGACAACACGTTCCAGCCCTATGGCGGTCCGCGCCAGCAGTGCCTGTCGCCCTACTATTGAAATGACGAAGGGCGGCGCCAAGGCCGCCCTTCCCTTTCCTTTACCCTCCGGTGAAGGCATCACCGTGCCAAGCCGGCTATTCCGCGATTTTCTGCTGCGCTGCAGCGTCGCCCTTCTTCAGGAGCACCACTTCATCGGATGCGGGCGCCGACTGCTGCGAGATGCTTGCGGTCGTCGTGGTCTTGTCGACATCGGCGGAGGCACTTGTGTTTTTGTGATAGGCGCAGTCGGCAAAAGCCATGGGAGCGGACAGGCCGAGCGCGCAAGCGATTACGAGGATGCGTTTCATGATCGTCTCCTTGTTCGTTGCGGCGGCAGGATAGCGGCGGCATCCGGAAAGTGGAAATCACAAAGTCGAGCGGCCGAAGCATGTCTAGCCGTCCGCGATCCGGCGGCAGCGTGCTCACCGATGTGGCCGGCCGTTCACGCCTCCGTTAAACCGTCCTTAACCACCCCTTAAATCGCCGCAATTACAGTTCAACCGACCACCGTGTGTTTGCAGGCGCAGCGCGTCCGCAAAATCAAGACCTTAGGGCACTCGCGGCGATGTTCGCCGTGTACGGCCGAAGCAGGAAAGGCGCATTTCCCCCAGCATGGCAGGCCGGCGCAACTCAGGACGGATCGAGCCCTCATTCGAGGTTGAAGACGATCATGAAGACGACGATCTGCGTATCGACGAGGATGATCGCGTGACCAGAACTTCGAAGCGCAAGGCGAAGGCAAGCGCGCGCAAGCCCGCAGCTGTGCCGCGCGGAAAGAGCCCCGCCCGGCGCCGCACGCGCAGCGGCGGGGGCATCTTCGCGCCCATTCGCTTCCTTGCCTACTGGTGCATCGTGCTCGGCATATGGGGCGGCATGGGGATCGGCGCGCTGGTCCTCTACTACGGCGCGCAGATGCCGAGCGCGACGACCTGGTCGATCCCCGCAAGGCCGCCCAACGTGAAGATCGCGTCGACGGACGGAACGGTGATTGCCAATCGCGGCACGACGGGCGGAGAAGCCGTTCCGCTTGAACAGATGTCGCCCTATATCCCACAGGCCGTGCTCGCCATCGAGGATCGCCGCTTCTACTCGCATTTCGGTATCGATCCGCTCGGCCTTGCCCGCGCGATGGTCACGAACCTGACGACAGGCCGCATGGTGCAGGGCGGCTCGACGCTGACGCAGCAGCTCGCCAAGAACCTGTTTCTTTCGCCCGAGCGGACGATGGAGCGCAAGGTGCAGGAGGTGCTGCTCGCCTTCTGGCTGGAGCACAAGTACACCAAGGACGAAATCCTGGCGATGTACCTCAATCGCGTCTTCTTCGGCTCCAATGCCTATGGTGTCGAGGCAGCCTCGCGGCGCTATTTCGGCAAGTCCGCCCGCGACGTCAATCTCGGTGAGGCAGCGCTGCTTGCAGGACTCCTGAAGGCGCCTTCACGCCTTTCGCCCGCGCGCGATCCGGAAGCAGCCGAGGAGCGGGCGCAGGTCGTTCTCGGCGCGATGCGCGATGCAGGCTTCGTCACGGATCGCGAGATCACCACCGCGATGTCGCAACCGCCGACGCGGGCGAAGAGCTACTGGTCGGGCGCCGAGCACTATGCCGCCGATCTCGTGATGGACCAGGTGCCGAAGCTCGTCGGCGACATTACCGAGGATCTCGTGGTCGAAACCACCATCGACCTCGACCTGGAGAAGAAGGCCGACGAGGCCATTACCGCGGTCATCGACGCGGAGGGAGAGAAGCTCGACGCATCGCAGGCGGCCCTCGTCTCGATCGACGGAACCGGCGCCATCCGCGCTCTCGTCGGAGGGCGCGACTACGCGACAAGCCAGTTCGACCGCGCCTCAAAGGCGAAGCGCCAGCCGGGCTCGGCCTTCAAGCCGTTCGTCTATGCCGCGGCGTTGGAAATGGGGCGCTCGCCGCAGTCGGTGCGCAACGACGCGCCGGTGCGGATCGGCAAGTGGACGCCGGAGAACTACGACCAGAAGTACCGCGGCGAGGTGACGCTCGCCGACGCGCTGGCCAATTCGCTGAATACGATCGCCGCGCAGCTTGTCATGGAGGTCGGCCCCAACCAGGTGATCAAGCTGGCCCATCGGCTGGGGATCGAATCTGAGATGCAGGCGAATGCATCGATCGCGCTCGGCACGTCCGAGGTATCGCTGGTCGAACTCACCTCCGCATATGCCCCCTTCATGAACGGCGGCTACAAGGCCACGCCACATATCATCCGCCGCATTTCCACGGCGGCCGGCAAAGTGCTCTATGAGAACACCTACGACAACCCGCCGCGGGTGCTGCAGCCGGAAATCGTCGTCATGATGAATGGCATGATGGTCGGCGTCATGACGCACGGCACCGGCAAGAACGCCCGGATTGCGGGATGGCAGGCCGCCGGCAAGTCGGGCACGACCCAGTCGTTCCGCGACGCACTGTTCGTCGGGTACACCAGCAACCTCACGACCGGCGTCTGGTTCGGCAACGACGACGGCAAGTCGATGAAGAAGGTGACCGGGGGCGGGCTGCCGGCCAAGGCCTGGAGCCGCTACATGACAGCGGCCCATGCGGGGCTTTCGCCCTCGCCCCTGTTCGGCCTCGGCGGCGGCGACCTCCCCGTCGCGGCGGTTGGCTCCGGGGCCGGCGGCACCGACCCTGCAGGGCAGGATTCCTGGGCCGAAATGGTGGCGCGCGCGCTTGGCACCAGCAGCGGGCAGACCAGCCCTGACGAGGTGCCGGCGGCAATACCGGATCGCCAGATCGACGATGAGGGGTTGCCTGTCCCGCCCGCCGATGTCGGCCAGCAACAACAGCCGCAGACGCGACGCTCCACGCTTCTCGACGTGCTGATGGGTGGCTGATCGTTCGCAGCCGGGACCTGAAAGGACGGCCAATTTTCGACGTCTCTCCCGACATTTTCGGGCGTTGATTTTGCACCCCGTCGCGGGTGCCAAACCGCATTGTGATTTGGCGCGATGTGCTGCACGTCGGGGCCACGTCACGATGCGGCACTTGACGGCGAAGGGCGCGCCTCCCACATTCGATTGACGGCGGAGCTTCCTGCGGCCGCGTCCGTTCGAAATGCCCGCCATCAGGGAAGATTGATGCCTTGCAGTCACCTAGACTGATCCTTATATAGCCGGAAACCGCGGCTCCGTCGCGTATTCGTGCAATACCATCCCACTAGGGACTGCCGAACGAATGCCAGAATTGGGTTCCGGCAGTTCGCTTCAAGGAGAGAATGACATGGCAAAAGTTATCGGTATCGACCTCGGAACGACAAATTCCTGCGTCGCCGTCATGGATGGCAAGGACGCGAAAGTCATTGAGAATGCCGAAGGCGCGCGCACCACGCCCTCCATGGTCGCGTTTTCGGACGACGGTGAACGCCTTGTCGGCCAGCCGGCCAAGCGCCAGGCGGTGACAAACCCGGAAAACACGCTCTTCGCCATCAAGCGCCTGATTGGCCGGACCTTCGATGATCCGACCACCCAGAAGGACAAGGGCATGGTGCCCTACAAGATCGTCAAGGCGCCGAACGGCGACGCCTGGGTCGAGGCACACGGCGAAACCTATTCCCCCTCGCAGATCTCCGCGATGATCCTTCAGAAGATGAAGGAAACGGCCGAGTCCTATCTCGGCGAGAAGGTCACGCAGGCCGTCATTACCGTTCCCGCCTACTTCAACGACGCCCAGCGCCAGGCGACCAAGGATGCCGGCAAGATCGCCGGCCTTGAAGTGCTGCGCATCATCAACGAGCCGACGGCTGCGGCCCTCGCTTACGGTCTGGACAAGAAGGACGGCAAGACGATCGCCGTTTACGACCTTGGCGGCGGTACTTTCGATATCTCCGTCCTCGAGATCGGCGATGGCGTGTTCGAGGTGAAGTCCACCAACGGCGACACCTTCCTCGGCGGTGAAGACTTCGACATGCGTCTTGTCGAGTACCTGGCCGGCGAGTTCAAGAAGGACCAGGGCATCGACCTGAAGAACGACAAGCTTGCCCTGCAGCGCCTCAAGGAAGCTGCGGAAAAGGCAAAGATCGAGCTTTCTTCCTCTCAGCAGACCGAAATCAACCTGCCGTTCATCACGGCTGACGCATCCGGTCCGAAGCACCTGACGATGAAGCTGACGCGCGCCAAGTTCGAGGCCCTCGTCGACGACCTGATCCAGAAGACTGTCGCGCCCTGCAAGGCCGCGCTGAAGGATGCCGGCGTTTCGGCTGCCGAGATCGACGAAGTCGTTCTCGTCGGCGGCATGAGCCGCATGCCCAAGGTCCAGGAAGTGGTCAAGCAGCTGTTCGGCAAGGAGCCGCACAAGGGCGTAAACCCGGATGAAGTGGTCGCCATGGGCGCCGCGATCCAGGCCGGCGTCCTGCAGGGCGACGTCAAGGATGTTCTGCTTCTCGACGTGACCCCGCTGTCGCTGGGCATCGAGACGCTGGGTGGCGTCTTCACCCGTCTGATCGAGCGTAACACGACGATCCCGACGAAGAAGAGCCAGACCTTCTCGACCGCCGAGGACAACCAGTCGGCCGTGACGATCAGGGTCTCCCAGGGCGAGCGCGAGATGGCCGCAGACAACAAGCTGCTCGGCCAGTTCGACCTCGTCGGCATTCCGCCGGCTCCGCGCGGCGTGCCGCAGATCGAAGTGACCTTCGACATCGACGCCAACGGCATTGTTCAGGTCTCGGCCAAGGACAAGGGCACCGGCAAGGAGCACCAGATCCGCATCCAGGCTTCGGGCGGTCTTTCCGACGCCGACATCGAGAAGATGGTCAAGGACGCCGAGGCAAATGCCGAGACCGACAAGAAGCGCCGCGAGTCGGTCGAAGCCAAGAACCAGGCCGAAAGCCTGATCCATTCGAGTGAAAAGTCGCTCAAGGAATATGGCGACAAGGTCTCGGCCGATGACCGCAAGGCCATCGAGGACGCGATCGCCGCGCTGAAGACGTCTGTCGAGGCTTCCGAGCCCGACGCAGAGGACATCAAGGCGAAGACCAATACGCTCATGGAAGTCTCCATGAAGCTTGGGCAGGCGATCTACGAAGCCCAGCAGGCCGAACAGGCCGGCTCTTCTTCCTCTGCCGAGGGCGGCGACAATGTCGTCGACGCGGACTACGAGGAAGTGAAGGACGACGACGACCGCAAGCGGTCTGCATCGTAAATGAACCCGCCGGTCGCGCTTGCCGCGACCGGCCTTCCTCCAGAGAGGGCGGACCAGGACGAAGGGCAAATCCATGATGGTTGGCGTTCACTACGGTGACGAAATCATGGTTCCGTCTGCTCGAAGCGTCCCGCCACCTTGCGTTTTGGCCGTGAAGCCGGATAGATCGACTGACGGCTGGCATTTCCTCCTTCAACGAACAATGATCCCGTACACGAAGCGGGCGCGGCAGTGATATGGCTAAAACTGACTTCTACGAGACGCTGGGCGTTTCCCGGACAGCTGACGAAAAGGAGCTGAAGAGCGCCTTTCGCAAGATGGCGATGAAGTATCACCCGGACAAGAACCCGGGAGATGCCACAGCCGAACTCCGGTTCAAGGAAGTCAACGAAGCCTATGAGATCCTCAAGGATCCGCAGAAGCGCGCCGCTTACGACCGCTACGGACACGCAGCCTTCGAGCAGGGCGGCATGGGCGGCGGCGGCTTTGGCGGCGGCGGTTTCGGCGCGGGCGGATTCTCTGACATCTTCGAAGACATCTTCGGCGAGATGATGGGTGGCGGGCGCCAGCGGCGCTCTTCCGGCGGCCGCGAGCGCGGGGCCGACCTGCGCTACAACATGGAGATCTCGCTCGAGGAGTCCTTTACCGGCAAGACGGCGCAGATTCGCGTTCCGACCTCGATCACCTGCGACGTCTGCACGGGAACAGGCGCCAAGCCGGGTACCAAGCCGCAGACCTGCGGCACGTGTCAGGGCGCTGGCCGCGTGCGCGCCGCGCAAGGCTTCTTCTCGATCGAGCGCACCTGTCCGACCTGCCAGGGCCGCGGCACGATCATTCCCGATCCCTGCACCAAGTGCCACGGCCACGGGCGTGTCACCGAAGAGCGCTCGCTCTCCGTCAACATCCCGCAGGGGATTGAGGACGGTACCCGCATCCGGTTGGCCGGCGAGGGCGAGGCGGGCGTGCGCGGCGGACCGGCAGGCGATCTCTACATCTTCCTCTCGGTCAAGCCGCACGAGATCTTCCAGCGCGACGGCGCCGATCTCCACTGCAGCGTGCCGATCTCGATGACGACGGCTGCCCTCGGGGGCACCTTCGACGTCTCCACGCTGGACGGCACGAAGTCACGCGTGACGGTGCCGGAAGGCACGCAGAACGGCCGCCAGTTCCGCCTGAAGGGCAAGGGAATGCCGGTGCTGCGCTCCAACCAGGTCGGCGATCTCTATATCCAGATCATGATCGAAACGCCGCAGAAGCTGACGAAGCGCCAGCGCGAACTGCTGAGGGAATTCGAGGAGATATCCTCGAAGGACAACAATCCGGAATCGACGGGCTTCTTCGCCCGGATGAAGGAATTCTTCGAAGGCTGATCGCCGGGATCTACCGACACGTTCCCAATGCCCGGCACAGCCGGGCATTTTCATTTCGGATGGCTGTCGGGTCCCCCGATGCTGTCGATGATGAAGTCGGCGCGACGGTCGACGGAGGTCTTCGGCAGTTCCAGCGGCTGATAATCCAGCCTGCGGAACGTGGCGATGGAGGCGTCGTACTGGGCGACGGCTTCCTCATAGGAATGGCGGCGCTCCCTGTCGCCTGAGAATATCTCCGGCCAGGGCGGGGTGACGAAGACCGTGCGATGATAGCGCAGAAGTCTTGCTGCCCTTTCGAGGTGAGCGGGCACGTCGCGGCCCAGATATTCGAAGAAGGCGACGGCATCGACGATGCCGCGGTCGAAGAAGACAGTCCCGGGGCTTTCAGCCGCGGCTGTCATCTGCTGCATGGCGCGGGAAACGCAGAGCTCGGCGAAGAGCGCTGCGTCGCGCCAGGGCAGCGCCGGCCCGTCGATCAACAGATGCTCCCTTACCACTTGGCGGCCCGGCTCCTCGAAAGCGGCGAAACCACGCTGTCGCAGGGCCGACAGCAGCACCGACTTTCCTCCGCCGGAACAGCCGGACAAGAGCACAAAGCGGTCTGCGCGATCCGCCAGGTGGTCCCGCGAAAGGCTTTCTTCAAGCATGATGCCTCCATGTGTGGACGAGCATAGGCGTCGACTATTCCTCGGTGTTCGGGAAGGGCGGGCGTGATGTGCCGCAGCTCTTTTCTGCCGCCACCAGCCGGGATCGTCAAATGCTTCAGTCCAGCGCGGCTGCGGCAAGGGCCGCGACAGCCAGATCGATGTCGGCTGGCATTGCATCGTCCAGATACCAGACTGCCGACAACCCCGCCCAGGCCAAAATCCATTGCAGCAACCTGTGTGGGTCGAGGGCGGCCTTGGCGCAGACGATCCCGAGACGGGCGGCGAACCGTTCCGGCAGCGTTGCGACCGGAACGGACGGATCGGCAAGGTCGGGATTGCAGAAGATGTTGGCATAGTCGAAGGCGCGCTCGCCGATCAGACCCTTGGGATCGATCGCCAGCCAGCCACGCTCGCCGAAATCGATGAAGTTGTCGTGATGAACGTCGCCATGAAGGACCACGATCTCGCGCTGGCTCGCCAAGAGTTCACGTGTCATTGCGGCGCATCGGTGCAGGATGCCACCGTGGCTGGCAGCACCGGGCTCGAGCGCCTCGAACCATTTCTCCAACGGGACAAGGTCCGGCATCACCCGTGGCCGGGGCCGATGCAGGCGCTCGACCGCAGCGCAGAGGATATGTGTGGCCTCGTCGTCCCGACCGCTGCGGGCCAGCGCAGCCAGCGACCGTGCGCCGCAGCCGCGCTCCAGCAGGATGGCGTCCCCTTCCGCTGCATAGACCGACGCCGCCCCGTCGCCGTTCCACCAGGCCATCAGCCTGCCGCCGGTAGCTTCGTCCGGCACCGTCGCCACCTTCAGCATTGCCGGGCGATCGTACCATTGCACGGGGAGCAAATGACTGCTTGGCGTCGCGACGGCCAATCCGTCCGGCACAAGCTTCCATTTCCTGACGAACGGCTCGAGGAGGGGATCGGACGTAACGTAAACCCCTCTCAGGATGTGGCCGCGTGCGCCAAGGTCAAGACGCCGCTCGCATCGACGCCGAGGCGCAACTGGCGATAGCTTGCGATCGACGGATGGGCTGTCACCGCTTCCTCCGCATGGGTGGCGGTGACAACGACGACGCCAGCGCCGGCGCGCTCCCCAGCCTTCACCCCGGCCTCGACGTCCTCGAACACCAGGCAGCGCGCGGGATCGACACCGAGCCGTGAAGCGGCGAGCAGATAACCCTCGGGAGAAGGCTTGCCGGTCTTGACGTCTTCCGCCGTCACGATCGTCTGCGGGAGCGCGATGCCGGCAGCCGCCAGCCTGCGTCGCGCCAGCGCGATCGGCGCGGAGGTGACAATCGCCCAGCGATCAGCCGGCAAGGCCGCCAGGAAAGCGGTGGCGCCGTCGATCGCCACCACACCCTCAACATCCTCAATCTCCCCGCGCTCGACCTCAAGCGCCTCCAGACGCGGGTCGATACCAGGAAGGTTCAGCGCGGTGATCGTATCGATGCCCCGCCTTCCGTGCATCGTCGGCAGGAATGCCTCGACGTCGAGCCCGTGCCTGCACGCCCAATTGCCCCATACGCGCTCGGTGGCCGCGATCGAATTGATCAGCGTACCATCCATGTCGAACAGGAACGCGTCAAAGGTTCGGCCAAAGGTCGGGAAAGTCTGTGTGTCCACGTCTCGTCCATTCACCATTCAGGATTGCATGCGCCGTGATGGCGCAGTCAGGACGGAATACCGCCCGCCGGCGGCAGAAGCAACGCCGTCGCGTTCACGATCGATAACGTTCGTTTTGTAGACGGTCCATTCAATCCCGGGATACTGGCGAAGTCCGGAATTGGCAATTATGTTCTCTGCAAGTCGGCGCCGGACAGGACATAAGGGCGCCAGTCGGCCGGGATCCGGCCAAGGGGTGTTGCGATGCTCTTTCGATCCGTTCTTCTGCTCACCGCCTCCGTAGCGCTGGCCGGCACCGCGTTTGCCGCGTCTCCCGACCGGCGCGACGACCCATCCTACGACCTGCCGGTTGTCGTGCACGGCAAGACCAGCATGCGCCAGGCCATGGGAACGAACGCCACCTTCAGCTTCAAGATGTTCCAACGGGACAGGCAACAGAAGCCCGAGCCCTATTCCTATCCCGAGCCAGACAGCAACCGGTAAGCGGCCGACCCGCCCTTTGTTGGGCGCGTCAGCCGCCTCTGGCCTCATATGTTGAAGGCGGCACCGATGAGGGATTTGGTGTAGGCGTTTGCGGGCGCCTCGAAGATTGCGTCGGTCTCCCCCTCCTCGACGATGCGGCCATCCTTCATCACCACGACATAGTCCGACATCGCCTTCACCACCGATAGATCGTGGCTGATGAACACGTAGGAGAGACGGTGGCTCTGTTGCAAATTGCGCAGAAGCTCGATCACCTGCCCCTGCACCGATCGGTCGAGTGCCGATGTCGGTTCGTCGAGAATAACGACCTTCGGCTTCAGGATCATGGCGCGGGCGATGGCGATGCGCTGACGCTGGCCGCCCGAGAATTCGTGCGGGTAACGGTTTCGCGCCTCGGGATCCAGCCCCACCTCGTTCAGCGCCGCGATCGCCCGTCGATCGCGCTCGGCCTTGCCCAGTTCCGGCTCGTGCACGAGCAGGCCCTCGGTGATGATCTCGCCCACCGTCTGGCGTGGCGAAAGCGATCCATACGGGTCCTGGAAGACGAGCTGCATCGCCTTGCGTAACGGGCGCATGCGCGAACGGTCGAAGCCCGAAATGTCGGTCGAGCCAAACCGGTATCGTCCCTCGGCGTGGACGAGCCGCAGCAATGCACGTCCCAGTGTCGATTTGCCCGATCCCGATTCGCCGACGATGCCGATGGTCTGCCCCTCCCGCAGCCTCACCGTCACGCGGTCTACCGCGCGGAACGTCGATGCGCCGCCCGAAAACAGCCCGCCGCCGATCCGGTAGTCCACGACGACGTCGCGTCCTTCCAGGATGATCGGAGCGGTATCGGCCGGCGGCGCCTTTCGGCCATGCGGTTCGGCGGCGAGCAGCATCTTCGTGTAGTCGGACGTCGGCCGCTCGAAGATATCGGCGGTCGTGCCCTGCTCCACCACCTCGCCGCGCCGCATGACGGCCACACGCTCGGCAAAGTGCCGGACAATGCCAAGGTCATGGGTGATCAGAACGATCGCCATGCCGAAGCGCTCCTGCAGCGAGCGCAGAAGCTTGAGGATCTGCGCCTGGATGGTGACATCGAGCGCGGTCGTCGGTTCGTCGGCGATCAGGATATCGGGGTCGTTGGCGAGCGCCATCGCGATCATGACGCGCTGGCGCTGTCCGCCCGAGAGCTCGTGCGGATAGCTGTCAATGCGCCTGGCCGGCTCAGGGATACCCACGAGCTCGAGAAGCTCAAGCACCCGCTTGCGCGCCTCCTTGTAGCTGCCGCCCCGGTGGTGGACTATCGGCTCTGCGATCTGCCGCCCGATCGGATAAAGCGGATCGAGCGAGGTCATCGGCTCCTGGAAGATCATCGTGACCTTGGCGCCGCGGACCTTGTTCAGCTCTGCCGGCGGCAGGCCGATCAGTTCCTTGCCGCGGTACCTGGCCGAGCCCGTCACCGCGCCGTTGCGGGCGAGAAGACCCATGATGCCCATCATGGTCTGGCTCTTGCCGGAGCCGGACTCGCCGACCACGGCAAGCGTCTCGCCTGCCCTGACGTCGAGGTCGATGCCCTTGACGGCATTGACCGTCCCGTCTGGCGTGGTGAAATTCACCTTCAGCTCGCGGATGGCGAGGATCGTTTCGTTCGTCTCTGCCATCTCAGCGGTCCTTCGGGTCGAACGCGTCGCGCAGGCCGTCGCCGACGAAATTCAGCGAGAACAGCGTGGCGACGAAGAAGATCGACGGGAAAATCAAAAGCCACGGCGCGGACTGGATATTGTTCGCCCCTTCCGAGATCAGCGCGCCCCAGCTCGTCAGCGGCGCCTGTACGCCAAGGCCGAGGAAGGACAGGAAGCTTTCGAGCAGGATCACCTTCGGCACGACGACGGTGACGAAGACGATGACCGGGCCGATCGTGTTGGGGATGATGTGCCGGCGAATGATCTGCCAGTCGGTGAGGCCCAGCGCCTGGGCGGCGCCGACAAACTCGCGCCGTTTCAGCGCCAGAGTCTGGCCGCGCACGATGCGCGCCATGTCCAGCCACTCCACGGCGCCAATCACCAGGAAAATCAGAACGAAGCTGCGGCCGAAGAAGACTACGAGAACGACGACGAGGAAGACGAAGGGCAGCGAATAGAGGATCTCGACGAAGCGCATCATGACATTGTCGACGCGACCGCCGATGTAACCCGAAGTCGCACCGTAGAGGACGCCGATGCCGAGCGAGACGAGGCTTGCGAGCAGGCCGACGGCAATGGAGATCTGTCCGCCGAGCATGACGCGCGAGAGAAGGTCCCGCCCGTTGGAATCGGTGCCGAACGGGAAATATTCGCGGTTCACCTGCCCGCTCAGCTTCAGGACTCGGCCGTCATTCTCGGTCGCGTCGACCTTGGTCTCGCGGAACTCGTTGGCCCTGTCAAAGTAGCGCGTCGCACGCGGATCAATCGGCTCGTCGGCGCTGATGGTCGCGGTAAACGCCTGCCCGTCCACCGTGAAGGCGTCGAGCTTGACGCGCGCCCGGGCGGCAACACCTTCCATGACCTCCTGGAGCGTCGACACGTCGGGGCGCGGCTGCAGGCTGGGCGGGATCGTCACGTAGGAAGGAAACACCTGGTCATAGGTATGCGGAACGAAGAGCGGGCCAAGGAACGAGAAGAAGGCGATCACCAACAGCGTCACGCAGCCTGCCATCGCCGCCCTGTTTCGGCGGAAACGGATGAGTGCGAGCTGGAACAGACTGCGGCTGACGGTCTTTGGCGGTTCGTGCAGCGGGTTTGCGGCAATATCAGTCATGGCGGACCCTCGGGTCGAGAAGGCCGTAGAGGATGTCGACCAAAAGATTGAAGACGATGACGAAGATGGCGATCAGGATCACCGTGCCCATGACCAGCGTATAGTCACGGTTGATTGCGCCAAGGACGAAATAGCGGCCAACGCCGGGGATCGTGAAAATCGTCTCGACCACGGCGGACCCCGTCAGCAGGGCGGCCGCGCAGGGCGCCAGGTATGACACGACCGGCAGCATGGCGCCGCGCATGGCATGCGTGACGACGACGACTCGCGATGGCAGGCCATAGGCCTTCACCGTGCGGATATGATCGGCATGCAGCGCCTCGATCATCGAGCCGCGCGTGAGCCGGGCGAAAACGGCAAGCTGCGGCAGCGCGAGTGCGATCATCGGAAGGATCAGGAAGCGCAACGATCCATCCCCCCAACCACCGGCCGGCAACCATGACAGAACGATCGCAAAGATCAGCGTCAGCACCGGGCCGACGACGAAGTTCGGCACGGTGGTGCCGACGGTCGCAAGCGACATGATGCCGAAGTCGATCGCGCTGTTCTGGCGCAGCGCGGCAACCGTACCCATCGCGACACCGCCGATCAGGGCCAGCAGCAGCGCATAGAAGCCGAGCTCCATCGAATAGGGCAGGCCCTTGCCGATCAGTTCGGCGACCGAATTGTCCTTGTAGACGTAGCTCGGACCGAAATCGCCCGTCACGGCATTGCTGACATAGGTCGAGTACTGCCGCCACAGCGGCTGATCCAGCTGGTAGGTGCGGACCAGGTTTTCCATCGTCGCCGGCGGCAGCGGTCGTTCCAGATTGAAGGGACCGCCGGGGGCAAACCGCATCAGGAAAAAGGAAATCGTGACGACAATGAACAAGGTCGGCACGGCGCTCGCCAGGCGGCGCAAAACGAAGGCTATCATGCCCGTTCTCCTGTGAAGCGGCGCATGGACGTGGTCCACGCGCCGCCTCGTGTCGAAAAGTTACTCGGAAACGTTGAGGAACCGGCTCAGATGCTGGTTGGCGGCATTGTCTTGCCACCCCTGCACGCGGCCGGAAACGAGCCAGAGATCGGCCTGGGTGAGGAGCGGCGCAACCGGCTGTTCCTTCATCAGCAGCGTCTCTGCTTCGTGGAGAAGCTTGGAGCGGGCTGCCGGATCGGTTTCCTCGTAGGACTTTTTCATCAGGGCGTCGAACTCGGGGTTCTCGTAGTGGCCGTAGTTGAAGGTCTTGTTCGAACTGAGGCTCAGCGCCAGGAAGTTTTCCGCATCGGCATAGTCGGCGACCCAGCCGGCGCGAGCGACGTTGAACTTGCCGCCTTCCTGCAGGTAGGCGTAGTGCGAGGACACGTCGAGGTTTACCAGCGAGACCTTCGCGCCGAAGGTGTTCTTCCACATGTCGGCGATCGCGGTGGCCACGCGCTCATGGTTCGGGTTGGTATTGTAGCGGATCTCGATGTCGAGCGGCTTGCCGCCTTCGCCGTAGCCCGCCTCCTTCATCAGGGCGATCGCCTTGTCCTCACGGTCGAGTTGCGACAACGCGGAAAAATCGGCCTTGGCCGGTTCGCCATAGGTCTCGATGCCGGGCGGTACCATGGAATAGGCCGGGATCTGCGAGCCGGAATAGATCTCCTTGGCAAGGAAGTCGCGGTCCACGGCCATGGACAGCGCCTGGCGCACGCGCACGTCGCTATAGGGCTCCTGGCGGGTGTCGAAGGCGTAGTAGTAGGTCGCAAGCGTCGGCGACACGTGCACCTGGTCGCCATAGGCACCGCGCAGGCGATCGATCTGGTCGGCGGAGAAGTTGTAGACGAGATCCATCTCCTTCGCCTCGAAGCGGCGAACGGAGGCCGCCTGGTCATCGATCGGATAGAAGATCACCTTGTCGAGCTTGACGTTGGCGGCGTCCCAGTAGTTCGGATTCTTCTCGACGACGAGGTTGTCGTTCGGCACGTGGCTGACGAGCTTGAAGGCACCGTTCGAGACCATGGTACCGGGCTTTACGAAATCGGCGCCATTCTTCTCGACGCTCGCCTTGGAGACCGGTAAGGCCGTCTGGTGGGCCAGCAGTTCGAGGAAGAAGGGCGTCGGACGCTCGAGCGTGATTTCAAGCGTCTTCTCGTCGACTGCCTTCACGCCGAGATCTGCCGGCTGGGCCTCGCCCTTGTTGACCTTCTCCGCATTCTTGATCGGGTAGAGGATATTGGCGTAGCCGGCAGCCGTCTTCGGGTCCTCGACGCGGCGGAACGAGAAGGCGAAATCTTCCGCCGTCACCGGCGATCCGTCGGACCACTTGGCATCGCTGCGCAGCTTGAACGTGTAGGTCAGGCCGTCGTCGGAAAGATCCCAGGTCTCGGCGGCACCGGGAACGATCTTGCCGCTGGCATCGTAGATCGTCAGGCCTTCATAGAGATCCTTGAGGATGAATTCCTCGATGTTGATGGAGGTGTGCGCCTGATCGAGCGTCTGCGGCTCACCGGCGTTGCCGCGATGGAGCACTGCCTCGGCCAGCGCCGGGCTGCTTCCGACAAGCACTGCACCGAGCAAAAGAGCTGCGCGCAGGTTGAAGCGACGATATGCCATTTTCTTTCCTTCCCCGTATTGTTCTGGCTGAATGGCCGAAGTGAATGCCAGAAAAAGCGGGAACGCAAGGAAATTTGCAGCGGCCCGAGCCCAAGACCTCGGCCAGGGGATGGCGCGGTAAACGTCAGGATTGCAGCGGACAAAGCCCTGTCTCGAAATGCGCCGGCTCGCGCGCCAGACGCCTTCCATCATACCGTCATGTTGGCCCTCGTGGCATCTTGCGCAATCTTTCGTAAACCAGGCTTCCCTTTACGTAATATGTGCAAACGAGAGCGCCGCGAGCATTTCCCTTTGCTGCGCCGCCACAATTTTCGACTGCAGGCTTCGCATCACGACGGGACGTCTTCTCATCAGGACAATGGCTCGCCAGATCTACCTGTGCGTGTACCACTGAGGGGTTTTCGGCATCGGGAGGAGATGTGGATAGGCAGCCAAGTTTTCCCAACCACGCCGCTCCATACAGGCATTCCTGACAACTCAAGACGATCTGGACGTGAAGTCAGCCGACGAAACGACACGGTCAACGGTCATGCCTTGCCCGGTCAAGGCTTCACGGCTAACGTCGCCGCAACGAATTGGGGAGCCATTGGATGCGCGTCGTATTTTCCGAAGACCACAAGCTTAGAAACGCCAAGACCGAACTCTACGGCGGCGAACTGGTGCCACCCTTCGAGGCGCCGTTCCGGGCCGAATGGATCCTGGCGGCGGTCAAGGAGGCGGGCTACACCGATGTCGTGGCGCCGGCACGGCATGGGCTTGAAACCGCGCTCAAAGTGCACGATGCCGGCTATCTCGCCTTCCTCGAAACCGCCTGGGAGCGCTGGCAGGCGGCCGGACACCGGGGCGAGGCGATCGCGACGTCGTTCCCCGTCCGCCGCACGTCCCCGCGCATTCCCACCGATATCGACGGCCAGCTCGGCTATTATTGCAACGCCGCCGAGACGGCGATTTCACCCGGCACGTGGGAAGCTGCCCTTTCCTCGATGTCGTCGGCGATCGATGGTGCCGACCTGGTCGCGGACGGACACAAGGCTGCGTTCTCGCTTTGCCGCCCCCCGGGCCATCACGCCGGCATCGACATGTTCGGCGGCTATTGCTTCATCAACAACGCCGCCGTCGCAGCCCAGCGCCTGCTGGAGAAGGGCGCGACCAAGGTCGCAGTCCTGGACGTCGATTTCCACCACGGCAACGGCACGCAGGACATCTTCTACGAACGCGGCGACGTTTTCTTCGCCTCGCTGCATGGCGACCCGGCCGAGGCGTTCCCGCATTTTCTCGGCTACGAGGAGGAAACCGGCAAGGGCGCAGGCGCCGGTACCACGCGCAACTACCCGATGGGCCGCGGCACGCCCTATTCGGTCTGGGGCGCCGCCCTCGAAGATTCCCTGAAACAGATCGTCGCCTTCGGCGCGGAAGCGATCGTCGTCTCGCTTGGCGTCGACACGTTCGAGAAGGACCCAATCTCGTTCTTCAAGCTGACCTCGCCGGACTATATCAGCATGGGGCGGACGATCGCCGCCAGCGGGGTGCCGGTGCTGGTGGTCATGGAGGGCGGCTATGGCGTTCCGGAAATCGGCCTCAATGTCGCCAACGTGCTGAAGGGCATTTCCGGCTAAACGCCAACTTTTCAGCGGGACAGCTTCCCACGATGCAATCCGCTGGGGAAAGCCCGTGGGCTTTCATGTTGCTGCCGCAATCGATAGTTTGAAGCAGAATCACGAAGAACGCTCGGAATCAGGCTCTTTTCATGTACAAAAAGATCGCAATCATCTCCCTATCCGCCATCTATCTTTCCGCCTGCACCACCACCGATCCGTATACGGGTGAACAGAAGGTATCGAACACCGCAGGCGGCGCGCTGATCGGCGCCGGCCTTGGTGCTGCGACCGGCCTGCTTGTCGGAAACAATCCCGTGCAGCGACGCAACGCGGCCCTGATCGGCGCCGGCGTCGGCGCGCTGGCCGGCGGCGCCATCGGCAACTACATGGACAACCAGGAAGCCGAGCTGCGCGCGCAGCTGCAGGGAACGGGCGTCTCCGTCACCCGAAACGGCGACCGGATTATCTTGAACATGCCGTCGAACATCACCTTTGCGACGGACCAGGACCAGATCGTGCCGGCCTTCTACCCGACGCTCGATTCCGTCGCGATCGTGCTTCGCAAATTCAACCGGTCGCTGATCGACGTCGACGGGCACACCGATTCCACCGGCTCGGCAGCGCACAACCAGGCGCTTTCGGAACGCCGCGCCTATTCGGTCGCCAACTATCTCGGCTCGCGCGGCGTCGACCAGCGCCGCATGTCGGCCATAGGCTATGGGCAGGACCGCCCGATCGCCTCCAATGCAACCGAGGCCGGCCGCGCCCAGAACCGCCGCGTCGAGATCTCGATCTCGCCGCTTCGTCAGGGCTGACGAGCGCGCATACCTCTTTCCCGCTCTTCCTCGACGCGCACCCCCGGTGCGCGTCGTCGTTTCCGGCATTGCCAGCAACCATCAATTCCGCTGAAGCAAAGCCTCACCGCAATCAATTTGTCGGAACGAAATCCATTCGCTACCACGGTAGGTCGGAGGAACCGACATGGCAGACGAGCAAATCCAGAATGTGTTCGACAGGTCCGCGCCTGGATCACCCGGGGAGCGGACGGCGCTCCTGTCGGGCGTGACGTTATGCCTGTTCTCCATGTCGAGCGTGCAGGTGGGCGCTGCGCTTTCGGCCGGCGTGATCGCCCAGCATGGCCCCTTCGCGACGAGTTTCGTGCGCTTGCTTTTCGCCTCGCTGATTCTGCTTGCCATCCTGCGCCCGCAAATCCGCTCCTATAGCCGGGAACAATGGAAGAGCGCGCTTGCGCTTGGCGTGACCATGGCGGTGATGACCGTCTGCTTCTATGCCGCGATTGCCAGAATCCCGCTCGGCCTGACGGTCGCGGTCGAGTTTCTCGGACCACTCGCCGTCGCCACCATCGGTCTTTGCGGATGGCGACTGGTATGGCCGCTTGCGGCATTCATCGGTGTCGGCCTGCTGTGTCACAACGGCGAGAGCTGGTCGGCCGATCCACTCGGGCTTCTGCTCGCTGCCGGGGCGGGCGCAGGCTGGGGCGGCTACATTCTTCTCATGAAGAAATCGGGCAAGCTCTTTCCCGGGCTGGAGGGGCTGGCCATCTCGCTTTTTGTCTCTGCGATCGCCTGCCTCCCGGCAGGAATGCAGGAACTGCCGCGGATGTTCTCGGCGGATATGCTGCTGACAATGCTGGGGCTTGCCGTTCTCGTACCGCTGCTGCCCTATGCGCTGGAAATGATCGCGCTTCGGCGCATGCCGACTGCTGCTTTCGGAATCCTGATGAGCCTCGAGCCGGCGATCGGTGCGCTCGCCGGCTTTACCATCCTCGGCCAGCCGATGACGCCGCTGCAGATGCTGGGCACCGGGCTGGTGGTCGCCGCGAGCGTGGGCGTCACCTCCAACGCCAGGAGCGAGGCCGGCTAGGATCTGCCGCAAGGACGCTTTCGCGGTTTGCGATAGGGGTCAGGCGGACCGCAGAGCCGGATCGTCGTCGGCGGGGTTGTAGAAGAGCGACAACACCAGGCTGCGGGCGATCCGCTCCGCCGTCGCCATGAACCAGGCCTTCGCCTCCGGCGTCGGTGCTATATCGTCCAGGGTCGCCGAGAACAGGCCGAGCCAGACCTGGAAGAGCGGCGCCTCGAGGTTTGCGATTCCCTGATGCGCCATGACCGGCTTGCCGCCATACCCGCCGTCCTTGAAGGCAACCGCCGACCAGAAGCGCTTCATCTTCTCCATATGCTCAGGCCAGCGCCCGGCCAGGCGCGCCTCGAACACCGGACCGAGCTGCGCGTGGGTGCGCACGCGGCCGTAGAACGTGTCTACCAGCAGCGGAATGAAACTGTCGGTGATGCCGATTGCGGCCATGTCGCGCCGTGCGCGGGCGCGCAGCTCTGCGAAATGGGACCGCGGGGTTTCTATGTCTTCTTCCATAGGCCGGATTTAGGTGTTTCCCGGCTGTTCGGCAATGACGCGGTTGGTCGCAGCCCCGGGGCGTGCTGCCTGGGCGCGCTGGCTGCCCCAGACACTGACGAGAACCACGGCGATGCCGGCGACCTGCAAGGGGCTGAGGCTCTGGCGCAACAACCCCCAGCCCAGCAGAACGGCCGTCATCGGGCTGAGGAAGCCGAGGGAGGCCACGGCCGGTGGCCCCAGCCGCGAAAGGCCGCGGAACCAGAAAATATAGGTGAAAGCTGCGCCGACGAGGCCGAGATAGGCGAAGCCGAGAATGTTGAGATAGGTCGGCGGCGGCAGTGCCGGTTCGAGCATGAGTGCAGCCGGCACCAGCAGCAGGCCACCGGCCGCAAGCTGCCACGCCGTGAAGGTCAATGGCGAGACCGGCGGCTGCCAATAGCGGGAGAGTACCGTACCGGCCGCCATGGAGACGGCGCCGGCAAGGCCGGCCGCGACGCCCACCGGGTCGAGTTCGGCTGCGGGCGTCAGTACGAGGAGCGCCACGCCGGCAATGCCCGCCACACCCGCAAGGATGGACAACGGCCGCACGGGCGCGCCGAGCACCATCCGCGACAGGGCGATCACGATCAGCGGCTGGATCGCACCGACCGTCGCCGCCACGCCTCCCGGCAGGCGATAGGCGGACACGAACAGCATGGCCCAGAAGAACGAAAAATTCAGAGCCCCGAGCACGAAGGTGCGCGCCCACCATTTGCCTTTCGGCAACTGCCGGACGAGGAGCAACAGCAGCAGTCCTGCCGGCAGGGCCCGGAGGAGCGAAACGGTGAGAGGATAGCCCGCGGGCAGCAGTTGCGTCGTCACGATGTAGGTGCTGCCCCATATGGCGGGCGCAATCGCGGTCAGCATAATATCGCGCAGGTGGCTCATCGCTTCGAATCCCGTTATCTCGATATCAAGATATATTGATTTATCTTGACGTCAAGAAAAAATCGTTGATAGTTAGCGCATGGATCATGTCGACCGCATCATCGCACAGTGGAACCGGGAGCGGCCGGATCTCGACGTCGGCCCGATGGCCCTGCTCGGCCGGCTGAACCGGGTCCGCCAGCATCTTGGTCGCGAGATCGAACAGGTGCTCGCCGGACACGGCCTGTCCGTCGCAGGCTTCGACGTGCTGGCCACCCTGCGCCGATCGGGAGCACCGTTCCGGCTCTCTCCGGGGGACCTTCTGGCGACCACGATGGTCACGTCGGGCACGATGACCAACCGGATCGATCAGCTGGAAAAGGAAGGGCTGGTCGAGCGGATCAAAAATCCTGACGACGGCCGCAGCGTGCTGATCAGCCTGACACCGGAAGGACGCGAGCGCGTGGACCGCGCCGTGGAAGCCCATGTTGCCAACCAGCATCGCCTGGTCGATGGCCTTGACGCGCGGCAACGACAGGAACTGGATGCGGCCTTGCGCGTGCTGCTGGCAACCTTCGAATGAAGGTCCATGCCCCTGCCGCTACGCTCTAGAAGAGCGATCCCTGATTTGGCGGCGCCGAACCTGAATCTTCGGACTTGGCGGGTTTGCGTTTCGGCGGCTGGGGGGGTGATGCCGGCGGCGTGTCCGATGCTGTTGCGCCTGCAACGGCATCGATCTTGCCATCGGCGAACTCGATGGAGAGGACAGAGCCTGCGGAAACAGCGGTCGCCTGCTTGACCGCATGGCCGGTTTCGTCGCGAACGAGCGCGTAGCCGCGGCTGAGAACGTTGCGATAGGAAAGGGATTGGAGAATCCTGTCCTGCGCCCCCACGAGCGCCTTCCGCCGCGAAATGTCCGCAGCCAACGCGACATCGGCGCGCAACGCCAGCCCTTTCAGCCGGTCGCGCAAACGCTCGGTGCGGGCAAGGATGCGCGAAGGCGTCGTGCGCAACGCCGCATCGAGCGCCGTTATCCGCGCCCGTCCCTGGTCGAGCCGTCTTTCGACGACGCGTTCGCCGCGCCGCAGCGCTTCGACAAGGCGCTGGCGGCGCTCGATGAGCCGGCCGGAAAGAAGCTCCGGGCGCAGATGCGTCGAAACCCGCTCGAAGGCCCGCCTCTTGTTCAGCGTGTTCATGTGCAAGCCGCGACCGAGACCGGCGGATGCCTCGTCGAAGCGGCGACGCGGCAGCGCCAGAAGCTGGTCGAGCGAAGGAAGAGCGCGGGCAAGCGCACGCACGCCCTGGCGGCGACCATCCATCTGGCGTGCTGCAGCACCGCGCAGCCGGGCGGCAAGAGCTGCGACGGCCGCCTCGAGATCAGCCTTTACCGGGACGGCCATTTCCGCAGCCCCCGTCGGCGTCGGCGCGCGCCGGTCGGCGGCGTGATCGATCAGCGTCCAGTCTGTCTCATGGCCGACGGCCGATATCAGCGGTATTTCGGAGGCCGCGGCGGCCCGAACGACGATCTCGTCATTGAAGCTCCACAGATCCTCAAGGCTGCCGCCGCCACGCGCCACGATGAGGACGTCGGGCCGTGGGATCGCCGCGCCCGGCGCAAGCGCGTTGAAGCCGCGGATGGCGGCTGCCACCTCCTCGCCCGAGCCTTCCCCCTGCACCTTCACCGGCCAGACCAGGACGTGGACCGGAAAGCGATCCGAGATCCGGTGCAGAATATCGCGAATGACAGCGCCGGTCGGCGAGGTGACGACACCGATCACATGCGGCAGGAACGGAAGCGGCCGCTTGCGGCCCGCGTCGAACAGACCCTCCGCCGCCAGCTTGCGCCGCCGCTCCTCCAGAAGCGCCATCAGCGCGCCGGCCCCGGCCGGCTCCAGCGTCTCGATCACGATCTGGTACTTCGAAGACCCCGGGAAAGTGGTGATCTTGCCGGTGGCGATGACCTCCATGCCCTCCTCCGGGCGGAAGCGGAGGCGGGAGAAGCTGCCTTTCCAGATGACCGCATCGATGCGGGCGCGGTCGTCCTTCAGGCTGAAATAGGCATGACCGGACGAATGCGGCCCGCGATAGCCGGAAATCTCGCCGCGCACCCGAACCTGGTCGAAAGCCTGTTCGACCGTACGCTTGATCGAGCCGGAAAGCTCCGAAACGGAATATTCCGCGAGGTTGGTGGGCGAATCATTATCCGAAAACATGCTCATGCCCCATTTTGACCGGCGGTGGCGCGGCTGACCAGTAGGCCGCGGACGCCGTCCCCGGAAAGACCTGCGGATGACGGCGCAGCGTCGCCACCGCTAGGCTATGCTCCTGTTCGAAGGCCCGCTTTCGAAGTGCCTGCGCGTCTGTTCGTCCGCCGGAAAGAAGGATTCAATCAGAACACCTTGCACCAGTGCGTCCTGGGCGGAGCCGAACGAGGTCATCGTGGTGATGAAGGAGAGCCTTGTCTCTCCGATGCCGATCTCGACCGGAAGAACGGGCAGCCGCTCGCTTTGCGGGAAGGCTTCCAGTGCTGCGCGCACATCCCGATCCGCCGCCAGCCGCTCGATCCGCCGCGCAAGCGCGCTGCGCGGCCCCTGTAGCCAGGCGTCGGCCCGGATGCGATGGAAGAGGTCGGCGGCCGTCTGTTCCCAGTTGAGGATGATGGAACGCAGGGGCGACGGGCCGAGATAGGAATCGAGGAAATTGTCGCCGGGCCGTAATGCGAGGCCTGCCATTGCTGTCAGCCCCTTAAGCGCGCCGTTCGCGCAAAGCACGTTGTAGTCGTGGTCGAAAACGACGCCGGGATAGGGATCGTGGCGCGCAAGAATCAGGCTGATCGCCTCCTTAACCGCACCGGGCATCGCATCCAGGGCCGTTGCCGGCCGGGTTTCGTGTCGGGGCCGGAAACCGGCCGTCGAAAAGAGAATGCCCTGGTCGCGCGCGGGGATGGCCAGTGCATCCGACAGACGCAGGATCATCCCCTCAGACGGCCGAGACCGGCCCGTCTCGAGGAAGGAAAGATGGCGCGTCGAGATGCCGGCGTCGGCGGCAAGCTGCATCTGGCTCAGGCGCCTGTGGCTGCGCCATTCCTTTAGCCGTTCACCAAACTCCATCGACACCTCCCTGCGTCGCAAGCAGGAGACGACGGATCGGGGCGAAAATCCATTACCTCCAAGGTAATTGTTTCTGATCGGCAGCTTCTGGAGGATCGGGCCATCAGCAACGAAAGGACGATCCCCATGTTTGCAAACCTCAACCGCAACCTCCTCAAGGCCGTCATGCTCGCCGACGGCGCCTTTTCGCTCGTGGCCGGCGCCGGGCTGGTGGCCCTTGCCGGGCCGATCGCCGGCTTGCTCGGGGCTTCCGTCGATCCCGCAATCGTCAGCTCGGTCGGCTTGTTCCTCCTCGGATGGGGCGTGTTCCATCTCGCCGCGGGGCGACCGGCGCAACCGCGCGCGGGCGCCATCGGCATCGCCATTGCCGGCGACGGGCTCTGGGTACTCGCGAGCGCCGCCATCCTCTTTGTTGCCCGGGAGCAGCTTTCGACGATCGGCATGGCGGCGATCGCGCTCGTGGCACTGGCCGTGCTCGATATCATGCTCCTGAAGCTTGCTGGCTGGCGCCGGCAGGCAGGAGCTTGATGCGACAAGGCCGATTGATCGGCCGGGGCTCTCAGGGAGACGGACGAATGTCAGATCGTCTCCCAGCCATCCTTGTCGCTGGCGCGATAGATCGCGTCGATCAGTTGCTGGTTCCTGACGGAGCTTTCGAGTGGAACCACCTCCTCTACCCCTCCCGCCGCTGCGCGGGCGAAGGCCTCCGCCTCAAGCTTGTACTGGCGCGAATCCTGGAAGCGGAACAGTTGCGACTGGGAGTGGTTCTGGTTGGTCAGCTCGAGCTCCTCCGCGCCGTAGCGATCGGCATTGAAGGGCGATTTCACCTCGATGAAGCCCTTGTCGCCATGGAACACCATCACCTGACGGGCGGCGAGCTGGGTGGAGACATAGAAGCTCAATTCGAAATCGCCGAAATCCGCTCGCACGCTGGAATAGATGTCGGTACCGAACTCCGGATCGCGGTCCGTCGAAGCCTGCACCCGGATCGGCTCCTTGCCGGTGGCAAAACGGGTCGTGATCGTCGGGTAGACGCCGATATCCGGAAGGCCGCCGCCGCCGAGTGCCGGAATGTTGCGCATGTTGCCGGGATCGCGGTTGAAATAGGTGAAGGCGCCCTGGACGTGGCGGAGCCTGCCGATCGCTCCCTCCTTCAACAGCTCGCGCACCTTCCGCCACACCGGCGCATAGGTGACCATATAGGCCTCGGAGACCACCACCTTGTTGCGGTCGCGGGCCGCAATCAGCACGTCGATCTCCGATGCCTTCAGCGCGATCGGCTTTTCGCACAGGACATGCTTGCCGGCATCGGCGGCCTTGATCGTCCATTCGGCATGCTGCGAGGTCGGCAGGGGGATATAGACGGCGTCGATCGTGTCGGACGCCAGCATTTCCTCGTAGGAGCCGAAGGCGTGCGGCACCGAGAAGCGGTCGGCCATCGCGCGGGCCTTGGCGAGATCGCGGCTGGCGATCGCCGTGACGACGCAGTTCTCCGCGTCCTGAATGGCAGGCACGACCAGTTCGCGGCCGATCTTGGCCGTCGAGAGAATACCGAAACGCAGCATGGGATTTCCTCCTTGAAACGGGTCGAACACTAGTCGTGAGGTACGTGCCTAGCAAGGGCGGCGGCCGGCAAAATTTCCGCATTACCGGGTGTACATGGCAGGGTGTCGCCCTATTCTAGCGATCGCCCGCCTCGATTGTTTCATCAGTGAAATTTGGAGAACTTGCATGCAGAAGCGCTCTCTCGGCCGCACCGGCCTCGATATCGCGCCCCTCGTCTTCGGCGGTAACGTCTTTGGCTGGACCGCGGACGAAAAGACCTCGTTTGCGCTGCTCGACGCCTTCGTCGGCGCCGGCTTCAACGCGATAGACACGGCTGACGTCTATTCCCGCTGGGTACCCGGAAACAGCGGCGGCGAATCGGAGACCATCATCGGCAAATGGCTGAAGCAATCTGGCGCGGTGCGCGAAAGTGTCGTCCTGATTACCAAGGTCGGTTCCGACATGGGGCAGGGCCATCGCGACCTTTCGAGGAACTGGATCGCCGAAGCGGTCGAGGCATCGCTGAAAAGGCTGCAGACCGATCATATCGATCTCTATCTGTCGCACTGGCCGGACGAGCGCACACCTTACGAGGAGACGCTCGAAGCTCATGCGGCGCTGGTCAAGGCAGGCAAGGTGCGGGCCTTCGGCGCCTCCAACCTCGATGCCACGCAACTGCAGGCCTCCTTCGATGCCGCCGACGCGGCCGGCCTGCCGCGCTACGCCGCCCTTCAGCCGGAGTACAATCTCTACGACCGTTCCGGGTTCGAAGGCCCGCTTGCCGAGCTTTGCCTGCGCGAGAACATCGGCGTCATCACCTACTACAGCCTGGCGAGCGGTTTCCTCAGCGGAAAGTATCGCTCGCTCGCCGACACGAAGGGCGCGGCCCGCGGTGAAGGGGTCGCGCACTACCTCGACGACAAGGGCATGCGCATCCTTGCCGCTCTCGACAGGGTCAGCGCGGAAGCGGGCGCAAGGCCTGCGGAGGTCGCGCTGGCGTGGCTGATGGCCAAGCCTGCGGTGACCGCGCCGATCGCAAGTGCGACGAACCTCGCGCAGATCGAGAGCCTCATAAAGTCGGCCAGCCTCAGGCTGACGCCAGAGCAGATCGCTGCACTCGACGCTGCCGGCGCCTGACTGTGTCCCGAGATCGACACACACTGGCGCATCGCGCCAGTGCGGCTTTGGCGAACGATCCCGGTGAAAGTCTGCATCATCCCGGAACATCTGCCTCGCCTTGCCGTTGACGTGAGGTCACAACAGCGTGACGTTCTCTCACACGAACGGAAGGACGAGGCAGATGGCCAAGGAAAAGACATTGGATGATCTCTTCTACGACACCCTGAAGGACATCTACTATGCCGAACGGCAGATTCTGAAGGCACTTCCCAAGATGGCGCGCGGCGCGCAGTCGCCCGAGTTGAAGGCGGCCTTCGAAAAGCACAAGGAGCAGACCCAGGGCCAGATCGAGCGCCTGCAGCAGGTGTTCGAACTCATCGGCAAGCGTGCCCAGGGCAAGACCTGCGAAGCGATCGAAGGCATTCTCGCCGAGGGCGAGGAGGTCATGGAGGAATTCAAGGGCACTGCGGCGCTGGATGCCGGCCTGATCTCGGCTGCCCAGGCTGTCGAGCACTACGAGATCTCGCGCTACGGAACGCTGAAGACCTGGGCGCAGACTCTCGGCCACAAGGAGGCGGTCAAGCTTCTCGATGCGACGCTGCAGGAAGAGGGCCAGACCGACACCGACCTGACGAAGCTCGCCGTGGCCAACTCCAACAAGAAGGCTGCCAAGGCGGCCTGACATATCCCGCCCGGCGAGATGCGCCGGGGCGGGCTGGAATGACGGGAGGGATGGCCCACAGCACGACGTCAGCATCCAACCGATGCCGAAAACGGCGGACGGAGGCGGGGACGTATCACGCGTCTCTCCCTCCCCGCGCGGGCGAAGCGGCCGGCGGATCGCCCAACCCGTCATTCCGGCCCCGAGGAACCCTCAGGTCCCGGGCCGAGTATAGTGCCGGATGGCGTCAGAGCGGGTCAGGCTCAGGCGCGCAAAACCCCACCAGTGGTCTTTGCGACATTGGCGACGATCTTGGCCGTCAGGGCTTCGAAATCCTCGTCCGTGAGCGTCTTGTCGGTCGGCTGGATGACGACCTCGATGGCGATCGACTTCTTGCCTTCGCCTACGGAAGCCCCTTCAAACACATCGAAGACGTTTACCGCAGTAATGAGCTTGCGGTCGGCACCCGTTGCAGCGCGCACGATCGCGCCTGCCTCGACGGCCCTGTCCACAACGAAGGCGAAGTCGCGCCGAACCGCCTGGAACGGCGACAGGTCGAGGGCGGGCTTCGTGCGCGTCGCCTTCTTCTTTGGTTCCGGCATGGCGTCGACAAAGATCTCGAAGCCGGCGAGCGCGCCGGAAACATCGAGGGCCGCCAACGTCTTGGGATGGAACTCTCCGAAATAGCCGAGAACGATCTTCGGCCCCATCTTGATCGTGCCGGAGCGGCCGGGATGGTACCAGGCCGGAGCGCCAGGCTCGATCTGCACATTGCTCATCGGCAGGCCGCAGGCCTCGATCACGGTAAGCGCGTCGGCCTTGGCGTCGAAGACGTCGACAGGCTTGCCGCCACCATTGGCCGCGTTGGACCAGAGACGGCCGGCGCCGGCGAGCGATGCCGTGCCGCGGCGCACGCCGCCGGCGACGCGTCGCTGGCCTTCCGGCCGGTCGTTCTCATAGGTGCCAGAGACTTCGAAGATCGCGACATCGCCATAGCCCTTGTCGGCATTGCGCTGGGCAGCCGCCAGAAGACCCGGCAGGAGCGAGGGGCGCATGTCCGACATGTCGGCAGCGATCGGGTTCGACAGCGCCAGTTCCGGGGCGCCGCCCCCGAAAAGCTCCGCCTGGGCCTTCGGGATGAACGACCAGGTGACGGCCTCCATCATGCCCCGGGAGGCAAGCGCGCGCTTTGCCTGCCGCGAACGGATCTGCAGCGTCGTCAGGATCTTGCCGTTGACGCTTCCGTGGCTCGGCAGCGGTTCGGCATGGATCTTGTCGACGCCGTGGATGCGCATGACCTCCTCCACGAGATCGGCCTTGCCGTCCACGTCCGGGCGCCAGGAGGGAACCGTGACGGTCAGCCGCTCGCCTGCGCCTGTGACGCCGAAGCCGAGCTTCGTCAGGATCTCACGGCTTTCCTCCGGCGAGACCTCGAGCCCCGTCAGGCGTTTCACCTCGGAGACCGGAAAATCGATCGTCTTCGGCTCGTAGCCCTTGTAGCCGACGACATCCGCCTTTGCCGCCGTGCCGCCGCACAGCTGCAGCACGAGTTCGGTCGTCCGATCGAGGCCGGGGACCATGTACTCCGGATCGACGCCGCGCTCAAAGCGATAGCGCGCATCGGTGATGATGGCGAGCGTGCGGCCGGTGCGGGCGATGTTCATCGGATCCCACAGCGCCGATTCGATAAGCACGTCGGTCGTGTTCTCGTCGCAACCCGAATGCTCGCCGCCCATGACGCCGCCGATCGACTCGATGCCGTTGTCGTCGGAGATCACGACATTGGCCGGCGACAGCGTGTACTCGCGCTGATCGAGCGCCAGCACGGTCTCGCCCTCTTTAGCACGACGGACGACCAGGTTGCCCTTGACCTTCGCCGCGTCGAAGACGTGCATGGGGCGGCCCTGGTCGAAGGTCATGTAGTTGGTGATGTCGACCAGCGCATTGATCGGGCGCAGGCCGATCGCCAGCAGCCGCTGCTGCATCCAGCGCGGGCTCGGACCGTTCCTGACGCCTCGCACGAGCCGAAGCGCGAAGCCGGGGCAAAGATGGGTATCCTCGCCGAGCTCCAGCGCCACCTTGACCGGGGTCTCGCCTTCCACGGCGAAGGACGGTGCCGTCGGCATCTTCAGCGTGCCGAGGCCGGAGGCGGCCAGGTCGCGGGCAATGCCGTAGACGCTGGTGCAATCCGGGCGGTTCGGTGTCAGGTTGATCTCGATGATCGGATCGTCGAGGCCCGCATAGGAGGCGAAGCTGGTCCCGACCGGCGCATCCGACGGCAGATCGATGATGCCGTCATGATTGTCCGACATCTCCAGTTCCCTTTCCGAGCACATCATGCCGCGGCTTTCGACACCGCGGATGTTGCCGACGGAAAGGGTCACGTCGATGCCGGGAACATAGGTGCCGGGAGCGGCGAAGGCGCCGACGAGGCCGGCGCGGGCGTTCGGCGCGCCGCAGACGACCTGGACGGGCGCGCCGGCGCCTGTGTCCACCATCAGCACGCGCAGCTTGTCGGCGTTCGGATGCTGTTCGGCGGAGACGACCTTGGCGATGACGAACGGTTTGAACGAGGCCTTGTCGTCGACGTCTTCAACCTCGAGCCCGATCGCGGTCAGGCGTTCGCAGATCTGTTCGAGCGAGGCGTCCGTTTCCAGATGCTCTTTCAGCCAGGAGAGTGTGAATTTCATCGTTTCTGATCCTTACGCGCGCGACTTATGCACTGAGGCCGCCGAACAGGGTCGGCACGTCGAGCGGGCGGAAGCCATAGTGGTTCATCCAGCGGACATCGGCGTTGAAGAAGTCGCGCAGGTCCGGCATGCCGTATTTCAGCATGGCGATGCGATCGAGGCCCATGCCCCAGGCAAAGCCCTGGTACTCATCGGGATCCAGGCCGCCGGCGCGCAGCACGTTGGGATGCACCATGCCGCAGCCGAGGATCTCCATCCAGTCGGTGCCCTCGCCGAACTTGACGATCGGGCCGGAGGAGCGGTCGCACTGGATGTCGACCTCGAAGGAAGGCTCGGTGAAGGGGAAGAAGGACGGGCGGAAACGCATCGTCACGCTGTCGACCTCGAAGAAGGCCTTGCAGAATTCCTCGAGCACCCAGCGCATGTTTGCGACGTTCGCGGTCTTGTCGACCACGAGGCCTTCGACCTGGTGGAACATGGGCGAATGGGTCGCGTCCGAATCCTGCCGGTAGGTCTTGCCGGGGATGATGATGCGGATAGGCGGCTTCTGCGCCTCCATGGTGCGTACCTGAACCGGCGAGGTGTGCGTGCGCAGCACCTTGCGCTCGCCGTTGCCATCCGGCGGGAAGAAGAAGGTGTCGTGCATCTCGCGCGCCGGATGGCCTTCGGGAAAGTTCAGCGCGGTGAAATTGTAATAGTCGGTCTCGATGTCCGGCCCTTCGGCGATCGAGAAGCCCATGTCGGCGAAGATCGCGGTGATCTCGTCGACGATCTGGCTGATGGGATGGATTCGGCCGCGCTCGGCGGGAGAGGAACGCACCGGCAGGCTGACGTCGACCGTTTCGGCGACCAGCCGGGCTGCGATCGCAGCGTCCCGCAGCTCTGCCTTCCGGGCGGCAATCGCCTCGGTCAGTTCATTCTTCAGGGCGTTGATCGCCGCTCCGCGGGTCTGGCGCTCTTCGGGCGTCATGGTGCCGAGCGTCTTCAGGAGTTCGGAGACGGAGCCCTTCTTGCCGAGGGCTGCCACGCGCACGGCCTCGATGGCCGCTTCGTCGCCGGCGGCTGCGACGTCCGCTAACAGGGTCTGCTTCAAAGTGTCGAGATCGGACATTGCTCAAATCCATTGGCTCAAAGAAAAACCCGCGCCAGCCCTGCCAGCGCGGGTTTCCCAACTTCTATGTACAAAGGCTTGGGAAGCGCTGGCTTAACGAACCGCGCTTTCAAACTCGTTGGTGGTGCCGGCGTCCTTGAGGTACTCGAGCGCCTTCTTGGACGCTGCGACGAGAGCGCCGAACGCTGCCGGCTCATGGATCGCCATGTCGGAGAGGACCTTGCGGTCGACTTCGATGCCAGCCTTGTTGAGGCCGTCGATGAAGCGGCCATAGGTCAGGCCGAATTCGCGGACGGCAGCGTTGATGCGCTGGATCCAGAGAGCGCGGAAGTTGCGCTTGTTAACCTTGCGGTCGCGGTAGGCGTACTGCTTGGAACGGTCAACCGCAGCCTTGGCGGCGCGGATGGTGTTCTTGCGGCGGCCGTAAAAGCCCTTGGCTGCCTTGAGGGTCTTCTTGTGCTTGGCGTGCGAGGTAACGCCGCGTTTTACACGTGCCATGTCATGATCTCCTTAACGTATCCAAAAAGCCTGAAAGTCTCAGAGACCGTTCGGCAGGTAGTTCTTGATGACCTTCTTGCCATCGGGCTCGGCGAGAACCATGGTTCCACGCGCGTCGCGAATGAACTTGTTGGTACGCTTGATCATGCCGTGGCGCTTGCCGGCGGCGGCAGCACGGACCTTGCCGGTAGCGGTGATCTTGAACCGCTTCTTGGCAGACGATTTCGTCTTCATCTTGGGCATTTTGCTACTCCATTCTTCTTGGTTTCGAGACGGCTGACGAGGCACGTCTCCAGCGTAAAGAACGGCCACGGCATGCCCTGCCGGACCGTTCGGACGGGGGCTTGTAACCGAAGTGCCCCGAAAGCGCAACCGGATTCCTGAGGTCTCCGCCCCTGCGCCGGAATGCAAAAAGCCGCCAGGTCGGCGGCTCATGCACATTTCATGGGGTCGTCACCCAAGCCGGCCGTATGGCCGGCCGCCGGTCACGTCACCGGGGTGCAAGCACCATCATCATCTGACGGCCTTCGAGCTTCGGCTCGGCCTCGACCTTGGCGATCGTCTGCGTGTCCTCCTTGACCTGAAGCAGGAGCTTCATGCCAAGCTCCTGGTGGGCCATTTCGCGGCCGCGGAACTTCAGCGTCACCTTGACCTTGTCGCCGTCTTCGAAGAACCGGTTCATCGCCTTCATCTTCACTTCGTAATCGTGCGTGTCGATGTTGGGACGCATCTTGATTTCCTTGATCTCGACGATCTTCTGCTTCTTGCGCGCTTCGGCCGCCTTCTTCTGGTTGGCGTACTTCAGCTTGCCGAGATCGAGAATCTTGCACACCGGCGGATCGGTGTTGGGGGAAATCTCCACGAGATCGAGACCGGCGTCTTCCGCCATGCGAAGGGCCTGATCGGTGGGCACGATGCCGTGGTTGGTGCCTTCGGCATCGATGAGCTGAATCCGGGGGATCCGGATTTCACGGTTTGAGCGGGGGCCGTCCTTGACCGGAGCGTCCGCTTTGAAGGGTCTGCGAATGGTCGTATTCTCCTCGAATCGTTTCGGATAGGGATCGCAATATGCTGGGCGATCCTGCCGCCGGCGTTGCGCATCCGCGCTGCTTGGCGGCAATGTGTCAATCGCCGAGGCGAAGTCAATAGCATGTCGCGCGGAAAAAATCACCACCTGTGCCGTCCTTGGCGAAATCGTGTAGATCAGGGCTCAAGAGGCGGGCCCGCCGGCACGGAGCGCGACCGCATGCAGCATTTCAGGAGAAACCCATGAGCGCAGACGAAATGAAAGAGACCGACGCCACGCTGACGGTGGGTACGGGCACCGACAGCAGGGATATCGCCATGCGTCTGCTGGGCGAAAAGGCCGGCAACCCGCATGCGCATTTCGTCTGGCTCGGCGGCTACCGGTCCGACATGACGGGAACCAAGGCAGAGGAACTTGCCAGCCTTGCCGCGCAACTCGGCACCGGCTGCATCCGCTTCGACTACTCCGGCCACGGCGCGTCGGGCGGGGCCTTCGTGGACGGAACAATTTCGCGCTGGCTGGAAGAGGCGCTTGCCGTTATCGACCATGCGCGCCGGAGCCTTGGCACCCGACGCATGATCCTTGTCGGCTCGTCGATGGGCGGATGGCTGGCGCTTCGAGTCGCCCAGGAATTGCGCCGGGCGGGCCGGGTGGACGACATCGCCGGCATGGTCCTGATCGCGCCCGCGCCCGACTTCACCAGCGAGCTGATCGAGCCCAACCTCACCGAGGCCGAACGGACCTCGCTTGCCGAGCGCGGCTATTTCGAGGAGCCGACACCCTACGGTCCGGAACCCAACGTCTACACCCTGAAGCTGATCGAGGACGGGCGCCGGAACCGGGTGCTCGGCGGGGTTATCGACACCGGCTGCCCCGTCCACGTGCTGCAGGGCATGGAAGATCCGGATGTACCCTATGCCCATGCGATCCGCCTGATGGAGCACCTTTCCGGCGACGACGCGGTGTTGACGCTCATCCGTGACGGCGACCATCGCCTGTCGCGCCCGGAGGATATCGAGAAGCTCAAGGAGGCAGTTTCCCACATGCTTGATGCTGCATGATTGCCACGCAAGGCGGCGCATTTTAACCATGTTGCCGCATTGCGAATTATCGTGATTGACGACCAGCCCCCTAAAAATTTAACGTTTTGTTAACGATTGAGGGGACACCCATGGCGCGAATGATCGGTGCGAAGGCATTCTTTGTGGCAATTTCAGCCCTTTTTGTATCATCTTCAGCAACGTTTTCGGCCCCCGCTTCCGCCCTTTCGATGCAGACCGGCGCCATCACTTCGCAACCGATCGGTCACTACGAGTTCTGCCAGCAATACCGCTCAGAATGTGCCGCCGGCCAACGCGACCAGGGTCCGGCGAAGGTGACCGAGTTCGGCTGGAACGTCGTCCGCACCATCAACAGCACCATCAACCACGAGATTTCGCCCGTCACCGACAAGGAGCTCTACGGCAAGGATGAGCACTGGGCCTACCCGGATACGGCCGGCGACTGCGAGGACTTCGTGCTTTTGAAGCGCCGCAAGCTGATCGAGCACGGCTTTTCGGCGGCCGACCTCCTGATCACCGTCGTGCGCAAGCCGGATGGCGAAGGCCATGCGGTCCTCACGGTTCGCTCCACCGATGGCGACTACATCCTCGACAACCTGGACGGCGACGTGAAGCTCTGGACCGAGACGCCCTACCGCTATTTGAAGCGACAGGCCTCCTTCCACCCCGGCCGCTGGGTCTCCATCGAGAATGGCGATGCGCTCATGGTGTCGTCGGTAGGCAAGTAGGCACGCGTCAAGACATTCCAGTGTGCAGTGTACGGCGGCCCCACGGCCGCCGTTTCCGTTCGGGCTAGGCGTTGCCGATCAGGACGCCGCAGGCGAACACAAGCCCGCCGCCGAGTACCACCTGGAAGGCCGCACGCCAGAACGGCGTTTCCATGAAACGGTTCTGGATGAAGGCGATCGCCCACAGCTCGACGAAGACGACCGATGCCGCAATGGTGGTTGCGATCCCGAAATGTGGGATCAGATACGGTAGCGCATGCCCGAGACCGCCGATCGCGGTCATGATGCCGGAGGCCAGACCACGTTTGATCGGCGAGCCACGGCCGGAAATCTTACCGTCGTCATGGGCGGCTTCGGTAAAGCCCATGGAAATGCCAGCGCCGACGGATGCGGAGAGGCCGACGAGAAAGGTCTGCCAGGTATCCTGCGTGGCAAATGCCGCGGCGAAGATGGGTGCCAGCGTCGAAACCGACCCGTCCATCAAGCCGGCGAGCCCGGGCTGGACGTAGGTCAGGATGAACTGTCGGCGGGCGACCTGATCCTCGTCGGCAATGGCTGCCGCGTTCTCCTCGCCCTCGCCCATATGGCGGGCCTTGTCTTCGTGGGATTTCTCCGCGATCGCCAGGTCGCCGAGAAGCTTTCGGGTGGTCGCATCGGTCGCCCGCGACGCCGCCTGAAGGTAGAACCGGTGAGCGGCCTCCTCCATCGCCTTGGCCTGCGCGCGGGCCGTCTGGACGGGCATGTTGGCGATCAACCAGTCAGGCTTGCGCTCGGGAAAATCGCGCACATGCTCGCGCCGGACGAGCGGGATGCGCTCGCCGAACCTGCGGATATGCATGTCGATCAACATGCGGCGATGCTCGTTCTCCTCCTGCGCCATTTCGGTGAACATGTGCGCGGTGTGCGGTGAAGTTTCCCGCAGCGCATCCGCGTAGGCGAGGTAAATGCGGCTGTCGTCCTCTTCCGACGAGATGGCGAGGGCCAGTATCTCCTGTTCGCTGAGCGATTCCAGGGAGCGTTTATCACTGCGGAAAAAGCGGGAGAGCATTGGGAAACCTTTTTAGAATAATTCTAAAAATAGGACCGAATGCATGCTGCGTCAACGGTTGCGCGCAGCAATGGCAATGCCGTCGAGCCGATTAAAAGAAGACCGGGAAGCTCAGAGCAGCCCCTTGGTGGCGCGCCGGCGGGCGGCAGAGAGGCCGCGAAAGATGGGCGAGGCAATATCCGCCTCGATCATCGCCGAAAGGCCAGCGGCGGTCGTGCCGCGGTAGTCGAGGAAGACGTCGACGAGATCAGACGGTGTAGTGTCCGATTCCGCCATCAGCACGCCCGCCCCCAGGAACAACTGACGCACGGCGGCATCCGCCGTCTCCGGATCGAGCCCCGCCCCGATCGCGTGGCGGATCATGGCATCGGCAAAGAGCGCCGGAAATGCAGGGCCCGAGCCGGTCAGCGCGGTGAAGTAGTCGAGTTGCGCCTCATCGAGAATCCCGTGCGCCTGCCCGGAGGCGGAGAAAAAGCGATAAACGAAATCGGCCTCGCGGTCCGTCACGCTATCGGTGGCGAACCAGGGTGTGAACGACAGCCGGTGCTCGGCGCAGGCATTCGGCATTGCGCGCACGACGCGTGTCGCACGATAGCTGCGAGCCAGATCCGCCACCGTCACGCCGGCGACGACGGATATGAGCAGCCGATCGCGCAGGTCGATCGCGATCTCGGCCAGATCCTGCGGACGAACGCAGAGCATGACGATATCGGACGCCGCCGCCAGTTCCTCGTTGTCCGCGGTGGCTTCGATGTCCGGCCATTCCTCGAAACCGGGCACGCGGCCAGACCGCGACGAGAGGATCAGCCTGTCCGGCCGCAGCAGACCATCCTGCAGCGCGGGGCGCAGGAGCGCACCCGCCAGCCAACCCCCGCCGCCGATGACGCCAATCGTCGTCACGCGCCCCTCATGCCCATTCGCCGCCGCGCATCACCGGCACACGGCTGCCGTCGCCGCGGACGCCATCGATGTCGATCTTGTCCGAGCCGATCATCCAGTCGATGTGGATCAGGCTCGAATTTCCGCCCTGTGCGGCAATCTGCTCCGGCGAGAGGTTTGCGCCATCCAGGAAGCATTTCGAATAGCATTGGCCGAGCGCGATATGGCAGGCGGCGTTCTCGTCGAAAAGAGTGTTGTAGAACAGCAGGCCGCTCGCCGAGATCGGCGAGGAATGCGGCACCAGCGCGACCTCGCCGAGGCGGCGCGCGCCGGCGTCGGTATCCAGCACCTTGGCAAGGACGGCCTCGCCCTTCGAAGCGTGCGCCTCCACGATGCGGCCACCTTCGAAGCGCACGTGGATGTCATCGATCAGGGTGCCCTGATGCGACAGGGGCTTGGTGCTGGAAACATGCCCTTCGACGCGCATTGCATGCGGCGTGGTGAAGACTTCTTCGGTTGGGATGTTCGGGTTGCAGGTGATGCCGTTCTTTGCGGTCGAGGCCCCGCCATGCCACTCGTGACCATCGGCGAGACCGATGGTCAGGTCCGTCCCCGGCCCCTTGAAATGGAGGGCCGAAAAGCGCTCGCCGTTCAGCCAGGTGGAACGGCTGTGCAGGTTCGCATTGTGCGCCTTCCAGGCGCCGATCGGATCATCCAGGTCGACGCGCGATGCGGCGAAGATCGCGTTGGCAAGCTTCTCGACCGCCACGTCCTCCGGATCGTTCGGAAACACCTGCCGTGCCCAGGAAGGGTTCGGATAGGAGACGATGTTCCAGTTGATGTCGAAATTGGCGATCTTCTCCAATGCCGGCTTGTAGGCGATGGAGTTTGCCCTGTTGGCTCGGGCGACCTTGGCGGGATCCTCGCCGGCAAGCAGCATGGGGTTGTCGCCGGCGATCGCAAGGCGGGCGGCGCCGTCGGCATAGGCCTTTGCCATCCCCTCATACAGCCAGTCCGTGGCCCGGTCGAAACTCTCGTCCGGGGCATGGCGATAGCGCGAAAGCGTGGCCTCCTCGTCAGCATAGAAGGTGCTGACCAGGCCGGCGCCGGCCATATAGGCATGCTTGGTGATGAGGCGGACCAGCGGCAGGGCCGCGATCGGCGCGGTCATCACGAGATCCTGCCCCTTCTGCAGCCGAAGGCCGACATTGACGGCCACATCTGCAAGCTTCTCGAGCTTGACCGGATCGATGGGGGCGGTGCGAACGGGTGCGTTCATCGCGGTTCCTGCTGTCTTCGATTGCAATCACCCTTCTTAGGACGGATTCGCAAAAAACAGAAGGTCGGGCGTGCGGATAGCTGCGCCTGGCTGCCGTACGGCGTCTCTACGAGACAAGCGGCGCGGCGACGGCGTTCAGCGCCTTGCAGATGTCCTGCGGCGACAGGCGAACCTGCAGGCCGCGCTGGCCGCCGTTGACAAAGACGCTCGCATGCGCCAGCGCCATGGCCTCGATTGCGGTCGGAACCTGCTTACGCTGACCCAACGGACTGATGCCGCCGACGTGGTAGCCGGTCAGCCGCTCCGCGTCCGCTGGCTTCATCATGCTCGCCGACTTGCCTCTGAAGGTTGCGGCAAGCTTTTTCATGCTGACTTCGCAATCGGACGGCACAATGACACAGACCGGCTTGCCATCGACCTCGGCCATCAGGGTCTTCAGCACCCGGTCCGGCGTCTCGCCAAGGGCTTCGGCGGCCTGCATCCCGATCTTTTCGGCAGACGGATCGTATTCATAGGCGTGGGTGGTAAAGGCGATGCCGGCCCGGACGAGGGCCTGCGTGGCGCGTGTGGTTTTCGACATGACGGCCGTGACTGCTTGTTTCTCCAGCGCCTATCGGTGCGACAGCGCACAGCGTTCTGTCAACAGCGCGCCGAACGCTTCAAGATTACAAACACGCGGGCAATTGACGATAGTCAAGCAACAACCGAGCTGAACTGAGGGCAACCCGCTGCCCGACCTTGCCTTGCCACAAACTATTGGTTACTGCGAGGTTTATCGATCCGCCGGGATCAGCAACAGGTGTCGCTCACCCTGGACGATCTCCGGCAAGCGGGTGGTCCGTGCTGCAGTTCCGTCGTATCCAATTCCACTACCTGATCTCGACCAACCGGTTTGCGGAAGCGCTTGCACTATCGCAGTCCGACAGCATGCGCGCCGGCCGTGCCTGGGCATTTTACCGGCTCGGCTGTTACCGCTCGGCGAGCGCTCTCGTCCGGGAGCCGCGCTCGGGACGCGAGGCGCTGGCGCTCGGCATCTCGCTGGCTGCCTCGGGGCAGAATGATGCAGGCGTGCGCCTCTTGCGGAAAGCAAGGGCAAACGGCCTGTTGAAAGGGCGCCAGCTTGCCGCGGCGACGGAGGCGATTGCGGCCTACAGCCTGGAGACGGCCGCTGAATTCGTCGACGCCGGCGCACCTGTAAGCCGTGGGCTGCGCATAGCACTGCTTCTGGCGCAAGGCCGGCGCGACGAAGCGCTTGCCGCCGCGAAAGCCGCTATCGACCACGGCGACGGCGCACGCGAGCCGGACCTATTTCTGCTGCTCGCCAATGCAATGCCGCAGGACGGCACGCAACTGGATCTCGCAAACGCCTATCTGTCTTCTCACGGGTTATCCCCCGTCGCCCTGATCGACCAGGCAAAGCCGATGTCGGCTTCCAACCTTGCCAGCCGGGTTGCGGCCGGAAGCGTCCGCGGCCCGCTCGTCACGATTACCATGCCGGCCTACAACACCGGCGCCCGCATCGGGCGCTCGATCGAGTCGCTTCTTGCCCAGACCTACCGCGACATCGAGGTCGTCGTCGTCGACGATGCGAGCACGGACGACACCGTCGCCGTGGTCAGGGAGCTTGCCGCGCGTGATGCGCGCGTTCGGCTGATCCTGCGCGACGGCAATGGCGGCCCGTATGCGGCCCGGAACATGGCGCTTTCCAACGCGAGGGGCGTATTCGTCACCTGTCAGGACTCCGACGACTGGGCGCATCCCGAAAAGATCGCCCGTCAGGTGAAGCCGCTTCTGAAGGACAAGGGGCTTTTCTTTACCCTGTCGAACTGGGCGCGGGTGGATGACCACGGCCACTTCTATGCCCGGCAGGTCTATCCCCTCACCCGGCTCAACCCGGCTTCGCCGCTCTTCCGCCGCGAAGAGGCGCTGGCGAAGGCGGGCTACTACGAAGACGTGCGCACGGGTGCGGACAGCGAGTACATCGCCAGGCTGAAACTCGTCTTCGGCTGGCGCGGCTGGAAGCGCCTACGCCAACCGCTCTCCTTCGGGGCGCATCGGCCCGGATCGCTGATGACGGATGCGGGAACCGGTATCGCCCGCGGCGGGGTCAACCTGGAACGGCTGGACTACTGGGAAGAATGGAGCGCGCGCCATATAAGCCGCTTCGCAAAGCGGTAACGGCGTGAGTGCCGGCAGGCCAGACCTGCCGGCCATGCCGGACGAACGCGCTCAGAAGTCGCGCTGCAAGCGCAGGACACCGCCCCAGTTTTTTGCTTTCGGGCCGGCCTTCTTGTCCATGTTGTTGACGAAATCGAGTTCGGGGGTGATCGTCAGTCCGGGAACGACGGTGTAGACCACGTTCAGCGCCGCTTCGATGTCGTCGCCTTCGTCGAAGTTGATCGAGGCATTGAACTGCGCCTTGTCGGACAGATCATAGGTCGCGCCCAACCACGCCGCCCAGTCGCCTTCCCAGAGCGCATAGTTGTTGATCCGGTCACCGTCGGTGCTCCACCCGCCCATCGCAAACAGTGACAACTGGCCGATCTTGCCGTCGACGCGAACCTTGACGGCTCCCTCCTCCATCGAGGCGTCATAACCCCCGGCGCCACGGATCATGAAGTCGCCTGCGGTGTAACCCGCCGCGACGACCAGATCGGGCATGTAGCTGTCTTCGGCCACGGCGTAGTCGTAGACGCGGTCGTTGTTCTGCTCACTCGGATCTTCCACGGCCAGACCGAAGCTGAAACCGGAACCCGGATCGTAGGTGTAGCGGAGCTGATTGCGGGCGAAGTCGCCGTAGTCGACATAGTAATAGTCATTGATGCCGTTGCCGGCATAACCTGTAAATTCGGTGTAGAGCGTGTCGCTGAGCCCGGCGCGGAAGCCGGCAAGCTCGATGTAGGCGGCCTTGATGGTGTCGTAGGCATCATTGTTGTCGTCGCGGTTTATCTCCACCTCGAAGTAGGTGTTGAGGTTGCCGAAGTCGGTCTCCGACGCCGTCTCCATCGCGAGCAAGAGCCGCGAGCGCGTGAACCAGGAATCACCGCCTCCACCAGGATAGGTATCCTGCCCGTTCGGATCGCCTCCGGCGAACTCGGCCCGGAGGTAACCGCCGATCTTCAGGCAGGTATCGCTGCCGGGGATATAAAAGTACCCCTCGCCATGAGCGTCGCAGACACGGACATAGTCCATCGGTTCCGGCTCGGCCACGATGACCGCGTCGGCCGCATGCACACCATATGCGGTGGCCGCGACGGCCCCCGCGGCGACAAGACCGCTAGTGATTTTCATGCATCCCCACTCCGTTGTCGGAGGCCGAAGCCGGCGAATCAGGGCTTGCCACCGATTTCAGCGGAGAATTGCAGCGCTTTGCGGTCAAGGCAACATCGTTGCCTAATTTAGCAACGTGACGAGGGCGGCAACGAATATTCAAGCCCGGCTGAGATGAGATTGCCGCTCGGGGTGGAATGAGTCGGCGGGCGCAACGCGGATTCGGCGGTGAGCCAAGGGGCTACTCGAACAATGCTTTGCTGTGGCGGGCGCTGCGGAACCTGGCTGCGGCCTCGGTGCGATTGTGGACGCCGAGCTTGCGGATGATGTTGTGCAGGTGGATCTTCACCGTGTGCTCCGACAGGCCGAAAGCGGCGGCGATCAGCTTGTTCTGCATGCCGCGCGAGACCATTTCGAGGATTTGCAGTTCGCGTGCGGTGAGGTCCGAAACGCCGTTCTCAGGCTTGCGCGGCGGAGGCTGCGCCGGCGCGTTATAGGCAAGGATGGGGCCGACATCGGCCGGCCGCGCATGGACCATCGACCCGGGCGGGAAGTACTCGCCGCCGCACAGCATCAAGCGGATGATCGAAAGCCAGATGTCGAGACGCATGTCCATCGGCAGGACGCTACGGAAAAGCGGCGAGTCGACGATGGCCGAGAGCGAGGCGGCCTGCTGCTTCTCATGGGGCTCGATCACCGCGGCGAGCGCATGGGAATGGATGCGGTTGAGTGCCGCGGTGGCAGCCTCCGCCTCCCCCATCAGGCCCACGTCGACGAGCATCAGCGCCACGGGGTGGGAGAAGCTCCGGCATGCGGCAGCGACGCTGCCGACCTGCTCGACCAGTATCCAGGGGAACTCGCGCTCCACCGCATCAACCAGCCGCGGAGAAACGCTGCCGGTGTTCGACATGATCAGCATCACGCGCTGCGGCTCAGGCCCACCCCTGATTCCGGCTACGCCCAAACCCGCTTCCGCGTAATCGTTCCCGTCCAAAAGCACCATATCCTTCACCCGCGCGACTCGTCGGCCGGCAGCCGTGACGGCCGGCCAGATGGACGCATTCGCGCATCACCACCAAAACCTTAGCGCACGTCCGAAGCGACCGCGACGACACAAATGGGCTGAGTGGAGGGCGCGAAAGGCAGCGCATGTGGAAACGCTCGGCGGCGAACAATCATCCAAACGAACTAGGCGATTGAGCCCTCATCCACCATCTAAGGAGCCCGGCGCAGGGGGCGCCCTACCTCACCCGTCCAAGCACCACCCATAGATTGCGCAAGATTATGCGCGGGCACGGGAAGGGCGATGTGGGTAGGTATGGCATATACACTTTCACCAATATTGATGAAGCCGAAGCAACGTCCTTCCCCTTCTCAATATTTCAATAATTTGCACACTGGAAAGCGCCGTCGCTAAGGCAAGCCGGGCGCTGGCGGGCGAGCATGTATCTTGAGCCGCCATTGATGCCCCGGATCTTTCAGGTTGGAGACACACATGCCAGGCACCACCCTGCATCGTCGCCGTTCGATAGGAGCCGGGACCATGGTCTCGGCGCTTCTGCTGGGCATGTTCCTGGCACCCCTGCCCGCATTCGCCTCGAAGCTCGTGCCGCAGACACGAATACGGCTGAACGTGGTACAATGGATGCCAACGCGGGGCGCCTACGAGCGGTGGGATGCGCTCGGCGGCGAATTTGTCGTATCCGACCAGGGCACAATCGCCCTGCCGGTTCTCGGCAACGTGCCGGTGGGCGACCTCGACGAGGCACAGCTCGCCGCCAAGATCGCCGACGAGCTGAAGGCCAGGATTGGGCTTGTCGAAAAGCCGGAAGCCTCCGTCGCCATCGTCGACTATCCTCCGATCTATGTCGTGGGCGACGTGACGACCTCGGGCGAATTCCGTTTCCGGCCCGGGCTGACCGTGTTGCAGGCACTCGCGCTGGCGGGCGGCGAGTTCCGTCCCGAGGGCCTCAGCGGCACACGGGATCGGGCCGAGTTCGCAGGCGAACTGCGCGAACTCAACGATTCCATCCTGCGCAGCACCATTCGCGTGGCGCGCCTGGATGCGGAGATGGCCGGGGCCAAGGAGTTCAAATTCGACATGAAGCCCTATCGCAAAAACTCGCTGGCGGCGGGGATATACGATCAGGAGAAACAGATATTCGCCGCACGCGCCGCGGTCGTCGAGCGCCAGTCGCGCTCGTTTGCCGAGCTGCGCGACCTGATGGCGCAGGAAATCGACGCGCTGGAAAAGAAGATCGACTCGAACGACGAGGATCTCGATTCGGTTCGCAAGGAATTGGCCACCATCAAGCCGATGGTGGACCGCGGCGTCATCCTGCCGACGCGGCAGACGGACCTCGAACGAACGCTGCGCAGCTACCAGGCCTCGCGGCTCGACATGGTGACTGCGATCATGCGTGCACGACAGAACATCGCGGAGGCAACTCGCAACCTGGAAGGCCTTGCCGACAACCGGCAGGCCGACGTCACCGCGCAGCTCCAGTCCGAGCGCGGCGCGCTGAAGCAGTTGCAGTTGCGGCGCGACACCAGGCAAAGGTTCCTGACGGACACGCTGGGCGTGGATACCGGCGAGGAAAACGGTGCCCCACCGTCGATCACCACCTACAGCATCTCCCGGCGCGTCGACGGAAAAGTGACGCCGATCGACGCGGACGAGGCCACGACGCTCCTTCCCGGGGACGTCGTTCGTGTCCAGCGGGTTCGAATCCGCGACGCCGACGAGGCCGCCGACGCGGCTTCAACCGAACAGGCGAGCCAATGAAGCGGGGGGCACACATGCTGCAATGGCAGGGGCTGCAGTATCACCAGCCGCAACATCACGGGTTAGAGGGGCACACGCGATGAAGGGCATCATTCTCGCCGGAGGAAGCGGGACTCGCCTCTATCCGCTGACGATCGCCGTGTCGAAACAGATACTTCCGATCTACGACAAGCCGATGATCTACTATCCGCTCAGCGTATTGATGCTGACCGGCATTCGAGAAATCCTGATCATCTCCACGCCGCGCGATCTGCCGTGCTTCCAGGCGCTGCTGGGCAACGGATCGGACTTCGGTCTCGACATCTCCTATGCAGAACAACCCCATCCGAACGGCCTTGCCGAGGCATTCATCATCGGGCGGCAGTTCATCGGTGACGACAACGTCGCCATGATCCTCGGCGACAACATCTTCTTCGGAAGCGGCTTGCCGAATGTCTGCCGACAGGCCGCGGCGCGCAACACGGGTGCGTCGGTCTTCGCCTATCACGTGGAGGATCCGGAACGTTACGGCGTTGTCAGCTTCGACAAGGAGACCGGCAAGGCGCTGACGATCGAGGAGAAGCCGCTTTCGCCGAAATCGAACTGGGCGGTCACGGGGCTCTATTTCTACGACAACGACGTCATCGACATCGCCCGTTCGATCGAACCGTCGGCCCGCGGCGAGCTTGAAATCACCGCGGTGAACAACATTTACCTGGAGCGCGGCGACCTGAACGTCTGCCAGCTCGGACGCGGCTATGCCTGGCTCGACACCGGGACCTATGACAGCCTGCAGGACGCGTCGTCCTTCGTGCGCACCGTAGAGCGGCGGCAGGGCGTACAGATCGCATGCCCGGAGGAGATCGCGCTCGATATGGGGTGGCTCGGACCGGAGGACGTGCGCCACCGGGCCAGCCTGCTCGGAAAAACCTCCTACGCGGCTTACCTCAATCGCCTGGCCGAGGAATACGCCGCATGACGTTTGAGATCAGGCCGCTCGAATTGGATGGCGTGCTGGAGATCCGGCCGAGGAAGTTCGTCGACGAACGCGGCTTTTTCTCCGAAACATGGAGCGCACGCGGTTTCGCCGATGCCGGCATCGGGCTGGCCTTCGTACAGGACAACCATTCCTATTCAAGCGCACGCGGCGTCCTGCGCGGCCTGCACTACCAATTGCCACCCTTCGCGCAGGACAAGCTCGTGCGCGTGGTGAAGGGCTCGATCTTCGATGTCGCGGTCGATATTCGCAAGGGTTCGCCCACCTTTGCGCGATGGTGCGGGGCGCGCCTTTCGGCGAGAGAGTGGAACCAGCTGCTGGTGCCCAAGGGGTTCGCGCACGGATTTCTTACGCTCGAGGCGGAGACCGAGGTGATCTACAAGGTCAGCAGTCCCTACTCGGCCGCGCATGATCGCGGCATCCGGTTCGACGATCCCGAAATCGGCATCATCTGGCCGCTTGCCGCCTCGCAGCTCCAGCTTTCGGACAAGGACCGCAACGCGCCGCGACTGGCGAAGGCCCAGCTCTACGAGGCAATGGAGGGGGCCAGCCCATGAACATTCTCGTCACCGGCGGCGCCGGTTTCATCGGCTCCGCCCTTTGCCGCCATCTCGCAATGAACCCGGACAACCGCGTCGTCAACCTGGACAAGCTGAGCTACGCCGGCAATCTCGCTTCCCTAAGTGCCGTTGCGGCTTTGCCGAACTACCGCTTCGTCAGGGCCGATATTTGCGACGAGACCGCGGTCGCGCAGCTGCTGCGAGGCGAGAATATCGGCTGCATCATCCACCTGGCCGCGGAAACGCATGTCGACCGGTCGATCGACGGGCCGGCAGCCTTCATCGAGACCAATGTGCTCGGCACATTCAAACTCCTGCAGGCAGCGCTCAAATACTGGCGCGAACTGCCGGAGGCGTCTGCTTCGCGCTTTCGCTTCCATCATGTCTCGACCGATGAGGTCTTCGGCGATCTTCCCTTCGACGACAGCAGCTTCAACGAACAGACGCCGTATGCGCCGTCTTCGCCCTATTCGGCCTCGAAGGCCGCTTCCGACCACCTCGTGCGCGCATGGCATCACACCTTCGGCCTGCCGGTCGTCCTCACCAACTGCTCGAACAACTACGGCGCCTTCCACTTTCCGGAGAAGCTGATCCCGCTGGTGATCCTCAACGCGCTGGAGGAGAAGCCCCTGCCGATCTACGGCACCGGCACGAACGTGCGCGACTGGCTCTACGTCGAGGATCACGCCCGGGCGCTGGCGCTGGTCGCCGCCCGCGGCGCCATCGGCCAGAGCTACAACATCGGCGGCGCCAGCGAACGCACCAACGTCGCGGTCGTGGAAGCAATCTGCGACGCTCTCGACCGCAAGCGACCGCGCAGCAACGGCGCCAGTCATCGCGATCTGATCACGTTCGTTGCCGACCGTCCGGGCCATGACCGACGCTATGCGATGGATACCAGCAAGATTGAACGCGAACTCGGCTGGCGGCCGGAGGAGACCTTCGAAAGCGGGCTGGAGCGAACCGTGGACTGGTATCTGAACAACGAATGGTGGTGGCGCCCCCTTCGCGACGGCATCTATGGCGGCGACCGCCTGGGCAAGCTGGCAGCGGTGAAATGAGAATTCTCGTGACCGGATCGCGCGGACAGGTCGTGTCCAGCCTCGTGGAACTTTCAGCCGCCCGGCCCGACATCCACCTGGTCGCCGTTGGCCGTCCCGCACTCGACCTGACAGACGCCGCCTCGATCCGCCGGGCCATAGCGGCGGCAAATCCCGACGTCGTGGTATCGGCTGCAGCCTATACCGCGGTCGATCGCGCAGAGGACGATCGGGACACGGCCTACCAGGTCAACGTGATCGGTGCTGCGAACGTCGCGGAGGCGGCGGCCGCGCTGCACGTGCCGGTCATTCACATCTCGACCGACTACGTCTTCTCGGGAAATGCGAAACATCCTTACGGGGAAGACGACGAACCGCAGCCGAGAACAGTATATGGCTATACGAAACTGCGGGGCGAGCATGCCGTCGCGTGCGCCAATCCGCGGCACTTCATCCTCAGGACCAGTTGGGTTTACAGCCCGTTCGGCGCCAACTTCGTCAAGACGATGCTTCGGCTTGCCTGCGAGCGCAGTACCGTTCAGGTCGTCTCGGACCAGTGGGGAAACCCGACCTGTGCGCTCGACCTCGCTGCCGCGATCCTGCAGGTGGCGACGCATCCGGCGCGGGATCATTTTGGCATCTATCACGTCGCCGGCACCGGCGAGACAAACTGGGCAGGCTTTGCCCGTCATGTCTTCGCGGCGAGCCGGGCGGCAGGCGGACCTTTTGCCGAAGTCCTGGACATCAGCTCGGCGGACTACAGGACAAAGGCCGTGCGGCCGGCAAATTCACGCCTCAGTTGCGACAGGTTCGAAAACGCCTTCGGCTGGCGCGCCCCGCCATGGCAGGCAAGCACCGACGCCGTCGTAAAGCGCATACTTGAGGCAGATCACAGAAATCTTTCCCAGAGGACAGGCGTCTGATCCGACGCCCGGAGCGGCCAATGGCATCGCAGGAACATCATTCGGACGGCCACAGCTACTTCCACATCCTCAAGACCATGGTCATGATAGGCGGATCGTCGCTGGTCAATGTGCTGTTCTCCATCATTCGCAACAAGACGCTGGCAGTTCTGCTCGGCCCCGCCGGTATCGGTCAGATCGGCCTGTACCAATCTATCGTCGACCTTACCCAGACGCTTGCCGGCTGCGGCGTCGCCTCGAGCGGCGTGCGCCAGATCGCGGAGGCGGCAGGAACGGGCGACAATGACCGGATCGCAAGGACGGCGACGGTTTTGCGGCGAACGTCCATTGTCCTCGGCCTGCTGGGCGCGATCATGCTTGCGGTCCTCGCGCAACCAATCGCGCGTCTGACCTTCAGCGACGATCAACATGTGTACGGCGTCGCGCTGCTGTCGCTCGCCGTCGTGCTGCAACTCGCCGCCGGCGGACAGGTGGCCCTGATACAGGGGTTGCGCGATATCGGCGGCCTGGCGCGCATGCAGATCCTCTCCGGGCTCGCATCGACGACGATTACCATTGTCCTCGTCTACATGTTCGGGCCGAGCGCGATCGCGCCCGCGATCGTTGCCAGTGCTGCGGCACTGTTGTTGATGTGCTGGTGGTTCAGCCGCAAGGTGGCAATCAGTCCCCCGAGGATGACCTTCCGCGAAGTCTGGCAGGAGGTCGTGCCATTGATGCAGCTCGGCTTCGTTTTCATGCTGGCAGGGCTGATGGGATACGGCGCGTCCTATATCGTCAGGCTATTCGTCCTCTGGGAGGATGGCATCGCCGCGGCCGGTCAGTATCACGCTGCCTGGGTGCTGGGCGGCATTTATGCCGGTTTCATCCTGCAGGCCATGGGTGCGGATTTCTATCCCCGGCTGACGGCCGTCGCCAACGACCACGCCGCGGTCAACCGCCTCGTAAACCAGCAGACGCAGGTCAGCCTCCTGCTTGCAATGCCCGGCGTGCTCGCCACCCTAACGTTCGCATCAGTGGCAATGTGGCTGTTCTACACGCCGGAATTCTATCCGGCGGCCAACATATTGCGCTGGATCTGCCTCGGCATGCTTTTGCGAATCATCGCGTGGCCAATGGGCTTTATCATGGTCGCCAAAGGCCGGCGGATGATCTTCCTGGTAGGGGATGCTGCGGCCTTTCTGGTGCATATCGGGCTGGCATGGCTCCTTGTGCCCCACCTCGGCCCGATAGGCTCGGGTATCGCCTACTTCGGCCTCTACGTCTGGCATTGCTTGTTCGTGTACTACATCGCCCGCAAGCTTTCACAGTTCCGCTGGTCGCAGGCCAACCTTAAGCTCACCATGCTGTTCCTGACGATTTCCGGTCTGGTGTTCTGCGCGACCGTTTACCTGCCGCCATGGCAGGGCATGGCGGTTGGCACACTGGCGACCCTTGTCAGCGGACTCTATTCGCTGCGCTATCTCGTGGGCCTGATGCCGGCGGAATCGCTGCCCTCGCCGATCAGGACATGGGTATCCAAATCCGCGGTTTCCAAGTCCGCTTGAGATTTCGCCTTCCGTGAAGGCGCCAGGGCAGCGCGCCGGCACACGGACAAGCCTCCTTTGCCCTACCCTGTGCAGCATCGCGCAGCGCAACCAGGGTCACAAATGCAACGGAGCCTGCCGACTACACGAGACATGCTGAGCCTGACGACCGAACCCGTCCTCGGCCTGCACTGCCGAGACCTGCGCGAGACTTCTGACGGACGACAAGAAGCAGCCCGGGCCGAAAAGCCCGGGCTGCTTCTTGAGGCTTGCTTCGGCCTCGCGCAAGGGAGCATCTACAGGCGGAGACTAGCCTTTCACTTCACGCCAGGAAAACGGCGCCGTTCTCAACCATGGCCGCCAGCCATGCCGGCAACGCCAGCATCCGCACCGCCCCTGCCATGACGACGCGATCGGTAGACGGGGCCCGGCAGATCTCGCGCAGTTGCTGAAGCACGGCGGCGAGTTCCGTCTCCGTCATCTGCGCATAAAGCGGGAGGATAATGGAGCGCTCCTGGGCAGCGACACTGTGCGGAAGCCTTCCAACTGTGCGGTGGCTGCCCACCTCGGCATATGCCGGCTCGCGGTGGATCGTCATGATGCCCCTTCGCGTCGAAACACCCTGGTCGAGCAGGGTCTGCATGACCTTCAGCTGGTCGATACCGTCGGAAAGGCGAAGGCAGTAACTCTGCCAGTTGCTGCGGGCCCAGGACGGTTCAAAGGGAGCCTGTACGCCCGGTATTCTGGCGAGCCCGTCCCGGTAGCGCTCCGCGATGCTGCGGCGGGCCGATACAAGTTCCGGCAGCCTGGCCAGTTGAACGCGCCCGATCGCGGCCTGCAGGTCCGTCAACCGGTAATTATACCCCAGCTCCGGATAGCTCTCGAAGATGACGCGCTTCGAACCATGACGGACGGTGTCCGGCACGCTCATGCCGTGCTGGCGCCACAGGCGGAATTTCGCATCGTAATCGGGGTTCGCCGTCGTCAGCATGCCGCCGTCGCCGGTGGTCAGAAGCTTGCGCGGATGGAAGGAGAAGCAGGCGACGTCGCCATGCGGCTTGCCGATCTTCTCCCAACGCCCGTCCCAAAGGATCTCGCTGCCGGACGCGCAGGCGGCGTCCTCCACCAAGGCGATGCCATGCCGCTTGGCAATGGGAACGATCTTTGCAAGATCGCATGGCATGCCGAGCTGGTGAACGCACAGGATTGCCTTCGTGCGCGGCGTGATCGCCGCCTCGATGGATGTCGGGTCGATGTTGAAGCCGTCCGCCTCTATATCGACGAAGATCGGTATCGCGCCGCAATAGCGAATGGCGTTTGCCGTTGCGATGAAGGAGTGGCTGACCGTCACGACCTCGTCGCCCGGCCCCACGCCCACGACCTTTAAGGCCAGATGAAGCGCGGTCGTGCAATTAGAGACGGCGCAGGCATGCCGTGCGCCGACATAAGTGGCGAACTCATTTTCGAAAGCCGCGACCTCCGGTCCCTGTGTGACCCAACCGGACATCACCACCCGCCGGACGGCCTCGATCTCGAGTTCGTCCATCAACGGCTTTGCTACGGGTATCGGAAACGTCGTCACGCCGCTTCTCCCTCCGCCCTCTCGATTTCGCCGCGCCACCAGTCGACGAGCTCTTCAAGCCCTTGCTCAAGTGAAATTTCGGTGCGGAAGCCGAGCATTCGCTCCGCCTTGCTGGTGTCGGCTAGACGGCGCGAGACAGGATTGACCTTGCGAACCGGCTGGAATTGCGGCTCTACGGTGGATCCCATGATGCGAATGAGCAGATGAGCCAGCTCCAGGAGGTTGGTCTCAGTGCCGCTCGCCACGTTGAAGATTTCGTCGGTGACGTTGGTTTTCGCCGCCAGCATGTTCGCTCGGGCGATGTCGCGCGCATCGACGAAGTCCATCGTCTGCAACCCGTCACCGAAGATGATAGGCGGCAGGCCGGCCGCGATGCGCTCCATCCACCGGATCATCACCTCCGTATAGACGCCATAGGCGTCCATTCGCGGCCCGTAGACGTTGAAATAGCGCAGCGCGACGTAGCGCAGGCCGTACATGTCTGCAAAACTGCGCAGGAGCGCCTCGTTGAAGACCTTGGCCGCGCCATAGATCGTGCGGTTGTTGTAGGGATGATGGTCCTCGGTCGTGGGGAAGCTTTCGGCCAGCCCAAGCACGGATGCCGACGAGGCCGCAACGACCTTCTGGACGCCGGCATTGACCGAGGCCTCGAGAACGTCGAACGTGCCACCCGCCAGAACGTCGAAAGCCAAGCGCGGCTCTTCGGCGCACTGCGTGATGCGGATGGCAGCCTGGTGGAATACGATGTCGACGCCATCGAGCACTTCGGCCAGCAGCTTTCGATCCCGTATGTCGCCCTCGATGACCGTCAACGGCGCTGCGGAGGCGGCGGCCTCGAGATTTTCACGTCGCCCGCGCACGAAATTGTCGAGAACCAGAATCTCGCGAGGCGCCTCGAGTGCAACCAGATCGGCAATGTGCGAACCGATCAGTCCGGCGCCGCCAGTGATGAGTACCCGTTTATCCTTCATGTTTCGCCCCTTGCTTCAAACCCTGATCGCGACAGCTCATCGCGCCCGGCCGATGCGTTGTTTCACCATGGCCAGTGGCACCTGCTCCGCGGGCCGGCCGTATGCTCCCGGGCAGGCACCGGGATCTGCTTCTACGGCACGCTTTCAGCGCTCTATCCGACGCAGGCGCTCGCCCGCACCGCAGCGACGACGCTTTCGACCTGCCTGACGGTCATCTCCGGATAGATCGGCAGAGAAAGGCTCTCCTGGGCCGCTGCCTCGGAAACGGGGAAATCACCGGGCCGGTAGCCTAGATCGGCGTGTGCCGCCTGGAGATGCACGGGGATCGGATAATGCTGGCCGAACTGGATACCGTTTGCCTGCAACCGGGCCTGCAGGGCAGCGCGATCGTCGGTGCGCACGGCATACACGTGGTAGACGTGGCGCCTGCCGGCGATTTCGGATGGGCGACGAATGTCGCGGGAATCCGACAGCATCGCCGTATAGCGTGCCGCGTGGGCGCGACGCATCGCGATCCAGTCCTCCAGGTGCCGCAGTTTCACGCGAAGGATGGCGCCCTGAATGCCGTCCATGCGGTAGTTGAAGCCCTTGAGCACGTGATGATAGCGCTGCTCCTGGCCCCAGTCGCGCAGCATGCGCATACGTGCGGCATGCTCGTCATTGCCGGTTACGACGATGCCGCCCTCGCCGCAGGCGCCCAGATTCTTGCCGGGGTAGAAACTGAAGCAGCCAGACACGCCGAGACTGCCAGCGCGCCGTCCCTTGTATTCCGCGCCATGCGCCTGGCAGGCATCCTCGATGACCGGCAATCCGTAACGGGCGGCGACGGCCGCGATCTCGTCCATTTCGGCCATCTGGCCATAGAGTTGAACCGGCACGATCGCCTTCGTCTTCGGCGTGATTGCCGCCTCGAGTGCGGCCGGGTCCATCGTCAGCGTGACCGGCTCAACGTCCACGAACACCGGACGGGCGCCAGTGTAGCAGATGGCCGAGGCCGTTGCGACGAAGGTGAACGGAACCGTTATGACCTCGTCTCCGGGCCCGATTCCTGCAGCGAGAAGCGCCAGGTGGAGCGCGCTGGTCCCCGTATTGACGGCGATCGCATGCCTTACTCCGCAATATTCCGCAAACTCGCGCTCGAAGGCTGCCACCTCGTCGCCGAGCACGTATTGGGCCGATGCGAGAACACCGAGGACAGCCGCGTCGATCTCTTCCTTGATCGATGCGTACTGCGCCTTCAGGTCGAGAAAGGGGATCATGCGATCATCCTCGCCTGGCCAAGTTCGACCACGCGACCGCGCTGGGCGAGCGACTGTGTCGCCGCCTCGAGAATCCGCACGACGCGAAGGCCGGCATGCCCATCGGCGACCGGCTGTTCGTTGTTCTCGACGCAGGAGATGAACTGCCGCAGTTCGCGGTTCAGCGCCTCCGTCATGTCCAGCTGCGGGGCGTACATGTCGCCGGTGCGGTAGCCCACCAGCATCTGGTAGACATCACCGTTGGTCTGCGGTCCGCCGTTGAGCGTGATGCCCTTGTCATAGACCTTGATCTTTTCACTGGGCTCGAGATCGTCGTAGACGATCATCTTGCTGCTGCCGCCGATCAGCGTGCGACGAACCTTCACGGGCGCCAGCCAGTTGACATGGATGTGGGCGATCAGCCTGCTCTCGAAGAAGAGGTTCAGATAGGCGATGTTCTCCGGCTCGCCGAGCACGTGGCTCATCCCCGTAGCGGAAACGGCCACCGGCTTTTCGCGTAGCACGTAGTCCATGATCGAGAGGTCGTGCACGGCAAGGTCCCAGATGACGCTGACATCATGCTGGAATAGGCCGAGGTTCACCCGCACCGAGTCGTAATAGTACATGTCGCCGAGACCGTCCTCGACGATCTCGCGCATCTTGCGCACCGCACCGGTGTGCACGAAGGTGTGGTCCACGGCGAGCTTGAGCCCACGTCTTGCGGCCTCGTCCACCAGGCGGCGGGCCTCCTCGGTCGTCGCGGCCATCGGCTTTTCGACGAAAACGTGCTTGCCAGCCATCAGCGCCTTCATCGCGATCTTGAAATGCGTCGACACCGGGGTTGCGATGGCGATGGCATCTACGCGCGGGTCGCGCAACACTTCTTCAAGGTCGTCCGTGACCCCCACCGTCGGATAGCGCGCCTGGATCTGCGTCAGACGTTCCTTGCGGATGTCGCAGACCTGAATGAGGCGCGCATCGGGTATGTCGGCGATGTTGCGGACAAGGTTCGGGCCCCAGTAACCGTAGCCCACGACTGCGATTCCGATCATCGTCTTCTCCTGCTGGGAAGGGATTCCACCGAAGCATTCACACGACCGATCACGCGGGCGGGGACACCGGCCACGATCGCACCGTCGGGGACGTCGCGAGTGACCACGGCGCCGGCCCCCACCTGCGCACCCTCGCCGATCGTCACACCGGGCAGGATGGTGGCGTTGCTTCCGATTGAGGCGCGGCGCTTCACGCGAGTCGCAACGAGTTCCCAGTCCGCATCCGTCTGCAGGCTCCCGTCCGCGTTGACCGCGCTGGGGTAGACGTCGTTGGTGAACATGACGCCGTGTCCGATGAAGACCCCATCCTCGATCGTCACCCCTTCGCAGATGAAGGCGTGGCTGGAAATCTTGCAGTTGGCGCCGACGAGGGCATTTTTCTGGATCTCGACGAACGTGCCGATGCGAGATCCGTCGCCGATCGTGCAGCCATATAGATTGACCAGATCCGGGTGATGGATGATGACGTCGGAACCCATCTTGACTGTAGATGCGATCATCCGGAGAAGGCCCTTATCTTCGCTGCGCTGAGGCTTTTCTTCTGAGTCGATGCGACTTTGCCTGCCGCTGAGGGTGTCGAGATCGCCAGCCAAGACGCCGGTGCAAGCCGAAATTTTCTGAAATCAGCAGAGTTCTTTTCTCTCAGTGAGTAAAGGAAACAAAACGCGGTAACGGGTGCACCGAAAGATGTATCCCTGCCGGCTGTTGGGGTGCCTCTTGGCGGATGTGAGTGCTTTTCCGATTACTTGCGCTTGAACTTCGGGAACAGAACCTCCTTCGCGATGAACGCCTGAACAATCTTGCATGCCCTTTGCGGATAAGGGTTTCTAACGGAACGCCGAGACCCGAGCTGTCAGGCGAGCCAGGATTGGAATTTTCGCCGGACTTCGGACGCCAATGCGCTAGTACCAAGGGACTATGCCGGCTTCAGCCGACGCTCAAAGGTATGTGGGCTTGGGAGTGAATTACCCAATAGAGCAGAATACCGGCGGGGCACGAACTCGTTGTACTTATATGTGCTTTCCGCAGGTGGGGCCGCCGGCCGCAAAGGGGCGGGAGCATCTCGATCCCATCCGGATGACAGTGATGACAATCGTTCCGCAACCGACGCAGACATGGCAACAACCGGCGGGTCACACGATGACGAGAGTCCTCGTCATCGTGCCTTGCTACAACTATGCTCGCTACCTTGAGGCTTGCGTTCGAAGCGTACTCGCGCAGCGCGACGTGCAGGTTGCGGTTCTAATCATCGACGACTGTTCCAGCGACGAGACGCCTGAGGTATGCCGAAAACTGGCCCAGGAAGACGCCAGGGTCGGCGTCATCCGCCATGCGGTCAACAAGGGGCACATCGCCACGTTCAATGAAGGGCTGGAACATACGCAGGGCGATTATTTGGTCCTGATCTCAGCGGACGACATGCTGACGCCCGGTAGCCTCGCAAGGGCGAGCGCTCTTATGAACGCGCATCCGAACGTCGGCATGGTCTATGGTTGTCCCATTCCCTTTCACGACAGGTACGTCCCCCCCGCGAACACGAGCGGAAGCAGCTGGACGGTGTGGAAGGGGGCCGAATGGCTCGAGCGCTCATGCCGCGCAGGGGTCAACTTCATGCGTAGCCCCGAGGTAATGCTGCGCGCCAGCGTGCAGCGCAGTATCGGCGGTTACAGGCCATCACTGCCCCATTCCTCGGATATGAACATGTGGCTGCGCGCAGCCATGGTCGCGGATGTCGGCTACGTGAAAGGCAGCGATCAGGCATACTATCGAATTCACGACACGAACATGCACCGGACGGTTCATTCCGGCTTCATGTACGATCTGAAGGCTCGATACGACGCGTTTCTGGACGCTTTCGAAACGCAGGGCTCGCTGTTGCCGGAGAGAGACCGGCTCCGATCAATGGCTTGGCAGGCGCTCGCAAGGATCGCGATCCGCCAGGCCATCAGAGTAAGTCTGGGCCAGGTGCGGGAGGGAACGTCGGTCGCGCAATACAGACAGTTCGCCCTCCGGATCTGTCCGGAGATCGTCGGAACCAGCGAGTGGCGACGCCTTGAGCGCCTCGACAACGGCGCCTGGAAGCTCAGGGCCCTCGCCGAGCGCGCACGCGGTCGGCTCAGATCGGTCGTCGATAGTTATGACCGGCGAAAATTGAAAAGGGACGGCATATTCTGACGATTTTGGCGTCAATACCGAGGTCGGTTGAGACGATCCGTCACGGACTACAAGCGAAGTGGTCAAAAGGCGTAGATCGGCAATAGCGCTCAAGTCCAACCGCTGACAGGCGCCTCACCGGATAGCTGAGAGCAGCAAACTTGCCGGAAGACGCTGACTGCAACAAGATTTTCAGAGTGTAGACCGGCCGAGGAACGCCTCGATGCCTTGCAGCAGGAACAAAAAATGGAAGCAACGAGCGCGCAAGCCGACGGCAAGCCGGAAAGCCGAGCAGCGGCGTTGGGACCGCTGTTGATGGCGGCGGATGCCTACTTCGCCACGCCGCTCGCGACCGCCCTTCGCTCGATCGCGGAGAGCAACAGTCGGGCATGGCCGATCGAAGTGCATATCCTCCATGAACGCATGGACGAGCCAACCAGAAAGAAGGTCGAAGCATCCATGCCGGAGGGCTCAGTCGCGTTCCGCTGGCATCCCTTCGACATCTCGACTTTCGCCCGCGATTACTCCACGCTCACCCATATTTCTAAAATGACCTTCGCCCGGCTTCTCCTGCCACGCTATCTTCCGGAAAGCTGCGATCGGGCGCTCTATCTTGACGGTGACATCCTCGTGTTGGGCGATCTGCGGCCGCTATGGGAAACAGGACTCGATGGAGCCGTGGTCGGGGCTGTGCGCGACCGTCTCAACGGCGGTGCTATGGATGATCTGGACAAATCTTGCGGGTTGCGCGTTGAACGGTATTTCAACGCCGGAGTCCTGCTTATCGATGTCGCGCGGTGGCGGGACGAACGCGTGTCGGAGCGGGCGCTGGAGTATCTGGATCGCTTTCCCAATACCCGCTATGCCGACCAGGATGCCTTGAACGCGATCTGCGACCGATGCTGGAAGGAATTGGATCCTCGCTGGAACTACCAGTGCGTGCCCCTGCAGCCGATCGCTCAAGCGGCGGACGCCGACGCGTTTTCGATTGTACATTTCGTTGCCAGCGTGAAGCCGTGGCAGGTGGGCAATCTCAGTCCCAACGTCGCATTCTACAACCGCTTCAGGTCACGAACGCGTTTCACGCGGAGCTTGCCCGAGTATATCCGCCACATTTGGAAGCGTTCAGGCTATAAGTTGCTCGAGCGCTCCCCGCTCATAAATCAAGTCTGGTACGCGATCAAGGCGAGCGTTGGCGGTGGGCGTTCGTCACTGTCGCCTGCTGCAGTCCGGCGCCAGGCTAAGCGAAAGCGCGCTCGCCACCCGATGAGGCAGAGCTGACCGCATGTCCGCGACCCGCAGCGACCCGCTCGTCTCCGTCATCATCCCGACGTTCAACCGGCGGGGTTTCGTCCTGGATGCCGTGGAAAGCGTTCTTCAACAGGGCGTCGAAGGTACGGAGGTCGTCGTCGTCGATGACGGTTCGTCCGACGACACGCGGGAACTGTTCCGCAGCCCAGGCCCTGGTGTGCGTTATGTCTACCAGGAAAATGGCGGCGTCAGTGCGGCGCGAAATCGCGGCGTCGCGGAGAGCAGGGGTAGGCTGATCTCGTTTCTTGACAGCGACGACGTGTGGACGCCCGGCAAGCTGCGCGCCCAGCTCGGCCTCGTGACGTCGAACACGGTCGTCAGTTTCCAGGGCGTCGCATGGTTTGCGGAGCGCGCCGAGGACGAACCGATGCTGTCGCAGCCACAGACGCTGAAATGGCCGAGGACCGGCGCAGACGGCTTCGTGCGCGCACCGATGCAGGATGTCGCCGAGGGGCGCTATTTCCATCTGGGAACGCTGCTCTGCACGCGAGAAGCCTTCATGGACGTCGGATGGTTCGACCCGGGTCTATGCCTTGGCGAAGACGAGGACTGGTTCAGCCGCGCATCCCTGAAGAAGCGGTTCCACTATACGCCCGAGCCGTTCCTGCGTCGGCGCTTTCACGCCGATCAGACAAATCTCGACAGCGAGCGGTCGATCAACAGCCTCGTCACCGTATTTTCCCGCATGGCTGCGAGAGCTGCGAACCTAGATCCGAAGGCGCAGCGCGCGGCCAGCCGGCGGCTTGCGGCAAAGCTGTCGCAGCTTTCTAACTGCCTGATGGTCCAGAACCGGAGGAAGGAAGCAGTCGAGGCCATGTCTCGGGCCTGTATGCTGACACCTTTCAATCTGGCGCGGCTCGCCAAGATGACGATGATCATGGCAAGGCCCTTTTGAGACCGTGGCCCGGTGTGACGACGAAACCCCGGGCAAGGTTCGCGCCCGGGGTTTGCATTATCATCGTTCATTGCGCAATGAAGCGCATCAGAACAGCCAGATGTCGTCCGCGGTCAGATTGTAACCGTTGTCCAGAACAGCAACCTTCAGCTGGGCGGCAGAACCGGTGCCATCCTTGTCGAAGTACAGCGTATCGCTGGCCTTGTCGAAGATGAAGCGGTCACTGCTGTCGTGGGCCTTGGTGCCGGAATGGAACGCGCTGTCCTTCAGGGCGCCCGTGGGACCGGAAGACACATCGAAGTAGATCAGGTCGTTCGAGCTGAAGTCGGTGATGTGGTCCGGCTGATCGGCCTTCAGGCTTGCCTGCTTGAAGACGAACTTGTCGGCACCGCTGCCACCGGTCAGCTTGTCGTAGCCTGAGCCGCCGACGAGCGTATCGTTGCCCTTGCCGCCGCTGATCACGTCATTACCGGCACCGCCGAAGAGGCCGTTGTTTCCGCTGTTGCCGATGATCTTGTTCGACAGTCCATTGCCGGTGCCCATCAGGTTGAGCGTACCGGTCAACTGCAGGCTTTCGACATGCGCGCTGAGCTTGTAGTCGGCGCCGGACTTGACGAGATCGCGTCCGCCGCCGGCATATTCGACGACGACGTCCTTGGAGTTGTTCACCCCGTAGATGTCATTGCCCTTGCCGCCGATCATCTTGTCGACGCCCTTGCCGCCATTGATGACGTTGCGGCCACCATTGCCTTCAAGCGTGTCGCCATGGCTGGAACCGGTCAGGTTTTCGATACCGGTCAGCGTATCGCCCTGGGCGTGCCCACCGGTCCCCTTGCCCGTCTTCAAGCTGACATCGACACCCTTGGACGAGCCCGCATAGGTTGCCGTGTCGATGCCGGCCCCGCCATTGATGACGTCGGCGCCGGCGCCGCCCTTGATGACGTCGTTGCCGCCGAGGCCATTATAGGTCTCGCTGCCGCCGTTCGCCTGCCCGGAGGAAGGCATGATGTCGTTGCCCGACGTGCCGTCATAGACAGAGGACGGGGTCGGCTCTTCATCAAGCCCGGTATTGCCGTACATCACCGGCGAGTTGCCGTACAGGGCATAGTCGCCCCAGTAGCCGCCGCCGACCTGGTTGTTGGTGATGCGGATCGAGGCATCATCAACCGGACCGCCGGAGAAGCTGTCATCGAGATAGACGGTGTAGCCGCCGCCGACCAGGCGGTTGCCATCGACGGTGATGTTGGACAGGCCGCCGAAGTAGTTGTCCAGCATGATGGCAGACGTCTGGGTGTGATCGACGACAACAGTGTTGCCGGTGATCTCGATGTTGCTGCCGCTGTTGACTTCGATGCCGTCATAATGCGGCGAGCCGGTGTTCAGCAGACTGTGGATGTAGTTGCCACTGATCTTCGAATTGCCGTCAACCGTAATGCCGTTTTCGACACCCGAGATATCGTTGCGCAGGAACGTGCCCTGGCCGTAGATACCGTTGCTGGTGGTGCCGGTGCCATCGATCTCGCTGTCCTGCAGCGTGAAGCCGGTGGCGCCGGTTGCAACTTGCACGGCATGGTAGGCGCTGGCGACCACCTTGACGTTCTTCATGGTTACGTTGTCGGCCTGGATCACCACGTTGCCGTGGATTTCCAGATTGCTGATGACGGCGTTGTCCTGCGTCACCACATAGGTGCCGTTGTACTTGGTCAGCGACGTGCCGGCCGGGACGCCGGTGTTGCTGGCGTTCGGAAAGCCGCCGGAAGCGGCCGCGGCACTGGAGGACGTCGCAGCTGCGGCCGACGCAGAAGCGCTCTTTGCCGAGGTTGCCACGCTTGCCGAAGTCGTATCGTCGGTCGCGCTCGCCACTTCGACCGCCTTGGTCGTCGTGGTGTCCGTCGCCGCGTCCAGTTCGACTTTCGTGTCGGAAGTCAGAGACTTGGTCGACAGCGTCGAATCGGTGGAACCGTCCTTGACGGTCTTTTCGTCTGCAGGCCGCAGACGCGTTTCATCGGTTGCCTTGATCGAGCGGGTGTCCATATCCCCGCCAAGATCATCTTCATGATCCGTGATCTTTGAAAGTCTAGCGAAGACGTCTTCAATCGACAGAGCCGCAGTCTGGCTATCTTCGTTGATGGCATTGCCGAGGAGATCGACATGCTCGGTCCCGAGCACGGTTTCAGCCTGGAACCCGGCTTTGGTTACATCGCGAATTTTGCTTGTCACTGCTTCTTTTGCCTTTCTCCCCACCCTGAACCCTTTGGAGATGGTGGTACTGCTTCGTGCGGAGCCGGTTAATAGTTATAGTTAGTCCGGCGTTACGGCGGCGACTTTTAGTGCACGTTTTCGAGGGAAGCAACAGTATGAGGGCAGTAACACGCCCTCTCAGGCAGCCTCATTGCTGCCACATTATCTACGCGAATCGTGTATTTATTTTTGAATTAGTTGCAAGAATCCGAATTGCCCAAATTGGGGCAAGAATTCGATAACTATGCTATCGAAAGCCCCGCCTTGACAGCTCCACCATGGGCACGGTGCATTGAAATGGTTTACATATTTCTAAAATAACAATTGCAGAATATATGGAAATGCGCGCCTGAGGCGAGGCACCAAAAAAATTTGTGAATATCGCAATTTTACAATCTCTGGGGGTCGATTTTCCGCGCCTCAATCGCTAGTCCGGCGGGACGCTGCCAAAATTGCGCGAAAATGAGCGAATCACAACCGCACTTGCGCGGCTTTGATCGGACCGTTCGAGCGAAACACCTCGGCCCGCGCCTGCGAAGGCCGCCCGCCGCCCCGTATGGCGCACGGGCAGCCAGGCCCAGCACCGGGCGCACGCCAGAAATGCCGCTGGACCTATACGGCAGGCCGGTCATGCGAAAAGGCCACGCATCTCCACACGCGGCCTTTCGCCAGTCCGATGTGCTGCAGCAACATTACTGTCCCTGGACTGCCTTCTGCTTCACCAGCAAACGACGAAGGCTGGGATAACGCCGGCCGACCGACTTGCGCACGCGCCGGACCTCGTCGCTGACCTGAAGAGCGACACGCGTCGGCATCGGCGCGAAGGAATAGTCCATGCGGCGGCAGAAGGCCTGCTCCGTCCAGTCCTGCTGGCCGGGTTCCGTCAGCAGAGTGAAGACAGCCGCCCGGGAATCCAGCACCTCTTCAAGCCTCCAGGCGGGATCCGTGCGCATGAACCTGTAGGCCACCGACACGGCGGGAATGGGGATGTCATCCAGAAGCAGGCAACCGCCAACCTTCAGCGCGCGCGAGACGTAGTGCCAGTCCACGAGCGGATAGGGAAAGTGATGCGCGCCGTCGATGAATGCGACATCGAGGGACCGGTCCTTGCAGAGATCGGGCAGCACGTCGTCTGAGAAGCCCACAGCGAACTTCAGCCTGCTGCGATCGATACCCTTGGCGTCGCAATAGGCAAGAACCCGCTCGTGTTCGCGAGGATCGGGGCTCAGGACCGTATGGTCGCAGCCGATTGAGGCGAAGACAACGGTTGACACGCCGCAGCCGACCTCCAGCGTCCGGTCGGTCGGCTTAACATTATCCCGGATGTAGCGGAGCATTCCCACCGTGCAATCCCACCGGGCGTCTCCTCCCATGTGAAAGGAAGGCCTGTCCTGCAATAGCTTCTCGACAATCGACATGTCCTGTCCTCTCTGGCGACGCGGCGATGCCAGAACGCTATCGGAAAGCGGCACCCGGTACCATTCATCGAACAGGGAGGTTCGAATGCGCTTTTCGTGAAGTTGCAGTCGAATGTTTCCGGCAAATGCAGGCCCTTTGGGTGCATCCCCCCCTCGCAAGTCGTAGGCCTGACTAACGCAACTGCGTTCGTTGCCTGCCATGAGGCTGCAGGCTTAGACTGGGGGTAGATCAGGCGGCCCCGCAAAACCAATGCTGTGGCTGCGGGGGACCTTGCCATGAATTCTTCGTTGATCGCTGCCTTGCTCGGTGCCGGAGTGCTTTTTGCAGGCACTGCCACCGCGTCGCCGTTTCCCGATGCACAAAGCACCGGGGTGAAGACCGATGTTCCGCTCAAGCCCTATGCGGGCACGCTCTACATCTCCGACGACGGTACAGTGGTCGAGGGCCTCGAGATCACCGGGAGCGTAGTGGTGGATGCAGAGAACGTCACGATCAGGAACTCCCGCATCATCGCCGACACACCCTGGCATATCGTCTATGTGAAGGAAGGCGCCGAAGGCTTTACCCTTGAAGACAGCGAGATAGACGGGCGCGGCAAGGCGGCGAACGGTGCGCTCGGGCGCGGCACCTTCCTGCGCAACAACATCCACGGCGTTGAGAATGGCCTGAACATCGACGGTCCCTCGCTGATCCAGGGCAATTTCATCCATGACATGCGCGGCGGCCCGGAGGCCCATTTCGACGGGATCGAGATCAACGGCGGCAAGGGCATCCAGATTCTGGAGAACACCGTTCTCAACGAGAACGGCCAGACCGCTGCAATCATGCTGAACAACTACTTCCGGGGCCTTGCCGATATCACCGTCGACGGCAATCGCCTTTCGGGCGGCGGCTACACGATCTACCTCGACGGTCGCTTCAAGGGCGGTCCCGTCGATGCCGCCTCCATCCGCATCACGCGCAACGTGATGAGCCGCGGTCAGTGGGGCTTCTTCGCACTCTATGGAAACCGGCCCGTCCAATCCGACAACACCATCGAGGCAACGGGCGCGCCGATCGCCGGCAAATAGCGCCTCCCGAAATACGTTCGATCTGGAGACCCACGCCCGTGGCTGCGGTTGGCCGCAACACGCAGCTATCGCCTACGGCCGGGGACCGGCCTTGCCGCGCCTGCCCGGCGAGGCGGCGGCGAACGCGTTGCCGTGGCAGTCGCCCCATGCGGACGGAGGCTGGCGGACACGGACGTCCTGGCGTCGAGAAGCCAGCTGCAGCTGCCAAGCAGGAAAAGGAAGAGAATGTAAGTGCTGCCCCAGAAATGCACCGTCCAGCCGACGAGGAAGTATCCCGTCATCGTAATCAGGAATGCCGTCTTGTAGGGCAGCAGATCCTCGGGAAGCCCCTTCCTGAAACCGATCGACCACACCATGGAGCCGAAGGCGAGAAACATGAAGAAGGCGGCCGGGATCCCATAGATGACGGCATGGTACAGCCAGAACATGTCGAGGCTCGGCGGCATCCATATCGGCCGCTCCCATCGATTGAAGCCGACGCCGAAGAGCGGATTGTTCATCGTCGACTGGGTGCCATACTCCCAGATGAGGATTCGGTAGTAGGCGGACGCCTGGTCGAAGGAGAAGTGAGTCAGATAGAATGCGGGAACGCTCTGGTTGGAGACCATCGAGATCAGCAGGTACATCGCCGCGATCCCGATCCACATCAACTGCCAGCGATGCGTATTGTTCTCCAGGACCCGATCCCACCCAATCAGCATGGTCTGGGCCATCAGCGCGGAAAGCGGGCCTGCCGAGAGCGAGAGGAATGCCGTGAACCATATGGTCGCGCTTCGCGTGAACTTCGTCACGACCGACTGGCTCTGCCCCATGACGAGATGCACGAAGGCCAGCAGCGCGCCGCAGGTGACACCATAGAGGATCGGATGTTCGAACACCGCCTGCACGCGCCGCAGGCCCCAGCGCGGCTCGTTCATGGTCGGCGGGTGCGAGGGCAGGAAGCGCTGAAAGAAATCGAGTAGAAAGGTCTGATGCGTCAACGCCTCATAGATCGCGAACGGAAGCAGCAGCGCCACAAGGACGAACAGCACACGGACTGCGGCGAGCATCTGCGCCGCGCTCCTTATGAAACATCGGGCCAGAAAATAGGGGGCGACCGTTTCCACGAACATGATGCCGCCCGATTCCACGCCTGTCTCAAGCCCGTGGACCGCGGCAAGACTGACAGAGCACCAGAGACCGTAGCCGAGAATGGCCAAGTCGCTGACAAGCATGCGCCCCGCCTTGCCGTTCAGCCACATCACGAGACACGGAAGGAGCATCACGAGCAGCACCAGTCGGGTCGGCGACATGGTCACCGGACCGAGATACCAGTGAAACGGCAGAAAGAGCGTGATGGCGAAGACCAAGACGACGGGCGACAGGCGCGTGGCTGCGGGAGATCGCGACGCGGCACCCTGAGACGTAGTTGCCCGCGTCGTCGCGCCCCTGAGCTCCCTGATGCGTCCGCGGGAGACAACCGGCCGCGCAGTCGTTCCTATCCGTGTCGTCATTCGACGTATTCCCGCTGCGCGCATGTGCGCTCGTGATATCCCCGGCTTGGCCTCGGGAAGGCCTGGAAGATCAAAGCCAAAAACCAGCCGGGCGTCGACTTGTTCAATAAGGGTATGTGGGCTTACGCGTGCTCGAACGGATGCGGGAGGCGGACGGACCGATGCCAGGCGCTGGTTGTTGCGAACGTCTTAGGGCGGCGGAAGGCTGAGCAGATACGTCCAAAGACGAAATGTCGAGCCCGCGCGCAATGGCGTAGATTGCCTTTCAGTATGTGAGCATCGCTTGTGGAGACGCTCCCGGGGGGAATGCACACGATTTCTGGGAACGCCCGCATGACGACAATGTCCAGAGTCGATTTCGCCTTTGACCGCGTCAGAAACGTCCACGACAAGCTGCGTTGGGGCGTGAAGGCCGTCGGTGTCGGCGCAACGCTGCGCGGCGCAGGCCGGCTGAGCTCGCTGCTGCTGCGCCGCCCGCGGCACAGCGAGGTGCGGCTGAGGTGCGGACCTGTCCTCGAATTCGGCTTTCCGGGGCAGGTTCCCTACGCGCTGCTGATGTTCGGCGACCTGATCGACCCGGAGTACAGCTTTCTGCGGCGCGTCGCCCGGCCTGGCTGGATCGTCGCCGACATCGGCGCCGCCATCGGCCAGTTCACCACCTTTGCGGCGACACTTCCATGCGCTGCCATTCACGCCTTCGAGCCGTCCGCTGCCAACATCGAGGCATTGCAGCACAACATTGCGCGAAATCGCGCCTCACATATAGCGCACGTCCATCGGATCGCTCTTTCGAATGTCGAGGGCGAGGCAAGGTTCGGCACCGCCGCCAAAACCTGGGTCAGCGGCCTTAGCGACAATGGCGAGGAGATCGTCCCGGTCAGAACCCTCACGGCGGAATTCGAACGGCTGGGACTGGCGCATGTCTCGGTACTGAAGATCAACGTCGCCGGATTCGAGCCGGGCGTGATCGAAGGAGGAGAGCGCTTCCTGGCAAACGGAGGGGCGGATATCATCGTCCTCCTCCTCGGGCTTCCTTCCCTGCCGTGGTATGCGAAGCTTGCGGAGTACGGCTATCGCTTCTTCTATTTCCATCCCGGTCAGAACACGCTTTTCGAAGTCACCTCGTTTGATGCGGCTTCCGTGCTGGAAC
>JAEYDD010000066.1 GCA_023404095.1 Pseudomonadota bacterium | reverse complement strand
TGGTTTGATGAAAATGCTTTGATTAGCGGTCACGACGGTGATTATAATATGCCGGTATTCCGTTTTGCGGAAGTCTTGCTGATTGCGGCCGAAGGTCTGGCACGTACAAATCATGAAGATAATGCTGTCGGTGGAGCTAAATATTATCTCAATCAAGTGCGTAAACGTGCTGGATTGGCAGATGAGACGGCTACAGGAAACGATTTAATACAATCGATTTTGACTGAACGTTTGCATGAGTTACCGTTGGAATTTAAGATTTGGGATGACATTCGTCGTACTCGTTTGTATCCGGAAGCATCTACCGAATCAGGAAAATTGAAATGGACTGCTCTTGCATCGGCTCAAATCCAAAACAAGCCCGATGGAAGCACAAGAGCCGGCGCCATTCCTGAATATGCTTTGTTATGGCCTATCCCGTTAGATGAAATTCAGGCTAATCCTGCGTTAGAAGGACATCAGAACCCGGGATGGAATTAATTAGGTAATAATAAATATTTGTTTCTGATAGAATTGGAGAGAGGGTAAAGGCAAATTATCCTCTCTCTATTGCTTAAACAGTTAGTCCTCCGGTTGTACTCTCGTGGTATGCACATAAATATTACATCCTGATTCTCACTTATTTAACTTGTACTCTCGTTGACGCTCGTATCCTTTGGTTGACCATATGCTATTTTTTTCTTATTTTGGCGTATCAGAGGACTGATAATTACAGAAAGATGCTTTAATTTGTAACGTAAATAAAAAAGACTTGATAATCTAATTAATAGCTTAATTCGTAGACCATGAATAAAAAGAAACTACTATCTATCGCAATAGCCCTGCTATTGGGAGCTTCCTCTACCTTTGCGCAAAAGCAACCGGTAGACTATGTGAATCCTTTAATGGGAACTGATTCGAAAATATCACTATCTAATGGGAATACATATCCTGCCATCGCGTTGCCTTGGGGAATGAACTTCTGGATGCCACAAACCGGAAAGATGGGTGACGGTTGGGCTTACACTTATGCATCCGACAAAATCAGAGGTTTCAAGCAAACCCATCAGCCTAGTCCGTGGATCAATGACTACGGTCAGTTCTCAATCATGCCGATGACTAAACAGTTGAAGATCGATCAGGACAGTCGTGCTTCCTGGTTCTCTCATAAGGCAGAGAAAGCCACTCCTTATTATTATAGTGTTTATTTGTCAGAGTATGACATGACAACTGAAATAGCTCCGACGGAACGTTGCGCATATTTCCGTTTCACTTTCCCTGAAACCTCCGATGCCTATGTGGTGGTAGATGCTTTCGACCGCGGTTCGTATGTGAAGGTGATTCCCGAAGAAAATAAAATAGTTGGTTATACGACACGCAATAGTGGCGGTGTTCCTCAAAACTTTAAGAATTACTTTGTGATAGAGTTCGACAAGCCTTTTACTTTCAATAAAGTATGGGCAGACTATCATTTGGTTGAAACACATCTCGAACTACAATCCAATCACGTGGGTGCTGCTATCGGATTTTCGACGAAAAAAGGAGAACAAGTGCATGCAAAAGTGGCATCCTCATTCATCAGCCCCGAACAGGCGGAACTGAACTTGAAGGAAATTGGTAATAAGACTTTTGAACAGACAAAAGAGGCCGGTCGTAAGGCATGGAACAATGTCTTGGGGCGTATCAAGGTTGAAGACAGCGATGAGAACCGTATGCGTACGTTCTACTCTTGCTTGTATCGTTCGGTGTTGTTTCCCCGTATGTTTTACGAGGTAAACGGTAAGGGAGAAACTGTGCATTACAGCCCCTATAATGGTGAAATCCGTTCGGGATATATGTTTACCGACACTGGATTCTGGGATACTTTCCGTTGCTTGTTTCCATTTGTTAATTTGATATATCCTTCAATGGGTGAGAAGATGCAGGAAGGCCTGTTGAATACCTATCTTGAAAGTGGATTCTTTCCTGAATGGGCAAGCCCGGGCCATCGTGGTTGTATGGTTGGGAACAATTCAGCTTCTGTAGTGGCGGATGCCTTCATGAAGAATGTAACCAAAGCGGATGCAGAAAAAATGTACGAAGGCCTACTGAAAGGGGCCAATAGCGTACATCCGAAAGTTTCTACTACCGGACGCCGTGGATATGAATATTATAACAAACTGGGCTATGTGCCATACGATGTGAAAATTAATGAGAATGCGGCACGCACATTGGAATATGCATACGATGACTGGTGCATTTACCGTATGGGTGAAAAATTAGGCCGTCCGGCAGAAGAACTGGATGTTTATAAGAAAAGGAGTCAGAACTACCGTAATCTGTTCGATCCGGAAACTAAGTTGATGCGGGGAAAGAATTCCGACGGAACTTTCCAGACTCCTTTCAATCCTTTTAAATGGGGAGATGCCTTTACGGAAGGAAATAGTTGGCATTATACATGGTCGGTATTCCACGATGTACAAGGACTGGTTGATCTGATGGGCGGCAAGAAGATGTTTGTCAGTATGCTTGATTCTGTGTTCAATCTTCCTCCTGTATTTGATGATAGCTATTATGGAGGAGTGATTCACGAGATTCGTGAAATGGAAATTGCTAACATGGGTAACTATGCACATGGCAACCAACCTATCCAGCACATGATCTACTTGTATAACTATGCCGGCGAACCGTGGAAAGCCCAATATTGGTTGCGTGAGACGATGAACCGCCTCTATCTTCCTACTCCGGACGGTTATTGTGGAGATGAAGATAACGGTCAGACTTCGGCTTGGTATGTATTTACTGCATTGGGATTTTATCCGGTATGTCCCGGCAGCAATGAATATGTAATGGGAGCTCCTTACTTCAAGAAAGCAACGATTACACTGGAGAACGGCAAGAAACTGGAAATCTCCGCCCCGAAGAATAACGATGATAATCGTTATATTCGTTCATTGAATTATAATGGCAAGAATTATACAAAGAATTATCTGAACCATTTCGATCTGTTGAAAGGCGGTCGTCTGGTGTTTGATATGGATAACAAACCGAATAAGGGAAGAGGTATCAACGAATCAGACTTCCCGTATTCATTCTCTCGTGACGCAAAGTAAGCTGATATGAATAATTTGAGAAAGAAAGTATTGATGATGACTATGGCGGCAGTAACTTTGTCCGCCATAGCTCAACAGCCGGTAGACTATGTGAATCCGATTATCGGGACCAATGGGATGGGGCACACTTTTCCCGGTGCTTGCACTCCTTTCGGATGGGTACAGTTGAGTCCGGACACAGACACAATTCCGCATAATATAAATGGAGCTTATCAGAAAAATGCCTACGAGTATTGTGCTGGTTACCAATATAGGGACAAGACCATTGTTGGCTTCAGTCACACTCATCTTAGTGGTACGGGACATTCTGACTTGGGAGACATCTTGTTGATGCCTGCTGTTGGCGATGTGAAGTTAAATCCCGGTCGGGCGGATTATCCGGAAGAGGGATACCGTTCACGTTTTGACCATGCTACAGAAAAAGCTGTTCCCGGATATTATGAAGTGATACTGGACGATTATGGCATTAAGGCCCAACTGACAGCAACACAACGGACGGGTATACATAAATATACCTTCCCGAAAGGAAAAGATGGTCATTTGATTTTGGATCTGGTGCATGGTATTTATAATTATGACGGCAAAGTTCTATGGGCCA
>JAEYDD010000032.1 GCA_023404095.1 Pseudomonadota bacterium | reverse complement strand
CACCAGGTGGGTGCGGCCCTTGAAGCCCTGGCGGCCCTCGAAGTTACGGTTCGAGGTCGAGGCGCAGCGCTCGCCCGGCTTCAGCCGGTCGTCGTTCATGGCCAGGCACATCGAGCAGCCCGGCTCGCGCCAGTCGAAGCCCGCGGCGACGAAGATCTTGTCCAGGCCCTCGGCCTCCGCCTGCTCTTTCACCAGGCCCGAGCCCGGCACGATCATGGCGTTGACGGTCGAGGCCACCTTGCGGCCCTCGACGACCTTGGCCACCGCGCGTAGGTCCTCGATGCGACCGTTGGTGCACGAGCCGATGAAGACGCGGTCGATGGCGATGTCGGTGATTTTGGTGCCCGGCTTCAGGCCCATGTACTCCAGCGCACGCCACTTGGAGGCGCGCTTGGTCTCGTCGGCAATCTCGTCCGGATTGGGCACGGCGCCCTGCACCGAGATGACGTCCTCCGGCGAGGAACCCCAGGAGACGATTGGCGGAAGGTTGGCAGCGTCCAGCACGACGACGCGGTCGTAGTGGGCGCCCTCGTCGGTGTGCAGCGTCTTCCAGTATTCGAGCGCCATGTCCCAGGCCTTGCCCTTCGGCGCGCGCGGCTTGTCCTTCACATAAGCGAACGTCGTCTCGTCCGGCGCAATCAGGCCGGCGCGGGCGCCGCCTTCGATCGTCATGTTGCAGATCGTCATGCGGCCTTCCATCGACAGCGAGCGGATCGCTTCGCCGGCGAATTCGATGACGTAGCCCGTGCCGCCCGCCGTACCGATCTCGCCGATGATGGCGAGGATGATGTCCTTGGCGGTCACGCCCGGTGGCAGTTGGCCGTCGACGCGCACCAGCATGTTCTTCGCCTTCTTCTGGATCAGCGTCTGCGTGGCGAGCACATGCTCGACCTCGGAGGTGCCGATACCGTGCGCCAATGCCCCGAAAGCGCCGTGCGTCGAGGTGTGGCTGTCGCCGCATACGATCGTCATGCCCGGCAGCGTGAAGCCCTGTTCGGGCCCGACGATGTGCACGATGCCCTGGCGGATATCGTTCTCGGAGTAGTATTCCACGCCGAAGTCGGCCGCGTTCTTGGCGAGCGCTTCCACCTGGATCCGGCTTTCCTCGTTCTTGATACCGTTCTTGCGGTCGGGCGAGGTGGGAACGTTGTGGTCAACGACGGCGAGCGTCTTCTCGGGATGGCGGACCTGACGGCCGGCCATGCGCAGGCCTTCAAAGGCCTGCGGGCTCGTCACTTCGTGAACGAGGTGACGATCGATGTAGAGAAGACAGGTGCCGTCTTCCTGCGTGTTGACGACGTGGTCGGCCCAGATCTTGTCATAGAGGGTACGGGGTGCGCTCATGGCTCTTCATCCGTGTGATGCGAAGGAAATGGAAAAAATGCGGCTCTCCCGCCGCGCGGGTCCCGGCGATCAGCCCAGGCGGCTGGTAAGCGCCCCGCATACACGCGCGAAAAAGCGTACCGGCAGGCGCTTATGGTCCTGCAGTACAAAAATACGCGCACCGGTGCATGCGAATTTGGATTCCATGGCCAGCACATATCAATTTTTTGACAACCGGGCAATCGGTGAGATTAACCGCCGATCGCGCTCACAGGACCTCGAACACGAAGGCTCGGACGAGCACGTCCGGCTCGGCCACGGCGAAAGCTCGAAACGGCGCACTTGCCTCCACGGGCCGCCAGCGACCGACGCTTTCCAGCGCTTCAAAGGCTCTCGTGAACCCGCCTTCCTCCAGCACCACGTCCCGCACGGTGAAGATCGCATGTCCACCCCTACGCGTTATCCGCACGAGCTCCTCGAGAGCAGATGCGGGTGCGTGCCCTTCCGTGAAAACGCCGGTGCAGAAAAAGGCGGAGAAATAGCCATCGGGCCAAGGCAGCTTTTGCCCGAGCGTGCCGATCTTCAGGCTGGAATAGCAGGAACGTCCGGCTGCTATCGCCAGCATTTCCTCGGACATGTCGAGGCCCTCGATGTCACGATAACCGAGCGCTTGCAGATAGGGACCAGACAGCCCGGTGCCGCAGCCTGCATCCAAAAGCGGTCTCGCATCTGCCGGCACATGCCGGGCGACCCAGCTGCCTATGACGAAGGGCAGACAGTACCCTGCGACAGCCGTCTCCTGATCGTAGACGTTCGACCACGCCGAATAGGCCGCGGAAAGTTCGTCGGCAGTGCGGGCGGCATAGACCCGGCCCAACGCTTCGCTTTTCCGTTCGCTCATCGCTCGAACCCTTTCCGCAGGCGCTTCTCCAGACCGCGCAGCGCCAAGGATAGCCCGACCGTCAGGATCAGGTATACATAGGCGACGATCGAATAGGTCTCGAAGAAGCGGAAGGAGCCCGAGGCATAGACCTTGGCCATCTGGGTGATGTCGGAAACGCCGAGCACGGATACCAGGGAGGAGTCCTTCACCATCGCCACGAAGTCGTTGCCGAGCGGCGGCAGGATGACCCGGATCGCCTGCGGGAAGATCACGAGCCGGAAACGCTGGTAGCGCGACAGCCCCAAGGCCTTGGCGGCTTCGACCTGCCCCTTGTCGACTGACTGGATGCCTGCGCGGAATACCTCGCCGATGAAAGCGGAATAGCCGATCATCAGCGCGATGATCGCCCGCCACATGAGAGAGACGTCGCGCACGAGGAAGGGCTCGACATAACCTGCGGTGACGAGCGGCGTCGCGACGAAATTGGCCAGCGCCACCAGCGCCGGGGCCCCCACGAAGGCGACGTAGAAGAGCAGGACGAGGATCGGCACGCCGCGGATGACTTCCGTGTAGAACCGGGCGAACTGCCGTGCAACAGCACTGTCGGAAAGACCCAGCAGCGCCACGCCCAGCCCGAGCAGCGTCGCCAGCGTGAACCCGACGACCGTGACGAAGATCGTCACCCACAGGCCCTTCAGGATCACCGCGAAGACCTGCGTGTAGATCTCGTTTGCCGCGATCACCACGGCAATGGCGAGGGCGATCACGACAAGGGCGACCAGCCACCAGGGATAGTCGCCCTTCGTCGATCCGGAATGCTCGGACGTCGATGCCATGCAGGTCTTACTGACCCATCTTGTAATCGAGGAACCACTTCTTGTTCAGCGCGTCGAGCGTGCCGTCCGCCTTCAGTGCGGCGATCGCGGCATTGACGGGGGCCACGAGATCGGAGCCCTTCGGGAAGATGAAGCCGAAGTCCTCGGTGCCGAGCGGCTCGCCCACGACTTTCAGCTTGCCTTCGGAGGCATCGACATAGCCCTTGGCCGCAACGCTGTCGGTCAACACCAGATCCACGTCGCCGGCCTTGAGCGCCTGCACCGTGGCGCCGAAGGTCTCGAACAGCTTGATGCGCGGGTTCTGTTCGTTGCCGTCGAGGATTTCGTAGACGGCCGCATAGAACGGCGAGGTACCGGGCTGCGCGCCGACGAGACCGTCGCTGAAGGCGGCGAAGGTCTTGGCGTCGGTGAAGCGGTTCTCATCGCCGCGCACGAGCATGAACTGTTGCGAGCGCATGTAGGGATCGGAGAAGTCGACCTTTTCCTTGCGGTCGTCCTTGATGGTGATCCCGGTCATGCCGATCTGGTACTGGCCGTCATGCACGGCCTGGATCATCGCATCCCAGCTCGTGTTCTGGTACTCGACCTTGAAATTCAGCCGCTTGGCGATCTCGTTCATCGCGTCGTATTCCCAGCCGATCTGCTCGCCGGACTTTGGGTCGACGAACTGCAGCGGCGGATAGGCGTTTTCGGTGACGACGACGACGGTCTTGCCGCCGAGGTCGGGCAATTCGGCCGCGGTGGCTGCCAGAGGCGTCAGGGTCAGGGGCATCAGGGCAAGGGCGGAGAGCCCGGCAAGGAAGGTGCGGCGGGAAAACATGGCAATTCTCCAGAAAATATGGCGAGCGAAAACTGTCACAGTTCAATCGCCGCTGGCAAGCAGGTTCATGCCAAAATCGTGGTCAGCCGGCGATCGGCTTTGCTCCAGAGCCTTGATCGCAGTCTCCATGACGCGCATACGAAAAAGCCGCCGGGATCGCTCCCGACGGCTCTAAAGGATAAGTGGAACCGCGCCTTATTCGGTGGCTGCTTCCGCTGCCTTTGCGGCTTCGGCTGCCTCTGCTGCTGCCTTCTCGGCGGCAAGAGCCTGTGCTGCCGCTACCTTCTCGGCTTCCAGGCGTGCCTTTTCCTCGGCAACGGCTGCGCGCTCGGCGTCGTTCAGCTTGCGGGCGCGCGTGCCGGTGTTCTCGACGATACGAGCCGACTTGCCGCGACGATCGCGCAGGTAGTACAGCTTGGCGCGGCGGACCTTACCGCGGCGGACGACTTCCACGCCCTCGACCAGCGGGGAGTAGACGGGGAATACGCGCTCGACGCCTTCGCCGTAGGAGATCTTGCGAACGGTGAAGCTCTCGTTGAGGCCGCCGCCGGAGCGGGCGATGCAGACGCCTTCATAGGCCTGTACGCGGGTACGGGTGCCTTCCGTCACGCGGACGTTGACGCGAACCGTGTCGCCCGGGGAGAATTCCGGAAGGGTGCGCTTGGCGGCAATCTTGGCGGCCTGTTCGGCCTCGAGCTGCTGAATGATGTTCATCGGTCTAACCTTTACGTTTTTCTCAAACAGCCAGAGCGCTCGGCCTTCTCCCTTGGTTGAACCTCGGGGTTATGTCCGTTGCCGGACAGGAGCGGTTTCGCCATTCTTTGCTTGCGGCTTTTCCGGGATGATCCCAAAACCGTGCGCGCAATACACCATTCGACAGCGCTTGTCATCAGTAGCCGGCCAGAAATCGCTGTTCATTTCGGCTTTCGTAAGGATTGCGGATCGGCGCCGCCCCCGATATCAGCCGATGTCGGAGGAGATGGCGGCCCATTTAAGCTGCCAGGAGGAGGATCAGCATGTCGATCGCCGATGCGGCGCTATTGTTCGTGGCCGGCTTCATGTCGGGTGTGGTCAACGCCATTGCCGGTGGTGGGACCTTTCTGACGTTTGGCGCCATGACGCTGACCGGCCTGCCGCCGATCATGGCGAATGCGACGTCCTCAATCACACAGTTTCCGGGCTACGTCACTTCCGCACTGGCCTACTGGAAGGAAATCCGCGCGGACTGGAAGGAGGCAATGGTGGTCGGCGGGCTATCGCTCGTCGGCGGTTTGGCCGGTGCGCTGCTGCTGCTTTCCATGTCCAATCCCGGCTTCCGCGCGCTCGTACCCTGGCTCCTGCTTGCCGCGACCGCGATCTTTGCTGCCGGTCCGCTTCTGCGACCGAAGCATTTGCACGCTGAAAAGCCGATCGGTCCGCTCGGGCTCGTCGGCCAATTCGCAACCTCGATCTATGGCGGCTTCTTCGGCGCGGGCATGGGCATCATGACGCTCGCCGTGCTCGGCCTTTCCAAGGGCGGGGACTATCATCGGCTGAATGCTCTGAAGAACTTCCTTGCCATGGTGATCGCCGGCGTCGCCATTGCCGTCTTCGCCAGCGGCGATGTCGTCGGCTGGCCGCAGGCGGCCGTCATGGTTCCGGCGGGTGCGATAGGTGGCTATTCCGGCGTCTGGGTCGCCCGGCGCGTGCCGCAGAACATCATCCGCGCGCTGGTCGTTGCGGTCGGCGCGATGCTGACGATCTACTACTTCGTCACCGGTTGACGGGCGATCAGGTCCGGGCGGCGTGCCTCGGTCAGCCGACGCGCCTCGGCCTGCCGCCATTTCTTGATCTCGCCGTGATGGCCGGAGGTCAGGACGGCCGGTATCTCCCTGCCTTCCCACACCGGCGGGCGGGTGTAGTGCGGATGCTCCAGCAGTCCGCCCTCGAAACTCTCATGGATGCCGGAAAGCGCATTGCCCATCACACCCGGCAGGATGCGCACGATCGCGTCCAGCAGGATCATTGCCGCCGGCTCGCCGCCGGACAGGATGTAATCGCCGATGGAGACCTCCTCCAGCCCGCGCGCATCGATTACGCGCTGGTCCACGCCTTCGAAGCGGCCGCAGACGATCACCGCTCCTTCGCCGGCTGCAAGCTCGCGGACGCGGCCCTGTGTCAAGGGGCGGCCGCGCGGGCTCATCAGCAATCGGGGACGCGGGTCATCCTGCGGCGCGGCATGGTCGATCGCCTGCGCCAGCACGTCGGGCTTCAGCACCATGCCGGCGCCGCCGCCGGCCGGGGTATCGTCGACCGTGCGATGGCGATCGGTGGCGAAGTCGCGGATCTGCACCGTTTCCAGCACCCAGTCGCCGCGCGCCAGCGCCTTGCCGGACAGCGACTGGCCGAGAAAACCCGGAAACATCTCGGGGTAGAGCGTCAGGATGGTGGCGCGGAAAGCCACGTCATTCCTCCTCGCGCGGCGGCCGACGCTTGCGGCTGCCCGGACCATCCTCGTCCTCGCCGTCGAGCCCGGCCGCCACCGGGTCGATCAGCAGGCGGCCGTTCTCGAAATCGATTTCCAGCACGGCCGCTTCGGAAAACGGTATGAGCACTGGCCGCTTGCCCGGCCCCTTGAGTTCCAAGAGGTTGCCGGCTCCGAAATCGAAGATGCCGCTGACCACGCCGTGGTTGTGGCCGGCGCCGTCCACGGCCTCGAGTCCCTCGAGGTCGGCATAGTAGAACTCGTCGTCGTCCAGTTCCTCGTCCGGCAGCTTGTCGCGTTCGATGAACAGGTCGAGCCCGCGTAGCGCCTCTGCGGCATTGCGGTCGTTGACGCCTCGAAAGCGGACGATGGCGAGATTCTTGGCCTCGCGGACCTCGAGGATTTCAAAGACACGGCCATCCTCGCTGTGAAGATGTCCGTAGTCGCCGAGCGCACTGGGGTCGAGCGTATAGGACTTGACGCGGACTTCGCCGCGCAGGCCCTGCGCTGCGCCGATCGTTCCCATCAGCACGGGATTCTGAAGCTTGGTCATCAATCCGATCCGGCCAACACTCAAACAGGAAAAGCGGGAGACAAAACAAAAGCGGGCGACATGAGACACGCCGCCCGCCCGTCATTAATCTGACCGGGATTACTCGGCAGCGGCAGCAGCAGCGGCGTCTTCAGCCTTCTGCTTCTTCTCCGCAACGCGCTCGAGCGCCTTCTTGCCCGGCTTTGCCTTTTCCGGGTTGTTGCGGGCGTCGCGCTTGGCAAGGCCGGCTTCGTTCAGGAAGCGAAGGACGCGGTCGGTCGGCTGCGCACCCTTGGCGAGCCATTCCTTGATGCGCTCCTCGTTCAGTTCGATGCGCTTCGCATCTTCCTTGGAGAGCATCGGGTTCCACGAGCCGACCTTCTCGAGGAAGCGGCCGTCGCGCGGGCTGCGGGCATCGGCAACGACGATCTGGTAGTACGGGCGCTTCTTGGAACCACCACGGGCGAGACGGATCTTGAGGGACATTTCTTTTTCTCCTTGAGCGAAATAGGGTCCGCTTGATTTCAAGCGGTATGCTGGTTGTTCGAGCCGCTGAAATCGGCGGCGATGGCTTCATGATGCCGGATCACCTCGCGGATGATGAAGTTCAGAAACTTCTCCGCGAAATCCGGATCCAGATTGGCATCCTTCGCCAGCCGGCGGAGGCGTTCGATCTGGTATTCCTCGCGCGCCGGGTCGGCCGGCGGCAAATCGTGGGTGGCCTTGAGTACGCCGACCGCCTTGGTGCAGCGGAAACGCTCGGCCAAGATGTGGACCAGGGCGGCATCGATGTTGTCGATCGACTGGCGGTACTCAGCCAGCTGCTTCTTGATTTCCGGATCGATCATCGTTTCCTCACTTCTTTTTCGGCAGGCCGGGCAATCCCGGGAATCCACCGCCAAGGCCCGGCAGCTTTCCGCCAAGGCCGGGAAGGCCGCCGCCGCCGAGACCCGGCATTCCGCCACCCGGCTTGAGGCCCGCGGCCTCTGCCTGCTTCTGCAAGGCTTCCAGCTGCTTCGGGTCGAGCTTCGACAGGTCGGGCATGCCGCCCATGCCGCCGCCGAGGCCGCCAAGCCCCATCTTACCGGCCAGGCCACCCATCATCTGCTTCATCAGGCCGCCGCCTTTCTTGCCGCCCATCATCTTCATCATGTCCGCCATCTGGCGATGCATCTTCAGAAGCTTGTTGATGTCGCTGGCATCCGTGCCGGAGCCGGCAGCGATGCGCTTCTTGCGGGAATGCTTGAGCATGTCCGGATTGGCGCGCTCGGCCTTGGTCATCGAGGAGATGATCGCAAGCTGGCGGCCGAACATCCGGTCGTCGAGGCCGGCGGAGGCCATCTTGTCCTTCATGCCGGCCATGCCGGGCATCATTCCCATAATGCCGCCCATGCCGCCCATCTTCTGCATCTGGCGGAGCTGATCGGCGAGGTCGTTCAGGTCGAACTTGCCCTTCGCCATCTTCTCGGCCATCGCCGCCGCCTTCTCGGCGTCAATGTTCTCGGCCGCCTTCTCGACGAGCGAGACGATGTCGCCCATGCCGAGGATTCGGTCGGCGACGCGGCGGGGGTGGAATTCCTCCAGCTCGCCCATCTTCTCGCCGACGCCGATCAGCTTGATCGGCTTGCCGGTGACGGCGCGCATCGAAAGGGCCGCACCGCCGCGGCCGTCGCCGTCCATGCGGGTGAGCACGAGGCCGGTGATGCCGACGCGTTCGTCGAAGTTGCGGGCGAGGTTGACGGCGTCCTGACCGGTCAGTGCGTCGGCGACGAGCAGGATCTCGTGCGGATTGGACTTCCGCTTGATCTCCGCCATCTCCATCATCAGCGGCTCGTCGATATGTGTACGGCCGGCGGTGTCGAGGATGACGACGTCATGGCCGCCGAGCTTGGCGGCCTGCACGGCGCGCGCGGCGATATCGGTCGGCGACTGGCCGGCAATGATCGGCAGCGTGTCGATGCCGGTCTGCACGCCGAGCTGGCGCAATTGCTCCTGGGCTGCCGGACGGCGCGTGTCGAGCGAGGCCAGCAGGACCTTCTTCTTGTCGCGCGTCTTCAGCCGGTTGGCGATCTTGCCCGAGGTGGTCGTCTTGCCCGAGCCCTGCAGGCCGACCATCATGATGACGACGGGCGCTGCTGCGTTCAGGTCGATCGAAACGCCTTCCGAGCCGAGCATGGAAACCAGCTCGTCATGGACGATTTTCACGACCATCTGGCCGGGCTTGATCGACTTCAGGATTTCCGCGCCGACCGCCTTCTCGCGCACCGCTTCGGTGAAGGAGCGCACCACTTCCAGCGCCACGTCCGCTTCTAGCAGCGCGCGACGGACCTCGCGCAGCGCCGCCGAGACATCCGCCTCGGAGAGCGAGCCGCGGCCTGTCAGGCCATTCAAGATGGCGCCAAGGCGGTCCTGGAGTGTTTCAAACATCGCTTCGTCCTTCTTGTTTCCGTGCGTGCCGGAAACGTCGGTGCATCTGCAGGCAAAAACAAGACGCAAAGCCAAAAACCACCCGAGGGCGCTTCGCGCTGTCGGGTGTTGACCTCCGGGATCTCTTTATACCTTCACGGGTCCCAGTCGGCGGCTTCAAGTGTCTGAACTTGTCGCAGATGCGCGGCATAAACAGGAAAGCGGGCGGAAAGTCAAGTTTCGACGCTGGCAATCGGAAATCGTCGACGCCAGATTAGGAACTCAATGGCGCTGAAACGTCACGCGCGTAACAAACTGGACAGCCGCCCATGCCGGAAAGGCCCCGTAACCCCTACTACAACGGTCCCGTCTCGGATCATTTCGACGGTACGCAGTTTTTCAATCCGGGCGGCGATCCGCCCCGCGGCCTTCGCGATCTCCTGCGCTGGCAGTTCCGCGGCGGGCGGGCGCGCTGGCCGAAGTCCGCGCCGAGCCCCTTTCCCCCCGCCCGGCCGGAGGAACGTATCGACGGCAGGGATCTGCGCGTCACGATGGTCGGCCATGCGACATTGCTCATTCAGGTGGCGGGCCTGAACATTCTCACCGACCCCGTCTGGTCGCCTCGCACAAGTCCGTTGACCTTTGCCGGTCCAAAGCGCGTCGTACCGCCCGGCATCGAATTCGACGACCTGCCGCCGATCGATATCGTGCTCGTCACCCACAACCACTACGACCATCTCGATCTCGTCACGCTGAAGCGGCTTTTCAAGCGACACGCGCCGCACATCGTCACCCCGCTCGGCAACGACACCATCATCCGCCGCGCCGTTCCCAAAGCGAAGATTTCCGACATGGACTGGGGCGACCGGGTATCCCTGTGGGACAATCTGGTGATCGATTGCGAGCCCTGCCATCACTGGTCGGCGCGCGGCACGCGCGATCGCCGCATGGCGCTGTGGGCAGCCTTCGTGCTGACGACCCCGGCCGGAAACATCTACCATATCGGCGATACGGGCTTTCAAGACGGCATCAACTACAGGGCGGCTGCCGACAGGCATGGGGGTTTTCGTCTCGCGTGCCTGCCGATCGGAGCCTACGAGCCTCGCTGGTTCATGAAGAGCCAGCACCAGAACGCCCATGAAGCGGTCGACGGCATGCTCGCCTGCAGGGCGGCGCACGCCGTCGGCCATCATTTCGGAACGGTACAACTGACCGACGAGGCAATCGACGCGCCGGTCGACATGCTGAAGGCCGCACTTGCCGGCAGGGATATCGCCCCAGAACGGTTCCGCGCGCTGCGGGCGGGGGAAGTCTTCGACGTGCCTGACGCGTGAGGCTGCAAGCCGCGTGACTCCCGCCTGGCCTCTGTCGGCATGCGACTGCAGGCAGGGTGCCGCGCAGGGGAAAGTCATTGCGCGCATCCGCCGGTACGCCACTGGTATTTTCCCTGCATTTCCGCCATATAGGCGGCCTAGACGCAAAGAAGGCATACCGATGAGCAACACGGTCGAATTCGCGAAGATGAACGGGCTTGGCAACAAGATCCTCGTCGTCGACATGCGTGGTCGCGCCGACCGCGTCGCGCCGCAGGCCGCGATCGCACTTGCCGCCGACGCTGAGACCGCCTTCGATCAGATCATGGCGATCCACGATCCGAGGATCGACGGCACCGACGCCTTCATCGACATCCTCAACTGCGACGGCTCCAAAGCGCAGGCGTGCGGCAACGGCACGCGCTGCGTCGTCCAGGCGCTCGCCGCCGAGACCGGCAGGAAGGCCTTCACCTTCCAGACCGTCGCCGGCATCCTCAATGCCGTCGAGCACGCCGACGGCACGATCTCCGTCGACATGGGCACGCCCGTTTTCGAATGGGACCGGATCCCGCTTGCGGAGGAATTTCACGACACCCGCCGGATCGAGTTGCAGATCGGCCCGATCGACGATCCGGTGCTGCATTCGCCGTCGGCGATGTCGATGGGCAATCCGCACGCCGTGTTCTGGGTCGATCGCGACGTCATGTCCTACGACCTTGCCCGCTTCGGCCCGCTTCTGGAAAACCATCCCATTTTCCCTGAGCGTGCGAACATCACGCTGGCGCAGGTGACCTCGCGCACCGCGATGACCACCCGCACCTGGGAGCGCGGCGCGGGACTGACGCTCGCCTGCGGCTCGGCAGCATGTGCTGCGGCCGTCAGCGGCGCCCGGACGGGTCGTACCAGCCGCAAGGTCGACGTGCACGTCGCCTCGGCCAACCCACCCGGCATCCTCACCATCGAATGGCGCGAGAGCGACGACCATGTCGTCATGACCGGCCCGGCGGAATGGGAGTGGTCCGGCATGCTCGACCCCGCAACCGGGGCCTGGCAGCGCGATCAGGAGAAGCTCGCAGACGGGGCGGCCGCACTTTGAGCAGCGTCGAGGTCATAACCTTCGGCTGCCGTCTCAACACCTACGAATCGGAAGTGATGCGCGGCGAAGCCGAGAAAGCCGGGCTGAACAACGCCATCCTCGTCAACACCTGTGCCGTGACCGGCGAGGCGGTGCGCCAGGCCCGGCAGGCGATCCGCCGAGCCCGCCGCGACAACCCGCATGCCCGCATCATCGTCACCGGATGTGCGGCGCAGACGGAGAAGGATAGCTTTGCCGAAATGCCGGAGGTGGATGCGGTGCTCGGCAACGAGGAGAAGCTAAGGAGCGCCTCCTATCGCTCACTGCCCGATTTCGGCGTGTCGACGGAAGAGAAGGTTCGGGTCAACGACATCATGAGCGTGACGGAGACCGCGCCGCAGATGGTCAAGGCCATCGACGGACACGTGCGCGCCTTCATTCAGGTGCAGAACGGCTGCGACCACCGCTGCACCTTCTGCATCATCCCCTACGGGCGCGGCAATTCCCGCTCCGTGCCGATGGGGGCTATCGTCGACCAGGCGCGCACGCTCGTCGAAGGCGGCTATCGCGAGATCGTGCTGACCGGCGTCGATGCCACGAGCTACGGCGGCGACCTGCCGGGGCAGCCAAGCCTCGGCCTGCTTGCCAAGACCCTCCTGAAGCACGTGCCCGACATCATCCGTCTGCGCCTGTCCTCGATCGATAGTATCGAGGCGGACCGCCATCTCTTCGACCTGATCGCCGACGAGACGCGCTTCATGCCGCATCTGCATCTGTCGTTGCAGCACGGCGACGACCTCATCCTGAAGCGGATGAAGCGGCGCCATTCGCGCGATGATGCGATCGCTTTCTGTCGAACCGTGCGCGAACTGCGTCCGGAAATGAGCTTCGGTGCCGACATGATCGCCGGCTTTCCGACGGAAACCGAGGAGATGGCGGGCCAGAGCGCGAGCCTTGCCGAGGAATGTGGCATCGCGCATCTGCACGTCTTTCCCTACAGCCCGCGCCCCGGGACACCGGCCGCGCGCATGCCGCAGCTTGACCGTGCGCTGGTCAAGGCAAGGGCGGCCAGGCTGCGGGAGACTGGACAACGGCTGCAACTGGACCATCTTTCCGCCATGGCCGGAAGCCGGCAAACGATCCTTGTCGAAAACAACGGACTGGCGCATACGGAAAACTTCACGCTGGCCGATGCCACGGGGTTTGCGCCCCGCGACCTTGTTTCGGTGATCGTCACCGGCCACAATGGCAAGCAACTGACCGTGCGGGCGCAGCCCGCATCTGTACGCAACTAGCGGAATTCATTCATGGCCTTCGGCTTCATCAAGAAAGTCTTCACCTTCGGCAAGGACACCGCGCCTGCAACGGATCCGCGCGAGGAAACGGCGAAGCAGGAGGATATTCTTGCGAACGAGGACGCGCCTCTACTGCAGGCCGATGCCGTCGATACCGAGCCGCCGGTCGCGCTTGCAGAAGATCGCGACCCCCTGCTGGACGAAGCGGAAGCGGCCAACCCCGACGCCGATCTCCATCGGGTCGAGCCTCAGGCGGACATCTACCCCCTGCCGCCGGTTGTCCATCCGCTGCCGATCACCTCTGACGAAGTGGCCTCGCCAGAAATCGAAACGGCGGGCGGACCTGCGCCAGACAGCCTCGATACCCTCGCCGAAACGAGCCCTCCCCGAGGGATGCTGCCCCCAGAGATCGAGGCTACGCGCGCTGCCGAGCTGGTCAACATCGGCCTTGGTGGCGTCGAACACGCGCATGAGGAAATCGAGGCGGCCGAGGCCGCAAAGGCTGCCGCGGACGACGATTTCAGGGCGGCCGACGCAGACGCAATCGGAGAGCTTGCCGAGCCGTCGCGCCTTCCACTCGAGCCAGTCGAGCCTACACCGGCCAAGCCGAAGACGACCAGGACCAAAAAGACGGAAGCGAAGAATACCGGTACGAAGTCCGATGCGGAGCCCGTTGCGGATGCCGGCCCAGCGCCGGCCTTGCCGAAAGGCTTCTCCACTGCCGACCGGAAGACGAAGGAAGCGCCAGTCGCCGCACCCGCGCCGAAGCTCAGCTGGTTCCAGCGCCTGCGTGCCGGCCTTGCCCGCACCTCGTCGCAGCTGACCGGCCAGATCGCAAGCCTGTTCACCAAGCGCAAGCTCGACGATGCGACGTTGCAGGATCTGGAAGACCTCCTGATCCAGGCCGACCTCGGCGTCGAGACCGCATTGCGCATCACCGACACGCTCGCCTCCGAGCGCTACGGCAAGGACGTCACCGGCGAGGACGTCGGCCGCATCATGGCCGGCGAAATCACCAAGGTGCTCGAACCGGTGGCCAAACCTCTGGAACTCGACCTGTCGCACAAGCCGCATGTCATTCTCGTCGTCGGCGTGAACGGCACCGGCAAAACGACGACGATCGGCAAGTTGGCGGCCAAGCTCTCGGGCGCCGGCCTGAAGGTGATGATGGCCGCCGGCGATACCTTCCGCGCCGCCGCAATCGAACAGCTGCACATCTGGGCCGATCGCACCAAGTCGGAGATCGTGTCCTCCAAGCTCGGCGCCGACGCTGCCGGTCTTGCCTACGAGGCCTACGAGCAGGCGAAGGCGAAGGGCAGCGACGTGCTGATCATCGACACCGCCGGGCGGCTGCAGAACAAGGCCGAACTGATGGCGGAACTGGAGAAGATCGTCCGCGTTCTCGGCAAGCTCGATCCTGACGCACCGCATACCGTCTTGCAGACGCTCGACGCGACCACGGGCCAGAATGCGATGAACCAGGTGGAAATATTCCGCAACGTCGCGGGCGTTTCCGGCCTGATCATGACAAAATTGGACGGTACGGCTCGCGGCGGCATTCTTGTCGCGATCGCCGCCAAGCACAAGCTGCCGGTCTATTTCATCGGCGTCGGCGAGGGGATCGATGATCTCGAACCCTTCGAAGCAAGAGATTTCGCGCAGGCGATCGCAGGGGTTGAGGCATGAGCAACGACAGGATCATCGAAACGCTGGACGAGGCCGGCAAGACCAAGATCAGCCCGGCTCTCAAGTTGGTTCTGGAACTCGGGCCGCTCGTCGTCTTCTTCTTCGCCAATTCGCGCGGTGAGTGGTTGGCGGGACATTTTCCGGCGCTTGCCGAACTCGGCGGCCCGATCTTCATTGCCACGGGCCTGTTCATGGCCGCAACGGCGGCCGCGCTCGCTGTCTCCTGGGTGCTGACCCGGACGCTGCCGATGATGCCGCTCGTCTCCGGCATCGTCGTCTTCGTCTTCGGCGCGCTGACGCTCTATCTGCAGAACGACACCTTCATCAAGATGAAGCCGACCATCGTCAACACGCTGTTCGGCGTGATCCTGCTGGGCGGGCTCGCCTTCGGCAAGCCGCTTCTCGGCTACGTCTTCAATGCTGCCTTCAAGCTGACCGAAGAGGGCTGGCGGAAGCTGACGCTTCGCTGGGGCCTGTTCTTCCTCGTGCTTGCCGTGCTCAACGAAGTCGTCTGGCGCCAGTTTTCAACCGATTTCTGGGTCGCGTTCAAGGTCTGGGGGACGATGCCGATCACCATCCTCTTCACGCTCGCCCAGATGCCGCTGATCATGAAGTATTCGGTCGAACAGCCGGAGGAGGGCAAGGCGCCCTGAGGTCTTGCCGCGCCTGTTGAAGTGCCGCGGAAGGCTGCTCCCAATAGACGCGACACGTTTTAGCCGGCAGGAAAGGTGACGGTTGCGCACAGGCCGCGGCCGGTTGGACCGTCTTCCAACATCAGGGTCGCCCCGAACAGTGCGGCGATGTCTTCCACGATCGGCAGCCCCAGCCCCATGCCGGGAGCGATGCCGTGGCCACCGCGCGCGAAGCGTTGCAGCACCTCGGCCCGTCGTTCGGCCGGAATGCCTGGCCCATTGTCGACGACACGCAGGCGCGTCGCCCCGCCTTCTGCCCGAACGGAAACGGTGACCTCGGCCCCTCGCCCGGCATAGGCGATCGCGTTCTCGATCAGATTGCGCAGCATCTCGCCGAAGAGAAGCGGTTCCGCCCTGACCGGGGCCGGGCCAGCCGCTTCGAAGCCGAGGTCTATGCCGGCCTGGGCCGCAAGCGGTACATAGTCGGCAGTGGTGGCCTGGGCCAGTTCGGCGATGTCGATCGGGTCGTGCCTGCGTGGCTCGGCGGAGCCGGCAGCGTCGATCTTCGCCATCAAGAGAAGCTGTGCCAGGATACGCTCGGCATGGGCAACGGCATCGTCCCCCTTGCGTGCCGCGGCCTGCGCCTCTGCCAGCGATCCCGCCCGGCTTGCCAGCGCAAGCTGTGTGCGGATGATCGCAAGCGGCGTCCGCAGCTGGTGGCTGGCATTGCCGGAAAAATGGCGCAGCGAATTGAGGGCCGACTGCAGTCGGACCATGAAGGAGTTCACCGTGTCGACGAGCCCCTGCACCTCCTTCGGAACTTCCTGCTCGATGGGATGCAGGTCGCTCGGGTTGCGTTCGGCAATGGCGTCGCTGAGCCGGTAAAGCGGACGCAAGGCGAGCGTGACGGCGATCCAGACGATCGCCGCGGCACCCGCAATCATCAGCGCCAGCCGCAGGGCGGAGCGAAGCAGGATGGCCTGCGCCAGCTGGCGCCGCGCAATGGTGGTCTCGGCGACGGTGACCACGAAGGGGACGGAATTGACGCCGGTCGAGGCGGATCGGTGCAGCACTGCGACCCGGATCGGCTCGCCACGAAAGATGGCATCCGCATATGCGGTGGGCTGTCCCTGCGTTTCGGCGATCTGCGGCAGCGACTGATAGCCGGTGATGAAGTGGCCGGGCGGCCCCTCGACGCGATAGAAGACGCGATCCTGCGCTGCCGAGGTCAGCATTTCCAGCGCCACGTAGGGGATGTCCACCTCCAGCAGGCCGTTTTCCGTCACCACGACGCGTTCGGCGATCGCCAGTGCAGATCCCGCAAGAACGCGGTCGGAAACGGTGTCCGCGGTCTTCACGGCCTCGCGATAGGTGTCGACCAGGGCAAGAACGCCGAAGACGGCGGTGGCCACCAGCAGCCAGAGCAGGAGTTGCCGCCGCAGCGACTGGGCCGGGTGGTGCCTCAAGCCGGTGACGCCTTGTCGAGATAGTAGCCGATGCCGCGGGCGGTGCGCACGGTCAGTCCGTGCGGTGCAATGCGTCTGCGCAGCCGGCTGACATATTGCTCGATAGCGTTGGCGCTCAGGTCGTCATCGAAGGCGGCGAGCGACTGCATGATCGCTTCCTTGGAGACGACCTTGCCCGCGCGCATGAAAAGGATTTCCAAAAGGCCCAGTTCGCGCGCAGGAATATCGAGCGGCACGCCGCCTGCGGAAAACGTCCGTGAATTGAGATCGAGGTCGACGCCGCCGAAACTCAGGGCCGAAGAGCGCAGTCCCGCCTGCCGGCGCAGCAACATGCGCACCCGCGCCTCGAACTCCGAGATGTCGAATGGCTTGCTCATATAGTCGTCCGCGCCGAGATCGAGCCCCTTGACCTTGTCTTCGGCGGCTCCGCGCGCCGTGAGGATCAGCACCGCGGACCTGTTCTGGCGCGCCCGCATGGCCCTAAGCACCTCCAGCCCATCCATTTCCGGCAGCGTCAGGTCCAGGATGACAAGATCGAAGGCTTCCGCCGCGGTTGCGGCACTCGCCGATGCGCCATCGCCGACCACGTCGACGGCATGGCCGGTGCCGCGCAGGATGGCGGACAGTCCGTCGGCAAGGGCATGGTTGTCTTCGACGAGCAGGATGCGCACGTTTGATCTCCTCCCGCGCGAGCTTATCGTGGCGGCCTATGCCGTGCAAAGAAGGTTTCGCAGCTTTTGGCGGCCGAACAGGCTTTCCCCAGCCTGTCGAACAGGCCGTCCGGCTTGTGCACTCTGTCCTGCTTTGGCAAGGTCTGCAGCATGCGCCTCTTTCTTGCTCTTGCCTTCTTCGCTTTGCTCTGTCCGGCCGCGTTTGCGGCGGAGACCTTCTATCCGGCAGCGGACGGCAGAGGGAACGCTTCGGTCCTGACAGTCTATTCCTCGCTCGACGAGCCGCTGGCGCGGCCAATGATCAAGGCGTTCCAGGCCGCCAATCCCGATATTGCGGTTCGCTACGACGAAATGCTGACCGGGGAGGTCTATGACCGGATCGTTCGGGAGACCGATGCCGGGCAGAAGACGGCCGATTTCGCCTTTTCCTCGGCAATGGACCTGCAGGTCAAGCTCAGCAACGACGGCTATGCCCAGCGCAGTGACCTGCCGATGAGCGCGGTCTGGCCGCAATGGGCCAACTGGCGAAACACCGCCTATGCGCTGACGTTCGAGCCGGCGGTGTTCGTCTATCACAAGCCGAGCTTCGCCCAGGAGAAACCGCCGGCTTCACGCGCTGAGTTTCTCGACTACCTGCAGCGACACGGCAACGATGTCTTCGGGCGCATCGGCACCTACGATATCGAGCGCTCCGGGGTGGGGTTTCTCTTCATGGCGCGGGACCAGGAGCAGTTCGGCGATATCTGGACGGTGATCGGAGCAATGGGGGCGGCCGGCGTAAAGCTCTATTCCACGAGCTCGGCTATTCTCGAGCGTATCGCGGATGGTCGCTTCGTCCTCGGATACAATATTCTCGGATCCTATGCGGCCGACTGGGCGGCAAAGCACCGGGATGTCGGTATCGTCTTGCCGAAGGATTATACGGTGGTAATGTCGCGGATAGGATTGGTGCCGCAGGCTGCGGCGTCTCCGGAGCTCGGCAGGCGCTACCTGTCGTTCTTCATGTCGAAGGAAGGGCAGACGATCATGGCACGCAAGCTGCAGATCGCTGCCGTTTCGCCCGAAGTGGCCGGCGACAACACGGCAAGCCACATGCAGGCGATGCTCGGCACGCAGCTGAAGCCGGTTCCCGTCAGCCCAGGCCTGATGGTCTATCTCGACCAGGTGAAGCGCGCGCGGCTGATCACGCGCTGGAACGAAGTGTTGCGCGCCCAGTAGCTATGCCGGCTTTCGCCGCCTGCGTGATATCGGTGGGCGATGTCAGGTAGATGACAGGTTGTTATGGTCGCTTTGAGATCTCAGCCGTGCATGGAGGTGGACGGCGAGGAGACGGGGAGGAGACCCGCCAGACAAGATGCAGCGCCTTCGTATCGGTATTCTAGCCGGAACCGCGCCCGCTGTTCTCCTCTTCGCAAGCGAAACGATGCGCTGCCGGGATGAGCCGCGCCTGACGGAGGACACGCCTTGAAACAGTTTTTCCTTGCTTCCATTCTTGCCGGCGCGATCGCGTTGCCAGCGTTTGCCGCCGACTACAAGATCATCGCTCCGGCAAATCCCGGCGGCGGCTGGGATCAGACCGCGCGCACGCTGCAGACCGTGATGCAGAGCGAAGGCATCTTAGGCAACGTGCAGGTGGTCAACGTGCCGGGCGCTGGTGGAACGATCGGCCTTGCCCAGTTTGCCAGCCAGGACAAGGGCAATCCGAACGCGCTGATCGTCGGCGGCTATGTCATGGTCGGAGCGATCCTGACCAACAAGTCGCCGGTGACCCTGAAGGATGTGACGCCGATTGCGCGCCTCACCGGCGAATACGAGGCGATCGTCGTTCCGGCGTCGTCGCCGTTCCAGACCTTCGGTGACCTCGTCGAGGCGCTGAAGAAGGATCCGGGCGCCGTCTCCTGGGCCGGCGGTTCGGCAGGTGGTACGGACCACATCGCGGTCGGCCTCATTGCCAAGGCGGCGGGTGTCGATCCGAAGAAGATCAACTATATCGCCTATTCGGGCGGCGGCGAAGCGCTTGCGGCCATTCTCGGCGCGCAGGTGAGCGCGGGCATTTCCGGTTACGGCGAGTTCGAATCGCAGGTGAAGGCAGGTACGCTCCGTCTGCTCGCGGTTTCCAGCGACGCGCGCATCGAGGGTATCGATGCTCCGACCATCAAGGAGAGCGGTCTCGACGTGGTCGTGCAGAACTGGCGCATGGTGGCTGCGGCTCCCGGCCTGAGCGACGAACAGAAGGCCGCCGTCAACGCCGACATTGAAAAGCTCGTCAAGTCGGCAGCCTGGCAGGAGCAGTTGAAGACGAAGGGCTGGCAGGACACCTATCTTTCCGGGGCCGCCTTCGATGAGCAACTGGCCAAGGATGTTTCGGCGACCGAAGGCATTCTCAAGGAAATCGGACTGGTCGAATGACGAACGGCAGCAAGCCTGTACATGTAAAGCGTCGCCCCGATGGGGCGGCGCTGGTCATTGCCGCCGTGCTGGCGGTGATCGCCGGCGTGATGTTCTGGGACGTATCGCGCCTGTCCGGCGCGGCCGGCTATTCGCAGGTCGGGCCGACCACGGTTCCCTACGCCATCGCCATCTGTCTTCTGGGGCTTGCCGTCTGGACGGTGTTCGAGGCATGGCGCGGTGATTTTCCGGAACGTGAGCACCAGCAGTTTGGGCCGGTATTCTGGATTGTCGGCGGCCTGGCCGCGCAGATGTTGCTCCTGAAGATCGCCGGCTTCTCCATCGCAACCGGGCTCCTCTTCGCCTTTACCGCGGCCGGCTTCGGCCAGCGCAAGCTCTGGAAGACAATTCCCTTCGGGATCGTCTTTGCCTTCGCCGTGTGGGTCATCTTCTCGAAGCTGCTGCAGCTGTCACTGCCTGCAGGCCCGCTCGAGCACCTGTTCTTTTAAGGGGACCGGCGGATGAATACGTTTGAATTTCTCCTGCAGGGGCTGTTGATCGCGGCCCAGCCGATGAACCTGCTCTATGCGCTGATCGGCGTGACGCTTGGAACGGCAGTCGGCGTGCTTCCCGGCATCGGTCCGGCTCTGACCGTGGCGCTGCTGCTGCCGGTGACCTATCAGCTCGATCCGGCCGGTTCGCTGATCATGTTCGCGGGCATCTACTATGGCGGCATGTATGGCGGCTCGACGACGTCGATCCTGTTGAATACCCCGGGCGAAAGCGCCTCCATCGTGACGGCGCTGGAAGGCAACAAGATGGCCCGCGCCGGCCGTGGCGGGCCGGCTCTAGCAACTGCCGCCATCGGCTCCTTTGTGGCGGGGCTGATCGCCACGCTGGGGCTCGCCTTCGTCGCGCCCTTCATCGTCAAGATGGCGCTCGTCTTCGGTCCGCGCGAATATTTCGCACTTATGGTCCTGGCCTTCGTCACGGTCTCCTCGGCCTTCGGCGATTCGACGCTGCGCGGACTGACCTCGCTCTTTGTCGGCCTGGCGCTCGCCATGATCGGCATCGATCAGCTCAGCGGCCAGGCGCGGCTTTCCTTCGGCATACCCGATCTTCTGGACGGCGTGGAAGTGACGACGCTGGCTGTGGCGATGTTTGCCATCGGCGAGTCGCTCTACATTGCCGCACAGGGCGATCGCGGGCCAGACAAGATCGAAGCCGTGAAAGGATCGGTCTGGATGAGCGCCACCGACTGGGCGCGTTCATGGAAGCCGTGGCTTCGCGGAACAGCGATCGGCTTCCCGATTGGTGCTATGCCGGCCGGCGGAGCGGAGATCGGCACGTTTCTCTCCTACGCGGCAGAAAAGCGGCTGACGAAGCACCCGGAGGAATTCGGCAACGGCGCCATCGAAGGCGTGGCAGGACCGGAAGCCGCCAACAACGCCTCGGCCGCCGGCACGCTCGTCCCGCTGCTGACGCTGGGCCTGCCGACCACGGCGACGGCTGCGATCATGCTGGCGGGCTTCCAGCAATACGGCCTGCAACCAGGCCCGCTGCTGTTTGCCACCAATCCGCAGCTCGTCTGGGGCCTGATTGCCAGCCTGCTGATCGCCAACCTCATGCTGCTCGTGCTCAACCTGCCGCTGATCGGTCTTTGGGTGAAGCTGCTCAGCATTCCAAAGCCGTGGCTCTATGCCGGCATCATGCTGTTTGCCACGCTCGGGACGATCGGCGCCAATCCTTCGGTTTTCGAGCTGGGTATGCTGCTCGCCTTCGGCCTTCTCGGCTATGCCATGCGCGTTTTCGGCTATCCGATCGCGCCTGTCGTCGTCGGCCTCATCCTGGGGCCGCTTGCAGAGCAGCAGTTGCGCCGCGCTCTTTCGATCAGCCAGGGCGACCTGACGACGCTCGTCGCCTCGCCGGTCGCCGTGGTGCTGCTCCTGATCGCTGCGGCAGCCCTGATCGTGCCGCTGATCCTGCGCGCACGCGGTAGGGGGCAGGTGCTTTCGCAACTGGCGGCCAGCGAAGACTGACCTCGGACATTGCCCGATGAAACGAGTTCAGGCCGCAAGCGATTGCGGCCTGAACTGTTTGCATGGCTGGTCTGTGAATCTGTGCGTTGTGCGCAAGTCTCTTCGGTATCATTTATGTTCGTGTAGAGAGAGAAAGAGAGAAAGACGATGAGCCAGATCAATAGCGCAGTCCGCCAAGGTTTCCTGGGTCGCGCATTCGCAGTCTTGGGCGCGGCCAGTGCCGCTGCCGCGGCAGTCGAAGGCCGCCGCCGTCCGCGGGACCGGGATCTGAAGATCCTCGGCATCGACCCGGCTTCCTTCCCGAAGTAAGAACGTCCGCAAAGGACAGGAGAGCCGAATTCGGCTTTCGCCTAGAGTTTCAAGCGCGTCGTTCGAATGCGCAGTGTGCAGTGACAGATTAACCGGAAAAGGCCCGACGATCAGCGATCGCCGGGCCTTTTCATCGTTGGGGTCTGAATGGTGGCGCGTGGGCGCCGCCATTCATGTCAGACGTTTTCCAACGCTCTCGCGTTGGCCTGTTCGGCCTGTTCGCGCCGGTTATACCGGATCGACGACCAGAGAGAAATGCCGATGAGGCCGGCGCCGCCCAGACCGGTGATCACCTCGGGAATGTGCACAAGCGTCTGGCAATACATGATCACCGACAGGATCAGGATCGCATAGAAGGCGCCGTGTTCGAGGTAGCGGTATTCGGCGAGCGTGCCCTTCTCCACCAGCATGATCGTCATCGACCGGACATACATGGCGCCGATACCCAGACCGATCGCAATGATGAAGAGGTTCTGCGTCAGCGCGAAGGCGCCGATCACGCCATCGAAGGAGAAGCTGGCATCGAGCACTTCCAGATAAATGAACGCTCCCAGCCCGCCCTTGGCAGCGGCACTCATCGTCTCCTGCGAGGCATCGAGCAGGCCGCCGACGATTTCGACGGCGAGGAAGGTCAGCAGGCCATAGATCGCCGAATAGACAAAGCTGTCTGCGGCCTCGCCCTCAAGGAAGCTGGAAAATATCAGGACCAGCATGAGAACGAAGGCGATCTCGACGCCCTTGATCGTCGCGTAGCGAGCCATGCGCCTTTCCAGGAAGGCGATCCAGTGCACGTCCTTCTCATGATCGAAGAAGTAGGTCAGGCCGACCATCATGAGGAAGGTGCCGCCGAAGGCTGCGATCGGCAGATGCGCCTCGTGCATGATGCGGGCGTACTCTTCCGGCTGCCTGGCGGCCAGGACGATCGCCTCGATCGGGCCGATCCTGGCGGCGATCACGACGATCAGAAGCGGGAAGACGATGCGCATGCCGAAGACGGCGATGATGATGCCCCAGGTGAGGAACCGGTGCTGCCAAACCGGGGTCATGTCCTTCAGCTTGTTTGCGTTGACGATCGCGTTGTCGAAGGAGAGCGAAATCTCCAGCACTGCGAGCACGGTGCAGATGAAGAAGACGGTGGCCATCCCGCCGATCGTGCCGGTGGTCTGCCAGCCGAGCCAGGCGCCGAGCGCAAGGCCGACGGCTGTAAAGATAAAGGCCCACTTGAAATAGCCGAGGCTTGACTGATGGGTGTGCGCCTTCATGCGAGCACCTCGATTTCCGGTGCAATTGCGTTCAGCGCGGTGCAGGAGTTGAGAATGCGCGTGCCGGAACGGGCATGCGCGTCAGGCATGGTGAGGATTTTCATGTTTTTGAATCCGCCGGCTCAAATGCTGGCGGTACCGACATCACGAGAGCGCCGTAAAACTCTCGCCAGAGGGGCCCGGCACCAAAGTTTGTGCTGCGGCGGTATGTCCGGGGCCGCAACACCTATGTATTTCACCGAACATCACCTTTTCGTCAAGTGAATTTGAAGAGGGGCGCGGGCGGGGCGCCTGTGCCGAAAGGCTTGAAGCAAGAAATGCACCGGCAAGCGTACACAACTGCGGATTCTGTTCCTATATTCGGCACCTCAACCTGCCGCGACGACGAGGACAATCATGAGCGCAAATTCGAAAATCAGCCCCGCTTTGGTCGACTGGAGCGGGATCAACGGCCTGCCGCGCTTCGACCTCGTGTCCGACGACAGCTTCGGCGATGCCTTCGACGCAGCGCTTCTCCTGCACGAGGCGGAAATCGAGGCGATCGCCAACAACCCGGCTGCTGCGAGTTTCAACAATACCGTGGTGGCGCTCGAGACCGCCGGCGACGAGCTTTCCCGGGTGTCGGCTCTGTTCTGGAGCCGCGCCGGAGCCAATACCAACGATGTCATTCAGGCGCTGGAACGCGAGATCGCGCCGAAGATGTCGCGGCACTACTCCAAGATCGGCAATAATGCCGAGCTCTTCGCCCGTATCGATGCGCTCTGGGAGCGACGCGATACGCTCGGCCTTTCCGTCGAGCAGATGCGGGTGCTGGAACGACACTGGAAGGGCTTCGTCAAATCGGGCGCGAAGCTTGAAAAGCCGCAGCAGGAACGCCTGTCTGCCATCAACGAGCGGCTCGCCGGCCTTGGCGCGCAGTTTGGTCAGAACGTGCTTGCCGACGAGAAGGACTGGTCCCTGCTTCTTTCGGACACGGCGGACCTGGAAGGGCTTCCCGACTTCCTGAAGGATGCGATGGCCGCCGTCGCGCGCGAGCGGGGCGCCGAGGGCAAGTACGCGGTGACGCTGTCGCGTTCGATCATCGAACCATTTCTCACCTTCTCCAGCCGCCGCGACCTGCGCGAGCAGGCGTTCCGGGCGTGGGTGGCGCGCGGTATCAATGGCGGGGCCACCGACAATCGCGAAATCGTGCGCGAGACGCTGGCGCTCCGGGCGGAAAAGGCAGGTTTGCTGGGCTATGAAAACTACGCGGCGCTGAAGCTCGACAACACCATGGCGAAGACACCTGAGGCGGTCAACGATCTGCTGACGCAGGTCTGGGACAAGGCGGTGGCGCGTGCCGGCGAGGAGGAGCAGGAGCTTGTCCGCCTCGTGGCGGCCGAAGGCCGCAACCATCCCGTCCTGCCATGGGACTGGCGATACTATGCAGAAAAACTGAGGGCGGAAAAGTTCGACTTCTCCGAAGCGGAGCTGAAACCCTACCTGCAACTTGAAAAGGTTATCGAAGCCTGCTTCGATGTCGCCGAGCGGCTGTTTGGCATTCACGCCGTGCCGCTTGCGGGCGTGCCCGTCTATCATCCCGACGTGCGCGTCTACGAGATCCGCGACCGGGACGGGAAGCTGGTCGCCATGTTCCTTGGCGACTACTTTGCCCGCCCGTCCAAGCGCTCGGGCGCCTGGATGAGCGCCTACCAGAGCCAGCACAAGCTGCCGTTGAAGAACGGGTCGATCGGAGAGCTTCCGATCATCTACAACGTCTGCAATTTCGCCAAGCCCGCAGAGGGCAGGCCGGCGCTGCTTTCGCTCGACGACGCCCGCACGCTGTTTCATGAGTTCGGCCACGCGCTGCACGGCATGCTGTCCGACGTCACCTATCCGTCCGTCTCGGGCACGGGCGTTTCCCGCGACTTCGTGGAACTGCCCTCGCAACTCTACGAGCACTGGCTGACGGTGCCGGACATCCTCAGGACCTATGCGGTGCACTACGAGACCGGCGAGCCGATGCCGCAGGCGCTGCTCGACAAGGTGCTGGCGGCGCGCACCTTCAATGCCGGCTTCAACACCGTGGAGTTCACCTCCTCGGCTTTGGTCGACATGGCGTTCCACACGCAGGGCGCCGTCGAGGACCCGATGGCGGTGCAGGGCGAAGTGCTGGAGAAGATCGGGATGCCCGCGTCGATCGTCATGCGCCACGCCACCCCGCATTTCCAGCATGTCTTTTCCGGCGACGGCTATTCGGCCGGCTACTATTCCTACATGTGGTCGGAAGTTCTGGATGCCGATGCGTTTGCCGCTTTCACCGAGACGGGCGACGCCTTCGACCCCGGCATGGCGGCGAAGCTGAAGGCCAACATCTATTCCATCGGCGGCGCCGTCGATCCCGAGGATGCCTACAAGGCCTTCCGCGGCAAGCTGCCGACGATCGACGCCATGCTGGAGAAGAAGGGGCTGGCGGCGTAAGGCATTTGTGATCACCGCATTATCCGACGCCAGAGCGATGCCGCTTCGGCGTCGGATAATGTCCAGCTGCCGCCCTGCAATGGCCTCGTCGTCATTGCTCTGTCACCAAACCGTATCCCTGCAGTCATCGATCCGTGACGTCGCTGACACGTGATCCCCCGAAGGTCGGCCGCGCGTGGGTCGGGCGGCGATTCGCGCCCAATCGACGGGGGATCCATGGCCAAAGCAGCCGACGTTCTGACACGGCGTTCCTTCCTTGCGACGGCCGGAGCCGCGGGTCTGGCTGCATCCTCGGCGCTTGCCGTGCCGCATTATGCCCGCAGGCACGGCAGCCCGGTCTTCACGCACGGCGTCCAGTCCGGCGACGTCGATACGTCGTCGGGCATGATCTGGGCGCGGGCGGACAGGCCGGTGGAGATAGCGGTCGAATATTCCACCACCGAGAGCTTCACGAACGTGACCCGCGGCCCGGTGCTGAAGGCGGGGCGGGAGACCGACTTCGCCGCCAAGCACCTCCTGACCGAGCTTTTGCCGGACCAGGACATCTTCTATCGGCTGACGGCGAGCGATCCCGCTTCCAGCCATCTCGTCTCCGAACCGATCGTCGGCCGGTTCAGGACGGCGCCTTTGCGCCGCCGGTCGATCCGCTTCGTCTGGTCCGGGGACACGGCCGGGCAGGGATGGGGCATCGACGACGTCGGCATGAAGACGTACTCCACCATGGCCCTGCACGAGCCGGATTTCTTCATCCATTCCGGCGACACGATCTACGCGGACAATCCGATCCCCGACGAGATCCGGCTGCGCGACGGCACGCTCTGGAAGAACCGGATCGTCACCGACGAGAAGCGCGAGGTGGCGCGCACCCTCGACGAGTATCGCGGGCAGTGGAAGTACAACCTGCTCGACCGGCACCTTCTGGATTTCAATGCGCAGGTACCGACCTTCTTCCAGTGGGACGACCACGAAGTCTTGAACAACTGGTCGCCCTCGACCGACCTGCGCGACGATCCGCGGTATCCGGAGAAGGATGTTGCCGTCTATGCCCGGCGCGCGATGCGTGCGTTTCAGGAAATGGCGCCGATCCGCTATTTTCCGACCGAGCCTGGTCGGATCTTCCGCAAGGTCGCCTATGGTCCGCTTCTCGACGTATTTTTCGTCGATCTTCGCTCCTACCGGACGGCGAACAAGGGCACCGACCCAGGTCTGTTCGGCTGGCGACAGGCGGACTGGTTGAAGCGTGAGCTCGCCGCCTCCCGGGCAACCTGGAAGGTGATCGCCTGCGATATGCCGCTCGGCGTCGTGATCTGGGACGACTACGGCCGCAAGCTCGGATATGAAGGGGTGGCGGACGGGCTGAACGGGCCGCCGGCGGCGCGCGAGCGTGAGATCGCCGACCTGCTTGCCTTCATGCGCGACAACGCCATCCGCAACGTCGTGTGGCTGACGGCAGACATCCACTATACCGCCGCCCATCACTACGACCCGGCAAGGGCGACGTTCAAGGAATTCGAGCCGTTCTGGGAGTTCGTATCGGGCCCCTTGCATTCGGGGACCTACGGGCCGCATCCGCTGGACAGGACTTTCGGGCCGGAGGTCCGCTTCATGAAGGCGTCAGGCGGCGGCGTCGACAGCAATCTGCCGCCGTCGGCGGGCCTGCAGTTCTTCGGCCTTGTCGATATCGACGGTTCGAGCGAGCAGATGACAGTGCGGCTGATGGACCGCGAGGACCGAGGGCTGTGGAGCGTGACGCTCGACCCGGCGGTGACGTCGTGAATGCAGGCGACCTGAGGCCTGCGTGGCGAGCAAGACAGAGTTTCGGCCTGCCTCTTTCGCAATTGCGTAAAACCATGTATGGAGCGCGCCAAATGCACGTGGCGCCTCTTCTTTCGTGCGCGCCCCAAAACTCAGAGATTTAGATATGTCCATTCGCAATATCGCGATCATCGCGCACGTCGACCATGGCAAGACCACGCTCGTCGACGAACTCCTGAAGCAGTCCGGCTCGTTCCGTGAAAACCAGCGCGTTGCCGAACGCGTGATGGACTCGAACGATCTCGAAAAGGAACGCGGCATCACCATCCTCGCCAAGGCCACCTCGGTGGAGTGGAAGGGGCATCGCATCAACATCGTCGACACGCCCGGCCACGCCGACTTCGGCGGTGAAGTCGAGCGCATCCTGTCGATGGTGGACGGTGCGATCGTTCTTGTCGACTCTTCGGAAGGCCCGATGCCGCAGACCAAGTTCGTGGTCGGCAAGGCGCTCAAGGTCGGCCTGAAGCCGATCGTGGCCATCAACAAGATCGACCGTCCGGACGGCCGCCACGAGGAAGTGCTGAACGAGGTGTTCGACCTCTTCGCCAATCTCGACGCCACCGACGAGCAGCTCGACTTCCCGATCCTCTACGGGTCGGGCCGTAACGGCTGGATGAACGTCAACCCGGAAGGTCCCCAGGACGAAGGCATGGCGCCGCTGCTCGACCTGGTGCTGAAGCACGTGCCGGAGCCGACGGTTGCCGAAGGTCCGTTCCGCATGATCGGCACGATCCTGGAAGCCAACCCCTTCCTCGGCCGTATCATTACCGGCCGCATACATTCCGGCTCGATCAAGCCGAACCAGACGGTCAAGGTACTCGGCCAAGACGGCCAGCTGATCGAGAACGGCCGCATTTCCAAGATCCTCGCCTTCCGCGGCATCGAGCGTACGGCGATCGAGGAAGCGCACGCAGGCGACATCGTCGCGATTGCCGGCCTCACCAAGGGCACGGTCGCCGACACCTTCTGCGATCCGTCCGTTTCGGAAGCACTGAAGGCGCAGCCGATCGACCCGCCGACCGTCACCATGTCCTTCATCGTCAACGACAGCCCGCTTGCCGGAACCGAAGGTGACAAGGTGACGAGCCGCGTCATCCGTGACCGTCTCTTCAAGGAAGCCGAAGGCAACGTTGCCCTGAAGATCGAAGAATCCGGCGACAAGGATTCGTTCTTCGTTTCGGGTCGCGGCGAACTGCAGCTTGCCGTTCTGATCGAAACCATGCGCCGCGAAGGCTTCGAGCTTGCCGTATCGCGTCCGCGCGTCGTCATGCACAAGGACGAGGCGACCGGCCAGATGCTGGAGCCGATCGAGGAAGTCGTCATCGACGTCGATGAAGAACATTCCGGCGTCGTCGTGCAGAAGATGTCGGAGCGCAAGGCCGAGATGGTCGAACTGCGTCCTTCCGGCGGCAACCGCGTCCGCCTCGTGTTCTTCGCGCCGACCCGCGGCCTTATCGGCTACCAGTCGGAGCTTCTGACGGATACGCGCGGCACGGCGATCATGAACCGGCTGTTCCACGACTACCAGCCCTACAAGGGCGAGATCGGCGGGCGCGTCAACGGCGTGCTGCTGGCCAACGAAGCGGGTGAAGCCGTCGCCTACGCGCTCTTCAACCTCGAAGACCGCGGCCCGATGGTCATCGACGCGGGCGAGAAGGTCTATGCCGGCATGATCGTGGGCATCCACTCGCGCGACAACGACCTCGAAGTGAACGTGCTCAAGGGCAAGAAGCTCACCAACATCCGCGCCGCCGGCAAGGATGAGGCTGTTCGCCTGACGCCGCCGATCAAGATGACGCTGGAGCGGGCGCTTTCCTGGATTCAGGACGACGAACTCGTCGAAGTGACGCCGAAGTCGATCCGCCTGCGCAAGCTCTATCTCGACCCGAACGACCGCAAGCGATTCGAGAAGTCGCGGACCGCCGGCGCTGCCTGATTCGCGCCGAACCTACTCCAGACCATCCCCAAATCGATCGAGGCCCCGGCAGAAATACCGGGGCTTTTTTCATGTGTGTGCAGCCCTGTTACGCCTTGTCGGCAATCTTAAAAAAGCGTTAACTTTCCGGGACGCCGCAAGCGAACTTGCCTGTGGGCAAGAGGGTCCCCGGATTCACCCGGGATTCCGGCGGAGTCTGTGCGGGTTTAGAGTCATTTCGATGAAAACACTATCGATCGATGTGCGGCGCGCCGAGCCGCAGGATGCGGGGGCCATCTCCGAGGCTCACCGTGCGTCCTGGCTCCAGGCCTACGGCGGGATCATCCCGCACAAGCAGCTGACGCAGATGGTGCAGCGGCGCGACGAGACCTGGTGGCGCAAGGCCACCCGCGGTCCGGCGACGCTTCTGGTGCTGGACGTCGCCGGCGTCGTCGCCGGCTATGCGACACTCGGCCTGAACCGCGCCCGCGCCCTGCCGCAGGACGGGGAAATCTACGAGATCTATCTGCGTCCCGAATATCAGGGCATCGGGCTCGGCCGCCTGCTGTTCGGCGAAAGCCGCAGACTGCTGAAGTCGCTCGGCTGCGAGGGCTTCGTTGTCTGGTGCCTCGAAGACAGCGAGCTTGCCAGCAGCTTCTTCCGCTCGGCCGGCGGCGTCGATATCGCCGAGGGCATGGAGAACTTCGCCGAAAAGGAACTGAAGAAAATCGGCTTCATCTTCCGCTGATCCTCGCCCGCGCAGTTCCGGCGATGCGGGATCCGCCGCAGCGTTCCATACGATTGTTGTCCGCAGTTGCGGACACTGGGCCGTTTGGTCACCTGGAAGGCGTTCTCCATACGGCATCCTCCGAACGCGGTAGATTGACTTCTCCGCTCCCAGCTTTATCTGAATAGCTGTCGCGCGCGCGTTGCCACCTCGTTGGCACGGAGTTCGTGGCGGGAGCTAGCCGGTGACGGTGGGTTCGTGCATCGGCGTCCGGCTCTCTGGCAACCTCCAGGGAGGAGAAGCTTGCCATGCGTCGTGTGCTTTTGTCGCTTGCCGTTTGTCTTGGCGCTAGCCTGCCTGTGGAGGCGCAGGAGGGCGATGCGGCCGCGGGCGCCATCGTCTTCAAGAAGTGTGCGATATGCCACGCCGCAGATACCGACACCAACAAGGTCGGCCCATCGCTTCACGGGGTGATCGGACGTGTGGCCGGGACACATCCGGACTTCAAGTATTCGACCGCCATGGTGGATGCGGGCGCTGGCGGCCTCGTCTGGGACGAGGCGACATTGCGGGATTACCTCCACAATCCTAAGGCCAAGCTGAAGGGCACGAAGATGGTGTTTGCGGGGCTGAAGGACGATACCGACATATCCAACTTGCTCGCCTACCTTAAGCAGTATTCGCCGTGAGAAGGGCTGGTCGGGCGACTGGCCTGCGCGCAGCGAACGCCATCCTGTAATTGCTTGTCTTTTTCGTTCATGAGATAATTCACATGTAACAGGGTTGAGATTGCAGCTTCATGTCCACGGCCGCGCGGCGGGAGGGACGGAAATGGCAGTCGTACTGGTGCTTGTTGCGATCGCGGTCGGCTCGGTGCTGTTTCACCTCCTGAGCCCATGGTGGTGGACTCCGATCGCGTCAAACTGGAGCTATATCGACCACACGCTCGTCATCACCTTCTGGATCACCGGGGTGGTGTTCGTCGCCGTCGTGCTTTTCCTTGCCTATTGCGTCTGGCGCTTCCGCCATGATCCCGGCCGCCGGGCCGCCTACGAGCCGGAAAGCCGCAGGCTGGAGGGTGGGCTTGCCGCCGGCACGGCGCTCGGCGTCGTGGCCATGCTCGCGCCGGGGCTGTTTGTCTGGCACCAGTTCATCACCGTGCCGGCCGGCGCGGCTGAGATCGAGGTCGTCGGCCAGCAGTGGCTGTGGAGCTTCCGCCTGCCGGGCGCGGATGGCAAGCTCGGACGGGCAGAAACGCGTGAAGTGTCGCCGGACAATGCGCTGGGGATAGACAAATCCGATGCCAGCGGGCTGGACGACGTGGTCATCGAGGGAGGGGAATTGCATCTGCCGGTCGGCAAGCCGGTCAAGGTGCTGCTGCGCTCCATCGACGTTCTGCATGACTTCTACGTGCCGGAGTTTCGGGCCAAGATGGACATGATCCCCGGGATGGTCACCTATTTCTGGCTGACACCGACGCGCACCGGAACGTTCGATATTCTTTGTGCGGAGCTCTGCGGCGTCGGTCATTCGGTGATGCGCGGCACCGTGGTGGTCGACAGCGAAGCGGACTACCAGACCTGGCTCTCTGAACAGCCGACATTTGCGCAATTGCAGGCGCAGGCCGCGCCTGAAGGGCCGCAGGTGCCGGCGGAAATGGCACAAGCTCCAGGAGAGCGATGAGCACTGGGCGCGCCGGACATTGCCCGGCAGGAGGAGAACATGGTCGATGCCAGCCACGACGGAAACGACGTCATAACGCCGGCAGCAGTCGAGGACGTGGAACTCTACCATCCGCATAGCTGGTGGACGCGCTACGTGTTCAGCCAGGATGCGAAGGTCATCGCCATCCAGTATGCCTGCACGGCGATCGCGATCGGGCTGGTGGCGCTGGTGCTCTCCTGGCTGATGCGCATCCAGCTCGCCTTTCCCGGCGCTCTGCCGTTCATCGATGCGGACCGCTACTACCAATTTATTACCATGCACGGCATGATCATGGTGATCTACCTGCTCACGGCACTTTTTCTCGGCGGTTTCGGCAACTACCTGATTCCGCTGATGGTCGGCGCGCGCGACATGGTGTTTCCCTATGCGAACATGCTGAGCTACTGGCTCTATCTGCTGGCGGTTCTCGTTCTTGTCGCTAGCTTCTTCACGCCCGGAGGGCCGACGGGCGCCGGCTGGACGCTCTATCCACCGCAGGCGATCCTGTCCAATACACCGGGCGGGGAGTGGGGCATCATCCTCATGCTCGTCTCGTTGATCATCTTCGTGATCGGCTTCACTATGGGCGGGCTGAACTACGTGGTCACGGTGCTGCAGGGGCGCACACGCGGCATGACGCTGATGCGCCTGCCACTGACCGTCTGGGGCATCTTCACCGCCACCGTGATGGCGCTGCTGGCCTTCCCGGCGCTGTTCGTCGCCTGCGTGATGATGCTGTTCGACCGGCTCGCCGGAACCAGCTTCTTCATGCCGGCCATCGTGGAGATGGGCGAACAGCTCAAGCACGGTGGCGGCAGCCCCATCATGTTCCAGCATCTGTTCTGGTTCTTCGGCCATCCGGAGGTCTACATCGTCGCGCTGCCGGCTTTCGGCATCGTCTCCGACCTGATCTCGACGCATGCGCGCAAGAACATCTTCGGCTACCGGATGATGGTCTGGGCGATCGTCATCATCGGCGCGCTCTCCTTCGTCGTCTGGGCGCACCACATGTATGTCAGCGGCATGAACCCGTATTTCGGCTTCTTCTTCGCCACCACGACGCTGATCATCGCGGTGCCGACAGCGATCAAGGTCTACAACTGGACGCTAACGCTCTGGCGTGGAAATATCCATCTCACCTTGCCGATGCTGTTTTCGCTCGCCTTCATCGTCACCTTCGTCAATGGCGGGCTGACGGGGCTGTTCCTCGGCAACGTCGTCGTCGACGTACCGCTGTCCGACACCATGTTCGTCGTCGCGCATTTTCACATGGTGATGGGCGTGGCGCCGATCCTCGTCATCTTCGGGGCGATCTATCACTGGTATCCGAAAGTTACCGGACGGATGCTGAACGAGGGCATGGGGCAACTGCATTTCTGGATCACATTCCTCGGCGCCTATCTGATCTTCTTCCCCATGCACTATGTCGGGCTCGTCGGCGTGCCGCGCCGCTACTACGAGATCGGCGAGACGAGCTTCGTGCCGGCGTCGGTGCACGACCTGAACGTCTTCATCACGATCGTGGCGCTGATCGTCGGGGCGGCGCAGATGCTGTTTCTGTTCAACCTCGTCTGGAGCCTCAGGCACGGGCGCGAGGCGGGCGGAAATCCCTGGCGGGCAACGACGCTGGAATGGCAGACGCCACAAACGCCGCCCGCGCACGGCAATTGGGGCAAGGAACTTCCCATCGTCTATCGCTGGGCCTACGACTACAGCGTGCCGGGGGCTGCTGAGGACTTTATACCGCAGAACCAGCCCGGAACGCTCGGCGTCTCACGGGAGGCCGTCGCATGAGCGCCATGATCCTGTTTCTCGTCATCATCGCCGCGATCATCGCCTGGTGGCTGGCAGGGCAGGGGCTGACGGCCAAGCCGTGGCTAGAGGTCGGAAGTGTCGGGGCCGCAAGTGTAAGGGACGACGCCGGCGGAACGCGCCTGCCGCCGCAGAAGATCGGCCTCGGTGTCTTTCTCGCCGTGATCGGCGCGCTGTTCACGCTCTTCGTCAGCGCCTATCTGATGCGCGTCAGCACGCAGGATTGGTGGAGGACACCGGTGCCGCGGTTGCTTTACGTCAATACCGGCGTCCTCTTTGCCAGCAGCCTCTGCCTTCACTGGGCTGCGACGCAGGCCGCGCGCGGCCGGCTGGAAGGTTTGCGGACGGCGCTGCTGGCCGGTCTTGCGACCGCACTCGCCTTCGTGACCGGGCAGGTTTTCGCATGGCGGCAATTGGTAGCGGCCGGCTACACGCTGAGCGACGACGCGGCGACCAGCTTCTTCTATGTGATCAGCGGCCTGCACGGCCTGCATATTCTGGGCGGAATGATCGCGCTTGCCCGTACGGCGCGGCTTGCGGGCCGGCAAGACGCCGTCTCTCCGCGCCTTCGGCTCAGCGTGGAGCTTTGCGCTGTCTACTGGCACTTCATGCTTGCGGTGTGGCTGGTGTTGCTGGGGCTGTTTGCCGGCTGGGCCGGACGCGTCGTCGAATTCTGCCGCCAACTGATCACGTAAGGAGAGCGGGCGATGGCCGAGAGCGTGCAAACCCCTGTCGCACAGCCGCACTCACAGGCGCAGTCGGGGGCATATCTTCAGTCTGGCGGCATGCGCGGCTTCGTGTCCGACTGGGCCTCCGACCAGCAGGCGTTCAAGAACGTCTCCTGGGGCAAGGCGATGATGTGGATCTTCCTGCTCAGCGATACCTTCATCTTCGGCTGTTTCCTGATCGCCTACATGACCGCGCGCATGTCGACTACGGTACCGTGGCCCAACCCCAGCGAGGTCTTCGCGCTGACGATCGCCGGTCACGAAATCCCGCTGATCCTGATCGCCATCATGACGTTCGTGCTGATCACCTCCAGCGGCACCATGGCGATGGCAGTCAATTTCGGTTACCGCCACGAACGACGAAAAACAGCGCTGCTGATGGTCTTGACGGCGATCCTCGGTGCTGCCTTCGTCGGCATGCAGGCGTTCGAGTGGACTAAGCTCATTCATGAGGGGGTGCGGCCGTGGGAGAACCCGTGGGGGGCTGCCCAGTTCGGCTCGTCCTTCTTCATGATCACCGGCTTTCACGGCTCCCACGTCACGATCGGCGTGATCTTCCTGTTCATCGTCGCCCGCAAGGTCTTTCGCGGCGACTTCGACACGGGGAAGCGAGGTTTTTTCACGAGCCGAAAAGGGCGCTACGAAATCGTCGAGATCATGGGCCTCTACTGGCACTTCGTCGATCTCGTCTGGGTGTTCATCTTCGCCTTCTTCTATTTGTGGTGAGGCAGTACAATGGCGCAGGCAACCGTCGATCCCTCCGCACACGTCCAGGCTTCGACCGCCACGCCGGCCGAGCACCAGCAGCATCCGATCAAGCTCTACCTCGTCGTTTGGGGGCTGCTGTTCGTCCTCAGCGTCTGCTCCTACCTCGTCGACTATATCGGTCTACAGGGTTATTTGCGCTGGTCGCTGATCATCCTCTTCATGCTGTTGAAGGCGGGGCTCATCGTCGCGGTTTTCATGCACATGGCCTGGGAGCGGCTGGCCCTGATCTATGCGATCCTTCTGCCGCCGATAGCCGTGCTGGTCTTCGTGGCGTTGATGGCGCCCGAGGCGCACTACACCATGCTGACCCGGCTTGCATTCTTCGGTGCAGCGCCCGGAAACTGAGGCGGCAACCGGCCCTGACCTGCCACGCCGAGCCCACCGCTACCAATGGCTTGTTGCGTTGCAGCGGGTTTCGCTTTACGAAGCCGCGGAATTCCACTGCACTTAACGGAGCCCTCATGCGCATCGATGCAATCTCCATTGGCAAGAACCCGCCGAACGACGTCAACGTCATCGTCGAGGTTCCGGTCGGCGGTCATCCGATCAAGTACGAAATGGACAAGGATGCCGGCACGCTTGTCGTGGATCGCTTCCTCTACACCCCGATGACCTATCCGGGGAACTACGGCTTCATTCCGCACACGCTGTCCGAAGACGGCGATCCGGCCGACGTGCTGATCGCCTCGACCCGTCCGCTGGTGCCGGGCTGCGTCATCAACGTCCGCCCGATCGGCGTTCTGCTGATGGAAGACAATTCCGGCAAGGACGAGAAGATCATCGCCGTACCCTCGTCTCACCTGACGCTGCGCTACGAGAAGGTCAAGGAATATACCGATCTGCCGGAAATCACGCTGAAGCAGATCGAGCACTTCTTCGAACACTACAAGGACCTCGAGCCCGGCAAGTGGGTGAAGATCTACGGCTGGAAGGATGCTGCGACCGCAGGCAAGCTCATCGAGGAAGCGATCGAGCGCGCCAAGGCAGCAAAGTAAGCCGGCACACGGCTTGTGCCTTGATTTCAGAGGCCAAGCCTCTTCACGATATCCTCCGGATCGCCCTCGATCCGGAGGATTTTCTTTCTCTGCGTGTCGCCGCTGAGGATCGAGACGTCGGACTTCGCCACGCCGGCCGATTTCGCGACGAGTGCAATCAGGGCCATGTTCGCAAGCCCTTTCTCCGGTGCTATGCGAACGCGCGCCTTCAAATGTCGCTCTCCCGCGGCATCCGTTGCGACGCCGTCCAAGGCATCGCGGCCACCGTTCGGTGTCAGGCGAACGGTCAGGCTAATGTGGTGCTCAAACCGCCGATAGGGCAACTGCGGATCAGAGACCGAGCAGTGCCGGTGCCAGAACGCTGCGGATGATCTGCTCCAGGAAGAACAGGATGATCAGCACCACGATCGGCGAAAGGTCGACGCCGCCGAAGTCAGGCAGGAAGCGGCGGATCGGTCGATAGAGCGGCTCGGTCAGGTTGTAGAGCGCGCGGCCGATCGAGGCGATGACCTGGTTGTTGGTGTTGATCACGTTGAAGGCATAGAGCCAGGAAAAGATGGCCGATGCGATGATGATGAACCACGCGATGCTGATGATGAACAGCAGGGTGTTGATGATCGCAATCATATTGGTCTCGTTGTCTCCGGTTACTTGCGTCCACATGTAGCCATTGGCCGCCTCGCCAGCAAGTAGGCCCTATTGCTGCTCCCGCAAACATGTTTAATGCGCGGCGTCGCGTTCGTCCGCAGAGATGAAAGTCAGCCCGCATGTCAAAGCCCATCGAAGGCCATCGGTTCGCCGCCTTCCGGCACGCTTCCTATGCCCGGTTTTTCGTCTCGCGCTTCTTCAATTCGTTCTCGACGCAGATCGTCAGTGTGGCGGTCGGCTGGCAGATGTACGACCTCACCGGCGATCCCTTCATGCTCGGCCTGATCGGGCTGGTGCAGTTCGCTCCGGCGCTGCTGCTGATCCTCGTCACGGGGTCCGTGGCCGATCGCTACAACCGTCGCATGATCATGGCGGTCTGCCTGGTGGTCTGCACGCTTTGCGCTGCAGCACTCCTGGTACTGACGGCGTTCAGCCTGTTCGCACCGCTGGCCGTCTTCGTGGTCCTGGCCGTTTTTGGTATTGCGCGGGCGTTCCTGGGCCCGGCGATGCAGTCTCTTGCGCCCAATCTCGTGCCCTCAAAGGACCTTTCCAACGCGATCGCGTGGAATTCGACGGCGCAGCAGACGGCAACGATCGTCGGGCCCGTGACAGGCGGCCTGCTCTACGGGCTAGGGCCGATCGTACCCTATGTGGTGAGCATCGTTCTGTTCCTTCTGGCATCGGCGGCCGTCATCTCCATTCCCAAGCCGCCGCAGCGCATGGCGGGTGCCGCGAGGAGCTGGGAGAGCCTCGTTGCCGGGTTCCGATACATCCGCGCGGAGAAGGTCGTGCTGGGTGCGATCTCGCTCGATCTTTTCGCGGTGCTGCTCGGCGGCGCCATCGCGCTCATGCCCGTCTTCGCTCGCGACATCCTTGCACTCGGCCCGTGGGGGCTCGGGCTGCTGCGCTCGGCGCCGGGCGTCGGATCTGTCGCCATGGCTGTCTGGCTCGCCGCGCACCCGCTCCGCCACCGGGCAGGCCGGCTGATGCTGATCGGTGTCGGCCTGTTCGGCTTCGCCACCGTCGTCTTCGGGCTGTCGCAATGGGCGTGGCTGTCGATTGCGGCACTGGTCCTGATGGGCGCTTCCGACATGATATCGGTCTATGTCCGCAATACGCTCGTCATGCTCTGGACGCCGGACGAGCTGCGGGGTCGGGTGACGGCGGTCAACATGGTCTTCATCGGCGCATCGAACGAACTCGGCGAGTTCAGGGCCGGCACGATGGCATCGGCAATCGGTGCGGTGCCTGCCGTGGTGGTCGGGGGCATCGGCACCATCGCGGTCTCGATTCTCTGGGCCTTCTGGTTCCCCAAACTGCGCAGGATCGATTCGCTGGCCGTTCCGGAGAAGGATCGTCTCTCCGGATGACAGAAATGTGCGGGTCAGTTCTCGTGAAAGACCCGGTCCAGGAAGCCCATCATCCACTGCCTGAGGGCGGCATCGTATACCAGCCTGCCATCAAGATGGGCGCGACCGACCTGTGCGCCCGGCAGCTCGAAGCGGTGCGCGCCGTGAACCACCCAGCGATGCATCATCGCGAGCGTCAGTTCGCCATGAAACTGTATGCCCCAGGCATTGGCGCCATATTTGAAGGCCTGGTTCTCGTAGTGTTCGCCGGTGGCCAGAAGCGTGGCGCCGGAGGGGATCGTGAAGCCCTCGCGATGAAACTGGTAGACCATGGACGGCCAGGCCATCATTTCGCGGCCCTGCTCGGTCGGGCATAGCGGGTACCAGCCGATCTCCGTCATTCCATCGACATGCGGCCCGACTTCGCCCCCGAGATGGCGGACCAGCATTTGCGCGCCCAGGCAAATGCCGAGAAACGGCCGGTCTTCGGAGAGAGGCACGGACAACCAGTCAATCTCGCGTTTGACGTAGTCGAATTCGTCGTTGGCGCTCATCGGCCCGCCGAAGACGACCGCGCCTGCGTGTCCATCGAGCGTTTCGGGCAGCGGATCGTCGAGCACGGGCCTGCGGACATCGAGCGGATAACCCATCTGCTGGAGGATCTGGCCTACGCGACCGGGACTGGAGGTCTCCTGATGGAGGACGACGAGGATCGGGCGCTTTTCTCCCGGGTGGCGTGTTTTCTGCAGCATCTGGTCCAGGTCCTGACGCACCCGCGCTCCTCTGACGATGTGCGCGCGATGCGTTCTCGGGTTGCAAAATGTCAGAGGCCAGTGACCCTGTCCACCCGATTGCCGGCGACGCGCCCGCATCCGACGCCTCGATCGGTCTCGGCAGGCTACTCTTCTCCGGCCGGTTTGCCGTCTCCTTGTCTGCCCGCGACCTCCTGACGCTTCATGATCCGCTCGCGGCCTGAAACGCCCAACAGCTCGGCGATCCGCCAGATGGCGTCGTCTTCGAGTTCGCTGCGTTCCCCGTCCGCATAGACGATCTCCCACAGAAGACCGACCAGATCCACCCGCTGGTCCTCAGACAGTTGCCGCTTCAGCTCGGAGGTGAACTGAAAGAAGTCGATCGCTTCATTGGCGGCAGCCGTTCCTGCTTCCACCAGGTCGTCGAGTTCCCCCTTGTCCAGGCCGTATAGTGTGCGGAACCGCTCGCGGAGTGCTGCGCGCTCCGCGTCGAGTACCCGGCCGTCCGATTCCATGACCTGGATGCAAAGTGCCATCACGGCCAGGCGCGGATCGCCGGGGGCAAAGGTCTTCTTTTCGCCGCCCGAAAGGCCGGAGAGGAAACGCTGCAGTCGATCGAACATGTCGCCCCTTACGTTACGCAATGTGGCTGCGTATATCCAAAGCGGTCGCAAACCTGGAGATCTGCGACACGCTCTTTCCAAGCATATACGGCGAATGCTTCCAAGTGATTGCCGGAATCATCTGCCCTAGAATAGGCGAAAGCTGCTGCTGCCGTTGCTCGACGCCCGGTGGTTTTCATTCTTGACCCCCGGATCATCGGGAAGCCCGCCGAAGAACGGCTTCGGCTCGTCCTGCGGCGACACTGGCGAGACTGGTGATTTCGCCGGCGTGGCCGGCGCTGCCGGTTCACTTTCGGCGGCTTGACGGATTTCGATCGGATCCGGCACGCGAGTTGCCGGCTTTTCCGGCTCGGTCGGCCGGTCCTTCGGGCGGCGGTCGGGTATGGCGACCGGCGGAAGCGTGCGGATCGCCTCCTCGGCGGGGTTGGCAGCGCCTTCTTCCACAGGCCCCTGCCACTCGCTGACCGGCGTCTTCCACTCGAAGGCATCCAGCTTGCCCGTCACCGGCGACACCGGCAGCCATTCCGGCGAGGTGATGCCGTCCGCCGTCCAGGCCGGATCGCGCGGCGCCTTCAGCGCCTGGTTCATCCAGTGCCGGATGCGGCCCTGATCGCCCGTCTCCGCATCCTCGATATCGGCAAGGAGCAGATAGGCGCGCTCGCTCGGCGCCAGCCGCGCGGCCGCTTCCGCCTTTGTCCGCGCGACGGCAAATTCGCGTGCGTCCAGTGCGGCCTGCGCAACGGCAAACAGCGTCTCCGCGTTGTTTGGGTGCAGCGCCTCCAGCTTCTGGGCACGCTTGAAGCGGTCGAGTGCCGAATCCCCGGCGCGGGAATGGATGAACAGGCGCGCCACGTCCGGATGCGGCGTTGCCTTCCAGAGGCGTTCGAGAATGTGGGAGGCCTTACGCAGGTTGCCTTCGCGCAGATAGGCCTTGGCGGCGATCAGGCCCGCGGGAATGAACGTCTCGTCGATCTTGAGGGCAGCCTGCGCATCGTCTCTTGCCCCCTTGGGATCGGTTTCGCTTTCCAGCTTTGCGCCGGCGCGGGCCGTCAGGATCACCATCTTGCGCCGATCGAGCTGCTTGCGCTCTTCCGGCGAGGCCGCCTTGTGCTGTTCCAGTAGTTTCAGGGCATGATCCCACTCGCCCGTCTGCGAGCGATGTTCGAGAACCGCATCGGCCGCCCAGGGAAGCTGCGGCGCATTTTCGGCGGCGCGTTCGGCATATTGCCGCGCTGCCTCGGCAGCGCCCAGGCGGCGTGCTTCGAGGTACAGTCCGCGCAGCCCCAGTTCTCGCGTTTCCGGATCGTCGGCCATCAGCTCGAACTTCCGGCGCGCCTCGTCATGATGCCCCTCGATGAGGGCCGCCTGCGCTTCGAGGAGATGGACGAGCGGCTCCTGATCAGCGTTGATGAGGCCCTTGGTCCGCGCCAGCATCTTGCGGGCAGACGCCGCGTCGCCTGCGCCCGCCGCGATAAGCCCGGTCGACAGCGCCTGATAGCCGCGGTCGCGCTTGCGGGCGCGGAAGTGGCGCTGGAGCGCGTAGGGCGAGGTCAGCACGACGCGCAGCACCCACCAGGTGAAAAGGATGGCCGCGATTATGGAAACCGCTATCGTCGCCGCCACCATCAGACTCATCGCAATGCGCTGACCCTGCCAAATGATCGACAGTTCGCCGGGCCGGTCGGCGAGCCAGGCAAAGCCTGCGCCGAGTGCCAGGACGATCACAACGAAGAACAGCAATCTTGTCATTTTCGCCCGCCCCTCAGTTCTGGTTGCCGTTCTGCGTCATGGCGCCGGATACGATGGCGCCGACGCTCTCTTCGACCGCGATCCGCTGATCGAGCGCCGTCTTGAAGTCCGCGCCGGCATTGCGGGCGACTTCGGGCAGCGTCTGCCATTCGATCTCTGCGCCCTTCAAGTCGCCGTTCTGCAGCTTGTTTTCGATTCGCGCGACGATGGCCTCGGGCGTGTCGCCCTCGACGCTGCCGACGGGACGCACCGTAATGGCGGACGACGCGCTTGCGATCAGCCGCGCGACGATACCCTGGTCGCCGGACGGCTGATGGACCGCCTCGATCATCCGGTCGGCGATCGGCTGGAAATCGCGAACGAGATCGGAGCGCGACTGCACGCCGGTAGCGGCCTGCGCCCGAAGCGTGGCGGCCGACGGGTCGTCGGGCGAGACGCTGACATAGGCTTCGAGCTCGGCCAGATAAGGGCCGCCGCGATCGATCGCCGTCTTCAACGCGGTCGCTGCCACGGCACGCGCCATCGCCACGTCGCTGCGCGGCTCGGCAAGCTTCTGCTCGGCCGCGTCGATCCGCTGGCCCAGCTGTGCGGAGCGATCGGCAGCGGCACGTTCGGCTGTTGCCGCCTGCTCCCGCAGCGCGGCCATGTCCGAGCTCAATTTTGCGACGGTCGCCTCCAGCGTCGCGATCGACTGCTGGGCCTCTTCGCCGAGCGCTGCGCCAGCGGGGCTGTCCGTCGTCGCCCGCTCAAGCGCAGACAGTCGCGTCTCTATAGGCTGAAGGTCGGTGGCCGAAGAGTTTGCTGAGGACTGCAGAGCTAAAAGGCGCGTCTTCAGCGTTTCGACCTCAGCCCTGACCGCGGTCATGTCGCCGCCGTTCCGTCCCTCCGGCCCAAGCGCCGGGAGGTACCCGCCATACTGCAGGGCGCCGGCACCTGCGAGCGCCACGAGGCCCCCGACGATGGCCGCGGCGAAAGCGCCGGATTTTCCGGCCCGGTGCTCCGGCTTGGGGTGCTCATCGAAACGAGGCTGCGAGAAGGCTTCCGTCGTCGTGCCGCCCGCAGAGGAATGTGAAGCAGGGGCAGGATCCTCGGCCGGCGTCTCCGCGGCCGCGGAAACGGGGGCATCCGCGGCGTTGGCGGGCGCCGTGGGATCGGCAGGCTGCACGTCGGATGGCATGTCCGGCTGGATAGGGTCCTTTGCGTCTTCCGTTGACGGAGACGCTTCGAGGTCGATGGTCACGGGAGGCTCGCCTGCCTTCTTTCGGCGTGTCGGCTTTTCCGGTTCCATGACGGCCTCCTTGTTTTGCAATGCGATAGGTAAAACTAGTAAGGGAAGGTGGCGAGGGAAAGCCCCTCCTTCGATTTAAGCGGCGATCGATCGGCGGAAGCGGTCCGAGTACAGCTTCTCAGAGCAGGTCCAGCAGCGCTTCTTCGGTTGGCATCGCCGCTACAACGACGGATTTCGAGAAGCGTTCCGGCACCACGGAAGCGACGTTACGGCTGATGCACAGGAACAGCGTATTTTCGAGGCTGTCCAGATGCTCGCTCACGAGCGGCAGTTCGAAGAAATGGCGCGCCGCCTCGCGTGAATAGAGGAGCACGGCATCGGCATGCTCGTCGAGGATGAGCGGCCGCAATTCCGCCCGCTTCGGGCGCACGGCCTCCATGCGGTAGCATTCGGCGATGTCATAGGCGACCTCCTCCGCATCCAGGCGCTTTTCGAGTTGCCTGGAACGGGGCACGCCCGCCAGATAGAGCAGCGGATAGGCCGGAACACCGTATTGCTGGCGATGCGAGATGATCAGGTCAGCGAGGCTGTTGCCGTCGCTGCCTTCTGCGGCAAGAACGGTGCGAAAGCCAGCTTCGTTCGCCGCTCGCGCAGTTGCGCGGCCGACTGCGAAAACGGTGGTCAGCAGGTGCCGGTCGATCTCGGGTCCGATGGACCCAAGCACCCTTGCTGCCTCCGCGCTCGTGATCGCGATTGCCGAATGCTGGCGGTACAGGCCGGCCAGTGCCGCCTGCGGATCGTGCACCGGCTTTACCAGCGCGACGGCAGCCGGCGTGTGGCCAAGGGCTGAGAGTTTCGCGGCGGTCCGTTCTGCCGAAGCCTGCGGTCGCACGACGAGAACGCGCATCAACGCCACCCGTCGAAGAACGACGTGCCGGCCGTTTCACGGACGGCATGGCCCACCTGTTCGCCCAGTTCTTTGGCGTCCCTTGCCATTCCTTCACTCCGCGCTTCATGGAAACGGGAGCCGTCGGGCGTCAGAATCATGCCGCGGAAGCGAAGTCGGCCCGCCTCGCAGACGGCATATCCCGCGATCGGCGTCCGGCAGGAACCGTCGAGCACGGCAAGGAAGGCGCGTTCGCACGTTACAGCGTCGCTCGTCGCCCGGTCGTTGATCGCATCCAGCAGTTCGCCTATCCGGCGGTCGCCGATCCGAGCTTCGACGCAGATCGCGCCTTGCGCGGGGGCAGGCAGGAACATGTCGGTATCGAGGATTTGCGTGGCGACGTTCTGCTTGCCGATCCGTTTCAGGCCCGCGTAGGCGAGCAGCGTGGCATCCGCTTGCCCTTCGGCGAGCTTGCGCAAACGCGTATCGACCTGGCCGCGGAACGTCACCACATTGATGTCAGGCCGCAGCTTGCGGATCTGCGCCTGCCGCCGCAGCGATGCGGAGCCGACGGTCGCACCGTGCGGGAGGTCGAGAAGCTTTGCCGCCGTCCGGCCGACAAAGGCGTCGCGCGCGTCTTCGCGCGGCAGGAACGCGGCAAGTTCCAGACCGTCCGGGAGGCGGGTCGGCATGTCCTTGGAGGAATGCACGGCGAAGTCGAGGTCGCCGGAAAACAGCTGTGCTTCGATCTCCTCGGTAAACAGCCCCTTGCCGCCGATTTCCGACAGCGGTCGGTCGGTGATGCGGTCGCCCTTCGTGGAGAGCACGACGATCTCGAACATCTCCTCGGGCAGGCCGTGCGCCTGCATCAGGCGCGCGCGCGTCTCGTGCGCCTGTGCCAGTGCGAGCGGGCTGCCGCGCGTGCCGATCCTGAAAGGTTTTGTTTGCATCCGCGTTGATCCGTTGTTACCGGAAGCTCTCGTAACCGGCTTTTGCCACCATCGCAATGAAACAGCGTGCTTCATGTCGTCCCACCTGACCATCCTTGGCATTGAAACCAGCTGCGACGAAACTGCCGCTGCTGTCGTCGTGCGCGATGAGGCCGGACAGGGGACGATTCTCGGCGATGTCGTGCTCAGCCAGCTGGACGAACATAGCGCCTATGGCGGGGTCGTTCCGGAAATTGCGGCGCGCGCCCATGTGGAAGCACTGGACGATCTGATCCGTCAGGCCCTCGCGAAAGCGAACATGACACTGGCCGACATCGACGCTATTGCCGCGACCAGCGGGCCGGGCCTGATCGGCGGCCTCATCGTCGGTCTGATGACGGGAAAAGCGATTGCGCGCGCCACAGCAAAGCCGCTCTATGCCGTCAACCATCTCGAAGGGCATGCACTGACCGCGCGCCTCACCGACAAGCTGGATTTCCCCTATCTGATGCTCCTCGTGTCCGGCGGGCATACGCAGCTCGTGCTGGTGCGCGGCGTGGGTCAATACGAGCGCTGGGGAACGACCATCGACGATGCGCTCGGCGAGGCCTTCGACAAGACGGCCAAGCTTCTCGGCCTTCCCTATCCCGGCGGTCCCGCGGTCGAACGGGCGGCCGCATCCGGCGATGCGGACCGCTTCACCTTTCCGAGGCCGCTGGTCGGCGAAAAGCGGCTGGATTTCTCCTTTTCGGGATTGAAAACGGCGGTTCGCCAGGCGGCGCAGTCGATCCAGCCCGTTTCAGAGCAGGACGTGGCAGACATCTGCGCCTCGTTCCAGAAAGCCGTTTCCCGCACGCTGCAGGACAGGATCGGACGCGGCCTTGAACGCTTCCGCCAGGAGTTTCCGGACGTCTCCCAGCCGGTGCTGGTGGTCGCAGGCGGCGTTGCCGCCAACAAGGTCCTGCGCGCGACACTGCAGGAGCTTTGCGACCGTAACCGCTTCCGCTTCGTCGCGCCGCCGCTCGTCCTTTGCACCGACAATGCGGCGATGATTGCCTGGGCCGGCCTTGAGCGCATGGCCGCGGGCCTGGCCGCAGACGAATTGTCGGTATCTCCGCGCTCGCGCTGGCCACTGGATGCCGACGCTGCCGCCATCCTCGGCTCCGGCAAGAGGGGGGCGAAGGCATGAGTTCGAACCCGCATGTCGTGGTTGTCGGTGCCGGTGCGTTCGGCACGGCCCTTGCCACCGTGGTGGCACAGACGGGCGATGTTTCCGTCGCCCTGCTCGCACGGCGCGACGAGACCGTGCGCGAGATCCGCGACACACGGCGAAGCGAGGCCGTGCTGCCGGGCATCGCATTGTCGGCGTCCCTCGGCGTTACGACCGACCCGGCCGTCCTCAGGCAGGCGCCGGTCGTTCTGTTCGCCATGCCGTCTCAGGCGCAGCGTGAGGCTGCGCGGGAGCTTGCCGCGTTTCTTGCCGACGGCGCTTCGGTCGTCGTCTGCGCCAAGGGCATGGAAAAATCGAGCGGGCGCCTACTGACCGACGTTCTGGAAGAGGAGTTGCCGCGCCAGCATGTCGCGGTTCTTTCCGGCCCCGGCTTTGCGGCCGATATTGCCCGCGGGCTGCCGACGGCCATGGTCGTCGCGGCGGCCACGATGGAGAAGGCCGCCGAACTTGCGCGCCTCCTTTCCGGCCCGACCTTCCGGCTCTATCCGTCCGCAGACCGGATCGGGGTGCAACTCGGCGGGGCGTTGAAAAACGTGCTGGCGATCGCCTGCGGCATCGTCGAGGGGGCGGGCCTGGGCGACTCCGCCCGCGCCGCGCTGATTTCGCGCGGGCTTGCGGAGATGTCGCGCTTCGTTGCCGCGCATGGCGGCGATGCCGCCACAGTGACGGGCCTGTCGGGGCTCGGTGACCTCGTTCTCACCGGCACCAGCCACCAGTCGCGCAACCTGCGCTTCGGCATCGCGCTAGGGCGGCAGGGCAATGCCGACGGCTGGTCGGGCGACCTCGTCGAAGGCGCCTTTGCCGCCGGCGTCGCCTCGCAGGTGGCCGCCGAGCGCAAGATCGACATGCCCATCACGGATGCGGTTGCTGCCATCATCGATGGCAGGCTGGATCTGCCGACGGCGATCGGAAAACTGATGACCCGTCCCATTACCCAGGAATTCAGAGAGAAAGGATAAGTCGTGCTTTTTGCGATCCTCTGCACCGACAAGCCCGGTGCCCTGCAGCTGCGCCTCGACACCCGCCCCGAACATGTGGCGCATCTCAACAGGTTGAACGAGGAGGGAAAGCTTGCTTTTGCCGGCCCGTTTCTCGACGCCGACGGCAAGCCCAATGGCAGCCTTGTGGTAGTCAAGGCCGACAGCATCGAAGCGGCCCGTGAGCTGGCTGAAGCCGACCCCTATGCCAAGGCCGGGCTGTTCGCGACGGTCGACGTAAAGCCGTGGAACTGGGTCTTCAACAATCCGGAGGCCTGACGCCGATGGCATACTGGCTATACAAGTCCGAGCCCTTCAAATGGTCGTGGCAGATGCAGAAGGATGCCGGCGAGAAGGGGACGGAATGGAACGGCGTGCGCAACTATCTTGCGCGCAACAACATGCGGGCCATGAAGATCGGCGACAAGGGGTTCTTCTACCACTCCAACGAGGGACTCGATATCGTCGGCATCACCGAGGTCTGCGCGCTTTCTCATCCCGATTCGACGGCGGGGGATGATCCCCGTTGGGACTGCGTCGACATCCGCGCCGTCTGTGACATGCCGAAGCCGGTCTCGCTGAAGGAGATCAAGGCCAACCCGAAACTCCACAACATGTCGCTCGTCACCTCCATGCGGCTGTCCGTCCAGCCTGTGACGGAGGAGGAATGGATCGAGGTCTGCCGCATGGGCGGGCTCGAAAATCCCCCGCGCTGACACCCCGTGAAGACCGATCCCGAACGCTTCATCCTCGACAATACCGCGATCCTGTCGCCCCCGCACGTGCCGGAAATCAGGCTGCGGCTTGCGTCCGAAGCGCATGACCTCTGGCTGAAGACGGAAGAGGAGCTCGAGGAGATCGGTCTGCCGCCGCCGTTCTGGGCCTTTGCCTGGGCCGGCGGGCAGGGGCTGGCACGCTACCTGCTCGATCACCCGGACGTGGTTTGCGGCCGCAAGGTGCTGGATTTTGCCAGCGGCTCCGGCCTGGTGGCGATCGCGGCGAAGCGAGCGGGTGCGGTGGACGTGCTGGCGGCGGACATCGATCCATGGAGCGGGACGGCGATCCGCCTGAACGCGCAATTGAACGACGTCGCCCTGCGCACCAGTCTCGAAGACATTGTGGGTGAGGATGAAGGCTGGGACGTCGTCCTCGCCGGCGACGTTTTCTACGACAAGAGTTTCGCAGACGTTCTGATTCCCTGGTTTTCCGCACTTGCGGCGAGGGGAGCCATGGTGCTCGTCGGCGATCCGGGGCGGTCCTACTGTCCGCGCGAGGGCATGACGCAGCTTTCGACCTATGAGGTTCAGGTGACGCGAGCGCTGGAAGACAGCGAGGTCAAGCGCACGACGGTGTGGCGGTTCCTGCCTCCTGCCGGCTAGAGACGCACCCTTCAGGACTAAGTCCAAGGAAGTATTAAGCATACCTCGCGATGGGGCTTTACAGCCCTTTGACGCAAGGTTGCGGGCGCCGCTGCAGGACTCGGCTTGCGTGAGGCCCGGATTCAACATCTGGGGCACGAAATCGGCTGGTCACCAACATGCTGTAGGGAACAAAACCTGAATCAGCCGGAGTCTTCGTTTCGTCTCCGATTCGTTCGCAGACTGTTCCAAATCGGCATCTGCGCACATGCAATCGCCTGTATGTCCGCGTTAAATGGGCCTCAAGTCCGAACCTACCCTTGCTATCTTGCGCTGCCATGGGCATTTGTGTTGCCGGCGGCGGGCTCCCGTTGCCGGACGATCGATACTCTCCGAGGCAAGCCTTGTCTGCTGCACCGATGACATTGAGCGGCCGCGGTGTCACCGCGGTGCTCGGGCCGACCAATACCGGCAAGACCCATTACGCAATCGAACGCATGGTGGCGCATGAAACGGGCGTGATCGGACTGCCGCTCCGGCTGCTGGCGCGTGAGGTCTATACGCGACTCGTCGAGAAGGTCGGCCATCACAACGTGGCGCTTGTGACCGGCGAGGAGAAGATCTCTCCACATATGGCGCGCTATTCCGTCTGCACCGTCGAGGCGATGCCGCGCGAGACGCGTGCCGCCTTCGTGGCGATCGACGAGGTGCAACTCGCCGGCGATCTTGAGCGCGGCCACATCTTCACCGACCGCATCCTGCATCTGCGTGGCCGCGAGGAGACGCTGCTGCTTGGGGCGGCGACCATGAAGCCGATCCTCGAACATCTTCTGCCGGGCATCAACGTGGTCGAGCGCCCGCGCCTTTCGCAGCTGTTCTATGCGGGGTCGAAGAAAATCACGCGCTTGCCGCAGCGAACGGCCATCGTCGCTTTTTCTGCCGACGAGGTCTATGCGATCGCCGAACTGATCCGTCGCCAGCGGGGCGGTGCGGCGGTCGTCCTGGGGGCGCTTTCGCCGCGCACCCGCAACGCCCAGGTCGGCCTCTACCAGGAGGGTGATGTCGAGTATCTCGTTGCGACCGACGCCATCGGCATGGGTCTCAATCTCGACGTGGACCATGTCGCCTTCGCGCAGGATCGGAAGTTCGACGGCTATCAGTACCGTAATCTCAATCCGGGCGAGCTCGGGCAGATCGCAGGTCGTGCCGGCCGCCATATGCGCGACGGGACCTTCGGCGTGACCGGGAGGGTGGATCCTTTCGAGCCGGAACTGGTCGAACGGATCGAGGCGCACGAATTCGATCCCGTCCGCGTGCTACAATGGCGCTCCAAGCGGCTCGATTTTTCGTCGATCGCCAACCTCAAGGCGAGCCTCGACGCGCCGCCGGCCGTCAGCGGGCTGGCTCGCGCGTTGCCGGCGGTCGACCAGCAGGCGCTGGAGCACCTGTCGCGCTATCCAGATATCAGGGAGATGGCAACGACGCCGGAACGGGTGGAAAAGCTCTGGGAGGCCTGCGCGCTGCCAGATTATCGCCGCATCACGCCGGCGCAGCATGCCGATCTCATCTCTACCCTCTATGCCGATCTCGTCCGGCGCGGTACGGTGAACGAGGATTTCCTCGCCGAGCAGGTTCGGCGTGCGGATCGCACCGATGGCGAGATCGACACGCTTTCGGCACGAATCGCGCAGATAAGAACATGGACCTATGTGTCGAATCGCCCCGACTGGTTGGCCGATCCGACACACTGGCAGGAAAAGACGCGGGAAATCGAGGATCGATTGTCCGACGCGTTACATGAAAGGTTGACGAAACGCTTTGTTGATCGCAGGACATCTGTGCTCATGAAGCGCCTGAGAGAGAATGCGATGCTGGAAGCGGAAATCAGTGTGAATGGCGATGTCTTCGTCGAAGGACATCATGTGGGGCAGTTGGCCGGATTCCGGTTCACGCTTGCTTCAGGCACGGAAGGGCCTGACGCGAAGGCGGTGCAGGGCGCGGCCCAGAAGGCGCTCGCGCTGGAATTCGAAGCGCGCGCGGCCAGGCTTCACGCCGCCGGCAATAGCGATCTGGCGATCGGCTCGGATGGTACGGTTCGCTGGCTGGGCGATCCGGTTGCCCGTCTTGCGGCGAGCGAGCATGTCATGCGCCCGCGTGTCATCGTGCTTGCCGACGAGCAGCTGACCGGCAGCGCCCGCGACCACGTCGCGGCGCGCATCGAGCGCTTCGTCAATCACCATATCGCCACCGTGCTCAAGCCGCTCGATGATCTGTCGCGCGCAGAAGACCTGCAGGGCCTTGCCAAGGGGCTGGCATTCCAGCTCGTCGAGAGCCTTGGTGTTCTGTTCCGGCGCGACGTCGCAGATGACGTGAAGTCGCTGGACCAGGAGGCGCGCGCCTCTATCCGCAAGCACGGCATTCGTTTTGGAGCCTATCACATATTCATGCCGGCGCTTCTGAAGCCGGCTCCGGCCGAGCTGATCACCTTGCTCTGGGCGCTGAAGAACGACGGCCTCGACAAGCCGGGATACGGTGAACTGATCCCGGCGCTGGCGGCGGGACGCACGTCCATCGTCACCGACCCCAGCTTCGAGCGGGCCTTCTACAAGCTTGCGGGCTTCCGCTTCCTCGGCAAGCGCGCTGTGCGCATCGACATTCTCGAGAGGCTTGCAGATATCATCCGGCCGCTGCTGCAGTGGAAGCCGGGAACAACGCCACGCCCGGAAGGCGCCTATGACGGCCGCCGTTTCACGGCGACCACGTCGATGCTCTCCATTCTGGGTGCTACGCCGGACGACATGGAAGAAATCCTGAAGGGGCTTGGCTATCGCGCCGATAGCGTCAAGCCGGAAGAAGCAGCCGCTTTCCTTGGTGCGGAAGATGCGAAGGTCGCAGGAAAGCCCGAGGGCGAGGTCGCGGCAGAAGCGCCCGCCGAGGAGGCTGCGGCGTCGGTGGACGATGCCGACGCGGAAGGCGAGACCGAGACTGCCGCCGCCGGCGATGCTGCGCCCGTAGCCGAGGCTGCCGAAAACCAGGCATCCGAAGCTGCCGTGTCCGAGGACGTGCCGGCTGCCGACGAAACTCCGCCGCAAGCAGCTCCGGCCACGGACGAAGCGCCGGCAGAAGTGCGTCCCGTTCTCCTGTGGCGTCCTGGCGGTCGTAACGACAATGCCCGACAGGGTCAGCGCAATCATGGCCAGCGCAATCATTCCCAGGGCGGCCAGGGCCAGGATGATCGCCGCGGACAGAAGCAGGGTGGCGGGCGTCGCGACGGCGAACGCCGTGACGGCGACCGGCGGGACGGGCCCCGCCAGGGCGGGCGTCCCGAATTCGCCAAGGGGCGCGACGGAAAGCCGCAGGGCGGCCGGCCGGAGCGCAGCGAGCGGAACGACCGTCCGTCGCGGGACGATCGTGGCGGCAAGCCCGTGAAATTCGAGGCGCGCCCGCCGCGCAAGGAGAAGCCGATCGATCCGGATTCGCCCTTCGCCAAGCTGGCCGCTCTCAAGGAGCAGATGAAGAAGTAGCGGCATGACGGATGGGCGCGGACAGCCATCGGATCGAGGTGAGCCCGCCCAGGGCCGCCAGCGGATCGACAAGTGGCTGTTCTTCGCCCGCCTGCGAAAATCTCGCTCGCTGGCTGCGAAGTCGGTGGAGCAGGGCGACGTCTCTGTCAACGGGCAGCCGGTCCGGCAACCGTCGTTCAATGTCAAGGTCGGCGACACGATCATCCTGTCGCTTGACCGCCGCGACCTGGTGGTGAAGGTGCTCCTGCCAGGCGTGCGTCGCGGCCCCTACGAGGAAGCCCGCACGCTCTATGAGGACCAGACGCCGCCGCCGCTGCCGGGCGACGAGGGCAACCTTTTCGAACAGGTGACGCGCGAGCGTGGCGCCGGCCGCCCGACGAAACGGGAGCGACGCGAAACCGATGCGCTGCGCGGGCGTTTCGATCCGCCGGACGATTAGAAAACTGTCCCGCAACGGGCCGATTTCCCGGACGCTTTATTCTTGCAAACCCGTACCAAAGCCGTTACCTCCACAGCAGAAGCAGAGGTTGTCGGGCGTCATTTTCGGAGTCCGTTTCCCTGTTTCGCGCCGGGATCTCCCGGCAGAGGTGACGGTCGCCCGCCCTCGGTGAAGGAAATTCGCTGGAGTTATTCATGACGTACGTCGTGACCGACAATTGCATTCGCTGCAAGTATACGGATTGTGTCGAAGTCTGCCCCGTGGACTGTTTCTATGAGGGCGAGAACTTTCTCGTCATCCATCCGGACGAATGCATCGATTGCGGCGTGTGCGAACCGGAATGTCCGGCCGAGGCCATCAAGCCGGATACCGAGCCGGGACTCGACAAGTGGTTGAAGATCAACGCGGAATTCGCACAGATCTGGCCGAACATCACGGTCAAGAAGGATGCGATGGCCGAAGCGAAGGCCTATGACGGTGAGGAAGGAAAGTACGAAAAGTACTTCTCCGCCGAGCCCGGTCAGGGCGACTGATCCGGCCACAAGCGCCGGCAGGCGACGTTCGAACTGGGGAAAACACGACGAGCCAGCCCGAAAGTGATAGGGCAGGCTTGATGACCCATGCGAAGCAAATTATTGATTTCCGCACTTTTTTGTGGTAGGGTCCGCACACTGATCCACGTTGAGGCACTTGGTGTGCCCGAACACCACCACGAAAGCAAACGATCCCAAAGGCGCCGCTCACTTTCATAAGCCACGTCAGCGTTGCTGTTTCGTGTTCGCGCCGCCACTTTCGTTTGTGCCTTGTTGGCCGGACCAGGAATGGTGTCACTCCGACGGTGTCTCCGTCTTTCCCGGGCCTTCTTGACCCGGCCCCGGCTTTGCCGGGAGCGTTACAGGGAGTATTTGAATAGAATGACGATCCAGCAGAAGAAATCTTCCACGCGTCAGGGTTTCAAGACCGGTGAATCCATCGTTTATCCGGCTCACGGTGTCGGCCAGATCGTCGCCATCGAAGAGCAGGAAGTCGCCGGCATGAAGCTCGAGCTTTTTGTCATCGACTTCGAAAAGGACAAGATGCGCCTGAAGGTTCCGGTCGCCAAGGCCGTTTCCATTGGCATGCGCAAGCTCTCCGAGACCGATTTCGTCGACCGCGCGTTGAAGGTTGTCCAGGGCAAGGCCCGCGTGAAGCGCACCATGTGGTCGCGCCGCGCGCAGGAATACGATGCCAAGATCAATTCCGGCGACCTGATCTCGATCGCAGAAGTCGTGCGCGACCTCTACCGTGCCGAGAATCAGCCTGAGCAATCCTATTCAGAGCGTCAGCTCTACGAAGCTGCACTCGACCGCATGGCGCGCGAAATCGCCGCCGTCAACAAAATGTCGGAAACCGAGGCCGTTCGTCTCGTCGAGGCCAACCTGAACAAGGGGCCGAAGCGCGGCAAGGTTATCGAAGAGGACGACGCGCAGGACGAAGCCGCCTGAGGCGCTCCCATCCGCTTCATCATTCAACCCGGCTGGCCCTCCAGCCGGGTTTTTTGTTGGAACTTTTTTGCACCGCACGCATTCAATTCGAATGACAATTCGTGCTGGCACGTCTGATTCTTTGCGGCAGTTCACTCTTGCCCGCTCTTTCGTCCAGATCTCGAAAGGATCGACAAGCCGGGAGAAGGCCGTACCGGCTACAAGATTTCACCACTCGCTCAGCGCCCACGAGCAGTGTAACATGCCTTGCAGGTGACAGATCCAGGGAGATTTCTCCTCCAAGGCCTTCGGTCTTCGCAGCCCATAAGGAGGGCGCCCAGCGAAGATCCCGCAGACGCATGCATTGTCAGGTGAATACCGCGGTCGGGTTGATCGTGGATCCTTTCAATCCCGGCTCAGGGGAGACGCCAATGGCTACCACCGCCGCAGATCGTCGCATGATCAAGATCGCCATGTCCGCACCCTATCTGGAGCGTGACGAAGAGCAGGCTCTGGCCGTGGCCTGGCGAAAGGATCACGATCAGGAGGCTCGAAATCGGATCGCGATGGCGCACATGCGCCTCGTCATTTCGATTGCCGCACGCTTCCGCAATTTCGGTCTGCCCTTCAACGATCTCCTGCAAGAGGGATATATCGGCCTTCTGGAAGCGGCGGCCCGTTTCGAGCCGGAGCGGGAGGTGCGGTTTTCGACCTATGCGACCTGGTGGATCCGTGCGTCGATCCAGGACTACGTGCTGCGCAACTGGTCGATCGTGCGCGGCGGCACCAGTTCGGCGCAGAAGGCGCTTTTCTTCAATCTGCGGCGGCTGCGCGCGCGCATTGCCCGTGGAGACGTGAACCTGACGTCAGAGACGATCTACAACGAGATCGCGGGCGCGCTGAAGGTCAGCACAGCTGACGTGCGTAACATGGACGCGCGGCTGGCATCGTCGGACGTTTCCCTGCAGGCGCCGGTTTCGGGCGGCGAGGAGGGCGGCGCGAGCCACCAGGACTTTCTCGCCAGCGATGCGCCGCTGCCTGACGAGGAGGTCACCGAGATGATCGACGGTGAACGCCGGAGGGCTTGGCTGCAACGGGCGCTGTCGCGGCTCAACGAGCGCGAGATGAAGATCATCCGCGCCCGAAGGCTGGCAGACAGCAGTTCGACGCTGGAGGAACTCGGCGCCGACCTCGGCATATCCAAGGAGCGGGTTCGCCAGATCGAGAACCGTGCAATGGAAAAGCTCAAGATCGCGCTGTGCGAGGCGTCTCCGGCATTCGCCTGAACAGGCTTGCCTACCGCCCTGCGAAGGCTGCCGCGACCGATGCCGTGGTGAAGGCGCGCTATCGCGGCGCCTCCCAACGAATGGATCGAAGGATTACGGTCCTCCACTACCGCCGCCGCCTGCCGCTGCCGCTGCTGCAGCAGCATCGGCCTGGTGCTTGTAGAGTGCGGCCGCAGCTGCGCCTTCCTTTTCCTCGCCGCCGACCTGGAAGGTAGGCTGGGCAAAGGAGATGTCGTTCTCCGCGAAGGCCTGGGTGATCATGGTATAGGCGCGGCGGCGTATAGCCGTCTGCTCGCCTGTGGGGCGTGCCGTGAAGCCAAAGCTGATCTCGATACCGAATTCGCCGATCTGTTCGACACCTTTCATCTTCAACGGTTTGATGAAGTGGGGCCCGAGTTCCGGATCCTCCAGCAATTGCTTGCCGATCTCCTTGACAATCTTGCCAACCTTGTTGATGTCGGTCTTGAACGGAACGCGGATGCGGAACTTGTCGACCGTCCAGTCGCGGCTGCCGTTGCGGATGGCGCCCAGTTCGCCGAAGGGGACGGTGAAGACCGAGCCGCGGTGGTGCCTGAGGCGGATCGAGCGCAGGCTGAAGGATTCCACCACGCCGTTATAGCTGCCGCTCTCAATCCATTCGCCGACGCGGAAGGCGTCGTCCATCAGGTAGAACACGCCACTGACGATATCCTTGACCAGGGTCTGCGAGCCGAAGCCGATGGCCACGCCAAAGATGCCGGCGCCCGCAATGAGGGGGCCAATCTGGACGCCCATTTCCGCAAGGACGGTCATGGCGGCGACGCAGATCAGCACGGCGGCAAGCGCGTTGCGGAAGATCGGCAGCAGCGTGCGCATGCGTGCCCGCCTGGCGATGACGTCAGGAGCGAGACCCACGTCGCTCTCGGCGGAAGGCAGCCTGCTATCGATGTAGGCCTTGGCAAGCTGCCAGGCCAGATCCGCGATCAGCAGGATGATGATACTCTTGAACAGTCCATAGACCAGCGTCTGGAAAAGGGGATTGTCGCGCGCGATGACGTTCGGATTGTAGCGCCAGACAAGGCCGAGCCAGCCTAGCGCGAGCAGGATGATGAGAGCCCGGACGCCCCTGACCAGCAGGACCATGCGCGGTGAGTTGGCGGCGCCTTCGCTCCAGCGCGCCAGGGCGAAGGCGCTGGTGACGCGTTCCGCCCCCGAAAGGATCCGGGGAAGGACCACGGCGTAGATGCCGATCCAGAAGAGGCCGCTGAAATTGATGCACCACAGCAGCCAGAGGGCTGCAAGATAAAGGGACGCAACGATGTTGCCGGTGCGCGTCGGTGGATTGCCCTTCCGATCAAATGGCCGGTGCCAGATCGTTTCCAGCGCGATGAGGAACAGTGCTGCGGAAAAGATATAGACGATGACCGATCGCGCATCGGGATTGACGCCCAGCGGACGGCACATTGCCCAAATTGCGATGCCAAACGCGAGGACCGCGGCGAAGATCCGGATCCGGCTGTAATGAAAACGCGAGGTGCCGCCGACATCCATCGCAATGCGGCAGAGCCCCATCACCAGCCGATAAGCGATGATCGAGAGCAGCGAATAGAGCACGACGACGCGCAGCAGCGGCGGCCAATTAACGGCAAAGAAGATCAGAACCGATACCACGGCGAACACGATCAGCGGTCCGAACTGGGCATAGGCCTGTGCCAGGGCGGGGCTTTCGAATTTCGCCCTGTGAAGTGTCCGGCGAAACAGCCACTCGAATGCCGCGCCCACGCAGACGATGCCAAGGAGAAGGATGGCCGCGGGAGCAAAGCCGTGTTCGCTCGCCTGCTGGCGAACCCGGTGGGCCGCGTTCGCGATCTCGGAGGGAACCGTCGGAACGGCGGTCCGAAGCGCATGAAAGCGCGTGCGCGCCTGCGCCTCGATGTTCTCCACCTCGAGCATGGCCTCCCGCTCGGCCGTCTCCACGCTTGTGGCCGGCTTGCTTTGCAGCCAGCTCTTCACCTCGGGGTCATCGAGCAGTTTCAGAAGCTGGGCGACCTTTTCGGGGGGCGGGGCCGCGGCAGGTGCGTTGCCGGCAGAGCCCGACTGGGCCATCGCCGGGATCGCGCCCAGCAGCATGATGCAAAAGACGAGCGAGGAGAGAAATGCGGGCAACTTCGACATGGGTACCCAGCGCCTTCGATGACTACGGGACGTCACTCTGCCCGCCGGGTCTTACGAGCGGGAGTATTTAACTAGCATTTACGGGGGGGAAGCCGGAAGACGCAATCGACGTACCGGCGACGCTGACTTGGTGAGCGGCGAAGCGCTTGCGGCTATTCGGTAATGATCTTCACCTTGTCGCCGGGCTTGACGGTGCTCGTCGGGGTCATTGCGTTGATGAGGCGGAACAGGTCGAGTTTGCGGTCCGTACCCATCATCCGGGCGGCAAGAGACGCAACGGTGTCGCCTGTGCGCGCTGTGACGATGCGCACGCGCAGCGGCTTGAGCGACGCCACTTCCTGCGCTGTCAGCTGGCGGAAGGAACCACGCAGCACGTTTGCTGTCGGCTCCAGCGCCGGCGAGCCCTGCGGGACTGCCGTGAGGAAGCGGTAAATCTGGTCGCCGATACGGATGACGGTGACGTCGAACTCCCAGCGATCTGCCGCTGCGCGCGCTGTCGCGGCCTCCAGTCCGTTGACCGAGATCGGCCGTATCGTGTCAGGCTTCAGTCCGGTGACCCAGCCACTGGAGATGTAGTTTACCAGGCTCTGGCGCTGGTTGTCGGCGACGCCGTCGAAGCGGATGGCGATGTCGCCGGGGCCGGTGGCAAGCACCGCATCCGCCTTGTTGTCGATCTGGAAGCCCGGGGGTACGTCGAAGCGGATGCCGAGATTGCCGTGCAGGAAGGTCTGGCCGCGGACATACCCCTCCTGCGGGCTGTCGCCGTAGAGCAGGCCGTCGATCCCGGCGAGGTAGTAGTCCCGGCCGCGGTCGCCCACGGTCCCCTCCGCGCCGAAGGCACGCGCGTGGCGCCGCGCCAGCTCGACGCGCTGGGGGGCGTTCGGGTGGCTGGAAAGAAAGTCGAGGCTCTGGTCCGATTCCGGATCGACGGCGGTGAACTGGCCGTAGGCCGCCATGCTGTCGAGGAAGCGCGCGGCAGCATAGGGATCGTAGCCCGCTTCGCCGAGCATGCGCACCCCGATGACGTCGGCCTGGAGTTCCTGGTTGCGCGAGAAGGCGGCGAGCCGCAGCTTTCCGCGGGCAAGCGCCTGCTTGCCGGCGATGTTGCTGGAGAGAACCTCGGCAACCACGCGGCTTGCAATGACTTCGGCCTCTTCCTTCTTCTGCCGCTCGATGCCGTGATTGGCCGTGACGTGCGCCATCTCGTGCGAGAGAACCGCCGCCACTTCCGAGGCGTCGTTGGCGAGCGCCAGAAGCCCGCGGGTGACGTAGAGATAGCCGCCCGGCAGCGCGAAGGCGTTGATTGCCGGCGAATTCAAAATGGTGATGCGGTAGGACTGGTTCGGGTTTTCCGACACGGCCGTCAGCGCGCCGGCAATGCGCGCGACAAGGCGCTCGGTCTTGGCGTCCTTGTACTCGCCGCCATAGCTTGCGACGATACGTGGATGCTCGCGCGCGCCCATGGCGGCGCGGGGATCGTTTTTCTGGACCTCGTCGACGATCTGCGGGTTCGACGACGGCGCTACCGTCGGTTCGTAGGTCTGCTCCAGCGCCGACTGGCAGGCGGTCAGAAGACCGGCGAGCAGAAGCACCAGCCCGGCGCGTGTTGCCGCCGACCTGCGTTTCCTACTCTGCCCTGCGTGCCGAACCTCGCCCAGCATTCGCCCCATGCCCTTTCACAAGCACCATCTATTCCAGGAAGCAATCCGCGCTTCGACATTCGGACCGTAACCGATTCGACGTCGAAGAACCTCGTCTGTTCGGAATGATTTACGGCTGTCCGACATATCGGGCGCAGGCCCGATCGGTCCTGTCCGGACCCTTAGCCGAGAGATAGACGCCACGCCCCTTGCCGACAACTCCCGATTCCAGAATCGCCTTCCGATGTGGCTGCGGTGACACAGTGGGGCGTCCAAAATAAGGCAGCGGCGTCGAAAACCATTATCTATCAATGCCGAGGAAGTCGTTGAGCGCCGGCAACCGGCGATGGGCGAGGAAGGTTTCGAGGGGGGCGAAGAGGGCAATCGAGCCGCGGTCGACGAACATCGCCTGGTCGGCCAGGCGCTGCACGTCGTCGAGTTGATGGGTAATGAAAAGCAGCGTGCCATTCGTCTCTGCGCGCAATTGCGCAAGCAGCGCGGCCATGTCGGCGCGCATGGCCGGGTCCAGGGCGGCAAACGGCTCGTCGAGGAGCAGGATGGGCCGCTGGCGCACGAGCGCGCGTGCCAGCGCGACCCTTTGCCGCTCCCCGCCGGAAAGCTGTGCGGGCCTGCGCTGTCCGAACCCGCGAAGACCGACACGGGACAGGGCATCGTCCACGCGGCCGCGGCCACCGGCGTCCAGGCGCAAAGACGGATCGATCCCGAGCCCCACGTTCTGTTCAACCGTGAGGTGAGCGAAGAGGTTGTTCTCCTGAAAGATGATGGAAACGGGGCGCTCAGCCGGATCCCGATCGCCCATGTCCTTGCCGAAGATCTCGACGCTGCCGGATCGGATCGGCTGGAATCCGGCGATGACGTTGAACAGAGTGGACTTGCCGGCCCCGGACGGGCCGGTGACGGCGACAGACGCGCCCTGGGGAACCGTGCACTCGAAGACGAGATGCTTGTCCTTGAACGATACGGTCGCCTCCGCAAGACGGATGGCGGGGATATCGGGCTTAGGGCTCGACGGCTCAGGCATCGTGTCTACTCGTGGCCTTTTCGGACGTGGTGGAGGGGAGGGTCAGCAGCAGGCAGACGATGCCGAGAAGCAGCGCGATACCGGCGGCATCAGCCGTGCGATAGCTGCCCATGCGGCTGAAAAGCAGCCACGGCAGGGTGACGATGCCGTCGCCACCGAAGATAGCCACAGCGCTCAGGTCGCCGAGCGACAGCGCCATGGCGAAGGCGAAGGCCGCCATCAGCGGACGCCGCAATGCGGGCAGGTCGATCCAGCGGATACGGTGCCAGGCGGTGACACCGAGGCTGACCGAGAGGCGTCCCGTACGGGCGACATGGGTGCGATAGGCCGGGGCAAGCACGCGAACGACGAAGGGCAGCGCCATCAACGCGTTGATGACGATGACGACGAAGGGCGCAAAGCGCGCCGTCCCGCCAAGGCCGCGCAGCATCAGGAACCATCCGGTCGCCACCACGACCGGTGGCACCAGCAGGATCAGCGAACTCGCCGCGTGCAGGCCGCCGGCGAGAAGGCGGGGCGGCGTTTCCGGGCGGTTTTCCGAGGCGGGGCCGATGGCCACCGTCGGAATTGCGATGACGAGGCAGAGGGAGGCGGAGGCGAACGAAATCAAGAGGCTCGTGATCAGTGCCCGGTGCAGCAGCGGATCGGCAGCTAGTCGCGGCAGGTCGGCGGCAAGGCCGGAAGCGACGACGGCAAGGAGCGGTGCTGCGGTAAAGGCCGTGAAAGCGCCGATCGTAAGCGCGTCCGTCACCCGCTCGCGTGCGTTGTCGAAGCGGCGGATGGCGCGGCCGGTTGTCAGCGCCTCTTCCGCCGGCGTGCCGAACATGCGCAGGACGAGCAGGAGCGCGCCCGTGAGCAGGATCTGCAAGCCGGAAAGGATCACGGCGCGCGGCGGGTCGAAGTCGAAACGAAGCGCCTGGTAGATCGCGACCTCGATCGTGGTGGCGGCCGGTCCGCCGCCGAGGGTGAGCACGATCGTGAAGCTCGTGGCGCAGAGCATGAAGACGAGGCCCGCCACGCCCGGCAGCAGCCCGCGCATGACCGGCCACTCGATCAGGCGGAATACGGCGCCCGAACGCATGCCCAGATTGGCTGACGTCAGCCAGTACTCGGCCGGAATGCGCTCCAGGCCGGCGAGCAGGAGCCGCACCGCTAACGGCAGGTTGAAGAAGACATGGGCGATGAGAATGCCTGCTAGGCCATAGACGCTGACGGGATTTGCGAGTCCCATCGCAGCCAGAAGCTCGTTGACGACACCGCGGCGGCCCCACACCTCTACGATGCCGAGGGCTGCGACCAGGGCGGGCAGGCCCAGGGGAAGGGCGGAGAGGCGGATGATCCAGCTTCTGCCGGCAAATGCGCGGCGGCGCGCCAGGGCACGTGCCACCGGAATGGCAAGCACCACCGACAGCAGCGTCGAAAGTCCCGCCTGCAGGAGCGTAAAGCGCGTGATGCGGAAGAGATAGTCGTCGAACAGCGTGCCGCCCACTCCGTCCTGCGCATGCAGCAGAAGGACACCGGTTGCGAGACCGGCGAACAGCAGGATGAAGGCGAGCGTGAACCCGCCCGCCCCCGTGATCGCCCTGCGCTCGCTCGTCGTGTACATGCCTTGCCTTAAAATGCGGCGGCCGTTTTCGTGCTCCGGCCGCCGTCGGACGATCCTTATTGCGCGCTCATGGCCGAGAGCCACTCGTCGATCCAGGCCCTGCGGTTGGCCGCAACCTCGTCGGCGGAGAAAAGTAAGGTGTGTTCAGGCTTCACGAGCCTGTCGAAGGCCGCGGGAAGCGGCTCCTTGGTGGCCGCTACCGGCATCATCCAGTTGGTCTCGGGGATGATGGACTGGAACTCGGGGCCGGTCATGAAGGCGAGGAACTTGCGCGCAAGTTCCGGATCGTGCGACGTCTTCGTCATGCCGGCGACCTCGATCTGCACGTAGTGCCCTTCCGAGAAGGCGGCCGCCTGATAGCGCTCGGTATCTTCGGCGACCATGTGGTAGGCGGGCGAGGTCGTATACGACAGCACCATCGGCGCCTCGCCCTTGGTGAAGAGTCCATAGGCTTCCGACCAGCCGGGCGTAACCGTCAGCACGCGATCCTTCAGCTTCGTCCAGGCGTCGGCCGCCTTGTCGCCGTAGACGGACTTCACCCACAGGAGCAGGCCGAGGCCGGGCGTGGACGTGCGCGGATCCTCGATGACGATCTTCTCGTTCGGATCGCCCTCCACCAGTTCCTTCAGGCTCTTTGGCGGGTTCTTCAGGGTCTCGGTATCGTAGACCACGGCGAAATGGCCGTAGTCGTAGGGAAGAAAGGTGTCGTCGGCAAAGTTCCCGGGGACAGTCAGGCCCTCTGGCGAAAGCTGATGGGGCGCAAAGAGGCCGGTCGCCTTGGCCTCGGCCACGAGATTGGTATCGAGGCCGAGCACGATATCGGCCTTGGTGCCTTCGCCTTCCAGTTTGAGGCGGGTCAGCAGCTCGACGCCGTCGGCAACGCCCACCCATTCGACCTTGCAGTCGCAGGTCTTTTCGAACTCGGCAGCGACTTTTACCCCCGGTCCCCATTCTGTGATGAAGCTCTCGTAGGTGTAGACCGACAGCGTCTTTTCGGCGGCAAGCACCGGCCAGGCTGCGGATGTCGCTGCGAAAAGTACAAGGGTGGTGAGTCTGGTCCTGCGCATCGGCGCCTCCTTCAAATCCATATGAACGGGAATAGGCGCTGAGTGAGCCGTCTAATCCCTCCGCCGGTACAAACCGGATCAGGTTCCGCGGGTTGGCACATGCCTCTCAGCCTTTCGTCTTGTGAACGAAGGCACCCCGTTAGAGCGAGAGCAAGCATTAGTCCCAGCCGGCAGCGCTTGCAAGCGACTTGGCATCTCGGAAAGGCGTTTCCATTCGCGGGCGACATGCGCTAGACGGTGTGCGCATGACGATTGCCGCGACTGACCAGCTTTTTGTCGTTCTCCTCGGGGGAACGCTCGAACCGACCCCGCGGTTCAGGGCGATGGTGAACCGTGCGCGCTTCATCGCCGCCGACGGCGGAATTCGCCATGCCGCCGCACTCGGCATCACTCCGGAAGTCTGGGTCGGCGACTTCGATTCCTCGTCGGCCGAAGAGCTTGAGGCCTGGGCGCATGTGCCGCGCGAACCCTATCCCGCCGCCAAGAATGCGACGGACGGCGAGATCGCCGTCGGCGCTGCGCTGGAGCGGGGCGCGACACGGCTGATCCTGGCTGGTTCGCTGGGCGGAGAGCGCAGCGATCATGCGCTGATGCATCTTCTGCATGCCGCCTCCCTCAGGGAGGCGGGCGTGGACGTCATGCTTACCTCCGGCACGGAGGAAGCCTGGCCGCTTGCGGCCGGGCGGACCGCGGTCGAGCTGCCGGCGAAAAGTCTCTTTTCCGTCCTCGGCCTGACCGCGCTCTGCGGGCTCTCCATCGAAAACGTTCGCTATCCGCTGCACGGCTTCGACCTGGCGTTCGGCTCGTCGCGCACCGTTTCCAACGTGGCGCTTGGCCGCGTCACGATCACCCTCGATTCCGGCCGGGCAATCCTCCTGTCCCGGCCGCAAGATTTTTCAGGAGCCTGACGCTTGGCACCGCCCATCCTCAAACTCGACGACATCACGCTCAGCTTCGGCGGGACGCCGCTTCTGAACGGCGCCAGCCTGCAGGTGGGGCCGGGCGATCGCATCTGCCTCGTCGGCCGGAACGGTTCCGGCAAGTCGACGCTGCTCAAGATCGCCGCAAGCTTGACGGAGGCGCAGTCGGGGGAGGTGTTCCGCCACCCATCCGCCACCGTGCGCTATCTGGAACAGGCGCCCGATTTCGACGGATTTTCCACCGTTGCCGCCTATGCCGAAGCCGGGCTGGGGCCGGGCGACGATCCCTATCGCGTCACCTATCTGCTGTCGCATCTCGGCCTGACGGGTGCGGAGGACCCAAACACGCTGTCGGGAGGCGAGGCGCGTCGGGCAGCGCTTGCCCGGGTGCTGGCGCCGGAGCCGGACATCCTTCTGCTCGACGAGCCGACCAACCATCTGGACCTGCCGACGATCGAGTGGCTGGAAGACGAGCTGATCCGCAGCCGCTCCGCCCTCGTCGTCATCTCGCACGACCGCCGCTTCCTGGAGAAGGTCTCCAATGCGACGGTCTGGCTCGACCGGGGAACGTCGCGGCGCCTCGATCGCGGCTTTGCCCATTTCGAAGCGTGGCGCGACGAGGTGCTGGAAGCCGAAGAATTGGAGCAGCACAAGCTCGGCAAGGCGATCCAGCGCGAGGAGCACTGGCTCCGCTACGGGGTGACGGCAAGGCGCAAGCGCAACATGCGCCGTCTTGGCGAGCTGCAGGACATGCGCGTGCGCTATCGGGGCCACAAGGGCCCGCAGGGGGCGGTACAGGCGACGGCATCCGAGGCGCAGGAGTCCGGCAAGCTGGTGATCGAGGCGGAGAAGGTCACGAAGGCTTACGGCGAGCGCACCGTTGTGGCACCGTTCTCCATCCGCGTCCATCGTGGCGACCGCATCGGCCTTGTCGGACCCAACGGCGCCGGCAAGACGACGCTTCTGAAGATCCTGACCGGCCAGCTGGAACCGGACAGCGGCACGGTGAAGCTCGGCACCAATCTGGAGATTGCGACGCTCGATCAGCGGCGCGAGGATCTCAATCCCGACGATACGCTGGCGCACTACCTCACAGACGGGCGGGGCGAGAGCCTCATAGTCAATGGCGAGCAACGGCATGTGACGGGCTACATGAAGGAATTCCTGTTCCAGCCCGAGCAGGCCCGCACGCCGATCCGCAACCTCTCCGGCGGCGAGCGCGCGCGGCTGATGCTGGCTCGCATCCTGTCGCGGCCGACAAACCTCCTGATCCTCGACGAGCCGACCAACGATCTGGACATCGAGACGCTGGACCTCCTGCAGGAGATCGTCGCCGGCTTTGTCGGCACCGTCGTCCTCGTCAGCCACGACCGCGATTTTCTCGACCGTACGGTAACGTCGACGATCGCGCCGGCAAATCCGGACGCGCCCGACGGGCGCTGGATCGAGTATGCCGGCGGCTATACCGACATGATGGCGCAGCGGCGCGGCGCGATCGAGGAACGGCGCAAGGCGGAAAAGGCGGATAAGGCCAAGATCGCCGATGTCGCTTCGACCGAGAAGCCGGCGGACAGGGCCAAGGGGAAGCTTTCCTACAAGCAGAAGTTCGCGCTGGAGAACCTGCCGAAGGAGATGGCGAAGGCGGAAGCGGAGATCGCCGCCCGCGAACAGAAGATGGCCGATCCGGCGCTCTTTTCGAAGGATCCGGCGACGTTCAACCGTCTTGCGGCGGAGATGGAAAAGCTGCGGGCAGAGATCACCCGCATGGAAGAAGAATGGCTTGAGCTGGAAATGCTGCGCGAGGAACTTGAGGGATAGGCCGGCCCATCCCTCTCCCTCACATCTTCTTGCTCACGGCCTGATCACGCAGACACCCTGTTCGAAGCTGCAGGCGGCAGTCTCGGTTTCGGGTGTCACGACGATGACCTTGGCATTGTTGACGGAGCGAAAGGCGGGCATGGCGTTGCCGCCCGCGTCGCCCATCTCGTCATAGTAGCCGTCGACATAGAAGTAGTTGCCGTTGCCGGGATCCTGGTAGGCGGAGATCGAGCCGCCGTAGAAATTGTTGCCGAAGCGTTCGCGGCCGGCGCTCTGCCCGGCGTAGTATGGGCGAACCGGGCCTTCGTAATAGGGACGGGCATAGTAAGGCCGCGCAGGGCCGCGCCACGCGTCGTTGCGCCAGGTGTTTCGCGGGCCCCAGTCACCCCAGTTGTTTGCGGCCCGCCAGTCGCGCCGCCACCGCCAGTTGTCGGTGAAGACGTTGCCGCCCTGGACTTCCCGGCCTGCAAAGTTCCGATCGCGGTTCCAGTGGCGACCGCGCTGCCTGTCGCGGTCGTTGTTGCGGGCGTCGTGCTTGCGCTTCCAGTAGCGGTCGCGCGGCATGTTGCCGCCCCGCACATCGGTGTTGGAAAAGTTGCGGTTGCCGCCGCCCTCGTGGCGGTCCCGCGATTCTGCGGGCTGTGCCAGCAAGAGGGGAAATGTGGCGGCGAGCGCGATTGCAGTCATGCAGGCTCTGGAAAACAGACTCATTCTGTTTCGCCTCCGGGTTACGCTGAACGGTTCCTGGACGCCACCTTTGCCCAGTTTCTCAGGAAAGTCACGGGTTTGGTTAACGCCGTGGTCATATTCGTTAACAATGGTTAACGCTGCAATGGCTCACGCGAGGCGCCACAATTTCGTCCTAATCGATTAAATTGATTTTGCAGTGCAATGACACTTGTGGTTCCGCATTCCTGTGATTAAACGTCGCAATCACTGCATACTGCACAAACCAAGTGCAATTCCGGAGTAAAATCGTCCAGTTATCGCGGCCGTTCTCCGGAATTTCCGTGAGGGTTCTGATGACGAATGTCACAAAAGGCCGGCCGCTCTCGCCGCATCTCCAGATCTACAAGCCTATCCCCACCATGGTCATGTCGATCGTGCATCGCATCACCGGCGGCGCGCTCTACTTCGGCACGGTCCTCGTTGCCTGGTGGCTGATCGCGGCGGCGATGGGGGAGGGCTATTACGACTGGGTCAGCTGGTTCTTCGGGACCTGGATCGGCATGCTGATCCTGTTCGGCTACACCTGGGCCCTGTTCCATCACATGCTCGGCGGCCTGCGCCATTTCGTCTGGGATACGGGGCATGGCTACGAGAAGCACCTCTCCACGAAGATCGCCAAGATCATGCCCGTCGTCTCGGTCGCGCTCACCGTGCTGACCTGGGTGATCGGCTTCCTGCTGCGCTGAGGATTACTGACATGGACATGCGTACACCTCTCGGCCGCGTCCGCGGCCTCGGCTCGGCCAAGGACGGAACGGAGCACTTCTGGCGCCAGCGGCTGACGGCAGTCGCTAACGTGCCGCTGCTTCTCTTCTTCATCGGCTTCGTCGTCTGCTATGCCGGCGCACCTTATGCGGAAGTGCGTGCGGCGCTGTCGCATCCGGTCGTAGCCGTCGTCATGGCGCTCGTCGTGATCTCCGGCATCTATCACATGAAGCTCGGCATGCAGGTCATCATCGAGGACTATGTCCACGCGGAAGGCCCGAAGATCGGCCTTCTGATGCTCAATACCTTCTTTGCGGCTCTCATCGGCGGGCTCTGTCTCTTCGCCGTCCTGAAGATCGCTTTCGCAGGATAACTCATCATGGCACCGAACTCCTCGCCGGCGACGAACGGCAAAGCCTATCAGTATGTCGATCACGCCTATGACGTGGTGGTGGTCGGCGCGGGCGGCGCGGGTCTTCGCGCCACCCTCGGCATGGCCGAGCAGGGTTTCCGCACGGCCTGCATCACCAAGGTCTTCCCGACCCGTTCGCACACGGTCGCAGCCCAGGGCGGCATCGCGGCCTCCCTGCAGAACATGACGCCGGACAGCTGGCAGTGGCACCTCTACGACACCGTCAAGGGCTCGGACTGGCTCGGCGACGTCGATGCCATGCAGTACCTCGCCATGGAAGCGCCGAAGGCGGTCTATGAGCTCGAGCACTACGGCGTTCCCTTCTCGCGCAACGAGGAAGGCAAGATCTACCAGCGGCCGTTCGGCGGTCACATGCAGAACTACGGCGAAGGCCCGCCGGTGCAGCGCACCTGTGCGGTCGCCGACCGTACCGGCCACGCGATCCTGCACACGCTCTACGGCCAGTCGCTGCGCAACAATGCCGAGTTCTTCATCGAGTACTTCGCTCTCGATCTGATCATGTCGCCCGATGGCCGCTGCACCGGCGTCGTCGCCTGGAACCTGGACGACGGCACGATTCATCGCTTTTCCGCCAAGATGGTGGTGCTGGCGACGGGCGGTTATGGTCGCGCCTACTTCTCGGCGACGTCGGCGCACACCTGCACCGGCGACGGCGGCGGTATGATCGCGCGTGCCGGCCTGCCGTTGCAGGACATGGAGTTCGTGCAGTTCCATCCGACCGGTATCTACGGTTCGGGCTGCCTGATCACCGAGGGTGCCCGCGGCGAGGGCGGCTATCTCGTCAATTCCGAGGGCGAGCGCTTCATGGAGCGTTACGCGCCGTCGGCCAAGGACCTTGCCTCGCGTGACGTCGTTTCGCGCTGCATGACGCTGGAGATCCGTGAGGGGCGCGGCGTCGGCAAGAACAAGGACCACATCTTCCTGCATCTCGACCACCTGGACCCGGCCGTGCTGCACGAGCGCCTGCCCGGCATTTCGGAAAGCGCCAAGATCTTTGCCGGCGTCGACGTCACTCGCGAGCCGATCCCGGTTCTCCCGACCGTCCACTACAACATGGGCGGGGTGCCGACGAACTTCTGGGGCGAGGTTCTCAATGCCGACAGCGCCAATCCAGAGCGTGTCGCACCCGGCCTGATGGCCGTAGGCGAGGCCGGCTGTGCCTCGGTGCACGGTGCGAACCGCCTCGGCTCGAACTCGCTGATCGATCTCGTGGTCTTCGGTCGCGCGGCGGCTATCCGTGCCGGCGAGGTCATCAACCGCGAAGAGCCGATCCCGGCGCTGGACACGGCGGCCTGCGACAAGATCATGGAGCGCTTCGACAAGCTTCGTTACGCCAACGGCAATACGCCGACGGCCGTGCTGCGCGACAAGATGCAGCGCACCATGCAGGAAGACGCGGCCGTCTTCCGCACCCAGGAATCGCTGGAAAACGGCTGCCGCCGGATGAAGCAAATCTGGGACGAGATGGCCGACATCAAGGTCACCGACCGTTCGCTGATCTGGAACTCCGACCTGGTGGAAACGCTGGAACTGGAAAACCTGATGGCCAATGCCATCACCACCGTCGTGGGCGCGGAAGCGCGCAAGGAAAGCCGCGGCGCGCACGCCCGCGAGGACTACAAGGACGGCCCGCTCGGTGGCCGGGACGACGTCAACTGGCGCAAGCACACGCTGTCCTGGGTGGATGCGAACGGCAACGTCAAGCTCGACTACCGGCCGGTCCATACCGACCTCATCGCCGAAGGGATCGATCCGAAGAAGATCGCGCCCAAGGCTCGCGTGTACTAAGCCCGAGGTAAGCTGGACATGGTTGAACTCGCTCTCCCGAAGAACTCGCAGGTCACCGAAGGCAAGGTCTGGCCGAAGCCGGCCGGCGCCACCAACACCCGCGAGTTTCGCATCTACCGCTGGAGCCCGGACGACGGCAAGAATCCGTCGATCGACACGTTCTACGTCGATGTCGACGATTGCGGCCCGATGGTGCTGGACGCGCTGCTCTACATCAAGAACAAGATCGACCCGACGCTGACGCTGCGCCGCTCCTGCCGCGAAGGCATCTGCGGCTCGTGCGCGATGAACATCGACGGCACCAACACGCTGGCCTGTACCAAGGGCATGGACGAGGTGGACGGGACGGTGAAGGTCTACCCGCTGCCGCACATGCCTGTCGTGAAGGACCTCGTGCCTGACCTGACGCATTTCTACGCGCAGCACCGCTCGATCGAGCCGTGGCTGAAGACGGTTTCGCCGACACCGGCGAAGGAATGGAAGCAAAGCCACGAGGACCGCCAGAAGCTCGACGGCCTCTACGAGTGCATCCTTTGCGCCTGCTGCTCGACCTCCTGTCCGAGCTACTGGTGGAACGGCGACCGCTATCTCGGCCCGGCCGTGCTGCTGCAGGCATACCGCTGGCTGATCGACAGCCGCGACGAGGCCACCGGCGAGCGCCTCGACAATCTCGAGGATCCGTTCCGCCTCTACCGCTGCCACACGATCATGAACTGCGCGCAGGCCTGCCCGAAGGGGCTGAACCCGGCCAAGGCGATCGGTGAGATCAAGAAGATGCTGGTCGAACGGCGGCTCTGATACGCCGCCGCCAGGCGTATGCTTGGGCAATGCCGGGTTTGCTACCCGGCATTTTCATATGTGGCAGTCCCAACACCGGCCGAACCGGGCGTGGTTACGGTTGTGCCTTGATGAAACATTTCAGGCCAACACTTGATTTAAACTGGCGATTCACGTTAAGCCGCCATGATTGTCGCTTATCAGGGCATCGACGAAGGGGCAGGAGTTTCGACATGCGGATTGTACATGTGGCAGGCGGGCTGATGATGGCGCTTGCGGTGACGGGTTGCCAGCGGACCTCCTCCATGGGCGGCATCGACACGCAGCCCACGGCTCCGTTGCAGCCCGCACCTGTCGGCTCGGTTTCCTCCAGCCAGCTTCCCGATCCCTCCACCAGCACGACCGGCGGCTCGCAGTTCCCCGTGGCGCCCACGACCGATACGGCAATGGCGACGCCGGGCGCCGGCGGCATGCCGGGCGCTGACGGCGGAGCGTCTGCCGCCGGCATGGACGTCAAGAAGGAAGCCATGGTCGGAAACTGGCGCGTCAGCAACGGCCCGACTTCGTGCGACATGTTCCTGACGCTGACCAACCTTGGCTCTGGTTCGCGCGGCGGCACGCGCGGCTGCGCCGGCGAATTGACGCAGATGGGGTCCTGGGAAGTGGCCGGCAAGCAGGTCGTTCTCAAGGATCGCGACGGCAACGCCATTGCGCGCCTCTACAAGACTGCCGATTCCCGTTTCGACGGATCGACCACGGGCGGCCAGCCGGTTAGCCTGTCCCGCTGATCGAAGCTAAATAGACGATCACGGAGATCTGCTGCGGTGCCCATGAAACAGGATTGGGACAAGGTCTCCGCTCATCCCGAGCACGGCGTATCCGACAAGCTGAAGGCGATGGTTGTCGCCGGCGACCTTCAGCCCGATCCGGTGCAGGCCCAAATGGCGTTGCGGTTCGACGCGCTGCTGCAGGCGATCCAGGCGCAGCGGCCGGCGCGAAAGTCGAGCGCGCTGGGTTGGCTCTTCGCCGCACGCAAGCCGGAGAAGTCGGCCGTTCCGCGCGGACTCTACATCCATGGCGGCGTCGGTCGCGGCAAGACCATGCTGATGGACCTGTTCTTTTCGCTGGTGCCGATCAAGCGCAAGCGCCGGGCGCACTTCCACGAGTTCATGGCCGATGTGCACGACCGCATCCACCAGCATCGCCAGAAGCTGAAAAGCGGCGAGACCAAGCAGGCCGACCCGGTTCCGCCGGTGGCGGAGGCGCTGATCGCGGAGGCGCGACTGCTTTGCTTCGATGAATTCTCGGTGACCGACATTGCCGATGCCATGATCCTGTCGCGGCTGTTCGGCGAACTGTTCGCGCGCGGCTGCATTCTCGTCGCGACATCGAACGTGGAGCCGGACAATCTCTACAAGGATGGCCTCAATCGTGGCCTGTTCCTGCCTTTCGTCGATCTCCTCAAGAAGCACGTCGATATCGTCGCGCTGGACAACGGTACGGACTACCGGCTGGAGAAGGACGGGGGGCTGCCGGTCTTTCGTTATCCGCTTGGGGCCGATGCCGACCGGGCGATGGACAAGGCCTGGCTGCGTGAAACGGCGGGGCAGGCGGTGGCCCCATCGTCGATCGCGTTTCGCGGGCGGAAGATTGCGGTTCCGGCCGCGGCCGGGCGAGCCGCGCGCTTTTCCTTTTCCGACCTCTGCGAAAGACCCCTGGGTGCTGCAGACTATCTGGCGGTGCTGGAGCGCTACGATACGATCTTCCTCGACCACATCCCTTTTCTCGGACCGGAGCGGCGCAACGAGACAAAGCGTTTCATCAATCTCGTCGACACGATCTACGATCACGGCGCCCGGCTTTTTGCGTCCGCCGCTGCCGCTCCGGAAAGCCTGCTGGTTGCCAGGAAGGGGACCGAAGGTTTCGAATTCGACCGCACGGTTTCGCGGCTGATCGAGATCCGCAGCGTGGAATATGCCGAGAACCATCACCGCAAGATGAGCGAATTGTGACGATCTCGCGACAGTAATTCTTACGTTTACGTAAGAATTTTGTCATCTAACCGATTGAAATACCTGCCTCAAAAAGTATTAGTTGATATTTAAAGCTTTGGGCGCTAATCCGTTCAGCCGGACGGGCCAGGCGTTTGCGACGCTGGCCGATCGCAGATGGATCGCAAAGGAAGCACTTTCATGGCGCGCAAGAAGATCGCACTTATTGGTTCTGGAATGATCGGTGGCACGCTGGCGCATCTGGCCGGCCTGAAGGAGCTGGGCGACATCGTCCTGTTCGACATCGCCGACGGCATTCCGCAGGGCAAGGGTCTCGACATTGCCCAGTCCTCGCCCGTCGAAGGCTTCAACGCCTCGCTCACCGGCGCCAGCGACTACGCGGCGATCGAGGGCGCGGACGTCTGCATCGTCACTGCCGGCGTTGCCCGCAAGCCGGGCATGAGCCGCGACGACCTTCTCGGCATCAATCTCAAGGTCATGGAACAGGTCGGCGCCGGCATCAAGAAGTATGCCCCCAACGCTTTCGTCATCTGCATCACCAACCCGCTGGACGCGATGGTCTGGGCGCTGCAGAAGTTCTCCGGTCTGCCGAAGAACATGGTCGTCGGCATGGCCGGCGTGCTGGACTCGGCCCGCTTCCGCCTGTTCCTCTCCGAGGAGTTCAACGTTTCCGTCCAGGACGTGACCGCCTTCGTCCTCGGCGGCCACGGCGACACCATGGTGCCGCTCGCCCGCTACTCGACGGTCGCCGGCATTCCGCTCACCGACCTCGTCAAGATGGGCTGGTGCACGCAGGAACGCCTGGAACAGATCATTCAGCGCACCCGTGATGGCGGTGCGGAGATCGTCAGCCTGCTGAAGACCGGCTCTGCCTACTATGCGCCGGCGGCATCCGCCATCGAGATGGCCGAATCCTACCTGAAGGACAAGAAGCGCGTTCTGCCCTGCGCGGCCTATCTCTCCGGCCAGTACGGCGTGAAGGACATGTATGTCGGCGTGCCCACGGTCATCGGTGCTGGCGGCGTCGAGCGCGTCATCGAGATCGACCTCAACAAGAACGAACAGGAAGCCTTCGACAAGTCGGTCGGCGCCGTCGCCGGCCTTTGCGAAGCCTGCATCAACATCGCTCCGGCGCTGAAGTAACCGCTTCGGCCAAGAGAGAGGGAATTTTCCATGAATATCCATGAATACCAGGCCAAGGCTCTCCTGAAGGGCTATGGCGCACCGGTCGCCGAAGGCGTCGCCATCCTCAAGGTCGAAGAGGCCGAGGCTGCCGCAAGGAAGCTTCCCGGCCCGCTCTACGTGGTCAAGAGTCAGATCCATGCCGGTGGTCGCGGCAAGGGCAAGTTCAAGGAGCTTGGTCCCGACGCCAAGGGCGGCGTCCGCCTTGCCAAGTCGATTGACGAAGTCGTGGCGCATGCCAAGGAAATGCTCGGCAACACGCTCGTGACCGCACAGACCGGCGAAGCCGGCAAGCAGGTCAACCGCCTCTACATCGAGGACGGCGCCGACATCGACCGCGAACTCTACTGCTCGCTGCTCGTCGACCGCTCGGTCGGTCGCGTTGCCTTCGTCGTCTCGACCGAAGGTGGCATGGACATCGAGGCCGTCGCCCACGACACGCCCGAGAAGATCCACACGATCGCCATCGACCCGGAAACCGGCGTCACGGCTGACGACGTTGCCAAGATCTCCAAGGCTCTGGAACTCACCGGCGCTGCAGCCGAGGATGCCAAGTCGCTGTTCCCGGCGCTCTACAAGGCGTTCGGCGAAAAGGACATGGCGCTTCTGGAAGTGAACCCGCTGATCGTCATGAAGGACGGCCATCTGCGCGTTCTGGACGCCAAGATGTCCTTCGACGGCAACGCATTGTTCCGTCATGACGACGTCAAGGCGCTGCGCGACGAGACCGAGGAAGACGCCAAGGAAATCGAGGCCTCCAAATGGGATCTCGCTTACGTGGCCCTCGATGGCAACATCGGCTGCATGGTCAACGGCGCAGGCCTCGCCATGGCGACGATGGACATCATCAAGCTCTACGGCAAGGAGCCGGCAAACTTCTGCGACGTCGGCGGCGGCGCCGGCAAGGACAAGGTTGCCGCGGCCTTCAAGATCATCACGGCCGACCCGAAGGTCGAGGGCATCCTCGTCAACATCTTCGGCGGCATCATGAAGTGCGACGTCATCGCCGAGGGCGTTGTCGCCGCCGTGCAGGAAGTCGGTCTCAAGGTTCCGCTCGTCGTTCGCCTGGAAGGCACCAATGTCGAGCTCGGCAAGAAGATCCTCAACGAATCCGGTCTTGCGATCACCGCGGCTGACGATCTCGACGATGCCGCCAAGAAGATCGTCGCGGCGATCAACGCCTAATTTGAGGACCTGATACATGTCTATTCTCGTCAACAAGAATACCAAGGTTCTCGTTCAGGGCCTGACTGGCAAGACCGGTACCTTCCACACCGAACAGGCGCTCGCCTATTACGGCACGCAGATGGTCGGCGGCATCCACCCGAAGAAGGGTGGCGAAACCTGGACCGGCTCCAAGGGCGAAACCCTGCCGATCTTCGCTTCGGTTGCCGAAGGCAAGGAAAAGACCGGTGCCGATGCGTCGGTGATCTACGTTCCGCCGGCAGGTGCTGCAGACGCGATCATCGAGGCGATCGATGCCGAGATCCCGTTCATCACCTGCATCACCGAGGGCATTCCGGTCATGGACATGGTGCGCGTCAAGGCCCGCCTCGACCGCTCCAACTCGCGACTGCTTGGGCCCAACTGCCCGGGTATCCTGACGCCGGAAGAGTGCAAGATCGGCATCATGCCGGGCTCGATCTTCCGCAAGGGTTCGGTCGGCATCGTTTCCCGCTCCGGCACGCTGACCTATGAGGCCGTGTTCCAGACCTCGAATGAAGGCCTCGGCCAGACGACGGCCGTCGGCATCGGCGGCGACCCGGTCAAGGGCACCGAGTTCATCGACGTGCTAGAGATGTTCCTCGCCGACGACGCCACGACCTCGATCATCATGATCGGCGAAATCGGCGGCTCGGCCGAAGAGGATGCGGCGCAGTTCCTGATCGACGAGGCCAAGAAGGGCCGCAAGAAGCCGATGGCCGGCTTCATCGCGGGCCGCACGGCGCCGAAGGGCCGCACCATGGGCCACGCCGGCGCCGTCGTCTCCGGTGGCAAGGGCGATGCGGAATCCAAGATCGCAGCCATGGAAGCGGCAGGCATCAAGGTGTCGCCTTCCCCGGCGCGTCTCGGCAAGACCCTCGTCGAAGTCCTCAAGGGCTGAGACTGACAACTTCGGCGGCCGGTACTATGCCGGCCGCCTGTTCTTCCCATCGCCTGGGGCCGTCGACGAGGACGTAGCCCGGGCGGGCGTTTCTCCCGGACGCTTTCCCCGGGGTGGATTACAGTCAGGAGGCGGGCGCGGCGCCCGCGAGCGACCATGGCAAGACAAGACGCCAACGAACAGTTTCAGGTGACGTCGTTCCTCGACGGAGCCAATGCGACCTACATCGAACAGCTCTATGCGCGCTTCGAGCAGGATCCCTCCTCGGTGGCTCCCGAGTGGCAGGCTTTCTTCAAGGCGCTCGACGACAGTCCGGCCGATGTCCTCAAGGCGGCCCAGGGCGCGTCCTGGAAGAAGAAGAACTGGCCGATCGCCGCCAATGGCGAACTCGTATCCGCGCTGGATGGCGACTGGGGCACGGTCGAGAAGGCCGTCGAGAAGAAGATCAAGGCAAAGGCCGAGGAAACCGCCGTTGCAACCGGCGTTCCCGTCAATGCCAGCGACGTCCAGCAGGCGAGCCGCGACAGCGTCCGCGCCATCATGATGATCCGCGCCTATCGCATGCGCGGCCACCTGCATGCCAAGCTGGACCCGCTCGGCCTTGCCGATCCGGTGGAGGATTATGACGAGCTGTCGCCGAAGTCCTACGGCTTCACGGAAGCCGACTACAGCCGGCCGATCTTCCTCGACAACGTGCTCGGCCTCGAATACGCGACCATTCCGCAGATGCTCGAAATTCTCGAGCGCACCTATTGTTCGACGCTCGGCGTCGAGTTCATGCACATCTCCGATCCGGAGATCAAGGCGTGGATCCAGGAGCGCATCGAAGGCCCCGACAAGGGCGTCGACTTTACGCCCGAGGGCAAGAAGGCGATACTGCAGAAGCTGATCGAGGCGGAAGGCTTCGAGCAGTTCATCGACGTGAAATACAAGGGCACCAAGCGCTTTGGCCTCGACGGCGGTGAATCGCTGATCCCGGCGCTGGAACAGATTATCAAGCGCGGCGGCCAGGAAGGGCTGAAGGAAATCGTTCTCGGCATGGCCCATCGCGGCCGCCTGAACGTGCTTTCGCAGGTCATGGCGAAGCCGCACCGGGCAATCTTCCACGAGTTCAAGGGCGGCTCCTTCGCACCTGACGACGTCGAAGGTTCGGGCGACGTGAAGTACCACCTCGGCGCCTCTTCCGACCGCGAGTTCGACAACAACAAGGTGCACCTGTCGCTGACGGCAAACCCGTCGCACCTGGAGATCGTCAACCCGGTCGTCATGGGCAAGGCGCGCGCCAAGCAGGACCAGATGGCAACGGTCTTCGAAGGTGACATCATTCCCTTGCGCGAACGCGCCAAGGTGATGCCGCTCCTGATCCATGGCGACGCAGCTTTTGCCGGCCAGGGCGTCATCGCGGAAATCCTCGGCCTTTCGGGCCTGCGCGGTTACCGCGTCGCCGGAACGATGCACGTCATCATCAACAACCAGATCGGCTTCACCACCAATCCGGCCTTCTCGCGTTCGTCGCCCTATCCGTCCGACGTCGCCAAGATGATCGAGGCGCCGATCTTCCACGTCAACGGCGACGATCCGGAAGCGGTCGTCTATGCCGCCAAGATCGCCACTGAATACCGGATGAAGTTCCACAAGCCGGTCGTGATCGACATGTTCTGCTACCGCCGCTTCGGTCATAACGAAGGCGACGAGCCTGCGTTCACGCAGCCTAAGATGTACAAGGCGATCCGTGCCCACAAGACGGTCGTGCAAATCTACGGCCAGCGGCTGATCGAGGAAGGTTTGATCTCCGAGGGCGAACTCGAGAAGATGAAGGCCGACTGGCGCGCCAACCTCGAACAGGAATTTGAGGCCGGCCAGTCCTACAAGCCGAACAAGGCCGACTGGCTGGATGGCGTGTGGTCGGGCCTGCGCGCCGCTGACAATGCCGACGAGCAGCGTCGCGGCAGGACGTCGGTGCCAATGAAGCATTTGAAGGAAATCGGGCGCAAGCTTTCGACTATTCCGGAAGGGTTCAAGGCGCACCGCACGATCCAGCGCTTCATGGACAACCGTGCGCAGATGATCGAGTCCGGCGAAGGGCTCGACTGGGCGATGGCCGAGGCGCTTGCCTTCGGGTCGCTGGCCGTCGAAGGCACGAAGATCCGCCTGTCGGGCCAGGACTGCGAGCGCGGCACGTTCTCGCAGCGCCACTCGGTCCTCTACGACCAGGAAACCGAAGAGCGCTACATTCCGCTTGCGAACCTGTCGCCGACGCAGGCGCGCTACGAGGTCATCAACTCGATGCTCTCGGAAGAGGCCGTGCTTGGTTACGAATACGGTTACTCGCTGGCGCGCCCGAACGCGCTGACGCTGTGGGAAGCACAGTTCGGCGACTTCGCCAACGGTGCGCAGGTCGTGTTCGACCAGTTCATCTCGTCGGGCGAACGCAAGTGGCTGCGCATGTCTGGTCTCGTCTGCCTGCTGCCGCACGGCTACGAAGGTCAGGGCCCGGAGCACTCCTCCGCCCGCCTCGAGCGCTTCCTGCAGCTTTGCGCGGAAGACAACATGCAGGTCGCCTATTGCACGACGCCGGCTAACTACTTCCATATCCTGCGCCGGCAGATCAAGCGCGACTTCCGCAAGCCGCTAATCCTGATGACGCCGAAGTCGCTGCTGCGCCACAAGCGAGCGGTCTCGAGCCTGTCGGAGCTTGCCGGCGAAAGCTCGTTCCACCGCCTGCTGTGGGACGATGCGGAAGTCATCAAGGACGGGCCGATCAAGCTGCAGAAGGATGCCAAGATCCGTCGCGTGGTCATGTGCTCGGGCAAGGTCTATTACGACCTGCTCGAAGAGCGCGAGAAGCGTGGCATCGACGACATCTACCTGCTACGTCTCGAGCAACTCTATCCGTTCCCGGCCAAGGCGCTCATCAACGAGCTGTCGCGCTTCCGTCATGCGGAAATGGTCTGGTGCCAGGAAGAGCCGAAGAACATGGGTGCATGGTCGTTCATCGATCCATACCTGGAATGGGTGCTCGCCCATATCGATGCCAAGCATCAGCGTGTTCGCTACACCGGCCGCCCTGCCGCCGCGTCGCCGGCAACAGGCCTGATGTCCAAGCACCTTGCACAGTTGGCCGCGTTCCTTGAGGATGCGCTCGGCGGTTAAGGGTGGTGGGCGCGATGGCATGTTTCCCCACGGGAGATGTGCCGACGCGCCCCGCTTCCCGCAACAGAATTCAACCATTCAACATTTCAGGACTAGAACAATGGCTACTGAAATCCGCGTTCCGACCCTCGGCGAATCCGTCAGCGAAGCGACCGTCGGCACCTGGTTCAAGAAGGTCGGCGACGTCGTCAAGGCGGACGAGCCGCTCGTCGAACTGGAAACCGACAAGGTGACGGTCGAGGTGCCGGCACCGGCTTCGGGCGTGCTGTCGGAGATCGTCGCGCCAAACGGCGAAACTGTCGGCCTCGGCGCCCTGCTCGGCCAGATCGCGGAAGGCGCATCTGCCGGTGCCGCCGCGCCGGCCGCAAAGGCCGCCGAACCTGCGCCTGCGGCAGCTCCCGCTGTTGCGCCGGCTGCAGCACCTGCATCTGCCGCATCCTCCATGCCGCCGGCACCGGCTGCCGCAAAGATGCTGGCGGAGAACAATCTTTCCGCCGAGCAGGTGGACGGTTCGGGCAAGCGCGGCCAGGTGCTGAAGGGCGACGTGATCGCCGCTGTCGCCAAGGGTATCTCCGCTCCGGCAGCACCCGCAGCCCCGATCCAGATCCAGGCTCGCGCGCCGTCTTCCGAAGCCGACGCGCCGCGCGAGGAACGCGTGAAGATGACGCGCCTGCGCCAGACGATCGCCAAGCGCCTGAAGGATGCCCAGAACACGGCTGCCATGCTGACCACCTACAACGAGGTGGACATGAAGGCTGTCATGGACCTGCGCGCGAAGTACAAGGACATCTTCGAGAAGAAGCACGGCGTGAAGCTCGGCTTCATGGGCTTCTTCACCAAGGCGGTGACCCATGCCCTGAAGGAGCTGCCGGCGGTCAACGCCGAAATTGACGGCACCGACATCATCTACAAGAACTTCTGCCACATCGGCATGGCGGTCGGCACCGACAAGGGCCTCGTCGTGCCGGTCATCCGTGACGCCGACCAGATGTCGATCGCCGAAGTGGAGAAGGAACTGGCGCGCCTCGCCAAGGCCGCCCGCGACGGTTCGCTGTCGATGGCCGACATGCAGGGCGGCACGTTTACGATCACGAACGGCGGCGTCTATGGTTCGCTGATGTCCTCGCCGATCCTGAACGCACCGCAGTCCGGTATCCTCGGCATGCACAAGATCCAGGAGCGTCCGGTCGCCATCGGCGGCCAGGTGGTCATCCGGCCGATGATGTACCTCGCGCTTTCCTACGATCACCGGATCGTCGACGGCAAGGAAGCCGTGACCTTCCTCGTTCGCGTCAAGGAAAGCCTGGAGGATCCGGAACGTCTCGTTCTGGACCTGTAAGGACGGGCAAAGATGGACGCAGCAGCGCTTGCCGCTTCGCCTTTCATCACGCTCGTGGCGTGGAGCGCGGCGCTGCTCGTCTTCCAGGTGATGCTGCAGGGGGCACTGAGCACGAGCGATCGTGGCCGCGCCTGGAATGCCGGTCCGCGGGACGGCGAAGCCAAGCCGCTCGGCCGGCTTGCCGGACGTGCCGAACGGGCCTCGGCCAACCTGCGGGAGACCTATCCCGCCTTCGTCGGCCTCGCGCTCTGCCTTGCGCTTTCCGGCGATCCGTCCGGCTGGGGCTATCGTGGCGCGTTCCTCTGGTTCGCCTGCCGGCTTCTCTACATTCCATTGTATCTCGCGGGCATCGCCTATGTCCGCTCGCTGATCTGGCTCGGCTCTCTTGCCGGGCTTTTCATGATGTTCGCTGCAATCCTGTTGTGATCGACGCGCCGCGTCCGCGGGCTGGACGCACCGGAGACCTGAGATGCACACCTATCTGATCGAACTCGCCTCGCTGATGGCGATCTTTGCCTTTGCCATCATCTCGCCCGGTGCCGACCTTGCCATGGTCATGCGCCAGTCGATCGTGCATGGCCGGCGGTCGGCGGTCATCACCTCCTTCGGCATCGGTACGTCGCTGATGGTGCATGTGACCTACACGATCCTCGGGCTGGGCCTCATCATCTCCCAGTCGATCTACCTCTTCAACATCGTCAAATGGTGCGGCGTCGCCTATCTCGTCTACATCGGCTTCAAGGCGCTGAAGGCGGGAAAGACGGAAATCGACGCGCCCGCGGCCGGCACATCCGCAAATGGCAGGCGCCAGTCGTCAGTCCGCGCCTTCGGGCTCGGCTTCATGGCCAATGCCCTCAATCCGAAGGCTGTGTTTTTCTTCCTGTCGATCTTCTCGACGGTCGTCAGCGCACACACGCCGATGACGGTCAAGTTTGGATACGGGCTGGTTATGGCGACGTGCCTGATCGCCTGGTTCGTCGGCGTATCGCTGTTCATGACGACGCCGAGGATGCGCGCTGCCTTTTCCCGCGCCAGCCAGTGGATCAATCGCGCCAGCGGCGTCGTGTTCATCGCACTCGGCATCAAGCTTGCGACCGAGCGGGCTGTCTGACCGATGCGCGCTCTCGCTTCCCTTCTCCTGGCATCGGCTGTTTCAGCTGCCTGTGCGTCTGCCGCGCTTGCGGCTGAATGCCGGCAGGCACAGGCGGTCTATACGGACAGGGACGGCGCTTATGAACTTTCCTTCGAACCGGTCGGATCGGAAGCTGCGGTCGTCAGCCATCACTTCAAGATCCGGCAGGTCAAGGGCGACCTTCACCTCAATGGGCACATCATGACCGGGGACGAAGTGGCGCGCTCGAACGCCATGGTCATGCACAATTGCCCGACGGGCGACGTGACCGGCGACGAGATCGCAGCCTGCACCGTCTGGGAGGGCGTGATGTATCCGGTCGCGCCGGACGGGGTGATCGGCGAACTGGTGCCGGAAGGGGATGCGACAGCCGCCCATGCGCTGCTGCTTGCCGGCTTCGGTCCGGCGCTGCGTTATTCCGGCGCATGGGAAGAGAAGAGGCTGACTGACGTGCCCTGGGATCTCCTGAAGTTTAAGGGGTGTGCGAATTGACGACCTTGCATCCCGTCCTTCTCGTCACCGGCGGAAGCCGTGGCATCGGTGCCAGCGTGTGCCGGTTGGCGGCCGCCGCCGGCTGGCAGGTCGCGGTGAACTATGCCGCGAACGCTGCGGCTGCCGAAGCCGTGGTCGACGATATCCGCAGCGCCGGCGGCTCGGCAGTGGCGATCGAGGGCGACGTCGGAACCGAAGCGGGGCTCGCATCAATCTTCTCGACGCTGGATGCGACGTTTTCCAGGCTCGACGGCCTGGTGAACAACGCCGGCATCGTCGGTCATCCCGCGCGCGTCGACGAGATCTCGGTCGAGCGGCTGGACCGGATGTTCGCAGTCAACGTCATCGGGTCGATCCGTTGCGCCCAGGAGGCGGTGCGACGCATGTCCACGCGTCATGGCGGTCGCGGCGGGGCGATCGTCAACATCTCTTCGATGGCGGCGGTTCTCGGTTCGGCCGGCCAATATGTCGACTACGCGGCCACCAAGGGTGCGATCGAGAGCTTCACGACCGGCCTCGCTCGCGAGGTCGCAGCCGAAGGCATCCGCGTCAACCTGGTGCGTCCCGGCATCATCGACACCGACATTCACGCCTCCGGCGGTTTGCCGGACCGCGCCCGCGACATGGCGCCGGCGATCCCGATGCAGCGGCCGGGAACGCCCGACGAAGTTGCGCAAGCGGTTCTCTATCTACTCTCCGACGCGGCATCCTATGTGACGGGTGCCGCCCTCAACGTCAGCGGCGGCAGATAGCCGTCCCGCACAGGAAGGAAAATTCATGGCATACGATCTCGTTGTTATCGGTTCCGGCCCCGGCGGCTATGTCTGCGCCGTCAAGGCGGCACAGCTCGGCCTGAAGGTCGCTGTCGTCGAAAAGCGCGCGACCTATGGCGGGACCTGCCTCAACGTCGGCTGCATCCCCTCCAAGGCACTGCTGCATGCTTCCGAGATGTACAGCCACGCCGCCCACGGGATGGACGCGCTCGGCGTCGAGGGCCTCACCCCGAAGCTGAACCTCGAGAAGATGATGGGCCACAAGGACGCGACGGTGAAATCCAACGTCGACGGCGTCGCCTTCCTTTTCAAGAAGAACAAGATCGACGGTATACAGGGCACCGGCAGGGTGCTCGGCGCCGGCAAGGTTGCCGTTACCAACGACAAGGGCGAGGAGCAGGTGCTCGAAACCAAGGCGATCGTCATCGCCACCGGTTCGGACGTTGCCGGCATTCCGGGCGTCAAGGTCGACATCGACGAGAAGGTGATCGTTTCCTCCACCGGTGCGATCGCGCTCGACAAGGTGCCGGAGAACTTGATCGTCGTCGGCGGCGGCGTCATCGGCCTGGAGCTCGGTTCGGTCTGGATGCGCCTTGGCGCAAAGGTGACGGTCGTCGAATACCTTGACACGATCCTCGGCGGCATGGATGGCGAAGTCTCCAAGCAGTTCCAGCGCATGCTGGCCAAGCAGGGCATGGACATCCGCGTCGGCGCCAAGGTGACGGCGGTCGAGAAGAGCAAGGACGGCGCCAAGGTGACCTTCGAGCCGGTCAAGGGCGGAGATGCGACGACGATCGATGCCGATATCGTTCTGGTCGCGACCGGTCGGCGGCCGTACACCGACGGGCTGGGCCTCGCCGAGGCCGGTGTGGCGCTCGACAATCGCGGCCGCGTCGAGATCGATGGGCACTTCCAGACCAACGTGCCGGGCATCTATGCCATCGGCGACGTCGTGCGCGGCCCGATGCTGGCGCACAAGGCCGAGGACGAGGGCGTGGCGCTGGCCGAAATCCTCGCCGGCCAGGCCGGCCACGTGAATTACGATGTGATCCCGGGCGTGGTCTACACCCAGCCGGAAGTCGCCTCCGTCGGCAAGACGGAAGAGGAACTCAAGGCCGCGGGCATCGCCTACAAGGTCGGCAAGTTCCCGTTCTCGGCCAATGGCCGCGCGCGCGCCATGCTTGCCACCGACGGCTTCGTCAAGATCCTGGCGGACAAGGAGAACGACCGCGTGCTCGGCGGCCATATCGTCGGCTTCGGCGCTGGCGAGATGATCCACGAGATCGCGGTGCTGATGGAATTCGGCGGCTCGTCGGAAGATCTCGGCCGCACCTGCCATGCGCATCCGACGATGTCGGAGGCCGTCAAGGAAGCCGCCCTCGGCGCCTTCTTCAAGCCGATCCACATGTAATCCGTTCGGCAGACCATTCAACGTCGTTTGAAGCCCGGCGCAAACCCTTGCGCCGGGCTTTATCGTTTTCTGCCTATGCCTCGGCGGCAATTCGCCTCATTCACCCCGTCGCACGGATCGCCATCATGGGGCCAACACGGAAGGAGTGCTTTGCATGGGTAACGACCCACCGTCATCTCTTGTTTCGGCCGACTGGCAAGATCGCTTCGAAGGAGAGTTTGCGGCGGGCGGGCTAACGTCTTTGCAAGTCGCGCGCCTGCTGCTCGAGGAGCCGCCGAGCTGGATCCACAAGCTAATGAAGGCGAGAAATGGTCTCGTGGCCCTCTGCGGCCTCAAGGCGGTCGAGATGAAGCTCGGCACGGCTTCGGGCGGTTTCCCGATCGTGGAGACGACGCCGGAGCGCACCGTGCTCGGCTTTGACGACGCGCACCTCAATTTTCGCATCGTCGTCGACGTGCGCGGGAGCGGTGGCGGGCAGGTGGTCGGCGTCTCCACGCTGGTGCGGCGCAAAAACCTGCTCGGCCGGCTCTACATGCTGGTCGTCGGTCCCTTTCACAGGCGTATCGTGCCGGTCATGTTGCGCAACCTGTGCACGAACGTGCGTCCTGCGTGAAGGGCAGTTACTGGACGCGGCTGACCGAGAAGCCTTTTTCGCGCAGCAGTTCCACCACGCCCTCCTTGCCCGGCAAGTGAAGCGCGCCGACGGCAATGAAGACGTTGCCGCCGGACAGGATCGGCGCTGCGCGTTCCGCCATGCGATGGTTGCGGTCGATGATTACGCGCTGCTCGAACTCGGCATAGCCGGCAACCTCGTCTTCGCCCTCAGGCACGACTGCACGCATCAGCGGCATGATCATTCCGACGTCGCCGGCAAGATAAAGCTGGCTCATCGTCTCGATGACGTCTTCCACGGTGTCGCCCAGTTGGACGGTCTGGACCAGGCCCGCAAGCTGGGGAGCCAGCGGCAGGCTATCCAGCGCGGTGATCTGCTCGACGATCGTTTCCAGTCCCTTGAGCGTCTTGCCGTCGGCGATGGCATCCTTTGCCAGTTTCTGGTCGAGGAAATAGGCGCCGGCCTGCTTGCGGGCCATCTCGCAGGCCGGGAGGGCGACGAAGCTCATGATCAGCCAGGGCTTCATGCGCGAAACGGCCGCCAGCGACATGCCGCGCTTCTTCAGGCCCTCCGCGAGGATGGCCGAATCCTTTTCCCCCAAAAGACCGGTGATCGTGCGTCCGTCCATGAACATCGTCAGGTCCGGGCGTGCGAGTAGCGCGGCGCTGGCCTTTTTCTCGTCGGCGATCTCGTCGGACTCAATGACAACGGTCTCGGCCTCCTGGTAGACGGACTGTGCTGCCGGCGGCATGGCGAGGACGCGGGGATCGGTGACGTGCATCGTGCCGAGCAGATAGGAGGGGCGCGTCCCGTCCTTCTCGATCTTCCACAGGATTGCGTCACCGTTCGGCGTCGCCTTGGCTTCTTCGATCAGTTTTGCGTAAGCCGCTGGATCGCTTGCCTCCAGTTGCGGCAGCAGGCTCTTTCCGCCGCAGACGGGCAGGTCGTTCGCGCTTGCCGGCGACAGCGACATTAGAAGGAAGAGAATGGCGGTGGCCGCGATCACGTGAAGCGTGGCAACGAGCCAGAGCGCCGTGTCGGCGATGCGGTCTGCGAGGGTGATCCGTTCTGGCGCGGATAACTGGTTCATGGCGCGGCTCCCGGCAATCTCCGCAGGAACCTAGCCGTCCAGCCCCTCATAATCCCTTAACGGGCGGCTTCCGGCTCCGCGTGAGCATGGGGCTTTCCATAGCGACACATGTCCACGGCATTCCGATGACGAAGTCAGGCGCGAGGATGGGCCTTGTCGTAGATTTCGAGCAGACGCGCAGAATCGACGCCGGTATAGACCTGCGTCGTCGACAGGCTCGCATGGCCGAGCAGTTCCTGGATCGTGCGCAGGTCACCGCCGCCCGCCAAAAGGTGCGTTGCGAAGGAGTGGCGTAGCGCGTGCGGCGTCGCGCTGTCGGGCAGGCCAAGGGCGCCGCGCATCTTCTGCATCTCCCGCTGGATGATCGCCGCCTGCAGCGGCCCGCCACGGGCGCCGCGAAAGAGCGGTCCGTCCGTCGCAATGGGGTAGGGACACAGGCGCCGGTAGTCCTCGACGCCGCGTCGTGCTGCATCCAGGAGCGGCACGATGCGCGTCTTGCCGCCCTTGCCGGTGATGCGTAGCGCGCTGGGGTTGCCGGCAAAATCGTCCGGCGTCAGCGACAGCGCTTCGGAGATACGCAGGCCGCAGCCATAGAGCAGGGTCAGGACGGCGGCGTTGCGAACGCTGATCCAGGGCTCGTCGGCGAGTTGGGCGTCCGTGCCGATGACGGAGAGGGCCTGGCTGTCCGTCAATGGCTTCGGCAGGGACTTCGGCTGTTTCGGCGAGCGGATCGCAGCAGCACCGGCGGCGTTTGCCATGCCCTTGCGCTCAAGATGGCGCAGGAACGACCGCAGCCCCGCGAGGCCGCGTCCGAGCGTCCGGGCACCGGCGCCGTCGCGCCTGCGGGCAGCGAGAAAGCCGCGCAGGTCAGCCGGACGGAGGTCGCCGATGTCCTTCAGCCGCGCCGGCGCGGCAAGGTGGCCGGTCAGGAACGTGAGGAACTGGCGGGTATCGCGCTCGTAGGCCTCGAGCGTGTTCTCTGACAACCGCCGCTCGGCCGAAAGCGTCGAAAGCCACGCCGTGCGCTCCCTCAACAGTGCTTCGTCGGCGATGATGAGCAACTGGTCCACGGTCGCCTCTTTAGTCGGATTCTCAGGCGCGCAATCTAGCGGTTGCCGGGTTAGCGTTTTGTTAACGTTGACTTCGCGCCTGTCACGCTTAGATCATACGAAACTGCGATACGGGGGCTAAATGAACAGGCGGACCCATGGCTAGACGCGATTCGGCAACGGCATTCGCACATCTTGCGGAAACGCTCGCACTCGTTTCCCAGGGACAGCCGGGTCATATCGTGGATACTCTGATTGCGGAGCGCGGCACCCGCATCGTCAATCATCCGCTCTGGCCCGTCGCGCGGCCTCTCCTCTATACGGTTCTCAACTATCGCCGCGCGATCGAGTTTGCCGATACCGTGGCCAACATGCCGGGCTTCCAGGCCTTCGAGTTCCTGAGCAGCGCACTCAATCTCGATGTCGCGGTCTGCAAGGCTGAACGGATACCGGAAAAGGGCGGCTTCCTGCTGGTCAGCAATCACCCCACCGGTATTGCAGACGGGGTCGCTGTCTTCGACCTTCTGAAGCAGCGCCGTCCGGACATGATGTTCTTTGCCAACAGGGATGCCATTCGCGTCAATCCCCGCTTTGTCGAGATGATCATCCCGGTGGAATGGCGCGAGGAGCACAAGAGCAAACTCAAGACGCGCGAGACCCTCCAGATCACGAACCGGGCGATTGCCGAGGGGAAGGCGGCGATCCTCTTTCCTTCAGGCAGGATCGCCTATTGGGCCGACGGGCGCCTCAACGAGCGGCCGTGGAAGATGTCGGCGGTATCGCTTGCGCGGAAATACGATCTGCCGATCCTTCCCGTCCATATGAAGGCGCGCAACTCGGGCCTGTTCTACTGGCTGGCAAAATGGTCGACGGAACTGCGCGACATGACCGTCTTCCACGAGCTTCTCAACAAGAAGAGCAACCGCTTCGAGTTCACCGTCGGATCGATGATCCGGCCCGAGCAATTGGCTGGCGACCCTGCTGAGGTCACCAGGGCGCTGGAGCGTCATTGCGTCTTCTCACTTGCCGGCGACGCGGACGCGCAATTTCAGTCGCGTTGAAAGAGACACGCATTTGCTCTTTTCTCCGACATGCGGAATCGCTTAGGTGAAGCGATGATGCTGCGCGCGATGCTTGCCGAAAACTACCGTTCGCTGCGGTCGATCCGGATGGACCTCGGCCAGGTGAACCTGTTCGTCGGCGAAAACGGCACCGGGAAATCGAACCTCTATCGCTCCCTGCAACTCGTCCAGGCGGCGGCGCGGGGCACGCTGGCGCAGGAAATTGCGGCGGAAGGCGGCATGGCTTCGGCGCTCTGGACCGGTCGGAGACGGACGAACGAGCCTGTGCGTATCCGCCTGGAAGCCGAATTGCTGGACGAAGAACGCGCGATCACCTTCCGCTACCTGATAGAAGCCGGCCTGCGTCCGCCGGCTGCAGCCGGCTTCGCCTTCGAGCCGCAGATCAAGACGGAGGAGCTGTCGATCGAGACGGGAAGGCGACCCGTGACCGTCCTCAAGCGCGCCGGCCCGGGGATCACGGTCCGCAATGAAGCGGGACGGATGGAGGAACATCCCGAACAGGCATTGACGTCGGAAACGGCCTTGTCGCTTCTCGGCGATGCCGGTCACTATCCGGAAATCGGAGCCTTCCGGCGGGCCGTGCTGCAATGGCGGTTCTTTCATGGGTTCCGCACGGATCGTGATTCGCCGCTGCGCCAGCCCAGCCTTTCCGTCACGGCCCCGATGCTGGAGGAAAGCGGGGCCAATCTTGCGGCGGTCTTCGCCACTCTGGCGCACATTCGGCAGGACACGGTCGAGCTGGACCGGGCGATCACCGAGGCCTTCGACGGCGCCAGGCTGTCGGTGCCGGACCCGGAAGAATTCGCCTCGTTCGGACTGGTGTTTCCCCAGTTTCCGCAGCGCGTGTTCCAGCCGCGCGAACTCTCCGACGGGCAGATCCGATTTCTGGCGCTCGCCGGCGCACTGCTTTCCTATCGCACTCCGACCTTTGTCGCGCTGAACGAGCCCGAGGCCAGCCTGCATCCTTCCATGCTGCCCCCGCTTGCAACGATGATCGCAACCGCGGCGCGCTCAAGCCAGATCTGGCTTGTGACTCATTCCGAGCTTCTGGCGCGCGAGGTACAGCAGCGTTGCGGCGTGCGCGCAAGGCGCGTCATCCGCAACGAGGGCGCCACCTGGATCGACGGCATGCGCCTGACAGGCGAGATTGCGGAGGACGACGCTTGAACGCGATCCTTTGCATCTTCGGGCGCGTGGGTGTCTTGCCGCCCTGCGGAGAGCTGGCGTGATGGAACGCGTGACGGACGATCTGTTCGGCGGAGCGCCCGCGCTGCGGACGGTACCGGTGCTCGTTCCCATGCCGGCGCCGCGGCCTTATTCCTATGCGGTGCCGGAAGGCATGGCGGTCGAGCCCGGCTCCATCGTGCAGGTGCCGCTCGGATCGCGTCTGGTGGCAGGTGTCGTCTGGGACCGGGAAAGCGACGACAAGGTCGATCCGAAGAAGCTCCGGCCCATCGAGAAGGTGTTCGATTGTCCGCCGCTTGCGAAAGAGATGCGGGCTTTCGTGGACTGGGTATCGGCCTATACGCTGACGCCGCCGGGGCTTGTGGCGCGGATGGCGCTGCGCGCGCCTGCGGCGTTCGACCCGGAACCGATGGTGGAGGGCTTGCGCTTCACAGGCGTCCGCCCGGAGCGGATCACGCCGGCGCGCGAACGGGTTCTGGCGCTGACGGAGGAGGGCGTGCCGTGGACGCGCTCCGGCCTTGCCCATGCGGCAGGCACGTCTTCCAGCGTCATCGACGGCCTGACGGCACAGGGCAGCTTCGAGACCATCTTTCTGCCGCCGCCGCCGGTCGTGGCGCTTCCCGATCCGGACTATGCCGCCCCCCGACTGGAGGGGCCGCAGACGGGCGCGGCCGTGGACCTCGTGGAGCAGGTGCGCGCCGACAACTTTAGCGTCGCATTGATTGACGGGATTACCGGCTCGGGCAAAACAGAGGTCTATTTCGAGGCCATTGCCGAGACGCTGCGGCAGGGGCGGCAGGTGCTGATCCTCTTGCCCGAGATTGCGCTGACGGCGAGCTTCCTCGAGCGCTTCCAGGATCGGTTCGGCGCCAAGCCTGCAGAATGGCATTCCGACCTCGCGCCGCGCATGCGCGAAAAGGTGTGGCGGCAGGTGGCGACAGGCGAGGTGCGCGTCGTCGCCGGCGCGCGATCGGCCCTATTCCTTCCCTTCGAGGACCTGGGGCTCATTATTGTCGACGAGGAGCACGATCCGGCCTACAAGCAGGAAGACCGCGTCTTCTACAATGCGCGCGACATGGCCGTCGTCCGTGCCCGCATCGGCAACTTTCCCGTCGTGCTTGTCTCGGCCACGCCTTCGGTGGAAAGCCGGGTCAACGCCGACAACGGCCGCTACCAGGCGCTGCACCTGCCGACGCGCTTCGGCGAAGCGGCACTGCCGGATCTCCATCTGGTTGACCTGCGCCGCCATCCGCCGCAAAGGGGCGGCTTTCTCTCTCCCGTCATGCTGCGGGCGATCGGCAAGACGGTGGAGAAGGGCGAGCAGGCGCTGCTCTTCCTCAATCGTCGCGGCTATGCGCCGCTCACCCTGTGCCGCGTCTGCGGCCACAGGTTCCAGTGCCCGCAATGCTCGAGCTGGCTGGTCGAGCATCGTTTCCGCGGCCAGATCCAGTGCCATCACTGCGGCTATGCCGAGCGCACGCCGGACGCGTGCCCGGAATGCGGGACGTTCGATCATCTGGCGGCCTGCGGCCCAGGCGTCGAGCGCATCGCAGAGGAAGTCGAAAGGCATTTCCCGGATGCGCGCACAATCGTTCTCTCCTCGGACCTGATGGGGGTAAAGCGGCTCCGGCTGGAACTGGAGGCGATCGCGAGGGGTGAGGCAGACATCGTCATCGGCACCCAGCTCGTCGCCAAGGGGCACAACTTTCCGCTCATGACGCTGGTCGGGATCGTGGACGCGGACCTTGGCCTTTCGAATGGCGATCCGAGGGCGGCCGAGCGGACATTCCAACTCCTGTCGCAGGTGACAGGCCGTGCCGGGCGAACCGGGCTCAAGAGCCATGGGCTGATCCAGACCTACCAGCCGCTGCATCCCGTCATGCAGGCGATCGTCTCCGGGGATGCGCGGGACTTTTACGAGCGCGAGATCGGGGAGCGGGAGAAAGCGCTGCTGCCGCCTTTCGGCCGGCTGGCCTCGGTGATCGTATCCGCCGACAGCCGGGTGGAAGCCGAAACCCATGCGCGCGGATTACGGCAGGCAGCGCCGGCTGTGTCGGGCGTAGCCATCCTCGGCCCGGCCGAGGCGCCGCTGGCGCTGATTCGCGGGCGGCACCGGTTTCGCCTGCTGGTGCACGGACAGCGTTCGAGCGACATGCAGGCCTATCTGCGCGCGATGATAGCCAATGGACCGAAAGAAAGAGGCTCCATTCTGGTGCAGGTCGACATCGATCCGCAGAGCTTTCTCTGACGACAGGCATGCGGCGGGGCACTTTGTCGCACTTGGTCACGGGGCGAGCCTAGCGGCAGGAGATGGGCATCGCTGCATCGCAGCAGTTCGCTTTGCGAAAGCGATCGTGCAATCGCGGTGCAAAATGACCAGGGGCGGATTCCTTGCCGCCTGCGATTGTGCCATAAGGCGGGGCAATTCAGGGCTTGCGGCGGAGCGCGTCGATGGAATTCTATATCCCGACCGAGACAGGGGAATTTCTCGCCTTCAGCGGCGCAGTCGCTGCACTCCTGCTTGGTCTCGTCGGGCTCTTTGCGCCCCGCCTTTCACTGAAATTCAACGGCCTGCAACTGCGCGAAGGCAGCGCGGAAGGCTGTGCTGCGGCCCGCTCGCTCGGCGGGTTTCATGCGGGACTGGCGCTCTGTGCGATCATGGTCGCACAAGACTGGACCTATCTGGCCGTCGGCTCGGCGTTCTCCCTCGCCGCGTTCGGGCGCATCCTGTCGATGATGTCGGACGCCTCGTTCGGCTGGAAGGGGCTCGTCCTGCTGCTGGTGCAGATGCTTCTGGCGACGCTGCCGCTTGCGCATGTTTTCGGTTTCGTTTGACGTTGCCTTTCTTCGTTCGCGAGCCGAATCCGAAAGGCCTGTTCCAATTTTGACAAAATTCGGGAGAAGGCTGCTCCACTTATCACGGATTCCTGTGTCTGCCCGTGTTGCGAGTCCGAAGTTCCTATGCTAGACGAACCGCGAATTTCAGAAAGAGCGGGCGTTCTGCCTGGCGAGGACTGAAAATAATCGCAACGAATTCAGGGTGTTGAGTTTACGGGATTCCCGCAAGCTGTTGCTCTGGATGAAAATAAGAGAAGCTTGTGCCCGTGGCAGACACATCCCAGCTTATTTCCGGTGTTGCAGAAAGGTACGCGTCTTCGCTTTTCGAGCTTGCGCTCGAAGCCGGCAGCGTCGATGCGGTGGGTTCCGACCTTGGCCGTTTCCAGGCGATGATCGACGGCAGCGAAGACCTGAAGCGCCTGATCCTGAGCCCGGTATTCTCCGCCGAAGACCAGACGAAGGCGGTTGCCGCCATCGTCGAGAAGGCTGGTTTCTCCCCTCTCGTTGCAAACTTCCTCAAGGTCGTGGCCTCCAACCGCCGGCTTTTCGCCGTGCCGGGCATGGTCAAGGCGTATCGCGTGATTGCCGCCCGTCACCGTGGCGAGATCACTGCGGAAGTCACCTCTGCGCATGCGTTGACCGCTGCGCAGGAGGCCGAATTGAAGGTGGCGCTGAAGGGCGTCACCGGCAAAGACGTGGCGATCGCCGTCACCGTCGACCCGTCCATTCTCGGTGGTCTGATCGTCAAGGTCGGGTCCCGCCAGATCGACACTTCGCTTCGCACCAAACTCTCTACCCTTAAGCTTGCACTGAAAGAGGTCGGCTGATGGATATCCGCGCCGCGGAAATTTCCGCAATTCTCAAAGATCAGATCAAAAATTTCGGCAAAGAGGCGGAAGTCTCGGAAGTCGGCCAGGTGCTCTCCGTCGGTGACGGTATCGCCCGCGTTTACGGCCTCGACAACGTCCAGGCCGGCGAAATGGTGGAGTTCCCCGGTGGTATCCGCGGCATGGCGCTGAACCTGGAAAGCGACAACGTTGGTGTCGTTATCTTCGGTTCGGACCGTGACATCAAGGAAGGTGACATCGTCAAGCGGACCGGCGCCATCGTGGACGTCCCGGTCGGCCCGGAACTGCTCGGCCGCGTCGTTGACGCGCTCGGCAACCCGATCGATGGCAAGGGCCCGATCAATGCCAAGCAGCGCGCCCGCGTTGACGTCAAGGCTCCGGGCATCATCCCGCGCAAGTCGGTGCACGAGCCGATGTCGACCGGCCTCAAGGCCATCGACGCGCTCATCCCGGTCGGCCGCGGCCAGCGCGAGCTCGTCATCGGCGACCGTCAGACCGGCAAGACCGCGATCATCCTCGACACGATCCTGAACCAGAAGGCAATCCACGACAACGGCCCGGATGGCGACAAGCTGTACTGCGTCTATGTCGCTATCGGTCAGAAGCGTTCGACCGTCGCCCAGTTCGTGAAGGTTCTGGAAGAGCGCGGTGCTCTCCAGTACTCGATCATCGTTGCTGCGACCGCCTCGGATCCGGCGCCGATGCAGTACCTCGCGCCGTTCGCAGGTTGCGCAATGGGTGAGTACTTCCGCGATAACGGCAAGCACGCCCTGATCGGCTACGACGACCTTTCCAAGCAGGCTGTCGCCTACCGCCAGATGTCGCTGCTGCTGCGCCGCCCGCCGGGCCGCGAAGCCTATCCGGGCGACGTCTTCTATCTGCACTCCCGCCTCCTCGAGCGCGCTGCAAAGCTCAACGACGAGATGGGTGCCGGCTCGCTGACGGCTCTGCCGGTCATCGAAACGCAGGGCAACGACGTTTCGGCGTTCATCCCGACCAACGTGATCTCGATCACCGACGGCCAGATCTTCCTTGAAACGGACCTGTTCTACCAGGGTATCCGTCCGGCCGTTAACGTCGGTCTGTCGGTTTCCCGCGTGGGCTCTTCCGCTCAGATCAAGGCGATGAAGCAGGTCGCCGGATCGATCAAGGGCGAGCTCGCCCAGTATCGCGAAATGGCAGCCTTCGCTCAGTTCGGCTCGGACCTCGACGCCGCAACGCAGCGCCTGCTGAACCGCGGTGCGCGCCTGACCGAACTCCTGAAGCAGCCGCAGTTCTCGCCGCTGAAGACGGAAGAGCAGGTTGCGGTGATCTTCGCCGGCGTCAACGGCTACCTCGACAAGCTGCCGGTCAACAAGGTCGGCAAGTTCGAACAGGGCCTGCTTTCGTACATGCGCACGGAAGGCAAAGGCATTCTCGATGCCATCCGCACGGAGAAGGCAATCAGCGATGACACCAAGGGCAAGCTCAAGGCTGCTCTTGATGCCTTCGCAAAATCCTTCGCCTGAACGGGTTCCAGTCTAGGACGGATAACGGATGCCTTCACTTAAGGATCTGAAGAACCGGATCGCCTCCGTCAAGGCGACGCAGAAGATCACCAAGGCGATGAAAATGGTCGCCGCGGCGAAGCTTCGGCGTGCGCAGGAGGCGGCCGAGGCCGCCAGGCCCTATTCGCAGCGCATGAGCGCGGTGCTGGCCAATATCGCCCAGGCGGTAGGTCAGGACGACAGCGCGCCGCGGCTGATGACGGGCACCGGCAAGGACGACGTGCACCTGCTCGTCGTCTGCACGGCCGAGCGCGGTCTCTGCGGCGGTTTCAACTCGCAGATCGCCCGCCTTGCCCGCGACCATACGCGCAAGCTCCTGGCCAACGGCAAGACGGTCAAGATCATCTGCGTCGGCAAGAAGGGCTTCGACATCCTTCGTCGCGAGTACGCTTCGCTGATCATCGATCGCGTCGATCTGCGCGAAGTCAAGAAGGTCGGCTTTGCCAATGCTGACGAGATCGGCCGCAAGGTGATCGCGCTGTTCGACAAGGGCGAGTTCGACGTCTGCACGCTGTTCTATTCCGAGTTCAAGTCGGTCATCGCGCAGATCCCGACTGCCCAGCAGATCATCCCGGCGTCCGCCGGAGAGCCGGCCGAGCAGTCCGATGCAATCTACGACTATGAGCCCGATGCAGCTGCGATCCTCGGCGATCTCATCCCGCGCAACATCTCCGTCCAGATCTTCCGAGCCCTGCTCGAGAACGTCGCGGGCGAGATGGGTGCCAAGATGAGCGCCATGGACAATGCGACCCGCAATGCCGGTGAGATGATCAACAAGCTGACGCTCAACTACAACCGCCAGCGCCAGGCTCAGATCACCAAGGAACTCATCGAAATCATCTCGGGCGCTGAAGCGCTCTAAGGACCAGGACAAAGAGGGTAAGAATCATGGCTAAGGCAGCTACCCCGAAAGAAACCGTAGCGGAGAAGAAGCCCGCTGCTCCGCGCAAGACGGCAGCCGCCAAGGCCGCTTCAACCGCAGTCATCGCGAAGGGTGCACAGGGTCGCGTCACGCAGGTTATCGGCGCTGTCGTCGACGTCGCCTTCGACGGCGACCTGCCGCTGATCCTCAACGCGCTGGAAACCGACAACAACGGCAACCGCCTTGTTCTCGAAGTCGCCCAGCACCTCGGCGAAAACACCGTTCGCACGATCGCCATGGATTCGACCGAAGGTCTCGTCCGCGGTCAGCCGGTCGCCGATACCGGTGCTCCGATCTCGGTTCCGGTCGGTGACGAAACGCTCGGCCGCATCATGAACGTCATCGGCGAGCCGGTCGACGAAGCCGGCCCGCTTGTCACCTCTGCCAAGCGCGCCATCCACCAGGACGCCCCGGCCTATGTCGAGCAGTCCACGGAAGCGCAGATCCTCGTCACCGGCATCAAGGTCGTCGACCTGCTCGCTCCCTACGCAAAGGGCGGCAAGATTGGCCTGTTCGGCGGCGCCGGCGTCGGCAAGACCGTTCTCATCATGGAACTGATCAACAACGTCGCAAAGGCGCACGGCGGCTACTCGGTGTTCGCAGGCGTGGGTGAACGTACCCGCGAAGGCAACGACCTCTATCACGAAATGATCGAGTCGGGCGTTAACAAGCTCGGCGGTGGCGAAGGCTCCAAGGCCGCGCTCGTCTACGGCCAGATGAACGAACCGCCGGGTGCGCGTGCGCGCGTCGCCCTGACCGGCCTGACCATCGCAGAAGACTTCCGCGACAAGGGCCAGGACGTTCTGTTCTTCGTCGACAACATCTTCCGCTTCACCCAGGCCGGCTCTGAAGTGTCGGCTCTTCTCGGCCGTATTCCTTCGGCTGTGGGCTATCAGCCGACGCTTGCAACCGACATGGGCCAGATGCAGGAACGCATCACCACGACGACCAAGGGCTCGATCACCTCGGTTCAGGCCATTTACGTTCCGGCCGACGACTTGACCGACCCGGCGCCCGCCACCTCGTTCGCACACCTTGACGCAACGACCGTTCTGTCGCGTTCGATCGCCGAAAAGGGCATCTACCCGGCCGTCGATCCGCTCGACTCGACCTCGCGCATGCTCGACCCGATGGTTGTCGGCGAGGATCACTACGAGGTCGCCCGTAAGGTCCAGACCACCTTGCAGCGCTACAAGGCTCTCCAGGACATCATCGCGATCCTGGGCATGGACGAACTGTCGGAAGAAGACAAGCTGGCTGTTGCCCGCGCCCGCAAGATCGAGCGCTTCCTGTCGCAGCCGTTCTTCGTCGCCGAAGTCTTCACCGGTTCGCCGGGCAAGCTGGTCGCGCTCGAAGACACGATCAAGGGCTTCAAGGGTCTCGTCAACGGCGATTACGACCACCTGCCGGAAGCCGCTTTCTACATGGTCGGTTCGATCGAGGAAGCCGTCGAGAAGGCCAAGAAGCTGGCTGCCGAAGCCGCTTGATCCGAATTACCGGGCGCCTGCCTGTCGGGCGCCCGTTCCTGACCTGATGAAATCAGAAGAAGTGAATGGTCATGGCCGACAGTTTCCAGTTTGAACTCGTTTCTCCAGAGCGCCTGCTGCTTTCCGGCAGCGTGACTTCGGTCGTCATTCCGGCCTCCGAAGGCGAGATGACCGTCATGGCCAACCATGCGCCGACCATGACGACGATCAATCCCGGCATTGTCACCGTCACGTTCGCCGACGGAAAGACGGATCGGTACGTGGTGTTCGGCGGCTTCGCGGACATCCTGCCGGGCGGATGCACGCTTCTGGCGGAGTCTGCCGTGCATGTCGACGAAATCAGCCGCGACGATATCCTCAAGCGGATAGAGATCGCGCGCGGCGAACTTGATGCGGCCCTGAACGACGAGCACCGTGCCGGCATCGAGCGCTACATTGCACAGCTCGGCACGGTTCAGGGAACGATACTTCCCGCTTGAACTGCGAATTGAAGGCCCACGTCACGGAACCCCGCTTAGGCGGGGTTTTTTGTTGCCTTACAGGAACTTCATGGCCTCAAATGCCTTAACTAAGCGGCAAGGTAGCTTTCGCTTTCGGGACTATTTGCTTTGAAATGGAGCAGATTACTGCTTCTATGCCGGTCCGGTGGGATGCTGCCGGGCCTATCGCATCATTTGCTGGAATGAGGATCGATGTCTGAAAAAATCATCCCGGTCATTATGGCGGGCGGCAAAGGTACCCGACTGTGGCCGCTTTCGCGTTCGAGTGCGCCCAAGCAGTTCATGTCGCTGTTCGGAAATAACACGCTGTTTCAACGAACGCTGGCGCGTGTCGCGGACACCGAGCGCTACGAAGCGCCGATCGTGCTGACAAATGCCGAGTTTCGCTTTCTCGTCGCCGAACAGGCGCGTCAGATCGACCAGCCGCTGTCCAAGATCCTGCTTGAGCCCGTGGCGCGCAATACGGCGCCGGCGCTGGCAGCCGCCGCACTGATCGTCGCCAGCGAGTTTGGCGAACGGGCCATCATGCAGGTACTGGCTTCCGATCACGAGATCGTCGAGGACGACGTGTATCGCGATTGCGTGGCGCGCGCGGCTGAGGCGGCGCATGCCGGCAGGCTTGTGACCTTCGGGATCACGCCGACCGAACCGGCAACGGGCTACGGCTACATCGAGGCCGGTGAAGAACTCGGCGGCGGCGCGTCTGCCGTCAAGCGCTTTATAGAGAAGCCGGATCGGGAGCGGGCGGAGCAACTCGTGGCCGCTGGCGGCTACCTTTGGAACTCCGGCATGTTCATGCTTCCGGTCGGAACCTTCCTCCAGGAACTGCGCCAGCTCGCGCCCGAAGTGCTGGAGGCGGCGACGCAGGCTATCGCGGGTGCAAAGGCCGACCTCGATTTTGTGCGGCTTGAGGAGGAGGCTTTTTCCAGGGCGCCTGACATCTCCATCGACTATGCCATCTTCGAAAAGACGCCCATCGCCGCGGTTGTTCCCTCGCCGATCAAGTGGTCGGATCTCGGAAGCTGGGATTCGGTGTGGAAGCTCGGGGATCAGGATGCATCGGGCAACGTAGCCGACGGCCGAACCACGCTGTTCGACACGCACAATTCGCTCGTATTGTCGAAAGATATCCACGTCGCCGTGCAGGGCATGTCCGACATCGCGGTGATCGCCAGCGAGGACGCCGTCTATATTGGACGGATAGAAGACAGCCAGAACGTCGGTAAGCTCGTCAAGCACCTTGCCTCGATGAAGGAGACGGCGCCTCTGACGGAAACGCATCGGACGTCTTACCGCCCCTGGGGCGGCTATACGTCCGTGCTCAACGGCGATCGCTTCCAGGTGAAGCGGCTCTTCGTCAAGCCAGGGCGGCGGCTTTCGTTGCAGAAGCATCATCACCGCTCCGAGCACTGGATCGTCGTGCGTGGCACAGCAGAAGTGACGGTCGGCGAGAAGGTCATCCCGCTGCGTGAAAACGAATCGGTCTATATCCCACAGGGTGAGTTGCATCGCCTGGCCAATCCGGGAAAGATCCTGCTGGAACTGATCGAAGTCCAGACGGGCTCGTACCTCGGCGAGGACGACATCATCCGTATCGAGGATGAATTCGGCCGGCAGTAGGCAGCATCGTCATCGCTTGCTTAGAGCAGCCGGGCGCCCGCCGAATCGACCTTGAGGACGGTGAGGCGGCCGGTGGCGAAGCAGCCGGTGTCGATACCGATACGGCCGGTGGCGAACTCCGGTTCGCCGTTCGGCGTATGGCCGTGCACGACGACAAGCGGCAGCGCGGGTCCCGTCGTCAGGAATGGCTCGCGGATCCACAGCATGTCTTCGTCGTCCTGTTGGTCGAGCGGTATGCCGGGCTTCACTCCCGCATGCACGAACAGATTGTGCCCCGCCTGCAGGAAGATGGGCAGGCCCGCAAGGAAGGCGACCTGATTGCGTGGAAGCGACCGCATCATCATTTCGTCGTCCCCCCAAAGCACGTCTTCGACATCGATGCCGAACGAAGCCAGGGTCGCCAGTCCCCCGAAATTCGGACCGAGCCAGTGAAGCCAGCCGGACGGATCGCGCAGAAATCTCAAGAAAGTATCGTCGTGATTGCCGCAGATCGCGATCCTCGCCAGCCTGTCGTCGTGGCTTCCGGCGAGATAGCGCAGGACGGATGCCGAATCGGGACCGCGATCGACGTAGTCGCCGAGATAGACGAGCAACACGTCGCCGTCCGTGCGCCTTGCATCTTTGCGAATTCGTTCCTCCGCTGCCATCAATTCGCGGAAGCAGCCGTGCACGTCGCCGATTGCGTAGATGGTCGGCAGACGTCCTTGCAGCGTCAGGCGCGCGCGCCCGCGCTTGACGTGGGCAGGCGGAGGAACCTCGACGATGCTGTAGGATTTGGAGCGCATCGGGGCAGCTTATCGCATTGCCGCATTGCGGCAAACGCCTGCGGCGATGGCTCTACCTTGCCGCCATCGGCGGATCCGGCATCGGAAGCCATTTTTCCCGATCGAAATAGGGCGGAAGGTAGGTGTTCTTCGGACGCGACCGGTCCGGCGTGATGATGAAGTTGAAGCGCGGCGTATCGCCGAACTCCCGCTTCAGCTGGATGCGGTTGCCGAGCACCACGACGTCGAATTCCTTGAGCGCGCGCAGATTTTCGAGGATTTCCGGGGCGTCGTTCCACCGCACTTCCTCGAAGAACACGCCTACGGCTGCGATCGCCGCATCGATGAGGGCCGTCCGAGACGCCTCGTTCTCCAGGTTGAGCTTGATCCTGAATGAGGTCAGGCGCTCCTCGTTGCTGCCGCGGATGGACAGGTAGGCGGAGGTCTTCGGGCCGTCCTCATCGTTATCGGCGGGGAACTCGCGGAACGAGGTGCATTCCCAACCGCCGCCGGTGAGCCCTTCCTGCCAGCCCGAATTGGCAAAGCCGGTGCGCTGGAGCGCGGTGCAGAGTTCCTTCGGGTCGCGCCGGACGGTGCGTGAGAACTTCGTCTCCACGGGAACGATGCGCGAGACGAGGCGCTCGGGTATTTCGACCTTGGGGCGGGGTATCCGGCTGCCGCGGCTTTCGAGCGCGCGCGGCTGCGTGTTTTCGGATTGCCGGGCGATCGGCTCAAAGCCGAAATGCACGAGCGCGCGGTTCAGGTTGCGGTGATCGTTGGCCAGCAGGAAGGTTGCCGCGATCGCGGAAAGGATGCCAAGCGTCAGCAGTGCAAACAGGATCTTGCCGGATCTGCCCTTTTTCTCGTCCGCCATGCCGCAATGACGTTGCCCGATCGCTGCAGGATCCACCGGACCGGTTCGGGACGGTCGGCCGATGGCGCCGGGGCTTCCGGTGGCTTCGTGATAGGGCACAAAGAGGCTCTCGGCAAGCGGGCGGCGCGAGGTGGCGCGATGACAGCTTCAGCACAGAAACGTGACCTGGTGCCAAAGAGAGGGAAGTGCTGCGCGCTCAGCCGGGCTTGGCCGCAAGGCCGGAGAGAGCCGCGTGCAGCTTCAGCACTTCTGGTGGCGATGACCGGAAGCGTGGCAGGCCCAGATAATAGCCGTAGCCGGTTTTCAGGCTGCTCATGCCAAGCATCACAAGTCGGCCGTCCGCAAGCGGTTCGCCGAGAAGACCGAGGCTGCCCAGCGCCGCCCCGTCGCCGCGTATCGCAGCGTCGACGGCCATCACATATGTGGAGAAGGTCAGGTTCGCCCGCGCGGTTCTCGCCTCGTTGTGTGCGCCCAGCCTTTCGAACCACTGGCGGAAGGAGATCCAGTTCGCATTGAAGCGGTCGTAGTCGATAAGGTCGAGCGCTGCGAGGTCCGCCGGTGTCAGCGACGCCGCATCTTCGATGCTGCGGCCGCGCAGGTAGTCAGGCGAGGCGACCGGCGCGAGCTCTTCGGTCATAAGCGGGGTGAGTGACCAGCGTGGATGTTCGCCACCACAATAGAGGATGACGAGGTCGTTGCTCTCGGAAGCAAGGTCGGAAGGGCTGTCGGAAGTTAGAAGGCGGATCGACAGGCCGGCGTCGGCCTTGCCGAATTCGCGCAGACGCTTGCCCAGCCACAGGTGCGAGACCGAACCGCTGGCGGCGATCGAGATCGTCTGGCCAGAGCCGGCGCGGAAGGGTTCCAGGCTTTCCTCCAGATAGTCCAGCGTCGCCCGGATACGCTGGAACAGCCGCTCGCCACCGGGCGTCAGCGTCAGGTTCTTGCCGCGGCGCTTGAACAGGTCGGCGCCGAGATGCCCCTCCAGCCCCTTGATGCGGCGGCTGACAGCGGCCTGGGTGATGTTCAGCTCGCGTCCGGCACGCGAGAAATTCATGTGCCGGCAGGCGGCGTCGAAGACGCGGAAGGTCTCGAGGGGGATCTTGTCGAGCATGGATCCATCATGATTTCAGGTCATCGAAATACCCGAGAATTCGATGGATTTGAGAATATCAGATTGTGATGCAGGGTAAAGCGTTCGCGTTTGCGTACGGGAGGCCACTTTGCATTTCACCACTTCCTTCGTCCCGGAGATCCGGTTTGGCAATGATCTTCACCGGACGGTCGGCAAGGCTGCTGCCGGGTTCGGTGCCACGCGGGCCGCAGTCGTGATCGACGGGTTCCTGGTGCAGGCCGGACTTGCGGACAGGATCGCGACACAGCTTGCCGACGAAGGCGTTGCAAGCCGGTTCTATTCCTCCTTTTCCGGCGAGCCGAAGCTGAGACACGTCCGAGAGGCGACAGAGACGGCGTCCGGCTGCGACCTCATGATCGGCGTTGGCGGCGGATCGGCGCTGGATATCGCCAAGATCGCCGCCTGTTGCGCGGTCTCCGGCAAGGATGCGATGCACTATGCGCTCGCCGCCCATCCGCTGCCTGCCGACCCCTTGAAGAAGATCATGGTGCCGACGACGGCCGGTACCGGCTCGGAAGCTTCGGCGACGAACATCTTCGCCGGGCCGGAGGGCAAGAAGCTCTGGATCTGGGGGCCGGAGACGAAGGCTGATCTCGTCCTGCTCGATCCGGTGCTGACGATGACGCTGCCCGCAAATCTCACCGCGTGGTGCGGGTTCGATGCCTTGATCCATGCCTTCGAGGCGGCGACGAACCGGAATGCGCATTACGGGGCGAAACTCTACGCGCACGAGGCGCTGCGGCTGATCGGCGGCGCCCTTGAGACGGCGGTGCGGGAACCGGAAAACCTTCAGGCCCGCGGTGCGGTGTTGCTCGGCTCCTGCCATGCCGGTATCGCCATCGATAATTGCGGCACGGCGATCGCTCACAATATCAGCCACGCATTGGCCGCGCTGGCGCCTGTGCATCACGGCCTTGCCACAGCACTCGGCTTCGAAGCTACAGTCGGCTGGTTGGTCGAGGCGGATACGGCAGATCTGAATGGGGCGGCACGGGCGCTTGGGCTGCAATCGGCATCGGAGCTGCCGTCCTTTGTGTCGGGCCTGATGGATCGCATCGGGATCGAACGGGCGCTGCCGGCGGCCTTCGCCGGCTTCGATGCCACAGCTCTTGCCGCCGAGATGCGCGCGCCGGAAAACCAGCCGATGCGGCGCTCGACGATCCGCGAGATCACTGACGCGGACATCGACGTCTTTGCCGCGCGCGTCATGGCGCTGCCGAAGACGCCCTGACGCCTGGAGGGTGACGGATGACCACGCAATATAGTCGAGACTACTGGGAAAAGCTGCTGGCCGGGCTGAGGGTGGAAGGACGTCACTTTATCGACGGCGACTACCGGCTGCCGCTTTCCGGCGAGACCTTCACCCGTATCCGACCGATGGACGGCAGGCCGGGTGGAGTGCTTTCGCGCGGGAACGCCGCCGATGTCGATGCCGCCGTCGCTGCGGCGCGCGCCGCCTTCGCAAGCGGTATCTGGCGCCACAAGGAGCCGGGCGAGAAGAAGAAGATCATGCTGAGATGGGCCGACCTGATCCGCGCCCATGGCGAGGAACTGGCGATGCTGGAGACGATCGACGTGGGCAAGCCGGTGATGGCGTCGCTCAACGTCGACGTCCGGCTCTGCGCCGACGGCATCCAGTATTATGCGGAAATGATCGACAAGATTTACGACGAGATCGCCCCCACAGGACCCATGGCGCGTGCCCTCGTGCGTAAAGTTCCGCTCGGCGTCGTCGGCGCGATCACGCCGTGGAACTATCCGATGATCATCGACGCCTGGAAGCTCGGGCCGGCGATCGCCGCTGGCAATTCGGTGGTGCTGAAGCCGGCGGAGCAGTCGTCACTTTCGGCACTGCGGCTCGCAGCACTCGCCGTGGAAGCTGGGCTCCCGGCCGGCGTGCTGAACGTGGTCACGGGGTATGGCGAGGAGACCGGCAAACCGCTGGCGCTGCACATGGACGTCGACATGATCGCGTTCACCGGGTCCACCGAAGTCGGCAAGCTGATCATGGGCTATGCCGCGCAGTCCAACGTCAAGCGCGTTGCGCTGGAGCTCGGCGGCAAATCACCGCTCGTGGTCTTCGAGGATGCCGATCTTGATGCCGCTGCCTCGGCCGTGGCCTGGGGTTGCTTCTACAATTCCGGCGAGACCTGCCATGCCTCGACAAGGCTGATCGTCCAGCGTTCGGTGCAGGACAGGCTGATCGACAAGATCAGGGAGGTTACCGATCGGGAGATCGCGCTGAACCATCCGCTCGATCCGTCAGCACAGATCGGGGCACTGATCGAGGAAGCGCATATGGAGAAGGTGCTTGGCATGATCGCCACAGGCGAGAGGGAGGGAGCGCGTCGCGTCTTCGGCGCCGAGCGCGTTCGTTCAGAGACTGGCGGCTACTATGTCTCGCCAGGTGTCTTTGTCGACGTCAGCAACGACATGAGCCTTGCCCGACAGGAGATCTTCGGACCGGTGCTGGCGGCCATCGCCTTCGAGACGGAGGAGGAGGCGCTGAGGCTCGCCAACGACACGATCTTCGGCCTCGCCGGCGCCGTCTTCACCAGGGACATGGACCGGGCGCACCGCTTTTCGGAAAGCCTGCATGCGGGGACGGTGTGGATCAACACCTACGACATGTCGAACTTCGCCACGCCCTTCGGCGGCTTCAAGCAATCGGGCTTCGGGCGCGACCGTTCGGTGCATGCCATCGACAAATATTGCGACTACAAGACGATCTGGCAGCAGTTCGCGTAGCCCATGGCCTTCACCCCTAACCCTCTCCGGACAGGCGGAGAAGGGACCGGCGGGCGGATGGCGGCGCGGGGAGCCAGCAAGCAAGAGGAAAGAGGAACGGATGAGCCGCATCGCATCGATCGAGATCTCCCACCACCGCCTGCCGCTGGACCCAGCGTTCAAGGCGAGCTGGGACGGGCGGCCGCGCCGGCATTTCGACGCCACCATCGTGCGGGTGCGCGACGACGAGGGGCGTGAGGGCATCGGCTCGGGCGACCTGATGAAGGGCTTCGAGGGGCATGAGGACCTGTTCGTCGGTCAGGACCCGCGCCATCTCGAGCGGCACTACGAGGTGCTGTCCCACATCAATTTTCACTACGGCCGCTGCTGGCCGCTGGACCTGGCGCTGTGGGACCTCTCGGGCAAGATCACCGGAGAGCCGGTCTGGCGGATGCTCGGCGGCCGCGCCGATCGCGTTCGGCTCTATGCCTCCTCAGGCGTGCTGCGCGAGCCATCCGCAATGGCCGAGCAGGCTGAGCGATACATCGAGGAAGGCTTCCCGGCGATGAAGGTGCGCTTCTCATCGTCGGCCGGCGGGCGGGACGGCTGGCGCGACGACATTGCCGCGCTCGAGGCGATCCGCGCCCGCGTCGGCGACCGACTGGAACTGATGGTCGATTGTAATCAGGGGTGGCGGATGCCCTGGGACACGATGCTGCCATGGACCTTCAAGGATGCGCTGACGGTGGCGCGGGAGCTGGAGCGGCTCGGGATCTACTGGATGGAGGAGCCGCTGTTCCGCTCCGACCGCAAGGGCATGAAGGCGCTCAAGGAGGCGACCTCGGTTCGGATCGCCGGAGGGGAGATGACGCGAGAGCTTTACGAGTTTCGTGACCTCATCGAGGAGCGCGCCCTGGATGTGATCCAGCCGGACGTGGCGCTCGTCGGCGGCATCACCGGTTGTCGGAGGATCGCCTATCAGGCACGCGAGGCGGGCGTGACCTTCACGCCGCACAGCTGGACCAACGGTATCGGCGTGCTCGCCAATGCGCAGCTGACCGCAGGCTGCGGCGATGCACCGTTTCTGGAATATCCGTATGACAATCCCGAATGGAGCGAGGCGCGACGCGACTTTCCGATGATCGCACCGCTGCAACACCGGGACGGGTGGCTGGAGCTTGGCGAAGCAGCCGGGCTCGGGATCACCCTCAACGAGGAACGCCTGAAGGCAACACGGATCTGAGCCGTCGATCTGGAGAATGGCGCCGGTCATCAGGCATGGCGCGCAAAACTGCTTGGCATTTCGGATCAGTCGCAGCGATGCGCGCGCGCCGCGCCAGGGCTTGGCCGGGCGCCGCAGTGCCAGTGTCGCTTTGACGGTCGAATAGGTGCCAGAAGCCCCCCATCTCGCCAACGACCTGCTGGACGTCGATAGGCAACGATGCCCGCCCAAAGATGCAGTCATCAACCGCGCTGCGCCTGAGGCTCAACTGATGTTTCATCAACCCGTGTCGGCGAAACGCGAACCGCCCGGACGTTTCCATCCGGGCGGTGCTTCTTCGGGCTCAGGTCCGCGTGAGCCCTGTTTGGGTGATCACTGTTGCAGTGATCACTGTTCCTGCCAGCTCTTGACGAGTTCGTCGTAGTTGACGGTGAGGGGCTTTTCCTTCTCGTCTGCGATCTTCAACTGCGGAGCGAGGTTGCCCTTGGCGATGGCGTCCTTGTTCCAGTAGTCGATGTCGTGCTCTTCGGCGAGCTTCGGACCCATGTCGCCCATGACGCCGGCGCGCTCGAGGCGTTCCAGTACCTTTTCCTGCTCGGCGCAGAGCGAGTCCATGGCTTCCTGCGGGGTCTTCGCACCCGACGACGCATCGCCGATCGCCTGCCACCACAGCTGGGCGAGCTTCGGATAGTCCGGGATGTTCGTGCCGGTCGGCGACCACTGAACGCGGGCCGGCGAACGGTAGAACTCGATCAGACCGCCGAGCTTCGGCGCCCGCTCGGTGAACGACTTGTGGCGGATCGAGGATTCGCGAATGAGTGTCAGGCCGACATGGCTCTTCTTCACGTCCACGGTCTTCGAGGTGACGAACTGCGCGTAGAGCCATGCAGCCTTGGCGCGGTCGTCAGGCGTCGACTTCATCAGCGTCCAGGAACCCACATCCTGGTAGCCGAGCTTCATGCCGTCCTTCCAGTAGACGCCGTGCGGCGAGGGAGCGAAACGCCACTTCGGCGTGCCGTCCTCGTTCACGACCGGAAGACCCGGCTTCACGAAGTCAGCAGTGAACGCCGTGTAGGTGAACATCTGCTGGGCGACTTCGCCCTGCGAGGGAACCGGACCCGATTCGGAGAAGGTCATGCCCTGGGCGGCGGCCGGTGCGTAGGCCTTCAGCCACTGCAGGTACTTCTCGATCGAATAGACGGCAGCCGGGCCGTTGGTGTCGCCGCCGCGGGCGACGCACGAGCCGACCGGACGGGAGTTTTCATCGACCTTGATGCCCCATTCGTCGACCGGCTTGCCGTTCGGAATGCCCCGGTCGCCGTTGCCGGCCATCGAGAGCCAGGCGTCGGTGAAGCGCCAGCCGAGCGACGGGTCCTTCTTGCCGTAGTCCATGTGGCCATAGACCTTCTTGCCGTCGATTTCGCGACCGGTGAAGAATTCGGCGATGTCCTCGTAAGCCGACCAGTTGACGGGAACGCCGAGGTCGTAGCCGTACTTGGCCTTGAAGTCGGCCTTGTTCTTTTCGTCGTTGAACCAGTCGTAGCGGAACCAGTAGAGGTTCGCGAACTGCTGGTCCGGAAGCTGGTAGAGCTTGCCGTCCGGAGCAGTGGTGAACGAGGTGCCGATGAAGTCGGCGAGGTCGAGGTTGGGGTTGGTGACGTCCTTGCCTTCATTGGCCATGAAGTCGGTCAGCGAACGGGCCTGCTGGTAGCGCCAGTGGGTGCCGATCAGGTCCGAGTCGTTGACATAGGCGTCATAGATGTTCTCGCCCGACTGCATCTGCGTCTGAAGCTTTTCGATGACGTCGCCTTCGCCGATCAGGTCGTGGGTAATCTTGATGCCGGTGATCGCGGTGAAGGCCGGTGCAAGAACCTTGGACTCGTATTCATGCGTGGTGATCGTTTCGGAGACGACCTTGATATCCATGCCGGCGAACGGCTTGGCGGCGTCGATGAACCACTGCATTTCCGCTTCCTGGGCGGCGCGGTCGAGACTGGAGAGATCGCCGATCTCGGCATCGAGGAATTTCTTTGCCGCGTCCATGTCCGCAAACGCCGTGCCAGTCATTGCCAACAGCATGACTGCCGTCGTTGTCAATAGGTGCCTTCGCATCATAATCCTCCCTTGGGTTGTGCGACTGCAGTTTGAAAGGCAGGATCCTCCCTAGCCCCCCGGTTTTCATTGCCTCACACGTATCGGAATACGCCGACGACGTAGACCACGCACAGGGCAAGTGCCCACCACAGGTTGGGACCGACCAGTCCCAGCCATGCGAGATTGATGTATGCCGAGCCGAGCAGCGACAAGAACAGCCGGTCGCCGCGCGTCGTCTCGAAGCGCAGGATGCCGAGGCGCGGATTGCCCCCCGGACGCGCATATTCCCAGACTGCCAGCAGCGCCAGCAGCGCGAAAATAGTCAGGAAGAACATCGCTGTCGGGAATGTCCAAGCCATCCATCCGCCGGGAATGAGCGGTGCAAACCAGTCGCGCGCGCCGTCCTTGACCGGCAGCGACATCATGAGCATGCCGGCGGCTAGCGCGTAGATGAGCAGCACGGCGGCGAGCGGCAAAGGCCAGCGATTGTTGTGGTTAGCGTTGGCGGCCATCAGACCCTCCCCAGGGCAAAGCCCTTGGCGATGTAATTGCGGACGAAATAGATGACGAGGGCGCCGGGGATGATGGTCAGCACTCCGGCAGCGGCGAGCACGCCCCAGTCCATGCCGGATGCCGAGACCGTGCGCGTCATCGTGGCGGCGATCGGCTTGGCATCCGTCGTCGTCAGCGTGCGGGCGATCAGCAGTTCCACCCAGGAGAACATGAAGCAGAAGAAGGCGGCGACACCGATGCCCGACGCGATCAGCGGCACGAAGATCTTGGCGAAGAACTTCGGGAAAGAGTAGCCGTCGATATAGGCCGTCTCATCGATCTCCTTCGGCACGCCGGACATGAAACCCTCCAGGATCCAGACGGCAAGCGGCACGTTGAACAGGCAGTGGGCCAAAGCCACTGCAATGTGGGTGTCGATCAGGCCGAAAGCCGAGTAGAGCTGGAAGAAGGGCAGCGCAAACACGGCGGGCGGGGCCATGCGGTTGGTCAGCAGCCAGAAAAACAGGTGCTTGTCACCGAGGAAGCGGTAGCGCGAGAAGGCGTAGGCCGCCGGCAGTGCCACAGCGATCGAGATCACCGTGTTCATCACCACATAGAGGATCGAGTTGATGTAGCCCGAGTACCAGGCGGGATCGGTGAAGATGATGATGTAGTTCCGGAGCGTCGGGTCCTGCGGCCACAGTGAGAAGGTGCCGGTGATCTCGGTGTTCGTCTTGAAGCTCATGTTGACGAGCCAGTAGATCGGCAACATCAGGAAGATGATGTAGAGCGTCGGCACCAGCCAGCCGAAGTTGCGACGGGGCGTGCTGTCGGCGGTAAGGGCTTGCGGTACGGGCTTCGCCGTTGCCGTCGGTACGGCCGGGGTGGAGGTTTGGGTTTCAACGCGGGCGGTCATCTTTTCCTCCTCACGCCTGGTCGTCGCTGCTGGTCATGACCGTATAGAAGATCCACGACAACAGCAGGATGATGAGGAAGTAGATGATCGACATGGCAGCGGCCGGTCCGAGGTCGAACTGGCCGATCGCCATCTTGACGAGGTCGATCGACAGGAAGGTGGTCGAGTTGCCCGGGCCGCCGCCGGTGACGACGAAGGGTTCGGTGTAGATCATGAAACTGTCCATGAAGCGCAGCAGGAAGGCGATCAGAAGCACGCGCTTCATCTTCGGCAGCTGGATGTGGCGGAAGACGGCCCAGCGCGAGGCGCCGTCGATCTTGGCGGCCTGGTAGTAGGCCTCGGGGATGGAGACGAGGCCGGCATAGCACAAAAGCACAACGAGGCTCGTCCAGTGCCAGACGTCCATGACGATCAGCGTCACCCAGGCGTCGAACACGTCGTTGACGTAGTTGTAATCGAAGCCGAGCGCCTTCAGCGTGAAGCCGAGAAGCCCGATGTCGACGCGGCCGAACACCTGCCAGATCGTGCCGACCACGTTCCACGGGATCAGCAGCGGCAGGGACATGAGCACCAGACAAACGGGTACGCCGATGCCCTTCTTCGGCATGTTGAGGGCGATCAGAATGCCCAGCGGGATCTCGATCGTCAGAATGATGGCGGAGAAGAGCAGATTGCGGCCGAGTGCTGCCCAGAAGCGGTCGGAGTGAAGGATTTCGGTGAACCAGTCGGTGCCGGCCCAGAAGAACTGGTTGTTGCCGAAGGTGTCCTGGACCGAATAATTGACCACCGTCATCAGCGGGATGACGGCCGAGAAGGCGACCAGCAGCAACACCGGCAGGACCATGAACCAGGCCTTGTTGTTCCAGGTTCTTTCCATGATCAGGCCTCCCTGCCGACGCGCCAGCTGTCGGCGTAAATGTTGATGGCGGAAGGATCGAAGGTGATGCGCGGCTCCGCCGGGATCTCGCCATCCTCGGGCAAGACGATCGCGATCGGCTTGCCGGCAAATTCGGCGCGGACGATCTTCTGCCGGCCGATGTCCTCGACCTTCCTCACACGCACGTGCATGCCCTCTCGGCCGAGACGGACGAACTCCGGGCGGATGCCGAGTTCGGTCCTGGCGCCTGCGGCAATCTTGGGTTGGTAGTCGAGCGTGACCGCGTCGGTGCCGAGCGAGACGGTGCTGCCGTCGATCTCCGCCGGCAGCAGGTTCATGCCCGGCGAGCCGATGAAGTAGCCGACGAAGGTGTGGCTCGGACGCTCGAAGAGCTCGGCCGGCGTGCCGATCTGGACGATCTGGCCGTCATACATGACGACGACCTTGTCGGCGAAGGTCAGCGCCTCGGTCTGGTCGTGGGTAACGTAGACCATGGTGAAGCCGAATTGCCGGTGCAGCTTCTTCAACTGCGAGCGCAGCACCCATTTCATGTGCGGGTCGATCACCGTCAGCGGTTCGTCGAACAGGATGGCGTTGACGTCGTTGCGTACCAGCCCTCGGCCGAGCGAGATCTTCTGCTTCTGGTCGGCGGTCAGGCGGCGCGCCTTCCGGTCGGCCCAGCCGGAGAGGCCGATCATGTCGATGGTCTCGCGAACCCGGCGGTCGACCTCGGCTTCCGGGACGTGGCGGTTGCGCAACGGGAAGGCTAGGTTGTCGTAGACCGTCATCGTGTCGTAGATGACCGGAAACTGGAACACCTGGGCGATGTTGCGCTGCTGTGTCGAAAGCTCGGTGACGTCGCGGCCGTCGAACAGGATCCGTCCCTCGGAAGGCTGCAGCAGGCCGGAGATGATATTCAAAAGCGTGGTCTTGCCGCAGCCGGAAGGTCCCAGCAGCGCATAGGCGCCGCCGTCGTTCCATTCGTGATGCACTTCCTTGAGTGCATAGTCGGCCTCCGATTTCGGTTTCTCGCCGTAGGCGTGGCGGATGTGCTCGAGATTGATGCGTGCCATGGGGTCCTCCTCAGGCCGCCGCCGGGCGGGCGATGGCCCTGCCATCCGGGGCGAACGCCATCAGATGGCGCGTGTCGACATAGACGGTGATCGTCGCATCGGGCTCGATGTCGTGGATGCCTGGCGCCAGCATGACCCAGCGCGTATCGGCAAACTCGACATGGACGAAGCTTTCTGACCCCGCGATCTCCGAGATCGCCGTACGCACCGTCACCGGCGCTGCGGAGGCCGACTGGGGCGAAAGCGACAGGTGGTGCGGCTGGAACGCGACCGTGCAGGGGCCGTCGGCGATGCCGGCGAGATGGGCAGGAACGTTGAGAACCCGCTCGCCCTCCAGCACGAAATGCCCGTTCACCTTGGTCAGAGCGAAAGTGTTCAGCGGCGGGTCGGCGAAGGTCTCGGCGGTGATCAGGTCGACCGGGCTGCGATAGACGTCGATCGTGGGCGCGAACTGGGTGATGCGGCCTTCCGCCATGGTCGCGGTGTTGCCGCCCAGCAGAAGCGCTTCGGAAGGTTCGGTCGTGGCATAGACGAAGATGGCGCCGGAGGCTGCGAAGATCTTCGGCAATTCCTCGCGCAATTCCTCGCGGAGCTTGTAGTCGAGGTTGGCGAGCGGTTCGTCGAGGAGGACGAGGCTTGCGTTCTTCACGATGGCGCGGGCGAGTGCCGTGCGCTGCTGCTGGCCGCCGGAGAGGTTCAGCGGCGTTCGATCGAGATAGGGCGTGAGCTTCAGGAGGTCGGCCGCCTTGCGTACTTCGCGGTCGATCGTCTCCCGGTCGGCACCCTTGATGCGCATCGGCGAGGCGATGTTCTCATAGACGGTCATCGCCGGATAGTTGATGAACTGCTGGTAGACCATGGCGACGCTCCGGTCCTGCACACGCAGGCCGGTGACATCCTTGCCATCGAACCAGATCGAGCCGAAGGTCGGCTTGTCAAGGCCGGCCATCAGCCGCATCAGCGACGTCTTGCCTGACAGCGTCGGGCCGAGCAGCACGTTCAGCGACCCGCGCTCGAGCACGAGGCTTGTGGGGTGGATGTGCGTCTCCCCTCCCACGACCTTCGCGGTGTCTCTCAATTCAAGCATTCATGTCTCCAATGTTCCTCCCAGCCATTGGAAACCCCTCAGTTCGGGGGTTGCAACGCCTTGGTCATATAGTCTTCCAATGCCTCCGCCTCTGCAGGCGTCAGGTTCAAGCCGCGCTTTGTACGGCGCCACAGGACATCGTCTGCGTGTCGAGCCCACTCCTCTGCCATCAGCCAACGTACCTCTATTTCGTAGAGATCGCTGCCAAAATGACGGCCGAGATCCTCGATTGTCTTTGCCTCGCCCAAAAGTCTGGTCGCGCGGGTGCCGTAGAGGCGGACGAGCCGCCTTGCGTGGGTGGAGGCGAGAAAGGGATAAAGCTGCGAGAGGCGGGCGACCTGCTTGTCGAACTCGCCGGTCCCGAAATCGCCGCCCGGCAGCCGCGAGCCGGCCGTCCACTTGCGGCCTTTTTCTCCGATCGCCTCACCGATCTTCTCCAGCGCCGATTCTGCCAGCCGGCGATAGGTGGTCAGCTTGCCACCGAAGACGTTGAGCAGCGGCGCCTTCTGGGCGTTGCCGTCCACCTTCAGCACGTAGTCGCGGGTTGCCTCCTGCGCCTTGCTGGCGCCGTCGTCGAACAGCGGGCGGACACCGGAGTAGGTCCAGACGATGTCATCGCGCGTCACTGGCTCGAGGAAGTACTCGCTGGCCGAACGGCAGAGATAGTCGATCTCCTCGTCGCTGATCCTCGCCTCGCGCGGATCACCCTCGTAGTCGCGGTCGGTGGTGCCGATCAGGGTGAAATCGTCCTGATAGGGTATGGCGAAGATGATGCGACCGTCCGGATTCTGGAAGAAGTAGGCGCGCGAATCGGAAAACTTGCGGCGGACGACAATGTGGCTGCCCTGCACGAGGCGGACATTGTGCACGTCGTTCTGGCCGAAGGCGCCGGCGAGGACCTTGTCCACCCAGGGGCCGCTTGCGTTTACCAGCATGCGCGCCTTGACCACGTCACGTTCGCCGGAGGCCATGTTCTCGGTCTCGACATCCCAATGGGCGTTCTCGCGACGGGCAGAGACGACGCGGGTCCCGACACGGATATCGGCGCCGCGATCGGCGGCGTCACGCGCGTTCAAGACGACCAGACGCGCGTCGTCCACCCATCCGTCGGAATACTCGAACGCCTTGTCGAAAAGTTTCTTGAGCGGCTTGCCGGACGGATCCCGCCGCATGTCGAGCGTGCGCGTTGCCGGCAGCAGCTTGCGGCCGCCAATATGGTCGTAGAGGAACAGCCCGAGCCGGATCAGCCAGGCCGGCCGGATGCCGCCTTTGTGGAACGGCAGGACAAAGCGCATTGGCCAGATCACGTGCGGAGCCATGGCCCAGAGCACCTCGCGCTCCATGAGCGCCTCGCGCACCAGCCGGAATTCGTAGTGTTCAAGATAGCGCAGGCCGCCATGGATCAGCTTGGTGGAAGCGGAGGAGGTGCCCGAGGCGAAGTCCTTCATTTCGGCGAGGACGACGGAATAGCCGCGGCCAGCAGCGTCGCGTGCGATGCCGCATCCGTTGATGCCGCCACCGATGACAAAAATGTCCTTGACCGCGTCGTTCGCCACTTTACCTCCCCAGCTTTCGCAGTGCACAAATTTGCGCAATTGCGAAAGTGATCAAAGGTTAAAACGAAAACATTGCGAATGTCAAACGAAGGAATAAGGAAAATCGATCAGGGGCGGGAGGCTTTTGCCGCGGTCTCGACAAGTCGCACGTCGTGTTCGGCGCAGATCGCGCGAACATTGTCGAGCGGACAGTTGTCGGTGATGAAAGTGTGGACCTGCGAAAGGTGGCCGATGCGCACGGGCGCCGTGCGTTCGAACTTGGTCGAATCCGACACGAGGATGACGTGGCGGGCATTGGCGATGATTGCCTGGGCAACTTTCACCTCGCGGTAATCGAAGTCGAGCAAAGCCCCGTCATGGTCGATCGCGGACACGCCGATCACCGCATAGTCCACCTTGAACTGACGGATGAAGTCGACCGCAGCCTCGCCGACGATGCCGCCGTCCGATCCGCGCACGACGCCACCGGTTATAACCACCTCGATCGAGGGGAAGCCGCGCAACCTGTTGGCCACGTTGATATTGTTGGTGATGACCATCAGTTCCTTGTGGTCGAGCAGCGCTTCGCTGACGGCTTCGGTCGTCGTGCCGATATTGATGAAGAGCGAGGAGTTGTCCGGGATCGTTGCGGCGGCAGCCTGGCCGATCGCTTGTTTCTCGGCGGCTGCGATCGAACGGCGAGCCTCGTACTTGACGTTCTCGTTGCCGCTCGGGAAGAGGGCGCCGCCATGGATGCGGGTCAGCGCCTTGTTGTCGCAGAGGTCGTTGAGGTCCTTGCGGATCGTCTGCGGGGTGACGGAAAAGCGGGCGGCGAGGTCCTCGACGAGCACGCGGCCCTCCGCCTTGGCGAGCTCCAGGATGTCCGCTTGGCGACCTGTAAGAAACATCGAATCCTCCCATGCTTTCGTTTTGGTTCATCATATGCAAAAACGAAAGCACCGCAATTCCACGGCGGAGAGGCAGATCTTGAAGGCGCGTCGACCTGCGAAATTGCGGGCCGGACTTGCACAGGCCGCCTCCTCTCTGTGAATATGGTCCGCGTGCGTCCTTCGGTTTCCGATCGGATCGGCCGCGCGGCACAGGCGTCGTGGCGCCGGGATCGATTGGGAGAGAGCCATGTTTCATCCGGCCTTGTTCAAAGGCGCCAATGTCGTCGTAACCGGTGCGGGACGAGGCATCGGCCTCGAAATCGCCCGGCAGTTCCTGGATTGCGGTGCGCATGTCCTGCTGCATGGCGGCCGCAAGCCGCTTGCGGAGCTGCCTGACTTTCTCACCCAGGCCGTCGTCGAGGCGCGCGCGCATGTCGTGTATGCGGATTTCCTGGCCGGACATGGCGTTTCGGACGTCGTCCGCTATGCCGAAAACCTGTTCGAGCAGGTGGATGTGCTGGTCAACAATGCCGGGACGATGGTCGGCCGCTTCCCGGCCGATGCGCTGACGGACGAGCAGTATCACACGATCGTGCGGCTCAACCAGACGTCGGTCGTGGAGATGACGCGCGGCATGCTTCCCTCGCTCAGGCGCGCTCCGTCGGCGGCGATCGTCAATACGGTTTCCATTTCCGCGCTAACCGGTGGCAGCCCGGGATCGGCCATCTATTCGGCGACGAAGGCCTTCGTCTCCACCTATTCGAAGGCGCTGGCGCGCGAACTCGCCCCGGACGGCATCCGCGTCAACTGCGTCTCTCCGGGTACGATCACGACCGATTTTCATGAGCGTTATTCGACGCCGGAGAAGCTGGAGGCGACGCGCAAGTCGATCCCGCTGCAGCGGCTGGGTACCGCGCAGGATTGCGCGCCCGCCTACCTCTTTCTCGCCTCCAATGCGCTTTCGGGTTATGTTACCGGGCAGATCCTTGAGGTGAACGGCGGGCAGTTGATCTGCTGATGCCAATTGGCAACGCTCGCAAAAATCCTGCGCGCGGCTGCCACTTTCTGCTTGTCCCGTCCTTTGGCTGCCCCAGATCCGTCTCACAGTTGAGCCCGTGCTGAGTAATGCGTTCACGAATCGGGAGTGAATATGAGGCAACCTGCGGGGCCGGTCATGCAGGCCGGGGGAAGTTTTGACATCTTCGCCAATCAGGCCAAGAGGGTCAGCCGTCTCCTCAAGGCGCTGTCGCACGAGACGAGGCTGTTGATCCTGTGCCTCCTGACGGAGAGCGAGAAGACGGTGGGCGAGATCGAGGCGATCCTCGATCTGCCGCAGGCCGTCGTCTCCCAGCAACTCGCACGCCTGCGTCAGGATCAGCTCGTCGTTACGCGCCGCGACGGCAGGCAGGTCTACTATCGTCTGGCCGACGAAAACGTCACCGCGATCATGGGCACGCTCTACGATATCTATTGCCGGCCGATCATGCTGCGCGAACAGGGCGTCTGACGCGACGGGGGGCGTGGGCGTTCTCTTCCCCGTTATCGCTGCACGTCGATGACCGGCCGTCCGCGGATTTTTCCGTCGAGGATGGCCGGTGCCAGTGCTGGCAGATCGGAAAGCCCGTATTCAGTGATCATGTCGTCCAGCTTGTCGAGCGGCAGATCGGTGCCGATCCGCCACCATGCATCGAGGCGTTCGTCGCGGGGCCGCATCACCGAATCGATGCCGAGCAGGCTGACACCGCGCAGGATGAACGGGATGACGGTGAAGGAGGGGATTGCAGCGCTGGCGGCCAGACCGATCGCCGCGACCGCGCCGCCATATTTTACCTGCTTGAGAACCCGCATCAGCATGTCGCCGCCGACGGCGTCGATGGCTGCCGCCCAGCGTTCGGATTCCAGCGGCTTTGCCGACGGTTCGGCGAGTTCGGCGCGGTCGATGACGGTCTCGGCGCCAAGGCCAAGGAGGTAATCGGCGGTTTCGGGTCGGCCGGTGACCGCCGCCACGCGGTAGCCGAGGCGACCGAGGATGGCGACTGCGACGGAACCGACGCCGCCGGCAGCTCCGGTGACCAGAACCTCGCCCTTCGGCGGTGACAGGCCGGCCTTTTCCAGCGCCATCACGGCCAGCATGGCGGTAAGGCCAGCGGTGCCGACGGCCATAGCCTGTCGGGTCGTCAGCGCTTCGGGCAGGGGCACAAGCCAGTCGCCCCTGACTTTCGCGCGCGTCGCATACCCGCCCCACCACATTTCGCCGACCCGCCAGCCGGTCAGGATCACCTTGTCGCCGGGGCGGTAGCGCGGATCCGCCGACGCCTCCACGGTGCCTGCGAAGTCGATGCCGGGAACATGCGGATATGTGCGGACCAGCCCGCCCATGCCCGCAATGCACAGGCCGTCCTTGTAGTTCAGCGTCGAATGTTCGACTGCGACGGTCACGTCGCCGTCCGGCAGCCGTTCGTCCGGCAGGTCCTGAATCGAGGCCGATATGGCGCCATCCGCGCCCTTTTCCACCACAAGTGCCCTGAATGTCATTCTTCGCTCCTCAACCTGTCGACAACTTTCGGCCTTCACCTTAGGGCGGCAAAGGTTTGTCGCGCCACCGTTCTTTTGTATGAATGGCGGAAAGCTGGGGTGGGCTGCGGATGATAGACAAGCTGGAATATTTTATCGCGCTGGCACGGGAGCGGCACTTCGCCCGGGCGGCGGAGGAGCTCGGCATCTCGCAGCCGACGCTGTCTGCGGCCATCCGCCAGCTGGAAGACCAGCTCGGCGTCGTGCTCGTCAACCGCGGCTCGCGCTTTCAGGGGCTGACGCCGGAAGGTCAGCGCGTTCTCGAATGGGCGCGGCGCATCGTCGGCGATGCGCGCACAATGCGCGAGGAGATGCGGGCGGCGCGGAAGGGACTTTCCGGCCACATCCGGCTTGCCGCCATCCCGACGACGCTTGCGATGGTGCCGCGCATTACGGCGCCCTTTCAGGAAAAGCATCCGGACGTGACTTTCTCGGTGCTCTCCACGACATCGCTCAAGATCCTGAGCCTGTTGGAAAATCTCGAAATCGACGCGGGGCTGACCTATCTTGAGAACGAGCCGCTCGGCCGGGTGACCAGCGTGCCGCTGCATGTGGAGCGCTACCATCTGATAACCGCAAGGCACGGCCCGTTGGCCGATCGCGAAAGCGTGACGTGGCGCGAGGTCGCCGATCTTAGCCTTTGTCTATTGACTTCCGACATGCAGAACCGCCGGATCATCAACAGTCACTTCGCCGAAGCCGGCGTCGTGGTGAAGCCCACACTGGAATCGAACTCGATGATCGTGCTGTTCTCGCATGTCCGGACGGGGCGCTGGTGTAGCATCATGCCGGAAAATGTCGCGCTTTCCTTTGGATTTCATGACGAAATTAGTATAGTTTCAATTGTCGATCCCTCGCCGCATCATATCGTCGGCCTGGTGGCGACCCATCGCGAACCGTTCACGCCGCTGGTGTCGGCGCTGTTGCATGAGGCGCGCATCCTCGCGGAACAGGGGCAGCTTGATAGAAAAAAACTATCAATTGACGGCATGACTTTATTGACCGCTTCCGGCTTCCCTGAGAAGCTTTGACGGCGTGGTAACGGCAAACGGGAGGGTTTGCCTTTGCCGAACCGTTTCAAGGCATTGAGGACGATCCCGCTCTGGGGGCGGGTTGCTTCGGTGCCGTTCGGGAGGATTACGAATGAACCTGCACGTTTCCGGTGACATCGGAACGCGGACCCTGGCCATCATCGACGCGATGAAGGATCTGGAAGGACCCTTGCTGCCCATCCTGCACGAGGTCCAGGCCGAATTCGGCTACGTCCCGCAGGAAAGCCTCCCGGTCATCGCCAAGGAACTGAACCTTTCGCGCGCGGAGGTGCATGGCGTCGTCACCTTTTACCATGATTTCCGCGACCATCCGGCCGGAAGGCATGTGCTGAAGCTCTGTCGTGCCGAGGCCTGTCAGTCGATGGGTGCTGATGCGATCGCCGATCGGGTCAAGGCGCTGCTTGGCATCGACTTCCACCAGACGACGCTCGACGGTGCCGTCACGCTGGAACCGGTCTACTGTCTGGGGCTCTGTTCCTGCGCGCCGTCGGCCATGCTCGACGGCGCGGTGCATGGAAAGCTGGACGCCGCCTCGGCTGCCGAACTCGTGCAGGAGGCGCGCCGATGACCGTCACGATCTACGTTCCCAGGGACGCGGCAGCGGTGGCGCTCGGCGCCGACCGGGTCGTGGCTGCGATCGAGACCGAGGTTTCCGCACGCGGTCTCGACGTCTCCATCGTGCGCAATGGCTCGCGTGGCATGCATTGGCTCGAGCCGCTCGTCGAGGTCGTCGTCGGTGAGGAGCGCATCGCCTACGGCCCGGTGAAGGCTGGTGACGTGGCTTCACTGCTCGATGCCGGATTGCTGTCCGGTGCCGATCATCCGCTCTGTCACGGCGCCACGAAGGGCATTCCTTTCCTCAAGCAGCAGACCCGGCTGACCTTTGCCCGCTGCGGCATCATCGATCCGCTTTCGCTCGACGACTATCGCCGCTACCGCGGCCTTGCCGGTCTGGAAAAGGCGATTGCCATGGCGCCGGAGGTGATCGTCACGGAAGTGACCGACAGCGGCCTGCGCGGTCGCGGCGGCGCGGGCTTCCCGACCGGCATCAAGTGGAAGACGGTGCTGGAGGCAGCGGGAGAGCGAAAATATATCGTCTGCAATGCCGACGAGGGCGATTCGGGCACCTTCGCCGACCGGATGATCATGGAGGGCGATCCCTTCGTGCTGATCGAGGGCATGGCGATCGCAGGTCTCGCGACCGGCGCCACCAAAGGCTTCATCTACACCCGCTCCGAATATCCGCTCGCTATCGCGGCAATGGGCGAGGCGATCGAGATTGCGCGGCGCGCGGGCATTCTCGGCCCTTCGGTGCTCGGCTCGGGACGCGCCTTCGACATGGAAGTGCGCGTGGGTGCTGGTGCCTATGTCTGCGGCGAGGAAACGGCGCTGCTGAACAGCCTCGAGGGCAAGCGCGGCATCGTTCGCGCCAAGCCGCCGCTGCCGGCCCACAAGGGTCTGTTCGACTGTCCGACCGTGATCAACAACGTCATCTCGCTTGCCTCCGTGCCGATCATCCTCGACCGGGGGGCGGCGTTCTATCGGGATTTTGGCATGGGGCGCTCGCGCGGAACGATCCCGATCCAGATCGCCGGCAACGTCAAACATGGCGGCCTGTACGAGACAGCCTTTGGCCTGTCGCTCGGCGAGATCGTCGATCATATCGGCGGCGGCACGGCGACCGGGCGGCCGGTGAAGGCGGTGCAGGTCGGCGGGCCGCTCGGCGCCTATTTCCCGCGCGCCCTGTTCGACACGCCGTTCGACTACGAGTCTTTCGCGGCCAAGGACGGGCTGATCGGCCATGCCGGCATCGTCGTCTTCGACGACACGGTCGACATGCTGCACCAGGCCCGGTTTGCGATGGAATTCTGCGCGATCGAGAGTTGCGGGAAATGCACGCCCTGTCGCATCGGCTCCACCCGCGGGGTGGAAGTGGCCGACCGGATCGCACAGGGCATCGAGCCGGAGAAGAACCGCGAACTGCTCGGCGATCTCTGCAACACGATGAAGTTCGGCTCGCTCTGCGCGCTCGGCGGGTTCACGCCCTATCCGGTGCTGAGCGCCATGGCACATTTCCCGGAGGATTTCTCGCCGGCGCCGAGGGTGGAGGCTGCGGAATGATGCGACCGTCCTTCAGGAAATTGCCTCTCACCCTGACCCACTCCCCGCAAGCTGGGCGAGGGGACGTGCCTGGCGAATGCTTTGAAAAGACTGACGGGGCTGCAGCGTTCGTCCTTCTCCACGTTGATGGGGGGAGAAGGCGCGGGCAGGCGGATGAGGGGCGCATGCCCCTGATTAGGAATTGTATCGGAGGAGCGGTCCATGTCTCTTGTTCATGAAATCGACTACGGCACGCCCGCCTCCAGGTCGGAAAAGATGGTGACGCTGACGATCGACGGTCGTGAGGTCACGGTGCCCGAGGGGACTTCGATCATGCGGGCCTCGATGGACGCAGGGATCGAGATTCCGAAGCTCTGCGCGACCGACATGATGGACGCCTTCGGCTCCTGCCGGCTCTGTCTCGTCGAGATCCAGGGGCGCGCCGGAATGCCCGCCTCGTGCACGACGCCCGTCGCGCCGGGTCTCGTCGTATCGACGCAGACGCCGCGCCTGAAGGATGTGCGCCGCGGCGTGATGGAGCTCTACATCTCCGACCATCCGCTCGACTGTCTTACCTGTGCAGCCAATGGCGACTGCGAGCTGCAGGACATGGCGGGCGCTGTGGGCTTGCGCGACGTACGCTACGGCTATGAGGGCGAGAACCATGTCCGCGCCCGAAACGACGGGGCGATCAACATCAAGTGGCAGCCGAAGGACGAGTCCAATCCCTATTTCACCTTCGATAGCTCCAAGTGCATTGTCTGTTCGCGCTGCGTGCGCGCCTGCGAAGAGGTGCAGGGCACGTTTGCGCTGACGATCGAGGGCCGCGGCTTCGACAGCCGCGTCTCCGCAGGCATGCACGAGGATTTCGTTTCCTCCGAATGCGTCTCCTGCGGTGCCTGCGTGCAGGCCTGCCCGACGGCGACGCTGACGGAGAAGTCGGTGATCGAGATCGGCCAGCCGGAGCATTCGGCGGTCACCACCTGCGCCTATTGTGGCGTCGGCTGCTCGTTCAAGGCGGAGATGCGCGGCGAGGAACTGGTGCGCATGGTGCCGTGGAAGGATGGTCAGGCCAATCGCGGCCATTCCTGCGTCAAGGGCCGTTTTGCCTATGGCTACTCCACACACAGGGATCGCATCCTCAACCCGATGATCCGCGAGAAGATCTCCGATCCGTGGCGCGAGGTGACGTGGGACGAGGCGTTCGCCCATGTGGCAAGCGAGTTCCGCCGCATCCAGTACCAGTATGGCCGCGATTCGGTCGGCGGCATCACCTCGTCGCGTTGCACCAACGAGGAGACCTACCTCGTCCAGAAGCTGGTGCGCGCCGGCTTCGGCAATAACAACGTCGATACCTGCGCGCGCGTCTGCCATTCGCCGACTGGCTACGGCCTCGGCCAGACCTTCGGCACCTCGGCCGGCACGCAGAACTTCGATTCCGTCGAGGAGACCGACGTCGTCATCGTCATCGGCGCCAACCCGACCGATGGCCATCCGGTGTTTGCCTCGCGGCTGAAGAAGCGGCTGCGGCAAGGCGCCAAGCTGATCGTCATCGATCCGCGCCGGATCGATCTGGTCAAGGGACCGCATGTCGAGGCGAGCTACCATCTGCCGCTACGACCCGGCACGAACGTCGCCGTCGTGACGGCGCTGGCGCATGTGATCGTTGCCGAGGGACTATTTGACGAAAAGTTCATCCGGGAGCGTTGCGACTGGTCGGAATTCGAGGACTGGGCAGCGTTCGTATCGGAGGATCGGCACAGCCCGGAGGCCGTCGAAGGACTGACCGGCGTTTCTGCCGAGCTCATTCGTGGTGCGGCACGGCTGTTCGCCACGGGCGGCAACGGTTCGATCTACTACGGCCTCGGCGTCACCGAGCACAGCCAGGGGTCGACGACCGTGATGGCGATCGCCAACCTCGCCATGGCGACCGGCAATATCGGCCGACCGGGCGTCGGCGTGAACCCGCTGCGCGGCCAGAACAACGTACAGGGCTCCTGCGACATGGGCTCTTTCCCGCACGAGCTCCCAGGATATCGTCACATCTCCGACGACGCGACGCGCGAGACCTTCGAGAAGCTCTGGGGCGTGTCGCTCTCCAACGAGCCGGGGCTGCGTATTCCCAACATGCTAGATGCCGCCGTCGACGGCTCGTTCAAGGGCATCTACATCCAGGGCGAGGACATCCTGCAGTCCGACCCGGATACCAAGCACGTGTCGGCGGGCCTTGCCGCGATGGAATGCGTGGTCGTCCAGGACCTTTTCCTGAACGAGACGGCGAATTACGCCCACGTGTTCCTGCCGGGCTCCACTTTCCTGGAGAAGGACGGGACGTTTACCAACGCCGAGCGCCGGATCAACCGTGTCCGCCGGGTGATGACGCCGCGCAACGGCCTGGCCGACTGGGAAGTGACGCAGAAGCTGGCACAGGCGATGGGGCTTGCCTGGAATTACCGCCACCCGTCCGAGATTATGGACGAGATCGCCGCGACCACGCCGAGCTTCGCACTCGTCTCCTACGACTATCTGGACAAGATGGGCTCGGTGCAGTGGCCCTGCAACGAGAAGCACCCGCAGGGATCGCCGATCATGCATGTCGACGGCTTCGTGCGCGGCAAGGGCAAGTTCATCCGCACCGAATATGTCGCCACCGACGAGAAGACCGGGCCGCGCTTCCCGCTGCTTCTGACCACGGGCCGCATCCTCAGCCAGTACAATGTCGGCGCGCAGACGCGGCGCACCGACAACGTCGTCTGGCATGAGGAGGATCGGCTTGAGATCCATCCGCACGATGCAGAGAACCGCGGCATCCGCGATGGCGACTGGGTGCGTCTCGCCAGCCGTTCGGGCGAGACGACGCTGCATGCGCTGATTACTGATCGCGTGTCGCCGGGCTTGGTCTACACCACCTTCCACCACCCGGATACGCAGGCAAACGTGATCACGACGGACTTTTCCGACTGGGCGACCAACTGTCCGGAGTATAAGGTCACCGCGGTCCAGGTTACGCCGTCCAACGGTCCGTCGGACTGGCAGGTCGAGTATGACGAACAGGCCCGCCGCTCGCGCCGCATTGCCGGCAAGCTGGAGGCGGCGGAATAGAGAGCAACAGGTCGCATGACTGTCTTCAACACCACCGCCAAGGTGCCCGAACTCGCCCGCCGCACCGGCCATCTCGCCTCCGGCGAGCGAATCGTGCCGGAAGAGATGCCGGTTGCCTTTACCTATCACGGCTCCACGCACGCCGTGATGATGGCGACGCCGGCCGACCTTGAGGATTTCGCCGTCGGCTTCAGCCTGACGGAGGGGATCGTCACGGATGCGGCCGAGATCGAACTCGTGGAGATCGTCGGCGAGGAGAGAGGCATCGACGTGCAGATCCGGCTGGCGGACGCGCAGAGCGAAGCGCTTGTGTCGCGTCGCCGTCACATGGCGGGCCCGGTCGGCTGCGGCCTCTGCGGCATCGAATCGATCGAGCAGGCCGTGCGGGTGACACCTTCGGTTCGCGGCTCCACGCTGACGATGACGCAGGAGGAGGTCGTCGAGGCCGTGCGGCTCCTGAACGGGCAGCAGCCGCTGCATATGGAGACGCGGGCCGTGCATGGTGCGGGGTTCTTCGTCCCCGGGAGGGGCCTCATCGCCGTACGCGAGGATGTCGGCCGCCACAACGCATTGGACAAGCTGACCGGGGCTGCTGCCCGGGCCGGCTATCGCGGCGCGGCCGGCGCTGTCGTCGTCACAAGCCGCGTCTCGGTCGAGATGGTGCAGAAGACGGCGGTGGTCGGCAGCCCCTTCATCGTCGCCATATCGGCGCCGACCGCCCTTGCCATCCGCACGGCAGAAGAGGCGGGCATGACCCTGATCGCGCTCGTGCGCGGTGACGAGTTCGAGATTTTCACGGGCGCCGAGCGCGTCGTTTCCTCTTCCGGGGACGCCGCGCGCCGGGCAGGAAACGGGTAGGAAAAGCTTTCATGTCCAACGACGTCAAGCTGGTCCGCATGGCCAACCAGATCGCGACCTTCTTTCATTCCCAGCCGGCGGCGGAAGGACCGCAGGGGGTCGCCACGCATATCAACAAGTTCTGGGAACCGCGCATGCGGCGGCAGCTTTTCGACATCATCGATCATCGCGGCGGCGAGGGGCTCGACCCGCTGGTGCTTGCAGCCGCGCCGCTGATCAGGCGACCGGCGCCCGACCACTCGATCGCCCAGCGAGCATAGTCGAGGCTGCCAGATCACGGGACAGTAACGCCGCGGCCGGCCGTTCCTACGCCCCGGCGAACCTGGGAACGAGGAAACCGGTCCTGCGGCGATAGGCGTCGTATTCGGCCGCCAGCGGCGTAGACGCGAACTTCTTTTCCTCGCCCTTCGCGGCAATCACGTAGATCACCACGAAAGCCACCACCGGAATGGCCGCCCAGATCGTCCAGGTGGCAACGCCCCAGCCTGCCCAGAAGATGATGTAGGAGGTGTAGAAGGGATGGCGCACGTAGCGATAGGGACCCGTCGTCACGAGGCTGTCGGGATGATCGGGGTCGAAGGCGTAGCGAAGACGCGCCTTCTTGGATGCGGCGATCGCCCACCAGAAGATCGCGGTTGCCAGGATTTCGAGCGCGAGGCCGAACAATTGCGCCGACACCGGCTGGGTGACGCTCCAGACCAGATAGAGGAAGTAGAAGGTGGTGAGCGCGACGGCTACGGAAATGACCTTGAAGCCGGCGGGTACGCGCGGCGATGAAAAATGGCCACGCAGCGACCAGCTGTAGAAGCCGACGACCACGAGGCTCATGCAGGTGATAACGATATCGAGCGCTGTTTCCATCTCATTACCGGCCAAGCCGGTTCCCCTCTCGCCCGTCCCTGTGCCGGCGGTACCGGGCGTACGCAACAGCTTCAATTCGGCCCGGAGCACGTCGGGCGCCACATTCTCCGCGGGCGACGCATGCGTTTTGCGCGGTCCCCGTTCCAATGCATATGAACCATAGCGGTCGTCAGCGGGCGCTGCAATGCGGGTTCTCAGCCTTTCCGCATCTTGTGATTGCAGGAGGGATTGATGGCGGTAGGCCTCGACGTGGGAGTGGCGGATTCAAGAATAGTTTACCATTCGCGGCGTAGCCTCCTTCGGTGATTCTGTGCAGGCGTGCACATATCCTGCTTGGAAGTTGACGGTGATACTCGACAGCCAGACGATCGTGACCAATCACGGGGCCGTGCGCTACACGGACACCACCGGCTCGGGTTTTCCCGTGCTGCTGATTCATGGTTCCAGCTTTTCGCGTCGCGTCTTCGAACGCCAGTTCGACAGCGAACTGGCGCGCCGTTGGCGCCTGATCGCGCTCGATCTGCCGGGGCACGGCGATTCCGACAACGCCGCGCAACCCGGTTCGACCTACAGCGTAACAGGCTTTGCAGATTGCCTGGAGGCGTTCGCAGAGCAGCTGAACCTGAAGAGGCTTGCAGTTTTCGGCTGGTCGCTCGGCGGGCATGTGGCAATCGAATGGATGAGCAGAAGCACGCGGATCCGCGGACTGATGCTCAGCGGCGCACCGCCCATTTCCCGCGGCATCATCGGCATGCTGCGCGCCTTCCATCCCTCCTTCGATCTGCTCCTGACCACGAAGCAGACCTTTACCGAACGCGACGCGGCACGCTTCTCGGGCTTGTGTTTCGGCGCGACGGAACCAGCTCCATTTACTGACCTGATCCTCCGCACTGATGGTCTCGTCCGGTCGACATTTGCGCAAAGCATGGCCCGAGGCGATGGCGCCGACCAGCGCCGGACCATTGAGGCATCGGACGTTCCGGTCGCCTTCGTCGACGGTGCCGACGATCCCTTCGTGCGCCTCGGCTACTTGTCCGGCCTTCACGTTGCCGAACCCTTCACCGGCGGGCCCACCGTCCTTGCCGGCGTGGGCCATGCCCCGTTCTGGAACCGGCCGGATGCCTTTAACCGTCTGCTCGGCCAATTCCTTGAGACCGCTGCTGCCGGAGCGGCGTCGGCGTGGCAGGCCCATGTGCGTCGGGTGACGGCGCGGGCTCGCGCCTGAGCCGACTGCGGCAGGCAACCGCCTCTGCATGAGGTTTCTCTCCGCTTTTCCAGCCTGAAGACAGAGACGGCCGCCCGAATGCGGCCGTCGTCCGGAACTCGAAGGAGAGTGGGATCAGAAGTCTTCCCATTGCTCCGCGGCCGAGCCTCCAGCGCGAACCATTCGAAGCGGGCTCTGCGCACTTGGTGGCTGGGGCTGGGCGTCGGGGCGCCGTGAAGCCGGCGTGGCCATCGTCTGGTTTTCGTCCACGCGAAACTGCCGCAACAATTCGTGCAGGGCGTCGGCCTCGCGGGCCATCGTATGGCTTGCTGCCGTGCTCTCCTCCACCATCGCCGCGTTCTGCTGCGTCGCCTGGTCCATCGCATTCACCGCCTGGTTGATTTCGCGAAGGCCGGTCGACTGCTCGCGGGCTGCCTGGACGATCGCGGTGACGTTCCCGTTGACTTCCTGCACCTGGACGAGGATTTCCTGCAGTGCTTTGCCGGTCTGGTCGACGAGCGTCACGCCATTCCTCACATGGCCGTTCGAGGCGGTAATCAAGGCCTTGATGTCCTTGGCCGCGCTCGCCGAACGCTGCGCCAGTTCCCGCACCTCCTGGGCCACGACGGCGAAACCCTTGCCGGCCTCGCCGGCGCGGGCCGCCTCAACGCCGGCATTCAGCGCCAGCAGATTTGTCTGGAAGGCGATGTCGTCGATGACGCCGATGATGTTGGAGATCTCGCGTGAGGATTGCTCGATCTGTCCCATGGCCGCTATCGCGCTGGCGACGACGTCGCCGGAGCGCTCGGCGCCGTCTTTGGTCTGTGCGACCAGCGTGCCTGCCTCTTCGGCACGGCGGCTGGAATCGGCGACCGTCGTCGTGATCTCGTCAAGGGCCGCGGCGGTTTCCTCGACGGATGCGGCCTGCTGCTCGGTGCGCCGGGAGAGCTGGTCGGCCGCATCGCGGATCTGCTGCGCTCCCGCTGCAATCACGCTGGCATTCTCGCCGACGGCGTGCATCGCGCGGTTGAGCTTGGCAACCGCTTCGTTGAAGTCCTTTCGGACCCGCTCCATGGAGGGTACGAAGGCGCTGGCGATGTTCTGGGTAAGGTCGCCCGCGGAAAGCGCCTTCAGGCCACCACCCAGCGCGGTGATCGCAGACATGCGCTCGGTCACGTCTGTGGCGAATTTGACCACCTTGTAGACCTTGCCGTTCAGATCGCGGATCGGATTGTAGGCCGCCTGTATCCAGATCTCTTTCCCGCCCTTGCCATAGCGGACGAATTCGTTGGCGTTGAAGTGCCCTTCCGCCAGGCTTTTCCAGAAATCGGCGTACTCGCCCGATCGCGCGTAGTCCGGATCGCAGAACATGCTGTGATGCTTGCCCTGAATTTCGGAAAGCTGATAGCCGAGCGTGGCGCAGAAGTTTTCGTTCGCGGTCAGGATTTCACCGGTGGGGGTGAATTCGATCACCGCTTGCGAGCGCGAAATTGCGTCGAGCTTGCTGGCATCCTCCTGCGCGCGCCTCTTTGCCTCGGTGATGTCGGTGGCGAACTTCACGACCTTGTAGGGCCTGCCGTTCTTGAAGACGGGATTGTAGGAGGCCTGGATCCAGATCTCGCGGCCGCCCTGGCCCAGTCGTTTGTAGGCGCCGGCGTCGTATTCGCCACGGCCAAGTCGGGCCCAGAATTCGCGATACTGAGGTGTCCCGGCGTAGTCAGGCTCGCAGAAGATGCGGTGGTGCTGGCCAACGATCTCCTTCAGTTGGTAGCCGAGCGCGCGACAGAAGTTTTCGTTTGCCGTGAGAATGCGGCCCGTCAAGTCGAACTGGATGACCGCCTGCGATTTCGAGATGGCTTCCAGTATGCGGTCGGAATCTGCTGATGTACCGAATGAAAGCATGTTGTCCCTCATGGAGATTGAGCAGCGTCTGAGATGCGACTGGCGCGGACTTGCCGCGTCCGCAACGGCACCAAAAGACCGCTGCCGCGCATTCGCTGCGACGGCGCTGCGACTTTGGTAATGCAGCCGGCCAGGCCGTGGCGGCGGCCGGGACGCGTCGCGTAGCGGGCGTGTGAGATCTCTGGGAATGCGGCCTCATGCCGAAAAGCGCTCTCAAGAAGCGCCTTTAATTATATGCTGAAATATATATAAAAATATATGAATATGGAGGGGCCACAAATTGCGCTTCGTCAACGTTCCGGCACGCGGCGGCTGCTGCTTGGCAGGGCTCGGGCATGAAAGGCGTATCGCGCAAATGGCCCGGCGAAGGGCCCGAGACGAAAAATGGCCGGTCAACATGCCGGCCATTTCGATGCTCGTGTTTCCGCTGCTCGTCCAGGCCTCAGGCGGCGAGCTCGTCTATGTCCCGTTCCTTGAACATGCGTGACAGATTGAGGAAGCAGATCATGCCGTTCTCATGAGCGATGATACCTTCCGCATAGACCTTGTCGAACGACGTCGTGACTTCCGGGACCGGCTGGATCTGATCGGCGCCAATGGTGAGGATGTCGGAAACGCGATCGACGACGAGGCCGACGACCATATTGTGGACTTCCGCGACCACGATGGCGCTGCGTTCGTTCGCCACGGTGGTTTTCATGCCGAGCTTGTGCGCCAGGTCGATGATCGGGATGACGGTGCCGCGCAGGTTCATCACGCCGATGACTTCGGGCGGCGAATGCGGGATCGGCGTCGACGGCGCCCAGCCACGGATTTCGCGGATCGTCGTCGTCTTGACGCAGAATTCCTGATCATGCAGGCGGAAGGCAATGATCTCGAGGGTATCGCCGGCGAAGCCGGTGGTCTTGATAGTCGTCATCAGGTGTCGCCCCAGTTCGTCATGCAAATGAATACTCTGGGACAAAGGATAGCAGCGGCCGGGTTAAGGATTTGCTCAAATCCCGGGCCGCTACGGTCGTGTCTCGTGAGGCCGTCAGTCGCGCAGGACCGCTTCGAACTGCTCCAGCGCCCAGTCGACCTGATCGGCAGTGATGACGAGCGGCGGCGCGATGCGGATCGTGTCGCCGTGCGTATCCTTTGCCAGGATGCCGCGCTGCTTCAGCGCCTCGCAATACTTGCGTGCGCCGCCCGCTGCCGGATCAAGCTCGACGGCCAGCATCAGGCCCCGGCCGCGCACTTCCCTGACGATGTTGGAACGGATCTCGCCAAGGCCCTTCCTGAAGCGCTCGCCCATGCGGGCGGAGTTGCCGATCATGTCCTCCTCGGTCAGGACGCGCAGCGAAGCGCGCGCAATCGCGCATGCCAACGGGTTGCCGCCGAACGTCGATCCGTGCTGGCCCGGCTTGAGGACGCCAAGCACTTCACTGTTGGAGAGGACCGCGGAGACGGGATAGAAGCCGCCGGAAAGCGCCTTGCCCACAAGGGTGACGTCCGCCTCGATCTGCTCATGTTCCTCGGCGAGCAGCTTTCCGGTACGGCCGAGCCCGGTCTGGATCTCGTCGAGGATGAGGGTGATGCCGTGCTGCGTGCACAGTTCGCGCACCTCGGTGAAATAGCCGGCAGGCGGAATGAGAACGCCGGCCTCGCCCTGGATCGGTTCGATCAGGAAAGCCACGGTGTTGTCGTTGATCGCCCCGCGGAAGGCTTCGATGTCGCCGAACGGCACATGCCTGAAGCCAGGGGCGAACGGGCCGAAACCCTCGCGCGCATCGGGATCGGTCGAGAAGCCCACGATGCCCATCGTGCGGCCATGGAAGTTGTTGTTGCAGACGATGATCTCGGCTTTGTCGCGCTCGACGCCCTTGACCTCGTAGCCCCATTTGCGCACGGCCTTGATCGCCGTCTCGACCGCCTCGGCGCCGGAATTCATCGGCAGTACCTTGTGCGAGCCGGTGAGGGCAGCGATCTCTTCGTAGAAGTGGGCGAGCTGGTCGTTGCGGAAAGCGCGCGAGGTCAGCGTCAGCTTCTGTGCCTGCTCCGTCATCGCGGCGAGGATCTTGGGGTGGCAATGGCCCTGGTTAACGGCCGAATAGGCCGAGAGGCAGTCGAGATAGCGGTTGCCGTCGACATCCCATACGTGAACGCCTTCGCCGCGCGAAAGCACAACGTCGAGCGGTTTGTAGTTGTGGGCGCCGAGGCGGTATTCGGTCTCGATGAGGCGTGCGGTGGTCGAGGTCATCGTTTTCTCCGGGGGTCAGGTTCGCGTCTCAGGTCCGCGTGCCAGGCTGCATTTCAGGCGCTGCGGGTCGGCCGGTCAAGGATGCGCCGGCCGAACAGGCTCGCGGTGAGTTCCACGAGGATGCGGGCGCTCTTGCCGCGATCGTCGAGGAACGGATTGAGTTCGACGAGATCGAGTGAGGAGACGAGGCCGCTATCGCAGAGCATTTCCATGATCAGGTGTGCTTCCCGGAAGGTCGCGCCGCCGGGCACGGTCGTGCCGACGCCGGGCGCGATTTCGGGGTCGAGGAAATCGACGTCGAAGCTGACATGCAACAGGCCGTCGGCATGGCTCACGGTGTCGAGGATCTCATGAATGATCCGTGCCATGCCGGTCTCGTCGACGGCGCGCATATCGTAGACGTTGACCCCATGTTCGGCAATCTCCACGCGTTCCCGCTCGTCCACGGAGCGGATGCCGACCTGGAAGACGTTCCTGGGATCGACCAGCGCACGATCCTTCTCGAGGATCGGGGCAAATTCGGCCTGGCCGCAGAAGAACGCGACCGGCATGCCATGCATGTTTCCGGACGGAGAGGTGTCGGGGGAATTGAAGTCCGCATGCGCATCGAGCCAGAGCACGAACAGGGGCCGGCCGACCTCGTGGGCGTAGCGCGCCATGCCGGAGACGGTCCCCATCGCAAGCGCGTGGTCGCCGCCGAGTGTGATCGGCAGGCGGCCGGCGCGCGCGGCCTCGTGTACGGCACCGTCGAGCGCGCGGGTGAAGGCGGCAACGGCCTGCAGGTTGTTGGCACGGGGATGACTGGCGAGGTCGCGCGCCGGAACGGGCCTGAGGTCGCCTTCATCGACGACCATATAGCCGAGGTCGGTCAGCATCGTGTCGATGCCGGCGATCCGCAGCGCCGTCGGTCCCATCGCGGCGCCGCGACGTCCCGATCCTTCCTCGATCGGCGCGCCGATCAGCGAGATGGTTTTCCTGCCTGCCTTCATTCTTGTCGGTATCCCCGCAGAGCGTGTTTTCAGGCCGGCTTGCGCCGGTGTTCCCATCATTATCGTCGGCCCGCCTGTTGGCAAAAAGATGAAATACTGGCAATTAGCTGCAGCATTTGCGCAAAATGATAAATTGGATTTTCCATAATGATAACTCTGGACGATCTCGACCATGCGCTTATCGGCGCGCTTCGCCACAATGCACGTATGCCCGTATCGTCGCTGGCGGCAATGACGGGGGCATCGCGTGCGACCGTCTCGGCGCGCATCGACCGGCTGGTGCAGACAGGCACGATTGCTGCCTTCACGATCCGGACAGGCGCCGAACTGAGCGGCAGCGGCGTGCGCGCCATTGTCATGATCGAGGTTCTGGGAAGGATGGCCGACCGCGTGGCCCTGCAACTGCGCGGACTGCCTCAGGTGCGCGCGCTTCATTCCACCAACGGCAGGTGGGATTTCATAGCCGAGCTGGAGGACAAGGATCTCGGCACCTTCGACGAGACGCTCCGCCGCATCCGCCTGATCGACGGAATCAACTCCACCGAGACGAACATCTTGCTGAAGACCACGAAGAACGCGCTTGCCTGAAGGTGAGGAGCCTCCGGAGCGCGACGCTCGCGCCCTCAGTACTCCTTTTCGTAGAAGATGCCCGCCGCACCCGCGCCATTGCTTCCGGCTTCGCCGCGCAGCTTGACGCCGCGTCCGATGTCCAGGTTGATCGCCGCCTTGCCGCCGCCGGTCTCCGGGTCCTGCTTCAGTTCGAGATAGGTGCGGTCGTTCAGATACTTGCCTGCCGACACCGCAGCGCGTCCCTGTGAATCGGTGGTGATGTCGAGATCGTCGATGCCCAGCTTGCTGCGCAGGCTGTTCAGCAGCGAGCCTCCGCCCCCGCCAGCGAGGTCAGCCACTGCGGCTGCGAGCTGGGCGATCTGGAACGCAGACAGGTTGTTCATCGAGCGGCCGAAGATCAGGCGCGCCAGGATCTCGTCCTGCGGCAGCGACGGGGAGGAGGTGAAGCTGACCGAGGGATTGTTTGCGGGGCCTGCGATGGTGATGTTGATTGTGGTCGCGTTGGCGCTGGTCGTTGCCACGAAATTGATCGTCGGTATCAGATCGCCGGTGAAGCCGATGCGGCCGCTGGTGAAGTCGAGCCGCTTGGCAAGGATTTCCACGCGGCCGCGACGCAGGTCGAAGCCACCGGATACCACAGGGTTCACCGACGTGCCGCGCAGGGTCAGCTCTCCGCCTAGCTCGGCGTTGATCCCGCGGCCGCGCACGAAGATGCGGCTGGGCGCCTGGATCTGCAGGTCGAGGCCGATGCCGCGGGCGTTGCCACTCGTGCCGGCGCTCTCGTCGGCCTGCAGGATCGCCGCCATTTCCTTCACGTCGGCCGGGGCATTCCTGTGCTTGATGTCGATTTCGGCGAGCGACCCCGGCAGTTGCTGCGGAATGGTGATGTTGGCATTGCTGATGTCGATCCGGCCGCCAAGCACGGGACCCGCGAGGAGGGGGCCCCGTATGGTCAGGTTGCCTCCGACTTTTGCATTCACCAGCCGGCCGTCGACGTAGGTGACTTCATTCAGGCGGATCGAGATGTCGGCGGGGAAATTGGATCCCGGGACGATGCCGATGGTGCCGGTCGCCGTAACCTCGCCACCGGTGGCCACGCGGCCGCTCAACTGCTGGATCACCGCCTGTCGGCCATCCAGCGAAATGCGTGCGGTCAGGTTTTCAAGCGCGACGTTGCGACGGACATCGACGAGGCGGCTGCCCGAGGTGGCGATGGTTCCCGTGATCGCAGGGCTGCGGGCAGCACCCCTGACGGCCACATCAACCGCGGCATTACCGGTCAGCACAAAGCCCTGTGCCCCGAGCTGTGCCTGGACAAGGGCAAACGGCAGGGTGCCGGAGAAGGCCAGATCAAGCGGCATGTTTCCGGCCACACCGGCGGTGCCGCCACCGCTGAACACCAGGCCGCTCGGCCCCGACAGGCGCGTCTGCACGCGGAGCGAATTGTTGGCGAACTGCCCGTCCGCCGCGATCGTCAGCGCACCGACGCCTGCAGCCCGGGTCTGGCTCGTGGCGGCGTTGTTCCAGGTCAGTGCATAGGTCACGTGGGGTGCCGCAGCTTTGCCCTTGACGTTAACGGTGCCGCCGATCGTGCCTTCGGCGCCCAAGCCGGCGGAGAACACGTTTGCCAGGTTCGCCGGCACGGCGTTGATGCGGATCGCAAGACCGAGATTGTCGCCGGCCGTGCCGCTGACGGCTATGTTGCCCGTGCCGGTCTGGATGGTGAAGTCGTTCATCGCGACGGCGCCGTTGCGCAGCGTCAGCGCTGCCGGCCGCGCAAGGCGGATGGCAATGCCGCGCGGCGTCGCCTGAAGCGCGTCGAGGCCGATCTTCATCCCGCCCTGCTGCTGTTCGACCGACCCCTTGACCGTGAGCGGTGCGCCATCGAAGCGGCCGCCGACAGTGAACAGCGTGCGCGCGCCCTGCTGGTTGAAGTTCAAGGCCAGCGCATCGAGCCGGTTCGCGCCCGAGGAGAAGGCTTCTGCGCGAACGCTGCCGGTGATGGCGAGCGAACGAAGATCGGCGGTCTTCAGGTCTATCTGCGGCCGGACGATTCGCAACTGGTCGCGGGTGATGCCGGAGCCGGAGGCCTGGAGAGTGATGGCGGTCTTGCCGTCGACCGTGTTGATCGCAGCCTGCCCGGAAAGGTCGCCCTTTGCCTGCTGGCCGGCCAAAGCTGCGAGAAGCGCGATGTCGGGGAGATTGAATTTGACGTTGCCCTGGGGAAGGAAGCCTTCGCCGAGGGTCAGGGCCCCGGTCAGCACGTTTTCTCCGACACGCGCGTCGATGGCCGGGATGGAGATCCGCCCATCCTGCGATGCGATGGTGGACTTCACGTTGATCGCCTGGCCGCCGATGGCGCCGGTGGCGGACAGGTTGCCGGAGGGGGCGTTGCGGTCGGCGGTGCCGTCGATGGAGACGACCAGATCGCTCAGCGTCCGCCCGGCGAGTTCGGCGCCGCTTGATTTCAGCTCCGCCTTCACTCCAAGCGTAGCAAGCTGACCGGAAGCGGAGGCGGTAAAGGTTGCGCGGCCCCTTGCGTCGGCCAGAAGCTTGCCGAGTTCGGGCAGGGTGCCCGAAAGCGTGGCCTCGAGGTTCTCGCCCGCAAGCCGGGCCGTTCCTTCCGCGTTGATCGTGCCGGAGGCGACGTCGAAGGATTGCAGGCTGACCGTACCGTCGGCGCTGCGGACGATATCGGCCGTCAGCCGCAGGGGCGTGTCGAAGCGCGGGGAAAGGGCGGCGGGCAGCGCTGTCGCAGCAACCGTGGCCTCGATCCTGGCGCCAGCGGAGCCGTCGTCGGCCACGAAGTGGCCCTCCGCACGGCCGTTCAGTCCGGTGCCGTTGATTGCGACGTCGCTGAAATCGATGCGCTGCGGTGTGACCGCGAGGACGGCGGTGACATTCAGCGGCGCCTGAAGCAGACGATTGGCGTCGTCATTGCGGACGTCTATCGCGCCGGCGGACAGGGCCACGTCGAGATTGCCGCGCCGGGCGATGATGTCGAAAGCATCGCTGCGAATGGTGACGTCGGCCCCCGAGAGCGACGCTTGCGGGGTTTCTATGGCGCTGACCTTGGCCGCGAGCGAAAGGGCGGCGGCCGAAAGCTTGCCCGAAAGCGTCAACTGGGCGTTCTCGATCCGGGCGACGGCGGTGCCCTCTCCCATTGGCAGGCGATACTCGGCGGGACCACCGTCAGGACCCGTCAGGTTCACCGCCAGGCTGCTTTCGCCGGACGGATTGGCGGAGCCGGATACGGAAATCACCCCCTGGCCGGCACCGATCGACAGGCTTTCGAAAGTGATGTTGCCTTCGAGAATGGAGATCGACGCTGGTTCCTGCAGTTTCAGGGGAAAGCCGGCAACGACGGCGTCGAGCGTCTTCAGCGCGATCACGGTCGTCGCATCGTGGCGTGCGACATTGCCGTCGATCGCAAGCGGAGCCCCCTCATATCGGCCGGCCACGTCGAAGCCGGTGAGGGCGCCGGAATGGCTGAAATTGACGATCGGCGCTTCCAGATCGTTTTCGCCGACGCGCGCAACATCGGCGCGAAGCGTTCCGGTGACGGCACCCGTCGAGAGGTCCTCGATTTCGGCCTGCAGGACCGGCTTTAGGATCGCGGCCGTGTCGCGGCGGATCTCGGTTCCCTCCGCCGCCACCGTCAGCGAGCCCTTGCCGCCGGTATTGGTAAACGTCAGTGCGCCGGTGAGGTCGCCGGTCGCCTCCTGCCCCGCGAGCGTCGCAAGCGTTGCCAGTTCGGGAAACGCGAAGCGGATCGTGCCGTCCGGCATGAAGTTCTGGCCGAGCGTCAGCGCCCCCTCAAGCTTGTTGTTGCCGACGACGCCTTCGATGGTGGGGATGGAGATGCCCCCTTCACCGGAAAGGACGCTGGAGCGCAGGTCGATCGCCTGGCCGTTCATCGAAGCCGTCAGCGCGAAATCGCCAGCCGGCTGTGCGGCGGATGCCCGTCCGGTAAGATCGATCGAGAGATTGTCCAGCGTGCGGCCCGACAGGGCCAGTTGTTCCGACGTCACCTTGGCCTGGATATTCGGCGCATCGGCGGGGCCGCTCGCGGTGGCATCGAAGGCGACAGCACCGCTGCCACCAGCGACAAAAACGCCGGCATCGATGAGCCTGCCGGCGAGCTTCGCGTCCAGCATGCCGCCCGAAAGCTCGACATTGCCCGAGGCCTCGGCCACATTCGACTTAAACTGGAGTTCCGTCAGCGAGATCGCGCCGGCGGGGCCGATGGCCGCCTGGCCGTTGAGCGCAATGGTGCCCTCGACCTTTGCGGCCATCGCGTCGGGCAGCACGGAGGGCACGGCGAACAGGCGGAAGGCTGCCGTACCGGTGCCGGCTCCCAGGTGGTAGCCGCCGGTGATCTGGCCGCCGAGGCTGCTGCTTTCGATCTCGACGGGGTCGAATGCGATCTGCTGCGGCGAGACGGCAAGTGCCGCGGTCATCTTGAGCGGCGTGCCCACAAGTCGATCGATGTTGGGATCGTGCATCGACGAGCCCTCCGCCGTCAGCGTGACCGTCGCATGGCCCGAGCGCGTCGCAACGTTGAAGTCGGCGCTGGTCGCCGTCAGCAGAATGCTGTCGAGCCGGCCCTGCGGCAGGCTCGCTTCGGCGAGGTTGACGTTGATGCTGATTTTCGTGGCCTGCGCCGGTCCGGACGCGACGGCCTGTACGCCGTGGAGGGTCCCCGCGAACTCGCCATTGGCGAGCGGCCAGCGGACCGGGATCGGCGTCGTGCCATCCTTGCCCTTCAAAAGGAGACTGAGATTGTTCTCACCGGTCGCCTGAAGCGCGCCGGAGGCCGTCAGCGCGATCGCATCCGAGGCGACGTGTCCACGATCGACGCGCAGCAGGTCCTTGCCATTGGTGGCGACCGCCAGGTCGATCTCGGTGGTGCCGGCAAAGAGCGGGCGCAGATGTGGCGGCAGGAGGTCTTCGAATGTGCCGCCGCCGTTCAGCGCCACCGTATGCAGGCCGGCGGTGGACAGGTCGTGCCGGGCGTCGAGCTCAAGGACGCGGGTACCCGCGAGCGCCGCCGTCAGCTTGCCGGTCCATTGCGACAGCGGCCCATCGCCGGTGAGGTTGATGGCGACGGCGGGTTCGCCTGGAATGTGTAGCGCCCGCGCAAGCATGCCCCCGGCCGGCTCCGATACGGCGGCATTCAGGCGCAGCTCGTTCTGATCGGGATTGAAGAGGATGTCGGCTATGGCCGAGGCGCCGCTCCTGTCCTTTTCCGTCAATGCCAGGTTGAGCGCGACGCTGCTGCGATCGATGCCGCCGCTACCCGTCAGCCGCAGCCGCTGCTCCTGGCCAGCCACCGCCTCGGCGATGAGGATGTTCGGGATGTCGAGGCTGTCGACCTGGACTGTGACCGGGAGCGAGAACGGCTTGCTGGAAGGCGGCGAGGCCGTCTCGGGGGCGGGTACCGGCCTGCGGTTCACCGTCAGCGATTCCGCCGCCACGCGGGTGGCGTTGAACTGAAACAGCACGAGGTCGAGGGGGGACCAATCAACCGCCACGTCCCTGATCTCGGCAAAGACGCCCTCGCTGTCGCTCAACGTGACGGCGCCCGCACGCAGGCGACCCGTAAGCACCCCGGAGGGGTCGGATATGGCGATCCGGGTGCCGGAGCCCGAGGTTGCATCCTCGATCAGCGAGGCGGCAAGCCGCGCGCCGGCATCGGTGAATCCGACAAAGGCGACCGTGCCCAGAAGAACGACAAACAGCAGGGCTATGACGTAGCCCAGATAGCGAATCGATTGCTGCAGGATTTTGACGAACCGGGTCATGATTCAAGTCCTAAAGCAAAACACGGCGCAGGGGAATCCATCGCTGTCGGGGGCAAGCCGCGCATCGCGTTCAGAAGGCCTGCCCTATGCCGGCGTAGATGCCGAAGGAATCGCCGGCATCGTAGCGGTGCAGCGGTACCGCCACGTCAAGCCGGATCGGCCCGAAGGGCGTGGCGTATCTCAGGCCGACGCCGGCGCCGGCCCGGATGTCGCTGAAGTCAGGGAGCGCGTCACGCGAGACGGTGCCAACGTCGAGGAAAGGTACGATACCGATCGTCTCGGTAACGTTGACACGGACTTCGGCGGAGGCGAGGACGTAGGATCGGCCGCCCAGCAGTTCCCCGTCGCTGTCGCGCGGCGAGATGTCCTGAAATCCGTAGCCGCGGACCGATCCGCCGCCGCCGAGATAGAAACGGCGCGGAGCGGGGATATCGGCAAGCGTCGGCGCACCTACGATGGTGCCGGCGCCGAGCCTGCCGGCGAGCACGACGCGTTCCTCGGCGCCGAGCGCGCGATAGACCGATCCCGATGCCTCGAAGCTGGAGAAGAACGTGCTGCGCTCGAACTCGTAGGTCGGCTTGGCGTTGATCATGGCGCGATAGCCGGTGGTCGGGTTCAGCTTGTTGTCGCGGGTGTCGCGGACATATTCCAACGGTATCGCCGCCGTCAGGTAGAAGTTGTCGCCGAAGGGGTCGTCCACCTGCATCGCCGCCACCTCGCCGCTGCCTGATACGGTATCGAAGTCGCTGAGCTCGAACGTCGCACCCGCAGCCGCCGTGGCCGTTGTCGCGTAGAAGGCGTCGGTGTCGTTTATCGCCGCCTTCAGGCTCGCCGTGAAGGTCGAGGCGGGTCCGAAGGCCCCCGGCTTTGCAAAGACGGCGCCGAGCGTATAGCCGATATCGTTGACGCCGTTGCCTTCGCCGATGCCGTTGATCGAACCCTCGATTCGCAGCGATTCGGCCCGCCCGAACAGGTTGCGATGGCCCCAGTAGCCCTGCAGGCCGAGACCGTCGATCGTGGAGATCTGGGCGCCGGCGCCGAAGTAGCGCATCTTGCCTTCCGAGACCTCGATGGTCATCGGCAGCGACCCGTCGGGGGCAAGCTTGTCCGCCTCGCGGATGGTGACGCTGGAGAAGACGCCGAGCTGGCGCAGCCGATCGGCGGCCTTCGTCAGCTGCTCGGGCGAATAGGGCTGACCGGCATTGATACGCGAGTAGTATTTCACGAAGCCGGCGTCGACATCCTTCGTGCCGGTCACCTTTACGGCGCCGAGGTCGGCGACCGGTCCGCCTTCGGCGGCAATGACCACATCGACGGTGTTCGTCTTGTGGTCGGCGATCGCCTGGCGATCGGTCAGGCGGGCGAGCGGCCGGCTCTGCGCCTTCAGGTCGGCGACGACCTTTTCGCCCGCCCGGATGATCACCGTCGAGTCCGCCCGTGCCCCCTGCACGAGGCCGTAATCGGCGGGGTTGCGCCCGGCCGCATCGCCTTTCAGCGTCACCGAATCGAACGTGAAGGCTGGACCGGGCCTCACGGTGACGTTGACCGGTACGGCGCCAGGCGGAAATTGCGGGATCGGCGGGAGCGAATCGATTGGGGTGCCGTTGATGCTGATATCGACCACGCCGCCATAGCGGGCGTTTTCGTAGAGCGCTGCGAGAATGCGGTCGCGATCGTCGCGCGCCTTGATGACAAGTCCGAGATTACCCGAAACCGGCTCTTCTTCGTCCTGCTTCAGCAGGGCGCTCGATTCAATCGCACTCTTGAGATCGTCGTCATCAGTTCCGGCGTCGAAGGTCAGCGTGTACGTCACCGGGTCGATGACGTCGGGCTCTTCTTCCTTGCTTTCGAAGAAGCGCATACCGAAAATCTTGAAGGCAAAGGCCGGGGAGGCGGCGACGGGCAGGAAGGTAAGCGTCGACGCGAGTGCGAGGCTCGTGCCTGCCCGCCAGAACGCAAAACCCAATCTCGGCCGGTCGATACGCTGCCGCATACGCTGTTGCTGCCTCTCCATTTCCGCAGGAAAGCCGCTGAAACACGGCTTTCCCCGGATTGTGCGCACTTGCAGCCCGATCACGGTCTGGAAGGCCACGCAGGCTTCAATTGACTCTAGCCCGTTAGCATTTCCCTAAGATTAATGGCCGTTCTAGCCCGGCTGGGGCAAAAACGGAAGCGACCGGCGGTTTTCCGTGACGACCGTTGCAAGGATGCAAAAGGCCCCGGACGATGCCGGGGCCAGATGAAGCGGCAGAATGCTGTATCGAAAAGGATCAGCAGGCGTCGATATAGCGTCGGCCGTAACGGTCGCGATAGTAGCACTGCCCCGGCTGGTCGCGGACATGCCCGATGAGGGCGCCGCTGACGCCGCCGATGGCTGCACCCACGGCAGCACCGCGAACGTTGCCGGTTACCGCGCCGCCGATGATCGCACCGGTGGCTGCGCCGATGCCGGCTCCCTTTTCCGTCTGCGTGCAACTTGCGACCGACAGGGCGACCAGCACGAGTGCGATGGCTTTCTTCATTGAAATCTCTCCAAAGTTGAGCGGAGCGCGACCGCCACCGCTTTATCACGTCTGCGTAGACCGGTCGTGACCGGTGTGCTTCGCTTGCAATGTCACAAAAGCGAAGAATAAGGCGGAAAATGGGGAAGTCTATGGGTTTAAAGTATTTTTTTGGATCGTGAATAAAGCTGGGCGGCACTCCGTCAAGATTTGTTCGCAGGACAAAATTTTCGGTTCGCAGGTAAAGAAGCAGTTGATCACAAATTGAAAACGGCGAATGATGCCGACGACTGTGCGCGAGATGCGGAGGGGTGTCATCGCGCAACGGATTGTTCCTGATTGCAATCCGGCAGCGATAGGATTGCGGGCATTTCGGTTTCTTGGAATTCGCCACCTATGGGAGCTTTCGGACCCGGAATGCCTCGCCGTGCGACCCACGAGGGAGGAGCGAATGACGAAAGTTACGATGACGGTCAATGGCCGGCAGGTCAGCGGCGACGTCGAGGACCGGACCTTGCTGGTCCAGTTCATCCGGGAGAAGCTGGGGCTGACCGGCACGCATGTGGGCTGCGACACCTCGCAGTGCGGTACATGCGTCGTGCATATGGACGGGAGGTCGATCAAGAGCTGTTCCACCTTGGCAGTCCAGGCCGCCGGCTCCGAAATACTGACGATCGAAGGACTGGCGCGCGACGGCGAACTTCATCCGGTGCAGGCCGCGTTCAAGGCGCATCACGGCCTTCAGTGCGGTTTCTGCACGCCCGGCATGGTGATGACGGCGGTCGACATGATCAATCGCTACGGCGGCGCTCTCGATGAGAAGACCGTGCGCGAAAACCTCGAAGGCAACATCTGTCGCTGCACTGGCTACCATAACATCGTCAAGGCCATCCTTGCCGCGGCTGCGGACATGAGCGCGGGCCGGCAGGCGGCCGAGTAGCTGCAGGTCCTGGTTTGCAGGACGCCGGCAGGTTCGATTTTTGCGGACGCCGGCGGCCGGGCGAGGTTTCCTGACAGTGAAATCCGGCTGGCTGCCTTTCGTCTGCGTGACGTTTTCCGGGAGGAGATGACTGATGGGTGTGGAAGGTATCGGCGCGCGGGTGGCGCGAAAGGAAGACAAGCGGTTTCTGACAGGCAAGGGGCGCTATACGGACGACATGGTCGTGCCGGGCATGAAATATGCCGCCTTCGTGCGGTCGCCGCATGCACATGCGAAAATTAAAAGGATTGACGCGTCCGCGGCCGAAAAGATGCCGGGCGTGATCGCCGTGCTGAACGGTCAGCAGATGCTGGACGACGGGATCGGCAACCTGATCTGCGGCTGGATGATCCACTCCAAGGACGGCAGCCCGATGAAGATGGGCGCCTGGCGCCCGATCGCACACGAGACGGTCCGGTATGTGGGCGATGCCGTCGCCGTGGTGGTTGCCGACAGCGTCGGCGAGGCGCGGGACGCCGCCGAGCAGGTGGTGGTGGACTACGAGGAACTGCCCGCCGTCACGGACGCAGCGACGGCTCTCACGGCCGGCCAGCCGCAGCTTCATCCGGAGGCTGCGGGCAATCTCATCTATGACTGGGCGATCGGCACCAGCGAAGCGGAGACGGATGCCGCGATCGCCGCCGCCGCGCACGTCACCGAAATGACGATCCTCAACAACCGGCTGGCGCCAAACCCCATGGAGCCGCGCGCGGCGCTGGGTGTCTATGACAGCGCGGAAGACCACTACACCTGTTACACGACCAGCCAGAACCCGCATGTGGCGCGGCTGGTGATGAGCGCCTTCTACAATGTGGCGCCGGAAAACAAGCTGCGCGTGATCGCGCCGGACGTCGGTGGCGGCTTCGGGTCGAAGATCTTCATCTATCCGGAAGAAATCGTCTGTCTCTGGGCGTCAAAGCGTGCGGGCGTGCCGGTGAAATGGACTTCCGACCGGACGGAAGCTTTTCTCACGGACGCGCATGGCCGCGATCATCGTTCGACGGTCAAGATGGCCTTCGACAAAGACAATCGCATCACCGCGCTCAAGGTCGACACGATCGCCAACTTCGGCGCCTACATGTCGTTGTTCTCCTCGTCGGTGCCGACCTATCTCTACGCGACGCTGTTGTCGGGGCAGTATGCCATTCCGGCGATCCATGCAAATGTGCGTGCGGTCTATACGAACACCACGCCCGTCGATGCCTATCGCGGTGCAGGGCGGCCGGAGGCCACCTATCTTCTGGAGCGGACGATTGAAACGGCGGCGCGCGAACTCGGCGTCTCGCCGGCGGAACTGCGGCGGAAGAACTTCATCCGCTCGTTTCCCTATCAGACCCCCGTCATCATGAACTATGACGCCGGCAACTACGAGGCTTCGCTGGAGGCTTCGATGAAGCAGGCCGACTGGGCGGACTTTCCCGCGCGAAAGGCCGAGGCGGAAAAGCGCGGCAAGAAGCGCGGGATCGGCATGAGCTGCTACATCGAGGCGTGCGGCATCGCGCCGTCCGCCGCCGTAGGCTCGCTCGGCGCGGGCGTTGGCCTGTGGGAATCGGCCGAGGTGCGGGTCAACGCAGTCGGCACGATCGAGGTCCTCACCGGCTCGCACAGCCATGGTCAGGGACACGAGACCACGTTCGCCCAGCTCGTCGCCGACCGTTTCGGGGTGCCGATCGACAGCGTTTCGGTCGTTCACGGCGATACAGACAAGGTCCAGATGGGCATGGGAACCTATGGCTCGCGCTCGGGCGCCGTCGGCATGTCGGCGATCGTGAAGGCGCTCGACAAGGTCGAGGCGAAGGCGAAGAAGATCGCTGCCCACCTGATGGAGGCGGACGAAAGCGACATCGTCATCGAGAACGGCGAGGCGAAGGTCGCCGGTACCGACAAGACGGTACCGTGGTTCCAGGTGGCGCTCTCCGCCTATACCGCGCACAACCTCCCGGGCGGCATGGAGCCGGGGCTGAAGGAAGGAGCGTTCTACGATCCGACCAACTTCACCTTCCCGGCCGGCTGCTACATCTGCGAGGTGGAGATCGATCCGGAAACGGGCAAGACCGACATCATCCAGTTCGTCGCTGCCGACGATTTCGGCAACATCATCAATCCGATGATCGTCGAGGGGCAGGTGCATGGCGGCATCGCCCAGGGTATCGGCCAGGCGCTGCTCGAAGGCGTGCATTATGACGCACAGTCGGGGCAGCTCCTGACGGCGAGCTACATGGACTACGCCATGCCGCGGGCGGACGACCTGCCGTCCTTCCAGGTCTCGCACCAGAACACGCCGTGCCCGGGCAACCCGCTCGGCATCAAGGGGTGCGGCGAGGCCGGCGCCATCGGTTCGCCGCCGGCGCTGATCAACGCGATCACCGACGCGATCGGCAACAACGACCTGACCATGCCCGCCACGCCGCAAAAGGTCTGGGCGGCGATCCATGCAGCGCACTGAGGGAGCGAACGGCCATGTACGCAACGAACTATCATCGCGCATCCTCGGTCGCCGACGCCGTTCGGCTTAAGGGGGCTGGTGACGAAACGAAGTATGTATCGGGCGGGATGACGCTGATCCCGACGATGAAGCAGCGGCTCGCCGCGCCGTCCGACCTTGTCGATCTCAGGCACGTCGCCGAGATGAAAGGCATCACCGTGTCCGGCGGGACGGTGCGAATTGGAGCGGCGACGACGCATGCCGAGGTCGCTTCCTCGGCCGAGATCAAGGCGGCCTGTCCCGCGCTGTCCCATCTCGCATCGCTCATCGGCGATCTGCATGTGCGGCACATGGGAACGGTCGGCGGGTCGGTGGCCAACAACGATCCGGCCGCCGACTACCCTTCCGCCATGCTCGCGCTTGGCGCCACGATCGTCACTGACAGGCGGCGCATTGCCGCGGATGACTTCTTCACCGGCCTGTTCGAGACGGCGCTGGAGGATGACGAGATCATCGTGGCCGTCGAATTCACAGCACCGGAGAAGGCAGGCTACAGCAAGTTCCCGAACCCGGCGTCGCGATACGCGATGACGGGCGTCTTCGTGGCGAAGAGCGCCGGTGGCGTTCGGGTGGGCGTGACGGGCGCGGGCTCGAACGGTGTCTTCCGGCATAGCGGGATGGAAAAGGCGCTTGCCGGCAATTTCGCGCCCGACGCCCTTTCGGGCGTGACGACCGATCCGGCGGACATGCTGTCGGACCTGCATGGCAGCGCGGAGTATCGGGCCAATCTCGTCAACGTGATGGCCCGGCGCGCCGTTGCCGCGGCAACCTGAACTCCGGCACTGATCGCACATCCATTGGGGCGGCACAGCCGCCCCAAATCATTTCGACTTGATATAAATCATCATATCGCAGTTGTTTCTGCGCTTGTATGAAACCTTGGAATGGTTCAAAGGTGGGTGCGGATTTGCCGCAGTTCCTTTGCATTGCAGCAGTGGCTACCGCCGTGTAGTCGAGGAGCGAGACAGGCACCCTTCGCCTGAGCATGCCGGGTTACCGGTCTGGAGACAGTGATGGATTTCGAGGCTTTCTTCAAAAACGAATTGGACGGGCTGCACCAGGAAGGCCGCTATCGCGTCTTCGCCGAACTGGAGCGCCACAGCGGCGGGTTCCCCAAGGCGACGCGCTATACCGATTCGGGCACCCAGGAAGTCACGGTCTGGTGCTCCAACGACTATCTCGGCATGGGGCAGCACCCGAAGGTCACCGAGGCAATGAAGCTTGCCATCGACCAGTGTGGCGCGGGTGCTGGCGGCACCCGCAACATCTCGGGCACCAACCACTACCACGTCCTTCTGGAGCGCGAACTGGCCGACCTGCACGGCAAGGAAGCAGCACTGCTCTTTACCTCCGGCTACGTGTCGAACTGGGCGGCGCTCGGCACCCTCTGTTCCAAGATCCCCGGCGTCATCATGTTCTCCGATGCCGGCAACCACGCGTCCATGATCGAAGGCATCCGCCATTCGAAGTGCGAGCGGGTGATCTGGAAGCACAACGACCTGAAGGACCTTGAGGCAAAGCTCGCGGCTGCCGATCCGAAGGCGCCGAAGATCATCGCCTTCGAATCGGTCTATTCGATGGACGGCGATATCGCGCCGATCAAGGAGATCTGCGATCTCGCCGACAAATATGGTGCGATGACCTATCTCGACGAGGTTCACGCCGTCGGCATGTATGGTCCGCACGGCGGCGGGATTGCCGAGCGCGAGGGACTGATGCACCGCCTGACGGTGATCGAAGGCACGCTCGGCAAGGCGTTCGGCGTCATGGGCGGCTACATTGCCGCATCGGCTGCACTTTGCGATTTCATCCGCTCCTTCGCCTCCGGCTTCATCTTCACCACCGCACTTCCGCCGGCACTTGCCGCCGGTGCGCTGGCTTCGATCCGTCATCTGAAGGAAAGCCAGATCGAGCGTTTCGCGCATCAGGAGCGCGTTCGCCGCCTGCGCTCGCTGCTCGACCGCAACGGCATTCCGCACATGCCCAATCCGAGCCACATCGTTCCCGTGCTCGTCGGTGACGCCGCCAAGTGCAAGTGGATCTCCGATCTGCTGCTCGACAATTTCGGCATCTACGTGCAGCCGATCAACTATCCGACGGTGCCGAAGAAGACCGAGCGTCTGCGCATTACGCCGACGCCGATGCATTCGGACGCCGATATCGATCATCTCGTCGGCGCGCTGCACTCGCTCTGGTCGCGCTGCGCGCTTGCCCGCGCGGTCGCGTGACACTGTTGCGGATGTAGGGAAAATGCGATGGCCGCGGCTTACGCGGCCATTTCCATTTTGGCGATAACCTCGCCTGCCTGTCTGCGCGCTTCGGCGTCGATGGCGAAGACATCTTCCATCGTCGTGGCGGCCGGCCAGCCGGACATGGCATCCATGACCAGTTCCGCAATGTCGGCCATGTTCAGGAAGCCGATCCGGCCATCGACGAAGGCATTGAAGGCGGTTTCCTCGGCAGCGTTCATGATCGCGCCCTGCGCGCCGCCGCGTTCGAGCGCGGTCCTGGCAAGGCGCAACGCGGGAAAGCGTTCCTCGTCCGGCGCCTCGAAATCCAGCCGTGCCAGCTTGGCGAAATCCAGCCTGTCGACGTTGAGATGCGGACGGGCAGGGTAGGTCAAAGCGTAGCCGATCGCCGTGCGCATGTCCGGGCAGCCAAGCTGAGCTAGCACCGAGCCGTCGGTATAGCCGACCATGGAATGGACCACCGATTGCGGATGCACGACGACCTCGATCTGATCGGGTCGTACATCGAAGAGATGCTTGGCCTCGATCATCTCCAGCGCCTTGTTGAACATCGAGGCGCTGCCGATGGAAATCTTCAGGCCCATCGACCAGTTCGGGTGTGCGCGGGCGATCGCGGCTGTGACGCCGGCCATCTGTTCGCGCGTCCAGGTGCGGAACGGCCCGCCCGAGGCGGTGAGCACGATCCGCTCGACGGCGTGGCGCTGGTCGTCCTCCAGCGCCTGGAAGATTGCGCTGTGCTCGCTGTCCACGGGGATCAGCCGGCCGCCGCCGGCGGCCACGGCTTCGACGAACAGGCTGCCGGCGGAAACAAGGCATTCCTTGTTGGCAAGGGCGATGTCGGCGCCGCGCCGGGCCGCTGCGAGCGTCGGTGCCAGCCCGGCAGTGCCGACGATTGCGGCCATGACCCAGTCGGACGGCATGGCGGCTGCCTCGAGCAAGGCCGTGCGGCCGGCAGCGGCAGCGATACCGCTGCCCGCCAGTGCCTGCTTGAGGTCGTCGTAGCGGCGTTCGTCGGCCGTGACCGCCAGCGATGCGCCCGCGGCTTTCGCCTGTTCCGCCAGAAGGGCGACGTTGTCGTTTCCGGTGACGGCAACGACATCGAATGCCTCCTGGCCACCGAGCTGTTCGATCACGTCCAGGGTATTTTTGCCAATCGAGCCGGTGGAACCGAGGATGGTAACGCGGCGCTTGTTCTTGTCGCTGGGTGCCATGATTGTTTCCGCGATCTTTTTATTGTCTTGAAGAGGCTCTACAGCCGATTGCCACGCGCAACAAGGTGTCGAGTTTCGGCACCGGCCGTCGCGGCAGAGCGTACAGCGCTTGACGTTTTCATCGGAGCGGCCATAACGTCGCCGCTGGCGACCGGTTCGCCCTATTCGTTTTGGAGGATGCCCGTGCGGTTTTCTGTGAATGCGCTGGCAGCTGTGCTGCTGTCCCTCGGCTCTGCGTCGGGCCTCTTCGCCGCGGAAGCGCTTCCGCCGGGACTGAGCGCAACCTGGGTCGTCGAGGACCTCAGCGGGAAGGGCGTCATCGACAACCTCCAGACGACGCTCGAAATCCGGACGGATGGCTCGTATGGCGGCAACGGCGGCTGCAACACCTATCGCGGCAACCTGAAATTCGAGGCCGACGGCTCGGTGACCTTCGCCCCGGCCGCGGCCACGCGCAAGATGTGTGCCCCCGCCGTGATGGACCAGGAGCAGCGCTTTTTCGATGCGCTGGGCACGGTGAAGTCGTGGAAACTGGAAAACGGCCTGTTGCTGCTTGCCGACAAGGACGGCGGACATGCGATGCGGCTTGCAATGTTGCGGAACACCACGGATATCGTGCTGCAGATCCCCAACACCGTCACCGTCGACCGCCAGACGGTTTCCTATGACTGCGACGGCGACCTCAAGCTCAAGGCGGACTACATCAACGCCGAGTCCGTTTCTCTTGCGATCCTGACCTTCGGGGAAAACTTCGTCATCGCGAGCAACGTGATCGCCGGTTCGGGCGCCCGCTATGCCGGCGGCCAGTTCGAATGGTGGACCAAGGGCGACGAAGGCACCCTGCGCGACATGACCAGCGGCGCCGTCGTGCCGGGCATCGCCTGCCGAAAGGCGCCCTGACCGTTCAAGGCGACGTAGCCGCGCCCGCCTGCTATTCGGAGATCGCAATGCCCACATTTCACGTCGGACAGAAAGTCGTCTGCATCAACGACAAGTTCAAGAACGTCTCGATCGACCAGGGCATTCGCAAGGGCACGATCTATACCGTCCGCTGGGTCGGCCACTACCGTCACTATGTCGACGGCGACTTCTACGGCATCAAGCTGATGGAACTTTACCGCGGCAACGACGATGGTCCGGAAGGGTATGGCGCCGTCGACATGCCTTTCCGCGCCAGCCGCTTCCGCCCACTCGTGTCCGACCGCATCAAATCCATGCTCGGCATGAAGGCGCCCGCACCGAAGGTCGAGGCGCGCCCTTCGATCGTACCTTCCGTCAAGCCGAAACCGCGCGTCACGACGCCGGCGCGGGAGAAGGAAGAGGTCTGAATTGCGCAGACGTGATGTCAGCGTGAGGATGCTTCGTCCTTAACGGTTCTGAAACCTTCGCCGTTGCCAGATCCTTAGACGTTGCGGGCTACGGTTCGGTTCTGCGACGACGGCAGGCAAGACAGGCGCATGAACGAAAACTTCGCATTTCTTCTGCCGGTGGTGATGGGGCTGTTCGGGGTCGCGTTCCTGATCGTGGCCCGTTTCGGGATCAGGTCTTCCGCCTACTGGGGCGCCGGAATCCTGTCGGCAGCACTCGGTTTCGTGTTTCCCATGTTCATCCCGGCATTGCCGGTGAAGCCGGTGGCGATGACTGCCGAGGCGCTGTTCTTCGCGGCCTTCTTCCTCTACGGGCAGGCCCTCCTCGTCCATTTCGGGCGCTCGACGCTTTTCTGGCAGAGGTTGTCGCTGGCACTCCTTGCCTATGTCGTCATCGCCTATGTCGTGATCGTCGAAGAGAACCTGCAACTGGAGCTGTTCATCAGCGACCTCGCATGCGTCGCCCTGCTCGCCATTGCTGTGGCTGCCGTCCGTCACCGGGCCCGTCGCCCGATCGATAAGCTCCTTTTCTGGGTGATGGTGTTCGTGTGCGCGGAAAATCTTCTGCGCGTCATCGTCTTCTTGTTTCTCAGAAGCCCGATCGCCATGGATCAGTTCGCGGGCTCGGACTATTCCTTTGTCATGCAGGTGACGGCGACGGTGGGCGCGATGGTCATGGCGATGACTGCGCTTGCGGTCATGACGGTCAATGTCGTCGAGCGGCATCGAAACGATGCTGATGCGGACTCGCTCACCGGTCTCCTGAACAGGCGCGGTTTTGACCGCGCGGTCGCACGTCTGCTGGCGGGAGAGGCGCAGGACGTGGCGTTGATCCTGTTCGATATCGATCATTTCAAGCGGATCAACGACGACTACGGCCATGCCGTCGGTGACGAGGTCATCCGGTCGATCGCGGAAGTGACGGCGGCGGTTCTGCCCGGCGGGTCGATCCTCGCCCGTTTCGGCGGCGAGGAATTCGTGGCGCTGCTTCCCGATCATACGGCGGCCCGTGCGCTTGAGGTCGCGGGCCGCGTGCAGGCGGCAATCCGGAGCCACAACTGGCGTAACCTGGGGCTGGAAAGCGTCGTCACGGCCAGTTTCGGGATCGATGCGCTCGGCCGCGGCGACCATTCCATCTATGATTCGATCGGCCGCGCGGACGGCGCGATGTACGATGCAAAGCGCACCGGCCGGGACCGCATCGTCTGCGCCGGCGGGGGCACAAGCGCGGCAGCGCATCCGCACCTGCGGATCATCGGGAAACAGTAAGGCGCGGGCATGCTTGCCCTTTCCTTTATCACGCGGCCGTCGTCAAACGCGCCAGGACAGACCTCCAAGCTCGCGCTCGATCCGTTCAATCCCGACACTCCGCCGCAGCGTGACTGGCGGCTCCACCGATGTATAAGATATTGATTTCAGTGGTGATCCCGCCGCGATTCGAACGCGGGACCCCCAGATTAGGAATCTGGTGCTCTATCCTGCTGAGCTACGGGACCACTGGAAGAACCCATACAAAAGCCTGCGCCGGAAGCCAAGTCCTTTTCGGCTTACGAGGGCGTCGAGGCCATGGCCAGGGGCCGGCAATCGTCCGGCCGGCCGCGTCCTCACGCGGGGAGGCGGGTCTCCACGAGCTTCACCCAGTAGCTGACGCCGTGGGGGATGGCATCGTCGTTGAAGTCATAGGCCGGATGATGAAGGCCGGCGGTGTCGCCGTTGCCCATGAAGACGAAGGCGCCAGGACGCGCCTCGAGCATGTAGGCGAAATCCTCGCCGCCCATCATCGGGTCGATCGTCGCATTCACGCCGCCGCTGCCGGCGATGTCGGCTGCCACCGAGACGGCGTGGCCGGTCTCTGTGGCATGGTTGACCACGACGGGGTAGTTGCGCTGGTAGCGGACGGTGATGTCGGCGCCGTTCGCGGCGCCGAGGCCGGCGCAGAGCTGGCGGATGCGCTCTTCCGCCTCTTCGCGGACCGTGCCGCTCAGGGTGCGTACCGTGCCCGACAAGGTCGCCTGCCCCGGAATGACATTGTAGGCGAAGCCGGCATTGAACTTGGTCACGGAGACGACGAGCGAGGCGATGGGGTCGGTGTTGCGCGAGGTGATCGTCTGCAGGGCGCTGACGATCTGGGCGCCGATGACGATGGTGTCTACGGTGCGGTGCGGCTGCGCTGCGTGGCCGCCGCGTCCGTTGATGACGATATCGAACTCGTCTGTGGCCGCCATGATCGCACCGGTGCGGGTGCCGAACTGACCGACCGGCATGCCGGGCATGTTATGCATGCCGTAGACTTCGGCGATGCCGAAGCGCTCCATCATCCCGTCCTTGACCATTTCACGCCCGCCGCCACCGCCTTCCTCCGCCGGTTGGAAGATGACAGCCACGTTGCCGGCGAAATTGCGCGTTTCGGCGAGATACTTGGCGGCGCCCAGCAGCATGGCGGTATGTCCGTCGTGGCCGCAGGCATGCATCTTGCCCGGCACGGTGGAGGCCCAGGGCTTGCCGGAGGTCTCGGTGATCGGTAGGGCGTCCATGTCGGCGCGCAGGCCGATGGTGCGAACGCTGCCGTCGGCGCTGCCGTGCCCGTTGATCAGGCCAACGACGCCGGTGCGGCCGATGCCGGTCACCACTTCATCAACACCGAACTCCTTCAGCTTGTCGGCCACGAAGGCTGCCGTCTTCTCGACGGCGAACATCGTTTCCGGATGCTGATGGATCTGGCGACGCCAGGCGGCGATCTCATCTTGAAGTTCTGCGGCGCGGTTCAAAACGGGCATGCGCTTTTCCTGTCACTGTTGCAGCCGAAAATCGGCGTATCTTTGCCGGGGGCTTTGCCATCAGCATGCCATATAGGCTAAATAGGCGGAGCGAACGAGACAACTCCCGATTTTCCGAGGATAGGCCATTGCACATTACTGGACGGTTCATGCGCCGGGCGTCGGCAAGCATTGGAGCAGCCACGGTGTTCGCTGCCTCCTTCCTGGTAAACGCGGCGCATGCCGATAGCGGGCCGCGGCTGCTCGTCGACGTCAATACGCTGAAGGTGATCGAGCACCGTGATGCTTTTCGCAAGTGGTACCCGGCTTCGCTGACCAAGCTGATGACGGCCTACACCGTGTTCCGGGCGATCAAGGCTGGCGAGATCACGCTCGATACGCCCGTCGTGATGACGAAGAATGCGGCGGCGGAACCGCCGAGCAAGATGTATTTCAAGCCGGGTCAGTCGCTGACGCTGGACAGCGCGCTGAAGATCATGCTGGTCAAGTCGGCGAACGACGTGTCGGTGGCGATCGCCGAGGCGGTGGCGGGCAGTGAGCAGGGCTTCGTCGGCCGCATGAACGCGGAAGCCGCCCGTATCGGCATGAGCTCCTCGCGTTTCATCAATCCCAACGGCCTGCCAGGCAAGGGGCAGTACACGACGGCGCGTGACCTGGCAGTGCTTGCCGTGATGCTGAAGCGCGAATTCCCGCAGTATGCGTCCTATTTCTCGCTGGAAGGCTTCACCACGGGCAAGAAGCAATATTCCAACTACAACATGCTGATCGGCCGCTTCGACGGGGCCGACGGGATGAAGACGGGTTTCATCTGCGCCTCCGGCTTCAATCAGGTTTCCTCGGCGGTTCGAAACGGTCGCAGCGTGGTCTCGGTCGTGCTCGGCGAGGAAAGCCTCGGGGCACGGGCGGACGAATCTGCGAGAATGCTGCAGAAAGGCCTGACGGAGCGCGGCGGCGGACCGACGCTTGCCGGGCTTGCGCCCTATGGCGACACCACGCAAGTCGCCGACATCTCGCAGCAGATTTGCAACCAGCATGCGGCCAAGGTGCGCAGCGAAGGCCGCGACGAGGCCGGCCGCCAGAAATTGCTGTCGCCGTACATCCATGAGATGAATCGCCCGCCGCGCTATGTCTTTGCGGGCCTGATCGCCGGCGGCACCGCAAAGGCTGGCGCAAACGAACAGGCCTCGGCGGATATGGGCGACGGCGGCAACGTTCCGATCCCCGTCCCGCGGCCGACCTTCTAAGACAGGATATCCACATGTCTGTTGCCGATCGCACCGTGCCGGTCACGATTCTGACCGGGTTTCTCGGTGCGGGAAAGACGACGCTCCTCAACCGGCTGCTGAAGCATCCGGACCTGACCGATACCGCCGTTATCATCAATGAATTCGGCGAGGTCGGCATCGATCATCTTCTGGTCGAGCGCTCGAGCGACGGCATCATCGAGCTGGCCGACGGCTGCCTGTGCTGCACCATTCGCGGCGAACTCGTGGATACGCTGGCTGACCTGATGGACCGCATGCAGACCGGCAAGATCAAGCCGCTGAAGCGGGTGGTGATCGAGACCACCGGCCTTGCCGATCCGGCGCCGGTGATCCAGGCTGTCATCGGCAACCCGGTGATCGCGCATTCATTCCGTCTCGACGGGGTCATCACGCTGGTCGATGCCGTGAACGGGCTTTCGACCCTCTCCAATCATCCCGAATCGGTCAAGCAGGCCGCGGTCGCAGACCGCCTGGTGCTGAGCAAGGCAACCCTTTGCGATCAGGAGACGGTCTCTGCGCTGAAACGGGCGCTGGTCGACCTCAATCCGCGGGCCGTGATCGTCGACGGTGACGATCTCGCCGCAACCGGCCCATCGCTTCTCGCCTGTGGGCTTTACGATCCCGGCTCGAAGATTGCCGATGTCGGCCGCTGGCTCAATGACGAGGCGGGACACGATGGGCACGGCCACCACCATCACCATCACCACGATCATGATCATTCCCACGGTCACGGGCATCGGCACGATGGCGGGCTTGGCGGAGGGCACGCCCACCATCATGCCCATGATGTGAACCGCCACAGCGCCTCGATCCGCTCCTATTCGATCGTGCACGATCGGCCGATCGATCCCATGGCGCTGGACATGTTCGTCGATCTTTTGCGTTCCGCGCATGGCGAGAAGCTTCTGCGGATGAAGGCGATCGTGGCGCTGTCGGACAATCCGGAACGACCGGTGATCCTGCATGGTGTGCAGGCTGTGTTCCACCCACCGCAGCGTCTTGCCTCTTGGCCCGACCCGGCCGATCGGCGTACGCGCATGGTGCTGATTACCGACGACCTGCCGGAAGCGTTCGTGCGGGATCTGTTCGATGCCTTCGTCGGAACGCCGCGCGTCGATCGGCCGGATCGAGCGGCGCTTGAGGATAATCCGCTTTCGGTACCGGGCATGCGCATGCGCTGAAACAGCCGAGCCAATCATGCGCGGCTCGCAGCTTTCATGAACCCGATTGCGTCACTGCTTCCAGGTGACGCCGACAAACGTTCCGGACTCCTTGCCCGGGCGATCGTTCGCCACCGTCGCCCCGAGATTGAGCGCCATGGCGTTGATCAGACGGGTGCCGAGGCCGGTCCCCTTGGGACGCTCCTGGCGATCATGGCCGACCCCGTCGTCCTCGACGGAAAGATGATAGCTGTCCTCGCCGCTCATCCCCAGCACGACACGTACCTCGCCGCAGCCGTCGGGATAGGCGTATTTCGCAGCGTTTGTCAGAAGTTCGGTCAGGATCACGCCAAGCGACACGGCCTTGTCGGCCGTCGTGGCGATATTGGCGATGTCGGAGCGGACCGTGATGGCGTTTGCAAAACCGCTGCCGCGCTGAAATTCGGCAATGATGGAACTCATATAGGCGCCGAGTTCCACCGCCTCGACATTGTCGGTGGTATAGAGGCTGCGATGAACGCCGGCGATCGCTGAAATCCGGCTCTGGGTTTCCGAAAGCGCCGTCCTCGTCTCCTCGCTCGTTGCTATCTGCAACTGCATGCGGATCATCGCCGATACGAGGGACAGGCTGTTTGCGATGCGATGGTTCATTTCCGACAGCAGAAGCTCAGCCCGCTCCTTGGCGACCAGGAGCTGGCGATCTGCGTCCTCCTTGGCCTGGCGAAGGCGCGCGTTCTCCAAGGCCTGCTCCAGGGCGCTTGCGAGTAGCGGGAAGAAATCGTCGGTGGCGGATTTCATCACATAGTCTGCCGCCCCGCCCTTTAGCGCCTTGATCGCGACTTCGGCGTCGCTGGAACCGGTCACATACAGGATCGGTGCCTTGGAAGGACTTTCGGCGACAGCTTCGAGGAAGTTCAATCCGGTCTGATTCTCGAAATGGTGGTCGAGGACGACGGCTGCGAATTCCTGGGTGCCGAAGAGGTCGAGGCCGGCCGAAATCGAGGCGGCATGCACGACCTCGAAGTCGCTGCGGGCGAGCACCTTGCTCGCCAGCCGCGCCAGCGCCGGGTCGTCGTCGACGTAGAGAACACGAACTTTGCGGCTTGCCGTCATGGAACCTGTATCACCGAGAAGAAGAGCCCGAGATTGCGGATCGCGGTTGCGAAACCCTCATAGTCGACGGGCTTGGTTATGTAGACGTTGGCGCCCAGATCATAGCATTTCTGGATCTCGCGCTCGTCGTCGGTGGTGGTCAGGACGACGACGGGCAGGCGGCGCGAATGCTCGTTGCTTTTGATCTGCTGAAGGATGTCGATACCGGACATGTCGGGCAGGTTCAGGTCGAGAAGGACCAGCAGGTAGCGGTCCTTGTTGGCCAGGCCGTCGCGCTTCTCGCCCAGAATGAAGTCCAACGCCTTGCTGCCGAGGGTGAACGGCACGATCTCGTTGTGAACGCCGGCGCGGCGGACGTTCTTTTCGATGAGGCGCGCATGGCCCTCGTCGTCCTCGATCATGACGATGGTGACTTCCTGGCCGGTGGCTTTCATTGTTCGTTACTCCTGAAGACTTTGGTGAGGTCGGTCGGCAGCGTCAGTACGAATGTGCTTCCGCGGCCCAGTTCGGACTCCACCGTAACGTCCCCTCCCAAATTCCGTATTAACGACCGTACATGTGCCAGCCCGATGCCCTCGCCCGGCTGGTCCTGTTCGCCCGCGCGGCGGAAGAGCTCGAAGACCCGCTCCCGATCCTGATCGCCGATGCCGCGGCCATTGTCCGTTACGGCGATCCTGACTTGTCGCGGACCATGCGGGCGAAGTGCGATTGACAGCGTCAGCGGCCGGCCGGGCATCTGATACTTCACCGCATTGTCGAACAGATTGCCGAATATCTGCTCCAGGGAAAAGCGGTCCGTGACGATGGCGCCGAAATGGCCAGAGATGGTCGCCTTGCCGCCCTGTTCGATCAGCTGGTGCTGGACGGAGGCGACGCTGGTCTCGATCAGCGCCTTCACGTCGATGCGCTCGGGCTGCAGCTTGCGTCGGCCGTCACGCGAGATTTTCAGGATTGCGTTGATCAGCGCATCCATTTTCCGTGTCGAGGAACGGATGAAGCCCATCGCCTCCGGCAGGTCCTCGGTGACGGCGAGCCTAGCCTCGCGGATATCATCTTCGCTGGGCGCTCTCTCGTCCGCCATCACATAGGCCGTAAGGGGTTTGAGCGACGTCTCAAGCTCGCTCAGGAAGCCCATGATGTTGACCAGAGGCGCACGCAGGTCATGGGTGACGATGTAGGCGAAACGCTGTATCTCCTGGTTGGCCCGGATGAGGTCCTCTGTCCGCTCGTTGACCCGCTCCTCCAGTCCCGCATTGAGCGCGATAACTTCCTCCCGTGTCCGGGCCAGGTCGCGCACGTGCTGAAAAATAACCAGAACTGCACCGCCGATTACCGTGAAAATGGCAATCGCGCCGCCGATCGTGACCCATTGCAGATTGTCCGCCGCCGAAAGCTGCCTCTCGATCAGGACCCGCAACTGGTCGTCGGTGTGGTCCAGAAAACCATTGAGAATTTCCCGGATGCGGTTCATCAGTTGCAGGCCGGCATCCGTTCCCAACAGCGCATAGGCCTCATCGAACCTGCCCTGTTCCGTCAGGCTGACGCTATGGGCCAGCTCGGCCATCTTGCCGTCGACGGCGCGCTTCAGTTCATCCAGTTGCGAGGCGTAGTCCGGCCGTGGACCGAGATTTTCTTCCAGCGTCTTCCACCTTGCAGGCAGATCGCTGACGGCTTTGTCATAAGGCGCGAGATAGGATGTCTCCCGGGACAGAAGATAGCCGCGCTGGCCCGTCTCGGCGTCCTGCACCGTCGTCAGCACCCCGATGATGGCGCTTCGGACGCGGCGTAGGGAGGCCGTCTCGTCGGAGTAGGAGCGGTTGACTTCGACGAGCCACAGGGAATAGCCGACGATGCCCAGAAGAAGGAGGATGCCCAGGCCCAGCATGAGCAGGCTTGAGCGAAAAAATGCGGCCGATGAGGTCATGAATGTTCCTGGATGTGTCGTGAGCGACTGTACACAGGCGCGGCGGGATCGGATAGCGCCTATGAGACAGTTACGCCATGGCCTGTATCAGGCTACCTTGCCTTTGCGGATCAGGAATCGGTGAGCGCCGTCGATGCGCTCGTCCGCCTCAAGCGTATGGCCGTACTCGTTGCAAAAATGCGGGATATCGATCACGGCCAGCGGGTCTGTGGTCTCGATCCAGAGCGAGGCGCCGGCGGGCAGTTGCTCCAGGCGCTTGCGCGTCCTCAGCACCGGCAACGGGCATTTCAGCCCCTTGAGGTCGTAGACATCGTCCGCGCTGCTCGCGCCGGCGGTCATTGCTTCTTCCAGAATTTCCAGAAGGGGACCTTCTCCGACGCACTCGCGTCCGCCGTTGCTTCGCCTGGCTGCACGCCTTCGGTAGCTTCGGCGCCGGTACTGGTGTCTGCGGTCGCAGCCTGCGCCGGTTGAGGCGCCGCCGGCTGTTCCTGCTGACGGGGCGCATGCGCGACGGCGCCGGTGGTTGCGGCGGTGTCGGCCGCAGGGGCGTCGGCGCCAGTGGTCGCGGCGGCGTCAGCGGTGCTATTTTGAGTCGGAGTGGGGGCCGGAGCCGGAGCCGGAGCGCTCGTCGTCGCAGTCGCGGTGGCTTTGCTGGAGGCGCCCGACGCTGCGGTGCCCTTGCTGGACCAGAGCTTCCAGAACGGCTTCTTCGCCGCCTCTGCTTCCGCCTGGACGGCGGCCAGGCCAGGATTGGCGATCGGGACGGCAACGCCGGTGTCTGCCGTCTGCTGCGCCTTCTGCGCTGCGACGTCGTCCGCGAGCTTCTTCAACTCGGCGGCCTTGCGCGCCTCTTCCTGCTGCCTGACCCTCTCGGCCATCTCGATCTTGCGCTGCGCTTCCTCTTCGGCCCTCTTCTTCTGGGCTTCGATTTCGCGCACCGTCATGAGCTTGCCGGCGTCGATCGAGTTGCCGGTCGGCGCATAGGCGAGCTCGCGGCCCTTGCGCTTGTCGGCGACGATCGCCTTGCGCTGGGCTTCCGACGGCTCCAGCCAGACCGTGCCGTCGTATTTCTTCATCGCCTTGGCATATTCGGCCGCATAGGACTTTTCGCTGGCGGCCAGAGCTGCCTGCAATTGCGGCGCGGTGGAAATTCCCTCGCACTGGCCGCTGGTGAACGGGGTCCCGTCCGCCTTCACCTGGTTGAAGACATACTTCTTGTCGCAGACGGCGACTTCGGGCGGGCGCTTGGTCAGCTGGAAATGGTCGTAGCCGACCTTCAGCATCTTCCAGAATTCGATGTTCGGATTGTCGCGGTGGCGCGCCATGTTCTCCGCGGTCATGCGGAAGGGGTACGCCTGGAGCTGGATCGTCTTCTGTCCGCCCTTGAAGGCGTCGCGGGCGAAGGCGAAAATCTCGATGATCTGCTCGTCGGTCATGGAGTAGCAGCCGGATGAGGAGCATGCCCCATGGATCATCAGGTTGGTGCCGAAGAAGCCGTTGGACTGGTCGAAGCGATTGGGAAAGCCCGTGTTGATCGCCAGGTAATACTGCGAATTCGGGTTCATGTGCTGGGGGCCGAGCGGATAGAAGCCTTCCGGCGCTTGCCGGTCGCCTTCCTTGATCTTCGGGCCGAGTTTGCCCGACCAGGCACAGATCTCGTAGCTCTTGATCATCTGGAAGCGATTCGATCGATCCGCCTTCCAGACTTCGAGCCTGCCCTCTTCCTTGAAGATGCGGAACGTGACCGGCGCATTGCGGTCGATGTTCATCGAGGCCATCTTCGAAAGAACCTGGCCCGAAAGCTGGTATTGAGTCTTGTTGGAAACCTTGCGCACGTCGACGCCGCTGCCGACTTCGTCCAGCGTGTCGTTGGTGCAGCCCGCGACGGTCAGGGCGATCAATGAAACAGCGGCGAGTACCTTGAGGCGCATGCGTCAGTTCCAAAATAGCTGGTAAGGCAGTCCGTCACACCGGCGCGGCGGACGCGGAATCATGCCCGTTTATACTTAATGCAGTGTAAACGGCAAATCTTCGCGTATGCCGCGATCTGTGGATACGCTGAAAACACGGGAATATGTCCAAGATTTGGCCATATTCCCGCAACGCACGCAAATTCCCTTCGTACTGCTACCCGTCAGAGCTGCCGGCCGATGTCGAGATAGCGCTGGCGCCGGTCGCGGCGCAGCTGGTCTCCCGTCTTTGCGGAGAGATCGCGCAGCGCATCGGCGATCACGTTTCCGGTCGCGGCAATCACAGCTTCAGGGTCGCGATGGGCTCCGCCGACCGGTTCCTGGATGATGCCGTCGATGATGCCGAGCGCTTTCAGGTCTTCGGCGGTGATCTTCATGTTGCTTGCCGCTTCCTTCGCGCGCGTGGAGTCACGCCAAAGGATCGAGGCGGCCCCCTCCGGAGAGATCACGCTGTAGATCGCATGCTGAAGCATATAGACGCGGTCGCCGGTTGCGATCGCGATGGCGCCGCCTGAACCGCCTTCGCCGAGGATGATCGAAACGATCGGAACCTTCACGTTCAGACACATTTCTGTCGAGCGGGCGATTGCTTCTGCCTGGCCGCGCTCTTCGGCGCCGATGCCGGGATAGGCGCCGGCAGTGTCGACCAGCGTGACGATCGGCAAGCCGAAGCGGTCTGCCATCTCCATCACGCGGATCGCCTTGCGGTAGCCTTCCGGCCGGGCGCTGCCGAAATTGTGGCGCAGCCGCGACTTGGTGTCGTTGCCCTTCTCCTGGCCGATGATGGCGACCGACTGGCCGCGAAAACGGCCGAGACCAGCCTGGATCGCCTCGTCCTCGGCAAATTTGCGGTCGCCGGCAAGCGGGGTAAACTCTTCGAAGAGCTTGGCAGCGTAATCGAGAAAGTGCGGGCGTTGCGGGTGGCGCGCGACCTGCGTCTTCTGCCAGGGCGTCAGCTTGGAGTAGATGTCCACCATCGCCTCGCGCGAGCGAGCCTCAAGCCGACCAACCTCGTCCGACGTGTCGATGCTCTCGTCCTCTTCGGCGAGCTTGCGCAGCTCGTGGATCTTGCCTTCGAGGTCCGAGATTGGTTTTTCGAAGTCGAGGTAATTGTGCATGAGATGCGTTTCCGATCGTTTGCTCCAACTTGTCCGTCGCGCGACCTATCACAGGCGATAGCGGCGGAATGGCGGCTCTATTCTCGGTTTTTTGCCTGTTTGGCAAGGGGGTGGTGTTCCTGCACCAACTGATGAAGGCGCTCTTCCAGCACATGTGTGTATATCTGCGTGGTTGAAATGTCCGAATGGCCGAGCAGTTCCTGCACCGCGCGAAGGTCGGCGCCGTTCTGCAGGAGATGGCTGGCGAAGGCGTGGCGGATCACGTGCGGGGAGAGCGTGGTGGCGCGGATGCCGGCGCGCGATGCGAGCGCCTTCAGGTCGCGCGCGAACACCTGGCGTGGCAAATGGCCTTCCTTGCCTGCCGAGGGAAAGAGAAAGGTGGTTTCCTTCTGATCCCCGTTTGCTTCGCGGTCGGCTGCAAGCGCCGTCCCGTAGGCCTGCAACGCTGCCATTGCCGAGCGCGACAGCGGCACCAGGCGTTCCTTGCTGCCCTTGCCCTTGATGACCAGGAATCGCCCGGTCTGGGCCAGCACGGTCGCCGGCAGCGAGACAAGCTCGCTCACACGCATTCCTGTCGCATAGAGAAGCTCGACGAGCGCGTACATGCGCAGACGCTGCAGGCGGGTTTCTCCAGGCGCGGCCGCGTCCTGCTCGGCCAAGCCGATCAGTCGCGTGACGTCGTCGGTGGAGAGCGTCTTCGGCAGCGATCGCTCTTTTCGAGGCGCGTCGAGAATGCCGGTAGGATCGTCTGCGCGCATGCCTTCGGCATAGAGGAACTTGTAGAACTGACGCAGCGCGGAGAGTCGGCGGGCCTGCGAGGACGCCTTGAAGCCCTGGCGCGCAAGATGGGCCAGATAGGCCCGCAGGTCGTCGGGCTGGGCGTCGGTCATCCGCACGGACCGTTCCATCAGGAACGAGCGGGCGTCCTCCAGGTCGCGTTCGTAGGAGGCGAGCGTGTTTGCGGCCGCGCCGCGCTCGGCGCTCATCATCTCCAGAAAGGCTTCGATCCGGACGGCGGACGGGTCGTTCATGGCTGTGGGTTGACCCGTTCAGAGGGAATTCGAATGGTGACGTCGCGCTGACGGGGTTCGACGAATGTGACCAGTGCGACCATGATGCCGTAGACGATGCCCGCGATGACCGCGCAGAAGAACAGAAAGCGGAAGAGGGTGGGCATTGCGCACTCCGTGGAACGTCTCCCTATATCGCGCCGCAAGGCAGCAAGCGCAAGGCGCGGCTGCCACTTGACGCTTTCGCCGGTTTTGCAGATACCGGTTCGAGCGATAATCGGAACCACCTGATGAACGGCCTGCTGGAAACCGCCCCCCCAGACCTCGTGCAGAGAGCGCGCATGGCGCTCGGTGGCCGAAACCTTGTTCTGGTCGGGTTGATGGGTGCCGGGAAATCGGCCATTGGCAGGCTTCTGGCGCAGTCGCTTTCCGTGCCCTTCATCGATTCCGACCACGAGATCGAGCGCGTTTCGCGCATGTCGATCACCGACCTTTTTGCAGCTTATGGCGAAGACGAATTCCGGGCGCTGGAAGGTCGGGTGCTGAAGCGACTGCTGAAGACCGGGCCGCGCGTCGTTTCCACCGGTGGCGGGGCCTTCATCAACGAGCGGACCCGCCGGCACATCAAGCGCGGTGGCCTGACCGTATGGCTGAAGGCCGATATCGACGTGTTGTGGGAGCGCGTCAACAAGCGCGACACCCGTCCTCTCCTGAAGACCGAGAACCCGAGGCAGACGCTGGAAAACCTGATGAACACGCGCTATCCGATCTATGCGGAGGCGGATCTCACGGTCCAGTCGCGTGATGTCCGGAAGGAAATCATAGCAGAGGCCGTTCTGGCAGCGATCGCTGCCGGCGCCGACAAACAGATGTGACGGATCCCATGACAGAAGCCCCTTTCTCCCCCGCCCGTCGCAACGTTCGCGTCGCTCTTGGCGACCGCTCCTATGACATCCTGATCGGCCCCGGCCTTATTGCCGCTGCGGGCGCCGAAATCGGCAGCCGGATGAAGGGACGGCGGGTCGCGGTGATCACCGACGAACATGTCGCTCCGATCTATCTCGAGCCCTTCCTGGGCTCTCTCTCGGGAAGCGGAATTCAGGCTGTCTCGCTGGTGCTGCCGGCGGGCGAGAAGACCAAGAGCTTTCCGCATCTGATGGATGTCTGCGACGGCGTGCTCGGCGCGCGCATCGAACGCAACGATGCGGTGGTGGCGCTCGGCGGTGGCGTCATCGGGGACCTCACCGGGTTCGCCGCCGGTATCGTGCGCCGCGGCTCGCGCTTCATCCAGGTTCCGACCTCGCTCCTGGCCCAGGTCGATTCCTCCGTCGGCGGCAAGACCGGCATCAATTCCCGCCACGGCAAGAACCTGATCGGCGTCTTCCACCAGCCCGATCTCGTCCTTGCCGATACCGACGTTCTGGACACGCTATCGCCGCGCGAGTTTGCCGCCGGCTATGCGGAGGTCGCCAAATACGGCCTCATCGACAAGCCGGAGTTCTTTGCCTGGCTCGAAAAGAACTGGCGCGACATATTTGCCGGAGGCGAGGCCCGGATCGAGGCGATCGCAACGAGTTGCCAGGCGAAGGCCGACGTCGTTGCCGCCGACGAGCGAGAAAACGGCCTGCGCGCCCTGCTCAATCTCGGCCATACCTTCGGCCATGCGCTGGAGGCGGCAACGGAATATGACAGCCGTCGTCTGGTGCACGGCGAGGGGGTGTCGATCGGCATGGTGCTGGCGCATCAGTTTTCCGCGCGGATGAACCTCGCAAGCCCCGACGACGCGCGCCGTGTCGAGGCGCATCTGGGCGAGGTTGGCCTGCCGGTATCGATGGCGCAGATTCCGGGCAGCCTGCCGCCGGTCGAAACCTTGATGGATGCAATCGCGCAGGACAAGAAGGTCAAATCCGGCAAGCTGACCTTCATCCTCACGCGCGGTATCGGGCAGTCCTTCGTCGCCGATGACGTGCCGTCCTCCGAAGTCCTGGCCTTCCTCAAGGACAAGTTTCCGAAATGATCTCGCGAACCGCCATCCTGCAGCGGCTATTCGGGTTGTTCGGCCTGACGGCCGGGCGGGATGCTGCCCCGCTTTCGCTCGTCGACGGCCGCGCGGGGGAGGCTGCCGGGCGAGAAGGTCCCGCTTCAAGGGCGGAGCGGGACAAGGGGCAGGGACTGTCCGAACTCGATGAGCTCGAAGTGTCCGACGTGATGGTCCACCGGACCGCCATGCGTGGCCTGAACGCCGATGACGCCCCCGAAGCCATCGTGCGGGCGGTGCTCGACGGTCCCTTCACGCGCCTTCCGATCTGGCGCGGTTCGGCCGACAACATCATCGGCGTCGTCAATCGCACGAACCTGTTGCGCGCGCTGCTGGAGCCAGGCACTGAACCTGCCACGATCGATATCGCCCGGATTGCGGAGAAGCCCTGGTTCGTGCCTGATACGACCAGCCTGCGTGAGCAACTGAATGCCTTTTTGCGGCGCAACAGGCATCTTGCCGTCGTGGTCGACGAGTATGGCGAGGTGCAGGGTCTCGTGACGCTCAGCGACATTCTGGAGGAAGTCGTCGGCGATGTATCGGACGAGCGCGACATCGACATCCAGGGCGTGCGCCAGGAAGCGGACGGCTCGATCGTCGTCGAGGGCAGCGTTGCGATCCGCGACCTCAATCGTGCGCTGGACTGGTCGCTGCCGGACGAGGAGGCGACGACGATCGCGGGCCTGGTGATCCACGAATCGAAGTCGATTCCCGAGGAGCGGCAGGCCTTCACCTTCCACGGCAAGCGCTTCATCGTGATGAAGCGGGTGAAAAACCGGATTACGCGCCTGCGTATTCGTGCGGCCGAGACTGCCGAGCGGCAGCCCTGACTACCAGCGCGCCACTACCACCGCACCGGCTCGCCCGGTGCCGCGGCCTCGATCGCCAAGGCATGCAGGCCCGCGTCGAATTCGGGCTTGACGAGGTCGTTGACCATTCGGTGCCTTGCAACGCGACTGACGCCGGCAAAGCTCGCCGACACGATGCGGATGCGCATGTGGGTTTCGCCGCCGCCATCGAACGCAGGCTGGTGGCCCGCGTGCAGGTGGCTCTCGTTGATCACTTCGAGCCGCTCTGGCGAAAGCGCCTGCGCCAACCTATATTCGATCCGGGATTTCACTGACATCGGTCTGCCTTCGAAGCGTGTGCTGGAACGCGGGCTTTCTGCACGAAAATGGTCCCAAAAAGCCAGCAACAATCCGCTTTGTCAATTCTTGTTGTGCTCCTCTGCGAGCCCCATAATTGGACCCATGAAACTCGATTCCAAATACTTCGACCGGATCCGGACGCGCCGGCGTGTCGAGCGGCCGGAACCCGTCGCGCCGACGTGCCAATGGGACGGTTGCGACAAGCCGGGCGCCCACCGGGCGCCGGTAGGCCGCAATGCCGAGGGCCAGTTCTTCCTGTTCTGCTTCGAGCACGTGAAGGAATACAACAAGGGCTACAACTACTTCTCGGGCCTGTCGGATACGGAGATCGCCCGCTACCAGAAAGAGGCGATCACCGGCCATCGCCCGACCTGGACGATCGGCGTCAACAAGTCCTCGAAGAACGGCCCGGCGCACGGCAATGTGCGATCGGGCACGGCCGGCGCAAACCAGCGCATTCGCGACCCCTTCGGCTTTGTCAACGAGGGCCGCGGGAGAGCGCCGCGGATGGAGCCCAGGGCCCGCAAGCTGAAGACGCTGGAGGCGAAGGCCTTCGACACGCTCGGCCTCCATGCCAACGCGACGACCGAAGACATCAAGGCCGCTTACAAGGGGCTTGTCAAAAAACACCATCCTGACGCAAATGGCGGAGACAGAGGATCCGAGGAGCGTTTTCGGGCCGTCATTCAAGCATATCAATTGTTAAAGCAGGCCGGCTTCTGCTAGAGCAGGTCGGCAGCAACAGGACATAGGGCGGATGCGAGCGGCGTCTGCTGCGGAGACATTATGAGCAAGATGGACCTCGACATTTCCAACCTCCCGGATACCACTGTTTCGGTTCGGGAGGTCTTCGGCATCGACACGGACCTGCGCGTGCCGGCCTACTCCAAGGCCGACGCCTATGTGCCGGACCTCGATCCGGACTACCTGTTCGACCGTCAGACCACGCTTGCCATCCTTGCCGGCTTCGCCCACAACCGCCGCGTCATGGTTTCCGGCTATCACGGGACCGGCAAGTCCACTCATATCGAGCAGGTTGCAGCCCGTCTCAACTGGCCCTGCGTGCGCGTGAACCTCGACAGCCATGTCAGCCGTATCGACCTCGTCGGCAAGGATGCGATCGTGGTCAAGGACGGCCTGCAGGTCACCGAGTTCAAGGACGGCATCCTGCCCTGGGCCTACCAGCACAATGTCGCGCTCGTCTTCGACGAATATGATGCCGGCCGCCCGGACGTCATGTTCGTCATCCAGCGCGTGCTGGAATCGTCCGGTCGCCTGACGCTGCTGGACCAGAGCCGCGTCATCCGCCCGCATCCGGCCTTCCGCCTCTTTGCGACCGCCAATACCGTCGGCCTTGGCGACACGACCGGCCTCTATCACGGCACGCAGCAGATCAACCAGGCGCAGATGGACCGCTGGTCGATCGTGACGACGCTGAACTACCTGCCGCACGACAATGAAGTCGATATCGTCGCCGCGAAGGTCAAGACGCTGTCGGGCAGGAAGGACGGTCGCGATACGATTTCGCGCATGGTGCGCGTCGCCGACCTGACGCGCGCCGCCTTCATCAACGGCGATCTTTCCACCGTGATGAGCCCGCGTACGGTGATCACCTGGGCCGAGAATGCCGAGATCTTTGGCGACATCGCCTTTGCCTTCCGGGTCACCTTCCTGAACAAGTGCGACGAGCTGGAGCGGCCGCTGGTGGCCGAGCATTATCAGCGCGCCTTCGGCGTCGAGCTGAAGGAAAGTGCTGCCAACATCGTGCTGGAGGCGACGGCCTGAGGGCCGCACAGGTGAAACATGGCAGCAGCTCGCGGTGACAATTCCAGGCCGAGACCCGGCGCTCCGGTCGATGTCGAGCCTTTCCGACGGGCGCTGACGGGCTGCATCCGTTCGGTCGCCGGCGATGCCGAGATCGAGGTGGTGTTCGCCAATGAGCGGCCCGGCCTGACCGGCGAGCGCATGCGCCTGCCGGAACTCTCCAAGCGGCCGACACGCGAGGAGCTTTCCGTCACGCGCGGGCTTGGCGATTCCATGGCGCTGCGCAAGGCATGCCACGACCCCCGCATCCACGCGACCATGTCGCCGCCGGGCTCGGATGCGCGGGCGATCTTCGACGCGGTGGAACAGGCGCGCGTCGAGGCGATCGGCTCCAACCGCATGAGCGGCATGGCGCAGAACATCTCTTCGATGCTCAGCGAGAAATATGCCCGCGCCAATTTCGGCGCGATTACGCGTCAGGCGGACGCCCCGCTGGAAGAAGCGGTGGCGCTGCTCGTGCGCGAGAAGCTGACGGGCCAGACGGCTCCGGAATCGGCCGGTCAGGTGCTGGACCTGTGGCGCGGATTCATCGAAGACAAGGCCGGCGCCGACTTCGGCGATCTGTCGGCTGCGATCAACGACCAGCAGGCCTTCGCCAAGATCGTCCGCCACATGCTCGCCTCCATGAACGTCGCCGAGGACCTCGGCGAGGAGGATAGCGAGCAGGACGACCAGGACAGCGAGACCGACGAGGACCAGCCGCGCAGCAACGAGGAAGACGAGAGCGAATCGCAGGAGGAAGCCGGCGAAGAGGCAGCGCCTGCCGACGAGAACGAGAGCGCCCAGGACCAGATGGAAGAAGGCGAGATGGACGGCGCGGAGATTTCCGACGACGAACTCGCCGACGAGGACAGCGAAGACAGCGAGACGCCCGGCGAGGTGCGGCGTCCGAGCATCTTCGGCGACTTCAACGAAAAGGTCGACTATTCGGTCTTCACCGAGGAATTCGACGAGACGATCGCTGCCGAGGAGCTTTGCGACGAAGCCGAGCTCGATCGGCTGCGGGCCTTCCTCGACAAGCAGCTGTCGCACCTGCAGGGCGCGGTGGGGCGGCTTGCAAATCGCCTTCAGCGCCGGCTGATGGCGCAGCAGAACCGCTCATGGGAATTCGACCTGGAGGAGGGCTATCTCGATCCGGCCCGTCTCCAGCGCGTTATCATCGACCCGATGCAGCCGCTGTCGTTCAAGCGCGAGAAGGATACGAACTTTCGCGACACGGTGGTGACGCTTCTCATCGACAATTCCGGATCGATGCGTGGCCGGCCGATCACGGTGGCCGCAACCTGCGCCGACATTCTGGCCCGCACGCTGGAGCGTTGCGGCGTCAAGGCGGAAATCCTCGGATTCACGACGAAGGCCTGGAAGGGCGGGCAGTCGCGCGAGAAATGGCTTGCCAGCGGCAAGCCGCAGACGCCCGGCCGTCTGAACGATCTTCGCCACATCATCTACAAGTCGGCAGATGCCCCCTGGCGCCGCGCCCGGCGCAATCTCGGATTGATGATGCGCGAGGGGCTCCTGAAGGAGAACATCGACGGCGAGGCGCTGATTTGGGCGCACAACCGTCTGCTGGCCCGGCCCGAACAACGCCGCATTCTGATGATGATCTCCGACGGCGCGCCGGTCGACGATTCCACGCTTTCCGTCAATCCCGGCAACTATCTGGAACGGCATCTGCGTGCGGTGATCGAACAGATCGAGACGCGTTCGCCTGTCGAGCTGCTGGCGATCGGCATCGGCCATGACGTCACGCGCTACTATCGGCGCGCCGTCACGATCGTCGATGCCGACGAGCTTGCGGGTGCCATGACCGAACAGCTGGCCGCGCTCTTCGCCGACGAGACGACGAGCCGCAGACGGCCGGCGGGCCTGCGCCGCGCCGGCTGACGAGAAATTCAACCCGGGCGGCGTTGCGCGCTTGCTTGGCACGGGGAGCCAATGACGCGACTGTCCGCCCTCTTCGCCTTGGTGCTGGCCGCCAGCGTCGTTGCCGCCCCCAGTTCTGCGACGAGCGTCGCGCTCGAAATCGACAGCAGCACGATCCAGCATTTCGCCGTAGGCTCGGGGCAACGGGCCTTCGGCAAGCTGGAATTCGTCGGCGGCATCACCTTCACGTCGCCGAACAAGCTCGTGGGGGCGATCTCCTCGATCCGGTTCCGTCCTGACCAGAAGCATTTCGTCGCCGCGCTCGATACCGGGCACTGGATGACGGGGGCGATCGAACGCGATGGCGAGGGGGCGCTGTCGGGCCTTTCCGACGTGAAGATCACGCCGATGCTCAACGCCAGGGGCGAACCCGAGAAGGCCAAAACGCTCGTCGATGCGGAGGGGCTGGCACTGGCGCCGGGAGCGGCGATCGTCAGCTTCGAACAGCGCCATCGCGTGGACGTCTATCCGGATCCCGGCTTTGAGACTTCAGCGCCGAAAGCCAGCTATCCACTTCCGTTCCCGCGTTCGGAGTTGCGCAACAACCGCGGTTTCGAGACGCTGGCGATGGCTCCCGTCGACGGACCACTCGCCGGCGCGCCGGTAATCTTGGCCGAACGCAGTCTGGACCGGCAGGGCAATCTGTTCGGAGCCATTCTCGACGGGCCGGCGAAAGGCACGTTCGCCGTCGTTCGCAACGATCCCTACGACATCACCGACGGCGCCTTCCTGCCGGATGGAGACCTCCTGCTGCTCGAACGCCGGTTCCGGCTTTCCGACGGGATCGGCATGCGCATACGCCGCATCAAGGGTGCAGAAATACGCCCCGGCGCGCTGCTGGACGGTGAGGTGCTGATGGATGCCGACATGAGCCATCAGATCGACAACATGGAGGGGATCGACGTGATGCAGCTGCCGGACGGCGACGTCCGCATCATCCTCGTTTCCGACGACAACCATTCGATCCTGCAGCGGAACCTGATGCTGGAATTCCGCCTGACAGGCGGGCTTTGAAACGTAAAACGGGCCGCCGGTTGCCCGAGCGGCCCATTGGAAACATATGGATGTTCGGCCGATCAGGCCGAGGCCTTCTCCGCGGCCGGCATGGGCTTGAGCGTGCTCATCAGCGCGCCATAGGGGAGGAGCATCACCAGGCCCATCAGCAGCTTCACGCCGAAATCGGTGATTGCCCAGGAGATCCAGCGCTGCGCTTCGACGGCGAAGAGGCCGAGAACAGGCGCCTGCTCGATCGCGAACGGCTCGTTGGGGCCGAGCATGACGAAGGCGGGGGCAAAGGCGATGGAGAAGAAGATCAGCGTATCCAGCGCGGAGCCGACCAGGGAGCCGACCAGCGGAGCGCGCCACCAGGTCTGCCGACGCAGCTTGTTGAAGACCGAGATGTCCAGCAACTGGCCGAGCAGGAAGGCCGTCCCGGATGCAACCGCGATCCTGGGGGTGGCTACGGCGAAGGAGAACACGATCGCAACCGCAAAGCCTGCGACGACCACCCTACGCGCTGTGCGCGGACCGAACTGGCGATTGGTCAGGTCGGTGACGAGGAAGGCGACGGGGTAGGTGAAGGCGCCGAAGGTGAGGATGTCGCCGAGGCTGATGCCGAAAAGCATGCCCGGCAGCGGATACTGCACGAGGATGTTCGAGGCGACGACGACGAGCGTCATCAGGAGGACATAGATGAGGGTAATGCGGTTCGCCTGCATTTTTTTATCCTGGGTGATGCCACCAGTTGGAGGAATAATGATGTTTTCAATGAAATGAGGCCTGCCCGGATGCCCGGTCAAGCCTCGTTACCTATCAGAGAAAATCGCGCCGAAGGATCAGGCGGCGGTCTTCTTGACGATCTGGCGGCGCAGCAGGCGCGCGCGCATGGACAGCTCGTTCTCGTCAGCCTTCAGCAGGAAGGCGTCCAGGCCGCCGCGGTGCTCGACCGAGCGGAGGGCTGCTGCGGAAACGCGCAGGCGGAAACGCTGGCCGAGGGAGTCCGAGATGAGCGTGACGTTGCACAGGTTCGGAAGGAACTTGCGCTTGGTCTTGTTGTTGGCGTGGCTGACATTGTTGCCAGACTGGACGCCCTTGCCGGTCAATTCGCAACTACGGGACATGGATGCACCTATTCTTCTTTGGTTTCGGACAATACGATTCCGGCGCCGTGTCCGGCCGCAGTCCGTCTGGCCTTATTGGAAAAGTTGCGGTTTTATAGTCACCCGCGCTTGCGGCGTCAAGCCAAACCTTGGCGTCGGCTGGAAAACTATTGCAAGTCGCTGCGAATTGCGCCCAATACCACAAGGGTATCCGCCAGCGTTCGCCGTCCTTAGAGATAGCAGCGGCGCAGAAATGCCGCAAAAGGAATTATAGTCTTTCCCACGAAGGAGCGGTTGAAAGATGGGCTTGAGGGCTTGGATCGCGGCAGGTACCATCGCGACGGTGACGGCAGGCGTCGCCGGCGCGACGGAGGTCGAGCACGTTACCGACTACAGCATCCGTCTCGCCGGTTTCCCGGTCGCGACCGCGAGTTTCCGTTCCGAATTCGACGGCAGGCGCTACACGATCTCGGGGCGAATGGATTCCGCCGGTCTCGCCGACATCCTCTCCAGCACGCATGGAAGGACCTCGGTTTCCGGCACGGTCTCCGACGGCAAGCTGCGCGCGAGCCGATATTCCATGTCTTATCGCAGCGGCAAGCGTGCCCGCGCAATCGACGTGACCTTCCGCAACGGCAACGTTGCCAGCGCGTCTATCCGGCCAGAGCGGCGGCGGGCGCCGGAAAACTGGGTGCCGGTGCGCGCCGGCGACATGCGCTCGGTGGTCGATCCGATCTCGGGCCTGATCATCCCCGCAACCTCGAACGTCTGCTCCAAGACGCTGCCGATCTTCGACGGCGAGTCACGCATGGACATCAAGCTGGTGGACAAGGGCACGCGGCCGTTTTCCACCAAGGGCTTCGACGGCGAAGTCAAGGTCTGCGGCGTGCGGTTCGTGCCGAAGGCCGGCTACCGCAAGGGGCGGCGGGACGTCGAGTACCTGCGCAAGTTGACCACGATGGAGATCTGGTTTGCAAAGGCCGATCCCGTGGATGTATATGCCCCGGTCTTCGTCCGGATTCCGACTTCGCTCGGTCCGGTCACCGTCTCGGCTACCCGCTTCGGCGGCTGAGCCGCCGAAACATTGCATGCGGGGCCTTAACACGTGAAATTGAAAGCGACGCTCATCGGCTTTTCGGCGATCCTGATGTGGTCGCTCCTGGCGCTTTTCACCACCGCGTCTGGCAAGATGCCGCCTTTCCAGCTTTCGGCGATCTGCTTTTTGATCGGCAGCCTGCCCGGCCTTGTCGTGCTCGCGCTGCGGCCGGAGCGAATGGCGCTTTTGCGCCAGCCGGCAAAGGTCTGGATCGTCGGCATTGCCGGGCTGTTCGGCTATCATTTCCTTTACTTCACCGCTCTGCGCAACGCGCCCGCGGTAGAGGCGGGGCTCATCGCCTATCTCTGGCCGTTGCTGATCGTTGTCGGCTCGGCGATGCTGCCGGGTGAAAAGCTGCGCTGGTACCATATCGCGGGTGCGCTCTCGGGGCTGGCGGGAACCTTCCTGATCGTCGCCCGCAACGGCCTGTCCTTCGATGGCGCCTATACGATGGGCTACGCCGCCGCCTTCCTCTGCGCCTTCACCTGGTCGGGCTATTCGCTTCTGACCCGCCGTTTCGAAGCGGCTTCGACAGACGTCGTCACCGGCTTCTGCCTTGCAACCTCGGTCCTTTCGTTCCTCTGCCACCTCGGCCTGGAGACGACGGTCTGGCCGGAGACGGGCTTCGAATGGTTCGCCGTGGCAGGCCTTGGCCTGTTGCCGGTAGGGGCGGCCTTCTATGCGTGGGATTTCGGCGTGAAGAACGGCGATATCCAGATTCTTGGCGCTGCAAGCTATGCCGCCCCCCTGCTTTCGACACTCAATCTCATCCTGACGGGATACGCCGAGCCGTCCTGGCGGATCGCGATTGCCTGCGTGCTCGTCACCGGCGGTGCGGTCCTTGCGGCCAGGGACATGATTTTCCGCGCCAAGCCGGTGGCTGCCACCGACGCCACCTAGCTAGTTGGCTCCCGGGCGCCAGCCGGGCGGGGCCATCTCGAAAGCGTCGAAGGAAAAGCCGGGTGCTACGGTGCAGCCGACCAGCGTCCATTCGCCCAAGGGTTCTGCCGACTGCCACCATCCGGCGGGCACGATGACCTGGGGCCGCTCCCCATTGGCGAGGTGGGGGCCGAGCACCTGGCTGTTGCTGGTCTGTCCATCGCCGCAGATCGACAGCCGCAGCGGGCCGCCGGCATAATAGTGCCAGACCTCGGTCGCATCCCGCACGCGGTGCCAGTGCGAGCGTTCACCCTTCTCGAGCAGATAGTAGATGGCGGTTGAGTGACCGCGCGCGCCGCCGTCGGTGTCGCGAAAGGTCTGGACGTACCAGCCGCCCTCCGGGTGGCGTTCCATGCCAAGGGTGGAGATGATCTGCTTCGGGGTCATCAGAAGCGGTCCTTGCGGTGGCGTATTTCGGCAAAGACCTCGCTGTCGGACGCGTCCGGCATGACAAGGACCTTGCGAATACCCGGATCGGCGGCGCGCAGGAACGGGTTCGTGCGCTTTTCCAGCCCGATCGTCGTCGGTGCCGTGAAGCGGCCAGCGGCACGAATGCGCTCGATGTCCGTGGCGCGCTCCTTCAGCGCGGCATTGTCGGGATCGACCGAAAGGGCGAACCGGGCGTTGGACAGGGTGTATTCGTGGCCGAAATACACGGTTGTATCGTCAGGAAGCGCGGCAAGGCGAGATAGAGACTGCCACATTTGCGCGGGCGTTCCCTCGAACAGGCGGCCGCAGCCGAGTGCGAACAGTGTGTCGGCGGCAAAAAGCAGTCTGTCTTCCGGCAGGTGATAGCAGATGTGGCCTGCGGTATGGCCGGGCGTCCAGATGACCTCCACCGGCCTTCCGGCGAAGTCGAAGCGGTCGCCATCGTCCACCGTCCTGTCGATGCCGGGAATCTTGTCTTTCTCCCGTGCCGGCCCGATGATCACGGTGCCGAAACGCGCCTTCAGGGCTTCGTTCGCCTCGACATGGTCCTGATGATGATGCGTGGTCAGAATGTGCGTGAGCTGCCAGCCGCGCCGGGCAAGCGCATCGAGGATCGGCTTTTCCTCAGGCGCATCGATGCTGGCCGTGGTGCCGCTGGCCGCATCGTGAAGAAGCACGCCGAAATTGTCGGTGCGGCAGCCAAACAGTTCGATCTCGAGCGGTGCCATGGGCATTGTCCCTTTCGCGTTGCGCGGAAACGCGGAATCTAGCGGGACGGGCCTTGAAGTCCATCGCCCGGTCGCTAACATCTCGCGAATGCATGCAGATATTGTCGATCTCCGCGAATTTTACCACTCTCCCCTCGGACACCTCGCGGAGCATTCGATCACGATGTCGCTAGGCTCGATCTGGGCGCGCCTGCCGGAAGAACGGCTGGTGGGGCTCGGCTATGCGGTGCCCTACCTCGATCGGTTCCGCAGTGACACGGAGCGCACGTTTGCTTTCATGCCGGCAGGGCAGGGGGCCGTGAACTGGCCGGTGGGCGAGGCATCTGCCACCGCGCTGGTCTTCGACGAGGAACTGCCGCTGCCTGACTCGTCCATCGACCGCATCCTGATGGTGCACTCGCTGGAATTTGCGGAAAACCCGCGCGAGACGATGAAGGAGCTGTGGCGGGTGCTGGCTCCCGGAGGCCGGCTCGTGATCGTCGTGCCGAACCGTCGCGGCGTCTGGGCGCGAATGGAGCACACCCCCTTCGGCTCCGGCCGTCCTTATTCGCGTAGCCAGTTGACGCATCTTTTGCGCGAGACCAACTTCACGCCGGGCGCCAGCGCCGAGGCGTTGTTCTTTCCCCCGTCCAAGCACCGCAGCATCCAGAAGCTGCGCGGCGCCTTCGAGCGGCTGGGGCGATGGCTCTGGCCGATGTTTTCCGGAGTCCTCATCGTCGAGGCGCAGAAGCGGCTCTACCAGGGACTGCCGGTGGCCGCCCGCGCTTCGCGTCGCGTCTTCGTTCCCGTGCTTGCGCCATCGGGCGTGCCATCGACGCGGTCGGCCTTGCCGCGCAGGCCCCTCGACAATCCTCCGCCGCGCCGGTAATGGCTGCTCCACCATCCCGCCTCGACGCAGGCGGGCTCCTATCCGGAACAAGGGCGGCAGGCATGGCGGATCAACAGTTTGACAAGATTGCGCTGATCGGTATCGGCCTCATCGGTTCATCCATCGCACGCGCGGTTAAAACTCAGGGCCTGGCCCAGTCGGTCGCGATCGCAACGCGTAGCGAAGAGACGCTCGAGCGGGCGCGTGAACTGGAACTTGGTACCGAATATCACCTGGATGCGGCGGAAGCGGTCCGCAACGCCGATCTCGTCATCGTCTCCGTTCCGGTCGGTGCGTCGGGCAGCGTCGCCCAGCAGATTGCCCCGAACCTCAAGCCCGGCGCCATCATCACGGACGTCGGCTCCACCAAGGCGTCCGTGGTCGCGCAGATGCTGCCGCATATCCCGAAGGGCGTCCACTTCATTCCGGGCCATCCGCTCGCCGGTACCGAGCATTCCGGTCCCGATGCCGGTTTCGCCGAGCTTTTCCGCGGGCGCTGGTGTATCCTGACGCCGGTGCACGGTACCGACAAGGCCGCCAAGCGGCGCCTTGCCGCCTTCTGGGAAGCGCTCGGCTCGAAGGTGGACGAGATGGACACCGAGCACCACGACAAGGTGCTGGCGATCGTGTCGCACCTGCCGCACATTATTGCCTATAACATCGTGGGCACGGCGGACGACCTGGAGACGGTGACCGAATCGGAGGTCATCAAGTATTCCGCCTCGGGCTTCCGCGACTTCACCCGACTGGCTGCGTCCGATCCGACGATGTGGCGCGACGTCTGCCTGCATAACAAGGATGCCATTCTCGAGATGCTGGCGCGGTTCTCCGAGGATCTGGCCTATCTGCAGCGCGCGATCCGCTGGGGCGACGGCGAAAAGCTGTTCGATCTCTTCACGCGAACGCGCGCCATCCGGCGGTCGATCATCGATGCGGGGCAGGACACGGCGGCAGCCAACTTCGGTCGCCCGGATGCCGCGCCGGAAAAGTAGCCTCTGTCAGAGCGGCGGGATTGCGGCCAGGGGAATGATGCCGAGGTAGACGACGCCGTCCCTGACCCTGAGCTTGACGCTGGCCTCGTCCTTGCCGCCGGAGAGGCTGCGGATGGTGCTTGCAACACTCGAGGCGGTCTCCGCAATCTCGGGAAAAGCCTCGGCGATGGCATCGCGGACTGCGTCGATACCCTTCACCTGAACCTGGAAATTGCCCGACAGCCGCCCCTTGTCATCGACTTCGTAGGGGCCGGAAAGCGCGGCATTGCTGCCGTTGGCGAACACGAGACTGAAGTTGTGCAGCTCTCCCTTCGTGCCATGCGGCGCGGTCGTCGGAGGCCCGTCGTTCAGCCAGTCGGCGGCGTTGGCGATCGTTGCATCGAGTGCCACGTCCACCTGCGGTATGGCGGTGTCGGACACGTTAAGGTTCAACCCGTCGGCGGAAAGCGCGACGTCGAGCGCTTCGTCGTTCCGGCGGGCATGCGCTTCGCCGTGGCGGGCGGAAAACGCGAGGTTCACATCGGCCCTGCCTGCGGTGAACGTTCCTTTCAGTCCGTCATGGGCGATCGAGGTGCGGTCGAGACCGCCGGTGCCGGCGACCGCGCTGGCGTGCAGGAGATCCCAGTCCGCGGTGAGGGCAAGATCCGGCGAGACGCGGATCTGCGCGGGGCCGTCGATTTCGAGGACGGCATGGCCCGGACGGTAGACCTGGGCTGCCGAGCGCACGGCGCCGAAGCTTGCAGACGTGCCGGTGCGTTTGTCGTCGATGCCGATCGCATCGCAAAAGACGCCGATGCGGAAGGGAAACCCCTTCACGTCCAGCCCGGCGCAGGCGAGCGAGACGTCGGCATCCGACATCTGGCTTCTGACATAGTTGCCGAGCCGGTCGGCGCCGTAGAACCAGGCTGCGGTATATGCGGCGACGAACAGGACGATGCCCAGGCCGAGAAGCCAGAACCTGCGGGCAATGCGCGATGTCGTGGCCCCGTTCGTCGATGTCATGCTTTGCACCCCATAGGACGGAAGAAAAAAAGGACCGGAAAAGACCGTGTCGATTCGCGGTTCCAGCGGTTTGTTTTATCGTGAATCCTGACCGAAAACCGCTTCGCAGTTTTCGGGATCAGCCTTAGATTGCCCGATGGCGGCAGAGAGCCGGCAATTGCGGCGGCATTCAGGTGGAAAACGGTAAGGCGCGGTGGATACGGAAGAATTTTGGGTTTTCGGCTATGGCTCGCTGATGTGGAATCCGGGTTTCGAGGTCGAGGATAGCCAGCCTGCCCGCCTGCACGGATTTCGGCGCTCGCTTTGCGTGCGCTCCTGGGTTCACAGGGGAACGCCGGAGAAGCCGGGGCTGGTCCTCGGCCTCGATCGTGGCGGATCCTGCCGCGGCATGGCCTTTCGCGTCGCGCCACAGCGATGGCATGCGGTGCTCGACTATCTGCGTGAACGCGAACTCGTCACACACGTCTACAAGGAACGCACGCTTCCCGTGACACTCGCAGGCGGCGTCCGCAAGCCGGCGCTTGCCTACGTGATCGATCGGGCGCACCACCAATATGCGGGGGCGTTGACGGTCGAAGACGCCGCGGCGACCGTCAGCACTGCGTGGGGCAAGTCCGGTCCGAATACCGAATACGTTGCCAATACGCTCGCCCACCTGCGCGAGATGGGAATCCGAGATCATTGGCTGGAAGAGGTAGGACGCTCGGTCGAGCGCCTCGTGAACGGGCGCTGAGGCGCCCCAGACTCACCGGCCGGTCAGGAGTACCGGTCAGGAGTGATGACGCGTCAGGCATGGCGTGAACGAAGTTCTGCCACCCGGGCGGCTGCCGTAGGTGGTAGCGGCAGGTGCGGATTTGCCTCAACGGTGTCCAGAAGCAGCTTGTCGCTTGCCGTCTCCATCACGTCGATCAGGTGGGCCAGAAACGCGTCCGGGTCCATCCCGGCGGGCACGGGCGGCAGGATGCGGACCTTGAAGTGGCCAGGATAGCGCAGGAACTTGCGTCGCGGCCAGAACAGGCCCGGATGCATGACGACCGGCAGGACAGGCACCTGGAGGTCTCGGTAGAGGCGGGCGATGCCGTACTTGTATTCCGGCGGGGCGCCCGGCGGGCGGCGCGTGCCTTCCGGATAGATGATGAGCTGGCGGCCGCTTCTCATCTCGGCCTTGGCGCGCTCCATCACCGCCGCCATCGCCTTGCCGCGCGCGCCGCGATCGACCGGCACCATTCGCTGCTTGATGAGATACCAGCCGAACAGGGGGATCCACGTCAGCTCGCGTTTGAGAATGTAGAAGGGGTCGTCCTGCCAGGGCAAAAGCGCATAGGCGTCCCAGAACGACTGGTGCTTCGGCGCGAATATGTAGCCCTGGCCCTTCGGAATGTTCTCCAGGCCCTCGATTTCGAAGGTGGCGCCGACGATCTTGGCGAAGAGCCAGTGATTGCTGCGCGCCCAGTTCTTGGCGATGACATAGGCCTTCTTGCGCGGAAGCAGAAAATAGACCGGCGTCAACACGACCATCTGCGCGATCAGGTTGAGATAGAAGGCGATGTTGAAAAGGATGGAGCGCAGAACGATCATCAGGCAAGTGCTCTCTGAGGAAGACACGCCTGACTACACGATATTTTTCGCGTCGCAAACCGGGCTGCTCAGTTCTCTTCCACAAGTGCGGCATGGGTCTGGGCGTCGCGGCGTAGGCCGCTTGCCGTGCCGGCGCCGATCATGTCGCGCACCAGAGCGGCGGAGTATTTCACATACTCGGAAAGCATAGCCTTCATCACGTGCGGCTCGCCGAGCCAGCTGCCGTTCCTCAGGTCGGAATTGATCACCGGGTAGGACACGAATTCCGTCTCGGCATCGCTGCGCCGAAGTTCCAGCAGGCTGCGGGGCATATGGTAGTTGTTGGTCACCACCAGAACGGTTCGGTAGCCATGGTCGCTGATCCACCGCGCCGTCTCGTTGGCGTTGCCGATCGTATCCATCGCGTCGTAGCCGATATCGACGCAGCAATCGAACAGGCTTGAAGAACTCTGGGTGAATTTGCGGATCTGCGTGCCGGACGTGCTCGGATTGGCGCCTGAGATCAGCAGACGCTTGCCCGCGCCCTGTTTCAGAAGGCCGATCGCCTGATCGATGCGCTGGAAGCCGCCCGTCAGGACCACGATAGCATCCGCGCGCGGATTTCTCGGAGTTTCCATGGCGGCGATGGTTTCTGCGAAATACAGGAAGCCACCGATCATGCCGCCGCAAAAGACGAGCAGGAACACCAGGAACGCGCGGACAAACCGACGGATCGGGCGAATCCGCCAGCGCTTGCGCGCCGGTTGCCCCTCCTTCTGCGTCAGGTGTCTCGTTTCGTCCATGGTAGCCATGATTCTTCTATTTAACCCGGGATTGCGGCAAGGACGAGTCCGTAGGCATGCGATGGCGGGCCTCGGTCATGTATCCGGCAGGTCGTCGGTGCGCGCGGGGTCGGAGCGGATGCGGTCGATCTCGAAGATCGTGCGCATGACGGTGAAGCGCGCCGTTAGCGTCGTCAGCAGCGCGATCACGATCATCGTGGCGGCAATGCCGAGATAGCCGCTCAGCCCCACGGAGAAGTTACCGAACAGGGCGGTGGCCTGGTCGCTTTCCGGCGTGGCCAGTGTCCGGTTTTGCCAGTATCCGGCGATGGCGAAGACGATTGCCGCCAGAGCGCCGCCCGCAAAGGAGCCTTTCAGGCTGATCTTCAGGAAATGCTTCTGGAATTCGGAGGCGACGAACCCCGCTTCAGCGCCGACGAAATGCAGCACCTCAATGATGTGGCGGTTGCCGGACAAGGCGCCGCGGGTGGCGAAGACGACCGTCAGGACCATGGCGGAGAAGACGAGAATCAAGACGCCGATGCCGATCCAGGCCGTTGTCCTCGCCATGGTGACGAGCCTGTTCACCCAGGTGCGGTGATCGTCGAGAAAGGCCTGCGGAATGGTTTCAGTCAGCGCCTGTCGCATCGCGCCGAAGTCCGGCGGGTTCTGCTCGTCGATGGTGATGATGACAAGCCGCGGCACTGGCAGTTCATCCAGGTCGAGCCCCTCGCCGAGCCAGGGCTCAAGCAGCCTGGCGGTCGCGGCGCGGTCGACGATCGTGCCGTCCTTCGTGCCGGTGAAGGTCAGCGCCAGGTCGCGGGCGTCGCGCAGCGCCGCGTCCATGTCCAGACCGTCGTCCGGCTTGATCTGGATGGTAATCTCGCGGGAGATCTGGCTTTGCCAGCTTGCCGCGGTTGCCCGCACCATGCTCACAGCGCCGTAGGTCAGGCAGGCCAGAAAGGCCATGATGGCGATGACGAACATCAGTGCGTTGCCGGAGACGTTCGCCGGCGGCACGATGGGCGCAGTCGGGCGGACGCGCATCTCCGGGCGCTTCTGGTTGCCCTCCTGCGGCTGCGGGCGTGTGGCTGCCTCATTCATAGATGTCGAGCCGCCCTTGCGAGAGAATCATGCGCCGCGCATCCACCTGATCCATCAGCGACAGGTCGTGGGTGGCGATGACGACGGCGGTTCCGAGGCGATTCAGCTCCATGAACAGGCTCAGCAAGCGTCGCGCCATCGGCGGATCGACGTTGCCGGTCGGTTCGTCGGCGAGCAGCAGTTCCGGGCGGTCGATCAGGGCGCGGGCGATGGCCGCACGCTGTTTCTCCCCGCCGGAAAGCACTGGAGGCAGGACGTTGATCCGCTCGCCGAGGCCGACCCATTTCAAAAGATCGAGCACGTCGGCGCGGTAGCTTGCCTCTTCCTTGCCGCGCACCCTTAACGGAAGGGCGACGTTCTCGTAGGTCGTCAGATGGTCGAGCAGGCGGAAGTCCTGGAAGACGATGCCGATCCGGCGCCGCAGCATCGGCAGTTCGTCGCGCGGGATCGTTGCGATGTCGCGATCGAAGGTGCGCACAAGCCCGCGCGTCGGCTGCAGCGACAGGAACAGCAGCTTCAGCAGCGTCGATTTTCCCGCCCCCGACGGCCCGGTAAGGAACTGGAAGGATCGGCGCGGAATGTCGAAGGTGAGGTCGCGGAGCACTTCCGGACCCATCCCGTATCTCAGGCCGACATTCTCGAAGTGTATCAAAGGGACAATCCGGTTTTCGTCTTCGCGCGTATGACGCGCCTTTCGCATCTCGCCGATGGCACGGAATCAAAGCCCATCCAAGGCCGGTTTCCGAAGCATTAACCAGTATGGTTTACGTTTGGTAAGCAATCGATTCAATGCCCGACTTTTTGCGGGTGAAACCCGTCGGACGAGCACGACAGGAGCACCGCCATGACATCATTCGGCGCAAGGCGCGAGAAAAGCGTCCCGATCGATCTCCTGCCGCCGGAGCCCGGCCGGCAACGGAGAAACCCCGTTCCGCGCCGGAAAATACCCGAGATCGTCGACGCCGATTTCGTCGTCGTGACGGATTCTCCGGCAGCACCGCAAGACTTTGCGCGCAACGACAATGGCCTGCGCGGAACCTCGGGACTGCGGTCCTTCGCTTCATGTGGCGCAGGGTTGGCGGTCAAGGGACTGGTGCGGGCAGTGCGGCTCATGGAGCAGGCTCTGCAGATCCTGCCGGCGCGCGCATTCGGGACCGTCTTGGCCGGCAGCGTCGCCGGCTCCTTCTTCTTCGCGGGCGGGCTTTCGGCCCTGGCAACCGTCTTTTCCGCCGGCACTGAGGCCGACAGGTTGCAGGTTGGCGGCGTGACCTACTCGCTCGACGACCGGGACGGAATGAAGGTTCTTTCCATCTACGGAACGCTGGAAAACCGGTCGCGCGAGGAGCGTGCGGTGCCGTCGCTCGTCGTCGACGTCGTCGGTGGCGGCCGGGGGACCGCGCGGCACCGGATCGAATTGACGGACGGCCGCATGCCCGCCGGAGCGAGCCGCCCCTTTGCGCTAAAAATCCCCCATACCGGCGCAGGACTGCCGAAAGTCGCGGTTTCGCTTCTGTCCGAGGATGCGTTGCAGCGGTGAGTGTGCTATGCGGCAGCGGAGCGGCAGATGCCGCAAGCCGAAACGCCGTGGGAGCCAGGTCGCGATGCAAGTAGTGCGCGGGAAGAAAATCGAAACGCTCTATAGCGCCGAGGAAATCGCCCGGCGCAATTCGGAGATGGCCGCGCAGATCAAGTCGGGTCCGACGAAGGACCTGCTGGTGATCTCGATCCTGAAGGGCTCCTTCATCTTCGCGGCAGACCTGATTCGCGCCATGCACGCGACCGGGCTCGCGCCCGAGGTCGAGTTCATCACGCTTTCCAGCTACGGCAAGGGAACGACGTCGCAGACTGTCAAGATCGTCAAAGATATCGACAGCGACGTCCATGGCCGCGACATCCTGTTGATCGACGACATTCTGGAATCCGGTCGTACCCTGCAGTTCGCCAAGGAGCTTCTGCTCGAACGCGGTGCCAATCACGTGACCATTGCCGTCCTTCTGGACAAGCGCGTCAAGCGCCAGACGGACCTGGAGGCCGACTATGTCGGCTTCGAGTGCCCAGATCATTTCGTCGTCGGATACGGCATGGACGTCGCCTATGCCTTCCGCGAACTGCCCTTCGTCGGGGTAGTGACGGGCGACGCCGAATAGCCGGCCGCGCGATTTCCCTTCCCGCCGTTTACCGATCGCAAACGAAACTCTGGTCTTTTCTGGCACGGGGCAGCGCTAACAGCGGCGCGTCTTGCGCCCGACGGACAGGGCCGGATGGACGGCTCGAAGGGAACACCATGGCGAGAATTCTGATCACGGAAGACGAGGATTCGCTTCGTATCTTCGTTGCGCGCGCGCTGCGGCTCGACGGGCACGAGACGGTCGAAGCGGCCGACGGCGCACAGGGCCTGGAGACGCTGGCAGAGAGCCGGTTCGACCTGCTTCTGTCCGACATCCGCATGCCGGTCATGGACGGCATCGAGCTTGCCCATCGCGCAGCACAGGCACATCCCGACCTCAAGATCCTCCTGATGACCGGGTATGCCGAGCAGCGCGAGCGCGCAGAGGATCTTGCCGAGAAGATCGTCGATGTGGTCGCGAAACCTTTCAGCCTGCCGGATATCCGCACCGCCGTCGCCCGCGCGCTGGCTGCATAAGCTCAACTGAGATCGTGCAGGTCCTTCCCGAGCGGAGGCGACAGGCTGAACTCGGAAAATACGACCTTGAGCCCGGCGCGCTCCGGCGTACAGCACATCGGGCCGACGAGGTAGGATGGCGCGACCGGAAAGGGCGCCAGACGGACGAGCGGCCACCGCTTGCCATCGCCCGAGACCTGCAAGCGCAATACGCCCCCAGACACCGTTGCCCGCATTCGAAAATCTGAGGGGTCGAAGGGACAGGCAGCCGTGGCCCAGTCGGATTGCCCATCGGTCAGGACGCTGCTCAACATTGCCTGCCCGTCCGACAGCTCGACGCCCGCCTTGACCCAGCGCGCGTCGTCTATTCGAACCATGATGCCGGCCTGGTCGTAGAGCGCCTCGTATCCCGCTCGCACGCGCAACTGCGCAGTGAACGCGCTGCCCGTTCGAAAACCGAGAAAATGGCCACTGTCGCGCGTGAAGCCATAGTGCGTCTCGCCCCAGAAATCGCTTCCGTGATCCGTGGTCACTTCGACAACGCCGTCGTTCCCGCTCCATGTCGCGGGCTCGTTGAGCCAGACGCCTCCCTTCATCTGTGGTCCTTTCATGTGAGGGGGATGTGCCGTGGACATGACCTGCGAACTGCCAATCGCGGTGTCCAAATTGGGAGACGGTGGAATGGCGCGGCAGCGGGATCGCCCCGATGCCGTCATTCGATTCCGAGCAGGCGCTCCAGGTAGTTGCGTTCCATGACCGGCGCGCTGCCGGTGCCAAGGCGGCGGCGTATCTCTTCCAGGATTTCCCTGGCGCGCTGAATGTCGATCTCTTCCGGAACACGGGTGCGCCCGTCGTAATCGGGGCCTTCGGCGGTATCGGGACGCTCGCGCCCGAGGGGATCGCGGCCATTGCGCCCCATTTGCGGCTGGCCCTGGCCTTCGCCAGCCTGACCCATGGCCTGCATCTGGTTCATCATGTCCTGGGCGCCCTGACGCAGCGCTTCAAGTGCCCGTCCCTGGCTGCCGACGGCGGCCTCGCCCTGGCCTTTGCCGAGCGATTGCGAAGCGCCGTCCATCTCTCGACCGGCCTGGCCAAAGCCCTCTCCGGGCTCGATGCCCATGTCCTGCAGGCCCTTCTGCAGCTCGCCGAGCTGTTTGGAAAGCGCCTCTTGCTGCGCCTTCAGATCCTTCAGTGCCTGACGCAACTGCTCTTCCGTCATCTGGTCGGTCGGGGACTGTCCCTGCTCGCCCTGCTGCTCCTGCTGTTGCTGCTGGCCCTCGTCACCGGGGTCGCCGAACATTTCCTCTTCGCCCGGCAGCGGATCGCCACGCTGCATGCGGTCGCGCAGCGCCTGATCGAAGTTGAACGTCTGGTCCATCAGCTTCTGCTGTTCCTGCATAAGCTTGCCGAGCTTGTCCATCTGCTGGCGCATGGCATCCGACTGCTGGCCCTGCTGTTGCGGGCGCCGCCCGGCCTGCAGGTTGTTGAGCATGCGCTGCATTTCGGAAAGCATCTGCTGGGCCTGGTCCTTGGCGCCTGAGCGTGCGAGGTTCTCGATCTGATCCATCATGCGTTCCAGATCCTGCTGGCGCAGTATCTGGCCCTGCTGCGCGCTCTGCTGCATCTGGCCGTTCTTCTGGGCCTGGCGGGCCAGTTCCTGCAGATAGGCCTGCATCGCCTCGCGCAGTTCCTGCATCAGCTTGGCGATTTCCTCGTCGGAGGCGTTGCGGTCCAGCGCCTCGGAGAGTGCCTGCTGCGCCTCGCGCAGGCGGCGGTCGGCGAGCGAAAGGTTGCCGTCCTCGATGCCGAGTGCGATTTCCCAGAGATAATCGGCGGCCTCACGGAGCTGATCGTCGTTGCGGGCAAGCCGCATGCGTTCCTGTGCCGACTTGATCAGCAGGAAATGGATCGGGTCAGGTATCGTCTCCTCCGGCCGCATCATCAGCGCTTCGTTCAGCGCAATCGCCCGCGGCAACTGGTTGGCATCGAGCGAGAAGGTCTGGCGCTGTTCGGCGACTGCGGCTGCGAGCGGCTCGAAGAAGGCCTTGGCCGGCAGAACCATCTCCTGCGGCTGGCTGCGGCCCTCCTGTCCAGCGGCATCGCGTGCGACGAGCGTGATGCGGACTCGCTTGCCGGCCAGCGGGTGCTCACTGAGGTTGCGGCTCGTCGTGCCCTTCGCTTCACGACTATTGCGGCGTGGAAGGTCTAGCCGATATTCGGGCGGCGGATAGAGGGGACGTGCGTCCGCCGCCGGCTCGTCCGCCGGCACGATCTCCGCATGCGCTTCCTGTATGCCGTAATCGTCCTTCGCGATGAAGCTGATCTCCAGGGCGGCGGCGACGGTCCTGTGGGGTACGCCGTCAAAGGCGATCTCGGGGACGTGATCGGGGATGACGCTGAAGGCCCATTCCCGACCGTCGAGCGAAAGTGTGCCGTCCTTCAGGATCTTGTGGCGCAGCGTTTTGGGCTGGTTGTCCGCAGCCTGCTGCGGCTCGGCGTTTGCGGGAACGCCTGCTTCGGTCGCTTCACCCGCCTCGGGCTTTTCGGCATCGGTTTTAGGCTGCTCGGGGCGGATGACGGCCGCCTCTTCGCCGTCCGGCCGATAGGTGACGTCCCCGGCCAGGTTCCCGCCGGTGACCCGCACGGTCAACTCGCTGAATTGCGGTATCCGCAACGGTCCGTCCGCCGGTTCCGCAGTGCCGGTCAAAAACATCGGCGCACGGCCGGTATGGGCCGGCGGAGTGACCCAGGCGTCGATACGGACGTCCGGCCTGTCGGCTGCCGGCTGGTGCAGATGGAGGGCGTCGATCAGAAGGCCGGCACGGTTGGAATAGGAGAACGCGAAGGCTATCACGACCAGCAAGACCGGGATCGCCCGCAGACCGTACCGGTCGAAGCGCGCAATATCGGGGCGCGGCAGGCCTGGCTGGAGCAAACCGATCGTCCGCGCCATGCGGGTCCGGTGTTCGCGCCACAGCGCGTCTGCGACCGGCCCGCCGCCGGCGGGACGATCCGTCTGCACCTGGATCGCCTGATGGGAGAGTCCGTTTCGCTGCTCCAGCATCCGGTCCGCCTGCTCGACCTGTGGCCAGGCGGCGTGCCGCAGCCTGGCGGCCAGCACGACGAACGCGAGCGCAAAACCGCCGAGCGTCGCAAGATGCAGCCATGCCGGCACGTAGCGGAAATAGCCGAACCAGGTCAGCGCCAGGAAGGTCGCAACGAGAAGGGCCACCGGCAGCAGTTTCGGCAGAAGGCGTTCGGCGAACAAAACCGCGCGCGCCAAGGCACGCTTGCGGCGAAGGCGTGCCGCAAGGCTGTCGCTATGGTCCATGCCGGAGGCGTTTTCGGCGTCTTCGTGCATCTATCCTCGATTCGCGCAGGCTTGCAGACGGCACGCTACGCGGCCATTGACCCCAAGGATAACATCCTTTGTGGCGAAGGCGAGGGCGCGCGCAAAATCGTGATCACTTTACGGAGAGGGTCGCAGGGCATGCGACCGCCCGGCCGGAGCGGTCGCCCGGCCACTCAGCCGTTTCAGGCGAGCCAGTCCGGTACCGAATCGAGCCCGATGAGTTCCTCGTAGGTCCGACGCGGCCGGACGACGTGGAATTCGCCGCCCTTGACCAGGACCTCGGGCACCAGCAGCCGCGAATTGTACGTGCCCGCCTGGACCGCGCCGTAGGCGCCGGCCGAACCGACTGCGATGAGTTCGCCCGGCTTGGGCATGGCCATCTCGCGATCGAGCGCGAGATAGTCGCCGGTCTCGCACACAGGGCCGACGACGTCGGCGCGGATACGAGGCGCGTTGGCTGCGGAAATCACGACCGGGCGGATCTCGTGCCAGGCCTCGTACAGCGTTGGCCGGATCAGGTCGTTCATGGCACCGTCGACGATGACGAACGTCTTCTCGCCTCCGTCCTTCACGTAGATGACTTCTGTGACAAGAATGCCGGCATTGCCGACGATCAGGCGGCCGGGTTCGGTGACGATCCTGCAATCCAGGCCCTGGAGCTCGTTCTTGACGATCTGCGCATAGGCATCGGGGAGTGGCGGGGGCGAATTGTCGCTCCGGTAGGGAATGCCGAGACCGCCGCCGACGTCGACGTGGTCGATCGTGTGGCCGTCGGCGCGCAGCGTCTGCACCAGTTCCCGCAACAGCCGGAAGGCATCCTCGAAGGGTTGCAACTCGGTGATCTGGCTGCCGATGTGCATGTCGATGCCGGTTACCTTGATGCCCGGCAATTCGGCGGCGCGGGCATAGACGGCGCGCGCCCGTTCCCAGGTGATGCCGAACTTGTTTTCCTTCTTGCCGGTCGAAATCTTGGCGTGGGTGCGCGCATCGACATCGGGATTGATGCGGAACGAGACATGGGCCTTTTTGCCGGCCTTCACCGCGCGGGCGTTGAGAACCTCCAGTTCGGGTTCCGATTCCACGTTGAAGCAGTAGATGCCGGCTTCCAGCGCAAGGTCCATTTCCCGCCGGGTCTTGCCGACGCCGGAAAACATGATGCGCTCCGCTGGCACGCCGGCTGCGAGCGCGCGTCGCAGTTCGCCTTCGGAAACCACGTCTACGCCGGCGCCGAGGCGTGCAAGCGTCTTCAGCACGGCCTGGTTGGAATTGGCCTTCATGGCGTAGCAGACCAGCGCATCCACGCCTTCGAACGCCTCGGAGAACACCTTGAAATGGCGCTCCAGCGTCGCTGTCGAGTAGCAATAGAAGGGCGTGCCGACCGCCTTGGCGATTTCCGGAACGGGCACGTCCTCCGCATGGAGAACGCCGTCGCGATATTCGAAATGGTTCACGTGTCTGTTCCGTCAGAGAAGCGGGTCGAGCAGGAAGGGCCTGTCCTCGACCTGCTGTTTCTTGCCCTTTTCGGCGGGCTTGCTGGATGCCGCGCCGGGTACCTCGAGATCACCCTTGCGGCCGCAGGCCGAAATCACCGTCGCCGAAAGAACAAGGACGAAGGCCAGCCTGGCAGTGGTCTTGAGTGTCATGCGGTTCGTGGCTCCGAAAGCGGTCTCGATTGGGTGTGCAACACTTAGCAGAAGCCGGATGCGTTTGTGCACCCTGATTCTTCTCATGAATCGCACAAGGATATTGATCCGTCGCCCCTCAGTTGCGCCCGCGCCACCAGGCGATCTGCTGGCGGACGTTTGCCGGCGCGGTTCCGCCGAACGAGGTGCGGCTTGCGACAGACGCCTCGACGGTCAGTACGTCATAGACCTTTTCGGTGATTGCGGGATTGATCGCCTTCAACTCGTCGAGCGACAGCGCGGAAAGCTCGCACCCCTTCTGCTCGGCCAGCGCCACTGCGCGGCCGGTGACGTGGTGGGCGTCGCGGAAGGGCAGGCCGGCCTCACGCACCAGCCAGTCGGCGAGATCGGTGGCGGTCGAGTAGCCCGAACCGGCGGCCGCCTTCATCCGGTCGGTGCGGACCGTCATGTCGCGAACCATGCCGGTCATGGCGGCGATCGCAAGCTCCAGATTCTCTGCGGCATCGAAGACCTGTTCCTTGTCCTCCTGCATGTCCTTGGAATAGGCGAGCGGCAGGCCTTTCATCACCGTGAGGAGAGCGACCAGCGAACCGTTGATGCGGCCGGTCTTGGCGCGCACCAGTTCGGCTGCGTCCGGGTTCTTCTTCTGCGGCATGATGGAGGAGCCGGTCGAGAACGCGTCCGAAAGGCGGATGAAGCCGAACTGCGGGGTCGACCAGATGACGATCTCCTCGGCCAGGCGCGACAGATGCGTGGCGGCGATCGCGGCGATGGAGAGGAATTCCAGCGCGAAGTCGCGGTCTGACACGGTGTCGATCGAGTTGCGGGTCGGCTCGCGAAAGCCGAGCGCCTGGGCAGTCATGTGACGATCGATCGGGAAGCCGGTACCGGCGAGCGCTGCGGCGCCGATCGGGCTTTCGTCCAGGTGTTCGATGGCGTGGCGCACGCGAGCCCGGTCGCGCCCGAACATCTCCACATAGGCCATGCAGTGATGACCGAAGGTCACGGGCTGGGCGGTCTGCAGATGGGTGAAGCCGGGCATGACGGTATCGGCGTGCTCTTCGGCGCGGTCGAGGAAGGCTGCTATCAGCGCGGTCAGCATCTTCTCCGTCTTCTGCAGTTCCTCCTTCACCCAGAGGCGGAAATCGAGCGCCACCTGGTCGTTGCGCGAGCGGGCGGTGTGCAGGCGGCCGGCTGCAGGGCCGATGAGGGCAGCAAGCCGCGCCTCGACGTTCATATGGATATCTTCCAGCTTGCGGGAGAATTCGAACGCGCCGCTTTCGATCTCCGCCAGTATCTGCTGGAGCCCTGCGACGATCTTGTCCTTGTCATCGGCGGAAATGATGCCTTTATGGGCCAGCATGGTGGCATGGGCGATCGAGCCGCGGATGTCCTGGGCGTAGAGCTTCTTGTCGAAGCCGATCGAGGCATTTATCTCCTCCATGATCGCATCCGGGCCCGAAGCGAAACGGCCACCCCACATCTGGTTCGAGGACTGGGTCTCAGATTTTTCGTCAGCCATGGGATTGCCTATCCTGGAGAATGAAATGACAGTCGAGAAGAGGCCGGGCCGCCCGGTCAGAAAACTGATCGCGGTAGCCGCACTTGCCGGAATCCTCGCCGGTGCGGCAGCGGTATACGTGATGGAGAGCGGGTCTGGCAATGCCGGGCAGGATGCGACGGCCGCAGCCGTCGGCCAGCAGTGCCCCCTGGCGAGGGACAAGGCTGCGGCACTGACGCCGCTGTTTACTGGACAGGTCGCTGCGATGATGGCAGTGGACGAACCGCGCTCGCTGCCGGCGCTCGCCTTCGACGGTCCCGACGGGCAGAAGCGGACGATCGAAGACTTCGCCGGCAAGTCGCTCCTGGTCAATCTTTGGGCGACCTGGTGCGTGCCATGCCGCGAGGAAATGCCGGCGCTGAACGCACTGCAGAAGGAACTCGGCAGCGATCGCTTCGAGGTCGTGGCGATCAATATCGACACCGGCACCGACGAGAAGCCGAAGGCCTTTCTCGACGAAACAGGGGTGCATGACCTCGGCTATTATCGCGACAGCTCAATGGGCGTCTTCAATGCGCTGAAGAAGGAAGGGCTTGCCTTCGGCCTGCCTGTGACGCTTCTGATGGATGAGAAGGGTTGCCTCGTCTCCGCGATGAACGGCCCTGCCGTCTGGGACAGCGAGGATGCCAAGGCGTTGATCAGGGCCGCCGTTGCTTCGGCCCCTGACGCCTGACGCTTGGCAACTGACCTGTGACGGGCGGCAATCAGCCGTTCTTGTAGATGCGTGGCCGGCGGATGTCGATGAAGCCGGCCTCGCCCTTGCGGTGGGGGAATTCCGGCGCGGTATCGAACTCGATCGACTGGCCGCCGGTGGTCTTGGCCAGCACCCGGCGTGAATCCGGCCTGTCCAGAACACGGACGATCTGCGCCGGAACGCCTTGGCCGTCCTCGCGCCAAGCCACGTCGGCGGGACGGAACAGCACTTCGGCAGAACCGTCCGCCAGACCTGCAGCGTCAAAGGCCACGTCCTGCACATAGGCCGTGCCGTCACGCACGGTCGCCGGCAGGCTGTTGGCGTCGCCCAGAAAGCGCATGACGAAGGCGTTTTCCGGATGCCGGCATACCTGTTCGGGGGTGCCCTGCTGGACGATCATCCCCTTGTCGAGAATGACGACGCGGTCGGCCAGGTCGAGCGCCTCTTCCTGGTCGTGGGTGACGAAGAGCGTGGTGATGCCCAGTTCGTCGTGGATCTTGCGCAGCCAGCGGCGAAGGTCACGGCGGACATTGGCATCGAGTGCGCCAAAGGGCTCGTCGAGCAGGAGCACGCGCGGATCGACGGCAAGGGCGCGGGCGAGTGCGACGCGCTGGCGCTGGCCGCCGGAGATCTGGCCCGGGAAACGCTCGCCGAGACCGGAAAGCTGCACCAGCGCCAGAAGCTCCTCGACCCGTTCGCGGATGGCCTCGGCCGATCGCTTCACCTTCGACACCTTCATGCCGAAGGCGATGTTTTCCGAAACGGTCATATGGGGAAACAGGGCGTAATGCTGGAAGACGAAGCCGACGCCGCGCTCGCGCACGGGAATGTCGGTCGCGTCCTCGGTCCCGAAATAGATGTGGCCGCCGTCGGCATATTCGAGACCGGCGACCATGCGCAGGATCGTCGTCTTGCCGGAGCCGGAGGGGCCGAGCAGGGCGAGGAGTTCGCCGCTCTCGATATCGAGCGAAACGCCGTGGACGGCGCGGAAGGTGTCGAAGGTCTTGACGACGTTGTCGAGGCGGATTTTCAAGGCTTGACCTCCGAAAGGCTATCGTTGCCGGCAAGGGAAGCCGGGCGGCTGCGGCGACCCGCACCCTGCCGCTCCAGGGCCACCTTCACGATGAGGGTAATGACGGCGAGCGTGGCGAGGATCGAGGCCGCGGCAAAGGCGCCGACGGCATCGTAGTCATGGTAGAGAAGCTCGATGTGCAGCGGCAGCGTGTTCGTCTGGCCGCGAATATTGCCCGAAACCACCGACACGGCGCCGAACTCGCCCATCACGCGCGAGTTGCAGAGCACCACACCATAGAGCAGCGCCCACTTGATGTTGGGCAGCGTCACCGTGAAGAAGGTGCGCCAGCCGCTTGCGCCGAGCGAGGTTGCCGCTTCCTCCAGGTCGCGTCCCTGCGCCTGCATCAGCGGGATCAGTTCGCGCGCGACGAAGGGGGCGGTGACGAACATGCTGGCAAGCACGATCCCCGGCAGGGCAAACATGATCTTCAGCTCGGCCGCTTCCAGCACAGGGCCGAACAGGCCCTGCAGGCCATAGACGAAGAGATAGGAAACGCCCGCGACGATCGGCGAGATCGAGAAGGGGATTTCGATGACGATCAGCAGCAGCCTCCGGCCGGGAAAGTCGTGCTTGGTGATCGCCCATGCGGCGGCAATTCCAAAGGCGGTGTTGATCGGAACGGCGATCAGGGCGGTCACCACAGTCAGCATAATCGCGTGCCGCGTATCCGGCTCGGCGATCGCGGCGGCAAAATAGGGAAGGCCCTTGGAGAAGGCATGGGACGCGATCACCGCCAGCGGTGCGATGACGACGGCCGCCACGAGGAACAGGACGATGCCGATGAGCGCGCGGCGGAAATTCGGGGCATCGCCGATACGCGGCGGTCGGCGGCCGGAGAGATGCTTTGCCATCAGGTCAGTTTCTCACGGTATAGCGAAGGGCGCGCGCCTGCATCAGGTTCGTCACGGCCAGCATGACGAAGGCTGCGATCAGCATGACGGAAGCGATCGCGGCGGAGGCCGGATAATCGTATTCCTCCAGCCGGATGAAGGCCAGAAGCGCGGTGATCTCCGTCTCGAACGGCTGGTTGCCGGCGATGAAGATGATCGCGCCGAACTCGCCGAGGCTGCGGGCGAAGCAGAGCGACACGCCGGCGAGAAGGGCGGGGGTCAGAAGCGGCAGGACGACACGGGCGAAGATCGAGAGATCGCTGCCGCCCAGCGTCTGCGCGGCCTCCTCAAGGGTCGGATCAAGCTCCTCCAGCACGGGCTGGACGGTGCGGACGACGAAGGGAAGGCTGGTAAAGGCCATGGCGATCATGATGCCGAGCGGCGTATAGGCGACCTTGATGCCGAGCGCGGACAGCGGCCCGCCGAACCAGCCGTTCACGGCGAAGAGCGTGGTCAGCGATATGCCGGCGACGGCGGTCGGCAGGGCGAAAGGCAGGTCGACCAGCGCGTCGACGATGCGCCGGCCGGGGAAGCGGTAGCGCACCAGCACCCAGGCGAGCGCCAGGCCGAAGACGAGGTTGAAGAGCGTTGCGACGAAAGCGCAGGAGATCGTCACGACATAGCTGGCCACGGCCCGGTCCGACGAAATGATGCGCCAATAGTCGGCGGGGCCGAGGCTGGCGGCCTTGAAGACGAGCGCTATCAGCGGCAGGACGATGATGATCGCCGCATAGACAAGCGTGATTCCCAGCGAGAGTGGCAGGCCGGGCAGAACGCGCCGTTTCACTATCTTCGTCCTTTCGCAAACGAAGGACCGGCGGGTTTGCGCCCGCCGGTCCGGATCGACACCGATGTGGTGTTTATCGGTTGCCGTAGATGCTGTCGAGGATTCCGCCGTCGGAGAAATGCTCCTTGGAGGCCTCCGGCCAGCCGCCGAAGACCTCTTCCACCTTCACGAGGCGAATCTCCGGAAACTGGTCCTTGAACTCGGCTGCGACCTTTTCGTCCAGGACGCGGTGGCCGAACTCTGCGGCGATCTTCTGTCCTTCCGGCGCATAGAGGAAGTCGAGATAGTTCTTCGCCAGCTCCTGCGTGCCGTGCTTCTCGGCGACCTTGTCGACGACGGCCACGGGGAACTCGGCGAGCAGGCTGACGGAGGGAACGACCTGCTGGAAGTTGTCCGTGCCGTATTGCTTGGCGATCGCCTTCGTCTCGGCCTCGAAGGTGATGATGACGTCGCCGATCTCGCGCTCGACGAACGTGGTGGTTGCGGCGCGTCCGCCGGTGTCGAAGACCGGGACGTTGTCGAAGATCTTGGTGACAAATTCCTTCACCTTTGCCTCGTCGCCGCCGAACTTCTCTTTCGCGTAGGCCGTGGCGGCGAGATAGGTGTAGCGGGCGTTTCCGGAGGTCTTCGGGTTGGGGAAGATCACCTTCACGTCGTCACGGGCGAGGTCGTCCCAGTCCTTGACGTTCTTCGGGTTGCCTGCGCGAACGAGAAACGACGGGAAGGAATAGAACGGCGAGGCGTTGTTGGGGAATTTCTTCTGCCAGTCCTCGGCGACGAAGCCGTTCTTGACGAGGAAATCGATGTCGGTGACCTGGTTGAAGGTGACCACGTCGGCCTCGAGGCCCTCGACGATCGCGCGTGCCTGCTTCGACGTGCCGCCATGCGACTGATCGACGGTGACGCCGGGATGCTGCTTGACGAAAGCCTCGTTTTCCGCAGCAAACAGCTCACGGGCGACGTCGTAGGAGGCGTTGAGGATCTTGTCTGCGGCATTTGCCGAAAGCGGGGCCGCCAGAGCCGCGAGCGCGGCACCGATCAGAAGAAGGCGCTTCATGGTGATGTTTCTCCGGAAGGCATGTGCGTTGTCTGCCCGCAAACTAGCGGGCTGAAGGCAGGCTTCCGAGAAATCAGTCACCAATCACAGGCACATACGGCGAAAATCTTTTCACCACAGGGGCGCCGGCGAAAACGCGCGACGGGAACGGCGCGGGTATCAGCGTGTGGGGACGGGTACTTCGCCGCGGTAGTCGTAGAAACCGCGCCCGGACTTGCGCCCGAGCCATCCGGCCTCGACATATTTCACCAGCAGCGGACAGGGGCGGTACTTGGAGTCCGCCAGGCCTTCATAGAGCACCTGCATGATCGACAGGCAGGTGTCGAGGCCGATGAAGTCCGCAAGCTGCAACGGGCCCATGGGATGGTTTGCGCCGAGCTTCATGGCGGTATCGATCGCATCGACCGTTCCCACGCCTTCGTAGAGCGTATAGATCGCCTCGTTGATCATCGGTAGCAGGATGCGGTTGACGATGAACGCCGGGAAGTCCTCTGCGACGGTCACCGTCTTGTCGAGGCTCGCCACGAATTCCTTGGCGGTCTTGAAGGTTTCCTCTTCCGTGGCGATGCCGCGAACCAGTTCCACCAGCTTCATGACGGGGACCGGGTTCATGAAATGGATGCCCATGAAACGCTCGGCCCGGTCGGTGGCGGAGGCGAGTCGGGTGATGGAAAGCGAGGAGGTGTTGGTGGCCAGGATCGCGTCGGGTTTCAGCACGGGGCAGACCTGTCCGTAGATCTTGCGCTTGACGGTCTCGTCTTCCGTCGCAGCCTCGATGACGAGGTCGGCCTGGGAGAGATCGTTGACGTCGTTGGAACCCTTGATATGCGACAGCGCATCTTTGCGCTGCTCGTCGGTCATCTTGCCGGAGGATACCTGCCTTGCCAGGTTGCCGTGGATCGTCGCGAGGCCCGCCTCGATGCGCTCCATCGAAAGATCGTACATCTGGACCTTGTAGCCGGCGGTGGCGCAGACATGGGCGATGCCGCAGCCCATCTGGCCCGCTCCGACGATACCGACATTCCTGATCGTGCTCATTTTCCGCTCACCGACTGGCCGAAGCCCAAAAGAAAACCGGGCCGACTAATGTCGACCCGGTGAAGTGATAATGGGGTGCGACGTTTTTTTCCAGCGATTATTCGTCGCCGGTGCCGCAGTCGCCGCAACCGCTCAGAGCGCTTTCTCAAGCTCCGGCAGGACTTCGAACAAATCGCCGACGAGGCCGTAGTCGGCGACCTGGAAGATCGGGGCCTCCTCGTCCTTGTTGATGGCGACGATGACCTTCGAGTCCTTCATGCCAGCAAGGTGCTGGATGGCACCGGAGATGCCGCAGGCGATGTAGAGCTGCGGGGCGACGACCTTGCCGGTCTGGCCGACCTGCCAGTCGTTCGGCGCATAGCCGGCGTCGACAGCCGCACGGCTCGCGCCGACGGCGGCGCCGAGCTTGTCGGCCACCGGCAGAATCACTTCCTTGAACTTCTCCGCCGAGCCCAGCGCGCGGCCGCCGGAGATGATGATCTTGGCCGAGGTCAGCTCGGGGCGGTCCGACGAGGACAGCGCATCGCCGACATGCGACGAAAGGCCCGGATCTGCGGCAGCGGCCACCGTCTCGATCGCAGCAGAGCCGCCTTCGGGCGCTGCGGCAAAGCTTGCCGTGCGCACGGTGATCACCTTCTTCGCATCTGTCGACTGCACCGTCTGGATGGCGTTGCCGGCGTAGATCGGCCGCTTGAAGGTGTCGGGCGAAACCACCTCGACGATCTCGGAGACCTGGGCGACGTCGAGAAGTGCTGCCACGCGCGGCATCACGTTCTTGCCGACCGAGGTGGCAGCGGCGATGATCGTGTCGTAGTTGCCGGCAAGTGAAACGATCAGGGCCGCCAGCGGCTCGGCGAGGTTGTTTTCGAGGCTTGCGTCCTCGGCAACGAGCACCTTGGAGGCGCCGGCAAGCTTGGCGGCCTGCTCGGCCGCAGCCTTGGCGCCTGCGCCGGCGACGAGAATGTGCACGTCGGAACCGATTTTCGTTGCCGCCGTCAGCGCCTTGGCGGTCTGGTCGGAAAGATGGGCGCTGTCGTGATCAGCCAGAAGAAGAATGGCCATGGTGATGTCTCCCTATCTGTTTGCGCTCAACGGTTCCCTTCGGACCGGCGCGCGACAATCTTGTTCATCCCGTCATGCCGGACCGATCCGGCATCCAGCGCGCGCAAATCCTTGCGCGCAGAATAGCCTCTCGCGCCGCCCACGCGGCGCTGCTGGATCCCGGCTCAAGGCCGGGATGCCGGAGGGTGTCAAAGCACGCCGGCTTCGGTCTTCAGCTTCTCGACCAGCTCGGCCACCGACTTGACCTTGACGCCGGCCTTGCGGCCCGAGGGCTCCTCGGTCTTGAGCACCTTCAGCCGCGGCGCGGTATCGACCCCAAAGTCGGCCGGAGCCTTCTTGTCGAGTGGCTTCTTCTTCGCCTTCATGATGTTGGGCAGCGAAGCATAGCGCGGCTCGTTCAGGCGAAGGTCGGTGGTGACCACTGCCGGCAGCTTGACCTCGATCGTCTGCAGGCCGCCGTCGACCTCGCGGGTGACCTTTGCCGAACCATCGCCGAGCTCGATCTTCGAGGCAAAGGTGCCCTGGGCCCAGCCGAGCAGGGCCGACAGCATCTGGCCGGTCTGGTTCGAATCGTCGTCGATCGCCTGCTTGCCAACGATGATCAGGCCCGGCTGCTCGGCTTCTGCGACGCCCTTCAGGATCTTCGCCACCGCCAGCGGCTCTACCGCGTCATCGGTCTCGACCAGGATTGCCCGGTCGGCACCCATGGCGAGTGCGGTGCGCAGCGTCTCCTCGGCCTTGGCCGGGCCGATTGACACGACCACAACTTCCGCAGCCTTGCCGGCTTCCTTCAGCCGCAGCGCCTCTTCGACGGAAATCTCGTCGAACGGGTTCATCGACATCTTTACGTTCGCAAGCTCGACACCCGAACCATCCGCCTTCACGCGGATCTTCACGTTGTAGTCGACGACCCGCTTTACAGGGACCAGGATCTTCATGGCTTCTCCTTCCAATGCCCGGGTGGGAAAATGCGCCATCGGGGCGCGGTCCGATTGTCGGTTGGCGACATCGATACGCGTTTTTTTCCCAAGTTCAATTCTTTCGACGGGCTCTCGCGGAGAAACCTGATGACATATTATTGACGTTCACGTCAACGTCAATAAATGGCACATTGCCGACGGGGCAGACTTATCTGCCCCAGCGGATGGGCGGTGCGGGGGAGGCCTGACGTTCCCCCAGTTCCTTCGTCGGGGCCGTTTCCCTGTGTTGCACCGCATCCGGCGTCACGATGGTACGGTCGAACAGCGGCACGCCGCGCCGCCTGAGAAAGACGACGAGAACAGCGCCGGCAATGATGCCGCCCACATGGGCGCCCCACGATACGCCGCCGTTCGGATCCAGAAACAGCATGTAGAACTGCTGGCCGACCCAAAGGACAAGCGGAACGGCGGCCGGCAGCGGCAGGGGGAAGCGGAAGAAGACGAGTACCCAGACGCGCACCTTCGGATGCAGCAGCAGATAGGCAGCCACCACGCCGGAAATCGCACCCGACGCTCCAATCAGAGGCGCTTCCGAGGCGGGTTGAACGAGACCGTGGACGAGCGCGCCGGCTGCGGCGCAGGCGAGATAGAAGACGAGAAAGCGGAAGTGGCCGAGCGCATCCTCCACATTGTCCCCGAAGACCCAGAGAAACAGCATGTTGGAGGCGAGGTGCAGAAAATCGGTATGGATGAACGCGTAGGTAATGTAGGTCGCGTGTTCCGGTACCAGCACCAGCCCCGGCTCGAGGTCAGCATATCCGAAGACGACGGCCGGGATGTATCCAAGGCCGACCACGGTTTCGTCGGAGAAGGCCTGGCTTGCGACAAGGCCCGCCACGAGCCACACCGCCACGTTGACAAGGATCAGGCCGATCGTGACGTATTGCGCCTTGATGTACTTCAGAGAGTTCCTGTCGTGCAGCGGTATGAACATGCAGCCCCATCCCCTCGGCTTGCTTCAGCGACTACCTGTTCTGGCCCGGCACCCAGAGAACGTCACGCACACCCTTGTCATTGACCCAGCGGGCTGCGACGAAGAGAAAGTCGGACAACCGGTTGATGTAGGCGATCGCCTCCGGCGACACCGCCTCCCCCTCGATCGCATCGAGCTCGACGACCCGCCGCTCCGCGCGCCGGGCAACCGTCCTCGCCACATGCAGCGCCGCAGCCCCTGCCGTTCCGCCGGGGAGCACGAAGGAGTTCAACGGCGACAGGTCGGCATTCAGCGCGTCGATCTCGTTTTCGAGCCTCTCGACCTGTGCCTTGACGATGCGCAGCGGCTCATATTGCAGCACTTCGCCGGTAACAGGCGTTGCCAGGTCGGCGCCGAGATCGAAGAGGTCGTTCTGGATCCTCATCAGCATGCGGTCCAGATCGGGGAAGCCCGCGGTATGCTGGCGTGCGACGCCGACCAGCGAATTGGTCTCGTCGACCTCGCCATAGGCCTCGACCCGCGCGTCATATTTCTTGCGGCGCGGACCGGCAACCAGGCCCGTCGTGCCGTCGTCGCCCGTTCGGGTGTAGATCTTGTTCAGCTTGACCATGGAACGAACCTCAGGACGGCCGGCCGCCGCCGGTGACCCACAGCGTCAGCATGATGAGCACGATGGCGACCGCCTGCAGGACGATCCGCATCTGCATGAGCTTGTTGGATTTGTTGCCGCTGCCGCCCTTGAGCATGTTCGCCAGGCCGCGAATCAAAACGATCGCGACGAGGCCCATGACGAAAAGCGTGAGATAGGTGAGGATGGTAGACATTTGCCGAGAATCCGTCGTTGCGAGAGTTATGTCCAGAAATTGTTTCTTGGTGAAGCGAGGTGACTTGCCGCACGTCGGTTATCCGAGCCTGCCGATGATGCGGTAGAACAATGCCGCCGGAAGCAGCTTCTTCAATAGGGCGCCTTTTTTCGCAGGCGAGGTGACGATGTAGTGCGGACGCGCCATCCGGGCCTCCAGTGCATGTTTGAGGACCCGATAGACAGCGTCCGGGCCGAGCTTTCCGGGTGAAGGCCTGCTTTCTCCTCGCAGACGGCGCATCTGCCGGCGGTATTCCTCGGCGTGGACCGAGTGTTCCAGATCTATGTTGCGCTCGATGTGGGCGACGGCGTTCGCGGTGAAACGCGATTCGATCGGACCCGGTTCGATCAGGCTGACCTGGACACCGGATCCTGCGAGCTCCATTCGCATCGTCAGCGACAGGCCCTCGAGCGCGAACTTCGATGCATTGTAGGCGCCGCGCCAGCGATAGGGCACGATGCCAAGGATGGAGGAGCACTGCACGATGCGGCCATGGCCTTGGCGGCGCATCACCGGGATGAGGCGGCGCGTCAGGTCGTGCCAGCCGAACACATTTGTCTCGAACTGCTGGCGCAGGGCCTGAACGGGCAGGTCTTCCACGGCGCCTGCCTGCCCGTAGGCACCGTTGTTGAACAGCGCGTCGATCCGTCCGCCGGTGCGCTCAAGCACGGAATTGACGAGCGCTGCGATCGAGCCGCCATCGGTATAGTCCATGATGAAGGTCTCGATGCCTTCCGCTTCCAAAGGGGAGCGGTCTTCTTCCGTGCGGACCGTGGCGAAAACGCGCCATCCATCTGTCTTGAGCGCGCGTGCGCAATGGGCACCGATGCCGGAGGAACACCCGGTGACGATAATCGTTCTAGCCGTGGAAACGAGTTCTGCCATTTGCATTTCCTGTACAAATTCAGTTTCGTTTCCCATATTCACCGGGCGCTGACAATTGCGCCAAAAAGACCGTCCCGATCGGGAGGGCCAGCAAACGGGATGAGAAATGCCGACCGCTCTACGCCTCGTCTACAAGGTCGTGTTCGATGCGATCTGGCATTTCACCGAAGACGACGGCTGGGCAATGGCGAGCCACGTGGCCTTGTCGACGCTTCTTGCCATATTTCCTTTCCTGATTTTCGGCACGGCGCTTGGCACCTTTCTGGGCGCCGACCAATTTGCCGACACAGCAGTCCACCTCATCTTCGACACCTGGCCGGCGTCGATCGCCGATCCGATCTCGCGCGAGGTCGTTGCCGTCCTCACGATCCCGCGCGGCGGGCTGGCGACGGTTTCGGTGCTGGCGGCGGCCTATTTCGCGTCCAACGGTGTCGAGGCGCTGCGGGTGTCGCTGAACCGGGCCTACCGCGTCAGCGAGACGCGCTGGTGGTATGTAACGCGCCTGGCAAGTCTCGGGTTCGTCGTGCTCGGTGTGGTCGCGCTGGCGGCAATCAGCATCGTGCTCGTCGCGGCGCCGCTGGCCGTGCGCGCGACGGACCAATGGATTCCCTGGCTCGGCTATGTTTACTCGCTGGTCCTGGAATGGGGTCTGTTCGGCACCCTGATGGTGCTTTTCGTCGGACTTCTGATCGCGCATCTGTGGCTTCCCGCCGGCCATCGCCGGATTGCCGACGTGCTGCCCGGGATCGTACTGACGCTCGCTGCCTGGACGATCGGCGCCTATGTATTCGCCTCCTACCTCGCTGCCTTCTCGACCTATGTGAAGACCTATGCGGGCCTGGCGTCGATCATGATCGCACTCGTCTTCCTCTATATCGTCGGCGTGATCTTCATCCTCGGGGCCGAGATCAACGCGGCGCTTCTGAAGTACCGTGTCAAGCACCTCATCCTCGATCGCATTCGCGGCAGGAAGGCGGCGTCGGACGAGCCGGCTTCAATCGAGGACGAGGCCATTGCGCGCGAACAGCAGGCACAGGTCCGCCGGTAGCAGTCCCTTCTCGCGGTAGGCGGCAATCCCGGTGTCGCGGTTGCTTTTCGAGAGCTTTCGCCCGTCTTCGCTCAGTACCAGCCCGTGATGACGGTAGACGGGCTGGGGCAGGTCAAGCAGCACCTGCAGCAGCCGGTGGACCGACGTCGCATGGAAGAGGTCCTGGCCGCGCACCACATGGGTGACGCCCTGGAGCGCGTCGTCGAGCGTGACGGAGAGGTGGTAGCTCGAAGGGGCGTCCGGTCGCGACAGGATGACGTCGCCCCAGCGCTGCGGTTGCGCCATTACCTGTCCGGTCTCCCCCTCGGGGCCGGCACCGGTCTCCTGCCATTGCAGCGGGTGATCGCCGAGCCGGGCTTCGGCTGCAGCAATCGCGGCATCCATGTTGAGCCGCCATGCGTGCTGGCGGCCGTCTTCTATCCACTGCCGCGCAAGGGCCGGATCGAGGCTTCGCTGTTCGATCGGATAACATGGGGCGCCGTCCGGATCGCGCGGCCACGGCCTTCCCGATCCCTCACTGGCGGCAACCCGCTCGCGCACCTCCCCGCGGCTGAGAAAAGCCGGATAGGCAAGCCCGCGGCCGATCAGATCCTCCAGCGCATGCTGGTAGAAGGGGAAGTGGTCCGACTGGCGCCGCACCGGACGCTCCCAGTCGATGCCCAGCCAATGCAGGTCTCGATAGATCGCCTCTTCATATTCTGGCCTGCAACGCACGGTATCGATATCCTCGATGCGCAGCAGGAGGCGCCCGCCGCGAGCCGCCGCCATGTTGCGGTTGAGGATGGCGGAGTAGGCGTGGCCGAGATGCAGGAGCCCGTTCGGGCTCGGCGCGAAACGAAAAACGGCTTGCTTTGACAACAGCGAATCCATGAGATTTTCATGCACGAAACCGGCACGGCCGCCAATGGGTCGCCAGCAGCGAAAGTCGGTTCGACGCGATGGGAGTGCCATGCAACTGCACATGATCCGAACACAGGCGGATGTCTCCGCCGGCCTGGTCGACCTGGCGCTGCTCGATGCGCGGCTGTTCCAGGTCATCGACAAGGCCGGCCCGGTGCCGCTTCGCCGGCACGATCCCGGCTACCGCGGGCTTGCCGGCATCATCGTTTCGCAGATGGTCTCGCGCGCCAGTGCTGACGCCATCTGGTCCAAGCTCGGACAGATAGCCGGCGATATTACTCCGCATCACGTGCTCAGCCTGACGGAAGCGGACAACCGCGCGGCAGGGCTGTCGCGCGCCAAGGCGGAGACGCTGCGGCGGGTGGCGGAAGCCGTCGACCGGGGCGAGATCGACCTGGATGCCATCTGCCACATGGATGCGATGGCTGCGATCCGCTCGCTGACCTCGATCAAGGGGATCGGGCGGTGGACGGCGGAGGTCTATCTGCTCTTCTGCGCCGGTCATCCGGATATCTTTCCATCCGGCGATGTTGCGCTTCAGAATGCGGTCGCGCATGCGCTGGGCCTGCCGGTGCGACCTTCGCAGGCGGAACTCGACGAGATCGCACAGCTCTGGTCGCCCTGGCGCGGTGTCTCCGCTCGGCTTTTCTGGGCCTATTACGCGCGCGAAATGCGCCGCGACGGCACGCCGATCGCCTGAGCCTTCGCGAAAGGGTTGCAAAGGCTTAAAAGCGTGCGGCGCTTTTTCTTTCCGGCTTCACAATGCTGTAACAACGGGCCTAATATAGAGGTGCAGATGCCGAATCGGTCAGGAGAATCACTTGACGATTTCAGTTTCACCACAGGCCCTGCCGGCGCTCGTTCTGAACGCTGACTACAGGCCTTTGAGCTATTATCCCTTGTCGCTGTGGTCCTGGCAGGACGCGATCAAGGCGGTCTTCCTCGACCGTGTGAACATCATTGCCGAATACGAGCATTCGGTGTCCTCGCCGAGCTTCACGATGCGCCTGCCGAGCGTCGTCAGCCTCAAGACCTACGTGCAGCCGTCCCGCCATCCGGCTTTTACCCGCTTCAACGTATTCCTGCGGGACAAGTTCGAATGCCAGTATTGCAGTTCGCCGGACGATTTGACCTTCGACCACGTCATCCCGCGCGCGCATGGCGGCGAGACGACCTGGTGCAACGTGGTCGCCGCCTGCTCGCCGTGCAACCTGCGCAAGGGCAGCAAGCTTCCGAAGCAGGCGGGGATGTTCCCCCACCAGCGGCCCTATCAGCCGACGGTGCAGGATCTCCACAACAACGGCCGGCTGTTTCCGCCGAACTACCTGCACGAAAGCTGGATGGACTATCTCTACTGGGATGTCGAGCTGCAGCCCTGAGCAGGGCTGCCGTCCAAGCGCACATCGGTTTTCGCGTGCTGGCCTTCACGCGGCCGGGTGCCCCATTCCGGCGTTGGCTCAGCTCTTCTTCGCCCAAACGCCCTTGAAGGCGATTGCGGCCAGGATGAGGCTTGCGATGACGTTCCAGCCGGCGAAGGAAAGGCCGAGGACGCGGAGCGAGGCCTCGGTACAGGACGGCGGCTTCTTGGCGTCGAGATCGCCGAGCAGGTCGCCGGCATTCTGCGTGACCCCTTGCGCGGTGGTGGCACAGGTCGAGGGCCCTTCCCAGAAACCCCACTCCGCACCGGCGTGGTAGACGCCAAGCCCGGCGCCGACCAGCATCATGACGCCGGCGACGAGGAGCAGCGTGCGTGTCAACCAGGGCGGGCCGCCGAGCGCGGCGGACAGGGTCGCCAGCAGTGCGACGGGGACGCCGTAGTAGTAGGGCAGCCGCTGCAGGAGGCACAGCGCGCAGGGAATATAGCCGCCGATATGCTCGAAGCCGAGCGCGCCGCCAACCGTCGCCGCCATGCCGACGGTCAGAAGAAGGGCGAAGGGAAGGGCGGAGCGGTTGGAAAGGGCGATGGACATGATGTGGGTCTCGGTTCAGGCAACGTAGCGGTAGGCGGCGTAGAGCGCAATCAGAAGGCCGGCGCCGACGCCCGCGAGGAGACCGAGCTGCTTTTCGATAAAATCACGAATCGGTTCGCCGTAGCGCCGCAGCAGCCAGGCGAGGAAGAAGAAGCGGGCGCCGCGCGCCAGGATCGCAGATACGATGAAGAGGCCAAGATTGATGTTGGCCGCCCCCGACAGGATGGTCACCACCTTGATCGGCGGCAGGTGCGCCAGTCCCGAGGTGACCAGAAGGAGCACCAGCGTCTCATAGCCGACCGAGGCGCGCAGGGCGTCGAAAGCGTCGAGCTTGCCGTAGAACTCCAGCACCGGCTTTGCCACCGCCTCGAAGGCGTAGTGACCGAGATACCAGCCGGCGATGCCGCCCAGCACCGATGCGACGGTTGCGACGAAGGCATAGCGCCACAGGCGTTCAGGCCGTGCGAGGCCCATCGGCAGGAAAAGAACGTCGGCGGGAATGAGAAAGACCGAGCTTTCAACGAAGGCGATGACGGCGAGCCATGCCTCTGCCGATTTGCGTGCGGCGAGCGACATCGTCCAGTCGTAAAGGCGTCGAAGCATGAATGGGTCCCGGTTCGAGGATATGCGTTTTTACCAAGTCCGCCTCCTTTGTAAATGACTGTGCGGCCGGAGTGTGGCCGAGATGGCGGTGCGCGGGGGAAGAGCTGATGCGGGTCAAGCGCCGCGTAGGGCAACCCTTCCCGCGAGTTCACGTTACCCGCTTGCGCGGCACGCCGCCCGCGTGGTAGACGCGCTGTCGTCACCTGCTGCGATGCCCCATTGGCGGAACTGGTAGACGCGCTCGACTCAAAATCGAGTTCCGAAAGGAGTGCTGGTTCGATTCCGGCATGGGGCACCATCAGCTTATATAAATATCTGATTTTCATTGTTTTCTGGCATATTTGCCGCCGTGTCGTGCCGATCGCTCCCAGAACGTCTGGCTGCACCGACTGGGCATGGCTGACGATCGTGGTTCTGCCGCGCCAACCGGCACGGAGTTCGATCACCGCCAGCAAGGCGAAGCGGTATTGCAATCTGGCCGAAATCCGCAAGTGAAATGCCTGCGCTCCCGGCCCCCCGCTCACGTCCAAGGGCAACCTGCGGAAGCGCCAGCCGCCGTCGCGCCGCGTCCGGCTCGGCAGGAGGACTGCGTCGTCTTGAAGACATGGTCGGCGACACAAGCTATCGTCCCCGCAACGTTGGACCAAAGGGATTAGACGATGGACGCGATTTCAACCCCCAATCCGATCCTGGAAGTCATTCTGGGCACGCTGACGATGATTGCCGTCATCTTCGTGCACGGTGCCGGCATTCGAACGATAAACCGGCAGTTCAACAGGGCGTGGGTTCACGTCACAGGCGCCACTGCCCTCTGGCGGCTCGACCTTCTGCTGGCCGTCACCATCGGGTCCCTCGCCCTGCTGCATTTCGCCGAAACCTTGCTCTGGGCAACACCTCTGGTGTTGCTGGACATCGTTCCAACCCTTCGCGACAGCTACTACTTCGTTCTGCAGAGCTACACAACGCTGGGCGATGACACAGTCCGATTGCCCGACGACTGGAGGCTCATCGGTCCGATCATCGCCATGTCGGGCCTGTTCACCTTCGGATGGACGGTGAGCGTGCTGGTGAACATCATGACCGCGTTTGGAAAGGCAGACAGGGAACGGGCGGAGCGACTAAAGGGGGGCGTTGCGGGGGGCGAATAGGGGCTGGAGGATCGCACCCGTCGACGACGTCGGGCGATGGCGATGGGGCGTCGTCCGGTGCCTTCGAAACCTCACGGCAACAGACGGTTGGTCGCACAAGCTTACTTGCGCGGGTTTCGCAGCGGTTCTACTGCTTTCGCGCGACACTCCTCATAGGACCCCATCATGGAAATCTTCACGTCCGCCGGCCTGCTGGCGCTCCTGCAGGTCGTCGTGATCGATCTGGTGCTTGCGGGGGACAACGCCGTCGTGATCGGACTTGCCGCTGCCGGCCTTCCCGCCGCGCAGCGCAAGAAGGCTATTTTGGTCGGCATCATTGCGGCCACGGTCCTGCGCATCGGACTCGCCAGCGTTACGGTCCAGCTGCTCGATATCATCGGCCTGCTTCTGGCGGGCGGCATTCTTCTGCTCTGGGTGTGCTGGAAGATGTGGCGGGAATTGCGTGCCGCGGTCGGCGAGGGCGACGACACTTTCGTGGACACGGTTTCTGGACCGAAGAAGTCGTTTCTGCAGGCGGCGATTCAGATCGTCGTTGCCGACGTCTCCATGTCGCTCGACAACGTGCTGGCCGTGGCGGGAGCATCGCGCGAACATCCGACCGTGCTCGTGATCGGGCTGGCCCTTTCTATCGCCATGATGGGCATTGCGGCGAACTATATTGCCCGCCTTCTCAACCGCCACCACTGGATCGCCTATGTCGGCCTTGCCCTCATTCTCTACGTGGCCCTGCATATGATCTATCGCGGGGCTGCCGAAGTGTGGCCGCATGTGGTCGCAGCACTCTGAAATGGCTGCGGTAGGCAGGACAGGGCTGTCGAATTGCAGATCAGCGTCGCTCCGGGTCGATGGTGAATAGCTCGGTTGCGCGCGCGACGCCGCGCAGCGCGTAGCGGCCGAGGGAGACCATGTCGGCCGCGCGCTCCGGCGGGCAGGCGTCGACGAAGTCGCGCGACATCAGGACGTCCCGATCGACGGAGGTGCAGAGCGACGAAATACGGCTGACCTGGTTGACGCAGGGGCCGACCACTGTGAAGTCCAGCCGGCCGCGGCTGCCGATGTTGCCATAGAGAACGTCGCCGACGTGGAGGCCGAGATAGACCTCGGTGGCAGGCATGCCCGCGGCAAGGCGCCTGGCGTTGAGTTCGGCAAGGTTGCGGTGCACGGCGCGCTCGGCGTCGAGCGCTGCCACGCAATCAGCCTGTCGGTCACCGGAACGGAAAATCGCCAGCACGCCGTCGCCGATCAGCTTCAGCACGCTGCCGCCGTTATCGTGGATGGCGCCGACCACGAGTTCGGCATAGTCGTTGAGGAACGGAATGATGTGCTCCGGCTCCGTCCGGTCGGAAATGCTCGTGTAATTGTGCAGGTCGGAAAACCAGATGACTGCCTCGATCTTCTCGACCTCGCCGCGGTTGATGCGGCCGCTGACAACCCTCTCGCCCGCATCCCGCCCGAGATAGACCTCCGCGAGCGTGCCGATGATGCGGATCGAGGACGCACATTTGATCGCGAGCGCCAGCGTCGGCACGAGGATGTGCAGGGCACGCAGGTCGTCACTGCTGAACCCTTCTGCGGCGCGCGTCGACCAGCTGGAAAAGAACGCGTCCATTTCGCCCACGCGGCCGTTCTCTGTGAAGCGATGGATCATTGCCAGATAATCGGTGTGTCCGGCGGCCTTCAGTTCGGGCATGTTGGCATAGTCCGTCGCCGCGCCCCTGGCAAAGGGACGGTGGACTTCGTCGACGTCCGTCGTCATGAGATGGTAGAAGACCGAAGACCGCCAGGCCTGTCGGCTATGGTCGTCGCTGATCGCTTCGTATTCGCGCACCTCCATCTCCGGATCGGCGCTGTCCCAGTGAAAGGACCGTCCCTCGAAATCGGGGTGTAGCGTGTCGATGATCGCCAGCGCGCGGCCGATCCGAAGGCCCTTTTCGTTGCAGCGTTCGCAGAAGCCGGCGATCAGTTCGCCCTCGTCGGTGCCCTGATAGCCCTCGCGGGAAAGCCAGAGGGTGATTTCGTGCAGATCGCGATCGTTCATGAGGCTTTGCTGTGCCTGAAGTTTTGGAATGCCCTTGACGTCGCAGGATTACAGGAAAAATCCCGATTGTATATCTGCTTCCCGGTCGCGCAGATAATGTCGCCGGGAGCGCCCCGCGAACTGGCCGCAACGGCAAACCACGGAGGAAGCCATGGTGTTCAAGGAAGGTACGTTTCACGGCGAGGTCCCAGAGCACTTCGACGGACCGCATCCGGCGCTGCTCGAAACGGCGGTGGCCGATGCACTGGCCGCCGCCGGCACGATCGATCCCTCCGACGTGGCCGTGACGTGCGAAAAGGGGACGGTGTTTCTGACCGGACGCGTCGGCTCGCCGGAGGAGATCGAGCGCGCCATCGCCATTGCCGCCTCTGTCGCCGGCGTCATGGCGGTCGAATCCAAGCTTTCCGCCGGCTGAGCGGTCAACGACGCTGCCTCCCCATTGCCGCCCGGCGGGGTGAAATGCTAGTGCAATGCAGCGAGGGAGACGCATTGCAGCATGCTTGCCGAACGGTCGACATACGAGGAGCTTTGCCGCGATTTCCGCTGGCATATCCCTGAACGCTTCAATATCGGCACCGCGGTCGCCGACGTCTGGGCCGCGCGGGAGCCCGACCGGGTCTGCCTTCAGCATTTCTCGCCGGACGGCCGACACCTCAGCATGACCTACGGCACGCTTGCGGCGCGCTCGTCGGCGTTCGCGCGCGGGCTCGCTGGCAAGGGCATAGGTGCGGGAGACCGGGTGGCGATCCTGCTCCCGCAAGGCTTCGAGACGGTGATCGCGCATCTTGCCATTTACAAGCTCGGGGCGATCGCGCTGCCACTGGCCTTACTGTTCGGCGCCGACGCGCTGGCGTTCCGTCTTCACGATGCGGGCGCGCGCGCCGTGGTCACCAACGCCTTCGGCTTCGAGCGCCTGACGGGCATTCGCGACAGTCTCGAGGCGCTGTCCCTTGTCGTCGTGACCGAGGGCGAGGTGCAGGCCGGCGCGATTTCCCTTGCCGCGATGGAGACGGTGACCGGTGAACCTTTCGTCCCGGTGGACAGCGGGCCGGACGACCCGGCACTGATGATCTATACGTCAGGCACCACCGGGCCACCCAAGGGGGCGCTGCATGGCCATCGCGTGCTTCTGGGCCACGTGCCGGGCTTCCAGATGCACCACGAGTTCCTGCCGCAGCCGGACGATCGGATATGGACTCCCGCGGACTGGGCCTGGGCAGGCGGTCTCCTGAACGTGCTCCTGCCTGCGCTGCTGCTCGGCGTGCCGGTGGTCTCCTCTCCAGGGCAGAAGTTCGATCCGCACATGGCCTACCGGATCATGGCGGAGATGGAGGTGCGCAATGCCTTCATTCCGCCGACCGCCCTGCGCCTGATGAAGAGTGTCGAGGATCCGCTCCGGCACTACGACCTGAAGCTGCGGACCATCGGCACCGCCGGGGAGGCGCTCGGGCGGGAGACGTGGGACTGGGTGCGCCGGACGCTCGGCATCACCATCAACGAGTTCTACGGCCAGACCGAGTGCAACATCGTCATCGGATCCATCGGCAAGCTGGGCGTGTCGCGGCCCGGGCCGATCGGCAAGGCCGTGCCCGGACATGCGGTCGCCATCATCGATGCGGACGGCCGGGAAGTGTCGCCCGGTGCTGCCGGACAGATCGCGGTGCGGTGCCCCGACCCCGTCATGTTTCTGCGCTACTGGAACGACGAAGGCGCCACAAAGCGAAAGTTCATCGGCGACTGGATGACGACCGGCGACCTCGGGCGCATGGACGACGAGGGCTGCATCACCTTTATCGGCCGCGACGATGACGTCATCACATCGTCCGGTTACCGCATCGGCCCAAGCGAGGTGGAGGATTGTCTCGCAAGCCACCCCGCGGTGCAGCTTGCGGCCGTGGTCGGAAAGCCAGACCCGGTGCGAACCGAGATCGTCAAGGCCTATGTCCTGCTCCGCCAGGGATTTGCCGCCAGCGAGACGCTGGCGGCCGAAATCAGTGGTTGGGTCAAGACGCGGCTGTCAATGCACGAGTATCCGCGCGAAGTGGCCTTCGTCGACACGCTGCCGCTGACGACGTCAGGTAAGGTCATCCGGCGGTTTCTGCGCGAACAAGCCATGGCCGAGGCGCAAGCCGGAGCCTGATCGCTCCCTGATCCTGCAGCTTCTAACGTTTGGCCAGCGCGCGGATCTTGTCGCGCAGCAGGCGGGCGACGTTGCGGGTGTTGCGGTAGAGGTGCAACTGAGTCGCAACCTGGCGCACGTCGCGGTCACGGTTCTGTTGAAGGCCGATGACGAGCGTTCCCATCTCCTCGCGCTCTTCCCAGAACCGGCTCATGACGGGGTGATCCGGGACCGCGCAGGAGTCCGAGCGGACGATGTTGGCATCATCCAGGTGCCACTCGGTCAGTTGCGCGACCAGCAGCTTGCCCGGCGAGAAGCGGGCGAAGCCCTCGTCATAGGCGGTCTTCCAGGTGTAGGCTTCGCCGCCGGCGAGGAAGACGATCATCGAGGCGATCGCCTTGCCGTCGAAGTCCAGCGTGTGGATGCGGACGCTGTCGGTCTCGGCGAGATTGGTGATGGCCTCGCGCGCAAACGCCGCGCGGTAGCGATCGTTGATCATCGCGGTGCGGCCGCGGCCCTTCCAGCCGGCGGCTTCGAGCAGCAGGAACTGTTCCATCCGCAGGCGGATTTCGGCCGGCTGGCGGGCGACGTTGTAGGTGACGTCGCCCATCATCTCCAGCTTGCGCCACTGGCGCTGCAACTCGCGGAAATGCTGGGGCGATATCGCACGCTTGAGGTAGGCCTGGCCGTCAAGCAGGCTTTCGAGCATCGGCCGGCGATAGGTGTTGGCGACCGTGAGGGGTAGGTTGCGCCCGATCGCCACGGCACGGGCAAGGGCTGCGAACGGACCGTCGAGGCGCAAATCGGGCAAGACGAGAATCGGCGGCAGGCCGTTGCCGGCCTCCGCCAGTCCCTCGTAGAGATTGTCGATCGTTTCCGCCGCCTCTTCGGCATCCACAAGCGGCGTGCCGAGCGGCCCGAAGGGATTGGACCAGGCCCGGATGATGGCCGTTCCGACCGAGAAGCCCGGACGCTCTATCGAAAACGGCATCAGGAGGCGGATCCGGCTGCGGCGCGCGTCCTCGTCGCGGATCAGGGAAAGCCGTACCGTGCGATCCTCCAGCCGCGGCATCGCCGGGGCGAGGAAGCGACCGGTGAAAAAGACGTTGGGCTCTACGGCTCGGTTGGCGAGGAAGTCCAGTTCCTGCTGCAGTTCATACCCGGCGATCGCCGGATAGAACGACAGTGAGCGGCCGGGGCGACCGATCGGAATGCGATGGTCGGCTGCGTGCGCCTGTGGTGCGGTGGCGGGAATGGCGCCATGCGGCGCCCCCAGTCCCTCGTTTCCGGATCCCGAGATGAAGGTCATGTCATTCCGTCCTGTCTCGTCGTGCCGCAGCCGTTGCCGGGCTTGCGAACGCAAAGATGGTGATGCCGAGCATGCGGCGCACGGCGGCATAGAGGAGGGCTGCCTCGATTGCCATTGCGCCCGCTGTGGCGATCGCAGCCCCATCGATACCGAAGGGCGGGATCAAGGCGACGTTGAGGCCGATATTGGCCGCGAGTGCCACGGCATAGAGCACCATGCAAAGCTTCTGCTGTCCCGCCATCATCAGAAGCACCTCACCGGGGCCTACGGAAGCCTTGGCAAGGATGCCGACCAGTAGGATGACCATGACGCCATAGCCGGCCGTAAACGCGGGGCCGAATAGCGAAAGCAGGAAGTGCCCGACCAGCAGGACCCCGAGGCCGACGGCAAGTGAGGGCCAGAAGCTCCAGCGCACCGTCTCGCCTGCGAAGGCGGCAAGGCCCTCGCGGTCGCCTTGCCCGTAGAGGGCGGCAAATCGCGGTGCGGCGGCCGCCTTCACGGCGAACAGGACAAAATGGACAAGCGCCATCGTCTTGGCCGCCGCATAGTAGATTGCGACACTTTCCGGATCGAGCACGAGGCCGACGACGACGACGTCGGAATTGGTCAGCAGGAAGCCGAAGCCCTCGATAAGGAAGATCGGCAGCGACATCCTGATCCAGGTGGAGAACTCGATCCTCCGCGGTCCGCGGCTATAGGTGCGATGGAGGCGGCGGCCGACATCGAAGAACTGGAAAAGCGAAGTCAGGTAGGTCGCGGCCAGCGCGGCCGCCATTGCCGTCTGCGCGGTGTGTTCGGCGCCTGCCGTCACCGCAGCCACCATGAAAGCGAGGATGAGGAGCGGGCGGACGATGTAGGTGGGGCTGAGTGCCGCGATGGCCCAGCTGTGCGCGCGGGCGGTGCCCTCCAGCACGTCGCCGAGTGCGATCATCGGCAGGCAGAAGATGCCGAGGAAGACCGGGACGACATAGAAGCTCTCGACGCGATCGCGCAGCAGCCACAGGGCGAGAAGCCCGACGGTGGCGAGCGCGGTGGCCGAGAGCATCGAGAAGGTCCGCGCCGCCGACGTCAGCCCGCGAATCTCCGGATGCGCGTTCTGCGCGCTGTAATGCGGCAGGAAGCGGATGACAGTCGAGTGAAATCCGAGGCAGGAAAGGTTGCCGAAGATGATCACCAGAACCCAGACGAAGACGAAGATGCCGTATTCGAATTCGCCCATCATGCGGGCCATGATGATCTGGGAAATGAAAGCGATGGCAGCGCTCGCCACGCGGATCGCAAACGCGATCAGGGCCATACGCTGGGCGAGGTTGTGCGGTGCGTTGCCGGAAAATGCCTCGGCGAGCTGCCGCCTGAGGGGGCCAACCCTGCGGCGCAGACCGTTTGGCAGCAATTTCTCCGCCGACTGAATCACCGCCATGAACACAGGAACCCGCACGCTACGCAAAACAGAAAATACCCGCGTAGTCATGCCAGATCACGGTTAACAAACCGTGGGCAGCCGCTGCGAGAGATCGCTTGGGACGGGAATGTGCACCGCCGATCGGCGCGCGGAGGGTTACCGGAAGCAGTAATGCCGCCCGGAGGCGGCATCACACTTTGAATTTTGCGGCTTGCCTCAGACCTGTTCGAAGGCGCCGTGGCAGTGCTTGTACTTCTTGCCCGAGCCGCAGGGGCACGGCTCGTTGCGGGCGACCTTGCCCCAGGTCGAGGGGTTCTGCGGGTCGCGATCCTGCGGGTCGACACCGATAGCAACGAAACCGCCCTCATTGAAGTCGTCCTCGCCGGTCGAACCGTCAATATGATGGCCTTCCATTTCCGGCAGTGCCGGCGCGGGCGCCTCGGCAGCCTCGCGAACCAGTTCGACCCGCATCAACTGCGCCGTGACAGTCTGGCGCATGTTGGCCAGCAGCGCCTGGAACAGCTCGAAGGCCTCACCCTTGTACTCCTGCAGAGGATCGCGCTGGGCATAGCCGCGGAAGCCGATGACCGAACGCAGGTGGTCGAGGTTGACGATGTGCTCGCGCCAGAGGTGGTCGATCGTCTGCAGCACGACCGACTTTTCGACATAGGCCATGATATGCGGGCCAAAGCGCTCGGCGCGCTCCGCAGCGGCCTGGTCGGCGGCTTCCATGACGCGCTTGAGGATGTCGGCCTCGTCGATGCCTTCCTCGGCAGCCCACTGTTCGACAGGCAGGTCGAGATTGAGGTACTGACCAACGCCGTTCTTCAGCCCGGCGACGTCCCATTGCTCGGCGTAGGCGTTTTCAGGGATATGCAGCTTGACGAGGTTTTCGATCACCTCGTGGCGCATGTCCTCGACGATCTCGGCGATGCTCTCGGCGTCCATCAGCTCGAGCCGCTGTTCGAAGATGACCTTGCGCTGATCGTTGAGAACGTCGTCGTACTTCAGAAGGTTCTTGCGGATGTCGAAGTTGCGCGCCTCGACCTTCTTCTGTGCCCGTTCCAGCGCCTTGTTGATCCAGGGATGGACGATCGCCTCGCCTTCCTTCAGGCCCAGCTTCTGCAGCATTCCGTCCATGCGGTCGGAACCGAAAATGCGCATCAGGTCGTCCTGCAGCGACAGGTAGAACTTCGAGCGGCCCGGGTCGCCCTGGCGGCCGGAGCGGCCGCGCAGCTGGTTGTCGATGCGGCGGCTCTCGTGGCGCTCGGTCGCAAGCACGTAAAGGCCGCCGGCTGCGAGCGCCTGTTCCTTCAACTGCTTGATCTCTTCGATGATCGCCTGCTTCTTCGCGTCACGCTCTGGGCCTGCCTCCATGCCGGCGAGCTCGCGCTCAAGCCGCATTTCGACGTTGCCGCCGAGCTGAATGTCGGTGCCGCGGCCGGCCATGTTCGTGGCGATCGTGACGGCGCCGGGCACGCCCGCCTGGCTGACGATATAGGCTTCCTGCTCGTGGTAGCGGGCGTTGAGGACCTGGAAGTCCTTCACGCCCGACATCTTCAGCCGCTCGGCGAGATATTCCGACTTCTCGATCGAGGTCGTGCCGACCAGGATCGGCTGGCCGCGCTTCTGGGCGTCCTTGATTTCCTCGATGATCGCCTTGTACTTCTCCTCGACGGTCCGGTAGACCTCGTCGTCCTCGTCCTTGCGCTTGATCGGCAGGTTGGTCGGGACCTCGACCACTTCGAGGCCGTAGATGTTGCCGAACTCTTCGGCTTCTGTCGAAGCCGTGCCGGTCATACCGCCCAGCTTCTCGTACATGCGGAAGTAGTTCTGGAAGGTGATGGAGGCCAGCGTCTGATTCTCCGGCTGGATCTGCACCTTTTCCTTGGCTTCGAGTGCCTGGTGCTGGCCTTCCGAATAGCGGCGGCCCGGCATCATGCGACCGGTGAACTCGTCGATGATGACGATCTCGTCGTTGCGGACGATGTAGTCCTTGTCGCGCGTGAAGAGCTTGTGCGCCTTCAGCGCGTTGTTGATGTGGTGGACGATCGCGACGTTCTCGACGTCGTAGAGCGATTCGCCCTTCAGCAGGCCGGCGTTGCGAAGCAGGCCTTCCAGCTTCTCCGTGCCGACTTCGGAGAAGTTCGCCGAGCGCTGCTTCTCGTCGATCTCGTAGTCCTCTTCCGACAGCATCGGGATGAAGGCGTCGATGGTGATGTAGAGATCGGAGCGGTCATCAAGCGGGCCGGAGATGATCAGCGGCGTGCGCGCTTCATCGACAAGGATCGAGTCGACTTCGTCGACGATCGCGTAGAAGTGACCGCGCTGGACCATCTGCGCGCGATCATACTTCATGTTGTCGCGCAGGTAGTCGAAGCCGAGCTCGTTGTTCGTCGCGTAGGTGATGTCGCAGCCATAGGCGGCGCGGCGCTGGTCGTCGTCGAGGCCGTGCACGATCACGCCGGTCGACAGCCCGAGGAAGCCGTAGATCTTGCCCATCAGGCCCGCGTCGCGGGTCGCAAGATAGTCGTTGACCGTGACGACGTGGACGCCCTTGCCGGCTAGCGCATTGAGATAGACCGGCAGGGTCGCGACAAGCGTCTTGCCTTCACCGGTCTTCATTTCGGAGATGGACTTCTCGTGCAGGATCATGCCGCCGATCAACTGCACATCGAAGGGACGAAGGCCGAGCACGCGGACCGCCGCCTCGCGCACCACCGCGAAGGCGGGGATCAAAAGGTCGTCCAGCGTCTTGCCTTCCGCAAGCTGCTTGCGGAATTCGACTGTCTTTGCGGCGAGCTGCTCGTCAGTCAAAGCCTTGGTTTCGGCCTCGAGAGCGTTGATTGCGTTGACTCTGTCCTTGTAGGAACGGACACGGCGCTCGTTGGAGGAGCCGAACAGTTTGCGGGCGAGGCCGCCGAGGCTGACCATCGGGATGGTCCTTTCTTCTCTGTCGAAGGCGCTTCTTTCGGGCCGACGATGGTGCGTGCAAACCACTTGAAACGCCCGGAAACGTTCTGGACGCGGGATTGCGTGACAGATAAGAGGGGGGTCGAATGATGTCAACGGCGCATTCGGTTACACAACCGCCACATTCCGGTGCTGTTGAACCGATTGAGAGCCGATTTCGATCCGAGATTGGTGGACCCTGAAAGGTTTATGAGAATGTTCAAATACAGCAAGCTCGCAGCCGTTGCGCTGATTGCGATCGCGGCGGCTCATGGCGCGGCCTCGGCGCAGGACGCCACCGATCCCGTCGTGGCGAAGGTCGGCGGCGTCGAAGTCCGCCAGTCCGAAATCGATCTGGCGACCGCAGGCCTCGACCCGCAGCTGGCAAACCTGCCGCCGGAGCAGAAGAAGGTCGCCGCGCTCTCCGCAATCATCGACGTGAAGGTGCTTGCCGCCGGCGCAACCAAGGAAGGCCTTGAGAACGACGAGCTGTTCAAGCAGCGCGTCGCTTTCCTGACCGAGCGTGAACTGCACAACGCCTACTTCAAGAAACATGTCGTCGACGCGATTACGCCGGAAGAGGTGAAGGCGCGCTACGAAAAGGAAATCGCAGCGATCGAGCCGCAGGAAGAAGTGAAGGCGCGTCACATCCTGGTCAAGACCGAGCAGGAAGCCAAGGACGTCATCGCGGCGCTGGATGGCGGCAAGGACTTCGCCGAGCTCGCCAAGGAAAAATCGACCGACGCGGCCGCCGAGGGCGGCGATCTCGGCTATTTCACCAAGGGCCGTATGGTTCCGGAATTCGAGGTGGCGGCGTTCGCACTCGAAAAGGGTGCCTATACCAAGGAGCCGGTGAAGACGCAGTTCGGCTACCATGTCATTCTCGTCGAGGACAAGCGCAACCAGGCGCCGCCGACGCTGGAGCAGGTCGAGCCGCAGGTCCGCCAGCTTCTGATGCGCGACAAGTACGTCGCACTTCTCGACGCAGCAAAGGCCGCATCGACCGTCGAGATCGAAGACCCGGCCCTGAAGAAGGCCTATGACGAGATCAGCAATCCCCAGCCGGCGGCAGAGGGCCAGCCGGCCGAACAGAACAAGTAGTCCTGCCAATGACCCGCCCTCGTGGCGGGTCTTCCATTGCTTACGGGAAGTCTCATGTCCGGTTCCGTCTCTCCGCTCGCTCCCAAATCCTATGCCGAGATGCCTCCCGTCCGCGGCGTGCGCATGGCAACCGCCGCCGCCGGCATCAAGTACAAGGGACGTACCGATGTCCTGATGATGGTGTTCGATGAGCCGGCCTCGGTCGCCGGCGTGTTCACGCGCTCCAAGTGTCCGTCCGCGCCGGTGGATTTCTGCCGGGCCAACCTTCCGGCGGGCCGGGCGCGCGCGGTCGTGGTCAATTCTGGCAACGCGAACGCTTTCACAGGCAAAAAGGGGCGCGAATCGACAGCAATGACGGCGGCTGCCGCGGCGAGCGCGGTCGGCTGCAGCGAAAGCGAGGTCTTCCTCGCTTCCACCGGGGTCATCGGCGAGCCGCTGGATGCGACCAAGTTTTCCGGCGTGCTCGATGGGCTTGCCGTATCGGCGACCGACGACTTCTGGTTCGAGGCCGCCAAGGCGATCATGACCACCGACACCTATCCGAAGGTCGCTACGCGCTCTGCCCGGATCGGTGAAGTGACCGTCCGAATCAACGGTATCGCCAAGGGGGCAGGCATGATCGCGCCCGACATGGCGACCATGCTTTCGTTTGTCGTCACCGATGCCGATCTTCCGGCCGCAACACTGCAGGCGCTGCTGTCGGAAGGCGTCGAGCCGACGTTCAACTCGGTGACGGTGGACAGCGACACTTCCACATCCGACACGCTGATGCTTTTTGCGACGGGCGCGGCCAGGGCGGATGGGCAGAAACCCGTCTCCGGTCCCTCCGATCCGGCGCTGTCCGATTTCAAGGCTGCGCTGAACGACCTTTTGAAGGACCTTGCGCTGCAGGTCGTGCGGGACGGCGAAGGCGCCCGCAAGATGGTGGCAATCACCGTCGAGGGTGCGGAGAGCGACACTGCCGCCAAGCGCATCGCGCTCTCCATCGCCAATTCGCCGCTCGTCAAGACGGCCGTCGCCGGCGAGGACGCCAACTGGGGCCGTATCGTGATGGCGGTCGGCAAATCCGGCGAGATGGCTGACCGCGACCGCCTGGCGATCTGGTTCGGCGACGTCCGCGTGGCCGTGAACGGCGAGCGTGATCCCGACTATTCGGAGGCCGCTGCTTCCGCCGTGATGAAGGAAGAGGACATAGCCGTCCGCGTCGATATCGGCCTCGGTTCGGGCAAGGCGACGGTCTGGACCTGTGACCTCACCAAGGAATATGTCGAAATCAATGGCGACTACCGCAGCTGAAGATCGGGATGCAATGACTGTGACCGATACCGCCATCCTTCGCTTCAGGGAGAAGAATGCCATGGCCGATCTGGCAAGCGTTCGCCGGCTTGAAGCGGTCGGCTTCCGCGCCTGGCCGGCAGCTTCCACCCAGTATGACGGGAGCTGGCTGATCCGGCTGAATGCCGGCCATCCTTCCAAGCGGCTGAACTCCGTCAATCCGCTCGATCCCTCCGACGTCCGTGACATGGCGGTGCGGCTCGAGAAGGCCGCCAAGCGCTTTGCCGACTACGGGCGCCCTTTGCTCGTGCGGCAGACGCCGCTGACCCCGCCGGCCCTCGTCCAACTGATGGATCACCAGGGCTGGGGCCGGGTGGGCGAGACGGCGGTCATGGTTGCAGATCTCTCGGAGCCGTTGATCACGGATCCCGATGGACTGGAGCATCTGCCGAGCCGCGATGTCGGGCGCTTCGTCGATGCGCGCATTCGCGTGTCCGGTGACGACCCGGCACTGAAGCCGGGGCTGACCGAGATCATCAATGCAATCATCCCGGAAGCGGGACTGTTCATCTTCGAGGATCCGGACTCGGGCCCCACGGCGGTGTCGCTCGCTATCCACGACAACGATCTCGCCGGCATCCTGCAGCTCGCCGTCGCGCCGCAGTCGCGTGGACGCGGCATCGGTGCGGCTATCCTGCATTCGTCGATGCGCTGGGCAAGGCTGCGCGGCGCCAGGCGCGTATGGGTGCAGGCCGAACTCGACAACGGGCCGGCTGGCGCGCTCTATCGCAAGGCCGGTTTCAGCGAAGTCTATCGCTACATCTATCGCGGCCCGGTGGCGCGATGACCGAGACACCCTCGCGCAAGATCCTGCTTGTCGCCGCCTGCGCGCTGATCGATGCAGACGGGCGCATTCTTCTGGCGCAACGGCCGGAGGGCAAGTCGCTTGCCGGACTGTGGGAGTTTCCTGGCGGCAAGGTGGAGCCCGGGGAGACGCCCGAGGAGACTTTGATCCGCGAATTGCAGGAAGAGCTCGGCGTGACCACGAAGGTCGCATGCCTGGCGCCGCTGACGTTTGCCAGCCACAGCTACGACGATTTTCATCTCCTGATGCCCCTCTATGTCTGCCGTCGGTTCGAGGGAACCGCGCATGGCCGGGAGGGACAGGCGGTGAAGTGGGTCAAGCCGAAAATGCTGCGCGACTACCCGATGCCTCCGGCTGACGAGCCGCTGATCCCCTATCTGATGGACCTGTTGTGATTTTGGATTACTTCAGCGCCTTTTCGAGCGTTCGTTAATCGAACGTTTATTCCCTTGCACTTAAAATGACCCCGCTGGCGCGTGCTGACCCTGGTTTTGTGCGCGGCAGGCAAGGCATTTGAGCAGGCGCACACATCCCGGATGCAGGCGCCTTTAGGATGTCCCATCGAGAGACAAGACAATGCGCGACGACGAATTCTGGAAAGCGGTACAGGACAAGGATCTCACGTCGGTTCCCGGCAACGGCCGCATCGGCGTGCTCAACCTTGCGCTTCTGTTCGGCACGGCGGCGATCGCACTGGCGCTCGTGCTGGCGCCTGTTCTTTCGTCGCGGACGAACACGCGCATGCTGGCGCAGTCTCCGGACGACTTCGACATGATGTCGACCGGCTCGGTTCCCCAGCGCAGTGAAGGCAAACGCTACACGGTTCGCCGGAGCGTGCTGCAGGAAATGCCCGGTGCCGTCTGCATCGTCGGCGAGAATGGCTGCTGAGACGGCGTAACATTCACGATCCACGGCGCGCGCCGGGACGTCAGAGTATAACGAGCGAGGTCGTAATGCGTGTGCTGAAAGCTCTGATGAACGATCGCAGCGGGGCAACGGCCGTGGAATACGGCTTGCTGGCGGCACTTATCTCCATCGGCCTTCTTGGTGGGCTCAGCGCCTTCCGAGACCAGCTCTTGAACGTGTTCATCACGATCCGCGATGCCATCGTGAATGCGGGCTGACGTCAGTCGAACGTCTTCGCCTTGAGCGCGTCGGCGAGGCGCGTCTTTGCCGAACCGGGCTTCAGCGGCTTTTGCTGGCTCTCGTGCGGCGCCCATCCTGACAGATAGATGATCGAGAAGGTGGCGCGCACGCGGCCGTCCGGATCGGAATAGCGTTGCGCATACAGTTCAGCTGCCCGCAGGAAAAATGAGCGCCCCGGCGGCTTGCGGCTTCGGGCGGCAAGCGGGTTTGCCATGCCCATGGCCCGCAGGTCGCGCATCAGCTCAAACAGCGAATCGTAGCGGACGGTATACGTCTCCTTGTCCGTCACCGGCAGGGCGAAGCCCGCGCGTTGCAGCAGGGCGCCGATGTCGCGGATGTCGGCGAAGGGGATGACGCGCGGGCTGGCTCCGCCCGTCATCTCCACCTCCGTCTGCAGCAGCACGTCGCGAAGTTCCTGCAGCGTGTCTGCGCCCGGGACGGCGGCAAGAAAGAGGCCGTCCGGCTTCAGCGCGCGCCGGATCTGGACGAACATGCCAGGCGTGTCGTTGGTCAGGTGCAGTGAAAGCGGCGATACGGCCAGATTGATCGACGCCGGTTCCAACGGCAGCTGCTCCAGCGGGGCCATGCTGAAGTGATCGCCGGGCGCTGCAAACGCGGCATGGGTCTCGATGCGGGTGACCTTTCCGATCTTGCCCGTCGCAAGGAGCGCCCGCGCCGCAAGGCCGGTGTAACCGTGAATTTCCGCTGCCGTTTCGAACTGGCGTTCGACAACGGCCAGCCGTTCGGACAGTTCCTCTGCGGCGATCTTCAGCAGGAAATCGGCCGGCGGCGTATCCGATCTGAGCGTGCGAAGACGGTTCTTTTCAACCAGGGCTTGATCGAAGATCGCTTCCAAGGAACATTCCATTCGTTCGATGCGCTGAGGGGCGTGTCTCGCCTGCAAAGGCGGTATGGAGATAGGAATGTCAACCGCGTGAGGCAAACCGATCCCGCCAATTTTCGAAAGGCCATGCTGGGCCGCATGCGTGAGGCGGCGCGGGGAGCGCTCGATTTCGTCTATCCGCCCTGCTGCCCGGGCTGCCAGGTGATCCTGGGGCGCCATGCAGGAATCTGCGCGCGGTGCTGGTCCTCGCTGCGGTTCATCGAGCGGCCCTATTGCGAGGTGCTCGGCCTTCCGTTCGCCCACGACCTGGGTCCCGGCATCCTGTGCGCCGATGCCATCGCGGATCCGCCGCCGTTTACGCGCCTGCGCTCCGCGGTCGTCCATGACGGGCTTGCCCGCAATCTGGTGCACGGCCTGAAGTATCGGGATCGCACCGATCTCGCGCCGATGATGGGGCAATGGATGGTGCGGGCTTCGGATGGCCTGATCGCAGATTGCGATGCCGTCGTCCCCGTGCCCTTGCATCGCTACCGCCTGCTGGCGCGCAAGTTCAACCAGGCCGCCGAGCTTGCGCGGGCGATCGCGCACCAGACCGGGAAACCTCTGGCCACCGGCGTGCTCAAGCGCAAGCGGCGAACCCGCCAGCAGATCGGCCTCAGCGCAAATGCCAGGCGGGAGAACGTGCAAGGAGCGTTCTCGGTTGCGGAAGAGGGCAGGGTCGAACTGGCCGGCAAGCGCATCCTGCTCGTCGACGATGTCTATACGACGGGTGCGACGGTTGCCGCGGCGACGCGAGCCCTGATACGCGGCGGGGCGGGGGAGGTCCGTGTTTTGACCTTTGCAAGGGCTCTTTCGGATCATATATGAGGGATCAACGAACCCGCCTATCGCTATGGAGAATGCTGTAATGGCTTCGATCGACATTTATACGCGGCAGTTTTGCGGATATTGCAGCGCCGCAAAGAAGTTGCTGGAAACGAAGGGCGCCGCCTTTACCGAGTTCGATGCCACCAATGCACCGGAGCTTCGCCAGGAGATGATCCAGCGCGCGAACGGCCGCAGCACGTTCCCACAGATCTTCATCGACGGCGAGCATATCGGCGGCTGCGACGACCTGCACGCGCTCGAGCGTGCCGGCAAGCTGGACCCGCTGCTGGCGGCCTGAGGATAGAAACACGATGTCCCTGAAAATCGCCGCCGTCCAGATGTGCTCCGGTATCGATCCGGAGGTGAACGCCCAGTCGATGGAGCGCCTCGTTCGAGAGGCTGCCGCTCAGGGCGCCATCTATGTGCAGACCCCTGAAATGACCGGTGCGGTGCAGAAGGACAGGGCGGGGCTGACAGCCATCCTCCGGGCGGAAGGCGATGATCTGATCGTGCGCAAGGCGGCCGAGCTGGCGGGCGAACTCGGCATCCATCTCCATGTTGGTTCCACCGCGATCGCGCTTTCGGACGGCAAGGTCGCAAACCGCGGCTTCCTGTTTGCACCGGACGGGCGGCGGATCTGCTCCTACGACAAGATCCACATGTTCGACGTCGATCTGGACAACGGCGAAAGCTGGCGCGAAAGCGCGGTCTACAGCCCGGGCAATGTCGCCAAGGTCGCCGACCTCTCCTTCGCCAAGCTCGGATTTGCCATCTGTTACGACGTGCGGTTCCCGGAACTGTTCAAGGCCGAGGCGCAGGCGGGCGCACAGATCATTTCGGTCCCCGCCGCCTTCACGCGGCAGACGGGTGAGGCGCACTGGGAAACGCTTCTGCGGGCGCGTGCGATCGAGAACGGCGTTTACATCATCGCGGCGGCGCAGGCGGGTGTTCATCAGGATGGCCGTGAGACCTTCGGCCACTCCATCGTCATCGATCCGTGGGGCAAGGTGGTCGCCTCTGCCGGCGCAACCGGCGAGGCGATCGTGATTGCCGAGGCGGACATCGGCGCCGTCAAGGCAGCCCGCGAGCGTATCCCGAATCTCCGCAACGGGCGGGCCTTTTCGGTCGAGGAGATCGCCGCACAGACCGGAACGGGAGGCGTTGCCGCGTGATCCGCTATGACCTCGTCTGTGACAATGCCCACGAATTCGAGGGCTGGTTCGGCTCGTCGGATGATTTCGGCCGCCAGCAGGAACGCGGGCTCGTCAGTTGCCCGTCCTGCGGCTCGCCGCGCGTCAGCAAGCGGCTGATGGCGCCGTCGGTCTCGACGGCACGCAAGAAGGAAGAACGGCGGCATCCCGTCATGACCGCGCACGACCATCAGGCGATGGAAAAGCTTCGTCAGATCGTCGCGACGATCAAGGCGAACGCGGAAGATGTCGGCGATCGCTTTCCGGAAGAGGCGCGCAAGATCCACTACGGTGAAAGCGAACAGCGCGGACTGATCGGCCGGGCCACGGCCGAGGAGGCGCGTTCACTGATCGAAGAAGGGGTGGAGATCGCCCCGCTTCCGATCCTGCCTGACGACAAGAACTAGCGATGGCGCCGCATCTTGTCGCGTCGCGCCATCATCTGGCGATGTACAATTTCGGCCTGCATGTGGATGACTACGAGAGCCCGGCTGTCGAAGGGTTCCGCCTGCGGGAGGCCGCAAATTTCGCGGCGGCGGAGAGGGCCAAGGGCTTTGTCGGCCGCTCCGGATATGCGTGTGTCGAGGGGCCGGACAGCTGGGGCGAGCAGGTCTTCCCGCGTTTCATCGCAGAAAGCGGCCTCGACAGCGGGCCATCGTCCCTTTCGCTCTGGCGGGACCTGGAATCGCTGATGGCATTCTCCTACAACGGCGTCCATGCCGACGCGCTGAAGCATGCCCGCCACTGGAACCGCAAGCAAAGCTGGCCGCCACTGGTGCTTTGGTGGGTTGACGCGGGCACGCGGCCGGCATGGGCCGACGGCGTCGCGCGGCTGGAGCATCTGCACGACAATGGGCCAAGCCCGTTTGCCTTCACGTTCAAGGCCGCGTTCGATCCGTCCGGTAAGGGCGTCGTCATCGACCGTGGCCGCGTGCGGCAGCTGGCCGAGGCCAATGCTCCTGGTCAGGCGGACCTGCTGGCGCATGTCCGCTCCCTGAAACCCTGAGATGGCGACGGCGGCGGTCCAGCCGGCCCGCGGCCGGCTCACGCCTGCGCGCGGCGCGCGACCAGCATGTAGTTGACATCCATGTCCTTGGACAGGTTCCACTGGTTGGAAAGCGGATTGAAGAAGACGCCGGTCCGATCGGTCACCGACAGGCCGGCGGCCTGGAGCGGCTTTTCGATTTCCTCGGGGCGCACCAGCTTTTCATACTGGTGGGTGCCCTTCGGCAGCCAGCGCAGCACATTTTCCGCGGCGAAGATCGCCAGGGCTGCAGCCTTGAGGGTGCGATTGATGGTGGCGACGAACATCATGCCGCCCGGGCGCACCATGGAGGCGCAGGTGGTAAGGAAGAAATCCACGTCGGCGACGTGTTCGACCACTTCCATGTTCAAGACGATATCGAAGCTCTCGCCCGCTTCGGCCAGAGCCTCGGCCGTGACTGCGCGATAGTCCACTTCGACGCCGCTGCCGGCCGCATGGGTCTTGGCAATGCCGATGTTCTTCTCCGAAGCGTCGGCACCGACGACGCTGGCTCCCATGCGTGCCATCGGCTCGGACAGCAGGCCACCGCCGCATCCGATGTCGAGGACGCGCAGGCCTTCGAGCGGACGATGGGCTTTCGGATCCCGGCCGAAGTGCGCCGAGGCAGCATCGCGGATGTAGGCAAGGCGAACCGGATTGAACTTGTGCAGCGGACGGAATTTGCCGTTCGGATCCCACCATTCCGCAGCCATGGCAGAGAAACGGTCCACTTCGGCCTGGTCGATGGTCGTGCGTGCAGTCTCGCTCATGGCGGCTCCTTTTCCTTCCGCTCCTGAAGTCGGACGGTTGGGCGTTGAAGTCAAGCCCGCCGCCGACATTCCCGTTGCCCGGACGGGGCTGCGTGCGTCCATGTCGTTGGCCTGGAGCTGGTGAAGAGGCGTATCAAGCCTTGTCGGCGAGGTCGGCGTGCCGGTGCACCAGTTGCCATCGGCCGTTCGAACGGCGGAAGATTTCGGTGACGCGAAGGCGCATCGGTACGGGGTCGGGGAGACCCTTCAGGCGTGCGGTGGCATTCTGGTAGCCGACCCAATAGCCGAATTTGCCGTCGTGGCCCATGTGGATGATCTCGATGTCGCTCTCGCCGCCGGGGCTGAAGGAGGCGGCATCGTCGACGTAACGGGCGAGCACCTCGTCCGCGCCTTCCACCACTGCTCCCCGTGGATGGAAGAAACTGGCCGGCGAGGTTGAGGCGGCGATCGCCTCCAGGGGGCCGGCGTCGCCGTTGACGTAGGCGCGGGCAACTTCCTTACGTTTCTGGATGAAGGCGTGGAAATCGTCGGACATGGATGCGTCTCCATTCGGCTCGTCCCATCTGCGCCGGCACGAGTCCCGGTTCGTTCGGCTCGCCCACGCGTCGAACCAATCTTCCGTCGTTCCGCCGGTCGATGCAACCTCTCGCCCGCCGCGGCAAGGAGGTTACCCCAGGGCGCTTGGCTGAAAGGCGGCCCGGATGACCTTTATCATGCTGGTGATCGCGGCACTGGAGCGGTGCGGATTGAGCTTCAGTACCACGCGTGACGAGTCCACCGGCGGGAAACCGTCTTCGCGGGTCAGCTCCCGGGCGTCGGGCGGAATATTGCTGCGGGCCAATGGGGCGATGGCGAGTCCCGCCGACACGGCCGTTGCAAGGCCGCTGCAGGTGTCGCAACTGAATGCCTCGCGATAGGGAATGGTATGCTGTTGCAGCGAGCGGAGCGCAAAATCGCGAAACCAGTCGGAGTTTCGATAAACCGCGATCGGCACCGGCCGCAGCAGGTGCAGCTCGTGGGCGCGCGAGGTGACCCATACCGTGGGATCGACGCAAAGCACGTCGCCGCTCTGGGTGCCGCGCCAGTCGAAGACGACGGCGAGGTCAAGCTCGTCGTTCTCCAGCGCCTTGGCCTGCTGTGCCGAGTGTCCGCAAAGCACGGTGACCTCGGTGGCGGGATGGCACTCGGCAAAAGCCGCCAGCGCCCGCGGCAACACCGTTTGCGTATACTCCTCCGGGATGCCGACACGGACCGGTCCGTCCAGCGGCTTGGACCGCATTGCAGACGCGGTCTCGTCGATCAGTCCGACGATGCGCTGTGCATAGGGAACCAGACGCCGTCCTTCCGCGGACAAGGTCACGCCGCGCGGGCCGCGCTCGAACAGCGGCGCGCCGATGGCTTCCTCGAGCCGCTTCACCTGCATGCTGATGGCGGACTGGGTGCGGCCGAGCATTGCGGCGGAGCGCGTCACGTTCCCCGTGTCCGCTATGATCAGGAAGGCCCGGAGAAGCTCGCTTTCAAGCGGCAGCGACATGGACGTAGCGCCATCTGTTTTTCTGATGGCTGCATCATAACTATTCGTTTGTGGAATGTCTATTGCAAGGGAACCATCGAGCCTCCTGATGCGGGAGGCGCGCGTGAGCAAGTGGCGGTGGGCGTGGAGGTCATGCCTCGAGAGATTGGAGGATCGGCTGCAGCGAGCGCGCAACGATGCCGCCATGCGGCACTTCGTATCGGTGCTGATCGTCCGAGGTGACGGACGTCTTCTCGCGGACGCCGGTCTGGATGGGCAAGGACGGCCCGACCGGCCGCGGAATTGCAAGGAAAAGCTGGCGCATCGCAGGTCGCAGGCCGGCGAGGTGACATGCCGCTATGGCTGAGCGTATGGCAGCTCCGCCGACCGCCAGCAAACCCGCCATTGCGCCCTGCCCCCTCTTCGGTTAAGAGACGCCGCGACTTTCCGCGCGTCCGCGCGACCCACCAGTACCGGTAGACAGATATGGCACGCATCGTGATGAAATTCGGCGGAACTTCCGTCGCTGACCTGGACCGCATTCACAATGTCGCGCGCCACGTCAAACGCGAGGTCGATGCGGGTCACGAAGTGGCCGTCGTCGTTTCGGCTATGTCGGGCAAGACGAACGAACTTGTCGGCTGGGTGCATGGCATGCCTAAGGCGACGGGCGCAAGCTCGCCCTTCTACGATGCGCGCGAGTACGACACGATCGTTGCCTCTGGCGAACAGGTCACGTCCGGACTTCTGGCCATCGCCCTACAGTCGATGGGCATCAACGCCCGCTCCTGGCAGGGCTGGCAGATTCCGATCAAGACGGACAACGCCCATGGTGCGGCGCGGATCCTCGACATCAACGGCGAAGAGATCATCCGCCGCATGGGCGAGGGCCAGGTTGCCGTCGTTGCCGGCTTCCAGGGGATCGGCCCGGACAACCGTGTCGCCACGCTCGGCCGCGGCGGCTCGGACACGTCTGCTGTGGCGATCGCGGCAGCGGTGAAGGCAGACCGTTGTGATATCTATACCGACGTCGACGGAGTCTACACGACCGACCCGCGCATTGAGCCCAAGGCGCGCCGCCTGAAGAAGATCGCCTTCGAGGAAATGCTGGAAATGGCGTCGCTGGGCGCCAAGGTGCTGCAGGTGCGCTCCGTCGAGCTCGCCATGGTGCACAAGGTGCGTACCTTCGTGCGCTCGTCCTTCGAGGATCCCGATGCGCCGGGCATGGGCGATCTTCTGAACCCGCCCGGTACGCTGATTTGTGATGAGGAAGAGATCGTGGAACAGGAAGTCGTAACCGGCATCGCCTATGCCAAGGATGAAGCGCAGATTTCGCTCAGGCGCGTCGCCGACCGCCCGGGCGTTTCGGCTGCGATCTTCGGTCCGCTGGCCGAAGCCCACATCAATGTCGACATGATCGTCCAGAACATCTCCGAGGACGGTTCGAAGACCGACATGACGTTCACCGTCCCTTCCGGCGACGTCGAGAAGTCGCTGAAGGTTCTGGAAGGTGCCAAGGAGAAGGTCGGTTTCGACGTGATCCAGCACGAGACGGGCCTGGTCAAGGTCTCCGTCATCGGCATCGGCATGCGCAGCCACGCAGGCGTTGCCGCTTCGGCCTTCCGGGCGTTGGCCGACAAGGGCATCAACATCAAGGCCATCACCACCTCCGAAATCAAGATTTCCATCCTGATCGACGGCCCGTACGCGGAACTCGCAGTACGGACTTTGCATTCCGTCTACGGTCTCGATAAGAAGTAATCGACCGGATTCGTCGGGCAGATTCCCGACGGCTTCACGGGTGGGTTCATTTTCGGGAGACGCCACGCGATGAGAGATCTCTCCGCGGGTCCGCGCGTCCTTCTCAAGCGGCTGCGCGAATTGATGGCGGAGCCGCTCGAGCCACAGGAACGCCTGGACCAGATCGTGCGCCAGATCGCACAGAACATGGTCGCGGAAGTATGCTCCGTCTATGTGCTTCGCTCGGACGGCGTTCTCGAACTCTACGCCACAGAGGGCCTCAACCCGGGCGCCGTGCACCTTGCGCAGCTGAAAATGGGGCAGGGCCTTGTCGGCACGATTGCCGCATCTGCGCAGCCGTTGAACCTCTCGGATGCGCAATCACATCCCGCCTTCCGCTATCTTCCAGAGACCGGGGAGGAGATCTATCACTCCTTTCTCGGCGTGCCGATCCTCAGGACCGGGCGTGCACTCGGGGTTCTCGTCGTGCAGAACAAGGCGAGCCGGACCTATCGCGAGGATGAGCTGGAGGCGCTAGAGACCACTGCAATGGTGATCGCCGAAATGGTGGCGACGGGCGAGCTGAAGAAACTCACAAAGCCCGGCCTGGAACTGGACCTTTCGCGTCCGGTATCGATCGACGGCGCCGGTTTCTGCGAAGGCATCGGGCTCGGCTATGTCGTGCTGCACGAGCCGCGTATCGTCGTCACGAACCTCCTCAACGAGGACTCCGAGCACGAGCTGGGCCGTCTGGCGGAAGCGCTCGGGTCCTTGCGGATCTCGATCGACGACATGCTGTCGCGCCGCGACGTGCCGGTGGAGGGCGAGCATCGCGAGGTGCTGGAGACCTACCGCATGTTCGCCCATGACCGCGGCTGGGTGCGCAAGCTGGAAGAGGCGATCCGCAACGGCCTGACGGCCGAGGCGGCCGTCGAACGGGTTCAAAGCGAAACCAAGGCCCGGATGATCCGCCTGACGGATCCCTATCTGCGCGAGCGCATGCACGATTTCGACGACCTCGCCAACAGGCTGCTGCGACAGCTGACAGGCTATGGCGCCAAGCTTTCGGCCGCCAGCTTCCCCGGCGACGCGATCGTGGTTGCGCGCGCTATGGGGGCGGCCGAACTGCTCGACTATCCGCGGGAAAACGTGCGCGGTCTGGTGCTGGAGGAGGGGGCCGTCACAAGCCACGTCGTCATCGTGGCCCGCGCCATGGGCATCCCCGTCGTCGGGCAGGCGGCCGGCGCAGTGGCACTGGCGGAAAATGGCGACGCCGTGATCATCGACGGAGACGAGGCGAAGGTTCACCTGCGCCCCGTCCAGGACCTGCAGCGGTCTTATGAGGACAAGGTGCGGCTGCGCGCCCGACGGCAGGCCCAGTACCGTGCGCTCGTCGCGGTCGATCCGGTGACCAAGGACGGAAAGCACATCAACCTGCAGATGAATGCCGGGCTTCTGGTGGATCTGCCGCATCTTTCTGAATCGGGCGCGCTGGGCATCGGCCTGTTCCGCACCGAACTGCAGTTCATGATCGCTTCGACCATGCCGAAGGCGGAGGAGCAGGAAGGCTTCTACCGCAGCGTCATCAAACAGGCGGCGGGGCGACCGGTGACGTTCCGCACGCTTGACATCGGCGGCGACAAGGTGGTCCCCTACTTCCGTAGCACGGACGAGGAAAATCCGGCGCTCGGATGGCGGGCGGTGCGCCTATCGCTCGATCGGCCCGGGCTTTTGCGGACGCAACTGCGGGCGATGCTTCGTGCCGCCGCTGGTGGCGAGTTGCGGCTGATGGTGCCGATGGTGACGGAGGTCGCCGAACTTAGGGAGGTGCGCGGGCTCCTGCAGAAGGAAATCGAACGGCAGTCGAAGATCGGCGAGCAACTGCCGAAGAAGCTGCAGTTCGGCGCCATGCTGGAGGTGCCAGCACTGCTCTGGCAACTGGACGAACTGATGACGGAAGTGGATTTCGTCTCCGTCGGTTCGAACGACCTGTTCCAGTTCACCATGGCGGTCGACCGCGGAAACGCGCGCGTCTCCGACCGGTTCGACGTTCTCGGCCGGCCGTTCCTCCGGGTCCTGCGCGATATCGTCCGGGCCGGCGAACGCCATGCGACACCCGTCACGCTTTGCGGCGAGATGGCCGGCAAGCCGATTTCGGCCATGGCACTGCTGGGTCTCGGCTTCCGCTCGGTCTCCATGTCTGCGACGGCGCTGGGGCCCGTCAAGGCCATGCTGCTCAGCCTCGAAGCCGAGAAGCTGGGCGTCGTGATGGAGGAAGCGTTGAACGACACCCGGCCGGTTCGTTCGGTACGGCAGATCCTGACGGATTTTGCCGCAGAGAACGGAATTCCGCTGTAGCCGCGCCCATCGCGATCGGCCAACTTGTCAGCCGGCTTCGATCGCCCGATCATCAACATCCGCGCTGTCATGAAACCCCCGATCCGGTTTTCTGGCGTGCGCGGCGGAAATCTGGAGTTTCTACGGTGGCAAAGCTTCCGGTCGAGAAAATGCGGGAACTGGAGCGGCGCTTCGGCGAGATCGAAGCGCGCATGTCTGCGGGGCCGGATTCCGATACCTATGTCAAACTGGCATCGGAGTATTCGGAACTGCAGCCGGTCGTGACGAAGATCCGCGAATACGAGAAGGCCGGCAGCGAGATTGCCGATCTGGAGGCAATGCTCGCCGACAAAGGCACCGACCGCGAGATGCGCGACCTTGCCGAAATGGAGCTGCCCGACCTGAAGGAGCGAATCGAGAAGCTGGAGCAGGATATGCAGATCCTTCTCCTGCCCAAGGATGCCGCCGACGAAAAGAGTGCGATCGTGGAAATCCGTGCCGGTACCGGAGGGTCCGAGGCAGCCCTTTTTGCCGGCGATCTCTTTCGCATGTACGAACGCTTCGCGGCGGCGAACGGCTGGAAGGTGGAAGTGCTCTCTGCCAGCGAGGGCGAAGCTGGGGGTTACAAGGAGATCATCGCCACCATCTCGGGGCGCGGCGTGTTCGCCAAGATGAAATTCGAATCCGGCGTGCATCGCGTGCAGCGGGTGCCCGAAACCGAGGCGAGCGGACGTATCCACACCTCTGCAGCGACTGTTGCGGTGCTTCCCGAGGCTGAGGATATCGACATCGAAATTCGTCCGGAAGATATTCGCATCGACACCATGCGCTCGTCGGGCGCCGGCGGCCAGCACGTCAACACGACCGATTCGGCGGTTCGCATTACCCATCTGCCGACCGGCCTCGTTGTGACCAGCTCCGAAAAATCGCAGCATCAGAACCGCGCAAAGGCCATGCAAGTGCTGCGGTCGCGGCTCTACGACATGGAGCGCCAGCGGGCGGAGAGTGAACGTTCGGCCGACCGCAAGAGCCAGGTGGGGTCCGGCGACCGCTCGGAGCGCATCCGTACCTACAATTTCCCGCAGGGTCGCGTCACCGATCACCGCATCAACCTGACGCTCTACAAGCTCGACCGGATGATGGAAGGCGAGATCGACGAGGTGGTCGATGCGTTGCTGGCGGATTATCAGGCCGGTCAGCTGGCGCAGCTTTCCGAACAGCGGGGCTGAGGCGTGCCCGGCGCGCTTCTTTCCGATGTCCTGACCGAAGCACGGCGTCGGCTCGCCGACGGCGGTATTGCGGATGCGGCACGTGAAGCCCGCCTGCTTGTCGGCGGCCTTCTTGGCCTCGAACCGGCTGGAATGATCTCCGCCGGAACGCAGGTGATCGACGAGGCCAAGCAGGCGATCGTCGCCGCTGCCATCATGCGCAGGATCGACCGGGAGCCGGTTTTCCGGATTCTCGGGCGGCGGCCATTCTTCGGGCTGATGCTTTCGCTGTCGCCCGAGACGCTGGAGCCCCGGCCGGATACCGAAATCCTGGTCGAGCGGCTCATTCCTGTGGTGGAGCGGATCGTCGCGACGAAGGGAAGTTGCCGCATCCTCGACCTCGGCACGGGGACCGGCGCGATCTGCCTGGCGCTGATCGAAGCCGTGCCCGGCACTGTGGGCACGGGAACCGATATTTCGGAAGGCGCCCTTGAAACAGCGCGGGCGAATGCCCAGCTTAATGATCTGTCGGATCGGTTCGAAGCTCTGAAGAGCGACTGGTTCACCGCGGTGAGCGGTCGATACGACATAATTGTTTCCAACCCGCCCTATATTCGCTCCGCCGTGGTCGACGAACTGGCCGATGAGGTGAAGCGATTCGACCCCAGGCGGGCCTTGGACGGGGGCGGAGACGGGCTGGATGCCTACCGCGCCATCGCCGACGGAGCAAAGGCGCATCTGGCGCCCGGCGGCGTGGTCGGCCTGGAGATCGGTTTCGACCAGCGCCAAGCGGTGACGGAACTGATGCAGGCCAAGGGTTTTCGCCTCCTGGAGGCGGCAAGCGACCTCGGTGGAAACGACCGTGTTCTCATTTTTGCCGCCATGTAGGTGACGACCAGGGTCGAAAGTGCACAATTTCCGTTGCCAACGCAGAAGGGTCGCAAAGAAAAGGCTTGGAATCAGCGGTGAAGCGGGATAGGTTGCCCCTACGCACCGGGCAAGGTCATGAGAAACAGATTCGCTCTGCAATGACCGACGCGAAGCTTCCTCTCAAAGAAGAGTTGCTGGGGTTAGAAGCTGCTCTGTGCAGGTACCTGTCAATTTGACGTTCAGCGGCGACAGGACCACCGAAGGGCGTGGTGTGTTCTCCGACGAAATTCGTCCGGGTCTGCTTGTGCGGCCGGGCGGTGTAAATACACGATCATCAAGACCAGAGTTCAGGTGAGTGAAATATGAGGCCAGGACAGCAAAACAAGCGCGGCCGCGGGCGTAACAACAACAATAACAACAATAACAACAACAATTTCCGCAAGGGCGGCGGCAATCCGCTGACCCGGACCTACGACAGCTCCGGTCCGGACGTAAAGATCAGGGGCACGGCTCAGACGATTGCGGAGAAATACGCAGCATTGGCCCGCGATGCCCAGAGCGCCGGCGACCGCGTGATGGCGGAAAACTATCTCCAGCACGCCGAGCACTACAATCGAATCATCCTCTCTGCCCAACAGCAGATGCAGGAACGCCACCAGCGTGACGATCGCCAGGACTTCAACGACCGGGACGGCTTCGACCGCGACCAGGACGACGATTTCTCTGGCGACGACGCCCCCGTTGCTGCAGCCCCCGCGGCTGCATCGGCCCCGGTACCGGCCGCAGCAGCGGCGCCGGAGCCCGTCGCTGTTGCCGAGCCCGTGATCGACGGCACAGGCCCTCAGCCGGTCATCGAAGGCACGCCGGCAGAGGTCTCGCTGGAGGAAGAGGCATCGGCGCCTCAACCTTCGCGCCGCCGCAGCGCCCCCCGCCAGCGGCGCCCCCGTCGCACCGAGGCCCAGAAGGCCGGGGATGAGGCGACGGATTCGGGTGAAGGCCCGGTGCTGGAGACGGCAACGACCGAATGATTTGCCATCGCGCCGCCGGCGTTCGGCGGACGACTGGCCCGATCTGAACGGCCGCCTGCAACACTGCGTTGCAGGCGGCTTTTCTTTTGTCTTTCCTCTTTTTCGAGGCTGGGCCGGCCGGCCTGGCAAAAAGTCCGCGGCGGAGGCGGGCGCCTCCCTTTAATTCGGTTGCCGCCTCCCCATATTCCGTGTGCGGTTGACATGCTTCAATGCCATCCAACCTCGCAATTGACAGGTTTGCCGAGAACGGGAGCCTGATCCTGAATCGCCGACCGGTGCCTGAAGGGGCCGGTCGAGACATGGAGGTCGTCTTATGAATATCGATAAATACTCCGAGCGCGTTCGCGGGTTTTTGCAGTCCGCGCAGACCAAGGCGCTCGCCGATGGCAATCCGCAATTCACGCCCGAGCACATCCTGAAAGTTCTGCTCGACGACGAGCAGGGCATGGCAGCGTCGCTGATCGCGCGCGCCGGCGGCGACGCCAAGGAGGCACTGCGGGCGACGGAGGCTGCGATTGCCAAGCTTCCGAAAGTGAGCGGCGGCAATGGTTCGCTCTCGCTTGCGCAGCCGCTTGCACGCGTTTTCGCAACCGCCGAGGATGCGGCCAAGAAGGCTGGCGACAGTTTCGTCACCGTTGAGCGCCTGCTTCTGGCGCTTGCGATCGAGAAATCGGCAGCAACCGCCGACATCCTCGCAAAGGCGGGACTTTCTCCGCAGGCTCTCAACCAGGTCATCAACGACCTGCGCAAGGGTCGCACCGCTGATACCGCCAATGCCGAACAGGGCTTCGATGCGTTGAAGAAATACGCGCGCGACCTGACCGCCGATGCGCGCGAGGGCAAGCTCGATCCGGTGATCGGCCGCGACGATGAAATCCGCCGCACCATCCAGGTCCTGTCCCGCCGCACCAAGAACAATCCGGTGCTGATCGGCGAGCCCGGCGTCGGCAAGACGGCGATCGCCGAGGGCCTGGCGCTGCGCATCGTCAACGGCGACGTGCCCGAAAGCCTGAAGGACAAGCGGCTGATGGCGCTCGACATGGGCGCGTTGATCGCAGGCGCGAAGTATCGCGGCGAGTTCGAGGAACGGCTGAAGGCCGTGCTCAACGAGGTCCAGTCGGAGAACGGCGAAATCATCCTGTTCATCGACGAGATGCACACGCTCGTCGGCGCCGGCAAAGCGGACGGGGCGATGGACGCGTCCAACCTCCTGAAGCCTGCGCTTGCCCGCGGCGAGCTGCACTGCGTCGGCGCGACCACGCTGGACGAGTACCGCAAGCATGTCGAGAAGGATCCGGCGCTCGCCCGGCGCTTCCAGCCGGTCTTCATCGAGGAGCCGACGGTCGAGGATACGATCTCGATCCTGCGCGGCCTGAAGGAGAAATACGAGCAGCATCATAAGGTGCGGATCTCCGATTCCGCCCTGGTTGCGGCTGCGACCCTCTCCAACCGCTACATCACCGACCGCTTCCTTCCTGACAAGGCGATCGACCTGATGGACGAGGCGGCGGCCCGCCTGCGCATGCAGGTGGATTCAAAGCCTGAGGAACTCGACGAGCTCGATCGGCGGATCATTCAGCTGAAGATCGAGCGCGAGGCCTTGAAGAAGGAGACCGACCGGTCCTCGCAAGACCGGCTGGAAAAGCTCGAGGTCGACCTGACCGCCCTGGAAGAGGAGGCAGCCGCGTTGACCGCGCGCTGGCAGGCTGAGAAGAGCAAGCTCGGCCACGCCGCAGACCTGAAGAAGAAGCTCGAGGAGGCCCGCAACGAACTGGCGATGGTTCAGCGCAAGGGCGAGTTCCAGCGCGCCGGCGAACTGACCTATGGCGTCATTCCACACCTTGAGAAGGAGCTGGAAGAAGCCGAAGCCCAGGACATGGGTGACCTCGATCCGATGGTGCAGGAGGTCGTCACGGCCGACAACATTGCGCATGTGGTCTCCCGCTGGACCGGAATCCCGGTCGACAAGATGCTGGAAGGCGAGCGTGACAAGCTGTTGCGGATGGAAGACGAGCTCGCCAAGTCGGTGGTCGGCCAGGGCGATGCCGTGCAGGCGGTCTCGCGTGCCGTTCGTCGTGCGCGTGCGGGCCTGCAGGATCCTCACCGGCCGATCGGCTCGTTCATCTTCCTCGGCCCGACCGGCGTCGGGAAGACGGAGCTGACCAAGGCGCTCGCGCGCTTCCTCTTCGACGACGAGACGGCGATCGTGCGCATGGACATGTCGGAGTACATGGAGAAGCACTCCGTTGCCCGGCTGATCGGCGCACCTCCCGGCTATGTCGGTTACGAGGAGGGAGGTTCGCTGACCGAGGCGATCCGCCGCCGGCCCTACCAGGTGGTCCTGTTCGACGAGATCGAGAAGGCCCATCCGGACGTCTTCAACGTGCTTCTGCAGGTGCTCGACGATGGTCGCCTGACCGACGGTCAGGGCCGCACGGTCGACTTCCGCAATACGCTGATCATCATGACGTCGAACCTCGGGGCCGAGTATCTGGTCCAGCTCGGCGAGAACGATGACAGCGAGAAGGTTCGCGACGAGGTCATGGCGGTGGTGCGTGGGCACTTCCGTCCGGAATTCCTCAACCGCGTCGACGAGATCATCCTGTTCCACCGCCTGCGGCGGCAGGAAATGGGGGCGATCGTCGACATCCAGCTCGGTCGCGTCCGGCAGTTGCTTGCCGAGCGCAAGATCACGCTGGAGCTGGACGAAGAAGCCACCCATTGGCTGGCCGACAAGGGCTACGATCCCGTCTACGGCGCACGGCCGCTGAAGCGGGCGATCCAGAAGTATCTGCAGGATCCGCTGGCCGAGAAGATTCTTTCGGACGAGATCCCGGACGGCTCGACGGTCAAGGTCACGTCTGGGTCCGACCGGCTGCTCTTCCACACGGTCGGCAGCAAAAGCAAGGCCGCCTGAGGCCGTCGGCACGAAATGGAAGACACATGGCGCGCGGAGCTGATCCGCGCGCCTTTTTCATTCAAGCCAGAAAGGGCTTGCTCGTTTACTTGGCTGCGACTTCGGCACCATCCGCCTTGCGGCCGAGGAGGTCGTCAATGCGTTTGCGCTCCACCTGAAACTGCGCCAGCGCTTCGCCGTCGAGCGACTTGCCGCCCGGCAGGCGAATTTTCAGCGGGTCGACCTTGTTGCCGTTGACGATCATCTCGTAGTGAAGATGCGGACCGGTCGAAAGGCCTGTTGTTCCGACCCATCCGATGACCTGGCCCTGCCGAACCTTGCCCCCGACCTTGACGCCCTTGGCGATCGCGCTCTGGTGATTGTAAGACGACACATAACCGTTCGCATGCCGGATCAGGGTCTGGTTGCCGTAGCCGCCAGAGTCCCAGCCCGCCTTTTCCACGGTACCGTTACCGGCTGCGATGATCGGCGTACCGCGCGGTGCCGACCAGTCGACGCCGGTGTGCATGCGGGAAAAGCCGAGGATCGGGTGACGGCGCATGCCAAAGCCGGAACGGAACTTGCCGTTCGGTACCGGATTGCGCAGGAGGAACTGGCGAATGCTCTTGCCCTCCTCGTCATAGTAGTCGATCGTGCCGTCTTCGGGATCCTGGAAACGGTAGACCCGCGTCTCGCTGTCTCCGAAGCGGGCATCGATGAAGAGCAGCTCGGAGTCCTCCGTCGCGACCCCGGTGTCGTCGGCCACGGAGAAGAAGGCTTCCAGCGTATCGTTCGGCCGCAATTGCGCCTGGAAGTCCACATTGCTGGCCAGGATCCGGATCAGCTGGGCCGTCATGCCCTGGCTCATGCCGTAGGACAGTGCTGCGCGATAGATCCCGTCGTACACGCGCGGCAGGTCGCGGCCGCTGGCGATCACAGGACGGTTGTCGCCGTCGAAGGCGGTCGCTACCGCCGAAAGCGGGGGCGGCTCCGCACCCGGGATGAAGCGTCCCTTGTCATCAAGTGCTACGGTCGTGACGTGCCTGCCCCCGGAGTAGACGGACGCCCGCACGATGTCGGCCTGTTTTCCCTTCTGGATGACGCAGATGCGCAACACGTCGCCCTGCGCAAGTTCGGCGCCGCCCAGCACGCCTTCGAAATAGCGCGACAGGTCTTCGGCCTGCGCCTTGCTGTAGCCGGAAGCAGCCATAAGGTCGACAATGCCCTGGGCCCGCCGGACCGGAATGACGTTCTCGGCATATTCGGGGTCGTCGTCCGTGCGCGTATCGAAATCGGAGACGCTCATGTTCTCCTCGACGATGCGTGCCGTCAGCCCCTGCAAAAGGTCGAGGTCGCCGCCATCGGAGGCAAAGCGCTGCGGGTCGACATAGTAGAGGGAAGCGATCTGGGTGCTGCCGTCGGTGAGCGCCGAACCGTTGGTACGTACATTCTCTTCGACTTCGTCCACCGACATCTGGTCGGAGAAGGCAAGTGCGGATCCGCCGGAGGGGAATTCGCCGCTCTTCAGGGCAACTTCCGACTCGACGTCGGAACCGTAGATGGTGCCGGTGCGGGCCACCGGCTGCTCGTCGCGCTCACCGTCCGAGAAGATCGCGAGCGGATCGAACGGCGGATAGTCTGCCCCGGAGGGGTTGCTTGCCGCGAGCGCCATCGTCACATGGGCGAAGGGCTTGCGGCGGACGACCTCCTTCTCGCCGTCATGGATCATGGTCGAAACGTCCATGATCTTCTTGTCGGCGGGCTTGGCGACGATGGTGGGATCGAGAATGCGCTGGCCGCGCTTGGCCGCACTTTCGGCATGGGGCACGTGGTCCTGCGGCTCGAGTGCTGCATAGGCCTCGGCCGGGATCGCCAGCTGCTGGCGGCCGTCGAGGGCTGCAAAGAGCGCGACCCCCATCAGTATGGAAGAGGTGATGCCGGTCAGGAACGTACCTGAAAGCCAGCGCAGCGAGATCTCGCGCCGGTCCGGGGCGCGCCGGCCATCCGCCATCAGGGGCGGCTCGTCGCCGAGCGTGCGGATCATGTTCCTGTCGGTCGTCGTCATGCCGATCGCGTTTGTCCCGTGTCGTTGCGTCGCCGTGGCAGCGGCCCGAAGATGTACGTGTTGCAGGGGCAAGTCAAATCGGAGCCGATATATGTACGCGTGAATCGCCACCGCCCGCGTGCCCGACCCGCTCATGACGATGCCAATGTGAATAATTGAAGGCATCTGCCCCCTGTTTCCCCTGTTTTGGTTCTGTGTGAGAATTTTTGTGGTTTGGAATGCTGGAAAACCGGGGTTTTGGTTTGTGTGCGGGGAAAAATTTCAAAAAACTGTCATTTGGGCTGTTGACTTGTTTTGGGTTGGGCCGTAGAAACCGCCTCACCA